>NZ_JBTLMN010000011.1:0-254327 GCF_054462275.1 Micromonospora sp. SD19
CAGCAGCGGCATGACGAAGTTCCAGGTGTATCCACCCTGCAGGGTGGTGGGCGAGCCCATCGCCGTCACCTCGTCGCGGGTCAGCCGCGGGGAGCGTCGACGATGACCGAGTCGGCGAGGCGGTCGTGCAGGCCCCGGCGGTGCTCGTCCATGATCAGCGCGGGGACGACCAGGGCCAGCAGCAGGCCCCGGATCAGCCCCCGGAGCACGCCGATCCGGCCGCCGTCGTGCCAGTTCACGCAGCGGATCTTGGTGATGTACATACCTGGCGTCTGGGCGAACAGGCCGAGGAAGATGCCGTACACCAGGACCAGTACCAGCACCGGGGCCCAGCCGTCGCGTACCGGGTCGGCGAAGAGGTTGGACGCCAGCAGGCAGAGCACCCAGTCGATGATCAGCGCCCCGAACCGCCGGCCGAGGCTCGGCGCGGTGAAGGTGGGGTCGGTGGCCGGCGCTGCCGGGAGGTGCGGATTGGTCACAGCGCTCAAGGGTATCCGCGCCGGTATGAGGGTCTGCCGGGTGCCGCCGCCACTGTGTGCCGATTCCGGCCAAAGGCATCAGATGTCACTACACTGGCACAGTCGGTACGGCGTTCCTGGCGGGCCGCAGGCGTGGACACGGGCGTCGCTGACCCTCCGCGAGGGACGTAACACGGCAGAAACAACGGAGACACGGCCGGGCAACCCCCCGGCCCTAGCGTCGCCAGAAGCCTAGCCACCCCGTGGACGTGCCAGGAGGATGTGTGTTCGCCAACCCCGAGGAACTGCTGCGATACCTCAAGAACGAGGACGTGAAGTTCGTCGACGTTCGTTTCTGTGACCTGCCCGGCGTGATGCAGCACTTCAACCTGCCGGTCGAGTCCGTCAACGACGACCTCTTCACCGACGGCCTCGCGTTCGACGGTTCGTCGATCCGCGGTTTCCAGGCGATCCACGAGTCGGACATGCTCCTGCTCCCGGATGTCGCCACCGCGTTCATCGACCCGTTCCGCGCGCAGAAGACGCTCGCGCTCAACTTCTTCATTCACGACCCGTTCACCCGCGAGGCCTACAGCCGCGACCCGCGCAACGTCGCGAAGAAGGCCGAGGCGTACCTGGCGGCGAGCGGCATCGCCGACACCGCGTACTTCGGCGCGGAGGCGGAGTTCTACATCTTCGACTCGATCCGCCACGAGACCTCGGCGCACCAGTCGTTCTACTACATCGACTCGGTCGAGGGCGCGTGGAACACCGGCCGCGAGGAGCCGGGCGGCAACCGCGGCTACAAGACCGCGTACAAGGGCGGCTACTTCCCGGTGCCGCCGGTCGACCACTACGCCGACCTGCGGGACTCGATCGTGCGCCGGCTGGTCGACACCGGTTTCACCGTGGAGCGTTCGCACCACGAAGTGGGCACCGCCGGTCAGTCCGAGATCAACTACAAGTTCTCGACGCTGCTGCACGCCGCCGACCAGCTCCAGCTCTTCAAGTACATCGTGAAGAACGAGGCGTGGGCCAACGGCAAGACCGCGACGTTCATGCCCAAGCCGCTCTTCGGTGACAACGGCTCCGGCATGCACACCCACCAGAGCCTCTGGCTCAACGGTGAGCCGCTGTTCTACGACGAGACCGGCTACGCGGGTCTGTCCGACATGGCCCGCTGGTACATCGGCGGTCTGCTGCACCACGCGCCGTCGCTGCTGGCCTTCACCAACCCGACGGTCAACTCGTACCGTCGCCTGGTGCCGGGCTTCGAGGCGCCGGTCAACCTGGTCTACTCGCAGCGCAACCGGTCCGCCTGCACCCGCATCCCGGTGACCGGCAGCAACCCGAAGGCCAAGCGCGTCGAGTTCCGCGTTCCGGACCCGTCGGCCAACGTCTACCTGGCCTTCTCGGCCATGATGATGGCCGGCCTCGACGGCATCAAGAGCAAGATCGAGCCGCCGACGCCGATCGACAAGGACCTCTACGACCTCCCGCCGGAGGAGTGGGGCGACGTCAAGCAGGTGCCGGGCTCGCTGCCGGCAGTGCTCGACTCGCTGGAGGCCGACCACGACTACCTGCTCGACGGTGGCGTCTTCACCCCCGACCTGATCTCCACCTGGGTCGACTGGAAGCGCGCCAACGAGGTCGACCCGGTGCGCCTGCGCCCGACCCCGCACGAGTTCGCCATGTACTACGACTGCTGAGCAGTCACCGCACCACCGGCCGGGCCGGCTCCGCGTCAGCGGGGCCGGCCCGGCCCGTTTCGACCCCCCCGCTATGCCTTCGCGTCCGATATATTGCGGCGGTGGACACACCGCTACGCGAACCCACCTTCCTGATCCTCACCGCGCTCGCCGCCGAGCCGATGCACGGCTACGGACTGATCCACGAGGTCGCCGCCCTCTCCGACAACCGCGTGTCGCTCCGCCCCGGGACGCTCTACGGGGCCCTCGACCGGCTCGTCGACGCCGGCCTCGTCGAGGTCGACCGGGAGGAGGTGGTGGACGGTCGGCTGCGTCGCTACTACCGCCTCTCCCCCGGCGGCGAGACCACGTTGAGCGCCGAGACCGAGCGGCTGCGCCGCAACGTCGAAGCCGCAACCACCCAACTCTCCAAGCGGGCTCGCGCCGCCCGCCCCGTCACCCCGCGTACGGTCGGAGGGCTGGCATGAACGACCTGGAACGGCGTTACCTCCGGCTGTTGCGCGCGTACCCCGCCGAGTACCGGCGCGCCCGCGGCGCCGAAATCGTCGGCACCTACCTCGACCTGGCCGCCAGTGACCAACGCTGGCCCACACCGGCGGACGCCGCGGACCTGGTGCGCGGCGGCCTCCGCCAGCGGCTGCGGGCCGTGGGCGTCACCGGTCTGATTCCCGGGGTACGCCTCGCGGCGCTGCTGTCGCTCGTCACCGCTAGCGCTCTCGCTGGTGTGTGGGGTGCGGCAGAGCAACATCCGCCGCCCGCGGAGTGGGGAGTCCCGCACGTCGGCCCCTTCGTCTCGCTCGGTGTCGTCGCGTGGGCGGCATGGTTGCTGGTGGCGGTGGTGACGGCCGTCGCGCCGAGTCGGGTCGCCCGGCTGTCCATCACCGTCGCGCTCCTGCTCACCCTGGCGCTGCCGCCGGTGGCCGCTGTGCTCGACGCCCCCCGACCACCGCTGTTCGTGCTTCTGCCGCAGGTGGTCCTGGGCCTGCTCGGGCTCGCCCTGCCCGACCGACTTCCGACGGCGATCCGGCTCACGCCACTGCTGTCCGCACTGTTGACGCTGGTGGCGACGGAGTTGCTGGTCGGCTTGGACGCAGTCGACAGCTACTACGGCATCACCATGACGATCTTCCTGCCCTCCGTCGGCGGACTGCTGCTTGTCGTCGGGGCGCTGCTGGCGACGGGTTTGGCTGCGGGCGGGGACACCCGCGGCGGCTGGGCGCTCGTCACACTGCTCACCCCCGCCGGCTTCCTGACGGTGCCCGGCCTGGCTGACAGCCTCAACTCGGCACACGGTGGTGTCACCTTCACGGACCTGGCCGCGAGCGCGGTCGCCGTCGCGGTCGTCGGTCCGGCCGTACTGCTCCTGACAGTCCTCGTTCGCGCCCGCCGGCCTGCCACCACCCCGACCCCGAGCCGACAGTGCCCCACCTGTGGAACGCGGGCCTGACCGCTCATGATCGTGCTCGATCCTGGATGTAGCGGCATCCGACGCTGCCCGACACCACTACATCCGGGATCGAGCGCGATCTTCGCGGGGGCGCTGGAGGGTGATTGCCAGCGCGGTCAGGAGCAGGGCGGTCATCGCCACCGCGCCGGGAGCCTTGGTGAACCGGGCCAGATTGGTGCCGTCGGGCAGGGTGAGGAAGGCCGCCGCCGAGGCCGGCAGCACGAACCATGTCGTCCGCCCGGCGGTGAGTGCGAGCAGCGCCAGGGGCCAGGTCGCGTACCAGGGGTGGAAGACCGGGGACAGCACGACGGTGGCGACCAGCGCCAGCGCCGCGCCGCGCAGCGCCACCCCGGGGCCGTTTCCCTCGACCTGCGCCACCCGTGGGACGTCGTCCGCACCGCGCAGCGCCCGACAGGCCCGCCACCACAGCACTGCCAGCACCCCGGCGAGCAGCAGCAGGGCGACAGCGCGGAGCACCGGCACCGCCTGCGGGTCCCGGCCGACCAGCGCACCGGCGTAGTCAACGACGAAGCCGACGGCGGTGGGTGGTGACGTCCACTGCTCGGAGTCGCCGCTGTGCGTCAGCCCGCCCACCCAGCCGAACCCGAGACCGGACGCCGCCGAGGTGACCAGCACCGCGCCGACGAGCCCTCCGGCCAGCCAGCCGCCGTCGCGCAACAGCGCCCGCCAGGTGTACCGGCCGCGCACCCCGGCCAACACGGCGAACGGCACCACCACCACGGCGGTGGCCTTCGCCGTGACCGCCAGGCCGAGCAGCGCCCCGGCCAGCAGCAGCGCCGCCGGCCTACCCGGTCGCCGGATCGCCATCAGCAGCCCGCTGAGCAGCAGACCCAGCATCACCGCGTCGTTGTGCGCCCCGGCCACCAGGTGCACCCCGACCAACGGCCCGGCCAGCGCAAGCCAGGCGGCCCGCCGGATCGGCACCCCGGCGGCGCGGGCCAGACCGGGCAGGCAGTACGCAGCCAGCAGAACGCCCGCCACGGCGATGACCCGCAGTGTCACGACCGTGCCGGTCAACCCGCCACCGACACCCACCGCGAGCGCGGCGAGCAGGACGAAGACCGGCCCGTACGGTGCCGGGGTGTCGCGCCAGATCGGGGCGACCGTGTCCAGCCAGGGGCAGCCGCCCGCCGCCACCCCCACCGCGTACGGGTCGACGCCGTGCGCGTACGTCCAGCCCTGACAGGCGTACGAGTAGACGTCCCGGCTGCCCAGCGGTGGCGCGACGAGCAGCGGCAGCGCCCACAGCCCGGCGGTGACGTACGCCCATCGGGTCGACGGGGCACCGTCGCGCAGCGACCACCACGCGCCGACCAGCAGCACGGTGCCGACCAGCCAGCAGGTCAGCGTGGCGGGGCCGTCCGGGGCTCGCCAGATCGACGCGGGTGTGACGCCCAGCGGGGCGTCGGGCAGCGCTCCGCCGAGGTGTGCGGCCACGGCGAGCAGAACGGCGCCGAGCAGACCGGCGTACCGGGACAGAGCGGCACCGGGAGCGGTCACCGGCGCACCTTCCCTCAGTCGGCGGCGACCGGCTGACGGGCCGCCCGAGCCGACCGTACCAACCGGACGACCACCACGATCACCAACAGCGTCATCAGCGGCGCCCCGACCGTCTTGGTGTACCGGGGCAGCCCGGTGCCGTCCGGCAGGATCAGGAACGAGGCGACCAGGGCGACCACGACGAACCATCCGGTCCGCCGGGCGGTGGCGGCCAGCACGAACAACGGCCACGTCCAGTACCAGGGGTGCACCACCGGCGAGAGCGCGACCGTCACGGCGAGCGCGAGGCCGGCGTAGAACAGCGGGTCACGGGTGCGGGAACGCCACCAGAGCCAGACGAGCAGGACGGCCAGCACCACCACGGCGATCGCGCGGGTCGCCGGCAACGCGTCGATGTGAGCGCCGAACGGCACCGCGAGATAGTTGATGGTCTGCCCGATGGCGGTGGGTGGGGAGGTCCAGGCGATGGCGGCGCCGCCCTGGGAGAGTCCGCCGACCCAGCCGAAGTCCAGCCCACCGACGACTGTCACGCCGACCACTGTGGCGACCGCGCCGCCGACCACCCAGCCGCCGTCGCGGATCAGCGTCCGGATCCGGAACGGCCCGGCGGTGGCCGCCAGCGCGGCGAACGGCACCACCACCACGGCGGTGACCTTGATCGCCACGGCGACACCGAGGAGCAACCCGCCGACCAGCAGCAGCCCGCGTCGGCCCGGGTGGGCGGCCACCACGGCCAGCCCACCGACCAGCGCGGCGAGCATCAGCACGTCGTTGTGGGGGCCACCGATCAGGTGCGTCGCGACCAGCGGGCAGCCCAGCGCCAACCACACCGCCCGGCCGGCCGGAACCCCGGCTCGGCGGGCCAGCACCGGCAGCGCCCACGCGGTCAGCGCCACGCCGACCAGCGACAGGGCCCGGAACAGCACGATGCTGGCGGTCAGCGAACCGGTGACCTCGACCACCGCGCCCGCGATGAGCACGAACAGCGGCCCGTACGGCGCCGGGGTGTCCCGCCAGATGACCGAAACCGTGTCCAGCCAGGGGCAGGGCAGTGCGGACACACCCTGCTCGTACGGGCTGATGCCGGCGGCGAAGCTGGCGCCCTGGCACGCGTACGCGTAGACGTCCCGGCTGCCGAAGGGGGGTGCGACGAGCAGCGGCAGCAGCCACAGGCCCACGGTGACCAGCGCCCAACGGGTCGACGGCACGCCGTCACGCAGCGCCCACCAGGCGTACGCCAGCAGGCCGGTGCCGACCGCCCAGGCGGCGAGAATCAGCGGGCCGTTGGGGCCCTGCCAGATGCTGACCGGGGTGCTGCGCAGCGGGCCGCTGGGGAACGCTCCCCCGAGGAACGCGGACAGCGCGATCAGCGTCGAGCCGGCCAGGCCGGTCCAGCGCGCGAGGTGGGAAGGCACGCCCGACATGCTGCCAGCACTCCGGTCGGGCAGCGACGGCAGGCACCGTCAGCAGTGCTGGGCCGGGGCCAGGCTGCTGGAGATCGTGTAGTCGCCGGCCGAGCGGACCCGTACCTCGGTGAACCCGTCCACGCCCTGTCGCACGCAGCCGTCCGGGCCGTCCAGCGACAGCCAGCGTGACCAGCGCACCCGCACCGGCACGTCGCCGGGCGCGGCGGTCAGCCGCACCGAGCCCCGGTCGGCGGCGACGAGCTGGCCGGGTGCGCCGACCAGCGGCGTCGGGTCGGCGACCGCGTACAGCCGCCAGGTCGGATCACGCCAGACCTCCCGCAGGTACGGCAGGCCGGCGCGGATCAACGCGGCCTCGTCGCGGCCCCACCGGTCGGCCGGGGCGTCCGGTGCGATCGCCACGTACGTCACGGCCTCGTCGTGGAGCCACCGCTGGTAGGTCTGCGCGTTCAGGGTGCCGTCGTAGAACAGCGCGTTGCGGTCACTGTCGACCTGGCGTTCCCAGCCCCGGGCCAACGGCACTGTCGGTGGCAGGTACGCGGACTCCCAGTGGTCGCGCAGCGGCACCACCTCGACCCGTCCGGCGGGCTGGAGACGTTGCAGTTCCTCGACGAGCGGGCGGTGGAACGCCGGGGCGCTCTCCGGGGCACCGGCCCGGGTGACGTCGCTCGTCATCACCGGCGACTGCCACCACACCGTCGCGGCGAGCAGCCCGGCCAGCCACGGCGTCGGCAACGCCGCGTACCCGGCCAGCACGGGCAGCGCGAAGAGCATCGGCAGCCGCAGCGCGTTGGAACCGATCGGGCTGGGCAGGTAGTACGCCCCGATCAGGAGCAGCACGGTGAGCACCGCGCCGATGCGCAGCACCCGGCGGCGGCGCGGCAGCAGGACCGCCACCAGCACGGCGAGGGCGACGTTGATCCGCATCGACTCGGCCGAGTACGGCTGGGTGCCGCCGTTGCCGAACAGGACCGCGATCGGCGCCACGGTGACGATCGGCGCCAGGGTCAGGACGAGGCCCTCGGCCAGTGGAGCCTCGGCCCGCCATCCACCCGCCAGCGCCCGCCCCGGCCCGTCGCCGCGCCGCACTGCCGCCAGCAGCAGCGCGGCCCCGGCCAGCCCGGTGAACAGGCCGGCGACCGGGCTCGCCGCCGTCGCCACCGCGGCGCAGGCGGCGGCGAGGGCCAATCGGACCGGACGCGGCGGGCGTTCGATGCTGACCGCGCAGAGCGCCAGCAGGCCGAACGTCAGCCCGACGGCGAAGGTGACCCGCCCGCTCGCCAGGTTGCCGACCAGGACCATGGCACCGAGGACGCCGGCCAACAGCGGGCGTCGGGCCCGGTTGCGGGCGAACAGCCAGGCCAGCGCGAACGCGCCGAGCACGGCGGCGACCGCCCCCAGTGGACGCACCCCGACCAACGCGCCCAACCGGGCGGTGAACAGGCTGTAGCCGTACTGGTTGACGCCGCCGTACCAGCCGAGGTCGAGGGGCGTCGCACCGTACCGGTCGGCGAAGTCGGCGCGGGCCACCTGCGCCGCGAGGTCGGTGCCCATCCGGGGCGCGAGCAGGAACGCGACGGCGAGCAGCACCGCCACCCCGGTCGCCGCCACCCAGCCGGTGCGCCGCCCGAGCGGGCGTGGCGACACCTCAGGCATCGAGGACCCGTTCGGCCGCGGCGCGGGAGCGACGGCCGGTGCGCAGGTACTCGTCGAGGAACTCCCCCGGGTCGTCGCGGCCGAGCAGCCGGGCCACCCCGGCCAACTCCACCCCGTGCCGGGGCAGTTGGTCGCCGGCCCGGCCCCGGACCAGCATCAACGCGTTGCGGACCTGGGCGGCCAGGGTCCAACCGGCGGCCATCTCCGCGGCGTCGGCCGGGTCGATCAGGCCGGCCCGCTCGGCCGCCGCGAGGACGTCGAGGGTACGCGTGCCGCGCAGCGCCGGGTTCGCGCCGGCGTGCCGGAGCTGGACGAGTTGCACCGCCCACTCCACGTCGGCGAGCCCACCGCGACCCAGCTTGGTGTGGGTGGCCGGGTCGGCACCCCGGGGCAGCCGTTCGGTCTCCACCCGGGCCTTGATCCGCCGGATCTCGACGACCTGCTCGCGGGTCAGCCCGTCGGCCGGGTACCGCACCGGCTCGATCATCGCCTCGAACTCGGCGCCCAGGCCCGCGTCGCCGCAGACGAACCGGGCGCGCAGCAGCGCCTGCGCCTCCCACACCCGCGACCAGCGGGCGTAGTACGCCGCGTACGCGGCGAGGCTGCGGACCAGCGGACCCTGCCGACCCTCCGGGCGCAGGTCGGCGTCGACCCCCAGCGGCGGGTCGGGGGCGGGCACGCCGAGCAGTCGACGAAGTTCCTCGGCGATCGCGTGCGCGGCGGCGCTGGCGGCGCTCTCGCCGACCCCGGCGGGCGGGTCGTAGACGAAGAGCACGTCGGCGTCGGAGAGGTAGTTCGACTCGTACCCGCCGAGCCGGCCCATGCCGATCACCGCGAACCGCAACCCTTCCGGCGCGGGTTGGCTGGCCTGGGCGGCCCGCAGCGCGGCGGCCAGGGTGGCGTCGGTGACGTCCGCGAGCGCCGTACCGACCTGGGTGATGTCGGACAGGCCGGGAGCCGGCCGGTTCGCGCCGTCCGGTCGGGTGGGTGTGGGTGCGAGCGAACCCGCCCGGCAGAGCACGTCGGCGCAGGCCACCCGGACCAGTTCCCGACGGCGCAGCGCGCGCACCGCGCTGGTCGCCTCCACCGGGTCGGCGTGCCGGGCCGCCGCCGCCAGGAACCCCTCCCGCAGCACCTCCGGCGGGCGCGGGGCCAGCTCGTTCTCCTCGGCCAACAGCCGCAGCGCCTCCGGATCACGGGCCAGCAGGTCGGCCACGTACCGGGACAGGGCGAGGACCCGGGCCAGCCGGCGGGCCACCGGGCCGCCGTCGCGCAGCAGCCGCAGATACCAGGGGGTGCTGCCCAGCTTGTCGGAGACCTTGCGGTAGTTGAGCAGCCCCCGGTCCGGCTCCGGCGCGTCGGCGAACTCGCTGAGCAGCACCGGCAGCAACGTGCGCTGGATGGCGGCTGTGCGGCTCACCCCGCCGGTGAGCGCCTGGAGGTGACGCAGCGCCCCGGCCGGGTCGGCGAAGCCGAGGATCTCCAGGCGGTTGCGGGCCGCCTCCGGGGTGAGTCGCAACCCGTCGGCCGGCACCCGGGCCACCGACTCCAGCAGCGGCCGGTACAGCAGTTTGGCGTGCAGTCGGCGTACCTCGGTGGCGTGGGTGACCCACTCGGCCCGGAAGCTCTCGACCGCGCTGCGCCCCGGCGCGGCCGTGAAACCCAGCGCGGCGGCGAGCCAGCGCAACGCGCCCGGTTCGGCGGGCACTGTGTGCGTACGACGTAGCCCTTGGAGTTGCAGTCGGTGCTCGACGCTGCGCAGGAAACGGTAGCCGCGCAGCAGGGCCTCGCCGTCGGCCCGACCGACGTAGCCGCCGGCGACCAGGGCGCGCAACGCCGGGATGGTGCCCGGCTCGCGGAGCGTCTCGTCGCCGCGACCGTGCACGAGTTGCAGCAACTGGACGGCGAACTCGATGTCACGCAGCCCGCCGGGACCGCGCTTGATCTCGCGTTCCAGCTCCTTCGGCGGGATGTTGTCGATGATCCGGCGACGCATGGCGCGGACGTCCTCGACCGCCTCGGGTCGTTCGGCGGCCCGCCAGACCAGCGGCGCGAGCTGGTCGATCCACTCCTGGGCCAGCGGCAGGTCACCGGCGGCCGGGCGGGCCTTCAGCAGCGCCTGGAACTCCCAGGTGCGTGCCCAGCGCCGGTAGTAGGCCAGGTGGCTGGCGAGGGTCCGCACCAGCGGGCCCCGGCTGCCCTCGGGGCGCAGCGCGGCGTCGACCGGCCAGGCGACCAGCCCACAGATGGAGATCAACCGGGTCGCCACCTGGGTCGCGGCGGACAGGTCGGCGTCCTCGGCGGCGACGAAGATGACGTCCACGTCGGAGACGTAGTTCAGCTCGCCGCCGCCGCACTTGCCCATCGCCACGACCGCCAGCCGGGGCCGCTCGGTGCCGTCGGCCAGCTCGGCGACAGCGATCTCGTACGCCGCTGACAGCGTCGCGTCGGCCAGCGCGGAGAGCGCGGCCATCGTCTGCTCCAGGCCGCGGCCGCCGGTGAGGTCGGCCGCCGCGATTCGCAACAACGCCAGGCGGTACGCGGTCCGCAACGCCGCCACCGGGTGGCCGCCGTCGGCCGGCTCCAGCCGCCCCTCGGCGATCGGGGCGAGCCCGTCCGGGGCGGTCCGCAGCGCCTGGTAGTGCTCGGGGTGGGCCACCAGGTGGTCGCCGAGCGCCGACGAGGCGCCGAGCACCGCCACCAGCCGCCGCCGCAGCCCGGGGTCGTTGTGCAGGTCCGCGAGCAGCGGCGACTCGACACCGCCATCGGTGGCGCGGCTCCCGGCGGTGCCGTCGGCGCTGCGGCTCTCCGCTTCCACGATGCGGTGCAGCTGCCGCAGCGCCAGGTCCGGGTCGGCGGCCCGGGACAGCGCGGCGAGCAACTCCGCGGCGGCCTCGTCGACCGGCTCCTGCTCGGCCGGCTGCCACAGCCGCAGCCCCTGCGGGCCGAGCAGGTCCGCGGCGCGCGCGCCGCCGTCGCCCTTGGCGGTGCCGAAGCCGTACCGGGCGAGCCGGCCCGGTGCCCTGGTCGGCCGGCTCATCAGTGCCCGAGCAGCGGCAGGCCGCGCCGCGTCGTGCTGTCGTCCAACTCGCCGAGGGCCAGCGCGGCGAACCGGGCGGCGAACGGTTGCCAGACCTCCTCGATGTCGGCCAGCACCGAGGCGCAGGCCGCTACCACCAGCTCCGGGTCGTAGCCCAGCTCGGCGAGTTGGGTCGAGTCGGTGGCCCAGTCGGCGATCATCGCGGCGTCGCACTCGATGTGGAACTGCAACCCCCACGCCCGGTCACCGAGGCGGAACGCCTGATGCGGGTAGCGGGTGGACGCGGCCAGCAGGGTGGCACCCCGGGGCAGCTCGGTGATCTCGTCGGAGTGCCACTGGAGCACGTCCGGGATCAACGGCACGTACCGGAACAGCGGATCGTTCTCGGCGGCGTCGCGCCGGCCGACCACGCCGGGACCGATCTCCGGCCCGGACGGGCTGCGCTCCACCAGGCCGGCGTGCGCGGTGGCGAGCAGCTGCGCGCCCAGGCAGACCGCCAGGGTCGGCACCCGGTACCGGACCGCCTTGCGCAGCAGGCCCTCCACTGCGGGAAACCACTGTGCGCCGGGCGAGCCGTCCGGCAACGGGTACGCCTGTTGGTCGCCGCCGAGCACCACCAGCGCCGCGTACCCCTCCAGGTCGGCGGGGAGCTCGTCGCCGGCGTGCGGGCGAACCACCCACAGCTCCAGCCCAGCCTCGGTCAGCCACTCACCCAGCCGGCGCGCGTCGTCCGTCGGGTCGTTCTCGATCACCAGCGCGGTTGCCACCCGTCGAGGCTAGCCGGTACGCCGCACGGCGCCACGCCCCGGCACAGGGTGGCGGTGAGCGGGCCCGCTGCGGCTCAGCTGACCCGCAGCGCGTCGATCAATCGGGACAGCGCCGCCTGGGTGGCGGCCAGGTCGGCCGGGTCTGTCGATCCGGCCAGCCAGAGCGCCGCCTCGTTCATCGCGCCGGAGAGCAGGTGGGACAGTGGCGCCACCGGCTGCGGGGCAATCATGCCCGCCGCGATGAGGTCGGCGAGCGCGTCGGCCAGGTGGCGACCCGAGGCGGCCTCGTCCAGGGCCCGCCACTCGTGCCAGCCGAGCACGGCGGGCCCGTCGATCAGCATGATCCGCTGGAATTCGGGATCGGCGCTGGCCGTGAGGAACGCCTGGCAGCCGGCGGTGAGGCGGGACCATGGGTCCGGTTGGGCATCGGCGATGGCGGCGACCCGGTCCCCCACCTCCTGCTGCACCTGGGTCAGCACCGCCTGGAACAGCTCGACCTTGCTCGCGAAGTGGTGGTAGAGCGCACCCTTGGTAACCCCGGCCGCGCTCACGATCTCGGCGAGACCGACCGCCTGATAGCCACGGGTGGCGAAGAGCTGCCGACTCTGCAGCAACAGGGACCGCCGGGTCTGGTCCCGCCGCTCCTCGCGCACTCCCTGGCCCATCATGCCTCCCAATTGACATACCAACGGTATGCGAAATACGGTAGTTGACATACCGACGGTACGCGAAGGAGTCCCAGTGAATCTCACCAGCTTCTACCCGGTCATCTGCACGACCCGGCTGGCCGAGTGCCACGACTTCTACCGGCACTTCCTGGGATTCGAGACGACCTTCGAGGCCAACTGGTACGTGAGCCTGCGCCGCCCCGGCCCTCCGGCGTACGAACTGGCACTGCTCGACCACCGGCATCCGACAGTCCCGGCGGCCTACCGGAAGCCAGTGCGGGGGCTGCTGCTGAACCTCGAGGTCACCGACGTCGACGCGGAGTGGGAAAGGCTTGTCGTCCACGGCGGGCTCCACCCGGAACTGACGCTGCGCGACGAGGACTTCGGGCAACGGCACTTCATCCTCGCCGACCCCGCGGGCGTGCTGATCGACGTGATCACACCCATCCCGCCGGCACCGGACTGGGCCGAGCGGTACACCGACAATTGAGTCACCAGCGAGGCTAAGCTGTGCCGCTGTGCCCGTAAGCCCTGCCGCTGTGCCCAACCACCACGAGGTAACCGCCGCCGTCCGCCCGCCCGTGCTGCGCCCGGGTGACGCGGTGCTGCTGGTGTCGCCGTCCGGGCCGACCTCGCCGGAGCGGGTGGCCCGGGGCATGGAGCTGCTCACCGGCTGGGGCCTTCGCCCGGTGCCGGCACCGAACGCGTACGCCCGCCACGGCTACCTCGCCGGCACCGACGACCTGCGCGCCGCCGACCTGAACGCGGCCTTCGCCGACCCGGACGTGCGCGGGGTGATCTGCACCCGTGGCGGCTACGGCGCCCAACGGATCGTGGACGCCATCGACATGGCCGCCGTCCGCCGTGATCCGAAGGTGGTGGCCGGCTTCTCGGACATCACCGCGTTGCAGTTCGCGCTCTGGCGGGGCGCCCGCCTGGCCGGCGTGCACGGCCCCGGGGCGGCCTGGCGCGACGAGCGCACGCCGCTGCGCTCCGCCGAGTCCCTGCACGCGGCGCTGATGACGACCGAACCGGTGTCGATCACCGCGGTCCCCACCGAGGAGACCTTCGGCGTACGCGTCCCGGGTCGCGCCACCGGCACCCTGCTCGGCGGCAACCTCTGCATGATCGCCGCGTCGATCGGCACCCCGGACCTGCCCGACCTGACCGGTGCGGTGCTGTTGATCGAGGACGTGCAGGAACCCCCGTACAAGGTCGACCGGATGCTCACCCACCTGCGCCGGGCCGGCGCACTGGACGGGCTGGCCGGGGTGGCGGTCGGGCAGTTCACCGACTGCGGCGACGGCTGGGACACCACGATCGTCGACGTCCTCTCCGAACGCCTCGGGGACCTGGGCGTACCGGTCCTCGGCGGCCTTCCGATCGGCCACGGACCCAACCAACTCACCGTCCCGGTAGGCACCCAGGCCACCCTCGACACCGCCACCGCAACCCTCACCACAACCCCCGCGGTCCAATAACCCCCTCTCCTCCCCTCCCCCTGGCCCGGGGTGGGGTTAGGGGGTCAGGTGGGCTATTGCTCCTGTTTCCAGGGCTGACCAGATGCCCTTCGGGGTGCGGGTGATGCCGTGGGGTTCGGAGTTGGGGGTGGGTAGCGGGTAGCTCTCGATCCGCCCGGTGGGATCGAGGTGACCGATCCGGTTGGCGCCCCACTCGGTGAACCACGCGCCGCCGTCCGGGTCGGCCACTATCGCGTGCGGACGGGCCGCCCGGTCCGGCAAAGGGATCTCGACGATCTCGCCATCCGGGTCGATCCGGCCGAGTTGGCCGGCCGCGATCTCCACGAACCAGATGGTGCCGTCGTCGCCGCAGGTGATACCGACCGGCCCGGCGTTCACTGTGGGTAGCGGATACAGCGTCACGGTGCCGTCGAGGTCGATCCGGCCGACCGCGTTCGCCTGGTTGAGGGTGAACCACAGCGCCCGGTCCGCGCCGGCAGTGATCATCGAAGCGAACCCGCCGGTCACCGGCAGCGGGAACGCGTTGTGGGTGCCGTCGGTCTCCACCCGGCCGATCGTGTCGGAGGTCATCCCGGTGTACCAGAGCGCGCCATCGGGTCCGGCCGCGATGCCGCACGGCCCGGTGCCGGCGGGCAGGGCGATGGTGCGCTGCTCGCCGTCGACGGTGATCCGGCCGATCCGGTCGTCGCCCGAGCGGGTGAACCAGAGCGCCCCGTCCGGCCCGGTCGTGATGATCAGCGGGCGGCTGCCCGCCGGCTCCAGCGGGTAGGTCCGGACCGCGCCGTCGGGCGAGAACCGGGCGATCCCGCCGGCCTGGGCCAGCGTCAGCCACAACGCGCCGTCCGGGCCAGGCGTGATGCCGTACGGCCCAGAATCCGGCCCGGTGAGTGGAATCTCCCGAATTTCGACGGTCATGTCGCGTCCTTCCGTCGGTGATCGTCCACCCTGACCGCTCAGCCAGCGACGACACAACCGATTTCGGCTACCGCCGGCCAGGATTGTCAGCTCGCTGACAGGGTCGCCATGGCTTCCGCCCAGGCTGCCCGGTCACTGTCGGTCACGACAGCGCACGATCACCGAACCTCTGGAGGACAGCATGTCCCGCACCATCCGTAGGAAGCACCTGCTGGCCGGCCTGGCCACCGCCGGCGTCCTCGGCGTCGGGATCGCGGCCCCGACGATGGCGTTCGCCGCCGACACGCCCACGCCGGCTCCGAGCACCAGCACCGCCCCGGCTCCGGGTGCCAAGGCCGACCGGCAGGGTGAGTTCGCCGAGGCCCTCGCCAAGGAACTGGGCGTGCCCACCGACAAGGTGACCGCCGCCCTGGAGAAGATCCGCGAGCAGCACCGGCCGACCGACCGGCCCCAGCGGCCGTCCGCCGAGGACCGGCAGGCCGCGCTCAAGCAGCGCCTGGAGCAGGCGGTCAAGGACGGCAAGCTCACCCAGGAGCAGGCCGACGCCATCACCAAGGCCGTCGAGGCCGGCGTCTTCCCCGGCGCGGGCGGCCACCGTGGCCCGGGCGGCCCGCACGGTCCCGGTGGCCAGCACGGCGACGGTACGCCCGGCAAGTGATCCGACGGTCCGGCCCCGGCAGGCACTGACCGACCGGGGCCGGCCTTCGTACACCACCGGCGACCCGGCACGCGCCGACCCGGCCCGGACCGGCCTCGGCAGACCACCGGCGACCCGGCACGCGCCGACCCGGCCCGGGCCGGCCTTGGCACACCACCGGCGACCCCGGCACGCGCCGACCTGGCCCGGGCCGGCCTTCGTACACCACGCGCGACCCCGGCACGCGTCGACCCGGCCCGGGCCGGCCTCGGCAGACCACCGGCGACCCCGGTCCGTCTGCCGGAACGGGCCCCACCCGGCCCGTTGCGGCTTGATCCACTCGGCTTTCGTGAAGTCGGGGCATCCGAGTGCGTCGGATACCCCGACTTCCTGAAAACGGAGTTGATCACCGGCTCCGGCTTCAGCCAGGCCACGCCAGGCCAGGCCGGAGCAGGGCCGGCCAGGC
The DNA here is from genome assembly GCF_054462275.1 of Micromonospora sp. SD19. NCBI lineage: Bacteria > Bacillati > Actinomycetota > Actinomycetes > Micromonosporales > Micromonosporaceae > Micromonospora > Micromonospora sp. SD19. Next base: position 16,190 of record NZ_JBTLMN010000011.1, read on the forward strand.
CAGGCCAGGCCAGGCCGGACCAGGGCCGGCCAGGCCAGACCAGACCAGACCACGCCAGGCCGGAGCAGGGCCGGGCGAAGCAGGGCCGGCCCTGGAACGGGTGGTCAGCTCTGCTGGGGCGGGGGCGAGAACACGCCTACGCGATTGCCGGTCGGGTCGAGCAGGTGGGCCGACGTGAGACCGCTCGGCGCCGTACGCGCCGGCACCAGCACCCGACCGCCGGCCGCTTCGGCCCGCTTGCAGGTCTCCTCGACGTCGGCGACCTCGGCGTAGAACACCGCGTAGTTCGGCGAACTCCCGTCGGTCGCGCGGATCGCCCCGCTGATCCCGGTGTCGCCACCGGCTCCGGTCACCCGGTAGGACGCGCCGTTGGCCGGCCCCTGCTCCTCGAAGGTCCAGCCGAACAGCTCTCCGTAGAACTTCTCCGCGGCCTCGGGCCGGTCGGCGCCGAATTCGAACCAGGTGATGGGCGTGGTGGACCTGGACATCTGTTGCCTCCAGAAATTTCCGGGCCGGCCGTTCGGCCGCCGTCCCCAGCAGTCTCGAGGCCGTTCGCGACAGCGTCCTGTCGGTGTTTCCGGATCATCCGGCCGAGTTGTCGTCGACGCGGCCCACCCCGGCCGGGTGGTCGTCGACGCGGTCCACCCCGGCCGGGTGGTCGTCGACGTCGAGCCGTTTCAGACCAGGCTCAGCGGGCGGAGCCGTTCGTGCGGGATGTCGAGATCGGTCAGGTGCAGCTCCCGGGCCACCACGTCGGGCAGCGCCCGGACCGTCCGGATCCGGTCGGTGCGGAAGCAGCGCAGCTCGTCGCGCAGCCGGCACCAGGCCACCAGGTACCAGTGCCGGGAGTTGCCGAGGTAGCCGAGTGGCTCGACGTCACGGGTCGAGTCGGCGCCGGCGCGGTCGGCGTACCGGATGCGCAGCACCCGCCGCGCGGTGACCGCCTCGGCGACGGTGGCCGGGACGGGCGTGGCCGGCCCGTCGCCGATCAGGTGCACCCGGCCGGCGAGGCGGTGTGCCTCGGCGGCGTCGGCGGCCGGCAGCACCGCCACCAGCTTGCGCAGCGCGGTGCCGGCCGGCCCGGCGAACGGCGAGTCGGCGAGCCGGTGCAGCGCCACCGCCATCGCCACCGCCTCGGCGGCGGTCAGGTTGACCGGCGGCAGGGTGCGGGCGCGGTCCAGGACGTAGCCGCCGGTGCGCCCGGGCTCGGCCCAGATCGGCACCCCGGCCTCCTGCAACGCGCCGAGATCCCGTTCGATGGTCCGGCTGCTCACCTCGAAGCGGGCGGCCAGCCAGCGGGCGCTGCGCGGGCGTGGTGACACCGCCCGCAGCTCCTCGACCAGCGCGTACAGGCGATCCGTGCGGTTCATGCCCGGCACGCTACGGCCGGGGTACGACGCCCGCCGGCGACCGCCCGGTGACGTGCGCGTCTCGACCGTCGGAGATCTTGGACAGTTTCCGTCAGCGACTGACGGAAACTGTCCAAGATCTCCATGCGCGAAGACGCGCGCCCGCGGACGCGCGCCCGCAGACGCACGGCCTCACGCGCACGGCCTCACGCGCACGGCCTTACGCGCACGGCCTCAGGCGCACGACCTCAGGCGATGCAGGCGCAGACGATCAGCGCAGCCCCGAAGTGGGTGGCGGCGCTGACCCGGGCGGCCGGGTGCGGCTCCGGGGAGCAGATCACCTCGCCGAGCTTGCCGGGGGTGAGCAGGTCCAGCACCACGAAGGCCAACGCCATGATCGCCAACCCGACCAGCCCGAAGAGCAACGTGGAGGCGAGCCCCTTGCCGAAGTCGCTGTAGCTGGTCAGGATCGCGGTGAAGACGATCCCGGCGATGCCGAGCTGGTTGGCGGCGAGCAGCAACCCCGCGTTGGCGTTGCGCTCGACCCAGATCAGGTCCCGTAGCCGGCCCGGGGTGAGCAGGTCGACGAGCCCGAACCCGGCGGCCATCAGCCCGACGCCGACGATCCCGAACACGACGCTCTGCCAGGCACCGCTGAGCAGATCCTCCAGCACCGACTTGCCTCCCGACTCTCCGCCCGGAGGGGTACCGGCGCGGTGATCGAGACGATAGCGGCAGCGCGCAATCGCGTCAGCCCCGCGCCTACAGCGCCAGGTAGCGCTGCCGCTCGTACGGGGTGACCTCGCGGCGGTACTGCTCCCACTCGGCCCGCTTGTTGCGCAGGAAGAAGTCGAAGACGTGCTCGCCGAGCACCTCCGCCACCAGCTCGGAGCCGGCCATCACGTCGATCGCCTCGGCGAGGTTCTCCGGCAGCGCCTCGTAGCCCATGGCGCGCCGTTCCGCGCTGGTCAGTGACCAGACGTCGTCCTCGGCGCCCGGCGGCAGCTCGTACCCCTCCTCGATGCCCTTGAGGCCGGCGCCGAGCAGCACCGCGAAGGCGAGGTACGGGTTGGTGGCCGAGTCCAGTGAGCGGACCTCGACCCGGGCCGAGTTGGGCTTGCCGTACGCGGGAACCCGGACCAGCGCGGACCGGTTGAGGTGCCCCCAGCAGACGTACGCCGGGCTCTCCGTGATCCGGTCGGGCAGGTGCTGCGGGAAGAGCCGCTTGTACGAGTTGACCCACTGGTTGGTGACGGCCGTGTACTCCCGGGCGTGCACCAGCAGGCCGGCGATGAACGACTTCGCCACCTTGGACAGCTTCATCGGGTCGCCGCTGTCGTGGAAGGCGTTGCGCTCCCCCTCGAACAGCGACAGGTGGGTGTGCATGCCGCTGCCCGGCTGGTCGGTGAACGGCTTGGGCATGAAGCTGGCCTGCACACCGGTGGAGAGCGCGACCTCCTTGACCACGTGCCGGAAGGTCATGATGTTGTCGGCGGTGGTCAGCGCGTCGGCGTAGCGCAGGTCGATCTCCTGCTGGCCGGGCGCGACCTCGTGGTGGCTGAACTCCACCGAGATGCCGATCCGTTCCAGCGCCAGCACGCCCTGACGGCGGAAGTCCCGGGCCACGGCGTGGGTGGTGTGCTCGAAGTAGCCGCCGGTGTCGACCGGGGTGGGCACCGAGCCGTCCTGCGGGCCGTTCTCCAGCAGGAAGAACTCGATCTCGGGGTGGGTGTAGAAGGTGAAGCCCTTCTCGGCCGCCTTGGACAGGGCGCGGCGCAGCACGTGCCGGGGGTCCGCCCAGGACGGACTGCCGTCGGGCAGCAGGATGTCGCAGAACATCCGGGCGCTCTCGCCGCTGACCCCGCCCTCGAAGGGGAAGACCTGGAAGGTGGTCGGGTCGGGCATGGCCACCATGTCCGATTCGAAGACCCGGGCGAAGCCCTCGATCGCCGAGCCGTCGAAGCCGATGCCTTCCTCGAAGGCCGCCTCCAGCTCGGCGGGCGCCACCGAAACGCTCTTGAGCGTGCCCAGAACGTCGGTGAACCACAGCCGGACGAACCGGATGTCCCGCTCTTCCAGCGTCCGGAGGACGAACTCCTGCTGACGGTCCACTTCCCCAACCCCTCGCGACACTGTTTTGTCCGCCTTGGCCGGGCTGCGCCCGACCTGATCGCCCAGTCTTCCCGGGCCTGGTTACGCAGACGTTACGCGAACTGCCGCCGCCCGTCCCCTCGTGTCCCGCCCGGCGAGCGGGGCCCCGGCCGGACCCGCGACGTCCGCCGCCGGGCGGGCCGGGCTCCTGCCGTCGCGGCCCGGCCGGCCCGTGGCGGCAGGTGGCGGCAATCTCGTCCGAGGGTACGGATTGTCGCCACGAGGCTGGGGCAAGATGAAGGCATGCCCACCCTGCGTCTCGCCCTGTCCCAGGTCAACCCGACCGTCGGAGACATCGCCGGAAACGCCGACCTGGTCCGCAGCTGGACCCGCCAGGCCGCCGATGCCGGTGCCCAACTGGTGCTCTTCCCGGAGATGATGCTCACCGGTTACCCGGTCGAGGACCTGGTCTTCCGGCGGTCCTTCGTCGCCGCGTCCCGGGCCGCCGTGGAGCGGCTGGCCGCCGACCTGGCCGCCGACGGTCTCGGCGAGCTGCCGGTGGTGGTCGGCTACCTGGACGCCGACGGGCCGCCGCAGGTCAGCGGGGACGCCGAGGCGGGCCGGGGTGCCCGTAACGCCGCGGCGCTGCTGCACCGGGGCGTGGTGGCCGCCCGCTACTTCAAGCACCACCTGCCCAACTACGGGGTCTTCGACGAGGACCGGTACTTCGTCTCCGGTGACGAGTTGACCGTGGTGCGGATCGGCGGTGTGGACGTCGCGCTGACCATCTGCGAGGACCTGTGGCAGGCCGGGGGTCCGTTCGCCGCCGCCCGGCGGGCCGGCGTCGGGCTGGTCGTCAACATCAACGGCTCGCCGTACGAGCTGAACAAGGACGACATCCGGTTGCCGCTGGTCCGCCGCCGGGCCGCCGAGGCGGGTGCCGCCATCGCGTACGTCAACATGACCGGCGGCCAGGACGAGCTGGTCTTCGAGGGCGACTCGATGATCGTCACCGCGGACGGTGAGCTGCTGACCCGGGCCCCGCAGTTCGTCGAGCATCTGCTCGTACACGATGTCGAGCTACCGGCCGCCGGCACCGCGCCGACCACCGAGACGGTGGCGGACGGCATGCGGATCGTGCACAGCATCCTGGACGGCGTTCCGCCCCTGCCGGCCGGCCCGGCCGTCACCGGCGGGCTGATCGAGCCGGTGGCCGACGAGGCCGAGGTGTGGCAGGCGCTGGTGCTGGGCCTGCGCGACTACGTCAACAAGAACCGGTTCCCCTCGGTGGTGCTCGGCCTCTCCGGCGGCATCGACTCGGCGGTGGTGGCCGCCCTCGCCGTCGACGCGCTCGGGCCGGACCGGGTGGTCGGGGTGTCGCTGCCCAGCCAGCACTCCTCGGAGCACTCCCGGGAGGACGCCGCCGACCTGGCCAAGCGCACCGGCCTGGACTACCGCGTCGAGCCGATCCAGCCGATGGTCGACGGTTTCCTGGCCAACCTGTCGCTGTCCGGGGTGGCAGTGGAGAACCTGCAGGCCCGGGTCCGTGGCGTGATCCTGATGGCGCTGTCGAACCAGGAGGGCCACCTGGTGCTGACCACCGGCAACAAGAGCGAGCTGGCGGTCGGCTACTCCACCCTGTACGGCGACTCGGTGGGCGGCTTCAACCCGGTCAAGGACGTCTGGAAGACGCTGATCTGGCGGCTTGCCAAGTGGCGGAACATGGACGCGGCGCGGCGCGGCGAGACCGCACCGATTCCGGAGAACTCGATCGGGAAGCCGCCCAGCGCCGAGCTGAGCCCGGGCCAGCTCGACAGCGACAGCCTGCCCGACTACGACGTCCTGGACCCGATCCTGATCGGTTACGTCGACGGCGACCTCGGCCGTGACGGGCTGGTCGAGTCGGGTCACGACCCGGCGATCGTGGACAAGGTGCTGCGGCTGGTGGATACCGCCGAGTACAAGCGACGGCAGTCGGCGCCAGGCACGAAGATCTCCATGAAGGCGTTCGGTCGGGACCGCCGTCTGCCGATCACCAACCGGTGGCGCGAGCACGGCTGAGCCGTACCCCTGGGGGTGCCGGGTCGGTGACGCGGCCCGGCGCCGCCGCACGGTGACCTGGCGGTCACGTCGCCGCCTTCTCGCCCGGCCGGAGTGACATCTTGCACTGGGCCCTGCCGTCAGCCCGTCGCGCGGTGCGACGATCGCGACGGAACCCGGGGACCGCGCAGGCGGCCTCGAGGAAGGGAGACAGAGATGGTGGAGTCCACTCCGAACGAGGTGACCGCGTTGTACGGCGGCCTGGCCACCCGACGGGTCCGCACCCGCGACCTGATGGCCGCCAAGGAGCGCGGCGAGCGGTGGCCGATGCTCACCTCGTACGACCAGTACACGGCGTCGATCTTCGATCAGGCGGGGGTCCCGGTGCTGCTGGTCGGCGACTCGGCAGCGAACAACGTGTTCGGCTACGAGACGACCCTGCCGATCACCGTCGACGAGCTGCTCCCGTTGGTGCGGGCGGTGGTGCGGGCGACCCGGCAGGCGCTGATCGTCGGTGACCTGCCGTTCGGCTCGTACGAGGAGTGCCCGGCCCAGGCGCTGCGGACCGCCGTCCGGTTCATGAAGGAGGGTGGCTGCCACGCGGTGAAGTTGGAGGGTGGCCGCCGTAACGCCGCGCAGATCGCCGCGATCGTCGGGGCCGGCATTCCGGTGATGGCGCACATCGGTTTCACCCCGCAGAGCGAGCACACCCTGGGCGGCTACCGGGTGCAGGGCCGGGGCGACACCGCCGACGAGGTGCTGGCCGACGCGCGGGCGGTGGCGGAGGCGGGCGCGTTCGCTGTGGTGCTGGAGATGGTGCCCGGCGAGGTGGCCAAGCGGATCACCCACGAGCTGCCGATTCCCACAGTGGGCATCGGTGCGGGCCCGGACACCGACGCGCAGGTGCTGGTCTGGCAGGACATGGCCGGGCTGCGGACCGGCAAGGCCCCCCGGTTCGTCAAGCGGTACGCGGACCTGGCCGGCGCGCTCACCGACGCCACCCGCCGGTTCGCCGACGAGGTCCGCGGCGGCGAGTTCCCCGCCGCCGAGCACACCTTCTAGCCAGCGGTGTCGGGGTGTCCCCCGCACGGGTGGGACACCCCGACGCCGAGGCTCAGAGGTCGGTGACGCGGATGCCGGCGTGGGCCTTGTAGCGCTTGTTGATGGCGATCAGGTTGGCGGTGAACGCCTCGATCTGGTGGGCGTTGCGCAACCGGCCGGCGTAGATGCCCCGCATGCCGGGGATCCGGGCGGCGAGCGCGCCGACGATGTCGACCAGCTCACGGTCCTCGGTGCAGATCAGCACGTCCAGATCGATCCGGTCGACCTCGGGGTCGGCCAGCAGCGGTGCGCTGACGTGGTTGAACGCGGCGCAGACCCGGGAGTTGGGCAGCAGCGCGGCGGCCTGCTGCACGGCACTGCCCTCGTCGACCGTCAACGCGTACGGGCCCTGCTTGTCGAAGCCGAGCGGGTTGACGCAGTCGACGACGATCCGGCCGGCGAGCGGCTCGGCGAGGGCGGCGACGGTGGCGGCGTGACCGTCCCACGGCACCGCGATGATCACCACGTCGCTGCGTCGGGCCACCTCGTCGTTGGCGGCACCGGTGACGCTGCCGCTGGCCGGCACCCCGGGCAGGGCGGCGATCTCGGCCGCGGACTCGGCGGCCCGCTCGGCCGACCTCGATCCGATCAGCACCGTCTGACCGGCCCGCGCGAACCGGTAGGCGAGGCCCCGCCCCTGGTCGCCGGTGCCACCGATGATGCCGACCGTCAGCCCGGACACGTCGGGCAGCGTGCTCGCGTCGTATGCCATGGCCTCATCCTCGCAAACCGCCCGGTGGGTCAGCAGCGCCGAGCGTTGTGAGAATCCCCGCTGCCCCGGACTCCCCCGGCGCTCACGAACACCGGCAGCGCTCAGGCCAGCTCGAACAGGACGCTCCGGGCCGCCGGGTCGGCGGTGACCAGCCGGACCCGCACGCGTTCGCCGAGCGGCAGTTGGCCGAGGCAGCGGGCGCGTACCGGCGGGGCGTCCAGCGCGACGGTGCCACCGGGCGGGCGGGGCCGGGACTTGCCGTTGGGCGGGGCGTCGACGTCGAGGACGGCCGCGTCGAAGGTTTCGCCGACCCGGTGTTCCAGCACCGCCGCCTCGGCCAGCTCGACGGCGCCACGAGCGGCCGACGAGGCGATCCGGTCGGTGCTCGCCATCGCCTCGGGCAGCCGGGGCAGGGCGGCGCGGGCCCAGTCGGGCACCGGCTGGCCGGTGTGCAGGGCCAGGCAGACCTCGGTGGCGTACCGGTCGGCAAGCCGCCGCAACGGGGCCGTCACGTGGGCGTACGCGGCTGCCACACCGCCGTGCTCCGGCTGCTCCGGCACTTCCCCGTCGAAGGCGGTGTACGCGGCACCGCGCATCAGCTCGGCCGCCTGGTCGATGAACGCCGCGGCGCGCGGCTGGGCCGGGTCCAGAGCGGCGATGACCTGTCCCGGGCCCACGTCGTCGGGCCAGTGCACGCCCAGCGGGGCGGCGGCGGCCCGGAGCCGCTGCACCGCCTCCGGTTTGGGCGCCGGCATGGTCCGCAGCAGGCCGACCCGGCCGGCCAGCATGATGTCGGCGGCGGCCATCCCGGTCAGCAGGGAGATCTGCGCGTTGTGCTCCTCCATCGGCACCGGCGCGCGCAGCACCAGCCGCCAGCCCTCACCGTCAGGCTCCAGATCCTGCTCGGGCAGCGGCAGGTTGATGGCGCCGCGCCGCAACCCCCGCGCGGTCAGCAGGTCGCCGATCTCCGGCAGCAGGGCGATCGGGTCGGCCAGCCGTCCGGCCTCGGCCGCCGCCTGCACACCTGGGTAGTCGAGTTTGGCGCGACTGCGGACCAGGGCGCGTGCCACCTCGACGGCCACGGTGGCGCCGTCGGCGTCCAGGTCGATGGTCCAGAGCACCGCGGCCCGGTCGACGTCGGGCAGCAGGCTGGCAGCACCCTCGCTGAGGGTGCGCGGGTGCAGCGGCACGTTCCCGTCGGGCAGGTAGATGGTCTGCCCCCGCCGCCAGGTTTCCGCCTCCAACGCCCCACCAGGGGTGACGTGCGCGGCGACGTCGGCGATCGCGTACCGCACCCGGTAGCCGCCACCCGGGCGGCGGGCGAGGTGCATCGCCTGGTCCAGGTCCCGCGAGGTGGCGGGGTCGACGGTGACGAACGGTATGTCGGTGCGGTCGACGGGCGGCTGCGGCGGTGCCGCAGCCGCCTCGTCGGCCTCACGCTGGGCGTCGGCAGGGAAATCCTCGGGCAGGCCGAGTTCCCGGCGCAACGCGCCGAAGTCGATGCGGGGCGCGAGTACGCGTCGGATGACCACGGGTCAATCCTGACAGTGCCACCGGTGATCCGCTTCCGGTGACCGGCCGGGAATTCCACCTGGCAAGAGGTGGTCCGTGCTCAGCCTGTCGCCTTCCGGGCGGCGGAGCGGGCGCCCTTCGGTGCGGTGGCCCGAGCGGCGACCGGCCGGGCCGGCGACTTGCGGGCGGTCACCTTGCGCGCCGGCGCCTTGGCCGCGACGGTCTTCTTCGCCGGGGCCTTCTTCGCCGCCGCCTTGCGGGCGGTGGTCGACGAGGTGCCGGTCGCCTTCGCGGCCGGGGCCTTCTTGGCCGGGGCCTTGCGCGCGCCGCCGCTGGGGCGGGTGGACGCGGTCTTCTTCGCCGCTGTCGTCTTCTTCGCCGCTGTCTTCTTGGCGGCGGACGCCGTGGTCGCGACCTTGCGCGCCGGGGCCTTCGCCGCGGTGGCGGTCTTACGGGCGGGCGCCTTCGCGGCCGTGGTCTTCTTCGCCGCCGAGGCCGTCGTCTTCTTCGCCGCGCTCGCCGTCTTCTTCGTCGCAGCGGTGGTCTTCTTCGCGGCGGTGGTGGTCTTGCGCGCCGCCGACGCCGGAGCGCGCTTGGCGGTGGCGGTCGTCTTGCGGGTGGCGGCAGCGGTCTTCGCCGGCGCCTTCTTGGCCGCGGCGGTGGTCTTGGTCGTGGTCCGCTTCGCCGGTGCCTTCTTCGCGGGGGCCTTCTTCGCCGCCGTGGTGGTTTTCTTGGCCGGCGCGCGGCCTGCCGCACCGGCCGCCTTGCGGGCCGGTGCCTTCGCGGCACCGGCGGTGGACTTGCGCACGGGGGTGGTCCGGCTCGCCGCCGTGTTCCGCTCCGCCGCGGCGGTCTTCTTCGCGGTGGTGCGTCGGGCGGCCGGGCGCTTGGTGGCCTGCTGTGCTTCGGCCATCGTGGTTCCCTCCTCGGGGGACGTGCTCTCGCGTGCGTCCTCGCGGAGCACGAAATGCCTCGGCGCGAGCCGTCCCGCGCCGCCTATCTGTCGTCCCCGGCCCAACGAGCGTCCTCGGCATCCCACGCCTCGTTCCGCTCCTGCACTCGTTGCAGGGCGTTCTCGGCGTCGGCCGCCGAGTCGTACGGCCCGAGAACGTGCTTCGCCGGACACACGTTGGCGTCCGTCTCGACCCGGTGATGTCGGGTGCACCAGTAGAACTGCCCACCACGTTCGCTGTCGCTCATGGGAATCACTGTGCACCGCGAACCGGCCGGCCGCCACCGGATCGCACAAGTCGCCGACGATCTCCACAGTAGATATGCATCGGCTCTGTCGGGCCGAAACGGCGAAACGCGTGGGACTGGAACACCAGAAGATGCGCAGGTGAGCCGCGCGGTGGCGTCGCCTCTATGATCGCCGGATGGCGATTCCGGACTACATCGTGGGCATGCGCAAGCACGTCGGCCACGACCTGCTCTGGCTGCCGAGCGTCAGCGCGGTGGTCCGCAACGACGCCGGTGAGCTGCTGCTCGGACAGCGCGCCGACGACGGGCGCTGGTCGGTGATCAGTGGTTTCGTCGAGCCGGGCGAGCAGCCGGCCACCGCGCTGGTCCGCGAGGTGCGTGAGGAGACGGGGCTGGACGTGGCGCCGGTGCGGATGTCCAGCGCCGTGTCGCACCCGCACACGTACCCGAACGGGGACCGGTGCGAATACCTCAACCTGGGGTTTCTGTGTCGGCTAATGGCCGGCACCGCCCGGGTCAACGACGACGAGTCGCTGGACGTGCGGTGGTTCCCGTTGGACCGGCTGCCCGAACTGGACAAGCACGCCCTGCTGGTCATCGCGTACGCGCTGCGGGAAAACCAGTTGGCCGGTTACCTGGAGCCGGGCACGACGTGGGACGACGTGCCCGACTGAGGTTCACACCGGGGTCGGCGCGAGGGCGACGGGCACGGCGGGCGCGGACCGGGCCGCCCGAATGGTGTACGCGAGCGCGTACGGCATGCAGGCCAGGTAGAACATCGGCTCCAGCAACAGGCGGTCGGTGATCAGGAAGATCTCCCACGACGTGGGGCGGGGCAGGCCGAAGTTCCAGTCGGTCCAGCAGGCGAAGAGCCACAACGGCGCGGAGATCCGGTCGACGCTGTCCGCTGTCATCGCGTCGGCCGCAACGGTGCCAGGCCCCGGAATGGTCTGGATCACGAAGAGGATCACGGCCAGGTCGGCGGCGACGAGCGCGCCGACGAGGCCCACCGACCAGGCGACGCCGACCCGGCCCCGGGCGGCGAGGCTCGCCGCAGCCCAGAGGGCCAGCGTCAGGCCCGCCGACCAGAGCAGCAGACCGGGTACGAAGCTGCCGAGGACACTGCCGTTGATGACGGACATGAGCCCGAGTGCGGCCACACCGACGGGGAGCACCACGCCGAGCGCGATGCGCAGTGGCCCGTGCAGTGCGGTGTGCCGGGCCGACCGTGCCGTGTACTTCGCCAACAGCACCGCGAAGCCGAGGATCAACATCGACCAGAGCGGCAACTGCACCGCGCTCGACCAGCTCACCAGCATCGACAGCCAGTTGTAGACCTGCGCCATGGCCAGCGCGCTGACGACCACGATCGCGGCGCAGGCGAGGGGGGCCAGGAGCAGGGCGGCGGCGGTACGGCGGGCCCGCTGATGCATCAGGCGGCGGTCGAGGAGCGGGGCACCGGCTCGGCTGACGGCGAGGCTCGCCGCGAAGCCGACCATCGTCGTCCGGCGACCGTTCTCGGCGAGCACGTGCAGCTCGGCGGCCCATTCGCGGCGCAGGTCGTCGCGGACGTCGGCCGGCCAGCGGCGCGCGGCCAGCCCCAGCAGCAGCTCGGCGATCCGACGGGTCAGCATGCCGGCGCTCCGGTGGTTGCTCGCGTGGCGTTCACCCGTTCGCCGCTCGGGTGCCCGGGTTGGGCTTTCGGCTCGACGTGGACGTCCAGCCGGTGGCGCTGCGCGTCGCCCCCAGAGCGGCGGGCGCGAACCGGGCCGCCCGGATGGTGTAGGCGAGCGCGTACGGCATGCAGGCCAGGTAGAGCATGGGCTCCACCAGCACCCGGTTGGTGATCAGGAAGATCTCCCACTGGATCGGCCGGGGCAGGCCGAAGTTCCAGTCCGTCCAGCAGGCGAAGAGCCACAGCGGCGCGGAGATCGGGTCGACGCGTTCCCGTGCCTCGATCACCGGACCGGCGCCGATTCCGCCCGGGTAGGTGTCGACGACGGGGAGGATCACCGCGAGGTCGGCGGCGACGAGCGCGCCGAGGACGCCCACCCACCAGGCGGCGCGGAGGCGACCCCGGGCGGCGAGGCTCGCCGCGGCCCAGAGGGCGAGGGTCAGGCCGGCCAACCAGAGCAACAGACCGGGTACGGCGCCGGCCAGGCTCTCGGGACTGGTGACGCGCACGAACAGGATGACGGCCGCGCCGAGCGGGATGACCACGCCGAGCGCTATGCGCAACGGACTGGCGAGGGCGGTGTACCGGGCCCAGCGGGCAGCGAACACCGCCAACACGACCGCCAGCACGATGACGACAGTCGTCCAGATCGGCTTCTGCGCCCGCTCCGCCCAACCTGCCCGGAACATCAACCAGTTGTGGACCGGGAACATCACCAACGCACCGACGGCCACGATCCCGACGCAGGCGATCGGGGACAGCAGTAACGCGGCGACAGTGCGGCCGGTTCGACCACGCATCAGGGTGCGGTCGACGAGCGGGGCACCGGCACGACTGACGGCGAGGCTCGCCGCGAAGCCGACCATCGTCGTCCAACGACCAGTCTCGGCGAGCACGTGCAGCTCGGCGGCCCATTCGCGGCGCAGGTCGTCGCGGACCTCGGCCGGCCAGCGCCGGGCGGCCAACTCCAGCAGCAGCTCGGCGGCCCGGCGGGTCACCACGCTGGCGCCCCGGTGGGTTCGGTGACGCCCCAGGACGGACGACCGTCGGGGATCGCGGCCCGCAGCTCGGCGAGCGTCCGTCGGGCCTGCGCCACGCCTTCGGCGGTCAGCCGGTAGTAGCGGCGAGCCGGTCGGCCGGCCGTGGCGGGGTCGATCGCCTCCCAGTCGGAGGCCAGCCAGCCGGCCCCCTGCAGCCGGTGCAGCACCGGGTAGAGGGTGCCGCTGGGCAGGCCGGTCAGTCGCATCAGGTCCAGCCCGTAGTGCTGCTCGTCGGGCTCGGCGAGCAGCGCCGCGAGCACCTTCGCGACCGGAATCGTGATCCGCATCCGACCACTGTATCGGAACTCTACATAGGGTGGGAGCACCTTCTCCGCGCGTCGGTCGGGTGGGGCCGCATCGATCGTCGTGGCGTCGCCGCCGCACCGCGCGGTCGGCTGGCGGCGCGGCGGTCACGTAGTCTGGCGGACTTTGCTTCTTCCGAGGAGGTTGACGTGGCCGAGTACCCGCAGGACGTCGTGCAGCGCTTCCACGCCACCCCCGAACAAGTCGACGCCGGCCTGGTCGGCGAGCCGCCCCGGACCTGGGCGTCCATCGTCATCGAGGAGTACGACCCGGCCTGGGCGCAGCGATTCGCCGCCGTCCGCACGTCGATCGTCGAAGCGCTGGGCGACGTGGCCCTCGGTGTGGAACACGTGGGGTCCACGGCGGTGCCGGGGCTGGCGGCCAAACCGATCATCGACGTCGACCTCACCGTCGAGGACACCGCGACGGAGCCTGCCTATCTCCCCGCGCTGGAGCGGCTCGGGTACCGGCTCGTCCTGCGCGAGCCCTGGTGGCACGGGCATCGGATGCTCGTCGGCCCGGCCGAGGACGTCAACCTGCATGTCTGGCCGCAGGGCGCGCCCGAGCCGGTCCGGCACCGGCTCTTCCGCGACTGGCTGCGCTCGCATCCGGACGACCGGGAGCGGTACGCCGAGACCAAGCGCCGCCTCGCGCGCGACACGGCGCACCGGCCCCGCGACTACAGCCTGGCGAAGAACGACGTGATCGACGAGATCTACGCCCGCGTCTTCGCCGCCTGACGACCTCGTGTCGCCGCCGTCCACGCGCAGATCTTGGACAGTTTCCGTTACTAGCCAACGGAAACTGTCCAAGATCGGGCGGTGGGCCGCGGGTGCGGACCGCCAGCCGACGGTCCGGGGTTGATCCCCCAACCGTGACGTTTCAGCGCGGCGGCTGCTGCATGATCCAGGTGGGCACCGGCTCGGACAGGGAGCCCACCACCTCCCAGCCGGCCCGGCGGTACAGCTCGACGTTGCCCGGGTTGCTGGTCTCCAGGATCGCCGGCAGGCCGTCGGCGGCGGCACGAGCCAGCCCGGCCCGCATGACGGCCCGACCCCAACCGCGTCCGGCGCTGTCGGGGTGGGTGCCCAGGACACCGAGATACCAGAACGGGTACGTCGGCAGGGCGTCGTGCACGGTGTCGTCGTAGCCCTGCACCCGGGCCAGCACATCGGCCGGGTAGGGATCTTCCTTCGGCGACCCGGACACGACGGCCGGCACGATGCCCGGCTGCTCGGCCGCCGGCGGCTCCCAGATGGCGGCGGACGCGCCGGCACCGATCGTCCAGATCGACGACCAGTGCACCCGCTTGTCGAAGAGGTTCCCGAAGAAGATGGCGGCGTAGCGCGGGTAGGTCTCCTCGTCCGGGAACAGGAACCGCAGCACGGGGTCCTTGACGAACGCGGCGACCAGCGAACCGACCACCGCGTCGCGGTCGGCTGGGGTGGCGATGGTGATCTCGGGCGTTGTCACAGCAGTCGACACTAGCCGGAAATGCGCCTTGACCCTGACACGGTGGCGGGCCGAAGACTGCCGCCATGAACCTCGATGACTACCGAAACCACTCCCCCTACAGCGCTCCCGGCCGGCACGGCGGGCTCCTCGACGCCGTGGCGACCGACATCCCCACCGTGGCGGCGACCGTCCGCAACGTGATCGTCCACTACCGGGCCGGCGGCGTGGAGCTGCCCGACGACCGGCTGGAGGAGGTGAACCACCGTTGGATGGACCGCATCCTCGACACCGACCAGTCCCGTTTTCCCCTGCCGCTCACGAGCGGGCGCCCGGCAGCCGAACGGGTGGCCGGCTGCTGCCGGGACCACACACTGCTGTCGGTCGCGATCCTGCGCCAGCACGGCATTCCCAGCCGCAGCCGGGTCGGCTTCGCCTCCTACTTCACGCCCGGCTGGCATCACGATCACGTCCTGGTCGAGTACTGGAACGGCCACCGCTGGGTCTGGGCGGACCCGGAGCTCGACCCGGCTGGCGACTGGCGGTTCGACGGCTACGACATCGATCCGGGGGCGGGTCTCTTCGATTCGGCGGCGCGGGTGTGGTCGGCGTACCGGGCGGGGGCGACCGATCCCGACGTCTACGGCGTGGCTCCCGACCTGCCGGTCCACGGCGCCTGGTTCATTTACAACTACGTCATGCACGAGCTGGCCCATCGGCAGAAGGATGAGCTGCTGCTGTGGGACAGCTTCGGCGCGATGACCGACGACCTCGCCGACGCCGACCTCACGCTCGCCGACGAGATCGCCGCGCTGCTGCTCCAGGCGGACGACGGCGACGAGGCCGCGGAGAAGGCGCTGGCCGACCGGTACGCCACCGACAGCCGGCTGCGTCCCGGCGCTCGGGTGCGCAGCTTCTCGCCGGTCTCCGGCACGGTGAGCACCGTCGAGCTGCGCGTCAGCCGAAGGTGAAGGCGTACGCCTCGGCCCCGGGCTCGCCGAACGTGATCTCCAGGGTCCGTTCGCGGATCGCGTCGTCCTGGCGGACGAGCTGGTAGAGGCGGCCGTCCTGGAGGACGCCGTTGCCGTCGGCGTCGACGTCGACGCCGTGCGACGGGCCGGGAGCAGCGCCGTCGAGCAGCACCCGGAACGGGATCGACCGTCCCGCCCCGGGGGCGAGCACGAGATGCGCGTCGCGGGAGTGGAACCGGACGGCGACGCCGCCGCCGGCCCGGTCGAGCGCGACGTTCTCCGAACCGATCGTCCACTCCCCCGCCAGGGCCCACTGATTGAGGTCGAGGCTCTGCGGCACCTGGTATTCGCGGCGTTCGTCCAGCGCCGGCTCGTTCGGCGACGCGAAGTGTTCACCGCGACTGAAACCGAGGTACGTCTCGGGCGTGCGCAGGTTGGCCCAGTCGGCCTCCGCCTCCGGGCCGACCCCCTCGACGGGTACGGGTGCGCGCTCGATGCCGAGCAGTTGTTGGAGCACCCGCTCGGACTGCTCGTAGCGTCCCTCGCCGAAGTGGTCGTCGCGGATGACGCCGTCGGTGTCCACGAAGTAGAGCGCCGGCCAGTAGTGGTTGCCGAAGGCACGCCAGATCACGTAGTCGTTGTCGACCGCCACCGGGTAGTCGATGGACCGGGCAGCGACCGCCCGCCGCACCCAGTCGACGTCGTGCTCGAAGCCGAACTCGGGCGTGTGCACCCCGACGACGACAAGCCCGTCGTCGCGGTAGGCCTGTGACCAGGCGCGCACGTACGGCTCCTGGCGCAGCCAGTTGATGCAGGTCAGCGTCCAGAAGTTGACCAGGACGACGCGTCCGCCCAGGTCGGCGGGGCCGAGTGGCTCGGAGTTGAGCCACTCGGCCGCCCCGTTGAACGGGGGCAGGTGCACGGCCATCTAGCGCAGCGACCGGAAGGCGGTGCGAAGCTCTTCGGAGAAGATCTTCGGCTGTTCCCAGGCCGCGAAGTGCCCGCCCACGTCGAGCTTGTTGTAGTAGATGAGGTTGGAGTACGCCTGCTCGGCCCAACTCTGCGGCGCCTCGTACAGCTCGTCGGGGAAGACGCTCACGGCGACCGGGATTTTCACGCCCTTGGCGGCGAAGAACGACAGCTTGTTCTCCGCGTACAGCCGAGCCGAGGAGACCCCGGTGTTCGTCAACCAGTAGAGCGAAATGTTGTCGAGGAGGTCCTCCGGCGTGATGCCTCGGGGCTGCCCGGCGACGGACTCGGAAATGAGCTTCAGGCTGGCGGCGTCATGGTCGAGCATGTAGGTCGCCAAGGCGACGGGCGAGTCAGCCAAACCGGTCAGCGTCTGCGCGCGTCCCATCTCAAGGGCGTAGCTGGAATGCTTCCAGAAGAAGTCCGCCTGCTCACAGGCGCGCCTCTCATCGTCGGAGAGGTTGGACGGGAGCGAGGCGAGGGGATTGTTAGCACCAGTGATACCGGACTGGAGCATCGCATCGATGTCGGGCGGATACACACCCGGCATGTTGGTGTGAATGCCGATCAGTTCCGGAGGTGCCTGCACCCCCATCAGATCCGTGATGAGCGCACCCCAGTCGCCACCCTGCGCCACGAATCGCGTGTAGCCCAGGCGTTTCATCAACTCGATCCAGGCGGTGGCGATGTGTTGCGGGTCCCAGCCGGGCATGCTCGGCTTGCCGGAAAAGCCGTAACCAGGCATCGACGGGATCACCAGATGGAAGGCATCCGAGGCGCTCGCGCCGTGCTCGGTGGGATTGGTGAGCGGGTCGATGATCTTCATCTGTTCGATCACCGAGCCCGGCCACCCGTGCGTGACGATGAGCGGTAGGGCGTCCTCATGCTTCGAACGGATGTGGAGGAAGTGGATGTCGAGGCCGTCGATCTCGGTCATGAACTGTGGTAGGGCGTTCAGCCTCGCCTCGACCTTGCGCCAGTCGTACTCTTTTTCCCAGTAACGCGCGAGGGCCTGCATTGTGGCAAGCTGCACTCCCTGCGACTGGTCGTCCACCGTTTCCTTGTCCGGCCAGCGGGTGGCTTTGATGCGCCTTTTCAGGTCGTCAAGGTCGGCCTGGGGAATGTCGACCGAGAACGGCCGGATCTCCGTGGTGCCCGGACGAGTCTTGGTTTTGACAGCCATGCGTTTTTCCTCTCCGTCTAGGTTTGCGCCTCGCGAGGAGAAAGCATCGGGTGCAGGCTCTGCCCGGACTCAGGTGCCAATGAATGGGCACGCCGCCGCCATATCTCGGAGCCTAGTGTCGGCCGACCGCCATGGTCGGTGAAGTCGACACTTGCTCAACTGCCTTCCGGACGCCGGTCGACACAGCGGACAGCGACCTCATGCGGTCTCGGCCTGGAGGGCGGGGCCGAGGAGGAGTCCGCCGTCGATGACGTACTCCGAGCCCGTGATGAACGACGCGTCCGATGAGGTGAGGAACAGGAGAAGTCGGCTGACATCGGTCGGCTCCCCGAGCCGGGGGATCGCGAACGGCTCGGGTGAGTAGAAGTCGGCGATTGCCGCGACTGCGCCAGCTGCTGGTTCGTGGATGAAGGGGGTCGATATCACGCCGGGGTGGATGGTGTTCACCCGGATGTGGTCGCGGCCGAGTTCGAGTGCCGCCGTTTGGGTGAGGCCTCGCACGGCCCACTTACTGGCGACGTACGGCGCGTAGTGAGCCGTGCCGCCCAGGCCCATTGTCGAGCCGATGGTGACGATGGCTCCCCCTCCCGCCCGGCGCAGCGCGGGGGCCGCGACCTTGATGCCGAGGAAGGTCCCGGTGAGATTGATGTCGAGGATGCGCGACCACGTGGCCTGCTCGGTGTTGTCGATCGTCGCCGGCGGATTCTGCACGCCGGCGTTGTTGACGAGCACGTTCAGGGCGCCGAAGGCGCTCTCGGCGGCCAGCACAGCGGCGGACCACGAGCTCTCGTCGGTGACGTCGAGGCGGGCGAAACGAGCGCGGGTTCCCAGCTCGTCGGCGAGAGCGGCGCCGCGCTCGGCGTCGATGCCGCCGATCACCACGTTCGCTCCCTCGGCGTGAAAGGCGCGCACGTGGCTCGCGCCCTGGCCGCCGGTTCCACCGGTGACGAGCACGGTCTGGTTGTCGAAGCGGGGCATCAGATGCTCCTTCGGTACGGGGGTGGATGACCGTCGTGGTGATGACCGGGCGGCCAGTGGTGAGCCGGTCGACTCACCACTGGCCTGACACTAGGTGGACGGCAGAGGCGAGTCAAGCCACTCACCTCGTATGCTCGGCCCATGAGCAGGGCCTTGACCACGTATCACCAGCGCGTCGCCCAGGAGAAGCGGGCGCTGATCGTGACGGCCGCGACCGCGCTGTTTCTCGAGTTGGGCTACGACCGGACGTCGCTGGCGCGGATCGCCGAGCGCTCAGGAGTTTCGCGGGCCACCCTGTTCAAGCAGTTTCCGACCAAGGCCGCGCTGTTCGACGCCATCGTGACCGAGTCCTGGTCGACGGCCGACGAGGAGGACCCTCCGCCCACGGGCAACGTCGTTGCCGGGCTGAGCATCATCGGCCGCCGTTACGCCGCGCTGCTGGGCCGCGCCCAGATGACCGACCTGTTCAGGATCGTCATCGCCGAACTGCCGCGGTTCCCCGAGCTGGCCCATGCGCAGTTCTCGCGCGGGAAGATGCCCTACTTCGAGTCCGTCCGCAGCTACCTCCTGGCTGAGCACGAGGCGGGAACGGTGCGGGTCGAGGACGCCGAACTCGCGGCCACCCAGTTCCTGGGCATGATCTCCAACTACGTCTTCTGGCCGACGCTGCTGGTGCCGGGCTGGGAGGTGAGCGCCGAACGCACCGCCCAGGTGGTCGACGAGGCCGTCCGCACCACCGCCGCCCGATACGCCACGACGTGACCACCGACGTCCGCGCACGGCACCGACGCCCGGCAGGACCGGTCACGGGCGCTCGACGGCTTTTTCGGCGGCGCGACTGACCTGCTCCCAACCCGCCCAGGTGTCCATCCGCCGGCGGGAGATGTCGAACGCCAGGTCGTACACCATGCTGCCGAGCAGGAGCCGCAGCGGCGGGTCGTTGCTGTCGACCAGCCGCAGCAGCGCCTCGGCGGCCAGCCGGGGTTCGCTGTCGATCGAGCCTTCCGCCCACTGGCGTTCCATCTCGGCACGCAGTGGTGCGTAGGCGTCCATCGGAGTGGTGGCGCGCACGCTGGTGTAGAGGTCGGTCCAGTAGCCGCCCGGCTGCACGATGCTGACGGTGACGTCGAAGGCCGCCGCCTCCATCGCCAGCGCCTCACTCATCCCTTCCAGGGCGAACTTGCTCGCGCTGTACAGGCCGGTGCTGGGGAAACCGCCGAGCGCGGCGATGCTGGAGACCTGCACGATGTGGCCGGACCGCTGGGCGCGCAGGTGCGGCAGCACTGCCTGGCTGACCCAGAGCGCGCCGAAGAGGTTGACCTCGAACTGGGCGCGCGCCTCGGCCTCGGTGAACTCCTCGATCATGCCCATGGACAGGGTGCCGGCGTTGTTGACGACGATGTCGAGCCGGCCGAAGTGCTCGACGGCGGTGCCCACGGCCGCGATCACGGCCGCGCGGTCGGTGACGTCGAGGGTCAGGGCCAGCAGCCGGTCGGCGTACTTCTCGTCGAAGTCGCGGTGCGCGATGGTCCGGGCGGCGGCGACCACCCGGTCACCGCGGTCGAGCGCGGCGTCGGCGAAGGCGCGGCCCAGGCCGCGGCTGGCGCCGGTGATGAACCAGGTACGGGGGGCGGCGTCGGAGGGGGTGCGCATGCGAAGCCTCTTTCCTCTTGACGAGACGAGACAAGACGAGACGGTTCGTCTCGTTACGACTGAAGGCTAGACCCACCCCGACACCACGTCAAGACGAGACGGTCCGTCTCGTCGTTGCTATCGTGGTGCCCCATGACGCCCAACACCGCCCGCCGGCGCGAGACCTCGCGGCGCGCCATCCTCACCGCGGCCTTCGACCTGCTTCAGGAGACGGGGTACGCGAAGCTCAGCATCGAGGGCATCGCCGCGCGGGCCGGCGTCGGCAAACAGACCATCTACCGCTGGTGGCCGTCGAAGGGCGCTGTCATCTTCGACGCCTTCCTCATGCTCAGCGAGGCCACCGAGGGTGGGCCGCCGACGCTGCCGGACACCGGCGACCTGGCGGCGGACCTGACAGTGGTGCTGCGCGCGACGGTCGAGGAGATGAACGACCCCCGCTTCGAGCAACCGATGCGGGCGCTGGCCACCGAGATCGCGCTCGACCCCGAGCTGGCCGCGGCGTACGCCGAACGGTTGGACGGGCCGTTGAAGGAGGCCAAGCGGCAGCGCCTGCGCAGCGCCCAGCAGGCGGGCCAGATCGCCGACGACGTCGACCTCGACGTGGCGGTGGACCTGATCTGGGGGCCGCTGCTCAGTCGCTGGCTGCACCGCAGCGGCCCGCTCACCGCCGAGTACGCCGACCTCGTCGTCAGCACCGCCCTCAACGGATTGCGCCCCCGCCGATCCGACGAGTGACGATCGGTGGGACGACTTTGCGCTGCCGCAGCGTGGTGCGGCAACATCAGGCGCCGTGACGGTACCAGGCACGGCCCCCGACGACGACCTCCCGGCCCGCACGCCCCGGGTGAGTCGGCGGGTCAGACACTGGTTGGCCGGTGCCGGGGTGGCCACCCTGGCCGCCGTCCTCGGCATCACCCTCGCCGTACGCGGCGGCGCCACCCCGGCCTGCGCCGCGCCGCCGACCGGCAACGCCGTCCACAAGGGCAAGGCCAGCTTCTACGACGCGGGCCGCTCGGGTGGCAACTGCTCCTTCCCGGGCCCTCCGGCGGACCGGCTCTACGTGGCTCTCGGCGCAGCCCAGTACTCCGGATCGGCGGCCTGCGGCAGCTACCTGCAGGTGAGTGGTCCGAAGGGCACGGTCCGGGTCATGGTGATGGACCAGTGCGGCGGCTGCGGACCCAGCAAGATCGACCTTTCCACCGAGGCGTTCACCAGGATCGCCGACCGGTCGCAGGGCATCGCGCCCGTCACGTACCGGGCGGTGGTGAACCCTTCGCTCGACGGTGGGCTCACCTTCCGGATGAAGGGCGGCGCTTCGCGGTACTGGTTCGCGGTGCAGGTCGGCAACCACGGCAACCCACTGCGCTCGGTCGAGGCGAAGGGGCCGGGTGGCGGCTTCCGCAAGGCCGTCCGCCAGAGCGACAACCACTGGACCATCGAGGGCGGGATCGGCCCCGGGCCGTACAGCATCAGGGTGACCGACGTGTACGGACGCCAGGCGACCGCGACCACCATCCGGATGGTCACCAAGCAGGTGCAGCGCAGCACGGCCACCCTCGCCAGCGCCTCCCCCACACCCGGCAACTCCCCCGCGGCCCCGCCGACCCCCAGCGCCGCGCCTTCGCCGACAGCGACGGAATCGGCAGCGCCGACGGCGACAGTCGAGGCGCTCGCCGGCGCCGCCGGACTCGACGCCCCTCGCTGCTGACCGACCTGCCGAACACCGTCGTCAATCCTTGCGGGGCACGCAGGATCCGCCTCAGCGGAACACCCGCGCGACAATCGTCAGTAGCGCCGCACCGAACACCAGTACGCGGTACACCGCGTACACGATCCAGACGCCGAGCATGCCAACGGCGGTGACGATCAGGGCGGGCCCCACGAAGGCCGCTTCCTCCACCACCCAGCCGCCCGCGATCACCACCGTGACCACGACGCCGAGCAGCACGACGGCGCGTCCCACCCCCTTCGACGCCTGCCACAGGGCTGTCGCGTGGGCCCGAGCGGGCCGGGCGCCCGCCGGGGGCACGGTGGGCGACGACGGTGCCCGCGCCGCCAATTCGTCGAGTTGCCGGCCCGCGGCGCGGTCCCGTTCGTCGGCGGAACGACGCAGCACCGCCTCCAGCGCGCGCAGGTCGTCCCGGTCACGGAGCAGCCCGGTACGTGGATCACCGAGGAGCAGCAGCGGAACCAGGGGTTCCTCGTCCGTCGAGCGAGCGAGCAGCCACGCATCGCCGAAGCCGTTCAGCTGACCCGGTCGCAACACCGTGACGATCCCGGAGAGCAGGCTGATCCGCGGCGATGCCGGAGCGGAACCGATCACCAGGTCAGCGCCGTCGATCATCGCTTCGGTGTCGATCAGGTCTCGGCAACTCTCGGTGAGACGCCGAACGACTGTGGTGACGATGCCGACCACCACCAGGGACACGACCAGCACGATGGCGCCGAGCAGCTCGTTGCGTTGTGTCGCCACGACGACGAGCACCAGCGCCGGGACGAGGACGACCAGGTACCAGCCGACGAACAGCACGGCCCGGCGTCGGTCCAGCCACCGGTTGAGCCGGGCACGCTCGGGCTGGTCCGGAAAGCGCCGCAGGGGAACCCCGTCGGCCGGCGGGACCAGTTGTCGGCTCAGCTGCTGGAAGCGCTCACCCGCCAGCACCGCCAGGTCCCGCGTGAACTCGTCCTCGTCGTAGGCCACCTCAGCGAGTTCGAACAGCTCGATGGCCGGCCGGCCGTCCACCGGGCTCTTCTCGGGCAGCGGGACACCCAGGCTCACCCCGGCCGCCGGCACCAGGAGCAGGCGCGGGCCCCGCAGCAGGTGCCGGCCGGCGGTCGCGGGTGGGTCGGCGAGCACGACCGCGTCGACCTCGTCCCACCGCAACTGGCGGTTGAGCTTCGATGTCCGCACCGACAAGCCTTGCGGATCGACATCGACGCGGAACGGCAACACCGCGTCCCGCACCAGCCGGCCACCTGTCGCCAGGCCGAACGCCACGGCCGCCGCGCTCAGGAACAGGCCGACCCAGGCGACGTCCAGCATCGCGTACGCGATCCCGACAGCGCCGGTGAGCAACAGCATCCCGAACAGCAGGAGGACGAGACGGTCGAAGTACGGCTGCCGTACCTTCACCAGCTCATCGTTGAGCACGAGGTCAAGCCCTCGCCACGAACGGCGAGGTGAGCTCAGGCCCAGTTGAGGCGGTGGCGCAGGAGCGAACGTTCGGCCGGGTTGGTGGCCAGGGCGAGGGCGCGTTCGTCGGCGGTGCGTGCCTGGGTGGTGTCGCCGAGGTCGCGGAGCAGTTCGGCTCGGGTGGCGTGGAACAGGTGGTAGTCGTTCAGTTCACCGGCCAGGGCGTCGACTTCGGTGAGCGCGATTGACGGCCCGCTGACGTAGCGCAGGGCGATCGCCCGGTGCAGCCGAGTGACAGGTGATGGTGCCAGGCGCAGCAGCATGTCGTAGAGCACCGCGATCTGGGTCCAGTCGGTCTCCTCCCACCGGCCGGCCTCCGCGTGGCAGGCGACGATGGCCGCTTGAAGCTGGTACGGGCCCGGTCTTTTCCGCGCTGCTGCCTGGGCCACCAGCCGGCCAGCGGCGGCGATCGACCGGTGGTCCCAGAGAGCTCGGTCTTGGTGCTGAAGCTGGACGATCTCGTGGTCCCGGTCGAAGCGGGCGCTGGCCCGGGCCCGGTGCAGCCGGATGAGCGCGAGCAGACCCGCGACCTCTGGTTCGGTGGGCATGAGCTGATGCAGCAGGGCTGCGAGGAACTCGGCGTCGTCAGCCAGGTCGCGGGATTGGGCCCGGTCGCCGCCAGTGGACAGGTACCCCTCGTTGAAGAGCAGATAGATCACCGCGAGGACCTCGATGAGCCGCGAGCCGAGATCGTCTTCCGACGGGATCCGGTACGGGATGGCCGCGTCGCTGATCTTCCGTTTGGCGCGGGTGATGCGCTGCCCTACGGTGCTCTCCGGAACGAGAAACGCTCGGGCGATCTGCGCGGTGCTCAGACCGCACACCACCCGAAGGGTGAGGGCGACCTGGGCGGCCCGAGGCAACGCCGGATGGCAGCAGGTGAAGATCAACCGAAGTCGGTCGTCCGGTGGTGGCTCGACCGGCCACGCCACCAGCGCGAGCTTGCGTCGGTGACGCTGGTCGCGGCGGATCTGGTCCAGACCACGGCGGCGGGCCACTGTGTACATCCAGGCAGCTGGCCGCTCAGGAATGCCCTCGACCGGCCAATGGGTCAGCGCGGCCTCGATGGCGTCCTGGACGAGGTCCTCCGCGGCGCTGAAATCACCGACCAGATGCACCAGGGACGCGGCGAGCTGGCCCGCGTGATCGCGGACCACGCGGGCCAGTTCGGCGTGTGTCGGTTTGCTCATCCGGCGATGGGACGGATCTCCACCACCGGGCAGGCCGGCCAGGACCTGGCGATCCGCAGCGCCTCGTCAAGGTCGGCCACCTCGATTTCGGCGTAGCCACTGATGATCTCTTTGCCCTCCACGAACGGACCATCGCAAACCAGCGGCTCGCCTCGGTCCAGCCGCAGCGTGGTGGCGGTGTCCGACGGCATCAGGTAGGCGTGATGAGTGATGGTGTCGTGGTGGTCGGCGAACCACTGCTGCACGCGGGCGTAGGCCCGGTTGCGCTCGGGTTCGTCCATGGCGGCCAGGTCGGCGGCGAACTGTGGTGTGTCGACGAACATCAGCACGTACTTCATCGTTCCTCCAGCAGCGGTCTACGGGACGAGGCGGGTGAAGCGCCTCCACCAACCAGACGACCAGCGAGGGCCCCCATCCGACAACCAGCCGAACCTGTTCCCGGGTACCTGTCAACGACCGGGCGCGGCACTGCGGTGACCACACCCCGTTCCGGCGGCGGTCGACCTCCGGCGTCAGGAACGCTGCGAGAGCGAATCCCGGGCTTCCGCCCTCGTACCCGGCGTAGCATCCGGCGGTGATTTCGGAATCCTTCGATACCCGTGGCGGGCTCACCTACGTGGACCGCCTCGACTTCACCCGGGGCAACCCCCTCAGAGCCGTCCGTCGAATGGCCTGGCCGACGGTGAAGCTGCACGCCGATGACAGCACGCTGACCTTCACCTCGCGTACCGGATCAGACACCCTGGAACACTTCTGGGTGACCGCGCTGGCGCACCGCCCGTTCCACGGGCGGTTCCCGCTGCCGGCGACGGCTGTCTCCTTCGAGGTCGAGGGGCGCGACCAGGTCCTGCTGTTCTGGACTCCGCGCGCGGGCGCGGTAGTGCGGGCACTCGGAAAGCTGGGCTGGGACGCCGAAGACGCCGGTCCCTAGACCCCGTACGTGTCGAGCTGCTGACCGGGCGGGAAAGAGAGAAGGGACACCCTCCGACGCATGTTGACAGCCGTTTCGGGCGAGTGACAGCGTTGTCATCGACTCATTTCCTCCATATGAGACGAGGAGCACATCTTGCTCTATCGGCACTCACCGCACCGCCGTGCGACAGCAGCCGCCGCAGTCGGCATTCTCGTCACGGGGCTGGCGCTCGCCCCGTCCGCGCCGGCCCAGGCCAGCCGCGACAAGGCGAAAGACGGGGCCGTTCGGTCGGGCAACGCACGTTTCGAGGTGCTGTCCCCAACCCTGATCCGCACCGAGTACCAGAAGCACGGCAGGTTCACCGACGCCGCCACCTTCAACGCCATCGGGCGCGACGACTTCCCCCGTACGCGTTTCACCCAGCGCGTCGAGCACGGCTGGCTCACCATCGACACCGGCGCGATGACGCTGCGCTACCAGGTCGGTTCGGGGGCGTTCACCGCCGACAATCTCACCGTGCAGCTCAAGACCGGCAAGCAGCTCGTGCAGGGCCAGCCCTGGGCCGGCCACACCGCGCCGGCCTGCGCGTTCGGCGCGCTCTGCGAGGCCGAGTCGCTACAGCTGAACGGCCCCGGTGTGGCGACCGACCACCAGGGACACACCGGGCGCGGCTTCGCTGCCGGTTTCGCCTCGTCCGGCGACTCGGCCACGTTCGCGCTGGACGCACCGGAGGCCGGGACGAAGCAGCTCACCGTCCGCTACGCCAACAGCACCGGCGGCGACGGCCAGAACGTGGCCCGCACCCTCACCGTTCAGGTCGACGGCGACGCCGGCCGCACGCTGACCCTGCCGCCCACCGCGAACTGGGACACCTGGGCCCTGGCCAGCGTGCCGGTCGACCTCACCGCGGGCCGTCACGAGATCAGCATCGTGCGGGGCCCCAACGACTCCGGCAATGTGAACATCGACAGCCTCGCGGTGGTGAACCCGGATGCGGCGTACCCGGCACCGGCCGCGCCCCAGCCGCAGTCGCTGCGGTTCGGCACCCTGGGCGAGGCCGAGACCGGCGCGCTGACCGGCGGCGCGAGGCCCGCGAACGACCACAACGGCGCTTCCGGTACGGGATTCCTGGCTGGCCTGGAAAGCACCACGTCCGCCGTCGCGCTCACCGTGACGGATGTTCCGGCTGCCGGCGACTACCAGCTGCAGATCCGCTACGCCAACGGCCAGGCCGGTGCCCAGCCGAGCCAGGCGCGCACCATGTCGGTCACCGCCGGGACGGCGGCACCGGTCACGGCGACTCTTGCGCCGACCAGCGGGTGGGACTACTGGAACACCGTTTCCGTGCCGGTCCACCTCGACCGCGGCACCACCACCGTGACCCTGGGCTGCCCCACCGACGCCAGCTGCAACGTCAACGTCGACACCGTCGCCGTGACGAGCAAGGACTCCCCGCTGCTCGCCCCGCACGCGCCGCTCGGCGGCTACCGCCGCGGTCTGGACGGCGTGACCGGTGCCGCGCTCACCGCCCCGGGCCTGCTCTACCAGGACGGCTGGTACCTCCTCGACGACTCGGCCTCGGCCCTGCGCGACACCAAGCCCCGGCCCGCCCCTGAACAGGACGGCTACGTCTTCGCGTACGGGCAGGACTTCACCCGTGGTCTCAAGGACCTGTCGACCCTGACCGGGCCCACGAAGCTGCTGCCCCGGTGGGCGTACGGGGTGTGGTACTCCGAGTACTACGACCGCACCGCCACCGAGTTCCAGGACCTGGTGAACCGGGCCAAGGCCGAGGGTGTGCCGCTGGACGTGCTCGTCCTCGACACCGACGTCAAGGCCCCGGACAAGTGGAACGGCTGGAGCATCGACCCCACCCGCATCCCCGACCCGAAAGCGTTCTTCGCCTGGGCGAAGAAGCAGGGCCTGCACACCGGCATCAACATCCACCCGAGCATCCTCGGCTCGGACCCGAAGTTCGCGCAGGCGCAGGCCACCGCGAAGGGCAAGCTGCAGCGCGTCGGCTGCAACGGCGGCCCCGACTGCTACGCGTTCGACTTTGGCGACCCGGACCAGCTCAAGGCATACATGCAGCTCCACGACGGGATGCTGCCGAAGGGCAGCAAGGGCCCCGACCTGTGGTGGCTGGACTGGTGCTGCGACAACACCAAGTCCTCGCTCGCCGGGGTGACCGGGGACGCCTGGATCAACCAGCAGTACGCCGACAAGACCGGCTTCGCCTTCTCCCGGGCGTACGGCTCGCTGCAGGCCGGCGGTTACGGCAGCCCGACCCCGGTGTCGACCGGACCGTGGGCCGACAAGCGCACCACGCTGCACTTCACCGGCGACACCACCTCCGACTGGTCGACCCTGCAGATGGAGGTCGGCTACACGCCGGGCGAGTCGGCAGCGACCGGGCTGGCCGCTGTCAGCCACGACATCGGTGGGCACACCGCCGGCCTCCAGGAGCCGGGCACCGAGCCGGGCAGCACCAAGCTGCCCGACGACCTCTACGCCCGGTGGGTCCAGTTCGGCACGTTCCAGCCGATCGACCGGCTGCACTCCAACCACAGCGACCGGCTGCCCTGGCAGTACGGTCCGGCGGCCAACGCATCGGCCAAGAAGTTCCTGAACCTGCGCAAGGAACTGCAGCCCTACACCTACGCCGCCGCCAAGGAGGCCACCCGCACGGGCACGCCCATCGTCCGCTCGATGTACCTGGCGTACCCGAATGAGCAGGCCGCGTACGCCACCGCCGGATCGCAGTACCTCTACGGCCCGGACTACCTGGTGGCACCGGTGACGACGCCCGGCACCACCGCCACCACGTCGGTGTGGTTCCCGCCGGGCAACAGCTGGACCGACATCTTCACCGGGAAGACGTACCGGGGCGGCACCACGCAGAACATCACCACCACCCTGGACACCATGCCGGTGTTCAAGAAGCACTGAGACGGCGCTCCTGAGACCGGCCGGGTGGGTTGCCCCACCCGGCCGGTTCGTCTTCCGGCTAGCCGTGTGACCGCCGAGTCATCGACAACCAGCCGAGGAACCGGGCGTGCAGTGCGGCCAGGTCCGGGCACAGCCCCAGGCCGTACGCGTCGTCGAGCGCCTCCCGCATCGACACGGCCAGGTAGAACGCCAGCGCGATCGAATGGCCGTAGAACTCCGCCGCGAGGGCGAGCTGGGCCGGGCGGCACGGCCAGGGCGCAGCACAGTTTCGACACAACCACGCCGGGCGCATCGGCAGGTGCGGGCGGGGACGCACGCTCATCCGACCCGCACCGGAGATCGCCGCCGTTTGACCGGCCTGCTCGGTGCGACGGGCAGGGCCTGCAATCGCACGCCCGCGCGCAGCACGTACAGCTCGCGGCGCGCCACCGCGTCGCCCGCCGCGTTCAGCTGGTAACCCTCAAACCAGACCCACCCGTGGTACGTGTGCCGCTCGGGCAGCTCACGGATGACGCGTACGAAGATCGGGTGCAGGAACTGCACGCTCGCCGCGGTGGTCAGACAAACCACGTCCCCGGCCTTCATCTTCGGGTACGCGCCCGGCGTGCTGACCGGCTCCGGAATGGGCTTCTCGGGTTTGTCGTCGGGCACGGTCTCCCCCTTCGATGCCGTTGGGAAGGGGCCGCTCCCGTGAGTGCTCGCCCGTCAGGAGCGGCCCCGCTACGAACGCGACCGCCGGGTTTCGTGGTCCTCACCAGCCGCGCCGCCTGGTGACACTCTGCTGTGGAGACCACTACGCTCGGAAGGTGCTTCCGTCGTCCGGGCTGACCTGGCTAAACGGGGTCCAGACGTGTGGCATCTCGGGTAGTCGATCTCCGATTTGAGGAGCGTTGAATGGCTGACGTGCCGAGCCCTCTCGCGGACTTCATCGTGAGCGAGATCCGCCGCGCTCGCGGAGCGTCCGGAATGACGCAAGAGTCGTTCGGCCGGGCAGCGGGCTTCAGCGCCTCACACGTCAGCGCCGTGGAAAGCGGCACCCGGGCACTCACGATGGACTTCATCCGGGGAGCCGACCGCGCCTTCAACAACGACGGGTTGTTCGGACGCCTGGTGGTGAAACTCGGCGCACCGTCGTGGTTTCTGCCGTGGCTGGACGCCGAGCGCGGCGCGCGACAGCTTCGTCTGTTCGAGCCGCTCCTGATCCCAGGCCTACTCCAGACCGAGAACTACGCCCGCGTCGTGATGCGTTTGAACGACCTCATGTCCGCCACCGAGGTCGACCAGCAGGTCAGCGCCCGGATGAGCCGACACAAGATCCTCACCGGCGACGCACCACCGCAGGTGGTGGCCGTGCTGGACGAGTCAACGCTGCGCCGCGCCGGCGACGAGCACTCCGGCATCATGGCCGAGCAGATCGCCCACCTCATCACCGTCGCCGAGCTGCCGCACGTTCACATCCACGTGATCCCGGCGGGCGCTGGCCTCCACATCGGGCTGTCCGGGCCGTTCGCGCTCGCGCGAGCCGGCGACGGGGCCTGGGTTGGGCACCTCGAAAATCAGCTGGGCGGCATCGTGGTCGATAACGAAGATGGCCTTCATACTCTTCAGACGAGGTGGGAGAACGTAAGGAACGAGGCACTCCCGCGCCGACAGTCCAACGAGCTGATGAAGGAAGTGCACAGCCATCATGGACCTCACTAACGCCACCTGGCGCAAGTCCCGGCGCAGCGGATCGTCCGGGGGCAACTGCGTCGAGGTCGCCGACAATTTGCCCGGCGTCGTCGGCGTACGGGACAGCAAGGACCCTGCCGGCCCGGCCCTGACCTTCGGTCCGGCGGCTTGGCGGGCGTTCATCGCCCGGCTCGTCGAGCGACCGTAACTGCCGCGACGGGCTTCGCGCCGAACCAAGGTGCCGCAATCGGGAACGTCACAGATCACTGCGGCAGTCCATCGACCTGCTGAAGGAGGGTGAGAGCCATCATGGACCTCAGTAACGCCCGGTGGCGCAAGTCCACCCGCAGCGGCGCGAGCGGCGGGAACTGCGTCGAGGTGGCAAGCAACCTGCCCGGTGTTGTGGCCGTCCGCGACTCGAAGGACGTCGCCGGACCAGCACTGGCCTTTCCCCCAGCCGCCTGGGCCGCGTTCGTCGCCCAGCTCACCGAGCGGCCGTAGCGCCCGTCCCCGAGGGGGATTGGGCGTGGGCGCATTGGGCTGGCATGCCCACTTGGCGCACTGTCGAGATCCCCTATGCAGTTGCCGGACGCCTCGCGCCCATCAGCTGGCCCGCCAACTGCGGTTTTCGTAGCGGCGGCAGCCACCGCCTCGTCTTGGGTCGGCGCGACCTTCGAGACTCGGCGGTGGCTGCTGCAACGTCTACGGACCAACGACACCGTCACCGCAGTTCACAGCAGACCTTTCCTGCAATGAGCCCTTGCCTGCTGCGCGGGAGGCGGTGGTGTCAGCCGAAGAGGGCGGCGGAGATGTCGGCGTAGAAGAGCGCCGGGTCGCGGGAGAGCGAGGCCTTGACCTTGGCGGTGGGGCTGTCGGCGATTACTTCGAGCTTGCCCGCCTCCAGGCCGTCCAGCGCCATAGCGACCACCTCGTGGGGCGGGAGTTTGGGGATGTCGTAGGCGGCCATCATGTCGGTGTCGGCTATCGCCAGGGCCAGGGCGGTGACCTGGGTTTTCTGGTCGGCCAGCTCGAGTCTGATGCCGTTGGTGAGAGACCATTCGGCGGCTTTGGAGGCGGCGTAGCCATTGCTGGCAGGGGCGAAGGTGTACCAGCTCAGCGCTGAGATGACGTTGAGAATGGCACCCCCGCCGAGCCGGGGAGCGAAGGCGCGGACGACGTTGAGGGTGCCCCAGAAGTTGGTGTCGAACTCGCGGCGGATGTTTTCCGTGGAGGGGCCGAGCAGCGGCGCGTTCGTCGAGATGCCGGCGTTGTTGATGAGGATGTCAAGTTCGCCCACCTCGGCTGCCGCAGCCTCGATGGACGTCGGGTCGGTGATGTCCAGCTGAAGGGGCACCACGCCGGGGATGTCGATGCTCTCGGGCCGGCGGGCGGTGGCGTAGACGGTGGTGGCCCCGCGGGCGACCAGCGCCTCGGCGAAGGCCTTGCCGAGTCCACGGTTGGCACCTGTCACGAGGGCTTTCGTACCGTTGATCTGCATGCCCCCCACGCTAAAACCTCACGTTAACGTCAGAGGCAAATATGTGCGAGGTGGGTCACTGTACGGGTAGGCGCTAGGCCATGCCTGATAATGATCGGGCCGATAGCGACCCCGGGGCCCTTTCAGCGGTGGCCATCAGTGGGGGGCGTGGGCTGGCCGAGGACCGCTTGCGACTCGTCGACGAGTCCGGTCAGGCGCGCGACCTCGGTGTCGGTCAATTGTTCGGCAACTTCGGACGCTGCGATGTTGGACCGCAGGTGGTCGGTACTGCTCGTGCCGGGGATGACGACCATGGAGGGCGAACGGCGCAGCAGCCAGGCCAGTGCGATCTGGGCCGGTGTGGCACCGAGGCGCTCTGCCGGGCCGGTCAGCTCGTGGTGGCCGCTGAGCCGTCCGGCGGCCAGCGGGAAGTAGGGAATGAAGAGGATGCCCTGGGTCTCGCAGTCGGCGAGGACCTGGACGCCGCTGCGGTCAAGCAGGTTGAAGCGGTTCTGCACCGCCGCGATGGGGGTGATCTGCTGGGCGCGGGCCAGCACCTGCGGGGACGCGCCGGACAGGCCGATGCGGCGGATCAGCCCCTGGTCTCGCAACTGGACGAGTGCGCCGAGCGACTCCTCCAGCGGTACGTCCTGGTGCGCGCCGGGGGTGTCGCCGACGAGTCGGAGGTAGGTCAGCTCGCTCGCGTCCGTTCCCATGTCGGTGAGGGCCTCGTGAACCTGCCGCCGGATCGTCTCCGGGCGACCGTCGACGACCCAGGACTTGTCCGGGCCACGCTCCGCGCCGACCTTGTTGCCCACGATCACGCCCTCGGGGATCGGCCCCAGCGCCTGCCCGATCAGCTGGTTTACCGTTCGTGGGCCGTAGGCGTTCGCGGTGTCGAAGAAGGTCACGCCCAGCTCGACAGCCAGGCGCAACACCCGCCGCGCCGCCTCCGGGTCGTCCGGGAATCCCCAGACCTTGGGGCCCGCGAGCTGCATGGCGCCGTATCCCACACGATTCATCGACCTCTCCTGCCGTATCACTGCGACGGTATTTCCCGTATCGCTGCCGAACCAGTGATACGCCTTATGCCGTAGCATTGCAACCGTGGAGGATGCGAAGACCCGCAGTCGCCGGCAGATCCTGGAAGTCGCAGCCGAGCTCTTGGAACGGGAGGGCGCCCAGGCGCTCTCCACCCGCGCCGTCGCAGCGGCGGCAGGCATCCGTGCCGCCTCCCTGTACCAGCTCTTCGGCGACAAGGACGGGCTCCTTTCGGCGCTGGCCATCCACGCCTTCGACCTCTACATGGCGCAAAAGCACACCGTGTCGTCGAGCGGCAACCCGGTCGACGACATGCGCCGCGGATGGGACATGCATGTCGACTTCGGCCTGAAACACCCCGCCTTCTACCTGCTGATGTACGGCACCGACCGTCCCGGCCGGCGCCCACCTGCCGCGCGGGAGGCTCAAGAACTCCTCATGACGTTCCTCGGCCGCGTCGCCTCCGACGGCCGCCTACGGGTGCCGCCCGTCCTTGCCGCCCACCTCACGCTGGCAGCGGTAACCGGCACCACGCTCTCCCTGATCGGCATCCCCGAGAGCGAACGCGACCCGGAGGTCTCACCGCGCATGCGGGAAGCACTCATCGACGCCCTGACCACCGACACGAGCCCAGCCCCGGACTCCACCCTCGCCGCTCGCGCCCTCGCGCTCGATGCCGCCCTCGGCGGGGCGGATCCAGCTGTCGTCCCGCTCCGCCCCGTCGAGACCGCACTCTTGCAGGACTGGCTCCAGCAACTCGCCCACTAGGACGAGCCGGGCCCCTCGAAGGTCATGTGTCAGACACGGCCTAGTTGCCGACGCCGAGGCTCGACATGAACGCCGCCGGGTAACGGTCACCGCGCGCGGCACCCTTCGGCACGGCCGCCTCGATCTCTTCGAGATCATCGGCCGACAGCTCCACGTCCAGCGTCGGCAACGCCTCGGCCAGCCGCTGCCGGGTACGCGCACCGACCAGCGGCACGATGGACGGGTCCTGCGCCGCGACCCACGCGATCGCCAACTGCGCCACTGTGCACCCCTTCGCGTCGGCAACCCGGCGCAACGCCTCCACCAGGGCGAGGTTGTGCGACGCGTTCTCGGCGGAGAAGCGGGGACTGTGATTACGCGGATCGTCCGCGCGCCCCGGCACCCAGTTCCCCGAGAGCAGGCCACGGCCCAGCACCCCGTACGCGGTCAGCCCGATGCCCAGCTCCCGCAGCGTGGGCAGCACGTCGGCCTCGACCGCCCGCGACAGCAGCGAATACTCAATCTGAAGATCAGCGATCGGATGTACGGCGTGCGCCCGCCGGACGGTCTCCGCGTCAACCTCGGAGAGCCCCACGTACCGCACGTAACCGGCGTCGATCATCTCCTTGATCGCGCCGATCGTGTCCTCGATCGGCACCGACCGGTCGAGCCGGGCCGGCCGGTAGATGTCCACGTGGTCGACACCGAGCCGAGTCAGCGAGTAGCTCAGGAAGTTCCGCACCGAAGCCGGGCGGGAGTCCTGACCGGCGAACCGCATGCCCGGCCCCACCTGCTGCCCGAACTTCACACTCAGCAGATAGCTGTCCCGGTCGCGTCCCCGCAACGCCTCCGACAACAGCAGCTCGTTGTGCCCCATGCCATAGAAGTCACCGGTGTCGACCAGCGTGACCCCCGCCTCCAACGCGGCCCGTACGGTGGCGATGCTCTCCTCGCGATCGGCCGGGCCGTACGTGCCCGACATGCTCATCGCCCCCAGCCCCACCGCGGAAACCGTGGGACCCGTGTTGCCCAGAGTGCGTGTCTGCATCGAAACTCTCCCTCATCGGTCGATGTCGGCTCCACCCTGCGCCGCTTTCCGGCCCGCCGGCAGCGGAGCGCTTATCGTGGGAGCGCCGCTCCCTGGCTCGGTGCACAGTCCCGGGGCAGCATGGAGGCATGCAGCGTGAGCAGCTCGCCGACTTCCTGCGGCGCCGGCGCGAGTCCATCCGCCCCGCCGATGTCGGCATCGCCGACGGCCCCCGCCGCCGCACCGCCGGCCTGCGCCGCGAGGAGGTCGCCATGCTCGCCGGCATGTCCGTCGACTACGTCGTCCGCCTTGAGCAGGGCCGCAGCAGCCAGCCGTCGACCCAGCTGCTCGCCGCCCTGGCCCGGGCCCTGCGTCTGAGCGACGACGAGCGAAGCCACCTGTTCCACCTGGCCGGCCACCAGCCGCCGCCCGCCGACGGCATCGCCCGCCTGGGGCCGGCCTGGTCCGCCTGCTCGACCTGGTGGGCGACACCCCCGCCATGGTCCTGTCCGACCTCGGCGAGGTCCTGGCGCAGAACCGCATGTCGATCCTGCTCACCGGCGACCACACCGGGCTGACCGGCGACCGCCGCTACGTCGCCTACCGCTACTTCACCGACCCGGTCATCCGCGACCTCCACGGCCCCGAAGAATGGCAGCGGCACGCCCGCCAGCAGGTCGCCGACCTGCGCGCGGTGGCCGGCCGGCGGGCCGGCGACCCGGCCGTGACCGGCCTGATCGAACGGTTGCGGGCAGCGAGCGACGACTTCCGGCGGCTGTGGGCCGAGCACGAGGTGGCGGTACGCCGGGCCGACCGCAAGACGTTCCTGCACCCGCGCGTGGGCCGCATCACGATGGACTGCGAAACCCTGGTCACCCCCGACCTCGGCCAGCAGCTGCTGGTGCTGACCCCGGCCGACGCCGAGGACCGGGAGAAGCTTGAGCTGCTGCGCGTGCTCGGGGTCGAGGAGTTCCCGGCCGCCGCGCCGCACTGACCCTGGTCGCAAACTGCGGCCGAGCTACACAAAGACGGCCATGCGCTAGCGCCCTTGCCATGCAGCCTTGAACGGGTAATCCAGGTGCGCGGCGTCCCAGGCGGCTTGGTGGGCGACGGACGAGTCGACCTGTACGCCGGATTCTGTGCGCGGCGCGTACCCCGAGGGGTTTGCGCCGGCGGCGGCCATCCATCTCGGCCTGCCGTTGCCGGCAGGCTCCAGCGGCCTACCCGCAGACATCGGGCGGGCAGCCCTCAAGCGTCTGCGCCGGGTCGTCATCTTGCGGTGACGGCCCTTGCTTGGCCTTGCTCCGGGTGGGGTTTACCGAGCCACCCCGGTCACCCGGGGTGCTGGTGGGCTCTTACCCCACCGTTTCACCCTTACCGTCCCCGTTGGGGTCGGCGGTCTGTTTTCTGTGGCACTGTCCCGCGGGTCGCCCCGGGTTGCCGTTAACAACCACCCTGCCCTGTGGAGTCCGGACGTTCCTCGGCGGCGGGCCGAAGCCCGCCGACGCGGCCGCCCGGTCGACTCGTCCGTCGCGCTCTCATCCTAACGACGAGCGTGCTGCCGGTATTGCCGCCCCGCCTGGGCAAGATCGCCCAGTTCATGAACGGTCCGCCGAATCCGTCTTGCGGGGCGACGGCTAGCCTCGTGGGGCTATGGATCTCTCCCACGCCGCGCTGCTGCTCGCCGCCGGTCTCGCCGCTGGCACTGTCAACGCGGTGGCCGGTGGGGGTTCGTTGATCACCTTTCCGGCGATGATCGCGGTCGGGTTGCCGCCGGTGCCGGCGAACGTCAGCAACTCCGTCGCGGTGTTCCCCGGGTACCTGGCCAGTGTGGCGGGCAGCCGGCAGGACCTGCCGCGTCCCCGTGCGCTGGCCACGCTGGTGCCCACGACCATCGTGGGCACGATCGTCGGGGCGTTGCTGTTGCTGGCCACTCCGGCCCGCGCGTTCGAGTTGGTCGTACCGTTTCTGGTCCTCGGCGCGACAGCGGTCCTGGCGTTCCAGGATCCGCTGCGCCGGCTGGTCGGTCACCCCCGGGACATGTCGCCACGCCAGCGGACGGTCGCGGTGCAGACGATGGTCGCGCTGGGGGCGGTGTACGGCGGGTACTTCGGTGCGGCGCTCGGGGTGATGCTGGTGGCCGGGCTGGCCCTGGTGCTGGACGCGACCCTGGCCCGGGTGAGCGCGATCAAGAATCTGCTCTCCGCGCTGGTGGGGTGCACCACGCTCGTGGTGTTCGCCCTGTTCGGCCCGTTGAACTGGGCGGCCGTCGCGGTGGTCGCGCCGGCCACCCTGATTGGTGGGTACGCGGGCGCCCGGCTGGTCCGTCGGCTGCCGCCGGTGGTGCTCAAGACGGTGATCGTGGTGTTCGGTACGACGATCGGCCTCTACCTGCTCTGGCGCGCCCTGAACTGAGGCCGGAGATCCGCAGGCTCCACCCCGACGCCAGCCAAGATCCGCGCAACATCAGGGAAAGTGCCGCCTCAATCGCCGTTGAGGCAGCAGTTTCCCCGAAAGTGCGCGGATCTTGGCCGGCGGTCGCGAGCCCGGGGTGGCGGGCGGCGCCGGCGTCAGTACGCCTCGCCGACCGGCTCCTCGGCGGTGTTCTCGGCACTGGCGGCGCTGCGGTTCCAGCGGGACCAGAGCACCCGCTCGCCGTAGCCGGCGGCCATCACGTGCGCGAAGGCCAGGTAGACGAGCACGCCGACGGCGAGCACCCCGAAGCCGACCCAGAACGGCAGCGACAGCGACTGCTCGGCGAGCTTGCCGGAGATGATCGGTGCCGGCGCGGCGGCACCCCAGCGGACCAGGTTGAACGCGCCGGTGGCCACCCGACGGTCACTGGAGCCGAGGCCGAGCGCCAGGTCGGTGAGGTTGGCGTTGGCGAGCCCCATGCAGAGCCCGGCGAGCACCAGGACCACGAGCGACTCGGCGGTGCTGCTGGAGGTGGCGAAGAGGACCATGCAGACCAGCAGGCCGGCGATGGCCACGCCGACGGTCTGCACCGCGCCGATGCGGTGGGCCAGCCGGTGACCGATGACCAGGATGCCGGTGGCCAGGCCGAGACCCCAGCCGGTGAACGCGAGCCCCAGCGGGATGATGTCCAGGCCGAGGAAGAGCGGCGTGTAGCCGAGCACCACGAAGAACACGAAGTTGTACGCGGCGGTGACCGCGCAGAGGGCGATGAACGCCGGCCGGCGGTAGGTGCTGAAGATCTGGCCGAGGCGTACCGGGGCCTGCCGGTTGGTGGGTTCGCGGAGTTTGCGGGAGGCCACGCCGAGGGCGAGGACCATGAAGACGCCGCAGACGAAGAACGGCAGCCGCCAGCTGATCTCGCCGAGCAGGCCACCGATCAGCGGTCCGACGGCGAAGCCGAGGCCGAGGGCGGTTTCGAAGAGGCCGACCACCCATTCCCGGTCGATGGCCAGGTTGACCAGCACCACCATGGCGGTGGCGAAGAACATCGCGTTGCCCAGCCCCCAGACGCCGCGCAGCACGGAGAGCTGCACGATGTTGTCGCTGAACGAGGCGAGGATCGCGGCGAGGCCGACCACGGAGACGCCGGTGATGAGCACCGGTTTGAAGCCGAACCGGCCGCTGGCCAGCGTCGCCGGGATCATGCCGAGGGCCATGACCGCGATGTACGCGGTGAACAGCAGTTCGACCTGCCAGGCGGTGACGCCGATCGCGTCGCCGATGGCCGGCAGGATCGGGTCGACGACGGCGATGCCGGCGATGGCGAGGAAGGCCACCAGGGTGGTGGCGTAGATGGCACTGCGGTTCGGTTCGGAACGCCGATCCACTCCGACTCCTCAGATAGCTGTATCGTACAGGTATTTATTCTGTATCATACAGCTATGAGCGACGACAGTGACGAGAGCACCCTCGGCCAGATCGAGACCGAGGTCGCCCTGCTGATGCGCTTCGGCGAGGCCACAAGGCGGGCCACCGGCACCGCCGAGCACCGGGTGCTGGACCGCGCGGCGTACGTCATCCTGCGCCACCTGGCCGACGCCGGCCCGCAGAACGTCTCGGCGCTCGCCGCCCGACTCAACCTGGACGGCTCCACCGTCACCCGGCAGGTGTCAGCGCTGCAGCGCGACGGCCTGATCACCCGTACCCCGGACCCGTCCGACGGCCGCGGCACCGTCATCTCCCCCACCCCGGCCGGCCTGCAGCGGATGGCCGCCGTGCAGGCCGCCCGCACCCGGCTCTACGGCGACATGCTGGCCGACTGGAGCGCCGAGGACCGCGCCACCCTCGCCGTCCTCCTGGGCCGCCTCAACCAGGCCCTGATAAACCGCAACCGCCCCCGCTGAACGACCTGCGACACCTGTGCCACCACCAAGATCGCGCAAGATCCTGGTGGTAGTGGCATCCCTCGCGGTCCGACAGCACTACAACAAGGATCAAGCACGATCTTGACGGTGAACCCGCCGAGCCCGCCCGGCCACCCGCCGAGCCCGCCCGGGCCGGCCGGGTTTCAGGAGAACGTTCGGCGCGCCCAGGCGCGGAAGTCGGTGGTGGGCAGGCCGAGGGCGCGGGCCATCTCCGGACGGGCCGGGCTTCCGTTCTCGTTGATCTGCTCGACCGCTTTGACCATGGCGGGCAGCAGGCCGCGCTCGACGGCCTCCTGTGGGGTGAGCACGGGAGCGGTGACCGCCCGGCCGGTGACCTCGCTCAGGATGGCCGCGATCTCGGTCATGGTGAGCAGGTCGCCGGCGAGTTCGACGTCCAGGCCGTCGAGCTTCCCCGGGTTGGTGAACGCGAGCGCGGCGGCTTCGCCGATGTCGTCGACGGCGATCCACGGCATCCGCGTGTCTTCGGCGAAGCCGGTGATGATCGTGCCGCTGGACCAGTCGCCGAAGAGGTAGGACCAGCCGAGCAGGTTCTCCATGAAGGTCGAGGGCTTCAGGATGGTCCAGTGCGCGAAGCCACCGGAGCGCACCATCTCGTCAACGGCCGCCTTGCTCTCCCAGTAGTGCGTGTCCCACCGACCCTCGGCCCAGCCGGGCTGGTTGCGGTGGAAGTCCCCGGCACCTGAGACGCTGCTGTGCACGACGTGCGCCACGCCGGCGCGGCGCGCCGCCTCGACGACGTTGCGGCCGCGGGTCACCTCGGCGTCGCCCTGCATGTCCGTCACGTCCGGGTACGGGATGGAGAAGAGGCCGTCCATCCCGTATGCCGCGGCGAGCAGCGAGTCGGCGTCGTCCAGGTTGCCGGTGACCAGTTCGGCGCCCCGTTCCCGCAGGGCTTGGGCGCTGTCGGCGCCGGGATCGCGAACCAGGGCGCGGACCGGGACGCCACGGTCGAGCAGCGCCCGGGCCGTGGCCCCGCCCTGCTTGCCCGTCGCGCCGATGACGAGAACAGCCATGATGCCTCCCACGAAACAAGTGGGGTGTCCCCCCACTTTTCGTCGGCTACGATACGGGGGACCACCCCATTTCTGCAAGGCGGGCCATGAGAGCGGACGCGAAGCGCAACTACGACCTCATCGTCACGGCGGCGTCCGAGGCGATCGCCCGCGACGGCGCGTACGCCTCGCTGGAGGAGATCGCCCGATCCGCCGGGGTCGGTTCGGCGACCCTGCACCGGCACTTCCCCACCCGGTGGTCGCTGCTCCAGGCGGTCTTCGGCGGATGTGTCCGCAACCTGGCGGCGCGCGCCGGAGATCTGCTCGCCGCGTCGGACGCGCTCGACGCGCTGACGACCTGGCTGCACGAGGTGACCGCGTACGCCACGACGACCCGCGGCCTCGCGGACTCGCTCCTGAACGAACCCGCCGAGGAGTCCGAGACCTGCGGCGCGACGCTCGTCGCCGCCGGTGAACCACTGCTCCGCCGAGCCGTCGACGAGGGATCGGTACGACCCGACATCACCATGGCCGACCTGATGATCCTCGCCAACGGCATCTCACTCGCGGCACAACCGATGGGCGCGGCCAAGGCGGAACAACTGCTGACCCTTGCCCTGCGGGGAATCGGGCCAGCGGTCCGGCCACAGCCCTGAGCCGCATAGACACCGCCGCCCCTGATGCACCGACGCGAGAGCTCAGCCCATTAGTCGGCCGGCAGGCCCGCGTCGGCGAGCGTGCGGCGCACCAAGATCGCGCCGGATCCTGGTTGTAGTGGCCTCACGCACGGCCTATGCCACTACAACAACGATCGAGCACGATCTTGACAGCCGAACAGCGCCAGGTCGCCGGCCCGGCCCGGCAGTCCCCGCCACCCTCTCCGGTCGCCGGCCCGGCAGTCCCCGCCACCCCTGTCGGATCGCCGGCCCGGCCTGGCAGCCCTTGCTGACCCCACCCTCCCTCGCCGTCCCTCTTGGAGGGTGCCTGATTCGTTTGCGACATCAGCTCTACAGCATCTGAAGGCACCTCACGGCCCCCGCGACAACGCCTTCCACAGCGACGACCCGGAGACGACCGGCCCGAGGCGACCAAGCCGAGGCGACCAGCCCCAGACGACCAGCCCGGGCGACGGCCTGGACACAGATACGCCCGGGCACCGACCCCCGTCGGCACCCGGGCGTATCAGCGGTGTCAGGCGACCGGCTCGCGGGCCGAGTCGGCGTCGCGCTCGGTGCCCGGGGTGACCCGAGGGTCGCCCTCGTCGGCGAAGTAGTCGTCCGGCTCGGTGCCGTCGACCCCCTCCTCGACCTTCGCGGCCCGCAGCGCCAGCGTTACCAGCGCCGCCACGGCCAGGTTCACCGCCACCGCCACGATGCCCACGTAGATCGTCTTGGTGGTGTCGAACCCGAACTCCGACAGCGGGAACGCCGAGCCGCCGAAGTGCTTCCGGGTCGGGCTGGCCACCTGGTAGAGCATCCACATGCCCAACCCCATGCCGACCGCCCAGCCGACGATCAGGCCGGTGCGGTGGAACCAGCGGGTGTAGAGGCCCAGCGCCACCGCCGGCAGCGTCTGCAGGATGATCACGCCGCCGATC
Source organism: Micromonospora sp. SD19 (assembly GCF_054462275.1). Classification (NCBI taxonomy): domain Bacteria; kingdom Bacillati; phylum Actinomycetota; class Actinomycetes; order Micromonosporales; family Micromonosporaceae; genus Micromonospora; species Micromonospora sp. SD19. The sequence continues at coordinate 57,577 of NZ_JBTLMN010000011.1, forward strand.
AGCTGGAGGTCGATGGAGAACTGCGGATCGAGGAACACGATGCAGGCCACCGCGCCGACCTTCACCACCAGCGAGGTGATCTTCGAGACGTTCGCCTCCTGGGCCGGGGAGGCGTCCCGCTTCAGGTACTCCTTGTAGATGTTGCGGGTGAACAGGTTCGCCGCCGCGATCGACATGATCGCCGCGGGCACCAGCGCGCCGATGCCGATCGCCGCGTACGCGACACCGGCGAACCAGTCCGGGAACTGCTGGTCGAAGAGCAGCGGCACGACGGTGTTGCTGTCGACAGTGCCCTCCTTGGCGCCGGGCAGCGGCTTCACACCGGCCGCGATCGCCATGTAGCCGAGCAGCGCGATCAACCCGAGCAACAAGCTGTACGCGGGCAGCGCCGACATGTTCCGCTTGATCACGTCGCGGTTCCGGCTGGCCAGCACACCGGTGATGCTGTGCGGGTAGAGGAAGAGCGCCAACGCCGAGCCGAACGCCAACGTCACGTACTGAAGCTGGTTGTTGCCGTTGAGCAGGATGCCGTCGTTCGGGTTGGGCGAGGCGTCGAACTTCGCGTCCGCGGCGGCGAAGATGTCATCCCAGCCGCCCAGCTTGTACGGCAGGTAGACGACCGCCACCAGGATCACGATGTAGATCAGGCTGTCCTTGACGAACGCGATCAGCGCTGGCGCGCGCAACCCCGACTGGTACGTGTACGCGGCCAGGATGGCGAACGCGATGATGATCGGCAGGTGCCGGGCCAGCGCGTTGTCGCCGGTGACGCCCATCGTCTTGAGTACCGCCTCGATGCCGACCAGCTGCAACGCGATGTACGGCATGGTGGCGACGATGCCGGTGATCGCGATCAGCAGCGCCAGCACCGGCGAGTCGAACCGGTTGCGGACGAAGTCGGCCGGCGTGACGAAGCCGTGCCGGTGCGACACCGACCAGAGCCGCACCAGCACCAGGAAGACCAGCGGGTAGATGACGATGGTGTACGGCACGGCGAAGAACCCGGCCGCACCGGCACCGAACATCAACGCCGGCACCGCCACGAAGGTGTACGCGGTGTAGAGGTCACCGCCGACCAGGAACCAGGTGATCCAGCCGCCGAAGCTGCGCCCACCCAACCCCCACTCGTCCAGGTGCGCCATGTCCTTCGGGGCCCGCCACCGGGCGGCCACGAAGCCCATCACGCTGACCAGGAGGAACAGGAACGAGAAGACGATGATCTCGGTGAGATGGTCCCGCCACATCAGTGACCTCCCCGCTTCTTTGTCATCTGGTAGACCAACGTGGTGGTGCCGACGCCGAGCAGGATGAAGGCCAGTTGCAGCCAGTAGAAACGCGGGAAGCCGAAGACCCGGGGCGAGTCGCCATTGAAGAAGACCGGGACCAGCGGCACCACGATGGGGATGAACAGCAACCAGTTCCAGGGGCTGTGGTCCTTCGCCCTGGTCGGCGCCGTGGTGGTGGGCGCCTCCGGTTCGGGTGCAGCCATCTGACACACCTCCGGGGAGTCGTGGATCTCGATGTAACGGCCGGAGGCTATGGCTTTGTGGCGTCCGTCACGTGACCCGTCAGGCGCGTCGTGCGCCGAGCGGCGAGTGTGGTGCGCCGAATGACGCCCCGCCGGCACGGGACAGCGCAGACGGTGCCTGCCTACTAGCCTGATGGCGACCAAGGGTTGCGGGGTGATCACCGTGTCGCGGTACGAAGTCGAGGCCATGCGGGCGTTGGGCACGTCCTTCAGCACCTACGCCGACGAGCTGGACCAGCAGACCAACTGGGCCCTGTCCGGGTTGGAGATGCCGTCGGAGGCGTTCCCCCTGTTCGCGTTGTCCGCCGTCGACGACTACGAACGGTCCCTCTCCGCCGTGGGCGCGGTGACGGCCACCCTGCGCGAGACGTTCGAGGCGATCGGCACGGCGTTGCACCGGGTCGCCGGGCACTACGACCAGTTGGAGGCCGACCAGGCCGACGGCTTCCGGTCCCCGCACAACTGAGAGGAGCACGGGGTGTCCGGCTGGGACGAGGGATCGTGGACCGATCCGGACAGCGACGCCTTCGACACGTTCCTGATGCGTGGTCTCGTGGTGGCCGCGACGAGCGCGTTGATCGTCGCCCTCGAACCGTCCGGGTCGGGGATGGCGGCGGCGTCGGTGACCGCCCTGCTGGTGATGCCGAACGTGGTCGACCCGGAGCCGTGGTTCGGCAACTCGGGCACCTGGGGCGAGCTGAAGAACACCTACGACAGCATGCACGCGCAGCTGCTCAGCCAGATCGAGAAGGTGAACGGTTACTGGGACGACTCGGCTGCCCGCCAGTTCCACGCGTTCGCCACCGGCGACCTGTTGCCCGCCCTGGATCGGCTGACCCAGACCTGCGCGCTGATGGATTCGTACTGCGCGCAGATGGCCGTCGGGGTCAGCACCACGCTGGCGGCCTTCCTGGTCGGCACGGCCGCCGCCATCGGTGGTGCGATCGCGGCGAACGCCTCCGGTCCGGTGTCGCCCGCGGTCAAGGTGGCGATCTTCGTGGCCTGGGCGGGCTTCGCGGTCGCTGTCATCGGCCTCCTGGTGGGTTTCGCGTTGCTGGTATGGCAGTCGGCGAAGAGCCTCGGCGACGCAAACGACGCCCTCGCCAACAAGTTCGCCGACCAGGCCGGGAAGATCGATACCCGCAGCGTCCAGCTGCCCGAGTCGTTGAAGATCGAGATCGGTGATCCGAGCAGGTGGGAGACGCGGTGACGGGGGACGCGGAGGCGATTGCGGCGGCGGCGCGGGAGGCCCAGCGGCAGGGCTACACGGAGGCGTCGCTGCGGCAGGTCCAGAGCCGGGTGAACGAGCTCAACGAACGGGTGGCGTCGCTGCGGGAGGAGAGCGTCTCCGCCAGCGACGGGACGGGCACGGTGACCGTCCGGGTGACCGGCGACGGGGAGGTCGCCGGGGTGTACATCAGCCCACAGGCCATTCGGGACCTCGACGCGGACGCGCTCGGCAACGCCTGCGTGGAGGCGGTCCGCGAAGCCCAGACGCGACTCGCCGCAGTGCTCGGCGAGCGACTTCAGGAGATCACCGGAAACGACGGGGTGGACCAGGCGGTCAGCCTGCGGCAGGCCCTGGACGAGTTCCGCACTGCGGCGGGGAGGGCCAGCTGATGGGGCGTCCCGATCTGGGCGCGTTGACCCGACAGATGAACGCGCTCATCACCGCGACCGTGGAGTTCGCCGAGCAGGCCGCCGACCGGAGGCACGTGGTCTCGTCGCCCGACGGGGAAGTGACAGTCGAGATGTCCGGCAACCGGGAGCTGCTCACCGTCCGGATCGACCCCCGCGCCCGTCGCACGGTCGACAACCTGACCCTCGGTGACCTGGTCGCCGAGACCATTCGGGCGGCCGGCCGCGAGGTCGACCAGGCCCGGCAGGCACTGCTGGATTCGTTGCCGATCGGCGACCACCGGGTTGGTGAGGTGCTGCGCGACCCGCAGCGCCTGCTGCGGAACGGGCCTGGCGCGGAGGCGGCGACGTGAGCCGCCGACCCCGCTCCCCCCGGGCCAACAGCGCGATCCTGCTGGTCTGGTTCGTCGCCGTGACCCTGCTGCTGGGCGGGCTCGCGCTCGACGGCGAGATGCCCGGCCTGATCCGGCTGGCGCTGGCGCTGCTCTGGGCCGGTCTCGCCCTGCCGACCCTCTACCTGCTGCGGTGGCTGCACCGCAGAGGCACCGCCGGGCAACCGGCCCGGCCAGGGCAGGACCGGACGAGCCGGTGAGCCCCGACCGCCGCTGATCAGAGCGCGGCGAGGTGGGCGGTGTCGTTGACCGTCCGCACGGCCACGCCGCCGTCGGGCCACATGTCGAGCACCGAGATGCCGGCCGCGTCCAGGAAGAGCCGGTGCAGGAAACCGTCGCCGGCCGCGAGGGCGTCGCGCAGCACCAGCTTGATCGGCGAGACGTGCGAGACGACCACCACTGTCTCACCGGGGTACGCGGTGAGCAGTCCGGCGATGACCCGGTTGGCGCGTTCGGCGACGTGGGTGAACGACTCCCCGCCCGGCGGCGCGATCCGGGGTGAGGCGAGCCAGGCGTCCATCTCCCCCGGCCACTGGTCGCGCACCTCGGCGAACGTGCGCCCTTCCCACTGGCCGAAGTCGCACTCGATCAGGTCGTCCTCGGTGCGGACCGGCACGTCGCCGAGGGCCCCGGCGATCGCCGCCGCGGTGGCCGTACAGCGGGACAACGGTGAGCTGAGCACGGCCGCGACGGACGGGGCCAGCTCTGCCACCCGGGCACCGGTGGCGCCGGCCTGGGCCCGGCCACGCTCGGATAGCGGCACGTCGCCGCGCCCGGAGTAGCGTCGCTGCTCCGTGTACGGGGTTTCGCCGTGCCGGACCAGGATCAGCCGGGTGGCGGTGAAGGTGGGCCGTGGCTCCCAGGAGGCCGGCGCGGTCGCCGGGTCACTGCCGGTCGCCGGCTGGCCGGCGGCGGGCGACGCGGGACGGCCCACGGTGTCAGCCGGCGCGGGACGGCCGGTGGTCGCGGTGGCCGGTGGGCGGCCGGCGGCGGCGTCCATGGCGGCGTTGGCGAGGGCGTCGGCGTGCCGGTTCTGCTCGCGTGGGATCCAGCTGAACCGGACCGCTGTGAACCGGCCCACCAGCGCGGCGGCCTGGGCGGCGAGGGGCCGTAGGCCGGGGTGCTTGATCTGCCACCGGCCGCACATCTGCTCGACCACCAGTTTGGAGTCCATCCGGACGTCCACCTCGGCGGCGCCCAGCTCGGCGGCGGCGGTCAACCCGGCGATCAGGCCCTGGTACTCGGCGACGTTGTTGGTGGCCGTGCCGAGCGACTCGGAGCGCTCGGCGAGCACCTCGCCGGTCTCCGGGTCGCGGACCACAGCGCCGTAGCCGGCGGGGCCGGGGTTGCCCCGGGACCCACCGTCGGCCTCGACGGAGACCACGCGCGGCGCCACGACCTACAGGCCCGACTCGTTGGTGCGGACCATGATCCGTCGGCAGTCCTCGCAGCGGACCACGTCGTCGGGGGCGGCCTTGCGGATCCGGGCCAGGTCGGCACCGGACAGCTCCAGGCGGCACCCGCCGCAGCGGCCCGCGGTGAGCAGCGCGGCACCCAGCCCGGTGTCCTCGCGGATCTTGTTGTAGAGGTTGACCAGCTCGGCCGGGAGGTCGGCGGCGAGCGGCTGACGGGCGCCCCGCTTGAACTCCTCCTCCTTGGCGATCTCGGCCAGTGCCTCGTCGCGGCGCTGTTCGGTGGCGGCCCGCTTGTCCCGGGTCTCGGCCAGCCGCTGCTCCACGCCGTCCAGTACGCCCTGCGCGGTTTCCCGCTGCTCCATCAGCTCCAGCTCGGCGTCCTCCAGGTCGCCCTGGCGGCGCTTCAGCGAGACCAGTTCGTGCTGGAGCGCCTCCAGCTCCCGGGCCGGGCCGGTGCCGGCGGCCAGTCGGTTCTCGTCCTTCTCCTTGCGGGCCCGGACCTGCTCGACGTCCTTCTCCAACCGGGCGATGTCCCGGTCCAGGTCGTCCACCGCAACCTGGGCGCGGACCCGCTCGTCCTCCATCGACGACAACTCGCGGGCCAGCGCCTCCAGCTCGGCGCGCTCGGGCAGCGAACGCCGGCGGTGGGCGAGCTGGGCGAGGTTGGTGTCGATCGCCTGGAGGTCGAGCAGGCGGCGCTGCACCTGAGGGTCAGCCTTCACGGTCGGGCTCCTTGTCGTCCACAGCGGGTGCGGCGGCGTGCACGGTCCACGGGTCGGTGTCCAGGTCGGACACCAGCGTCTCGACGTCCAGCGCCTCCCGGAGGAAGGCGGCCAGGTCGTCCAGCCACGGTCGTTCGGTCGCCCAGTGGGCGGCGTCGATCAGGGCGGGACCATCGGCGGCGAGGTGCTCGCCAGCCGGGTGGTGCCGCAGGTCGGCGGTGAGGAACGCGTCCACCCCGGCGGCGGTCGCGGCGCCAAGGAAGCTGTCCCCCGACCCGCCGCTGACGGCGAGGGTACGAACCATACGCCCGGGATCCCCCGCCGCGCGAACTCCCCAGGACGTGACGGGGAGCACCGCGGCGGCGTGCCGGGTCAGTTCGGCGAGGGTCATCGGCTCGGGCAGCTCGCCGATCCGGCCGAATCCCCGGTCGTCACCGTGGGCGGGCGAGCCGGGCGCCGGCCGCTGAAGTGGGCGTGGACCGGTGAGCCCGAAGCGGGCGGCGAGGGCGTCGGAGACACCCGGGGAGGCGACGTCGGCGTTGGTGTGCGCCGTGTAGAGCGCCACCCCGGCCCGGATCAACCGGTGGATGATCCGCCCCTTGAAGGTCGTCGCGGCGACCGACGACACCCCGCGCAGCAGCAGCGGGTGATGCGAGACGATCATGTCCGCGTCGGCGGCGAGCGCCTCGTCGACCGTCTCGGGCACCACGTCGACCACGCAGAGCACCCGGCGGACCGGGGCGGCCGGCTCGCCGAGCACCAGGCCCACCCGGTCCCACTCCTCCGCCCAGACCGGCGGAAAACGCCGTTCCAGCTCGGCCACCACGTCGCCGACAGTCGGGGCGGGTCCGCTTGTGCTCACGGCGGGCCAGCTTACCGGCGTGGCGGCCACCGGGCGGTGACACCCGGCCCGGCCGCGTCGGGCGGACGCCCTAGGCGGCGGTCCAGGAGACGGTCTGCAACGCGGCCAGCGGCATCGCCCAGGGGAAGGCATGCATGTGCTGTTCCCCCGTCCCGGGCGGATGCAGCGCGATCACGTCGTCGCCGAAGAGCACGGTGACGCCCCACTCGGCCAACCGGGCCACCCCGGCCCGAAACGCCGGGTGGCAGGCCATCGCCGCGTTGGTGTACGGCACCGCCACGATGGGGACGCCCTTGCCCTGGGCCTCGACCAGCAGCCCGAGCGCCAGGGTGTCGGTGATCCCGGCCGCCCACTTGTTGACGGTGTTGACGGTGGCCGGGCAGACGATCATGGCGTCGGCGGGCGGCAGCACGTCCGGGTCGCCGGGATTCTTGTAGTGCATCCGCACCGGATGGCCGGTCTGTCGAATCAGGGCCGACTGGTCGACGAACTTCGCCCCGTCCGGCGTGGTGATCACGCAGACGTCCCAACCGTCCTGTTGGGCGAGGTCGACCAGACGACCGACGTGCCGTGCCAGCGGCGAACCGCAGGCGATGACGTAGAGCACCTCGCGGTGCCCGCTGTTGCGCGTTGTACCGGCCATCAGACCGGCTCCGCGCTCATACCCCTACTCCCATGTGCTCAGCCAACTCCGCTACCGGAGAAGGCGGCGCACCACGTGTGCGACGGAGGATGTCCGACATCACCTCGTGCGCGATCGGCCGGCAGCGGATCTCCGACGGGGCGAGCCGATCACCGAGCAGCAGCATCTCGCCGGCGTTCGCCACGTCACCGATCTGGGCGTAGCCGCGGGCGATGTCGAGCAGGTGGTGGGCGCGACGCTCGGGCAGCAGCGCGTTGAAGGACGGCTCCGCGATGCGCAGCCGGTGCACCTCCACGGCCCGCCCACCGTCGCCCAGCTCCACTGCGGCGGCGGCCCGGTGCAGCTCGACGTTGGTCGGGCCGAACGACGTCCAGTAGTGGTTGTGGTCGCCACCGAGCAGGTTGGCCGCCTCCTGCGCAGCGTTGATCAGGTCGTCGACGCTGGCCGAGTCGCCGATGCGGGACGCGGCCATCGCGCCCTGGAGCAGCAGCATCCCGTAGACGGAGAGGCGGGCCGGGGAGACCTCGTTGCTCCCACCCGGTGCCAGCCGGTTGGCGATCTGGACGTTCAGCTCCAGCGCGGGACGGGCCCGCCCCATCGCGACCAGGGCGTTGCACACCCGCGTGGTGGCGATCCCGGCCAGCAGGGGGTCGTCGGCGCGCTGGGCCACCGCCATCGACCGGTCGGCGGCCAACCAGGCGAGCTCGCACTCGCCGAGCTTGCGCAGCACCGAGGAGGCGATCTGGTAGACCTGGCCGAGCAGGTGGGCCGCCTCGGCGGCCTGCTCACCGCCGTACGCGGCGTCGGCCGCCTGGGCGTCGCGCAGCAGCTTGGGCAGCGCCCGGGTGAGCATCCCGTAGCGGCCGTACTGGTAGGTGAGCCAGGCGTGGTTGACGGCCTTGCGCATGTCGTCCATCGGCGGCGGGAACGGCGCCGCGTCGAAGTACGCGCTCATCGAGTCGTAGCGTTCCAGCGCCGCCCGGATCTCCTGCACCTCGACTTGGTCGATGCAGTTGAGGGCGTCGGCGCGGCGCTCCGGATCCTTGCCCATCAGCAGCTGGACGTCCATCTGGAGGATGTCGGCGATCTCGTAGAGGACGGAGAACTTGTCCAGCCGGCGGACGCCGCGCTCGACCTTGTCCACCCAGCTCTTGGACTTGCCCAGCCGGTCCGCGAAGACCTGTTGGGACATCTTGCGTCGCCCCCGCCAGTAGGCCACTCGCCGTCCTATGGGTAGCTCGTCCATCTCCCCATCCTCCCCTGCCACCGACGACCAATCGAGTCGGGGCGATGTCCGCGGGTGCGGCGGCCGCTTTTCACTTTCAGGTTTTGGCTGGTCGCACAGGATGTACGTCAGCCGTACAGCTGGTCCTCGTACTTTTCGTGCAAGTTGCACGAGCCGTTCGTCAACCTCAACGATCGTGGGTTACGGCAGTGACGGTGCTCGACATGCGACCTGGCGAACGCCGGGACCGACGAGAGGAGTTGGCACACATGTGGGGGAATGTCGGACCGCGCGTCGCCGAACTGTCGCCGCTGGAACGGGTCCGGCTGCGCCGGGTCGCCATCCGGTACGCCGCACACGGCTGGCAGGTCACGCCGGGCGCCTGCCTGGCCCGCAGCCGTTTCGTCTGCGGCCGGGCCGGCTGTCCCACGGTGGGCTGCCATCCCGCGCTGGAGAACTGGGAGCTGGCCGCCAGCGCCGACCCGGCCCGGGTCGCCACCTGGTGGCGGAGCCGCCCGCACGGGGTGCTGCTGCCCACCGGTCGGGCCTTCGATGTGCTGGAGGTGCCCGCCCACCTCGGCCGGCACGTGCTCGACGCGGTCCAGATCCACCCGGCCGGCACCGGCGTACGCGGGCCGGTGCTGGTCACGCCCACCGGGCGGTGGATGTTCCTGGTCCGCCCCGGCGACCCGCTCCGGCCGGAGTTGGAGCACTGCTTCCACGTGGTCCGGCACGGGCCGGGCTCGTGGATCCCCGCGCCGCCCACCCGACTGCCGGAGGGCACTGTCCGCTGGGCGGTCGCCCCGGAGCAGGCCCGCTGGCAGCTTCCGGATTCGTACCTCGTGCAGAACACGTTGATCGGCGCGCTGCGCGCTACCGGGGTGACGCTCACCCCGGACCTGCTCCCCGGTCACCTGCCGCTGCCCCGACGAGGCATGTGAGACGGGCCCGCCCGACGATTCGATCCGGTGGCCGACAGCGTCGCCGGAGCGCCGGTCCTCGTTGACAGGGGGACGGTGCGAACGCGCGCCACGAACGGGGGAACGATGTCCACCAACGACAGGGCGCCTCATCCCGGCGGCACCGAGCCGCCCCGGCGCAGCCACCGACGGCACCGCTGGGCCGGCACCCGACCGGCCGGCTCCCGCCCCGGCCGCCCACGCCCCACCGGCTCCCGCCCGGCCGGCACCCACCGCCCCCTCCGCTGACCCCGCCCGCCCCTCCTCTCCCCCACGCCCCGCCCGCGCCCGCGCCCCGCGCCCCGCGATCTTGCACTTTCTGTCCCGACAATCTCCATGCAACGGGACAAAGCGCCAACCGAAACTGCAAGATCGCGGGCGTGAGGGGTGCGGGCGTGAGGGGTGCGGGCGTGAGGGGTGCGGGCGTGAGGGGCGCGGGGCCGAGCCCGAGGGGGCCGAGGAGGTCAGTCGGTCAGGGGCAGGTCGACGGACAGATACTGGCGGGCGTTGTCGGTGATCGCCGCGTGGGTGTGGTCGTCCAGGCGGGCCAACCAACCGAGGCCGGGGGTGCCCATGGCGAGGGCGGCGGTGGCGTACGCGTCGGCCACCCCGAGGTCGGTGCCGACCACCGTCACCGAGCGCAGCCCACTGGCCGGCGTTCCCCGGCGCGGGTCCAGCACGTGCCGGCCTCGCTCGTACACGCCGGAGGTGGCCACCGCCAGGTCCGTCCCGGTGAGCACCAGGCAGGCCGCCATCGCGTCCCACGGGTGCCGGATGCCGATGCGCCACGGCTCCCCGGACGGCGACAGGCCCCGCACCCGCACGTCACCGCCGGCGTTCACGCAGTGGTTGACGGCGCCGGCGGCGACGAGGCGGTCCGAGGCGACCTGAGCCGCCCAGCCCTTGACGAAGCCGGACGGGTCGAGCCGACCGGTGGCGTACGCGTCGAAGAACCCGTCGGTGGCGCCCCACAGGTCGGCGCAGGTCTCCAGCACGTACCGCAGGTCCGCGGACGCCTCGGAGAGCAGCACCTCACCCCGGTCGAAGCGGCACACCTCGCTCGCCGGCTGGTAGGTGCTGAACCGCGCGTCCACCTCGTGCATCCAGGCGAAGACCTCATCGGCCAGCTCGCGCAGGGTCGCCGGGGGCAGATCGTCGGCGAGGTCCACTGTGACGGCCGTACCCATGATCTGTTCGACCCGGCACAGCCCGGGCCGGGTCAGCGTGGCCCGCACGTCAGAATGCCTGCTCGATGGCGGACCGCAGCGACTGCTTGTAGGAGTTGCTGGTCTCGGTGGCCCCGGAGACGGTGTTGAGGTTGGCGTTCTGCTTCTGCACCACCTCTCCACCGCTGCCGTCGTAGCGGTCGCGCACGTCACCGCTGTGGATGTCGGATTCACCCCCGCTGGGCAGCGACAGCGCGACCGCCTCGACGATCCGGTTACCCGAGACGACGATCTGCACCTGCACGTACCCGTACTCGTTGTCGAAGCCGTTGCCGGTGACCCGGCGGGTGGTCGGCTGGGGTGCCTTGGTGGTACGCGGGGTGCTCGGGGCCTTCGTCGTGGTCTTCGTGCCGGACGGGCGGGCGGTGGTCTTGCCGGGCTTGGGCGACACCGGCGCGTCGGCCGTCTTCGACGGCGTGGCCACCTCCCCGGCCGGGTCCGTGCCCGGCGCGGCCGGGTCGGCGCTCGGGTCGGCGCCCGGCGCGGTGGGGTTGACCGGCTGGGCGGTCGGCAGGTTCTGGGCGACCTGGGTGGCGCCCGGCGAGCCCTTGAACACCACCAGCGCGGTGGTGCTGGCGGCCAGGCCGGTGATCGCGAGGAGCGCGCGACGCATGGGTATGCCCTTCCTACAGCTCGAACGTGGCCAGGTGGATCTGCCGCCGGGGCACGCCGGCCCGGCGCAGCGCCCGCACCGACTGTTCCACCAACCCGGGCGGCCCGCACAGGTAGACGTCGCGCCGGGCCACGTCGGGCACCAGTTGGCGCAGCCCGTCCGGGCTCATCAGCTGGCGGGGTCCGGGGTCGTCGCGGGAACCGATGACGTACCAGAGCGAGGTGTCGCGCTCCTGGGCCAGCCAGTCCAACTCGCGGCTGAGCAGCACGTCGGCCGGTGTGCGGGCCCGGTAGATCAGCGCGGCGCCCGGCGGCAACTCCTCCAGCATCGCCCGGATCGGGGTGATGCCGCTCCCGCCGGCGATCAGCAGCGCCCGCTCGCGCAGCCGGTGCGCGGCGGTGAAGGTGCCCGAGGGGCCCTCGGCCCAGACCCGGGTGCCCGGGTCCAGGTCGCGCAGGTCGGCGGTGTGGGTGCCGACCACCTTGACGGTGATCCGCAGCCAGCGGCCGTTGGCGGCGGCGGAGACGGAGAACGGGTGCGACTGCCACCAACAGCCCCGGGTGAGGAACCGCCAACGGAAGTGTTGGCCGCCGAGCATCGCCAGCCGGCCGAGCCGCTCCCCGGTGAGGTAGATGGAGATGGTGTCGGTGCTCTCGGCGACCACGTCGGCGACCCGCAGCTTGTAGCGCAGGTTGAACGCCAGCGGCGCGATCACCCGGCCCCAGAGCACTGCGGCGACCACCAGGACGTAGAGCGCGATCCAGCCGGTGCGCACCGGGCCGGGCTTGTACAGCTGCGCGCCGTGGGTGAACTGGTGGCCGAAGCCGAGCAGCAGGATCAGGTAGCTGGACAGGTGCAGCAGGTGCCACAGCTCGTAGGGCAACGCCCGCCGGATGGCCCGGATGCTGGTGAACCCGACAAGCACCATGATGCCGGTGGCGACGAACGCGGAGACCATGTCCTCGTAGTCGCCGAGCAACGTGCCGACCTCGGCGAGGATCGACTGGTTACGCAGGTCGGCGTAGCCGACGAGGATCAGCGACATGTGGGCCAGCACGGTGACCAGCAGGGTGGCCCCGATGTCCCGGTGCCAGCGGGCGGTGTGCTCGCCGCCGATCCACCGTTCCAGCACCGGCAGGCGACTCATCATCAGCACCTGCACCAGCAGCAGGTAGCCGGCGACCAGGCCGGTGATCCGGCCGGCCGCGGTGACGGTGGCGGCGGTGGTGCGCAGCGATCCGGCGGGGGTGCCCAACCACCACGGGAGCACGCTGGCGAACAGGCCGACCAGGAGCAGCACGCCCAGCAGCCGCCGGCCGCCGGGTCCGCGCCGGGCCGGGCTCTGCGGGGGTACGGGTGCGGCCGACCGGCCGCCGTGCCGGGACGAGGTCCCGGTACGACGGCCGGCGGCGTGGGTGTGCGAATACGTCACGCGTACAGCTTCATCGGGGCGTACTTCTGGCGGGGGAAGATCTTGTCGACCTCCGCGTTGGTGAGCCCGAACCGGCCCTGGGCCACCGCGCCGTAGACGTTGAACATGTTGTTGTACTCCGGCACGTCACCGGAGTCCAGCTTGTCCAGACCGTTCCAGGTGCCCAGCAGCGAACCGGCCAGCTTCTTGCCGGACAGCAGGGTGACCACGCCGCCGTGCCCGTGGTCGGTGCCACCGGTGTTGGAGCCGACCCGCCTGCCGAACTCGCTGGACACCATGATCGTCACGTCGGCGGCCCGCGGGCCGAGGTCGGTGAAGAACGCGGCCATCGCGCTGGCCAGTTCGTTCAACCGGCGGTGCAGCTGGCCACCCTCGCGGGTGCCCTGGTTCTCGTGGGTGTCGTAGCCACCCATGCCGACGGTGGCGACCCGCACGTTGGCGCCGCCCTTGATCAGCTGGGCGAGCTGCTGGAACGCCCGGCCGACGCCCTCGTACGTGACGCCCGCGGCGGGCTGGTACGGCTTGGCGGCGAGCTTCTGCGCGGTGGCCAGCGCGCCCATGCCCTCCTGCACGGCCTCCTCGACGGGGTGGTTGATCCCGGTGAAGAGCCCCTTGATGGCCTTCTCGGTGGCCGCCCGGAACTTCTCGTCACCGTTGAGCCGCAGCGAGCCGACGCTGTTCAGCGAGAGCGCGCCGTTGTTGCCGACGAGCGAGCGGGGCAGCGTGCTGCCGATGCCGACGCTGCGGAACGCCGTGCCCTTGCCGAGGTTGTCGACGAGCCCGTCGAGCCAACCCCGACCACCGGTCTCGTTGGGCAGCCCGCCCAGGTTGCAGGCGTCCGCGGCCTGGAAGTGGCTGCGGGACAGCCGCTCGTCCGAGACCGCCGGGATGAAGCCCAGCTGACCGGCGGTGAGCCACTTCTCCAGCGGCTTGAACGCGCTGGTCAGCTTGAAGCCGCGGCCCAGGGCCAACGAGTCGTTCCCGAGCAGCAGGTCCGGGCGGGCCTTGGCGAGCACCGGGTCGTTGTCCGGAGCGACGAGGCTCAGCCCGTCCAGCCCGCCGTAGAGGAAGACGTGGATCAGGGTGCCGGTCTTGGTCGCCGCGAACGACGCCGAGGTGGTGACGAACTGGGCGGTGGCCAGCGCGGTGGCGGTGGCCGCGGCACCGGCGACGAAGGTCCGCCGGGTCACGCCCCGCCCGTCCTGCTGGGCCTCCTCCAGGTTTTCCAGGGTGCGGTACCTGTCGAACTCGGCGGCGTTCTCGGCGGCGACGATGTCGGCCTCGGCGCGCAGCAACGCCTCGGCCGGGTTGTCGGCCAGCCGTCGCACGTCCGGGCATTCGGGGTGCAGGGGGAAAGAGTTGTACACAGTCTTCTCCATCGGGTGCCTCACCGGAGGTGGTGCTGGGGGGAAGCGAGGATCGCCCGCGCGACGGCGGTGATGGCCCCGTTGAACGTGGCGTCGACCTTGGCGGTCGCCGCCACACCGGCCACGCCGAGGATGAGGTTCTTCTCCCGCGTGCTGAACTTCTGGCCCACCAGCCGCAGGGAGAGCGCGTCCACGTACGCCCCGGCCGTCGCCGGCGGCTTGGCGACCAGCTTCTCCGGCGCGGTGTACGTGAACGTGGTGCGGTAGCCGGCCAGGATCTCGCCCGCCTCGTTCCAGCCGTTGACCATGGTGCCGGCCGAGGTCCAGGCGACGTAGACGTCCGGGTAGCCGTCCGGAGTGGGCTGGCCCATCGGGTAGTGGCCCAACTCGCGCAGCTTGTCGTTGATCTGGCGCAGCCCCCGGGCGTACGCGGTGCGCTTGCTGTCGCCGTTGTTGTGCTTCGGCGACGCCTCGGGCGAGACGCCCAGGGTGCGGTACGTGGCCACCAGGTACTCCATCGGCCGGCGCACCTTCTGGCCCACACCGGCCCAGAACTCCGAGGAGCAGAAGAGCGTCATCAGGACCGGCTTGATCATGCCCTTGTTGGTGGTGTACGTCTTGGCCAGCCGGTCCACCAGGGACTTGGGCGGGGTGTCCGAGACGAACCGGGTGGCCAGGCTCTGCGCCACGTACTTCGCCGTCGACGGGTGCGTCGCGATGTAGGTGATGTACGCGTCGATGGCCGCTTCGGCCTTCTTCGGGTCGGCCGAGTTGTTCGCGTGGGTGAACCCGAGGATCTTCACCTTGCCGACGTAGTGCTGCTCGGGGCGGAAGACGTACTTGCCGTCCTGGACCCCACGGCCGGTCTGGAGCATGGCGGCCTGCCGGACGTCCGGCTCCTTGTAGCCGCCGTCGACGCCGACCGAGTAGAGCTCGAGGTTCTCCCGGGCGAGGTTCTCGTTGATGGCGTCCTTGCGGGAGTCCTTCTGGTTCAGGTAGATCAGCAGCGCGGGGTGCTTGTTCGCGGCGACCAGCATCTCCGGGTAGCTGCCCAGGGCGTGCTTGCGGATGACGTCCTGGTCGAACGAGGAGCGGTACACCTCGCCGCCGTCGAAGTCCGCGGCGACGTGCAGGAAGTCGTTCCAGAAGTCGACCATCACCTCGAACAGTTGGCGCTTGGACCAGATCTGCCGGGCGATGGTGGCGTCGACCATCTCCTGCTCCGGCTGGGCACCCTGCTCGTTGAGCTTGTCCCGCTGGTCACGCAGCTGCTGCGTGGAGAGCTTCTGGGTCGGCAGCTCGGCGAGCTTCAGCTCACCCTTGCTCGGCTCCAACTTGTCCGGGTCCAGCTGGGCCCGGATCCAGGCGTCCATGCCCTCGCGCTTGATGTCGGCGAGCAGCGCGGGCGTCACGCCGAAGGTGGCGCGCCGGGCCAGGTGCAGGATCGGGTCCTTGGCCAGGACCGTCTTCACCGTCACCTTCGTCGCCGCCGCCGCGGCGGCCGGGCCGGAGTAGGTGCGCCCACCGGCCGGCGCGTTCTTCTTCAGCGCCTCACCGGCGCGCGAGCCCATGTAGCTCTCGTTCTGCTCGGTGTAGGTACGCACCGTGCTGGGCTGCTGGCCGCTGGGCCGTGCCGCGGTGCCGTCGGTGACCGTGCTGCCGGTCGCGTCGCCGGCCACCGCCTCGTCGCCGAAGAGGCCTCGCAACTGCGGGGTCATGGCGAGCGCCGCGCCACCGGCGACGACGGCGGCGGTGCCGCCGAGGGCCACCATCGCCTTGCGTCGGCCGACCTTGCGACCCGGATCGTCGTCGTCGTCGAGGGTGGGCAGTCCGGTGCCGGCCGGGCGGGCCGGAGCCGGGCGGCCGAGGCCCTCCGGCCCGATCCACTGCGGACCGCGGGGCGCGGGGGCCGGTTGCCCGGCGTACTGCTCACGCGGGTCGACCGGCGCGGCGTAGCCGCCCTGCTGCTGGTGGGGCGAATCGTAGCCGTAGGGCGCGGGCGGGTGGGGGTCGCCGTAGCCGTCAGCGTTGTGGTGCTGGCGTCCGTCCCAACCGCGGTCGTCCCGCGGTCGACGTGGTGGCACATTCTGGTCGGCCATGTACCAATCCCGATTTCTGATGAGCGCCGGAAGCTGCTACCGGGCAGGTGCGGCAGTGCGGCGACTGTTGCCTGAGGGAGTTGCTACGGCAAAGTAACCAAGGCCCCAGGGCCCTTCAAGGTGGCCGGAACACACCCGTGAGGGCACTTAAGACAGCGTTCAGTGCTGCCTTCGCGGCGGGCGGTGGGCGGTGGCCGACCGCAGACTCTCCCAGCAGGGCGTACGCGCGTCAGCCGAGTACGGATCGGACCACTTGCCCGTAGCCGACACTTTCGGCGCCGTTCACCACCAAAGACAAACTTAAGGTCCGGGTAAGCCGGACATGAGGGGCGCTCGCGTGGAGGAAAAGTAGCAGCAACGGGCGAGCGTGAGCCGCCACCGCAGCGGGTATGCCGCCGAACCGCTGAACGCGTGAGGGGAAGGCAGCGCCATGCTCAGCAAAGAGGATCAGCGCAGATTCGACCAGATCACCCGTCAGCTCCGGGAAAGTGACCCGGCCTTCTTCAAGAAGCTGGACCACCGGGTTCGGGCCCGCAGGGGCCGCTACCTGATGTTGTTGACCATCGTGCTGTGGGCGTCACTGCCGGCGATAGCCGTATTCGCCGGTCGGCTCACCGGCGCGATCTGCGCGGTGGTGCTGGTGGCCAACGCCGCGATCATGTGGCGGTTCCGCCGCCGCTGGACATGACTGCTCCACCGCTCGACGGGACGGCTCACCGGTCGGCCGGGCCGAACGCCCGGTACGCGCGACGCAACCGTTCGAGCGTTCCCGGCCCACCGATGGTCGCGGCCGGCGCTCCGAGCTGGCGCAGCAGCAGGTCGGTGCCGGTCACCAGTCGGGGCGGCCGGTCCGGCAGCGGCACCGGCGCCGACCAGAACCGGTCCGCCGCCTCGGCCAACGGCGTCGCCGACAGCCCGGCGAGCGCACGGGCGGCACCGACCGGCGTCCGGACGTCCACCGCCGACCCGGCACCGTCCGGTTCGGACGGTTCGTCGACCGGCGGGGGCGGTGGGGTGACACCGGTGGCCGCCGCCCGGCGGGCGCGGAGTTCGTCGAGCAACTCCGCGCGGGACCGACCGCGCCAGTGCAACAGCTCGAACGGGTCCGCGTCGAACG
Source organism: Micromonospora sp. SD19 (assembly GCF_054462275.1). Classification (NCBI taxonomy): domain Bacteria; kingdom Bacillati; phylum Actinomycetota; class Actinomycetes; order Micromonosporales; family Micromonosporaceae; genus Micromonospora; species Micromonospora sp. SD19. The sequence goes on from NZ_JBTLMN010000011.1 coordinate 74,815, forward strand.
CCTCGGCCAGCAGGTAGAACGTCGCCGCGAGGTGCTTGCAGGGCACCGCGAAGTCGGGGCAGTTGCAGCGCTGGGTCAGCTCGTCGACGGCCGCCGGGAACAGCGGCGCGCCGGCGGCGGCGAACAGCTCCTCCAACTCGTCGGGGAGGTCCCCGGCGAGCAGCCGGGCGCTGAAGAACGCCTGCCCGGCCAGCTCGTCCTCGATTCGGGACCAGAGCGCGGCCGGGAACGGCCGCACCCCGATCGACACCTGGTACGGCTGCGGCCGGGAGCCTTGCACCACCGCGCTGACCCGCCCGGGTGTGATGTCGAGTGTGAGCACCTGACCGGCCCGCGCGTACGACCGGCCCCGGGTCAACCGGGTGCCGAGCGCGAACGACTCCAGCACCTCCAGGAAACGCCGCGACCACCAGGACCGGCCGATGGCGCCCCGGGCGCTGCGGGCCCGCAGACCCCCGTCGACCCGGCGGGGACGCCCGTAGTCGGCGAAGTCGCTCACGTCGGCACTCCGCTGCGCTCCGTGCCGACGCGAGGCACAAATTGGCTGTGCCTGACGGTTCGCTCGCTCCGCTCGCTCACTCCACCACCGCCCCGGCCTCCAGGGCGAACAGGTCCCGCAACTGGCCGGTGGACAGCTCGGTGATCCACTGCTCGCCGGTGCCGACGACCCGCTCGGCGAGGCTGCGCTTGTCGGCGATCAGCGCGGCCACCTTCTCCTCGACAGTGCCGGCGCAGACGAACTTGCGGACCTGCACCCGTCGGCGCTGCCCGATGCGGAACGCCCGGTCGGTGGCCTGGTCCTCGACCGCCGGGTTCCACCACCTGTCCACATGCACCACGTGGTTCGCGGCGGTCAGCGTCAGCCCGGTGCCGCCGGCCTTGAGGGACAGGACGAACAGCGGCGGACCCTCCGCCGACTGGAAGCGCTGCACCAGGGTGTCCCGCTCGGCCTTGCCGACGCCACCGTGCAGGAACAGCACCTCCCGGCCGAAGCGCGCCGACAGGTGACCGCGCAACATCGCGCCGAACTCGGCGTACTGGGTGAACAGCAGCGCCCGCTCCCCCGCCGCCAGCACCTCCTCCAGGATCTCGGTGAGCCGGGCCAGCTTGCCGGAACGGCCCTCCAACGGCGAGCCGTCGCGCAGCAGTTGGGCGGGGTGGTTGCAGACCTGCTTGAGCCGGGTCATGGTGGCCAGCACCAGACCGCGTCGCTCGATGCCGTCGCTGGTCTCGATCCGGGCGAGCATGTCGTCGACCACCACCCGGTACAGCGCGGCCTGCTCGGCGGTGAGGTTGCAGAGCACCTCCATCTCCAGCTTCTCCGGCAGGTCGGAGATGATCGACGAGTCGGTCTTGAGCCGGCGCAGCACGAACGGCCCGGTGATCCGACGCAGGCGCTCGGCGGCCTCGGCGTCGCCGTGCCGCTCGATCGGCTCGGCGAACCGCTTGCGGAACGTCGCGGCCGGCCCGAGCAGGCCCGGGTTGGCGAACTGCATGATCGACCAGAGGTCGGCGAGGCGGTTCTCCACCGGCGTACCGGTGACCGCCACCCGCTGCCGGGCGGGCAGCGCCCGGACCGCCTCGGCCTGCCGCGTCGACGCGTTCTTGATCGCCTGCGCCTCGTCCACCACCACCCGGTGCCAGTCGATGCCGGCCAGGTCGGCGGCGTCGCGGGCGGCCACCGAGTAGGTGGTGAGGACCAGGTCCGCGCCGTGCGCGGCCGCGGTGAACTCCGCCCCCCGCGCCCGCTCGGCACCATGGTGTACGTGCACCCGCAGCCCCGGGGTGAACCGCGCGGCCTCCCGCTGCCAGTTGCCGACCAGCGACATCGGACAGACCAGCAGCGTCGGCCCGGCCTCCGGTGGGTCCCCGGCGAGCAGCGCGAGCAGTTGCACAGTCTTGCCCAGCCCCATGTCGTCGGCGAGCACACCGCCCAGGCCGAGGGAGCGCAGGAAGGCCAGCCAGGCCAGTCCACGCTGCTGGTACGGCCGCAGCGTCCCCTCAAAGCCCGGGGGCGGGTCCAGCGGGGTGAGCCGCCGCTCGACCGCGCCGGCGAGCAGGTCGCCCAGCGCCCCGTCGGCGGTCACCTCCAGCACCGGCAGCGCGCCGGTGGCCTCGCCGTCGGCCAGCCCGAGGCGGAGCAGGTCGGCGACGGTCAGCTCGCCGGCGGAGCGGAGCAGGCGCAGACCGGCGGCGAGCCGCCCCGGGTCCAACTCCACCCACCGGCCGCGCAGCCGGACCAGCGGGGTCTTCATCTCGGCCAGCACCGCCAACTCCTCGGCGGAGAGCGGCTGGTCGCCGAGGGCGATCTCCCAGCGGTAGTCGACCAGGGCGTCCAGACCGACGCCGGCGTCGACGCCACCGACCGTGCCCGGCGCGGTACGGCTGCGGGCCCGCAACCGGGCACCCAGGCGCGCCGACGGACGCTGCCACCAGGACGGCAGCAGCACCCCGAAGCCGGCCGCGTGCAGCACCGGGGCGCCCGCGCTGAGGAACCGGTGGGCTCCCTCGACGTCGAGTTCCATCGCCTCCGGGGCGGCGGTCCGCAACGCGGCGTCCAGGTCCGGCCAGAGCCGGCTGGCCCGGCCCAACTCGGCGAGCAGGGTCTCCTGCGGGCTGGCCGTCCGGCCCGCCAGGCCACCGGGTGTCTGCGGCCCGCGCCAGACCTCCCCGGCGTCGACGTGCAGGCCAGGCTCGTCTGCGGCCTGCAACCCGAACTCCAGCCGCCACCGGCCGCCACCGGCCGACCCGACCGGCACCGGCGCGGAGTCGACCGGTGCCCGCGCGGAGTCGGCCAGTGCCCGGGTGGAGTCGGCCGGTGCTGGCCGGGTGGCCAGGAACGGTTCGGTGACCTCGTCGGGGGCCGGCTCGACCAGTCGGAAGCTGGCCCGCACCGGGCCCCCGGCGGCGTCGCGCTGCCAGGCGTCCAGTTCCGCGCCGAGCGTGGCCAGCCCGGCCGGGTCGATGGTGAAGTCCCGCTGCGGGCCGGCGAGCGCGGCCAACCAGGCCGGCGCCGGACCACCCGGGCGCAGCCCCCGGGCCAGCGTGGTGGTCGCCAGCGCGGCCCGCGCGGCGGCGTCGGTCAACGCGTCGAGCGCGTCCGCGACCAGCGCGGCGGCGGTCAGCTCACGGTCACCAGAACCGGCGGTCGCTGCGGCGGCACTCTCACCGGTCCGCTGACCAGCAGCGGCAGCACTCTCGTCGGACCGTTGAGCAGCAGCGGCGGGGGTAGGCGTTGGCGAGCCGGCGGCAGTGGCCGGCAGGACGGCGGCGCGGGCGGCGGGTGGCAGGGCCAGCGCCAGCGATCGCGCCCAGGCGGCATCGGTGCCGGTCAGCAGCGGACGCCAGACCGCCTGCGCGGGCACCCGCGCGGCAGCCCCGGAAGACGCCACCGTTCCGCGAGCGCCGGGGGGCTGGTCACCCACCGTCGCACCGGGCAGCTGGTCGTCCGGCGTCGCACCAGCGCCGGGCAGCTGGTCGTCCGGCGTCGTGCGTACGCCGGGCAGGACCCGGCCACGGGTCACCAGGTCGGCGGCGAAGTCGGCCAGCTCGGCGAGGTGCCGCAGGGTGGCCCCGGCCACCGCCGGGATGTCGTCCAGGGTGTGCAGCAGCGACAGGGCGTCGTCCGGGGCGTACACCAGAATGGGCACCCGCCAATTGGCCAGGGTGAGCCGGCCGCGGGCCGCAGGTGCGACGGTGGTGCGGATCAGCTCAGGTGAGTCGGTCGGCGCGCCCGCCCGGGTGGGCAGGGTGAGCAGCGCGGTGTCCGGTCGGGTCGGCTCGGCGGCCTCGGCGAGGACGGCGGCCAGGTCGGTGTGCCCGGCGGCGAAGGGGTGCGGGCGGTCCCGGGCCGGGCGGCCCGCACGAGCAGCGGGAATCGGCGCCGCGCTGTCCTCGGCCCAGACGGCGAGGCCACCTGTCGAGCTGGCGCCGGTCGAGCTGGTGTCGGGCAACCACAGCCCGTGGATGACCAGCACCCGTTCCCCCTCGTCGTCGCCCGCGACCAGGATAGGTGGCCCAACCTGGCCGGACCGACACCCCCACCTGCGTGATCTTGCAGTTGGTGTTGGTGTTCTGCGAAGAAGGCCTCATTCTGTCGCCGCAGAAAGTGCACGATCGCGTGGCCTGGAGGCTCGCGCGGCAGCAGGCTAGCGTCGGCGGCGTGGTCGATCTGCTGGTTCTTGGTGGGCTCGGGGTGGATGTGCGGGTCCGGGTGCCCGCGCTGCCGTTGCCGGTCGCCGACTCCCACACCGTCGAGCCGATCGAGTTGCGGATCGGCAACACCGGTGCCGGGGTGGCGCTGGCCGCCCGGGCGCTCGGCCTGCGGGTGCTGGTGGTGGACACCCTCGGCGCGGACCCGGCCGGTGAGCTGGTCCGGGCGGCGCTGACCCGGGCCGGGGTTCCGGCGGTGCTGGCCGAGAACCCGGACGGCACCCGCCGTTCGGTGAACCTCGTGGACCCGGGTGGGCGACGCACGTCGCTGTACGACCCGCGCCCGTGGCGGGGCGGCCCGCCGTTCTCCGCCGCGGAGGTGGCCGCGCTGGTTCGTGACGCCCGGCACGTCCATCTCTCGATCATGGATTGGGCGGTGCCGCTGCTGCCCGCCGTGCGGGCTGCCACTGCGGCAGGCGTGGCGCTCTCCACCGACCTGCACGACTGGGACGGCGAGAACACCTACCATCGGCCGTTCGCCGACGTTGCCGACCTCGTTCTGGTGAGCGGGGTGCGGCTGGGCGACCGGGCCGCGTCGCTCGCCGGCACGCTGGCCCCCCGGACAGTGCTGGTGACCAGGGGCGCGGACGGCGCCGAGTTGTTCCCGGGCGACGGCACGGTGACGCCGGTGCCACCCGCCACCGCACCCGCGCCGGTGGTTGACACCAACGGGGCGGGCGACGCCTTCGCGGCCGGGCTGATCGCCGCCCGGTTGCGTGGCGAGCCGCTGGCGGACGCGGCCCGGTACGCGGCGCGGGTCGCCGCCGCGGCCTGCGCCCATGACGGGATGGAGTACCCGCCGGGCCTGCTGCCCAGCGGTTGACGGCACGCCGCCGCGCCGACGGCGTACGGCGGGCAGGGCTCAGAACGCGCCGCACTCGCCGTCGGTCAGCTCGCGCAGGATGTCGGCGTGGCCCGCGTGCCGGGCCGTCTCCTCGATCAGGTGCACCAGAATCCACCGCACCGACACCTCACCGAGCTGCGGATGCGGCACCACGTGGTCGAGGTCGACGCTCGCGACGACCGCCCGGGACCGCTCACAGGCCCGCTCGTACGCCTCGACGAGCCCGGCGACGGTCTCCTGGTCGTCGAGCATGAAGCTGGCGACCGCGTCCTCCTCGGAGGTCAGGTAGACGTCGCCGGGCTCGGGGGCCAACAGGGTCGGGAACCAGTTGCGCTCGACGAGGGTGAGGTGCTTGACCAGCCCGGCGAGCGTGGTCGCCGAGGGCACCAGCCGGCGGCGGGCGTCGGCGTCGGAGAGACCGCGCAGTTTGCGCAGCAGCACGGCCCGGTGGAAGTCGAGGAACGAGGTCAGCACGGCGCGCTCGTCGCCGGTGCGGGCGAGCACCGGACCGAGCGTGGGATCGATCGTCTGCTCCATTCGCCGACCCTAGCCACGGGCCGGTCACCCCGCTGCCCCGCTATCCGCTGCGAGCGGGCGCTGCGCCGGGCAGGATGGGCGCATGGCTTCCTCCGTGCAGATCCCTCTCGTCGGCGGCACGGCGGACGGGCAGACCATCACCGTCGAGCTCGACAGCAACGGTCGCCCGCCGCTGACCCACCATCACCTCGGCTCCGGTGGGCTTGCCGACGCGCAGATCTACGAGTTGGAGAACTTCCGCGAGGACGCCCGCGAGTGGCGCTACCGGTGGACCGGCCCGGCGGTGTGACCGCCGGCTCAGACCCGGGTGAGGGTCTGGCTGCGCAAACTCTCCAACACGCCACGGGTGACCTCCGAGGTGCCCCGCGCCTGCTCGCACACCTCCGCCACCCGTCGCGCGGTGGCGTCGGCGCGTTGCTCCCGCTCGTCCCACAGTCGGTCGACCTCGGCCAGCAGCGGCCCCTCGACCTCCCGCTCCACACCGCGTAGCGCCGGCACACCGAGCCGCTGGGCCAGGTCGAAGACCTTTCCGGCGTACGGCAGGGGCAGGAACGGCGTACCGACCATCGCCGCGAAGATCAGGAAGTGCAGGCGCATGCCGACGGCCAGGTCGAAGTGGCGCATCAGCCCCAGCACCTGCTGCGGGGAGTAGGTGCCGTGCAGGATCCGACCCCGCTCGGCGGCGACCATGTGCGACAGCACCCCGTGGGCGTGCCGGATGTCGTCCCGCTCCATGGGCACGAACAGCACGTACGCGTCGATCCGGTGCACCAGGAAATCACCGATCTGGGCCAGCAGCCGGTGGTAACCGTCCACGTCGAGGCGTTCGGCGGCCCGGCCCGGCTCCCGCACGCTTATCCCGACCAACCGCTTGCCGACCGGCACCCCCTCCTCGGCCAGCAGGTGGGCCGGGAACTCCTCCGGTTGCAGGAGGAACGCCGGGTCCGCGGTGACGGTGATCGGGTTGAGCAGGCCAGCCTCCTCCAGCACCATCCGGGACTCCTGGTCCCGGACGGTCACCTGAGTCGCGCTGGAGAGCGTTTCCCGGACCATGCCGGTGTCCACCCCGTCGCTGAGCGGCCCGACCCCCACCGCGTACGTGATCAGTGGCAGGCCCCGCTCCTGGGCGACCCGGACCACCCGCAGGTAACGGCGGGCCTCCCGGTCGTAGAGGATGCCGCCACCGCCCAGGATGAGCAGGTCGAGCTGGGCCAGGACCAGGGCCGAGTCGGTACGGCTCACGCCCTCCCACGGCACCGCTTCGACGTCCGGGTGCGCGGCCCGGGTGTGCTCCGGGTTCCGGGAGAAGACGATGATCCGGGCGTTCGGTTCCTGCGTCCGCAGATCGGTGAGCAGGCCGGTGAGGATCGCCTCGTCGCCGAGGTTTCGCCCACCGTACGAGCCGAGCACACCGATGGTCAGTCCGGCGCCGTGCGTCATCCGTCGCTCCTCCCCAGGTGCGGTCCGCGCCGGTTTCCCGCTGGGCAGGTGAACAGTCCTGCCGGGAGGACCGACAGTGCACGGCGTCGGCGGCGGTTCAGCCCGCCGGGGTGACGCGTTTCGCCATCTGCTGCGAGGTGACCTCGAAGCCCAGACTGCGGTAGAGGCCGAGCGCCACGGTGTTCGTACCGAAGACGTTCAGACCCAGCTCCGGCACGCCGAGCTGGGCGAGTTCGGCCTCGATGAGCTGGATCATCCGCCGTGCGCACCCGCGTCCCCGGTGCTCCTCGTGCACCTCGATGTTGTGGATCCACGCCTGGTTCGGTGCGGCGGCCGTCGGCAGGGTCACCCAGATCCAGCCGACCTCGGTGTCACCGACCCGGGCCATCCGCAGCAACACGCCCTCGGTGTCCACGCCGGCCGGCAGCGACTCCCCGATCTGGGTGACCGTCCGCTCACGGGCCGCCTCCGGGGTCATCCCCCGGTGGGCCACCAGGTCCTCGGCGTACCCCTGCTCCAGTGCCCCCAGCAGGCGGGCCAGCTCCGGCGCCGTCATCGGCGTCAACGTCAACTCCACCGCGTCTCCCCTTCATCGTCGCCAGCAGGCAGTGCAGCAGAACCGGCCTGGACACGCCAACAGATTCACCGCCAGGGCGGGCGGGGTCAGGATGCCGTCGGCGGGTCCAGTTGGCGGGCCAACTGCGTCAGGTCGTGCAGCCGCAGGTCGCCGTCGAGCCCTTTCAGCGCGGCGGTCATCGCCCCGGCCGCCCGCCCGGCCCGCAGGCCGACCTCGGCGTCCTCGACGACCAGGCACCGCGCCACCGGTACGCCCAGCAGCGCCGCGCCCCGCAGGTAGCCCTCCGGGTCCGGCTTGCCGACGCTGACGTCGTCGACCGTGACGAGCACCGGCGCCTTGATGCCGGCGGCGTCGAGCCGGGCCTCGGCGAGCCGCGCGTCGGCGCTGGTCACCACCGCCCAGGGCAACCCCAGTCGGGCCAGCACGTTCAGCAGTTCGTGCGCACCGGGGGTGGCTGTCACGTCGGACAGGTCGTCGTACTGCAACGCCAACTGTCGCGCGGCAGCGGTGGCGACCGCGTCGTCGTCGAGCGCGGGCAGCAGCCGGCGGATGGTCCGGTCGGCCGGGCTGCCGTGCGCGATGGCCAACGCCGCCGCCGGATCGACGGCGTACTCGCCGGCCCACCGCTCCCAGGCCCGCTCCACGGCGGGGTCGGAGTCGACCAGGGTGCCGTCCATGTCGAACAGCACCGCGCCGATGCCTGCCAGTTCCACGACCACTCTCCCCGCATCGCTCGCTCCACCCTCCCCCACCTGGCAAGATCCGCGCAACTTCGGTGATCCTGCTGTCTCGTCGCCGGGTGAGGCAGCAGGATCCGTGAAGTCGCGCGGATCATGGCGGCCCACCACGTCCGCAGGCCGTCGAGGATCGCGGGAATCGGACCTGGGGGTCGCAACGAGGGGTCCGATAGCCGCCAGACGACGAGGCCGCGCGGCCAGATGATCGTTTGCATGACGACGACACTCAACGACAGGGTCGCACTGGTGACCGGAGGTTCCCGGGGCATCGGGGCCGGCATCGCCCTGCGTCTGGCCCAGGACGGGGCCGACGTGGCGCTGACCTACCGGCAGGACGCCGAGCGGGCCGCGACAGTGGTGAAGCAGATCGAGGCGCTGGGCCGACGGGCGCTGGCGATCCAGGCGGACGGCGCCGACCCGGCCGCCGTGCAGGGCGCTGTCGACCGGACAGCCGCCGAACTGGGTCGGCTGGACATCCTGGTGAACAACGCCGCGGTGTTCACGGTCGGCGCCATGGACGAGCTTGGCTCGGCCGAGGTGGAGCAGACCGTCGCGGTCAACATCCGGGCACCGTACGTCGCCGCGCGGGCGGCGCTGCGGCACCTGGGCGAGGGCGGACGGATCATCAGCATCGGCAGCAACGTCGGTGAACGGGTGGTCTTTCCCGGGCTGACGCTCTACGCGATGAGCAAGTCCGCCCTGGTCGGGCTGACCCGGGGCCTGGCCCGGGAACTGGGTCCCCGAAACATCACCGTCAACCTGGTCAGCCCGGGGCCGACGGACACCGACGCCAACCCGGCGGACGGGCCGAACGCGGCGGCGATCACCGGATTCACCGCCGTCGGCCGGTACGCCCGCCCCGCCGACATCGCGGCCACCGTCGCGCACCTGGCCAGCCCCGAGGCCGGTTACGTGACCGGTGCGGTGGTCAACGTGGACGGCGGCTTCAACAGCTGAGCACCCGGGCGGCGTCGGCGCCATCCGACGCCGCCCCGGGCTCAACCAACCCAATGCCGGCTCGTCAGCCGTCGTGGCCCAGCACCGGGCGTACCGCGTCGACGAACGAGATCCGGTGATTCGTGCGTACCTCGATCGCCGCGAGCCAGCGCTCCCGGTGCCGGTCGCGCAGCGGCGCACCCCGGTCGCCCGGCTCGTCACCGAGGCGGCGCTGGTCGGCGTGCTCCGCGGTGAGGCTGGTCAACACGGCCCGGCCGACCGCCGCGACCTCCGCCGGGCCCTCCAGCAACACCAGGTTGTACGCCTCGTCGACGGCGCGCATCGCCGCGTACGCCTCGTCGAAGCCGGGCACCGGCTCGCCCCCGCCGGGTTCGAGCCACCGCCGGTCCAACTGCCGGTACGCCTGGTCGCAGGCGCCCAGAAACCCGACGTACGCGTCGCGGCGCAACTCGTCCCGACGCGTCGCCCACCGCTCGACGCTCTCCTGCCGGGCGACGGTGAGTTGGTGGGCCAGTTGCCGGCGGGTGCTGAGCGCGCCGACCAGCCCGGTGAGGGTGGCGGCGGCCAAGGTGGACAGTGAGGTGATCAGCGCGACGGCGACGGTGTCCTGCACCCACCCATCATGGCGTGATCACTCCGGACCCGGCCGCGTCGGGTCCTCGCCGGTGAGCCCGTCCACCGACTCCCGGATCAGGTCGGCATGACCGACGAGCCTGCCCGATGGACGCCGCGATGAGGCCGGGTTCGGCCCGTCGTCCCGGGGGCGATGATCTAGAGAGAGCCGAGTTGACGCGCGAACTCCTGGTGAACCGAAACGAGTTCAGCAAGCCGGATCGGCTTGCGAGACACCATCGAGAGATCCTTGCCCTCCGTGGTCCACGGCGGTGGCAATGCGCTGATCCCCTGATCCAGGGCAACGCCCGCAACCTCGGCCTCCCACCCCGGCCACCGCAAGCCTTCATAAAACCCCGTCACTGCACCGGCGAGCATCGCCTCCAGCCACTCGCCATACCCAAGCTCAAGATCCTGCCAAGCCAGGTCCTCCGGGCCGAAATAGTGCACCGTCGGCCTCGCGCCCGGCTCCGCCTGCAACCACGCGAACTGCCCGCCCATCACATCGAAGGCGACGACCGGACGACCAACTCCCGCGACCATCTCGGCCGCCACATCCGGCAGCCCGTCGTGCCCACCGCCCAGCACCCGGAGCCAACCGTGATCGACTACCAGCCCGCCGCTGTTGACCACCACCGCCCCGAGCCACGACCTGGTCGTGATTTCCAGAGCCCCCAGGCATGCTCCCGCCCGCTGAGGATCGGCCGGCAGCACCTCCACCGGATACGGAGCTGCTGCCACCAGCGCCGAAATCTCGAACCACGCAGACTGTTCCACCCTCTCAGCCTCGCAGAGCCTCTCCGGTGGTTCGCTGAGCGAGTGCTCGCTGAACGATCAAGCGTATGGAACGTGCTGCACGCCCTCCGAGTTTTGCCTGTTGTGGGCGCGGCAGGTTTCGAACCTGCGACCCCTCGCTTGTAAGGCGAGTGCTCTCCCACTGAGCTACGCGCCCGGATCGCCCGTGGCGGGCCGGTGGCTGGCAAGCTTACCTGCCCGCCACCGACCCGGGTGCACGGCGTACCCCGGTCAGTTGGTCGCTTCGGCGACGGCCTTGCGCCAACCCTGCTGGTCGCGGGCCTCGCCCGGACCGTTCATCTCGGCGAAGCGGACCACGCCGGTCCTGTCGATGACGAAGGTGCCCCGGTTGGCGAAGCCGGCCACGTCGTTGAAGACCCCGTACGCCTGGGCGACGGCACCGTGCGGCCAGAAGTCGGCCAGCATCGGGAACTGGTAGCCCTCACGGTCGGCCCAGATCTTGTGGCTGTAGACCGAGTCGACGCTGACGGTCAGCACCTGGACGTCGTCGTTCACGTACTCGTCGAGGTTGTCTCGGATCTCGCTCAGCTCGCCCTGGCAGATGCCGGTGAAGGCGAGCGGGTAGAAGACCAGCAGCACGGTGCGCCTGCCCCGGAAGTCCGACAGTCGGACCTCCTGGTTGTTCTGGTCCTTGAGCACGAAGTCCGGTGCCTCGGCACCAACCTCGATGAGCATGCGCACTCTCCTCGGGTCGAGTCGGGTGAACGGCAGCGGCCTGCCACCCGGCGGTGGGCGGACCGTCGGGCGCGCAGAGCGGCGCTGGCTACTTCTTGGCCTTGGCCCCTCGGCGCAGCACCAGACGTGCGCCGCTCCAGTCCCGGCCGGCGTTCACGGTCGAGGTCTGCTGAAGGCCAGCGGTGGGCGCGGACTCCGCGACCTCGCTCGGCTCGACGTGCCCCTCGCGCCCCGCCTTGGGGGTGAGCAGCCACACGACGCCGTTGTCGGCCAGCGGGCCGAGGGCATCGACGAGCAGCTCGAAGAGGTCGCCGTCGCCGTCCCGGTACCACACCAGCACCGCGTCGACCACCTCGTCGGTGTCCTCGTCGACCAGATCTCCACAGCGGTCGGTCAGGGCGTCTCGGAGATCCTGGTCGACGTCGTCGTCGTACCCCATCTCCATGACGACCATCCCCGGTTCGATCCCGAACCGGTCCGCCAGGCTGCGTACCCCGTCGGCGGCCTGACCAGCGGTCGCGCTCACTGTCGCGTGCCTCCTCATCTCGTCCCTGCTCGCGGCGTCGGTGCGACGCCGTCAGGCAAAGTCCACACACTTGTGGGTCTGCGCGCAAGTGGCGCACCGGGTGGAACGGAATTTACCGTGCCAGCAGCGTACGGGCACCGTCGGTAATGGCTTCCGCGGAGACCAGTACGTGACGTGCTGCCGGACCTAATGGTACAAACGAGTCAACTCCCGCCACTCGCCGCGCGGCACCGACATATCCGGCGTCGACGAGCGCGGCGATCACGCCCTCGCCGACCCCGCCGGAGCGGCGTGTCTCGTCCACCACCAGCACCCGGCCGGTCGCCGAGGACTCCCGGATGATGTCGGCCACCGGCAGCGGGGCCAGCCAACGCAGGTCCACCACGCGGGTGCCCACCCCCTCCTCGGCGAGGACGGCCGCGGCCCGCAGCGACATCCGCACCCCGTTACCGAAGGTGATGATGGTGAGGTCGTCGGCCGACCCGACGCGGTAGACCCGGGCCCGCCCGATCGGCACGTGACCGGCCACCCATCCGCCCGGCTCCGGATAGCCGGCCAGCCACTCTCCGTCACCGTCGGCGTACAGGTCGCGGGTGTGGTAGAGCGCTATCGGTTCCAGGAACACGCACACACTGCCGTCCACCGCCGCGCTCGCCAGACAGGTTCGCAGCATGGGCGCGGCGTCGTCCGGCCGCGCCGGCACCGCGATCACCAGACCGGGCACATCCCGGAGTACGGCCACCGAGTTGTCGTTGTGGAAGTGCCCGCCGAACCCCTCCTGGTACGCCAGGCCGGCCACCCGCACCACCATCGGGTTGCGGAACGCCCCCTGGGAGAAGAACCGCATGGTGGCCGCCTCACCGCGCAGCTGGTCCTCGGCGTTGTGCAGGTACGCCAGGTACTGGATCTCCGGCACCGGCAGCATCCCGGCCAACCCGGCACCGAGGCCCAGCCCGAGCACCGACGTCTCGTCGAGCAGGGTGTCGAAGACCCGGGCCGCCCCGAACCGGTCGCGCAGCCCCTTCGTCACCCCGTACACGCCGCCCTTGGCGGCCACGTCCTCACCGAAGACCGCCATCTGCGGGTGGTCGAGCATCCCGTCGGCGAGCGCGGCGTTGATGCTCTGCGCCAACGTCATCGGGCCGGCCAGCTCCGGCGGCTTACCGCCGAACGCCTCCGCCCGGGCGGCCGCGCCCGGCCCGCTGGCCCGCGCCGCGGCGTCGGCCACCGCCCGCGCCACCCGCACCGGACGGCGAGGCGCCAGCGTCGACACCACGTCGGCCGCGCCGGCCAGCTTCGGCTCGCCCAGCACCTCCTCGGCCAGCCGGCGGACCTGCCAGCCGGTCTCGTCGTACCGGGAGAGCAGTTCCGCACCGGTCGCCACGCCGGCGGCGGCCAGCAGCCGCGCGGTGCCGGCCACCGGGTCCCGGTCCAGGTCCTCGGCCAGCTCGGCCGGGCTCCGGTACGCGGTCTCCGCGTCCGCCCCGGCGTGCCCCATCAGCCGCACGGTGCGCAGGTGCAGCACGGCCGGGCGCCGGTTGCGGCGCACCCAGGCCGCGGCTTCCGCCGCCACCGCGTACGTCTGCACCGGGTCGCTTCCGTCCGCGCTGAAGTAGCGGATGCCCGGCTTGGCCCGCAGGGTCGCCTCGACCCAGCCCTCCGGCGAGCGGACGCTGATGCCCAACCCGTTGTCCTCGCAGACGAAGAGCACCGGGATGCGCAATCCGGCGTGGTCGTACCAGCCGGCGGTGTTGAACGCGGCGGTGGCGCTGGCGTGGTTGACCGAGGCATCGCCGAACGAGCAGACCACTATCGCGTCCGGTGGCCAGGGGGCGTGTGTGGCGCCGGCGCCGCTGCCGACTCGCACCCCGGCCCCGGTACGCCGTCCGGCGCTGTCCAGCCGGCGCAACCGCTCCACGGCGAGCCCCATGCCCACGGCGCGGGGCAGGTGCGAGGCGATGGTGGAGGTGGTCGGCACGATGGCCAGGTCGGCGCGGCCGAACACCTTGTGCCGGCCACCGGCGATCGGCTCGAGGCTGGAGGCGACCATCCCGCGCAGCACGTCCCGGGCCGCGTCGGCGTACGCCGTGAAGCCACCGGTGACCCGCTCGGACCCGGACGGCTCCGCTTCGGACACCGCCGCGTCGGCGGAGGGCACCCGAGCGGAGGTCGGCTCGGTCTCGGTGGTCGACTCGGTCTCGGTGCTCGGCTCGGTGCTCGGCGCGGGATCGGCGGCGACCTGGGCGGCGCGCAGGCAGTAGAACGCGCCCGAGCGGTAGTGCAGCAACGCCGGATCGGTGGGACGCAGCGCGGCGGCGACGGCGGCGTTGCCCTCGTGGCCGGCCGAACCGATGGTGTAGAAGCCTTCCCCGAAGCTGCGCAACCAGCGGCCGGCCAGGTCGAGTTGCCGGCTGGTCACCTGTGCGTCGAACAGGTCCAGCAGCTGCGCGCCGGTCAGTGGGGCGTCGTCGGTGACCGGGTCGGCGGGGTCACGCCGTCGCTCGGCGGCGGGCAGCGCCGCCAGCGTCTCCCGGAACCGGTCGTCGAGATCTTGCGGGGTGGTCACGTCGGACAGCATTACCGACGGGAGCCCGGCTCGCCCAGTGGGACACGGCCGGCCGGGGTGCGTTCACTGTGACTCGCAGGACTCCGGGCAGCCGCCGTCGGACACCTTCCAGACCAGGTCACGAAGGGTGTTCAGCTCCTCGTCCGTCAGCCCGGACAGCAGTCGGGAGTCGGACATCACCTCGATCACCCGGGCCCGTACGACACGACCCTCCCCGGTCACCAGCAACGTCTTCTGCCGGCGGTCGGTGGGATCGGTGCGGCGCTCGACCAGCCCGGCCTGCTCCAGCTTGTCGACCAGCACCGTCACGTTCGACCGGTCGCAACCCAGCTGACCGGCGAGGTCGCGGGCCGGCAGCGGGTGATCCGGGTCCAGCTCCTGCAACGCCCGGGCCGCCGCCGGGGTGAGGCCCAACTCGGCGAACGCGGAGCCCTGCCGGTGTCGCAGCGCGGCGGTGACGTGCGCCATCCGGCGCACCACGTCGAAGGCGAGACCGGCGCGATCCACCGGTGCGCCCGCCGCGGGACCCACCTCCTGCGTCACTGCCACATCGTACGCAGTGACGGGCGTCGTCCGGGCCCGCCGGCGCGGCCGGCCCGTCGGCGACCAGCACGAATCGACTGTGGTCATCGGTGTTCGACTGCCGGCGACGAGCAGGGCGACTCGCTGTCACCTGTCGGCCACCGGGGCTCGCGAGGCTCCCGGAGTCACGAAGATCGGACTCTGGGGAGGATTCGTGTCACTGTCCCGACGTACCATCCTGCTGTCCGGCGCCGCGATCGGCGCCGCGGGCGCGGTCACCGGGCTGCCGACGGCGGCCGGCGCGGCGGCGGGCCGGCCGCTGGCCTACCCGTTCACCCTCGGGGTGGCCTCCGGCGACCCCGACCACGAGGGGTTCGTGTTGTGGACCCGCCTGGCCCCGCAGCCACTGGCCGAGGACGGCCTCGGCGGCATGCCGGACCGCGACGTGCCGGTGCACTGGGAGTTGGCCGCCGACGAGCGGTTCCGGCACGTGGTGCGCCGCGGCGTCGCTGTCGCCCGTGCCCGCTCGGCGCACAGCGTGCACGTGGAGTTGGCCGGCCTGCTGGCCGGGCGCGAGTACTTCTACCGGTTCCGGGCCGAGCGGCACATCTCGCCGACCGGACGCACCCGCACCGCCCCGGCACCGTGGACCATGCCCGCCACCCTCGCGATGGGCTTCGCCTCCTGCTCCCAGTACGAGCACGGCTACTTCACCGCCTACCGGCGGCTGGCCGAGACCGAGCCGGAGCTGATCCTGCACCTGGGCGACTACCAGTACGAGTACGCCCCGGACACGTACAACGTGCCCGGCGGCAACCCCCGTGACCACGAGGGACCGGAGACCCGGACGCTGGCCAACTACCGGCAGCGGCACGCCCAGTACAAGACCGACCCCGACCTGCAGGCCGCGCACGCGGTGGCGCCGTGGGCGGTGGTCTTCGACGACCACGAGGTGGAGAACAACTGGGCCGACGAGGTGCCCGAGGCGCCGGACCCGGAGTTCCCCGCGCGGCGGGCGGCGGCGTTCCAGGCGTACTACGAGAACATGCCGCTGCGGCGCACCTCGATCCCCCGCGGCATCGACATGCAGCTCTACCGGCGGGTGCGCTGGGGGCGGCTGGCCACGTTCCACCTGCTCGACACCCGGCAGTACCGCGACGACCAGGCCTGCGGCGACGGCTACCGGGACTGCGCCGCGGCATCCGACCCGGCCCGGTCGATCACCGGGGCCGAGCAGGAGGCGTGGCTGCTGGACGGCTTCCGCCGCTCGGACGCCCAGTGGGACATCCTGGGCCAGCAGGTCTTCTTCGCGCAGCGGGACAACAACTCCGGCCCGCTCACCGTCACCAGCATGGACGCCTGGGACGGCTACGTGGCCTCCCGGGACCGCATCACCCGGGGCTGGCTGGCCGCCGGGGTACGCAACCCGGTGGTGCTGACCGGCGACGTGCACGCCCACTGGGCCAGCGATCTCAAGCTGGACTACGCCGACCCGACCTCACGCACCGTCGGCACCGAACTGGTCTGCTCCTCGATCACCTCGACCGGTGACGGCGCGGACTCGGCGTCCGGCTCGCACCCGTGGTTCGCGTTCAACCCGCACCTGCGCTTCCAGAACAACCTGCGGGGGTACGTGCGCACCACGATCACCCCGGGGCAGCTCACCGCCGACTTCGACGTGCTGCCGTACGTCAGCCGGCCGGACGCGCCCGCGTACACCAGGGCGTCGTTCGTGATCGAGGACCGGGTGCCGGGCCTGCACCAGACGGCGGACAACCCGCTGCCGTCGGCGCTGCGGGGCGGCTCGCCGTCCGTCGACCTCGGTCAGCAGACCGTCGACCAGGAGACCGTCCGCCCGTAACCCGCCCGACGCGTCACGATCCGCGCACGGCGCCGCCCTCTCCCGCCGGGGCGGTGCGGGGACGCCGCGTGGATCGTGACGCGGGGCGGCCGGGCGGTCAGCCGGGCAGGAAGGAGAAGCGCACCTGACGGGTCGGGTTGTCGCCGTTGGTGTCGACCAGGCAGATCGACTGCCAGGTGCCCAGCGCCAGCCGGCCGCCGAGCACCGGCACCGTGGCGTACGGCGGGACGAACGCCGGCAGCACGTGGTCGCGGCCGTGCCCGGGCGAGCCGTGTCGGTGCCGCCAGCGGTCCTCGGTGGGAAGCAGGTCGGCCAGCGCGCTGAGCAGGTCGTCGTCGGAGCCCGACCCGGTCTCGATGATCGCCAGGCCGGCGGTGGCGTGCGGCACGAAGACGTGCAGCAGGCCGTCGCCCTCACCGGAGACGAACTGCTGGGCCTCCGCGGTGATGTCCCGGACGGCCGGCCGGGACCCGGTCTGGACGGTGATCACGTCGCTGCGCATACACCGCATTCTGCCCCAGGGCAGGCTCAGGAACCGCCGCCACCGCCGCCGGAGTCCCCACCACCGCCACCGCCGCCGGAATCGCCACCGCCGCCGCCCCAGTCCCAGCCGCCGGAGTCGCTTCCGTAGTAGCTCGCCGGCGTGCTGGTGTCCGCGTGCCTGGCGCGCTGGCCGGGCACGGGCCGCACCCTCCGGGCCGCTGGTTCCCGCAGGCCGGCACGCACCTGGATCGCGCCGAAGAGCGCTGCGGCCAGACCGAAGATGACGATCGGGAGCGCGGCGGACTCACCCGACACCAGCACCCAGGTCGCCGGGACCGCCGGGAGCACCCCGACTGCCAACAGCACACCGCCGACAATCACGCGCCGTCCGTCCATGCCACCACGGTAGGAAGCCAGAACAAGCGTCGAAAGCGGGTCGTAGCGCTAAGTTACCGGCGAGTACCTGTGTTGAGCGTCGCGTCCAGGGCACCTAGACGTGACGAGGGGTGCCACCAGGGGGCAGGATGGCGCTAGAGACCTATCCCACACACAACCGAGGGAACGCCTGTGGCTACGGAACGCAAGCGCCCGGTGATCAGCGACGGCCTACCGAGCCAGCTTCCGGACATCGACCCTGAAGAGACCAGCGAATGGGTCGAGTCGCTTGACGGTGTCATCGACGAACGCGGTGCCAAGCGCGCCCGCTACGTCATGCTGCGCCTGCTGGAGCGGGCCCGTGAGCGCCAGGTCGGGGTTCCGCCCCTGACCACCACCGACTACATCAACACCATCACACCGGAGCGCGAACCCTGGTTCCCGGGTGACGAGCACGTCGAGCGGCGGATCCGGGCGTACGTCCGGTGGAACGCCGCCATGCTGGTGCACCGGGCGCAGCGCCCGGAGATCGGCGTCGGCGGGCACATCTCCACCTTCGCCAGCTCGGCGTCGCTCTACGAGGTGGGCTTCAACCACTTCTTCCGGGGCAAGAACCACCCGGGCGGTGGCGACCAGATCTTCTACCAGGGCCACGCCTCCCCCGGCATGTACGCGCGGGCGTTCCTGGAGGGGCGGCTCAGCGAGCACCAGCTCGACGGGTTCCGCCAGGAGCTGTCGCACCCCGGCGGTGGGCTGCCCTCGTACCCGCACCCTCGGCTGATGCCGGACTTCTGGGAGTTCCCCACCGTCTCGATGGGTCTCGGCGGTCTGAACGCGATCTACCAGGCCCGGTTCAACCGGTACCTGCAGCACCGCGGCATCAAGGACACCTCCCAGCAGCACGTCTGGGCGTTCCTCGGCGACGGCGAGATGGACGAGCCGGAGACGCTCGGCGCCATCGGCGTGGCCGCCCGCGAGGAGCTGGACAACCTCACCTTCGTGATCAACTGCAACCTGCAGCGGCTGGACGGCCCGGTCCGGGGCAACGGCAAGGTCATGCAGGAGCTGGAGGCGTTCTTCCGGGGTGCCGGCTGGAACGTGATCAAGGTCGTCTGGGGTCGCGAGTGGGACCCGCTGCTCGCCGCGGACACCGACGGCGCGCTGGTCAACCTGATGAACACCACGACCGACGGCGACTACCAGACCTACAAGGCGGAGTCGGGCGCGTACGTGCGGGAGCACTTCTTCGGCCGGGACGCCCGGACCCGCAAGATGGTCGAGCCGCTCAGCGACGACGAGATCTGGAACCTCAAGCGGGGTGGGCACGACTACCGCAAGCTCTACGCGGCCTACAAGGCGGCCACCGAGCACACCGGTCAGCCCACCGTCATCCTGGCGAAGACGATCAAGGGCTGGACGCTCGGCTCGCACTTCGAGGGCCGCAACGCGACCCACCAGATGAAGAAGCTGACGCTGGAGGACTTGAAGACCTTCCGCGACCGGCTCTACCTCGACATCCCGGACTCGGCGCTGGAGGACAACCCCTACCTGCCGCCGTACTTCCACCCGGGCGAGAAGTCCGAGGAGATGGCATACCTCAAGGAGCGGCGCGAGCAGCTCGGCGGGTTCCTGCCGTCCCGGCGGACCAGCACCAAGCGGCTGGCCATCCCCGGCCCGGAGCGGTTCGCCGACGTCAAGCGCGGCTCGGGCAAGCAGAAGGTGGCCACCACGCAGGCCTTCGTCCGGCTGCTCAAGGACGTGATGAAGGACAAGGAGTTCGGCAAGCGCTGGGTGCCGATCATCCCGGACGAGGCCCGCACCTTCGGTCTCGACTCGATCTTCCCGACCGCGAAGATCTACTCGCCGCACGGCCAGCGCTACACCTCGGTCGACCGCGAGCTGTTCCTGTCGTACAAGGAGTCGACGACCGGGCAGATCCTGCACGAGGGGATCAACGAGGCCGGTTCGGTGGCCTCGTTCACCGCCGCCGGCTCGTCGTACGCCACGCACGACGAGCCGATGATCCCGATGTACATCTTCTACTCGATGTTCGGGTTCCAGCGCACCGCCGACGGGCTGTGGGCGGCGGCCGACCAGATGGCCCGCGGCTTCCTGCTCGGCGCCACCGCCGGTCGGACCACGCTCAACGGTGAGGGTCTTCAGCACGAGGACGGGCACTCGCTGCTGATCGCCGCCACCAACCCGGCCGTGGTCGCGTACGACCCGGCGTTCGCGTACGAGATCGCGCACATCATGGAGCAGGGTCTGCACCGGATGTACGGGGACGCGCAGGAGAACGTCTTCTACTACCTGACGGTCTACAACGAGCCGACGGTGCAGCCGGCCGAGCCGGCCGACGTGGACGTGGAGGGCCTGCTCAAGGGCATCTACCGCTACTCGCCGGCCCCGCAGGTCGACGGCCCGAAGGCCAACCTGCTCGCCTCGGGCACGGGGATGCAGTGGGCGCTCAAGGCCCAGCAGCTGCTCGCCCAGGACTGGGGGGTGGGTGCCAGCGTCTGGTCGGTGACCTCCTGGACCGAGCTGCGCCGCGACGCGGTGGAGACCGAGGAGTACAACCTGCTCAACCCGGGCGCCGAGGCGAAGGTTCCGTACATCCAGCAGAAGCTGGCCGACGCGGACGGGCCGAAGGTCGCGGTCAGCGACTTCATGCGCGCGGTACCGGACCTGATCGCCCGCTGGGTACCCGGCGACTACACGTCGCTCGGCACCGACGGGTTCGGCATGTCGGACACCCGGCACGCGCTGCGCCGGCACTTCCACGTCGACGCGGAGTCGATCGTGGTGGCCACGCTGCGGCAGCTCGCCCGCAGCGGCGCGGTGCCGGCCACGGTGCCGGCCGAGGCCGCCAAGAAGTACGCGATCGACGACGTCAACGCCGCCCCGGTCGGCGAGACCGGCGGCGACAGCTAGATCCTGGTTCACCCGGACGAAGGGGCCCGGCACGCGACCGCGTGCCGGGCCCTCGTCTTTCGGTACGCCCCCGCGCCGTCCCCGCCCATCTGGACGCCGCCCCCGGACCGGGCACCGCCGCGGCCAAGCGCCGCCCCGCCGCAAGATCACGCTCGATCGTGGACGTAGTGGCTTCGGCCAGCGGTGAGGCCACCACATCCAGGATCGAGCACGATCTCCACGAGCTCGGGGCCTCCGGGCCGAGCCGGGCCGGGCCGGGTCCAGCAACGCGCGCGAAGTGGCGCGAGCGCACACCCTCAGGACGCGATCCGGCGGTGGTCCGGGAGCCCTGGCGGGGATCCGGACCACCGCCGTCGCGGGTGACGCCGGGAGGATGGGCGCTCGTCAGCCGACGGCGGCCAGGTCGGTGAGCCGGGCCAGCGAGTCCTCCAGGTCGGCGCCGACCCGACGCAGTCCGAGGCGCAGCAGGGCCGCCTTGACCGGGCCAGCCGGCCAGCGGACCACGATGAGGCGCACGATGGTGCCGCCCTCCTCCTCGTCGGCGGTGAGCTGGACGTAGATTTCGGTGCGCGCCTCCGCACGAGCACCGGCGCCCTTGGCCCGCTCCCGCCAGCCGATCAGCGTCGGCTCCTGGTAGGCGATCACCTCGGCCTCATGCGCCGAGCCGCGCCCCGCCTGGACCAGCTGTCGTCGTCCGAAGCCCTCACCCGAGAGCACTTCGGCCGCACGGACCCCGGCCAGCCAGGCCGGCAACTGCTCGGCCCGCTGCACGACATCCCAGACCACTTCAATTGGCGCCGCCACGTGCGCACTGCGTTCCACGAGGATCATTTCCGTCTTTCCTCCGGTGAGGACATCCCACGATATCGGCACTCTATGCGTTAAATCGGACTTACCAGGACGGGTTCGGAAAAAGACACGCCGATCAACCATTGCGGAATGCGCCAGGCCGGCCTATGGCGCATTCATCGACAGCGCCCTAAAGTCCCGAGCACGTTTCACGTTGACCGGGAGGGCGTATGTCGACAGCACCGATGCCCCAGTTCCCCACCGGCTTCCGCTGGGGCGTCTCCACATCGGCCCACCAGATCGAGGGCGCCGCCACTGTCGACGGCCGAGGTCCGTCCATCTGGGACACCTTCGCCCAGTCACCCGGGCGGATCAGCGACGGCAGCAGCGGCGCGGTCGCCTGCGACCACTACCACCGGCACACCGAGGACGTGGCGCTACTGGCCGGCCTGGGCGTCGACGCGTACCGGTTCTCCATCGCCTGGCCCCGGATCCAACCCACCGGCGCCGGCCCGGCCAACCCGGCCGGCCTGGACTTCTACGACCGTCTGGTGGACGAGCTGCTGGCCGCCGACGTCGACCCGGTGGCCACCCTCTACCACTGGGACCTGCCGCAACCCCTCGAAGACACCGGCGGCTGGCTGCACCGCGACACCGCCGCCCGGTTCGCCGAGTACGCCGAGAAGACCGCCGCCCGACTCGGCGACCGCGTCCGGCTGTGGATCACGCTGAACGAACCGTTCATCCACATGAGCCTCGGCTACGGCATGGGCCAGCACGCCCCCGGCCGGATGCTGCTGTTCGACGCCTTCCCGGCCGCCCACCACCAACTGCTCGGGCACGGGCTCGCCGTCGCCGCGCTACGGGCCCACACCACCAGCCCGGTGGCGATCGCCAACAACTACTCGCCGGTGCGGATACTCGGCGACAGTGACGCCGACCGGGCCGCCGGGGCGGCGTACGAGGCGCTGCACAACCGGCTGTTCACCGACCCGCTGCTCGGCCGCGGCTACCCCGAACTGCCCGGCCTCGACCCGGGCATCGTCCACCCCGGCGACCTCGACACGATCGCCGCGCCGATCGACGTGCTCGGGGTCAACTACTACAACCCCACCGGGGTACGGGCCGCCGAGGAGGGTTCACCCCTGCCGTTCGACCTGGTTGCGCTGGACGGCTACCCGCGTACCGCCTTCGACTGGCCGGTGGCCCCCGACGGGCTGCGCGAGCTGCTCGGCTGGCTGCACGACACGTACGGCGACGCGCTGCCACCCATCGAGATCACCGAGAGCGGCTGCGCGTACGACGACGCACCCGACGCCGACGGGCAGGTGGCGGACCCGGAGCGGATCGCGTACCTCGACGGGCACCTGCGCGCGGTCCGGGCCGCCCTCGACGACGGGGTGGACGTCCGCGGGTACTTCGTCTGGTCGCTGCTGGACAACTGGGAGTGGGCCGAGGGGTTCACCAAGCGCTTCGGTCTGGTGCACGTCGACTACGCCACCCAGACCCGTACGCCGAAGTCGTCGTACACCTGGTTGCGGGACGTGATCGCGGCCAGCCGGCCGGGGTCGGCGCGGTGACCACCCTCGACCCGACGCCGGCATCGCTGCCGGCGGCGCTCGCCGAGCCGACGGTGCCGGTCCGGCGCGGCTGGGTCGGTCTGATCTTCGCGGCCAACCTCGGCGTGTGGATGGCGTTCTTCACGCCGATCCAGGTGCTGCTGCCGCAGCAGATCGAGCAGATCGCGCCCGGCGACAAGGAGAACATGCTGGCCGTGGTCACCGGCCTCGGCGCACTGGCCGCGGTGCTGGCCAACCCCCTCGCGGGCGCGTTCTCCGACCGGACCTGCCTGCGGATCGCCGGCCGCGAGTTCGGTCGTCGGCACGTCTGGACGGTGGGCGGGGCGGTGCTCGGCGCGGCGGCCCTGGTGCTGCTGGCCCAGCAGCGGACCATCCTCGGTGTCGCCCTCGGTTGGGTGGCCGCGCAGGTCTGCTTCAACGCGATGCTGGCCAGCCTCAGCGCCGCCGTCCCGGACCGGGTGCCGGTGCGCCAGCGCGGTGGCGTCTCGGGCTGGGTGGGCATCCCGCAGGCGCTCGGGTTGGTGCTCGGCGCGGTGCTCGTCACCGCAGTGGTCACCGGCAACACCGCCGGCTACCTGGCCATCGCCGTGGCCATCCTGCTGCTGTCGCTGCCGTTCGCGCTGCTCACCCCCGACGAGCCACTGCCGCGGACGCACCGACCGGTGCTCCGGACGCGGGCGCTGCTGGCCTCGATGTGGATCAGCCCGCGCCGACACCCGGACTTCGCCTGGGCCTGGATCACCCGGTTCCTGGTCCAGTTGGGCAACGCGCTGGGCACCCTCTACCTGCTGTACTTCCTCAGCGACGGGGTGCGTCACCCCGACCCCGAGGGCGGCCTGCTGGTGCTGATCCTGCTCTACACGCTCGGCATGATGCTGACCGCTGTGGTCGCCGGCCGACTGTCCGACCGGTCCGGCCGCCGCAAGGTCTACGTGATCGTCTCCGGGTTGATCATGGCGGTGGCGGCGCTGCTGCTCGCGGTCGCCCCGCTCTGGCCGGTGGCCATCGTCGCGGCACTGCTGCTCGGCGCCGGCTACGGCGTCTACCTCTCGGTGGACGCCGCGTTGATCACCCAGGTGCTGCCCCGGGCCACCGACCGGGCCAAGGACCTGGGCGTGATCAACATCGCCAACTCGGCGCCGCAGGTGCTCGGCCCGGCGCTCTCCGCCCCGCTCGTGGTGTATCTGGGCGGCTATCCCACGCTCTACGCGGTCACCGCCGTGGTCACCCTCCTCGGCAGCGCCCTGGTCGTCAAGATCCGTTCGGTGCCCTGAGTCAGGGGGCCGTGCCCAAAAGCGCTCGCCGCCCGCCGTAGGCTGGGGGACGTGACAGTACGTGTGCGCTTCGCCCCCTCCCCGACCGGTATGTTCCACGTCGGCGGCGCCCGCTCGGCGCTGCAGAACTGGATCTACGCCAAGCAGCAGGGCGGCGTGTTCGTGCTGCGGATCGAGGACACCGACGCGGCGCGCAACAAGCCCGAGTGGACCGAGGGCATCCTCTCCGCCCTGGACTGGATCGGCATCACCCGGGGCAGCTACGAGGGCCCCTACTTCCAGTCGGCGAACGCCGGTGAGCACCGGGCCGCCGCCGCGCGCCTGTACGAGTCGGGCCGTGCCTACTACTGCGACTGCACCCGTGAGGACGTGCAGGCCCGCACCGGCTCGCAGTACCAGGGCTACGACGGCTACCACCGCGACCTCGGCCTCGGCCCCGGTGAGGGTCGCGCGCTGCGCTTCCGTACGCCGGACGAGGGCACGACAGTGGTGGTCGACCTGATCCGCGGTGAGCCCACCTTCGAGAACAAGCTCATCGAGGACTTCGTCATCGCCCGGGGCGACGGCTCGCCGGTCTTCCTGCTGGCCAACGTCGTCGACGACATGACCATGGGGATCACCCACGTGATCCGGGCCGAGGAGCACCTGCCCAACACGCCCAAGCAGCAGCTGCTCTGGGAGGCCCTCGGGGTCAAGCCGCCGGTCTGGGCGCACGTGCCGGTGGTGG
The DNA here is from genome assembly GCF_054462275.1 of Micromonospora sp. SD19. NCBI lineage: Bacteria > Bacillati > Actinomycetota > Actinomycetes > Micromonosporales > Micromonosporaceae > Micromonospora > Micromonospora sp. SD19. Next base: position 99,856 of record NZ_JBTLMN010000011.1, read on the forward strand.
TCAACGAGAAGCGGCAGAAGCTCTCCAAGCGCCGGGACAAGGTCGCCCTGGAGGCGTACCGCGACGAGGGTTACCTGGCCGGCGCGATGCGCAACTACCTCATGCTGCTCGGCTGGGCCCCCTCCGGCGACCGGGAGATCGTGCCCTGGTCGGTCATCGAGGACGAGTTCCGGCTGGACGAGGTCAACCTCTCCTCGGCGTTCTTCGACGAGAAGAAGCTGCGCGCGTTCAACGGCGAGTACATTCGCGCGCTGCCGGTGGCCGAGTTCATCGACGCCTGCCAGCCGTGGCTGACCGGCACCGACACCATCGCGCCGCCACCCTGGCAGCCCGAGGAGTTCGACGCCGACGCGTTCGCCGCCGTGGCGCCGCTGGCCCAGACCCGGATCGCGGTGCTCAGCGAGATCGTGCCGAACGTCGACTTCCTCTTCCTGGCCACGCCGCTGATCGACGAGGCGGCCTGGACCAAGACGATGAAGGACGGCTCCGCCGAGCTGCTGGACGATGCCGTCGCGGCGTTCGAGGCGCTGGAGTCCTGGGATGCCGAGTCGTTGAAGTCGACGCTGGAGGCGGTCGGCGCCGAGCGGGGCCTCAAGCTCGGCAAGACGCAGGCACCCGTACGGGTTGCTGTCACCGGTCGCACCGTGGGTCTGCCGCTGTTCGAGTCGCTGGAGGTGCTCGGTCGCGAGCGCACCCTGACCCGCATCCGCGCCACCCGCCTCCGCCTGGTCTGACTGTTGCGCATCGACGCGTCACGGGCGCGTCGCCGGCCCAACTCCGCATCGCCCCGCCTTTGCTCTGCACCCCAATAGGCACCGGTCGCAGACCGTAACCGTCGCTTCCGCGGGTGCAGAGCAAAGGATGGCGCGCACACCTGACCCACCCGGGTTGGTGAGTGTCAGAGAGTCACCGAACCCCTCGCTGGCGGCGGAACACGAGGCCGGCTCCGAGCGCGGCGAGCAGCAGCACGCCGCCGAGCCCCCAGAGCCACCAGCGGCCGCCGGAGTCGGACTGCTCCGACGCGGCCGGCACCGTCGACGCCGTCGAGCTGGCGGGGGTGGTCGACGCCGGCACGGCGGAGGGCGACGCGCCAGCCGAGGGCGACCCGGTAGCTGTGGTCCCGGCGGCGGTCGACGGCGAGGCGGACGGGTCGGCGGCCGTACCGGTCGTGAGGGTGAACCGCACTTCGCCCTTCACCGGGTGCCCGTCGGCGGACGCGAGCTGGTAGCCCACGATGTAGAGACCCGCCGCCGCGGGCTTGAACGGCACCCGCACCCGGCTGCCGGCGAAGACCGGTGGGCCGCCAGCGACCACATTGTCCGGTCCGGTTATGGTGATCTTCGTCGTTGTCGGTGACGGCGTGGCGAGGAACCGCAGCTCGACCCGGGCGGGTGCCGTCGCCACGCGGGCACCGTCGCGCGGGTTGCTGCCGGTCAGCTCGTTGTGGGCGGCGGCCGGTGTGGGCGGCACCAGAAACGACACACCGAACGCCACGCCGAGGACCACTGGCATGACCCGCACCGTACGTGTAACCCTGCCCCCCATGAACCCCTCCGTAAGGGTACGATCCGCCCGCTGATCAAACGGCTCCTCATTAGTCGAGCAGAGATCGCAGATAGTTCCAATTACTGTTCCGAAAGCTGCAACTCATCGACGTTCTGCGGAGTCTGTAGGAGTGGACGCGGCCATCTGGTCGATGCCCGCACCGGCAGGTCGGTCCGGACGTCACGACGAAGCCATCCATCGAGCGGGGCGAGGAGGCGGGATGGTCCGACACATGAGGCGGTTGGCCGCCGTGTTGGCGGGCACGCTGGCGGCGGCACTGCTGTCGCTGGGCACCGCCGGCTCGGCCTCGGCCGCGCCGAAGCCGGCACCCGCCGGAGTGGACATCACCGGCACGGGGCTGTCCGAGCCGCTGCGAATGCACGCGGACACCGAGCCCGCTCTCGTGGGCGCGATCATCGACCAGGTCAACTTCCTCGCCCGCACCGGCATGCCGACCGGTCCTAAGGCGGCCAACCTCGGTCCGAAATACACGGTCGTGGTGCTCGCCGGCGATACGCCGAAGCAGACCTACGACCTCTATCCGAAGGCGGTCGGTGGCCCCCGCGTCTACCGGCCGGCCAAGCAGCCGGACGGCCGCAAGACCAGCGCCGGCTGGTTCCTGGGTCGGCTCAGCATGTCCGAGACCCTACGCACCGCCGGTGTGCCGCTGGAGCGGCAGTTTGACACGGTCAGCGGCGGCGCGGGCGGCGGCGAGCGGGTGCTCCCGGAAGACACGCTCGACCCGGCGAAGGACCTCGACGAGGCGCTGGGCGACCTGCAACGCCTGCTGCTGCTCAACGTCGGCGTGATGTTGACCATCACGGTCGGCCTCGCCGGGATCGCCCTGCTGATCCGCCGCCGCACCCGCTGAACCGGCGCCGCACACGGCCGGCGCCGCACACGGCCGGCGCCGCACACGCTGAGCCGACACTGACACTGAGCCGGCGCTGGCACCGGCGCACGTGCTGGCCAGCGCCTCAACCGGCGCTGGTCAGCACCAGCGGCGCGGTGGGCGCTCCCGGCGGGTGGCCCGTGGACGCGGTCGGACCGGGCCGTGCCGGTGCGCCCCGGCCCAGCCGGGAAGTTCACTCAGGCAACCAGCGGGGACGTCGAAGTCGGGCTCGCCGAGGGTGTTGGGCTCTGCGGAGCGCTGGCGCGGCAGCACGGGCTCGTCGTCAGCCCGCCCGGTGAGCGGCTCCGCCGGGTGCGATGGTGCGCCGCCGACCGCTCGGCGGTGCTTACCCGCCGCCTGCGGGTCGTGGTGCCCCGGCCGGCAGGGCTCGCCCTGGGCGCAGCCGTGCTCGGCCTCCCCGTGCGCCATCCCGGTCTCCTCACGCTCGCCCCACCCTCGGGTGCTCTCCCCGAGGTGCCCTGTCACCGTACTGGCCGGGACCGACGGGCCGCGCGCAGCGTACCCGGCGTCCGGACGGGCCGGTCCCCGGCGACGCCGCCGAGCACGGAACCCGGTTACGCAGTTCACAGCATCTTTTCGTGCCGTTCACCGAAGGGCCCGCCGGAGGGCGGACCGGGCGGGGCGCGGTGCGCGTACCCCTTTCGGCGCATGGCGGTGCCGTCGAGGTCCTCCCCCGGTCGGAGTTAGACCGGCGACGGCTGTGGTGGGATCGGGTCATGCGTCCGCCACCGTGGCTCGACTCCGGCACCCTCGGCCGTGATCTCGTGCTGGCCGGCGCGTCGCTGGCCGGTGGTCTGGTGTTGCACGCCCTGGGTTGGCAACCGCAGGTCCGCCCGAACGCGGAGGTGCCCTCGGCGTTGTTCCTGCCGCCGCTGGTGGCGGTGTGCGTCGCCGTCGCTCTTCGGCGGGTCGCACCGCGCGCCAGCCTGGCGCTGGGCACCGGCGCGCTGGTGGTCGACACGGCGCTGGGCAGTTCGCTGGGCACGGTCCTGGTCTACACACAGGTGCTCTACGACGCCTGCGTGTACGGCCCGCCCCGGCTGTGGCGGTGGCTGCTGCGGATCACCGTGGCGCTGAGCCTGCTCGGGACGGTCGTCGGGGTGCTCAGGTACGGCCACTGGCGTGGGGCGGCGCTCGGGGTGCTGGTGGTGCTCGCCGGGCTGTTGCCGGTGCTGACCGGCATCAGTGTGCGGCAGTACCGCGACCAGGCCGCCGCCGAGCGGGCGCGGGCCGAGCAGACCGCCCGGCTGGTCGAGTTGGACCGTCGGCAGGCGGTCAGCGCCGAACGGGCCCGGATGGCCCGGGAGTTGCACGACGTGGTCGCCAACCACCTCAGCGCGGTGGCCATCCACGCCACCGCCGTGCTGTCGGTGCCCGGCTTGGATCGCGGTCAGGTGGAGTCGGCGTTGCGGGTCATCCGGGAGAGCAGCGTGCAGGGGCTGGCGGAGATGCGTCAGATGATCGAGGTGTTGCGCGAACCCGGGAGCAGCGGTGGCCAGGCCGCGCCGGAGGTGGTCACCGCGCGGTTGGCCGAGGCGGACGGGCTGGTCGAGCGGGCTCGGGCGGCCGGTCTCACGGTGCGGGTCCGGACCGATGGCACGCCGGGCGCGCTGCCGGTGGGGGTGGACCTCGCCGCGTACCGGATCGTGCAGGAGTCGCTGACGAACGCGCTGAAGCACGGTACGGGTGAGGCGGAGCTGACGATCGCGTACCGCCCGGCCGAGGTGGTGCTGACGGTGGAGAACCCGGTCCGCCGGGGCGCGGCCGGGCTGCCGGGCGCCGGGGCCGGGCTGATCGGCATGCGGGAGCGGGCCACGCTGCTGGCCGGGCGGTTCACTGCCGGGCCGTGCGACGGTCGCTGGCAGGTGCGGGCGGCCCTGCCCACCGGGGAGGCCGGGTGACCGGGGCGGCGCGGCCCGCGGACGACGCGGGCGCGGCGACGGTACGGGTGGTGCTCGCCGACGACCAGCCGGCGGTACGCGCGGGACTGGCCCTGATCTTGAACGGCTCACCGGGTGTCCGGGTGGTCGGCGAGGCTGCCGACGGTGACGCCGCGGTGCGCCTGTGCCGGGAGCTGCGCCCCGACGTGGCGGTGCTCGATGTGCGGATGCCCCACTCCGACGGGATCTCCGCGACCCGGGCGATCGTCGCCGACGGGCTCGCCGACGTGCTGGTGCTCACCACCTTCGACCTCGACGAGTACGTCTTCGGGGCGTTGCGGGCCGGCGCGGCCGGGTTCCTGCTCAAGGACACCGACGCCGACGGTCTGGTCAGCGCGGTGCGGACGGTGGCCCGGGGCGACGGGTTCATCGCGCCCACTGTGACCCGCCGGCTGATCACCGCGTTCGCGGCCACCACGCCGGGCGCGTCGGCGGACACCCGGGCCGCGCTGACCACCCTCACCCCGCGCGAGCGTGACGTGCTGGCCTGCCTCGGGTTGGGCCTGTCCAACCAGCAGATCGCCGACCGGCTGGTACTGGCGGAGAGCACCACCAAGACCCATGTGAGCCGGATCCTGGCGAAGCTGGACCTGCGCAGCCGGGTGCAGGCCGCCATCCTGGCCCAGGAGTTGGGTCTGCCCGCTCCCCCGCAGCCGTGAGCCGTGCCGACCGGTGCCGACGTGGTTGGCCTGCTCACGACGTGTCAGGCTAGGGCGGTGAGCACGCCGGGCGGTGGGGAGCTGTCGGCCACGCTGCGCCGTATCGAACGATCGGCGGGGGCGTTGGCCACCTCCAGCGTGGCCCGGATGGACGAGACGCTGCCCTGGTTCCGGTCGCTGCCGGCCGACCAGCGCTCCTGGGTGATGCTGGTCGCCCAGGCGGGCGCGAGGTCGTTGGTGCAGTGGCTGCGCGAGGGCGGCGGCACGGCGGACAGCACCCAGGAGGTCTCGGACGAGGTCTTCGCCGCCGCCCCGCAGGCGCTGGCCCGGTCGATCACCCTCCAGCAGACCGTGGCGTTGATCAAGGTGACGATCGACGTGGTCGAGGAGCAGGTGTCGCACCTGGCCGCCGAGGGCGAGGAGCAGCAGTTGCGCGAGGCGGTGCTGCGCTTCTCCCGGGAGATCGCGTTCTCCGCCGCCCGGGTGTACGCGCGGGCCGCCGAGTCGCGCGGCGCGTGGGACGCCCGGCTGCAGGCGCTGCTTGTCGACGCCCTGTTGCGCGGTGACTCGCCGGACGTGCTGGCCAGTCGGGCCGCCGCGCTCGGCTGGACGGACGCGCCGCCGGTGGCGGTGGCGGTCGGCCGGTCGCCCGGTGGCGAGGTCTCCGCGGTGCTGCACGTGGTCTACCGGCAGGCCCGCCGGATCGGCGTGGAGGTGATCGGCGGTGTGCACGGCGACCGGCTGGTCATCGTGCTGGGCGGCGCACCGGATCCGCTGACCGCCACGGCGAAGCTGCTGAGCGCGTTCGGGGATGGCCCGGTGGTCGTCGGTCCCGCCGTACCGAGCCTGGACGAGGCGACCGAGTCGGCGCGGGCCGCGCTGTCCGGCTTTCGGGCCGCGCCGGCATGGCCCAGCGCGCCCCGCCCGGTGCCGGCGGCGGACCTGCTGCCGGAGCGGGCCCTCGCCGGTGACGCGGAGGCCCGTCGGCGGCTGCGCCACGATGTGTACGCGACGCTGGTGCGTGCCGGCGGGGAACTGCTGGCGACCCTGGACGCGTTCCTGGCCGCGGGTGGCACGTTGGAGAGCGCGGCCCGGGCACTGTTCGTGCACCCGAACACGGTGCGTTACCGGTTGCGCCGGATCGCCGAGGTGACCGGGTTCTCGCCGTTGTCTCCGCGCGACGCGTTCGCCCTCCAGGTCGCGCTGACCGTGGGTCGGTTGGACCCGGTTGCCCCGCTCGCCTCTGCGGTCCCGACTCAGACAATGACCCCGGCCGCCCGGAAATCCCCGCAAAACGAGGGTGATCCTCGCCGATCTTTGTAGGAAACCTCCAAAGGTCCTAGTACGGTTTGGTCGAAGGCGGCACAGCGTTACCCGCCTTTATCCGGGAGAGTCATAGGCGTGCTCGCTGTACTTAGTCCCGGCCAGGGTTCTCAGAAACCCGGCTTCCTGACCCCCTGGCTCGACCTGACCGGCACTGAGGCGCGACTGCGCGAGTGGTCGGCGTTGGCCGGGGTCGACCTGCTGCACCTGGGCACCGCCGCCGACGCCGACGAGATCAAGGACACTGCCCGCACCCAGCCGTTGCTGGTCGCCGCGGCGTTGCTCGCGGCCGAGCACCTGCCGTTGGACGGCGTCGCGCTCACCGCCGGCCACAGCGTCGGCGAGTTGGGTGCCGCCGCGCTGGCCGGAGTGCTCTCCGCCGACGCCGCGATCACCCTGGCCGGCGTCCGCGGCCGGGAGATGGCCGCCGCCTGCGCGCTGGAGCCGACCGGGATGGCCGCCGTGCTCGGCGGTGACCCCGACGAGGTGATCGCCGCGATCGAGGCGAACGGGCTCTACCCGGCCAACCGCAACGGCGCCGGGCAGATCGTCGCCGCGGGCGCCCTGGACGGGCTCGACAAGCTCGCCGCCGCCCCGCCGGCCCGGACCCGGGTCATCCGGCTCCAGGTGGCCGGCGCGTTCCACACCCCGTACATGGCTCCGGCGGAGACCGCGCTCGCCGCGGCGGCCGCCGGGATCGCCGCCGCCGACCCGGCCCGGACCCTGCTGTCGAACCTCGACGGCACCGCCGTCGACAACGGCGCGGCCATGGTGCAGCGCCTCGTCCGTCAGGTCACCGCGCCGGTGCGCTGGGACCTGTGCATGCGGACGCTGGCCGACCTCGGCGTCACCGGCGTGATCGAACTGCCCCCGGCCGGCACCCTCGCCGGTCTGGTCAAGCGGGAACTCAAGGGCGACGGCGCCCCGGAGATCGTCACCCTCAACACCCCGGACGACCTGCCGGCCGCACGGGACCTGATCGCCCGTATCGGAGGTCGTTCATGACTGGCAGTCGCATCGTCTCGATGGGGCACTACCAGCCGTCCCGGGTGGTGACCAACGACGACATCGCCCAGCTCGTCGACACCAACGACGAGTGGATCCGTGACCGGGTCGGCATCGTCAGCCGGCGGATCGCCGACAGCGAGACGGTCGCCGACATGGCCGCCGCGGCCGCCGGCAAGGCGCTCGCCAACTCGGGCCTGACCGCCGCCGACATCGACCTGGTAGTGGTCGCCACCTGCTCCTCCATCGACCGCAGCCCCAACGTGGCCTGCCGCGTCGCCGCCAAGCTGGGCATCACCGCGCCGGGCGCGTTCGACCTCAACACCGCCTGCTCGGGCTTCGCCTACGCGCTGGGCACCGTCGACCACGCCATCCGGGCCGGGGCGTCGCGCAACGCGATCGTCATCGGTGCGGAGAAGCTGTCCGACTTCACCGACTGGACCGACCGCTCCACCTGCATCATCTTCGCCGACGGGGCCGGTGCCGCGGTGGTCTCCGCCACCGCCGACGACGAGCCGACCGGAATCGGCCCGGTCGTCTGGGGTTCGGTGCCGGACAAGAGCGACGCGGTCCGCATCGAGGGCTGGCGCCCGTACATCCAGCAGGAGGGGCAGGCGGTGTTCCGCTGGGCCACCACCGCGATCGCGCCGCTCGCGCTCCAGGCCTGCGAGCGGGCCGGGGTCGAGCCGTCGGAGCTGGCCGCGTTCGTGCCGCACCAGGCCAACGCCCGGATCATCGACGGCATCGCCAAGCGGCTCAACATCCCCGACGCGATCATCGCGAAGGACATCGTCGAGTCCGGCAACACCTCCGCGGCGAGCGTTCCGCTGGCCCTGTCCAAGCTGGTCGAGCGCCGGGAGGTGCCCTCGGGCGCGCCGGTGCTGCTGTTCGGCTTCGGCGGCGGTCTGACCTACGCCGGTCAGGTCGTCCGCTGCCCCTGATGACCCCCTCGGGCGCGTACGCGTCGAGGAGCGGCGGTGGGCGACGCCGACCGCCGGATAATCCCGATGAAAGGAACCAACCGCAATGACCCGTGACGAGATCACCACCGGCCTCGCCGAGATCCTCGAAGAGGTTGCCGGGGTGAACCCGGACGACGTGGCCGAGGGGAAGTCCTTCACCGACGACCTCGATGTCGACTCGCTCTCCATGGTGGAGGTCGTGGTCGCGGCCGAGGAGAAGTTCGGCGTCAAGATCCCGGACAACGAGGTGCAGAACCTCAAGACCGTCGGTGACGCTGTCAGCTACATCGCGGCCCAGTCCTGATCATGAGTCGTTCCGACGTCGTCGTCACCGGGCTCGGCGCGACGACCCCGCTTGGCGGGGACGTCGCGTCGACCTGGGACGCCATGCTCGCCGGCCGCTCCGGGGTGAGTGCTCTCACCCAGGAGTGGGCCGAGCAACTGCCGGTCCGGATCGCCGCCCAGTTGGCGGTGGAGCCGTCCGAGGTGCTGGACCGGGTCCGCCTGCGCCGCCTGGACCGTTCCGAGGCGATCGCGATCATCGCGGCGCAGCAGGCCTGGGCGGACGCCGGCCTCGCCGGCTCCGACCTTGACGGGGAGCGGTTGGCCGTCAGCGTCGGCTCCGGCATCGGCGGTGCCACCACCCTGCTCGCCCAGGACGACATCCTGGAGGCCTCCGGGCCACGGCGGGTCTCCCCGCACACCATCCCGATGCTGATGCCGAACGGTCCGGCTGCCTGGGTGGGCCTGGAGCTCGGCGCGAAGGCCGGCGTGCACTCGGTGGCCAGCGCCTGCGCCACCGGCGCCGAGGCGATCGCCCTGGGCCTGGACATCATCCGCTCCGGCCGGGCCGACGTGGTGGTGGCCGGCGGCACCGAGGCGGTCATCCACCCGCTGCCGATCGCCGGCTTCAGCTCGATGCGGGCCATGTCGACCCGCAACGACGACCCGGAGCGGGCCTCCCGCCCGTGGGACCGGGGCCGGGACGGTTTCGTCCTCGGTGAGGGCGCCGGCATCGTGGTGCTGGAGCGGGCCGAGCACGCCGCAGCCCGGGGCGCCCGGGTGTACGCGCGCCTCGCCGGCGCCGGGATCACCTCCGACGCGTACGACATCGTGCAGCCGCACGCCGAGGGCGAGGGCGCCATCCGGGCCATCGCCAAGGCGATCGCCGACGCGGACATCGCCAAGCGCGACATCGTGCACGTCAACGCGCACGCCACCTCGACCCCGGTCGGGGACATGCTGGAGATCGGCGGGCTGCACAAGGCGCTCGGCGACCACCCGGTGCTGTCCGCGACGAAGTCGATGACCGGTCACCTGCTCGGCGCGGCGGGCGCGCTGGAGTCGATCGCCACCATCCTGGCGATCCGCGACAGCATCGTCCCGCCGACGATCAACCTGGACGACCCGGAGCCCGGCCTCACCCTGGACGTCGCCGCGCACAAGGCCCGCCCGATGGAGATCCCGGCCGCGTTGAACAACGCGTTCGGCTTCGGCGGCCACAACGTGGCGCTCGTTTTCGCCCGACCCTGAGCTCCCGCGTAAGGGCCTCTCCTCGACGAGGAGGGGCCCTTACGTCGTTCAGCCCCGGTTGCGGGGGTGCTGTTTCGCGGTGCGTTCGTTGCCGTGGCGGTAGTTGCCGGTCCAGCGGGCCATCACCAACTGCGGATCGTCGTCGACCTCGGCGAGGAACTCCTCGGCCCGCGCGCCGCGCAGCGTCCCGGCGACCCGTCCGTGGTGGGTGATCACCACTGTGCCGTCCGCCCGTTGCGTGTGCCGGAATCCCGCTGCCGCTCCCATGGGGGGAGGTTGTCAGACCGGCCGGGCTCGGGGCGACCTGATTTCGGTGGCGCGGAGCCGATGCCGATTGACGCCGGGACAGCGCCCGGCTTAGATGGGCCGACTGAAGATCGACTGACGGGGATCACCACCATGGACACTCGTACCCGCGTTGCCGTGTCGGCGCTGCTCGCCCTCGGCCTGCTGGCCGGCTGCGGTGACGACGCCGCCCCCACCGGTGCCACGGCCGGCGACCCTGCGCCGCAGGCCACGGGTGAGCCCTGGTACGACGAGGTGGCCCCGGCGTCGCCCGGCGGCACGACCGGCGGTACGGGTTCGCCCTGCCCGGTCCCGGTGTCGTTTCCCCTGGCCGACGGGTGGACGGCAAAGGCCATCGAGCAGCCCAAGGATGAGCTGGCCGAACTGGTCGGCGAGGCGCTCACCAAGCGCGGCGGCACCACGGTGCGCTGCGAGGTGGACGGCCGCTCGGCCGGTGGCGGATTCCTGCGGATCTGGGCTGCGGACTCGCCAACCGGCACACCGCGCGCCGCGCTGGAGGGTTTCGCGGCCGGGGCCGGCGAGACGGTCACCGGGGCACAGTTCCGCGACCTGCGCGCCGGCGGCTTCGACGGCACCGAGATGACCTGGATCGCCACCAACCCGCTGGTCGAGGAGGAGTCGCGCAACTGGGCGCTGGCCGTCCAGCCGGCCGGGCAGACGCTGGTCTTCGCTGTCAACGAGGGGCTGATCACCGAGCGGACCGACGTGCTGCCGGCGTACCGGCTCGCGGTGCGCGGGCTCGCGCCGGGCGAGTGAGGTCGCCCGGCGCACGCGTCGACAGGTCAGGTGCGACAGGTGCTCGCGGGCAGTCCGGGGACGGCCACCGGCGACCGGCCGTCCGGCCGGGCCTTGCCGGCGAGCACGGCGGCCAGCGCGGTCATCGACGCCCGGCTGGAGGAGTACGTGGCCAGCAGCGTCGGTGACGTGGCGCCGGCCAGCACGTACGGGGTGTCCATGGCGACAGTGACCGCCGCGTCGGCGCGCAGGTCCTCGGCGCCGTCGCCGTAGCCCACCAGGTGCACGACAGTGCCGCCGCTGGGCTTGACCGACACCCCGGCGGCGGTCAGCGCGGCGGTGAGCGTGGCCCGGGTGCCGTCCCGACCGCCGGACGAGGTGACGGTGACCGGCCCGCGTACCTCCGCGCCGCAGGTGCCCCGCAGCACGGTGACGGCGGCGGCGGCCAGCGCCTCGGCCGCCGCCCGGTGCGCCGGGGTGTTGAGCGTGGACATCTGCGCCGCCGGCAGCTCCGCGAGCTGGAACTTCATGGTCAGCACCCGGGTGACCGCCTCGACCAGTCGGGTCCGGGGCAGTGATCCGCCGCGCAGCGCGGCGAGCAACCCGTCGTACGCCTGAGCGACGTTCGGGGTCATCAGGATGAGGTCGTTGCCGGCGTTGAGCGCCCGGACCGCCGCCTCGCCGGGAGCCCAGCGCTTCGCGGGCGGCATGTTCATCCCGTCGGTGATCACCACGCCCTTGAAGCCGAGTTGGCCGCGCAGTACGTCGGTGAGCAGCTTGTGCGAGAACGTCGCCGGGGTCCCCGGGTCGATCGCGCGCGCGTCCAGGTGACCGGACATCACTGCCATCGCGCCCGCGTCCATCCCGGCGGTGAACGGTGGCCACGCGCCGCTCTGCAACGCCGCCGCGGACTGGGTGAGCACCGGCAGATCCTGGTGCGAGTCGTCGGCGCTGTGGCCGTGCCCGGGGAAGTGCTTCAGGGTGGCCGCGACCCCGCTCGCCTGGAGGCCCCGGACCGCTCCACCCACCTGCGCGGCGGCCTGCTTCGGGTCGGCGCCGTAGGACCGGGAGCCGATCACGGTGCTGCGGGTGGCCAGCACGTCGGCCACCGGGGCGAAGTCGATGTTGATGCCCATCGCGGCCAGCTCGGTGCCGGCGGCCCGCCAGGCCGCCTCGGTGAGCTTCGGGTCACCGGCCGCGCCGGCCGCGAGGGCGCTGGGCAGCACGGTGACCCCGTCGGTCACGCGGGTGACGACGCCGTACTCCTGGTCGGTGCCGATCAGCAGCGGTGCGGGGCCGGTGGCGAGCCGACCGGCGGTGGCACGCAGGCCGGCGGTGAGCTCGTGCACCTGCTGGGGGTTGTCGACGTTGGTGGTTTCCTGGTTGCCCTTGGTGGGGTCGTCGGCGCTGAAGCCGACCAGGATCAGGCCACCCAGCCGGTACTTGGCGATCATGTCGGCGGGGGTGTCGACCCCGGCGAGGGCCTGGTTACCAGCCGCCGAGCCGGCGGAGACCTTTGTCGCCGAGTCGCCGTAGGCGTAGGGCATCAGCACCTGGCCGACCAGGTCTTCGTCGGACAGCGTCGCCACCAGCGCGGCCGCCCGGCCGGCGGGATCGGCGGCCGGCGGCGCGGCCGGGGCGCTCGGACCACCGGACGGGGCGGTGGGGCTGGGCGTCGGGGCGGGGCGGGGCGAGCCGCCCGAGCAGCCGGCGACGAGCAGGGCGGTCAGGGCGGCGACAGCGACAGGAGCGCGCCACGGGCGATTCGACACGCCGCCCATCCCACCAGCTTCTCCCTTATCGGGGCAACTTGACCTTACCGCCCGTGCGTGCCTGGGCGGACGGGCGTGCACGTCGCCGACTCGCGGACCGTCGGGTCAGCCCACCCGGGTGAGCAAGGTCACCGGGGCGCCGTCGCCCGCGTACCGGTAGGGCTCCAGGTCAGCGTCCCACGCCGTGCCGAGCGCCTTGTCGAGGGCGTGCGCCAGCGCCTCCGGGGCCCGCGAGGCCGCCATCAGCGTCCGAAGCCGGTCCTCGCCGAGTTGGATGTCGCCGGCCACGCCGACCGTCGCCCGGAAGAGGCCACGGGCCGGCACGTACATGAAGCGCTCGCCGTCGGCCCCGGGACTCGGTTCCTCGGTGACCTCGAAACGGATCATGGGCCACTGCCGTAGGGCAGCGGCCAGCTCGGCGCCCGTCCCCGGACGACCGGTCCACCCGCACTCGGCCCGGCGTGCGCCGGGGTCGACGGGCTGAGCCGTCCACTGCAGGTTGACCGGCGCGGCTAGGACGCGCGCGATCGCCCACTCGACGTGCGAGCACACGGCGAGCGGGGTCGAGTGGACGTATACGACGCCACGCGTTGGCACGGTGACCTCCCGGAGAGCGAGGTGCGTCTTCCCCTACGACCTCGTCCACCCAGGTGGCTGCTGCAACACATGATGACCTGTGTGACGCGTGGTGCGCCAGGGAATCGGAAAAATCGCCGGTCGGAATAGCCGGACGGGTGGTCGCCGTTGCCTCTCAAGACACCGCGACGACCAGCATGATGTCGTGGTCCTGTACAGTTCCACCGGCGGCTTATGCCGCGTTACACCTTCGCGGGTCGAGTTCACGTACGGCCCGCACACAGCCCCCGGACGTCCAGTCCTCCCGTACGTCTTGCAAGGAGTACCTCCGTGGCGAGCAACACCTCTAAGACCGCGCGCGCGTCCGTCCGGGCCGGCCAGGCTGGCCAGGGTGGCGCCCTCAGCGTGCTGGGCGAGTTCAAGTACCTCATCCCGCTCAACGGCGGCAAGCACGCCTACGTGCGGAACCTGACCAACGGCAAGACCGCGCACCTGCGCACGGACTCCGACGCGTTCGTCGAGGAGATCCGCGTGCTGGCCGCCGCCGGCCACGCCGCCAAGATCCGGGCGGAGATCAACAACCTGGCTGCCACCCACCCGGGTGACGGCTGGGAGGCCACCGAGAAGCGCCTGGTCGCGGCCGGCGTCTTCGAGGGCTGAGCCCTCCCCCACCGCACCAACCGAAACCGCCCGCCGGGACAGTCCGGCGGGCGGTTTCGCGTGTCCGGGGTCGGGTCGGGCCAGCCCGTCGAGCAGGGGGCAGGTCAGCCTGTCGAGCAGGGTGCGGGTCAGCCTGGATCGATCAGGGCGACCTCGCCGGTGGCCAGGTCGTAGAGCCCGCCGACCACTGCCACCCGGCCGGCGGCCACCGGCCCGGCCAGCAGGTCGTCCGCGCGCAGGATGCGCACCGTGCGCCGGACGTGCCGGCGGATCGCCAGCGGCTGCACCGCCGGGTCGTCGATCCCCACCTCGGTCACCGCCGGGGCGATCTCGTTCACCAGGTGCGCCAACGACCCCCCGGGACGCTGTCCGGCGCGCAGCGCCCGCACGGTGGCCTCCACCGCGCCGCACCGCTCGTGGCCGAGGACCATCACCAGCGGTACGCCGAGCTGGCCGACCACGTACTCGATCGAGCCGCGGACCGCGCGATCGAGCACGTGCCCGCCGGTACGGATCACACAGATCGCGCCGAAGGTCTGGTCGAAGATCGCCTCCAGCGGCACCCGGGAGTCGATGCAGCCCAGCACCACGGCGTACGGCTGCTGGTCGCCGGAGGCAGCGGCGGCGGCCGTGACGTCGTGACCGTGCACCGGCTGGCCGCTGACGAACCGCCGGTTGCCGGCGAGCAGGTCGGCCAGCGCGGCGCGGGGCGTACCGCCGGCCTGCCGCCCCTGCCCCGACGTCGCGCCCATGGGCGCTCCCGACGACCCCATGCCGTTCAGCTTGGCCCGCCGCCGTCCATCGCGGGTGCGGTCGGGAATGTTCGCCAGGGCGCGATTGGCGTGCTGTGATGGCGGGTAGCCGGTGTTACCGCCGGGTATCCCGGTGCTCGTGGTACTGGGCGGCCCTGGGGAGGTGGCGATGCCGGAGCGGTTCGAGGTCGGTCTGCCGGACGGCGTACGGCTCAACGTCGAGGCGACAGGGCCGACAGACGCCCAGATCACCGCCATCCTGCTGCACGGCTGGACGCTGGACGGACGCGCCTGGCACCGGCAGGTCGACGCGCTCACCGCGGCGCCGTTCGGGGGTGCGGTGCGGGTGGTCTCCTACGACGCGCGCGGGCACGGCCGATCCAGCTGCATGGCGTTGCCCACGGCCACCCTGGCCCAGTTGGGTGACGACCTGGCCGCGGTGATCGACGCGGTGGCGCCGGCCGGCCCGGTGGTGCTGGTCGGGCACTCGATGGGCGGCATGACGATCATGGAGTACGCCCACCGCCACCCCGCGCACTTCGCCGCCCGCGCGGCCGGCCTGGTCTTCGTCTCGACCACCGCCGAGGGGCACACGCACACCGTCTACGGGCTCTCGCCGCGGATCGCCCGGTTGATCCGGCTGGCCGAGACGACCGGCGCCGGCGTACTGGCCCGGTGTGGCTCGTGGCGGGCGCCCCGGGCACTGCTGAACGCGCTGCAACCGAGCATCCGGTGGATGCTCTTCGGCGACCGCTGCGAGCCGGCCGACATCCGCCTGGTGACGTCGGCGGTGGCTCGTGCCTCGCTGCGCTCGATCGGCGGGTTCCGCGCCTCGATCGGCACCCAGCACCGACTGGACACCCTCGCCGCGCTGGCCCACCTGCCGGCCGCCGCCCTGGTCGGCGACCGGGACCGGCTGACCCCACCGCCGTGCGCCGAGTCGATCGCGGCGGCCCTGCCGGCCACCGAGCTGACCGTCTGCCCGGGTGCCGGGCACATGTTGATGATGGAACGCCCGGACGAGGTCAACGCCGCGCTCACCGGCGTGGTGCGGCGGGTGCTCGCCGAATCGCCGTCGGCCAGCTGCGACCTGACCCCGGCCGAGACGGGTGCCTGAGCACGTTCGCGCACCTCGGGCGCGGCGGGTCGAGCCCGGGGCCGTACCCTTCTGCGGTTGGCCCGCGCGGTTCCCGCCGCCTGCCGGCGACCTTTGAAGGAGCGTGCGTTGACCGACCAGAACGGCCTTGAGCAGGAGATCGCCGTCGAGCAACGACACCTCGACCGGGTGTACGCCCGACTGGCCGAGCTGCGGCAGTCGGCCGTCCGTGCCGAACGCGACGGCTACCGGATGGCACGGGTGGGCACGCACGGTGCCCTCGTCGAGCGCGACGCGATGGTCTTCCACGCGGCGCAACGGCGGCACACCCTGGACGCCGAGCACGAGGGGCTGGTCTTCGGCCGGTTGGACCTGCGCGACCGTCAGGTGCTGCACGTCGGGCGACTCGGGATCCGCGACGAGGACGCCGTCACACTTGTCGTCGACTGGCGTGCGCCGGCCGCCGCCGCCTTCTACCAGGCGACCCCGGCGCAGCCGCTGGACGTGGTGCGGCGCCGCACCATCCAGTCCCGCGCCGAGCGGGTCACCCGGATCGAGGACGACCTGCTGGACCCGACCGCCGCCCCGGAGGGGATGACGGTGGTCGGTGACGGCGCGTTGCTGGCCACCCTCTCCAAGGCCACTGGTCGGGGCATGCGCGACATCGTGGCGACCATCCAGCGGGAACAGGACGAGGCGATCCGCTCGCCCGGCTCCGGGGTGACGATCGTCGCGGGCGGCCCCGGCACCGGCAAGACCGCTGTCGCTCTGCACCGGGCCGCGTTCCTGCTGTACTCCGACCGCAGCCGCTACGCGGGCGGCGGCATCCTGGTGGTCGGCCCGTCGTCGGTCTTCGTCGAGTACATCGGCTCGGTGCTGCCGTCGCTCGGTGAGGACACCGCGACCCTGCACTCGCTGGGCACCCTCTTTCCGGGGATGACCGCCACCCGCACCGATCCGCCCGAGGTGGCGGCGGTGAAGGGCTCGCTGCGGATGCGCCGGGTGCTGGAGCGTGCGGCCCGCGACGCGGTGCCGGGCGGCCCGGGTGAGCTGCGGCTGCTCTACCGGGGCACGCTGCTGCGGTTGGACCGGGCCGCGCTGGACCGCATCCGGGACCGGGCGCTGCACCGCGGCGCACGACGCAACGAGGTGCGCCGGGCCGGTTTCGACGGGGTGTTCGCCGCGCTCTGGGCGCAGGCCCGTGAGCTGAGCAGCGGTCGACTGCCGGAGCAGCCGGCCTTCGAGGCGGAGATCGCCGAGCGGTCGGAGTTCCGGGAGTTCCTCAAGGCGTGGTGGCCCCGACTGCACCCCCGACACGTGCTGGGCTGGCTGGCGCAGCCGGACCGGCTGCGCCGGTACGCCGCGGGAATCCTCTCCTCGGCGGAGATCCGGCTGCTCACCGCCGCGTACCGGAACCTGGACTCGGCCGGGCTGACCATCGCCGACGTGGCGTTGCTGGACGAGTTGGACGCGCTGCTCGGTAAGCCCGCGCAGCCGGCCAAGGCGCGACGCGATCCGTTCCAGCTCGCCGGTGGTGTCCGCGAGCTGAGCACCCTCGGCGAACGGCAGCGGGCGGCCCGCGCGGCGGCCCGGGAGCGGCCGGAGGACTACCGGGACTACGCGCACGTGGTGGTGGACGAGGCGCAGGACGTCTCGCCGATGCAGTGGCGGATGGTCGGTCGCCGTGGCCGGCTGGCCTCCTGGACGGTGGTGGGCGACCCTGCGCAGACCGCGTGGACCGGCGACCCGGAGGAGCTGACCCGAGCCCGGGACCAGGCGCTGGGCCGGCGTAAGCGACACGAGTTCACGCTGACCACGAACTACCGCAACTCGTCGGAGATCTTCGCGGTGGCGGCGGCGGAGATCCGCCGGCTCTACCCCGACCTGCCGCTGCCGACCGCCGTCCGCTCCACCGGGGTCGAACCGGTCGAGCTGGTGGTGCCGGCCGCCGGGTTGGAGACCGCGACTGTCGAGGCCGCCGCCGGCCTGCTGGCCGAGGTGGAGGGCACGGTCGGGGTGATCACGCCGGTCCCCCGCCGTGACGAGGTCGCCGGTTGGCTCGGCGCGCTCGGCGCGCCCAGGTTGCAGGTGGTGACCAGCCTGGAGGCCAAGGGCATGGAGTACGACGCGGTGGTGCTGGTCGCCCCGAGCGAGATCCGGGCGGATCCGGGCGCCGGGGTACGCACCCTGTACGTGGCGCTCTCCCGGGCCACCCAGCGGCTCACCACCATCGACCCGACCGGCTGACCTGCGCGGACCGCCGCCAGCGCGAGGCATCACCCGTACACTTGCACACATAGCGATGTGAGCATACATTTGACCGGGTCCCGGCCGGCGGCGGAAGGTGAATCTCGTGGGCGCAGGTCATGACCACCACCATGGGTCCGTCGCCAATGCCGCACACCAGCACCGGGGTCGACTCTGGGCGGCGTTCGGGCTGCTCGCCACCCTGATGGTGGTCGAGGCGGCGACCGCCCTGCACACCGGCTCACTCGCCCTGCTCTCCGACGCCGGGCACATGTTCACCGACGTGCTCGGCATCGGGATGGCGCTCGCCGCGATCACGGCGACCCGGCGGGCCACCAACGACCCGCAGCGCACCTTCGGGCTCTACCGGCTCGAGGTGCTCGCCGCGCTGGCCAACGCCGTCCTGCTCTCCGGCGTGGCGATCTACGTGGTGATCGAGGCGATCCGTCGGTTCGGCGACCCGCACCAGGTCATCGCCGGCCCGATGCTCGCGGTGGCCGTGCTCGGTCTGCTCGCGAACATCGCCGCCTTCGCCCTGCTGCGCGCCGGGGCCCGGGAGAGCATCAACCTCCAGGGCGCCTACCTGGAGGTGCTCGGTGACCTGCTCGGCTCGGTCGGCGTCATCGGGGCGGCGCTGCTCATCACCGTCACCGACTGGTGGTGGGCGGACCCCCTGGTCGCGGTCGCCATCGGCGTGTTCATCCTGCCGCGCACCTGGCGGCTGGCCCGCGCCGCTATCCGCATCCTGGTGCAGGCCGCCCCGGAGCACCTCCAGGTCACCGCCGTGCACGATCGGCTGGCCGCGGTGCCCGGCGTCGTCGAGGTGCACGACCTGCACGTCTGGACGCTCACCTCGGGCATGGAGGTGGCCTCCGCACACCTGACCATGGCGCCCGGGGCGGAGGTCGGCGCGGTGCTCACCGCGGCGCGTACGGCCCTGCACGACGACTTCCGCATCGAACACGCGACGTTGCAGATCGAGCCGGGCGCCGCCTCCGGCGCGTGTGGCTCCATCGAGTGGTGACGACCTTTTCGGAGCATTGCTCACTTTTAAGGTAATTTTCCGTGGTGACGCACGCACCGTCCGTCACATTGGCTGCAGCGGCCCCACCGGCACCGGTAGGCTCGGTCCCGGCCTCCACCAGGCGGCGCCTCCCGGCGCCGGTGGCGGTCGCCGCCTAATCGCCCAACCGGGCGAACCGGGGAACCATGTTCCTGGGGTGCATCCGCGTCAGCGGTAGGGATCTTCCGTCCCGAACCCGTCAGCTAACCCGGTCGGCGGCTGACGGAAGGACATGCGCAGTGGCACCAGCACGACCACCCGCCGCCCGACTGGCGGCCCTGATCGTCGCGATGTTCGCCCTCGGCGTCGCGCTTCCGGCCGGCACCGCCTCGGCCGCTCCCCCGACCGGCCTGCGGGCCGCCGCACCCGACTCCGACGAGGAGGGCGGCACCCCGGCGTTGCGCGCCCAACTCGAGGCGGCCAGCAAGGGCTACCTGGACGCCAAGCGAGCCCTGGACACCTCGGTACAACGGCAGAAGCAGCTCACCACCCAGCTGAAGACCATCGAGGTCGAGATCGACCAGCGCAACGGCAAGGTCGGCGAGATCGCCGAGGTGGCGTACCGGACCGGACGACTCGGCGCGATGTCGGCGCTGCTCAACAGCAGCACCCCGGAAGGCTTCATGGACCGGGCAGCCGCCCTGGACGCGGTGGCCGCCAACGAGGACCGGGTGCTGCGCGATCTGCTGAAGAGCAAGGACCAGGCCACCCGCACCCGGGTCGCACTGGACGGCGAGATCATTGAACAGCGCAAGCAGGTCGCGGTGATGGCCAAGCGCAAGGAACAGGCCGAACGGGCCCTGACCGTGGCCACCACACCCAAGACACAGAGCACCGCCGACACCGGCTCCAACCGGGGCACCTCCACCGCCAACGCGACGGCCGCGCCGCGCAACTCCGACGGCTCCTGGCCTTCCGAGTCGTGCAGCGTGAACGACCCCACGCCGGCCAGCGGCTGCATCACCCCGCGTACCCTGCACGCGCTCAACCAGGCCAAGGCGGCGGGCTTCACCCGGTACGTCTCGTGCCACCGCCCCAGCGGCTCCGGTGAGCACCCGAAGGGCCGGGCCTGCGACTTCGCCGCACAGAAGGGCGGCTTCGGCGGAGCCGCGACCGGCGGCGACAAGACCTACGGCAACAACCTGGCCGCGTACTTCATCCGCAACGCGGACCGGCTCGCCGTGCTCTACGTGATCTGGTACAAGCAGATCTGGCTGCCCAGCAGCGGATGGAAGTCGTACAGCGGGGCGCACGGGACCCCGTCCACCGACCACACCAACCACGTACACCTGTCGGTCTACTGACCCACCCGTGGTGATGCCTGTGAGTCATCACGATGACTCACAGGCATCACCCGCGTCCGGGGCCGGCTACGTCGCCGGGCGTACCCCTGATGTCGTCGCTCGGCGGACGACCCGGCCGGGGCCGGCGGGCAGCATCGCGGTATGCCTCGGATCCGACCCACCACCCGCAAGGCGCTGCTCACCCTGCACCTCGTCACCTCGCTCGGCTGGCTCGGCACCGACCTGGTGCTGCTCACCCTCGGCATCGCCGTGCAGCGGGGCGCCGACCCGGCGGTGGTCTACCCGGTCACGGCCCTGATCGGCACGGTGCTGTTCGCGCCGCTGAGCGTCCTGGTCTGGCTGATCGGAGTGGCCAGTTCGCTGCTCACCCCGTGGGGCCTGCTGCGGCACCGCTGGGTGCTGGTCAAGCTCGTGCTCACCACCGTGATGGTCGGGCTGGTGCTGTTCCTGCTCACCCCGAACCTGCGCCACGCCGGAGCGGTCGGCGCCGCCCTGCCCGCCCGGGATCGCGCCGACCTGGTCATCGCGCCGGCCGTGTCCACCAGCCTGATGATCATCGCGACGGTGCTCTCCACCTACAAGCCGTGGGGCCGCCGACGCACCGCCGCAGCCACCGTCGCCGGCCGCGGCCGCGCCACCGCCCGGCCCTAACGACCCCCGCCCACCCATGACGCTCGTGGCCGGCGCCCACCCATGCTCGCGCTCGAACCAGGATGTAGTGGCCTCGATGCGACAGGAGGCCACTACATCCTGGATTGAGCACGATCATGAAGCGGGGTGGCGGGCCGGGGCGGGGGCGCAGGGCGGGGCGGAGGGTCAGCCCGGGGGCGGTGGGGGTTCGCCGGTGCGGTCGAGGGCTGCGCCCAGCCGGGTGGCGAGGGCGAGGTGGGCGGCTCGGGCCTGGCGGAACGCGTACCGGAACAGCGGCGTCGGCGCCGTCAGGGTGATCTCCACGTCGATGCGGACCAGGCCGTCGGGCTCGGCGCGCAGTCGGGTGTGGTTGCGCACCGTGGTCGCCGGCCACTGGCGGGCCATCATGACGATCTCGTCGGTCTCGCTGATCAGCACGTCCGCGTGGTACGTAGTCCGGAAGCGCAGCGGGCCGGCCACCAACCGGTCGTTGATCGTGTAGCTGGCCCGCGCCCCGGGCCGGGGCGGCACCCGGCGGACCTGGACGATCAGCGGATGCAGCTCGCCCTGCCGGGTCAGGTCGCTGAGCAGCGCCGCGGCCTCGGCTGGTGAACTCCGGGCCTGGACGGTGTAGCTGAAGGTATCGCTGCTGAGCACACCGTCTCCCGCCGCCGTTGGTCGCCCGATCGTCCCGTACCGATGTCCGGCTGGCAACGCCCGATCGCACCCGACGCCGCGCCGGGCCGGGCCGATGCGGCGAGCCGCCACCATCTGCCCCATTAAGCTCAGTTAGTGCGAAATCTTCCGAAGATGCCGGAGCGCGACGACCTGTACGGCGACAACCGATGAGCGGGCACGTGATGGTCTTCGCGCCCACTCCACAGCTGACGGTGACCGTTGACCAGCCCAACGACCACCCCGAGCTGCACCTGCACCCCGGCGGGCAGGGCGTCTGGCAGTCCCGGATGGTGATCTCCCTCGGTGTCGACGTGGTGCTCTGCACCGCCCTCGGTGGTGAGATCGGCCAGGTGCTGGAGCCGCTGCTGGTCAGCGAGGGCGTGGACCTCAAGGTGGTGGTCCGCGACTCCGGCAGCGGCGGGTACGTGCACGATCGCCGGGACGGCTCCCGGCAGGAGATCGTCGACGTACCCGGGCAGCCACTGAGCCGGCATGAGATCGACGAGTTGTACAACCTCGCCCTCGGTGAGGGCCTGCGGGCCTCGGTGAGCATCCTCAGTGGACCCAACGAGCCCTGGCTCGTACCGGCCGACCTGTACCGACGCTTCGCCGCCGACCTCGGCGCGAACGGCGGCCGGGTGGTGGTCGACCTCTCCGGCGATCACCTCGGTTCGGTGCTGGAGAGCGGGGTGTTCTTCCTCAAGGTGAGTCACGAGGAGTTGATCCGCGACGGCCGCGCCCGCAGCGACGACACCGTGGAACTGACCCAGGCCATGTACGAGTTGCACGCGGGCGGCGCCGAGACCGTGGTGGTGAGTCGCGCCGACCAGCCGGCGTTGGCGCTCATCGACGGGGAGTTGTTCCAGGTCGAGATGCCCCGGCTGGAGGCCGCCGACCCGCGCGGCGCGGGCGACTCGATGACCGCCGGAGTGGCGGCCGTCGTGGCCCGGGGCGGGGACATCCGCACCGCCATCCGCACCGGCGCCGCCGCCGGCGCGCTGAACGTGACCCGGCACGGCCTGGGCACCGGACGACTGGACTCAATCACCGGCCTGGTGGACCGGGTCCGACTGGTGCCGGCGGACAGCCGGCAACAGGAGCGGACCACCCCGGACGAGTTGGCCGACCGGGTGGCCGAGCGATGACACTGCGAGTGTTGATCACCAACGACGACGGGATCGCGGCGCCGGGCATCCAGGCGCTGGCCTGGGCGGCCCGACAGCGGGGCCTGGACGTGGTGGTCGCCGCGCCGATGGAGGAGGCGAGCGGCACCAGCGCCGCGATGAGCGCCATGGAACGCGACGGGCGGGTCGTCGTGAACGACCACCCGCTGCCGGACCTGGCCGGTGTGCCGGCGTACGGGGTCGCCGGGTCCCCCGGCTTCATCACGCTGATCGCCCTGCACGGGGCGTTCGGTCCACCGCCGTCGGTGGTGCTCTCCGGGGTCAACCGGGGTGCCAACGCCGGCCGGGCGGTGCTGCACTCCGGGACCGTGGGCGCCGCGTTCACCGCCGCCACGAACGGGTGCCGGGCGATGGCGGTCTCCCTCGACGTGCTCTCGGCCGGCGAGGCGACGGCCGCGAGCGGTGGCGCCGCGGTGGACGCCGCCGCCCGCGTACGCGACGCCGAGCGGCACTGGAGCACCGCCGCGCGGGTCGCCCTGGACCTGCTCCCCCGGTTGACCTCCGCGCCGTCGGAGAGCGTGCTCAACGTGAACGCCCCGGACCTGCCGCACGGGCAGCTTCGCGGGGTGCGGCGAGGCAGCCTGGCCAGCTTCGGCCAGGTGCAGATGACGGTGGCCGAATCCGGCCACGGCTTCGTCCGTACCTCGCTGGAGGAACCGGGGCAGGCCGCACAGCCCGGCACGGACGTGGCGTTGCTGGCCGCCGGGTACGCGTCGGTGACGGCCGTCCGAGCGGTCACCGAGGCGACCGACATCGACCTGACCGGCCTGGACGAGCAGCCCTGACGGGCGCTCAGGCGCCGGGCAGCACCTCGGGGGTGGCGGCGCCGGCGAAGTAGGGCTCCGGGGCGCCGAAGAGGCCGAGCAGGCCCGTCACCCAGAGCTGCCGGTGCACGAACCGGCTCGGCTCGGTGACGACCAGCTTGACGTCGCTGACCTCGGCCGTCTGGAAGCCGGCCACCATGGCGCTGATGCCGACCGAGTCGATGAAGGTGACCAGCCTCATGTTGAGTTCGATGCGCAGCGGCCGGCCCTTGGCCAGCACCTCCGCGATCGCTTCGCGCACCTCGTACGCGGTGTCGACGTCGATTTCGCCCCGTGGGGCGATCTCCACGACACCACCGGACAGAACCGACTTCACGATCGACAGGCTCACGCGAGCACCTCCACCCGCCCGTCCCCCGGGCGCCTCATCAGTACGCGGGCCGCGACCGAGAGTATTCCTCCGATGGCCTCGGTCGCCACCCCTCGGGATGAGCAATTCGCGGATCCGGGCCCAAAAAGCTGCCCATATCCGCACTTTTCAGTATTTGATTACTCAAGAGTTTTTGTTATCTGAACATCGACGATCAGTCGGGACCGACGCGCCGCCGAACCAGGGTAGCGGTCCGGACGCGGCACGCCCGACAACCGGCCCCCGACGTACGCCAGCCCCGTGCGCCGTCGGCGTGTCGCACCCGGTCGGCGGGTGTGATCCGCGCCGCCGGTTGCCCACGCGCCCTAGCATCGGCCGGGACACCCGCCGTGACGGAGAGGATCTTCGATGATCAAGCGACTTGCCGGGTTGGCCGGCGTCGGCGTTCTGCTCGCCCTCGTCCTGGCCTGCGGTTTCGGTGGCGGAGACGACGATGACGACGATGACGACGACTTCGCCCGCGGCGTCACCGTGTCAGCGGTGCGCTGAGTCGGTGGCGCGCCGGGTTGCCGGCGCGCCGAGCTGGCGGTGCTCCGCGGCGGTCGGGGTTTGCGCCCGGCTGACGCGGGGCACTGCGGGGTGGACGACACCGTGACGCGCTGGAAAGACGCCGAAGTCCGAAGTGGCCGGCGGCTTCGGCACCCGAGGAGGTAACCACGATGTTCGGAACCAACCTGCTGGACCGCCGCAGCAAGCCGGAGCGGATCGCTGAGCAGGCCTGGGAGCACCTGCTCTCGGCGGTCAGCTCCGCCGGAGACAGTGTGCTGGACACCGCCCGCTCGGCCCGTCGCAACAGCAGTGATCTCGCCGACGGTGCGGGTGACCTGGTGGGATCCGCCGCCGAGGAGGCGCGACGCCGCGCCTCGCTGGCCTTCGACGCGCTCGCCGGCCGCCAGCCGGCACTGCCCTGGACGCTGCTGATCGGCGCCGCGCTCGCCGGCGCGGCGGTCGGTTGGGCCGTCGGTTCCGCCGCGCGGGCCGCCGGCAGCCGCGACGACCGTGCCGTCGACGACGTGGAGTTCGTCGACGTCGACCGCCCCAACTCCCCCGCCGTCTGAACGACAGCACCACGACGGGCCCCACCCGACCTGGGTCGGGTGGGGCCCGTCGTGGTGCTGGGGTGGAACCGGTCCGCCGGGTGCCGGACCCCTCAGGCGGCCCGGCGGACCGGTGTCTGGTGGTGATCCGGGGTCCCGACCCGGATCACCCGCTCAGCGACTCGTGCAGGTGATGGCCGTCGGGGGCGTGTTGCTGCCGGTCCAGGAGCCGAGGAAACCGGCGGTGGTGCTGGCCCCGGCGGCGAGCGCGCCGTTCCAGCCGCTGTCCCGGACCGTTACCGCGGCCCCGGTCTGGGTGTGGGTGCCGCCCCAGAGTTGGTTGACCTGCTGGCCGTCGGTGAAGATCCAGCCCAGCGTCCACCCGGCGATGGGGGCGCTGCCAGTGTTGCTGACCGTCAACTCGGCCTGGAAGCCGCCTGACCAGGAGCCGGTCACCCGGTAGGTCGCCGCACAACCGGCGGCCGGCGGCGGGGTGGTCGGCGGGGGCGTCGTCGGCGGCGGGGTGGTCGGGGGCGGCGTGGTCGGGGGCGGGGTGGTCGGCGGGGGCGTGGTCGGGGGCTCGCCGCTGGGCTCGGCGACCAGGATCCCGCGACCGTTGGTGCCGAGGTAGACCCGACCGTAGACACGCGGGTCGCCGGTCAACGCCTCGGTCGGGTTGCCGTACTGGTGGCGGTCGTCGTTGACGCGTACCCAGGTCGCGCCGGTGTCGTCGGAGCGGTGCACGCCGGGTTGACCGTTCACCGTGCCGTAGAGAAACACTGCGGGGTTGGTCCGCCCGGGTGCCGCCTTGCCGAAGCCGACGTTGCCGCTGGCGCTGACGCCGCTCAGCCTGGTGAAGCTCGCACCCGCGTCGGTGGAGCGCCACAGGCCACCCGGTCCGGCCAGCCACACCTCGCCGGCCCGCCCCGGCAGGGCCTTGAACCGGACGTCGGTGGTGGGCAGACCGGTCGCCGCGGTCGGGGTGAAGCTGGCCCCGCCGTCGGTGCTGAGGTAGAAGCGCCCGCCGCTGAAGCCGTAGAACCGGGCGGGGTCGACCCGGTCGGACTCGATCGTCGCGTTCGCCGGAATGCCGGTCGACGGCGCCCAGGAGTTGCCGAAACCGACCGCGTGGACCACGCGCTGACCGGCGTCACCAGGGGCCCAGACGAACCGGCTGCCGTCCGCGGCGGCGGCCACCGTGCCACCCAGGTTGACCCCGGACGGTTCGGTGCCCTGGAACCAGGTGGCGCCGCCGTCGGTGGAGAAGGCGACGTGACTGTCGTTGGGGCGGTCGGCGTCGGTGAAGTTGCCGGCGCGTACCAGCACCGCGGGCTTGTTCTCCGCGTAGTCCAGGCTGGTGGTGCTCGTGAAGACCGGCTGGGTGAACAGCATCGACGGGATGGTGTCCAGGTCGGTGTGTCGGAACCCGCCGACGTCGCCGAGCGCGCTGATCAGCGGTGCGCCGCTGGGCGGGCTGGCCAGGTCGAGGACGGCGGTCTCCTCCAGCCCTCGGACCATCGGCCGGAGCGTGAACTGACCACCGGTGTCCCACTTGGTCAGGTCGGTGGTGCCGTAGATGGTGGCGCCGGTGCCGTACATCATCCGGTTGGAGTCGTGCGGGTCGATCTCCACCGACTCGTTCATCCAGCCGAGCTTGGGGCTTTCCTCAGGGGGCGCCGGGTTGACACCGAAGGTCAACCAGGGCACCGAGCTGATGTCCATGGTGTAGCGGCGGGACCTCTCCGGGTAGTTGCTGAACTCCCAGATCCGCGTCCAGCTCGCCCCGCCGTCGGTGCTGCGGAAGAAGATGGCGTCCGGCCACCAGGACACCTGGGTGGCGACCACCAGGGTGTTCGGCCGTTGCCGGTCGATGGTCAGCCCGCTGTAGCCGAAGTAGGCGTCGGCACTGGTGGACGGCACCGGGCTGATCCGCGCCCAGGCCCCGGTCGACCTGGTGAACTTCCAGACGTCGCCCTTGCCGCCGTCGTACGGGCCGCCGGTGTCGCTGGTGGCGATGTAGAGGTGACCGCCGACCGGGTCGACGACGCCCTTGTGGGCGAGGTAGCCGGTGGGCTGACCGGGGATGCGCGCCCAGGTGACGCCGCCGTCGGTGCTGCGGTAGACCGGGTTGTCCTTGTCCGCCACGCCCACGTAGATGGTCTGTGTGGTGGAGCCGGCGGTGCCGGTGCTCTTGTCGAAGCTGACCCAGGTCAGGCCCTGGTTCTGCCCGTTGTAGCCGTTCGGGTCGCTGGGGTCGGCCCGGTAGTTGCCGACGTTGGGGAAGGAGGTGACGCGGGCCCAGGTCGCGCCGTGGTCGGTGCTGCGCCAGAGCCCGTTGCCGCCCTCTGCGCCGTAGTACACGATGCTGTTCCGGTTGGGGTCGACGGCGAGCCGCTCCCCCATTCCCCGGCCCGGCATGTTCCCGCCGTTCTTGAACGGCAGCTCGGTGGCCTGCCAGCTGGCGCCCTTGTCGGTCGAACGCAGGATCGCGCCGTTGTTCGGGTCCCAGCCGTTGGTGTACATGCCGACCGCGGCGTACACCCGGTTGGTCTGCACCGGGTCGGTGGCGATGCTGACCACGCCGTTGTAGCCCCACCGGTCGGCGCCGACCCAGTCGAGCAGCGGCGTCCAGGACTGGCTGCCCTGTTCCCAGCGGTACGCCCCGCCGATGTCGGTGCGCGCGTAGATGAGGTTCTTCTCGGTGGGGTTGAAGACGATGCCGGGGACGAAGCCGCCGCCGCCGACCGGGACGTTCCGCCAGGTGTACGCCTCCGCCGCGGCCGGGGCGGGGGCCGACCCGGCGGCGGTGAACGGGACCACCACGACGGCGGTGGCGGCGGCCAGCACGGACACGACGGTGCCGGCGAGACTTCTCCGCATCTGCGGTTCCTCTCGATGGAGCCCCGGGGGACGGGGTCGATCGCCTGGTGACGCCGTGGCCCGGGGGACGAGCACGACGACGGGGACGGACGGAGCTGCCCTGGCTCCATCACCCGACGCGACGGCTCCCGCGATCGAGGAACGCGATTACCGTAACCGAAAGCCGCTCGCTTTGGAAGCGCTCCCATCATCGATGTTGGTCCTCGCCTCCACGGCCGGCCGCCCAGGTCGGGCCACGCCCTCACCCGGTCCGGGCGAGGGCGGCTCACCCCGGGCGGCGGCAGGCTGGCGGCACGGCGGACCTCCGGCCGCGACCAGCGCCAGGTCCGCCATCGCCACAGCGGAGGAGGACAGATGGCCATCGCGGAGATCAACCGCACCGATCAGGACATCCAGTCCGCCGTCCTCGACGAGCTGACCTGGGAACCGCGGGTGCAGCCGCACGAGATCGGCGTGACCGTCGCCGAGGGCGTCGTCACCCTGACCGGCCGCGTGGACAGTTACGCCAAGAAGTGGGCCGCCGAACGGGCCGCGCACCGGGTCACCTCGGTCCGGGCGGTCGCCAACGACGTGGCCGTGCAGCTCACCGACAGCACCGAGCGCGCCGACAGCGACCTGGCCGCCGCAGCCAGCCACGGGCTGGAGTGGGACGCGTTCGTGCCCATCGAGAAACTCCAGGTGACCGTCTCGGCTGGCTGGGTGACGTTGCACGGCGACGTCGAGTGGGAGTACCAGCGCCGAGCCGCCGAACGCGCGGTCGCCCGACTGACCGGCGTACGCGGGGTCAGCAACGGCATCACCGTCCGACCGGCCAGCGCGCCGGACGGCCACAACCTGGCCGAGCGGATCGTCGACGCGCTGGCCCGGGCCGGAGCGACCGAGGCCGAACGGATCAGCGTCCGGGTGCACGGTGACACGGCGATCCTCGCCGGGTTGGTGCACTCGATGCCCGAACGGGCCGAGGTCGAGCAGGTGGCGTGGTCCGCGCCGGGCATCCGGGAGGTGCAGAACCACATCGCGGTCGCCCCGGTGCTGCGCTGAGCCCGCCAGCGCCGAGCGGGCGCCGAACCACCCGGGGTGGGTGAGCCCGCCTCACCCGCCCCGGGAGCAGGCTGGTGGCATGAGTGATCCGAACGGGCTGATCCAACCGGGACGTACCGCGCCTGGTTTCACATTGCCGGCCACCCCGGACGGGGCTCTCGTCGGGCCTGAGCAGTTCCGTGGCCGGCCCGTCGTGCTCGCCTTCTACCCCGCCGACTGGAGCCCGGTCTGCGGGGACCAGATGTCGCTCTACCAGTCGGCGGCACCCGTCTTCGCTCAGTACCAGGCGGTGGTGCTCGGCGTGTCGGTGGACAGCATCTGGTCGCACCGGGCGTTCGCGGAGAGCAAGGGCATCGAGTTCCCCCTGCTGTCCGACTTCGAGCCGAAGGGCGAGGTGGCCCGCCGCTACGGCGCATACCTGCCGCAGCGGGGCGAGGCGGCCCGCGCGCTGGTCGTGCTCGACCCGGCCGGGACGGTGACCTGGAGCTACCTGTCACCGCCCGACGTGAACCCCGGCGCCGACGGCATCTTCGACGCGCTGGACCAACTCGCCGCCGATCGGAAGGTGATGGCCGGATGAGCACGCCACTGCAGGTCACCGCCCGCCTTCGCGACCCGGTGACCACCGAGGACCACATCCGGGGACCGGCCGACGCGGCGGTGACCATCGTCGAGTACGGCGACTTCCAGTGCCCGTTCTGCGGTGCCGCGTACCCGAACCTGCACGAGTTGCTGCGGCAGCGGGCCGACACCGTCCGGCTGGTCTACCGCTACTTCCCGATCGCCAACGTGCACCCGTACGCCGAACGCGCCGCCGAGACGGCCGAGGCCGCCGGTGTCCGCGGCCGGTTCTGGGAGATGCACGACTGGCTCTACGAGCACCAGGACCAGCTCGACCCGGTGCACCTCTCGCTCGGTGTCGAGCAGGTCGGCCTGCCGCCGGACGAGTTGAACGCCGAGGTGGAGAACCGGACGCACGCGGACCGGGTGCGCCGGGACTTCGTCGGTGGCATCCGCAGCGGGGTGAACGGCACCCCCACCCTGTTCGTCAACGGCGTCCGGCACGACGGCGGGTACGACCTGCCCGACCTGCTGACGGCCGTGGACGCCGCCGCCAACGCCTGACCCGTGTCCGTTCAGATCAGCCGCAGCTCGCGCGCCCGCCGGACCGCCTCACGCCGGCGGGTCGCGTCGAGCTTGCGGTAGATGTTGCGGACGTGGGTCTTCACCGTGTTGACCGAGAGGGACAACTCGCTGGCGATCTCCACGTTGGACAGGATGCTCTGCAGATAGCGCAGGATGGTCAGCTCCCGCTCGGTCAGCGGCTCGTCGAGTGCGCCCCGCATCCCGGTGGCCGGCCCGGCGGTGCTCTGCCCCGCACCCCGGACGAGGTCACTGACGAGCGCGAAGTGCGCGGTGCCGGCGTCCAGGTGCGCGGCGAGCAGGTCCCGCACGGGCGGCTCCGCCCGGGTGAAGACCCTCCGGCAGCCCTGCGGGCCGGCCAGGTCCAGCGTCTGCTCCAGGATCCGGCCGGCCCGACGCCCGTCCCCGGCCCGCTCGGCCAGCACCGCGTCCAGCAGGCCCGCGTCCAGCCGTACCGGTAACGGCCAGGCGGTGGCGGCCGGCGCCTGCCACGCCGGCAGGGTGCGCGCGGCGGCGGCGGTGTCGCCGGCCAGCAGTTGCATCTTCGCCAACGTCACCGCGAGCACCGGGTCCGTCCCCTCCTCGGCGGCGTCGGTCAGCAGGTCGCGGGCGGAGTCCAGGTCGCCCCGCGCGGCACGCAGTTCGGCTTCGGCGGCCAGCAGCAGACCGGTCAACCTGGCGGCGGACGGCCGGTCGGCCAACGCCTCCCGGGCCCGGACGAGCAGCCGCTGGCCGGCCGCCGGGTCGCCGGAGTCGCGGCGCAGCTGGGCCCCGCACAACGCGGCCACCGCCGTCGCCACCGGTTCCCCGGCCGCGGCGGCCAGCCACTCGTCGCCCACCTCCGCGTCGCCGGACCAGCCGCCCGCCACGTCGAGCGCCGCGAGGGCGAGGGCGAGGTTCGCGGCGGCCTCGTCGGGCTGGTCGCGCAGCAGCGCCACCACCGCGAGAGCCAGGTACGCGTAGCCGCAGTCGAGCCGACAGGACCAGCCCCGGCAGGGCGGCATGCCGAGCGCGTCCCGGGCCGCCTGCTCGGCCGACCGCAGTTCGCCGCGCACCGCGAGCAGCAGCGCGGCGCGGCTGGCACCGACCAGCTCGGTGCGCGGTCGCTCAGCCTCCCGAGCTGCCGCCCGGGCCCGGACGAACCGGGCGGTGGGCAGCTCGCCGTCGGCCATCTCGACCAGCCCCAGGGCGGTGCCGGTGAACGCCCGCAGGTCCAGGTCGTCCGCAGCGCCGCCGCCACCGGCCGTCGGGGCGGAGCTGACCACACCGGTCGGCGGGCTGTCCGGCACCCGGGTCGGCATGGCGTCCGACGGGCGGGTACGCAGCAGGCGAGCGGCGGCGGCCCGCACCTCACCGCGGTCGTCGGCGAGCCGGGCCACGGTCAGCTCCAGCGCGGTGACCAACCGCAGGAACCGGTCCCGGCGCGGCACCGGAAGGCCCGCGGCGTGCCCGGCGGCGGCGCGCAGGTGACCGTCGGCCGCCGGCAGGTCACCGGCGTACGCCCGCTCGGCGGCGCAGGCCAGCGCCACCTCCGGGTCGGCGCGGATCACCTCCGCTGGCGGCGGCGCGGGTGCCGGCGCGTGCACCGGGCCACTGTCGTAGCGGGTCAGCTCCGGCCAGTGCGCGACGAACAGGTCACCGGCCAGGTCCCAGCGGCCGGCGGCCAGGGCGTGCCGTAGTCCGTCGGCGGGCCGGCCGTCGCCCGCGTACCAGTCGGCGGCCCGCACGTGCAGCTCGCGCAGCTCGTCGGCGGGCAACCGGGCCAGGTCGGCACGGAGCAGGTCGGCGAGCAGCGGCTCACACCGGTACCAGGGTGGCCGGGTGTCCTCCCGGTGCAGCAGACCACCGGTCCCGGCCAGGTCGGCCAGCGCCTGCCCGGCGTCGGCGCGGCCGGTGAGGGCCTCGGCCAGGTCGGCGCAGACGGTGTCGACCAGGGCGGTACGCCGCAGCAGGTCCACCTCGGCCGGGTCGAGCGTCGCCAGCACCTCCTCGTGCAGGTAGCCGGCGATCTCCGGTTGGTCCCCGCCGAACTGCCCCACCCAGCGCTCCGGGTCGGGTTGTCCGCGGACCGCCAGGGCCGCGATGCGCAGCGCGGCCGGCCAGCCGCCGGTGCGCTCCCGAAGCCGGTGCACGGCGCTCGCCGGCAGCGCGGCGGCGTGGGAGGTGAGCAGATCGGCCACCTCGTCGTCGGTGAACGCCAGCTCGTCCGGGCCGATCTCGGTCAGCTCACCGGCGAGGCGCAGCCGGTGCAGTGGCAGGTGCAGCCCGGCGCGCGCGCCGATCACCAGCCGGAGCCGCCGGCCGGCGTGCCGCAGCAGGAACTCCAGGCCGGTCAACGCCGCCGGGTCGGTGACCCGGTGCAGATCGTCAAGGATCAGCAGCACCGGCCGGTCGGCGGCGGCGAGCCTGGCGGCCAACGCCTCCAGTTGGTCGGGGCGCGGTGGCCGGTCGGGCACCGGGCCGTCGTCGGTCGACCCGATCGCCGAGCGCAGCGCCGCGGCGAGGTACGCCCAGAGCCGGTCGGAGTCGTCGCCGGCCTCGACCGACATCCAGGCCGAGACGGGGGTGTCCGCGGGCGACACCGACAGGTCGCCGGAGTCGGGCACGACCTCGCCGGGCTGGACGTCGGGTGCGGCGCCGCCCAGCCGCACCCAGGAGGCCAGCAGTGTCGTCTTGCCCCAGCCGGCGGGGGCGGCCACCACCGTCACCGGTCCCGCACTGCCCTCGTCCAGCCGGCGCAGCAGGCGGGGCCGGGCCACCACCGGTTCCGGCGGCACGGCCGGTGTCAGCCGGGACGCCAACAGCGGTGGCCCCGGTGCCGGTTCGACCCGTACCTGATTCTGTTCCGGCACCCAGCCCCACCCCCACCACACGCTCCGCCCCCGGTCGGCGAGCGGTTACCCGACCCGGGCCGGTTCACCCCTTCCGGGCGAGCGCGCTTCACCCGGCCGCGACCGACGATCGGGGGACGTGAACCGGGAGGACGGGTGGTGCCGATGGGACGGCTGGCACGGGCGGGACCCGCCCTCGGCGGCGCGGCGCTGGCCAGGGCGGCACGGTTGCTGCGCGTACCCCGTGGGGGTGGCCGGCCGGGCGCGGACGGCGACGCCGCCGCGCCGGCCCGGTGGGAGGTGGTGACCGTCGACCGGCCCCCGGGGCAGGTGCTTCCGGACGGCCGCTGGCCGGAGCCGCTACGCCGCCTGGACGGGGCGATCGAGGTACGGGTGCGGCCGGCGCCCGGCGATCGGGGCACCGAGCTGGCCGCCCGGCCGCTGGCCGGCGTCACCCCGCCCACCGGGCTGGCCGCGCACCTGGTCGGCGACGACCCTGCTCTGCTGGTCCGCCGGACGCTGCGCCAGGTCAAGCAGCGGGTGGAGACCGGTGAGGTGCTCCGCGCGGACCGCTCCGCGCTGGACCGCCCCGAGGTTCCCGGGTGAGGGCGCTGTGCTGGGTGGCCGCCGGTGAGCTGGGGGTACGCGAGGTGCCCGACCCGGAGCTGCGCAACGAGCGGGACGTCATCGTGCGGGTGCGGCGCAGCGCCACCAGCGGGGGTGATCTGCCGCTGCTGTCCGGCCGGCACCCGCTGCTGCGCGCCGGCGACGTGCTCGGCGCGGAGTTCCTGGGCGAGGTGGTCGAGGTCGGCCCCGGGGTTCGCCGACACCGGGTCGGCGACCGGGTGGTGGTCGGCGCGAGCGTGGCCTGCGGCGGCTGCTGGTACTGCCGCCAGGGCCGGCACTCCTGCTGCGACAACGCCCATGCCGACCTGGCCAGCGCCGACCCCGACTGGGCCCGCTCGGACGTCGGGTGCTTCGGCCGGCCGAGGGCGGCCGGCGGTTTCGCCGGCGGTCACGCCGAGTACGTGCGGGTGCCGTACGCCGACGTGAGCGCGTTCCGGGTCCCGGACGGCGTCGACGACGACCGGGCGGTGTTCGCCGCCGACGCCGCGCCGAGTGGGTGGCTCGCCGCCGAGGTGGGTGCGGTGCGCCCCGGCGACGTGGTGGCGATCTGGGGCGCCGGGGCGGTGGGCCAGTTGACCGCGTGGGCGGCGGTGCGGCGCGGTGCCACCCGGGTGCTGATCGTGGACCGGTACGAGGAGCGGTTGCGGATGGCCGAGCGGCACTGCGCCGCCGAGCCGCTCGACTACCGCCGTGACGACATCGCCGCCGAGCTGCGCGACCGCAGCGGTGGGCGCGGGCCGGACGTGTGCGTGGTGGCGGTCGGCGCGCCGCCGACCCGGTCGGTGGCCGACCGCTTCGGCGGCCAGCACGCCGACCGGCCGGACGCGCTGCGGGAGGCGGTGCACGCCTGCCGCAAGAGCGGCATGGTGGTGGTGCTCGGCGGGACGGCCGGGTTCGTCGACGCGTTCCCGCTGGGTGCGCTGACCGAACGGCGGCTCACGCTGCACGGTGCGGGCCGGCCCGACCTGCGCGACGTGCCGACGCTGCTGGACCGGATGGCCCGCGACGAGCTGCGGACCGAGCACCTGGCCACCCACCGACTGCCGTTGGCGCGGGGCCCCGAGGGGTACGCGCTGTTCCGGGACCGGGCCGACGGTTGCGTACGGGCCGTGTTCACGCCGTGACGAGTGTCGATCGGCGGGGGCGAATGGCAGACTCCGGGGATGGCCGTGGAGCGAACGTACGACGTGGTGTTGTTCGGCGCGACCGGGTTCACCGGCGGCCTGACCGCCGAGTACCTGGCCCGACACGCACCGGCCGGGCTGCGCTGGGCGCTGGCCGGGCGCAACCCGCAACGCCTCGCCGCCGTCCGCGACCGGCTCGCCGCCATCGACCCGGGCCTGGCCGACCTGCCGTTGCTCACCGCCGACGTGACCGACGCCGACTCGCTGCGGGTGGTGGCGGAGAACGCCCGGGTGGTGGCCAGCACCGTCGGCCCGTACATCCACCACGGGGAGCCGCTGGTCGCCGCCTGCGCCCGGGCCGGCACCGACTACCTGGACATCACCGGCGAGCCGGAGTTCGTCGACCTGATGTACGTGCGCCACCACGCCGAGGCGGCACGCACCGGCGCGCGGCTGGTGCACGCCTGCGGGTTCGACTCCGTCCCGCACGACCTGGGCGTCTGGTTCACCGTCAAGCAGCTGCCCGCCGACGTCCCGATCACCGTGGACGGGTACGTGCGCGCCGGCGGCCGGTTCTCCGCCGGCACCTACCATTCGGCGCTCACCGCGTTCTCCCGTAGCGGGCAGGCCAGCCGGGCCGCCCGGGAGCGCCGGGCGGTCGAGCCGCGCCCCACCGACCGTCGGGTCCGGGCGGTGCCGGGCCGGCTGGCCCGCTCGGCGGAGCTGGGCATCTGGACGGTGCCGCTGCCGACCATCGACCCGCAGGTGGTGCGCCGTTCGGCGGCGGCCCGCCCGGAGTACGGCCCGGACTTCCGCTACCGGCACTTCGCCGCGGTGAAGCGGCTGCCCACAGTGCTTGTCGGTGCCGCCGGGCTCGGCGCGCTGGTCGGGCTGGTGAAGCTGCCGCCCAGTCGGCGCTGGCTGCTCGGCCGGCTCGCGTCCGGGCAGGGGCCCACGGCGCAGCAGCGGGCGTCGTCGTGGTTCCGGGTGCGGTTCGTCGGCACCGGCGGCGGGCAGCGGGTGGTCACCGAGGTCGCCGGCGGTGACCCCGGCTACGACGAGACGGCGAAGATGCTCGGCGAGTCGGCGCTGTGCCTGGCGCTCGACGAGCTGCCGCCGACCGCCGGGCAGCTCACCCCGGTGGCCGCGATGGGTGACGCGCTGCTCGACCGGCTGGTCCGGGCCGGCCTCACCTTCCGGGTGCTGGAACGCTCGGCTTGACCCTCAACCGGGTCGAGGGGGCAGGATGCCCAGCGTGAGTCACCTGCACAGCATCGGCGAGCTGGCCCGGGCCAGCGGCCTGACGGTCAGCGCCCTGCGCTTCTACGACTCGGCCGGCGTGCTGGAGCCGGCCCTGGTCGACCCGGTGACCGGCTACCGCTGGTACACCGACGAGCAGGTCGCGCCGGCCCGGCTGGTGGCCGGGCTGCGCCGGATCGGCATGCCGGTGCCGCAGATCGCCACCGCGGTACGCGCCGAGCCGGCAGTGGTGCACCAGCTGCTCGACACGCACCTGCGCCGGCTCGCCGACGGGCTCGACGACGCCCGCCGTGAGGTCGACCGGCTCCGGGCCCTGCTGGACCCGACCCCGCCGACCGCCACCACGCTGCTGGTCTCCCCCGCCGCCCTGGCCGCCGCGCTCGACGCGGTGCGCTTCGCCGTCACCGTCGACCCGGAGATGCCGATGCTCGCCGGCGTGCTGTTCGACGTGGAGACCGACGGCGTCCGACTCGTCGCCACCGACCGGTACCGACTGGCGCTGGCTCGGGCCGCTGCCGACGTCGACGGCCCGCCGGTGCGGGTGTTCGTGCCGGTGGCCCTCGTCGACCAGCTCCGGCCACTGCTCGACGCCGCCGACACCTGGCCGGTCCGGCTGACAGTGGCGGGCGCGGACCTGCGGGTGCGGGTGGCCGAGGGCACGGTGACCGGCACCGCCCTGCCGTACGACTTCCCGGACTACCACCGGCTGCTGCGCAAGGCGGTCGGCGAGCGGTCCACCGCGCGCCGGATCCCGGTCGACGTGGCCACCCTGCGCGCCGCGCTGGCCGACCCGGCGGCCCCCACCGTCGACCGCGACCATGACGGCACGACACGTGCGGTCACCGTGCTCGGCGTCGACGACCGGGGCGAGCTGCGGCTGCTCCCCGCCGCTGACCTGGGCACCGACGCGCTGCGGGTCGGGGTGGACGGTGGCTACCTGCTGGACGCGTTGAACGCGGCCGGTGGGCCGCAACTGGTGCTGGAGCTGGACGGGCCGATCGCCCCGCTGGCCGTACGCCGACCGGACGACGCGGACACCTACTCGGTACTGATGCCGATCCGGCTCTAGAACCTCCCCGTCCCGGGCGGAAAAGCCCGCGACGGTAGCATCTGGTGGTTCACCTGTGACCCCGGACGGAGGCGTACGGAGCAGCATGCTCGACATGGAGTTGATCCGGAAGGATCGCGAGGCGGTGGCGACCGCGCTGGCGAAGCGTCTGGATCCCGCCGAGGTCACCCGTGCCCTGGACGAGATCCAGCGGCTCGACCAGGAACGCCGCGCCCTGATCACGGAGATCGACGCCGAGCGGCAGCGCCGCAAGGCCGAGGCCCGGGCGTACGCGCAGGCGAAGCGGGCCGGCGAGGAGCCGCAGGTCGCCGCGCCGGAGGCGGAGCGTCGGCAGCTCGCCGAGCTGGAGTCCCAGCTCGACGAGGTGCAGGTCCGGCTGCGCGACGCGATGAGCGAGCTGCCCAACCTGCCCAGCGACGACGTGGTGGCCGGCGGCAAGGAAGCCAACCGGGTGGTGAAGACCTTCGGTGAGCCTCCGGTGATCGAGAAGGTCCGCGACCACGTGGAGCTGAGCCGGGCGTTGGGCCTTGTCGACTACGAGCGCGGCGTCAAGCTCGGCGGGTCCGGTTTCTGGATCTACACGGGCATCGGCGCCCGGCTGGAGTGGGCGCTGCTCAACTACTTCGTCGACCAGCACATCAGGGCCGGTTACGAGTTCCTGCTCCCGCCGCACCTGCTGCTGGATTCGGCCGGCTTCGCCGCCGGGCAGTTCCCCAAGTTCTACGACGACGTCTACCACCTGGATGCGGCGTCCGCCCCGCGCGGCCAGTTCCTGCTGCCCACGTCGGAGACGGCGATCCTCGGCGCGTACCAGGACGAGATCCTGGAGACCCCGAAGCTGCCGCTGAAGGCGTTCGCGTACACCCCGTGTTACCGGCGGGAGTCGGCCGGTTCGCACTCGGACGAGCGCGGCACGGTGCGGGGGCACCAGTTCAACAAGGTGGAGATCTTCCAGTTCACCCTGCCGGAGCAGGCCGACGCGGCGTTGGAGGAGATGCTCGCCCACGCCGAGAGCCTGGTCGAGGGGCTGGGTCTGCACTACCAGCGCACGCTGCTCTCGGCCGGTGACGCCAGCGCCTCGATGAAGAAGACGCTCGACATCGAGGTGTGGATGCCGAGCACCGGCAAGTACAAGGAGGTGTCGTCGGTGTCCTGGGCCGGCGACTACCAGGCTCGTCGGGCGGCCATCCGCTACCGCGAGCCGGGCGGCAAGCAGACCCGTTTCGTGCACACGCTCAACGGCTCGGCGCTGGCGACGAGCCGGCTCTTCCCGGCCATCCTGGAGCAGTACCAGCAGGCCGACGGCAGCGTCCTGGTCCCGAAGGTCCTCCAGGAGCGCCTGGGCACCGACCGGCTGACCCCCCTGCGCTGAATCAGTCGGCGGCGGGGCTGGTGCGATCCGCACCAGCCCCGCAGTCGTCGTTTCGGGCCACGGGTGTCAGACCGTGGTCGATCCCGCCGGTTCAGGCACCGAACACCTCCGCGTGGGTCAGCCGGGCGTCACCGGGCTGCCAGTCGGCGACCGCGATCGCCAGGTACCGTCCGGAGGACCTGGTCGTGACCGTGGTCTCGGGTTTCGGCTTCGGGACCGAGGCGACCGTCACGTAGCCGAGTCCGTCGGCCGAGGTGGCCACGGTGATCGGCCGCCGCCGACCGGGGGTCCAGGTCAGGCGGACCGATGCCAGATCCCGGAGCGATCCGAGGTCGATCACCAGTCGGCCGTTCGGGCCGGGTTGCCAGGCGGTCCCCGGGTCGCCGTCGACGGCGGCCGACGGGTCGGTCATGCCGGCCGGGAGCGGTGACGTCGGGTAGGTCGTCCGGGACCGGGCCAGGTCACGTGTCGGCGTCACCGTCCCACCCGCGAACGCGACGTCCTTGCGGTGTCCGGCGGGAACCGTCACTCGCTGTCGGGCGCCGCCGGCCGCGGACTCCACCTGCACCTTCACGATCTGCCCGGCGGGCGCGGTGACTCGGAGGTGGTGCGAGTCGGTGACGTCGAACCGGGTACCGGCGGGGATCGTCTTCTCCGGCTGTGCCGCGGTCACGGTGAACCGGGGCGGCTCGACGCGTGCGGTCGATGCGGCGAGGTCGACCTGGTACGTGCTGGTCCCCGATCCGGTGACCTGGCTTCCGTGGTACAGCCGCAGCGTGGCGCGCTGCGCAAGCGTGACGGCCGCCGTGATGTCGTCGTCGGACAGGTTGAACAGGCTGAGGTATCCGTCGGCGTCACTCACCCGCAACGCCTCCGGACCGCCGCTGGGCAGGGTTCGCGACGCCGCAGCGGCCAGGGCCGACCTGTCCGCGCCCGCGTACCCCTCGATGATCAGCCGGGTGCTGCCGGTGGCCGGCCCGCTGGACAGGGTGACGGTGGTGGCGGTCACGGTGATCGGATTCTGGGCGTTGTGGACCACCAGACCCGCTCGTCCGTCGACGTCGAGCCAGGAGCCGGTGATGGTCGGGCTGTCCGGCACCACCGCCGCGTCGCTCCAGTCGGTGCCGTCGAGTGAGGTCTGGATGACGTAGCGGGTGCCGTACGCGGCCTCCCAGTCCAGGCGTACGCCGCTGATGTCGATGGGCTCACCGAGGTCGACGGCGAGCCAACTGTCCGCGCGGGCGCGTTCCTCGCGGGCGACCGCCCAGCGGGTGCCGGGGTTGCCGTCGGTCGCGCGCGCCGCGGGGTAGGCGGGGTCGGCGGACGAGGCCGTGGTGGGCCGCCCGATGGCGCGGTCGACCCCGCCGGCGTCGAGCACGGCGAAGGCGAACAGCGAGTAGCCGTACTGGTTGACGGGGGATCGGCCGAGCATCCGCACGTACCGGGCTGGACGAGGCGCGAAGCTGATCTGGTCGGTTCCGCCGTCGCCGACGCCCGATTGTCCGGCCAGGGTGACGGACCCCTGTTCGCCGGTGAAGGTACGGGTGCCGGTGAGCCCGGGTACGCCGGGCATGTCCAGGTTGAACAGGGTGAGCGCGCCCTCGTCGGCACCGATGCCGGTGGTGGCGTACACGACCGTTCCGGTGGGCAGCGTGACGTATCCGGCGGTGCCGCCGGCGACGCGGAGAACGGTCGCCGTGGCGTCGACACCGTCCCGGGCCACTGTGTACGCGGCGGAGGCGCGGCCGAGGACCGGCGCGGACTGCCTCGGCAGCAGCGAGGCGGCCCGGGTGTCGAACAACCAGTTGTCGTGGGCGGGGGCCCACTGGAACGAGACGAATCCGGTCTTGCTGACCGCCGCGGCGAAGGCGGTCGCGCTCTGGTGGGCGGTCAGCCCGGCCTGCTCCCCGAAGTCCCTGGTGCCCGCCGCCGCCGCGAAGAACGCGGTGCTGGCGACCGGCTGGACCACGCCGCCGTTGGCTGCCCGCCAGGCATGGAAGAGATAGCTGATGGCGACCTCGGCCCGGGCCTCGGGCTCGTACTTCGGCTCGCCGCTGAACTTGGTGAGCCGATTCTCGGGCGGGTAGTTCAGGTAGGGCATGAGCCGGTCGGCGAGGTCCGCCTCGGCCCGGGCGGCGTGCCGGTCGCCCTGGACCTGCGCGAGGAAGGCGAGCGGCAGGACGTCACGGCCGTACAGGTGGTAGCGGTCCGCGACCATCGGCATGAAGGGTTCGCCGGCGTCGCTGGCCAGCAGCCGCATGGTCCGCCACAGCTCGGCACCGCTGGGTTGCCTGGTGAGTGCCTCGGGGAGCGGTTGGCCGGCGGTCAGGAAGTGCGCCGCGGTACGACCCGCGGTGCGCCACAGTTCCTCCTGGTAGTGCGGGCCGAAGGAGCCGTGGTTCTCGACCAGGAACGTGTCGTGGATGTTGTGGGCGGTGTTCCAGTCCGCGACCGCCCGCCCGTCGACGACGGCGGGGTTGGCACGGTCGGCTGCCGGTAGTCCGGTCGCGTTGAGCGTCCACATCGAGAACCGCTCGCGCCACGCCGCGGCTGCGGGGTCGTCCGGCGCCCAGGCCAGACCGGGCGCGATCGCCTGGGCGTAGACCCCCATCTCCTCGAGCTTGGTGTCCCCGATCCAGCCACCGGTGAGGCCGTTCGGCGTCCAACCGCCACTGAGCGGGTCGTTACCGGTGC
Organism: Micromonospora sp. SD19; assembly: GCF_054462275.1. Lineage (NCBI taxonomy): Bacteria > Bacillati > Actinomycetota > Actinomycetes > Micromonosporales > Micromonosporaceae > Micromonospora > Micromonospora sp. SD19. The sequence goes on from NZ_JBTLMN010000011.1 coordinate 141,011, forward strand.
CGAGGGAGTGGGCGTACGCGGCCTGCCCGCGGGCGATGCGGTCGACGTTGGTGCGGGTCACCTCGTCCAGGTCGGACCAGAGCAGTCGGGCGGCCAGGACGAAGTACAGCTCGAAGGTGCTGTCCCAGAACAGCTGTCGGCCCCACTCGGTGCCGCCGGTGAGCCGGTTGGTGGCCGCGAAGCGGCGGATGGTGGCGACGGTACGGGCGTGCAGCGTGTCCCGGTCGACGCCTGCCGCTGCCGCGTCGTACCCGGGTGAGGTGAGCAGGACCGCGTTACCGAGGACGACCGCGAACCTGAAGTCCGCGAGGCGGTACGCGTTGATCGCCGGATCCCACTGCTCCTCGGCCCATCGGGTGTGGGCGAGCAGCAGCGCGTGGTAGGTGTTCGCAACCGGGCCGATGGCCGCGGCCGGTGACCAGGTGGCGGATGGCGCGGCCTGGGCGGCGGCGGGTCGGGCGATGGCGAGTCCAGCGCCGATGGCGCTGCCAAGGATGAGCAACCGCCGCCGGCTCAACTCGAGTTCGGATATGCGCATGGTGGTCCTTCGGTGTGACAACGTTGTCAGACAGCCTCCGGTGATCGTTTCCCGATGTCAAGACCGACGCCGTCGCCTCAGGGACGACGAGGGCGGTGGGCGCGCTTCGCCACGAGCGCAGCCAGGAGCAGGGCGGCCAGGGCGGCCAGCAACACCGCCGGGCCGATCCGGTCGAGGGCGTCGGCCAGGGCTCGCTGGACCTGGGCGGCCACCCGGATGACCGGGTCGTGCAGCGCGTCGCGGCGACCGGCGGCCAGCCGTAGCTCGTACCAGCCGTACCAGGCGACGTAACCGCCGGCGAGCAGCAGCACCAGGCCGCTGAGGCGGGGCACCAACGCCCCGGCGACGCGCAGCCGGGCCACCAGGCCGTCGCGCAGCAGCGCCACCCCGAGCGCGGCGACAGCGACCACCAGACCCATCCCGAGGGCGTACGCGCCGAACAGCGCCAACCCCTGACCGGTCGAGCCGGCCTGGAGGCTGGTCACCACGATGGCCAGGAACGGAGCGATGGCGCAGCCGAGCGACGCCAGCGCGTACGCCGCGCCGAACAGCGCCATCGACGGCCAGGACCGGGTCAGTCGGGGCGCCCGGGCGGACCAGCCGGGGGTGGGCAGCCGCCGACCGGCGAGCAACCAGCAGCCGGCCACCAGCAGCAGCACGCCGAGCGCCACTGTCAACCACGGCAGCCGGGGCCGCAACCAGCCGGCCAGCGGCGCGAGCGCGAGGCCGAACGCGCCGAACACCAGCACGTACCCCACTGTCAGCCCGGCCGCCGCGGTGAGCGCGCGGCCGACCGCGCCGCGGGTGTCCGACGTCCCGGCGACCAACAGCGAGAGGTACGCGGGCAGCAACGCGAAGCCGCACGGGTTGACCGCGCCGAGCATGCCGGCGGTCAGCGCGAGCAGCAGTGCGCCGGTCACGCCCCGGCCAGTACGGCGACCCTGGCGGTGAGCGCCTCACCGTCCAGGAATCCCTGGTGGACGACCGTGCCGCTGCGGTCGATGACCACGAAGATGCTCTGCTCGGTCACCTTGAACCGCTTCCAGAGCACTCCCTTGCTGTCCTCGATCTGCGGTGTGCCGTCGAGCTCGAACTCGGTGACGAACTCCTTCATGGCCTTCCGTTCACCCAGCCCGGCCACGCCGACGATCGGCACGGTGTCCCGGTACTTCGGGGCGATCTCGGCCACCGTCCAGGCCTGACTGGCGCAGGTGGCGCACCACGGCGCCCAGAACCACAACACCACCGGTCTGCCGGCGAGCTGCGCCGCGTCGAACGCGGCCCCGCCGAGGGTCGTCCCGGTGAAGCGCAGCACGTCCGGGACCTGCACCGGAGCGGCCTGCGGTCCGCCGGTGGGCGAGGCGGTCGGCGAGGGCGGTGTCGCGGTCGGCGCGGCAACGACCGGGGCCGATCCGGCGGCGGTGGATCCGCCCGGCGCGGTGCCGGTGCAGGCGGCGACGCCGAGCAGGGCCACCACGAGTGCCCCAGCGGTGGCACCACGGCGTAGCTGCCCGGCCGCTGCCCAGCGGCTCAGCTGCCCGGCCGCTGCCCAGCGGCTCAGCTGCCCGGCCGCCGTCCACGTCCTGCTGATCCGCATCCGTTCCTCCGTCTCCGGTCCGGAAGGGACCCTTGCTGGACCTGAGGCTTACCTACTCGGCCTTGGCGAGTCGGAGGGCCAACTCGGGGCAGACCTTGACCGCCTTCAGCGCCCCCTCCCGCAGCCAGGTCGGCACGGGGGTGGCCGGGAAGGCGGGATATCCGTTCGCGTCGAGGCGGATGAAGTCCGGGACGACGTGCGCGCACAGGCCGTGCCCGTCACAGCGCGACCAGTCCAGGGTGAGCTTCTGCGGGTTCGCGTCGGGTGCGCCCGGCAGCCCCATCACGCCCTTGACCCGCCGGCCGCAGCCGTCGCCGGTGCTGTGCAGCCGCAGGTCCTCGGCGAAGACCTCGATCGCGGAGAGCGCGAACCGGGCGGTGCCGTCGGGGTGGCTGCACGCGCCCCGGCCCTTCACCTCGCCGGCCGCGGCCCGCACCACGTCGGCCGGTTGGCTGCCGGCGACGGCCAGGTCCACCGCGCGGGCCAGGTCCGGCAGGCCCATCTTGCACGGTCCGCACTGCCCGGCGGACTCACCGGCCAGGTAGCGCACCACCTGGGCGGCCTCCCCGAGCGGGCAGGTGTCGACACCGAGCGGGACGATGATGCCCGCGCCGAGCGTGCCGCCGACCGCTGCCAGGCCCTTGCGGGAGACCTCGGCCTTCTCCGCCGCCTCCGGGGTGATCCACTTGCCGTGGTAGCCGCCCATCAGGATGCCCTGGACGTCCGGCACCTCGCACAGGTCGAGGACGTCGCGCAGCGGCATGCCGGCGGTGCACTCCACAACGGCCGGTCGGCCGGCCGCCCCGGTCACGGTGAGCAGCACGGTGCCCGGCTCGTCGTCGGTACCGAGCGCCGCGTACTCGTACGGGCCCAGTCGGGCGCCGACGGCGAGCTGGGCGTACGTCTCGGCGTTGGACAGCAGGGTGGGCAGGCCGCTGACCCCGGAGTCGCTGGAGCGCTTCTTGGTGCCCGGCGGGATGTGCGGCAGCCCGTTGATCCCGTTGACAAGTGCGCCGCCCTCGCCGGAGATGAACCGGTGCGGCACTGTGACGATCGTTGTCTGCACCGGCATCCGGCGCTCGTCGAGGGCGTCCATCAGCGAGTCCCGGCCGACCCCGTCGTCCGCCACGCCGATCACGATCTCGTCGGCGTCCAGGGCGTACGCGGCCAGCGCCGCGCCGTCCAGGATCAGGTGCGGGGCGCGGGTCAGCAGCACCTTGTCCTTCCAGCTGGCCGGCTCCCCCTCGGTGGCGTTGACCACCACCACGGCGGCGAGGTCCTGCCGCTCGCAGGACTCCAGCACCGCGCGCAGTTTGCGGGCGAACGGGAACCCTGCCCCGCCCTTGCCCTTGAGTTGCATGCCCTCGGCGAGCCGGAGCAGTTGCGCCGGCTCCATCGGGCCGATCGGTCCGTGCACCTCCTCGTGCGCGATCAGGTCGAGTCGGCCGTACTCGGCGAAGCCGGCGGTGAGCCGGGGCTCGCCCACACAGGCGACCGGTGGCACGGCGGTGCGCATCACTTCGCCTCACCCCGCAGCCCGGCCCAGTACGCCCCGTCCACCGCGTCGGCGCTGGCCTTGCGCCGCTTGGACCGGCCCTCGCCGGCTGCCCGCTTGGCCCGCCGTGACGCCAGGTCGACAAGGGTGGGGGTGTCGTCGACGGGCACCTCGTCCGGCACGTACCGGGCCGGCGGACGCCAGTAGTCCGGCTCCTCGGGCAGGTCGTCCTCGGCGCTGTGCCGGCCGCTGCCGCTGCGCGGCGCCGACGAGATCGGGCTGCTGGAGATCGGGCCGGCCGAGATCGGCTCGACGGAGACCGGGCCGGCGGAGATGGGCTCGTCGGCCTGCCACCGGCGTGGACTGTCCCACGGCTCCTCGGCCTCGTCGAGGGTCGGCCGCGGCGGCGCCGAGTAGCGGCTGCCGTCGTCCTCGCTGCGGGACCGGCGACGGGACCGCTCGGCGGCCGGCTCGTCGACGCGCCGCCGGCCGGCTGGTGCCACCTCGTCGCGGGTACGCGAGGCGCGCCGCCGGGTCACCGGCTCGACCTCCTCCTCGTCGCGTCGACGGGTGTCGGTGTCGTCCACGCCGCGGCGGGCCGACCGGCGGGTCGTCGGCTCCTCCTCGGCGCGCCGGCCGCGCGAGGACCGTTCGGTGTCGCGGTAGGCCGCCGGCTCCTCCTCCCGTCGGCGTCGGCTGGGCCGGGTCGGTTCGACGAGCGAGCCGGGCTCGGGCACCACCGGGACGGTGAACCGTTCCGGGTCGCGGCGGGCGGGCGGGGCGGTCCAGGTGGCGGTGGCGGTGTCCGCCCAGGCGGGACGCTTGTCGGTGGCCTTCGGGCGCCGACCCAACCCGGCCAGCAGCGATCGGGCGGTCTTCGCCTCTTCGGCCCGGCCGACCATCACCGCGTTGCGCACCGCTGCCTGGTGCTGCTCGCGGCTGCGCCGACCGATGGTGACCGAGAACCGCACCAGCAGGGCCAGCACCACCAGCAAGACGCAGCCCAGGTAGCTGAACATCACCCAGGGCGCTGCGGCCCGACCGGCGTTGAGGCCGTGCAGGATGGCGAAGGGCCAGGCCAGGTACGCGGTCGAGTGCAGCGCGCGCCAGAGCCACCTCGGACCGACGCCCGCGAAGCGGGCGCGGATGATGCCGGTCCAGATCACGCTGACCATCAGCAGCGCGGCGACGGTGCCGAGCCCGACGTAGAAACCCCCGCCGCCGACGAACGGCACCAGCGCGTCGGTCGCCGCCGCCCGCCCCGTGCCGATCTTGGTGAGGACGTGGAAGCCGAGCCCGGCCACCCCCAGCACACCGGTGGCCCGGTGCGCCGACTGCATCAGCACCCGGTGCGGGATACGCAGCACCAGCCGGTCGGTGGCGAGCAGACCGAGCATGACGGTGAGACTCAACGACACCAGGGAGACCACCCCGGCGAAGAACTCGGTGAAGAAGAAGCCGTACGCGTACGCCGTCTGACCGGTGCCGGTCAGCATGATCGCCGCCCAGAGCGCGGCGAGCACCGAAGCGATCAGCAGGGCGCTCGCCGACCGGGACGGGGTGCGCACCCCCCGACTGCTGGCGGTGGTCCGGATCGTCGCCTTCTTGTCCTGCTGTGCCCGGGCCATCTGCTCCTCGATCGTCTCGCGGCGGCGTACCACCGGCCGACCCCTGCTCCCCCATCCAGTACGGACCGGCGGGGCGCGCGGATCACCCGCCGCGAAAAATTTCTGGGCCGAGATCGAACCGAGGGGCACGGCCGTGCGTTGCACCCCGCTCCCACCCACCAGATCGGACAGTGACGAACGTGCATGCATTGACACTCCGTGCAACACGCTTGTAACCTTTCAGCAAATTTCAGCCCGGGTTGCAAGATTCCGGCAACCCGGCGTTCCCCCACCGCACCACCACCCCCGCTCCCGCTCCCGTCAGGAGTCCCCATGCACCGACGTCGACGCGGCTCGGCGCTCCTCGCCCTCGGCCTGATCGCCAGCCTGCTCGTCCCCACCACAGTGACGGCACCCCCGGCCGTCGCCGCCCCGTCCGGCGGCAAGAAGGTCATCGTCCAGCTCTTCGAGTGGAACTGGCCCTCGGTGGCCAACGAGTGCCAGAGCACCCTCGGCCCGAAGGGCTACGGCTACGTGCAGGTCTCACCCCCGCAGGAGCACGTGCGGGGCAACCAGTGGTGGCTGGCGTACCAGCCGGTCAGCTACCGGATCGAGTCCCGCAAGGGCACCCGGGCCCAGTTCCAGTCGATGGTGAACACCTGCCACGCGGCCGGGGTCAAGGTGATCGTCGACGCGGTGGTCAACCACATGTCCGGTCAGGACAACGGCGGCACCGGCTGGGCCGGCTCGTCCTACTCGCACTACGACTACCCGGGCATCTACCAGACCCAGGACTTCCACCACTGCGGGCGCAACGGCGGCGACGACATCGCCAACTACAACGACCGGTACGAGGTGCAGAACTGCGAGCTGGTCAACCTCTCGGACCTGAAGACCGAGTCGGACTACGTCCGCACGAAGATCGCCTCGTACCTCAACGACCTGCTCTCCCTCGGCGTCGACGGCTTCCGGATGGACGCCAGCAAGCACATGCCGGCCGCCGACATCGCCGCGATCAGGGGCAAGCTGTCCCGCTCCGCGTACATCGTGCAGGAGGTCATCTACGGTGCCGGCGAGCCGGTCCAGCCGACCGAGTACACCGGCAACGGTGACGTGCACGAGTTCCGCTACGGCAAGGACCTGGCCCGGGTTTTCCGGTCCGAGCGGTTGGCGTACCTGCGCAACTTCGGCGAGGGCTGGGGGCACCTGCCCACCGGCCCGGCGTCGGTGTTCGTCGACAACCACGACACCCAGCGCGACTCCGGCGGAGTGTTGACCTACAAGGACCGGGGGATCTACGCCCTGGCGAACGCCTTCATGCTGGCCTGGCCGTACGGCTCCCCCACCGTCATGTCCAGCTACACCTTCAGCAGCCGCGACGCCGGCCCGCCGTCGGACGGGGCCAACAAGACACTCAACACCACCTGCTACTCCGGCTGGGAGTGCGAGCACCGTTGGCCGGTGATCGCCAACATGGTCGGCTTCCGCAACGCCACCGAGGGCGCCGGGGTGGCCAACTGGTACGACAACGGCAACAACCACATCGCGTTCAGCCGCAGTGGCAAGGGCTTCATCACCGTCAACGACGAGGACGCCGCGGTGAACGGTCGCTCGTACTACACGGGGTTGCCCGCCGGCCGGTACTGCGACGTCATCCACGGCACGTACGCGGGCGGCACGTGCAGCGGACCAGTGATCACGGTGGACGGTAACGGCTGGTTCGCGGCCAACGTGCCCGCGCACGACGCCGTGGCCATCCACATCGGCGCACGAATCTGATTCGGTCGGGGCCTCCGGGCGGCGGATTTCGCCGAACCGGGGGCCCCGGCGCAATCGCCACCATAGAGTGATTTCGTGTCGTTTGACCGAAAGACTCCGTCCCGCCGTCGCGGCGTCTGGGTGACCGCCGCCATCGGCGTACCCGCGCTGCTGGTGACCGCGCTGCTGGTCGGCCAGGCCCTCACCCCCAGCTCGACGGCCCCCGACGACAGCAGCGTGGTGGTGGCCGACCCGACCCCGAGCAGTGTGGAGCAGAGCCCGGACGAGTCGGTCCCCCCGGCCGCGCCCGCCCCGGACGGGCTGCCGGTGGTCGACTACGACCCCGCACCCGGCGGGTTCCCCGCCGATCCGGCCACCATGGACGTCACGCCGCTGACCGACGGCGCGCACCCGACCAGACGGATCGCCGCGTACGACGCGCCCGGTGGTCGTCCGCGCGCGTTCCTCGAACCGACGATCCGCGGTGTGGAGCTGACCATGCCGATCGCCCAGCGGCGGGCCGGCTGGACCGCCGTCCTGCTGCCCTCGGCCAACCGGCGGCTCGCCTGGCTGCCACCCGGCGGGTTCGAGACGGTGCCGCTGCGCGACCAGATCGTCGTCGAACGCAAGGCGCACCGGCTCACCTGGTACCGGGCCGGCAAGGCGGTGCGTTCCTGGGAGGTCAGCCTCGGCCAGTCCGGCCAGGAGACTCCACTCGGGCGGACCTTCATCCTGGGCCGCACCCCACCGCCGGAGTCGGTCTACGGCGGGGTGGACATCTACGCCCTCGGTTCGGTGCCGGACGATCCGGAGTCGGTGCCGGACGGGCTGCGCGGCGCGCACATCGGCGTGCACACCTGGCACAACGACGACGAGCTCGGCGAGAACACCACGAACGGCTGCATCCGGCTGACCCGCTCCGGGCAGCGGGAGCTGCTCGCCGAGGTCCGCCCCGGCAGCAGCGTGGTGGTGGTCGACCAACTGGCCGCTCCGCCGCCGACCGCCTGAGCGCCGGCACAGCCGGTCACTCGCCGAGCAGCCAGCCGTTCCGCTCGGCGACCCGGATCGCGTCGGCCCGGTTGCGGGCACCGGTCTTGCCGATCGCCGCCGACAGGTGGTTGCGGACCGTCCCCTCGGACAGGTGCAGGGCCCGGGCCAGGTCGGCGACGGTGCCGCCGCCCCGAGCGGTCCGCAGCACCTCGGTCTCCCGCTCGGTCAGTGGGCTCGCGCCGGTGGCCAGGGTCTCCGCGGCCAGCGTCGGGTCGACCACCCGCAGGCCGGCGTGCACCCGACGGACCGCGTCGGCGAGCTGCCGGGCCGGGGTGTCCTTGACCACGAACCCGCTCGCACCGGCCTCCATCGCCCGACGCAGGTAGCCGGGTCGACCGAAGGTGGTCACCACCAGCACCCGGCAGGTCGGCAGCGCCACCCGCAACGCCGAGGTGGCGGCGATCCCGTCCAGGCCGGGCATCTCCACGTCCAGCAGGGCGACGTCCGGGGCGCTGCGTCGCGCCTCGGGCACCACCTGGTCGCCCCGACCGACCTCGGCGACCACTGTCAGGTCCTCCTCCAGCGAGAGCAGGGCGGCCAGCGCACCCCGGACCAGCGCCTGGTCGTCGGCGAGCAACAGCCGAATCGGCGTCGAACCGCCGCTCACCGGGCCTCCTCCGGGGTGTGCACACGCAGCAGAAAACCGTCGCCCGTCGGCCGGCGACCGACGGTCACCACCGCGTCCAGTCGACGCGCCCGCTCCCGCAGGCCGACCAGCCCGTGCCCGCTCGCGTCGGGAGTGGACGGACCACGCCCGTCGTCACTGATCTCGACCCGATCCGGGTGCACCCGGATCACGCAGCACCGCGCCCCACTGTGCCGGACCACGTTGGTCACCCCTTCCCGTACCGCCCAGCCGAACAACCGGTCCCACTCCCGCGGCAGGTCCGGCACCTCGGTCGGCACGTCCGCCGCGATGCCCGCCGCGGCCAGCGCCGAGCGGGCGCCGGCCACCTCGGCGGCGAGGCTGACCTCGCGGTACGCCCCGACCGTCTGCCGTACGTCGGCCAACGCGGCCCGAGCCAACGCCTCCACCTCGGCGATCTCGGCGGCGGCCCGCTCCCGGTCGACATCGAGCAGCCGCCCGGCCAACTCGGCCTTGATCGCCACCACGGTCAGCGAGTGCCCAAGAATGTCGTGCAGGTCGCGGGCGGTGCGGGCCCGCTCCTCGGCGACCGCGAGCCGACCGATCTCCTGCTGGGCGGCCCGCAGTTCGCTGTTGCGCTGGGCCAACTGGGACACCCCGAACATGGCGAACGAGGCGAGCAGCACCGCGAAGACGATGCCGTGCTCCGCCTCCCACCCCGGCACCAGCCACGACGCCAGCACGGGGGTCACCGCGCAGAGCGCCACGACGGCCAACGCCTCCCACTGCGGCAGCAGGAAGACCGCCGCCGCGGCCACGTAGACCAGAGTGGCCAGCCAGTCCCCGCCGGTGCCCGGGAGGCTGGCCAGACCCACAGCGAGCAGCAGCGCCAGCCCGGCCCGCGCCCGGCCCGCCGGGATCGGCCGCAGGGACTGGCGCAGCTTGCGGGCCCACTGGAACAGCAGCACGTAACCGACGCTGAAGGCGACCAGGGTCGACACACCGAGGATCCGCCGCCACAGCTCCGGTTGGTGCAGCGCGGTGGCGAGCGGCACGTTGAGGAAGAACAACCAGACGGCGGCCAGCAGCCAGCCGGTGTACCGCCAGTGGCGGCTCACCTGCCAGGGCTGCCCCGTCGAGAGGTCCATCGGGATCACGCTAACCGCCCGGCCGGTCAGACCCGCGCGGTGTCCCGGCGGAACAGCCGGGCCGCGCCGACGCCGAAGACCAGTGCCCAGACGACGAGGTTGACCACCGCCGCCATGCTCACCCCGTCGCCGGTGAGGGGGGCGCGAGCCAGCACACCCATGCCGTACACCGGGGTGAACGTCGCGACCTGCTGGAGCACGTCCGGCAGCACCTCGACCGGGACGAACAGCCCGCCGAACATGGCCAGCACCGCCAGCACCGGGCCGATGATCTGCATGACGTTCTCGGCCGGCGCCAGGTACCCGATGAACAGACCGAACGCGGCGAAGACCAGCGAGCCGACCCAGGCGGCGAGCCCGGACAGCAGCCAGACGTACGCCGGGACGCGAACGCCGGCCACGGCGCCCACCAGGAACTCGATGACGACCGCGAGCAGGCCCAGGCTCATCGCGGTGATCAGCTTGGTCGCCACGTACGCCGCCGGGCGCAGCGGGGTGAGCCGCAACTGTCGGCTCCAGCCCAGCGCCCGTTCGGTGGCCACCGCACCACCGACGCTGGTGGTCGCCACCATGGCCGCGTACACGGCCAGGCTGATCATGACGTACGCCGTCACCGGACGGCCGTTGTCCAGTGACTGCCCGCCCTGCGGCAGACCGAAGATGAGGAAGAAGACGCCCGGCATGATCAGCGTGAAGGCGAGGGTGCGGCGGTTGCGCAGCACCCGGCGCAGCTCGATACCCAGGGCACCCGGGGCGAACCCGCCCAGTGCGGGCAGCCGACGGTCCGGCGTCGTGACAGCGGCGCGCGTGGAGGTGGAGGTGGTCATCTCAGGCTCCGGTCTGCGTGGTGGTCAGGGCGAGGAAGGCGTCCTCGAGGTTGCGGGAGGTGATCTCGACATCCCGGGCCGCGGTCCGGGTCAGCAGGTGTCGGGCGACAGCGTCCGAGTCGCCGGTCCGCACCAGCACGCTGTCGCCGCGCACCTCCACGGCGTCCACGCCGGGCAGTGCGGCGAGCGCGGCCTGGTCCGCGCCGGGCAGGGTGGCCCGCACGGTACGACCGGCGGCCAGGTTCTTGATCTCGGCGGTGGTGCCGTCGGCGACGATGCGCCCCTGCCGGACCAGCACGATCCGGTCGGCGTACGCGTCCGCCTCGTCCAGGTAGTGGGTGGCGAAGATGACGGTCCGTCCACGTCGGGCGTCGCGGCGCAGGGCCTGCCAGAAGTCCCGCCGGCCCTCGACGTCCATGCCGGTGGTCGGCTCGTCGAGCACCATCAGGTCCGGGTCGGGCAGCAGGGCCAACGCGAAGCGCAGTCGCTGCTGCTGACCACCCGAGCAGCGCCCGACCACCCGGTCGGCGATGTCGGTGATACCGGCCCGCTCCAACACCTCCGCCGCCGGGCGGGTGTGCCGGTAGAAGTGGGCGGTCATCCGCACCGTCTCGCCCACCGTGAGGTCCTTGAGCAGCCCGCCGGTCTGCAGGACGGCGGCGACCCGCCCCCGGGCCACCGCGTCGTCCGGGGTGCCGCCGAGGACGCGGACGGTGCCGGCGTCCGGGCGGGACAGCCCGAGCAGCATGTCGATGGTGGTGGTCTTGCCCGCCCCGTTCGGGCCGAGGAACGCCACCACCTCGCCGGGCTGCACCCGCAGGCTCAACCCGTCGACAGCGGTGACCGCGCCGAAGCTCTTGCTGAGGCCGTCCAACTCGACAGCCGGATGCGTACTGGTCATGGCACTGATACTCCGGCGGGGCGTACCCCGGTGCCCGGAGCGGTCGTCACCTCCCGGCCGTGACATTTGTCAGGGGCCGGACGCCACGGAGAGTGACCTCCGTGCGAGCAAACATCGCGACGAGCGTGATGCCCCTGAGTCATCACGATGCCCCTGTGTCATCACGCTCACTGCCACGTCCGCCTCCCGAACGCGACCCGCCGAGGCGAGCAACCGGCGGAGGAATTCCCGGCACGGCAGCGGGTAACCGCTGCCCCGGATGCCGCGACACCGGGGGGACGAGATGGGTGCCACGCCGCAGGGCCAGGTCGACACGGTCGTGCTGATCCACGGGCTCTGGATGACGCCGCGCAGCTGGGAGGGGTGGGCGCAGCGGTACACCGAGCGTGGCATGCAGGTCATCGCCCCCGCCTGGCCCGGCATGGACCGGTCGGTGGAGCAGTTGCGGGACGATCCCAGCCCGATCGCCGAGCAGAGCATCGCCACGATCGTCGCGCACTACGACAAGATCATCCGGGCGCTGCCGCGACCACCGATCATCATGGGGCACTCGTTCGGCGGCCTGTTCACCCAGATCCTCGTCGACCGGGGCCTCGGCGCCGCGGCGGTCGGCGTGCACCCCGCGCAGGTGAAGGGCGTGCTCAAGGTGCCGCTGAGTCAGCTGCGCTCGGGCTTCCCGATCCTGCGCAGCCCCGCCAACCGGAACAAGGCCGTCCCGTTCACCCCGGACGACTTCGCCTACACCTTCGGCAACGCCATGAGCCGGGAGGACTCCGACCGGGCCTGGCAACGCTACGCCGTCCCCGGTGCCGGGCGGGTCTACTTCGAGGGCGCGTTCGCCAACCTCGACCCGCGCTCGCCAGCCCGGGTCGACGTCGGGCGTAACGACCGGGCGCCGCTGCTGCTGATGGCCGGCGAGGTCGACCACGTCGTGCCGGCGTCGGTGGTCCGCGCCAACGCGGGGCTCTACCAGAAGTCGCGGGCGCTCACCGCGTACGAGCAGTTCGCCGGCCGCTCGCACTTCACCGTCGGGCAGGACGGCTGGGAGAAGATCGCCGACTACGCGCTCGACTGGGCGCTGCGGGCGGCGGCCCTGCCCCGGGAGGCCACCATCGCCAGCGAAGCCCCCCGCCGCTGACCGATCAGGCGAAGTGCCCTCGCATGCCCACGGCCTGGCGGGGTACCCCGCTCGGATGAGGGCCAGTTTCCGGCTTGGCCGGGTCGCGGGAGTGCCGGTCGGCGTCAACTGGAGCGTGCTGGTCATCTTCGCGCTGATCGCGTGGGGGTTGGCCGCGAACCAGTTCCCCCGCTCGTACCCCGATCACTCGCCGGTGGCGTACACACTGGCCGGGCTGGCCGCGGCGGTGGTCTTCTTCGTCGGCCTGCTCGCCCACGAGGTGTCGCACGCGGTGGTGGCCAAGCGCAACGGGCTGACTGTCGACGGCATCACGCTGTGGCTGTTCGGCGGCGTCGCCGAGTTGCGGGGCGAACCGCGTGACCCGGGCGCGGAGTTACGGATCGCGGGCGTCGGCCCGCTGGTCAGTCTGCTGATCGGGGCGTTCTTCGGTGCCATCGCGGCGGTGCTCGCACTGGCCGGGCAGACCGGGCTGCTGTTCGGGGCGGTGGCCTGGCTGGCGGGAATCAACGTGCTGCTGGCCATCTTCAACGTGCTGCCGGCCGCGCCACTGGACGGTGGACGGTTGCTGCGCGCGGCGGTCTGGAAGGCCACCGGTGACCGAACCCGGGCGTCGGTGGTCGCCGCCCGGGCCGGCTGGGTGCTGGGGGTGCTGCTGATCGGCCTGGGGCTGTGGCAGTTCCTGGCCGGGTTCGGTTTCGGCGGGCTGTGGCTGGCGCTGATCGGCTGGTTCCTGATCGGCGCGGCCGGGATGGAGGAACGGCAGGCCCGCACCGGCACCGCGCTGCGCGGGATCCGGGTGGGCGATGTGATGACCTCGCAGCCGCAGACCGCCTCGGCGGAGATGACTGTCGCGGACTTCGTCGACCACTACCTGTTCGCGTACCGGCATTCGGCGCTGCCGCTGACCGAGGACGGCCGGCCGACCGGCCTGGTCACCGTCGACCGGGTGCGGGGCGTACCGCCGGAGCGGCGGGCGTCGACCACGCTGGCCGAGGTGGCCTGCCGCGCCGACCAGTTGGTGCTGGCGAAGCCCGGTGAACAGCTCAACGATCTGCTCCCCCGCCTCACCGAGTGCGCCGACGGCCGCGCCCTGGTGGTGACCGAAGACGGCCGCCTGACCGGCATCATCTCCCCCAGTGACATCAGCCGAGCCGTCCAACGCAGCACCCTCGCCAGCTCTCGGTGATCATGAGGTTAGCGGGCACGACACGCCGACATCGGTATCGCTAACCCCATGATCAACCGAGGTCAGCGGGGGAAGTAGTGGGCCAGGGCCTCGGTGTGGAACTTGGCCTTGGGGTCCAGGTCGGTCAGGAGGGTGGCGAAGTCGGGGTGGCGTGGGTAGCGGGCGGCCAGCTCGGCCGGATCGGTGACGAAGACCTTGCCCCAGTGCGGGCGGGGCGCGAAGGGCGCCAGGCGCTCCTCCACGGCGGCCACCACCGGCAGCACCGCCCTGGTGTCGTCGACCCAGGTGAAGTGCAGCACGAAGCTGTCCCGCCGGTAGTTCGGGCTGAGCCACAGCTCGTCGGCCGCCACGGTGCGCAGCTCGGACACCAGCAGCACCGGGGCGATCAGCTCCGCCACGTCGTCCAGCGCGGCGAGCGCGTCAGCCGCCACCGCCCGTGCGACGTGGTACTCGGACTGCAGTTCGTCGCCGCTGCTGGGGGTGAAGCCGAGCTTGAAGTGCGGCAGCCGCTCCTGCCACGGGCCCGCCTCGCCGAGCTGCGGGGTGCAGTTCTCCGGCGGCATCCCGAGCACCGGGTGCCGGGGCTGGTCGGCCGCTGTGGTGCCGAGCCAGTCCGCCGGGGGTGGCGGCTGGTCCGCCAACTGTTTGCGCCACACCTCGCGCAGTCGGGGCGTACGGAAGTCGGCGAAGACACTCACGCTGTACGCCGAGCCGAGCGCCTCGTCGAGCGCCGCCCGGTCGAGGTCGAGGCGTACGTACTGGCGCAGCGCGAAGGTTGGCACCAAATCCAGCGTGACCCGGGTGACCAGACCGAGCGCGCCGAGCCCGACCACCATGCCGGCGAACCTGTCGGTGTCGCGGTCGACCCGCAGCAGGTCGCCGTCGGCGGTGACCAGCTCCAGACCGGCGACGGCGCTGGCCAGGTTGCCATGGCTCTGACCGGACCCGTGGGTGGCGGTGGCCACCGCGCCGGCCACCGAGATGTGCGGCAGCGAGGCGAGGTTCGCCAGCGCGTACCCCTGGGTGTGCAGCTGTCGGGCGAGGTCGCCGTAGCGCATCGCGGCGCTCACGGTGACCTGCCCGCGCTCGTGGTCCACCTCGACGACCGGGGGCAGCCCGGCGAGGCTGACGAGGTCGCCGTCGGTGTCGCCGAGGCTGTTGAAGGAGTGCCCGCTGCCCACCGCCCGGATCCGGCTGCTGCCGGCGACGAGCCGGCGCAGGTCGTCGACGGAGGTGGGCCGGTGGAACGCCTTCGCGGCGTACCGTACGTTGCCGGCCCAGTTGCGGCGCGGAACGTCGGTGCTCGACGCGGCGTGCGGTGCCTGCGCGGTCATGTGGCGGTCTCCCGATCGGTGCTCTGCTGGTCGGCCAACGCGGCGACGAGGGCGTCCAGAACGGTATCCGTCTGGAACGTGTGGTAGCCACGCTGGGCGATCGGCAGGCCGGCCGCGCTGGCGCGTTCGATCTCACCCCGGGCCGCCTGTCGGGTCGCCGCGTCCCCGGACATCAGGGCGTCCTGGCCGCGTCGGATCAACCGGTCGACCCGGTCCATGTGGTACCCGCGCAGGCCGACCGGGAGATCCGGGGTGTCGAAGGCGGCGCGTCGCAGCGCGAGCAGGTCGACGAAACGACCTCCGGCGTAGCGGGTGAGCGCGGCGGACACCTGGTCGGGCTGCTCCCGGACCTGGTCGAGAACGAGCAGTTCGATGGCGGGTCGGCCGTCGATCGGGTGACGGGCGGTCACCGGCTCAAGCCGCACTCCCGGCGCGGGAACCAGCAGCAGTCGCGGCGGTTCGGGACGACCGTCGCGTCGGGGCGGCTCGTCGAGGACCAGCGCGCCGACGTCGGCCCACCGGATGTCCCGGCGCAGGCCGGGCCGTCGGATGGTGAGCCCGTCCGCGTGGATCCCGAAACGGAACGGGCGCAACGCGCTGACCAGCGCCACCGCGCCGAGCGCGATCGCCCCCACCGCGATGATCGTCCGTAGCAGGGCGCCGTCGCTGGGATAGACCAACAAGAGCACCCCGCCGAGTACGCAGACCAGGGCGAGCACCCGGGCGCCCCGACTCCGGCGCAGTTCCACGCTCGGACCCCCGTTCATGACCGTGGCGTCGGTCCCCGCATCTTCCGCCAAACCGGGCACCGGGGACACCGGACGATCGGGCACGGTTGTTCTCGTCATCGTCGGGGAACCCTACGCTCATGAGCAGCTACCGTGATCCGGCCCCACGGGGCGACGTCTTCCCGTCCGAGGAGGAGCTGGACCCCACCGGCACCGGGGTCGAGCAGGCCAGCGCACCGCCGTCCGGCGGGTTGCCGAGTCACCCGTCGCCCACACCCGGCCCCCGGCCCACTCCGGCGCCCGCGCCCGCCCCGACACCGGTGCCGACGCCCGGTCCGCCACCGCGCGCCCCCGGCGCCCAGACGATCGTGACCCGTCACCTGGACGGCTCGGTGGAGGTGGTCACCGACCTCGACGGTGACGGCGTGGCCGACGTCGTCCAGATCGACGTGGACGGTGACGGTGTCCCGGACATCACCTACGTCGACAGTGATCGTGACGGGCGGCTGGACACCGTGCTGGGCGACCCGGACGCGGTCGGGAGCGGCGCCCACCGGGCCTGACCGGCAGCGTCGCTCCCCACCATCCGCCCGGCTCAGAGCTTCGCCATCACCTCGCTGGCGACCAGCTCCAGGTGCTCCAGGTCGCTGAGGTCCAACACCTGGAGGTAGAGCCGCTCACTGCCGATCTCCGCGTACCGGCCGATGGTGTTGAGCACCTCGGCGGGAGTCCCGGCCAGACCGTTGGCCCGCAGCTCGTCCGGTTCGCGGCCGATGGCGGCGGCGCGGCGGGCCACCTCGGCGTCGTCGCGTCCACAGCAGAGCACCAGCGCGTTGGACCAGACCATGTCGGCCGGGTCCCGGCCGATCTCGGCGCAGGCCGCGCGGACCCGGTCGAACTGCGCCGCCGTGTCCGGCACCGAGGCGAACGGCAGGTTGAACTCGTCGGCGTAGCGGGCGGCCAGCCGAGGGGTGCGCTTCGGACCCGTCCCGCCGAGCAGGATCGGTGGGCGCGGCTGCTGCACCGGCTTGGGCAGGGCGGGCGAGTCGCGGACCGGGTAGTACCGGCCGTCATGGTCGAACCGCTCCCCCGCCGGGGTGGACCACAGCCCGGTGATGACGGCGAGCTGCTCCTCCAGCCGGTCGAACCGCTCGGCGAGCGGCGGGAACGGCATGCCGTACGCGCTGTGTTCCTCGGCGTACCAGCCGGTGCCGATGCCCAGCTCCACCCGGCCGCCGCTCATCTGGTCGACCTGCGCCACGGTGATCGCCAGCGGGCCGGGCAGCCGGAAGGTGGCAGCGGTCATCAACGTGCCGAGCCGGATGCGGCTGGTCTCCCGGGCCAGGCCGGCGAGCGTGGTCCACGCGTCGGTGGGGCCGGGTTCGCCGCTCACGTCACCCATCATCAGGTAGTGGTCGGAGCGGAAGAACGCGCCGTAGCCAGCGTCCTCGGCGCACCGGGCGACGGCGAGCAACTGGTCGTAACTGGCGCCCTGCTGGGGCTCGGTGAAGATCCGAAGTTCCATGATCCGAGCATAGGGTTCCCCGGTCGGCCCGGCCGGCGCTATGCCGACCGGACCTCCGGCGTCAGCTCAGACGTACGGCCGTTTGGCGTACGCCTCGCGGAGCGCCGCCAACCCGGGCGCCTTCGGCGTCAGGGTGCCCCAACCGGAGTTGAAGTAGTTGGTCCGCACGATCCGTGGTCCACGCTCGGCGTTGAGCTGGGCGATCGCCGCCGGCACGGTGGCGATCCAGGCGGCCTGGTTCGGGATCTCGGCCACCCGCACCCCCCACTCGGCGATGATCACCGGTCGGGACAGCGCCACCGGGCCGAGATCGGCCACCGCCCAGTCCTTGGTGCGACGGAACCGGGCCAGCGCGGTGTGGCTGGCGTTGGTGGCGTACGCGTTCCACTGGAGATAGTCGAGGCGGGACATCAGCGACTCCGGGTGGGTGCGCTGGAAGCAGGCCCTGTCGAAACCGCCGAGCCCCACCGAGAAGGTCGTGCCGGCCGGCAGCGTCCGCGCCTTGAACCACGTGAGGATGTAGTTCATCGCCTGCACCGCCCGCGCGTCCGACTCGGCCCAGCTGTACGCCTTGCCGTCCTCGGTGGTGCCGAACTCGTGGTCGGTGTCCAGTTCCGAGGCGAGCTGGATGTTCACCCCGAAGCCGAGCGTGCGGTACTGCGACAGCGCGCGGGCCAGCAACCCGTCGCACTGCCCCTTGATCACCTGCCCGTACCCGTACGCCCTCGGCCAGGTCGTGCCGGGTCGCTGCTGGATGGTCATCGTCGGCGCCGGCACCGTGTAGCTGGTGCCGTCCACCGAGAAGCTCTGCGTTCCGTAGTTCGCGGCGCCGTAGTGCTTCAACTCCAGGACCATGTTCATCTGCACACCGGCCTTGCCCAGGTTGACCAGCCAGGGCCGGTTGTAGCCGGGGAAGATGTAGCCGTCCGCGAAGCTGCGGTACTGGGTGAGTGACCGGAAGTTGCCGCCGGCCATGTCGGCGGTCGGGTCGGCGCCCCCGGAGAGGTAGTAGCCGCCGAGCACCGGTTGTCCCAGGCTGTAGTCGGCGGCGGCCGTCGCGGTGTTGCCGGCGGCGTCACGGACCTGGACGGTGACCCGGGGCATCACGCCACCGACCGATACACGGCCACGGAGCCGTTGTCAGAAACCCGGGTCCAGGTACGCCCGGAGTTGTCGGAGACGGTCACGGTGAGTGGGTCGATGACCGCCGTGACCTTGACCGGCGCGCTGCTGTTGCCCTGCGCGTCGGTGACCACGATGGTGACGGTCAGCGGTTTGGTGTCGGCGTCCGAGTAGGTAACGGTCAGCAGCATCTGGTCACCCGGCGCGAAGACGGATGCGTTCAAGGCTGCGGTCGCGGTGGGAGCGGCCATGTCGGGCCCTTTCTGGCTCGGTCGCCAGGGCTCGGCGCGCGGTCGAGCGACGCCGGACCCCGGCGGGGTCCACGGTGCGAAAGGCCGGCGGGGCACGGGGGCGGCGGCACGGCCGGCGGACGGCGTTGCCTGACAGCCGACGGTGCTGACGTCCCTGTCCCGGTGGGCGGAGGCACCGCTGCGGGCGCCCGCAGGGGTGTCGGTGGCAGCCTTGGCCTGTCGTACGCGCGATCGGAGCGGCAGCTGTGCCGTGACCGGCGCGGCTTCGAGGCCGGGCTGGGTGAGGGCGGCACCGGTACAGACGATCTTGTCCGAACCGGGCCGGAGGATCGGGATGTGGCCCGCCACCCGTCTACCTCCACCTGCCCCAAGAGTGCTCTACCAGGGGCTTTACCGTCTTGTCCGAATTGCGACAAGGCTCCGGTGGGGCTCGGCGTGACGGTTACTCGGGCGGCGTGCCGCGTACGGCCCTTCAGTCACGTTTCGAAATGCCAGATATCGTCTACTTCGTCCTTGTGCATGGAAGAGTGAGCACCATGACGACGAATCATCCGGCATCTGCGGCGACAGACCCGGGGTACGCCGCCGCGCTGGACACGGCTGAGCGTCTGCTGGGCTTCCGCTTGGAGCGCTTTCTTGGCGCCACCCCTGGTGAGCCAGCCAACGGCGCAGACTTCAAACGGATCGCGACGATGCACGCCTTCGGCGACGTCTGGCCGCGCACCGAGCACCTGGATACACGGACGCGGGCACTGGTGTCCGTCACCATCGCGGCGACGCTCGGTGTCCTGGAGCCCCTCCGTGGTCAGCTGCGCATCGCGCTCAACGCCGGCGCCACCAAGGAAGAGATCGCCGAAGTCTTTCTTCAGGTCGCGGCCTACGCTGGCGTAGCACGCGCGTTCGACGGCTACCAGGTCGCCGCCCAGGTCTTCGCCGAGAACCCCGAGCCCTCAGGCCCTGGTAAGTAAGGTCCCCCGCAGGACCTGATCACCCACCGCCAGGACCGTTACGCGGAAAGGCTCATTGGGCGGCTGAACGGCGAGGTGAGCGAGCCCACGCCGTGCGGGGACGGACCCCAGCGACCCATCCGTGCAGACGCTCAGTGCCTGCCCGTCAGCTTCGCCCGACGCCGCGCAACAGCGCGTCGACGACCAGGTCGGCGGCGGGTGCGGCGGCCAGGTCGGGAAAGTTTTCCGCGGTGGCGTTCACAAGTTGGTCCAGCAGCGTCCTGACCCAGCCCGGTGGCAGGTCGGCGCGGAGTAGCCCCTCGTCGGTGGCGCGCTGGATGAACCGGTCGAGCCGCTCGCCGAGTTGCTTGCTCCGGGCCGCGGCCTCGACGTCCATGTTCATCATTGGCTTGAGGACCTGGATCGACCACCGCCGGATGACCGGGATGATGCCCTCCACATAGCGGTGCAGGGCCACCGCGACCGGTGCCTCCGTCAGCCGGGCGTCGTCGAGCGCGCGCTCGGAGGCGTCGAGCTTGGCCTGGTAGACCCCGGCGAGCAGGGCCTCCCGGGTGGCGAATCGGCGGTAGACGGTGCGCCGGTCGACGCCGGCCGTGGCAGCGATCGTGGCGATGCTCGTGGCCGGATCCTGCGCGAGCAGCCGAGCACCCACGTGGAGGACCGTGTCGAGGTTACGGGCTGCGTCGGCTCTCATAGTGCCGTCAATTCTACCCCTGTGTGGCAGGTCACGCAGCTAGTTGCACACGTCGGTGGCGAAACCAGAGATAAGCGCTACGGTTTTGTGGCAGCTAGACGTACGAGGCGCCACATTGTTGTGCCCCTGATGATCGCGGCGCGGAACGCGTACGCGGCGGGGGGCCGCAGTCCGGACGCCGATTACGAATCGGCCCAAAACCTGCAATAAGGGAGTAGTCACTGTGATCGTTCACGACAAGCTCTACGTTGGTGGCCAGTGGGTAGCGCCCGCCGAGGGCGGCCTGCTCGACGTCCACTCGCCACACGACAAGTCGCTGGTGGGGCGGGCCGCCGAGGCCTCACCGGCCGACGTCGAGCGGGCGGTCGCCGCCGCGCGGAAGGCCTTCGACGACGGGCCGTGGCCCCGGATGACGCCGCGGGAACGCCAGGCGACCATCGCCCGATTCAACGAACTACACGCGGCGCGGGCCGACGAACTGGCCGCATTGATCACTTCGGAGAACGGCTCCGCGTCGTGGTTCACCCGGTGGACGCTGCACGCACTGGCGGAGCAGACCGGCGCCTACCTGAGGGCCGCCGAGGCCTTCGGGTGGGAGGAACGGGCAACCGAATCCGGCCCGCTGATCCGACGCGAGCCGGTCGGTGTGGTCGCCGCGGTCATCCCGTGGAACGCCCCGCACCAGTCGGCACTGGTGAAGATGATTCCGGCGCTGCTGGCGGGCTGCACGGTCATCCTGAAGGCGTCGCCCGAGACCGCGCTGGACGCGCTGGTGCTGGGCGAGATCTTCGAGCAGGCTGGGCTGCCGGAGGGCGTGGTCAGCATCCTGCCGGCGGGCCGGGAGACGAGCGCGTATCTCGTCGCGCACCCCGACGTGGACAAGGTCGCCTTCACCGGATCGACCGCCGCCGGGCGCACGATCGCGTCCGTGGCGGGCCAGCAGCTCAAGCGGGTGAGCCTGGAGCTGGGCGGCAAGTCCGCGACGGTCATCCTGCCGGACGCGGACCTCTCGGCCGTGGTCGAGGGACTCAAGTTCCTGTCGTTCGGCAACAACGGCGAATCCTGCGTCGCGCACACCCGCATCCTGGCCCCGCGCAGCCGCTACGAGGAGGTCGTCGAGGCCGTGAAGACCATGACGGAGAGCCTCGTCGTGGGAGACCCCGCCGACCCGGGTACGTGGATCGGCCCGATGGTCCGCGCCGACCAGCAGCAGCGGGTCCGGAGCTACATCGAACTCGGCATCTCCGAGGGGGCGCGTCTCGTCACCGGCGGTCCCGAGGTGCCGGAGGGGCTCGAGGGCGGTTACTACGTACGGCCGACGGTCTTCGCCGACGTCGACAACGGCATGCGCATCGCCCAGGAGGAGATCTTCGGACCGGTCCTCGTCGTCATCGCGTACGAGGACGAGGACGACGCGGTACGCATCGCCAACGACTCCCCGTACGGGCTCGGCGGTGGGGTGTGGACGGCCGACGTCGAGCGTGGCCTGGCGCTCGCCCGCCGGATCCGTACCGGCTTCTTCACCGTCAACGGCGCCGACCCGGGCTTCGACGCGCCCTTCGGCGGCTACAAGGGCAGCGGTATCGGCCGCGAGTTCGGAGCCGTCGGCCTGGCCCAGTACGTGGAGCACAAGACCATCGCGGTCTGAGCAGGACCGCTGTCTGCTCCCGACCACCGAGAACTGGAGTCTTTTCGTGGCTCGGACCACCACCCGTACCCCCTACCGGATCACATTCGCCGTCCTCGCGGCCGGCGCCGGTTTCTTCGCGATGCTGCAGTCGCTCGTCAGCCCGGTGCTGTCGACGATCCAGCACGACCTGCACACCTCGCAGAACACCGTGACCTGGGTGCTGACGGCGTACCTGCTCTCCGCGTCGGTCTTCACGCCGATCCTCGGACGGATCGGTGACATGGTCGGCAAGGAGCGGATGTTCGTCGTCTCCCTGGTCGCGCTCATCGCCGGCTGCCTGCTGGCCGTCATCGCACCGAACATCGGCGTGCTCATCGTGGCCAGGATCGTGCAGGGTGTCGGTGGTGCCGTCTTCCCGCTGTCGTTCGGGATCATCCGGGACGAGTTCCCGGCGGCCCGGAGCACGGCGGCGATCGGGGCGATGTCGGCCCTGCTCGCCGCCGGCGGGGGACTGGGCACCGTGCTCGCCGGGCCGATCGTCGGCGCCTTCGGCTATCGGGGGCTCTTCTGGATCCCCATGGTCGTGCTGATCGCGACGGCCGTGGCGGCGCACTTCCTCATACCGAAGTCGCCCGTACGGACGCCGGGCCGGATCAACTGGCTCGCCACCGTACTGCTGTCCGGGTGGCTCGTCGCGCTGATGCTGGCGGTCAGCAAGGCCCCGGCGTGGGGTTGGACCTCGGGTAGGGTACTCGGTCTCCTGCTCGTCGCGGTGCTCGTCCTCGCCTCCTGGGTGATCACCGAGACCCGTTCGACCAACCCGCTCATCGACATGCGGGTGATGCGCCTGCCGACGGTGTGGACCACCAACCTGGTCGCGCTGCTCTTCGGCGCGGGCATGTTCGCCATCCTCGCGTTCCTGCCGCAGTTCGTGCAGACCCCGACGGTCGCGGGCTATGGGTTCGGGGCCAGCGTCACCGAGGCGGGGCTGTTGCTGGTGCCGATGCTCGTCGCCATGTTCCTGACCGGCATCGTCAGCGGCCGGATGGAGCGGATTCTCAGCGGTAAGGCACAACTCGCCGCGGGCTCCGCCTTCAGCGTGGTCTCGTGCGCCCTGCTCGCCGTGGCCCACGACGCACGCTGGCAGATCGTGGTCGCCTCGTCCGTGTTCGGGGTCGGCATCGGCCTGGCGTACGCGTCCATGACGAACCTGATCGTGCAGAACGTCTCGGCCGCGCAGACCGGTGTGGCGGCGGGGATGAACGCGAACATCCGGACCATCGGTGGATCGATCGGGGCGGCCGTGATGAGCAGCATCGTCACCGGCCACCTGCGTCCGGACGGTCTGCCGTACGAGTCCGGGTTCACCCACGGGTTCGAGATGCTGACCGTCACCTCGCTCGCGGCAGTGGTGGCGGCGCTTGTCGTGCCCGCCGTCCGCCGAGCGTCCCGCACGGGCGAGAGCGGTGTGGCACCGGCCCCGCTGGTCGCGCGGCGCCCGTAGGCGAGGGCGCGTCCGACCAGCGGGCGGCGGACACAGCGACCAGGCGGCTCCACCGACCCACGTACGCCTCGTACGTGTCACCGTTCGCCCACACCGGCTGCACCATCTCGGACCGATACGACAGGCCAGGGGCCGTCGGTGCTGGCGTTCAGTCGAGATGGTCGGCGGGGGCGGTCTGGAGCAGCCAGACCAGCGGCGGGACCAACGGCGCCGCCCACCGCACCCGTTGGCTCAGCGACGCCGCAGCGCCGGGTCGAGCAGGGCGGGCGGGGTGTCGAACTTCTCGCCTGCGGCGAGGTCGACCCCGGGTGCGACGATCGCGTCGATCGCGTCGAGCACGTCGGCCGGGAGCACGGTGTCCGCGGCGGCGAGTTGGGCGTGCAGGTGGTCGATGGTGCGGGGGCCGATGATCGCGCTGGTCACGGCCGGGTGCGCGGTGACGAACCCGAGTGCGAGCTGGATCAGGGTGAGCCCCGCCTCGTCGGCGACGGTGGCCAGCTGCTCGACGGCGTGGAGCCGGGCCTGGTTGGCCGGGATGCTGAGGTCGAAGCGGGCGGGCAGGATCGCCGAGCGGCTGGTGGTGATCTCCCGGCCGGCGCGGATCGCGCCGGAGAGCCAGCCCGAGGCGAGCGGGCTCCAGGCGAGCACGCCGAGCCCGTACTGCTCGGTCACGGGCAGGACGTGGGCCTCGATCCCCCGTTGCAGGATCGAGTAGCTGGGCTGCTCCGTGACGTACCGGCCCAGGTGGTGCTCCCTTGCAGCCCATTCGGCCTGCACGATGCGGTACGCGGGGAAGGTCGAGGAGCCGAAGTAGCGGATCTTTCCCGCCCGTTGCAGGTCGGTCAGCGCCGACAGGGTTTCCTCGTCGCTGGTGGTCGGGTCCCACCGGTGGATCTGGTAGAGGTCGACGTGGTCGACGCCGAGGCGGCGCAGGCTGTTGTCCAACTCGGTGACGAGCCAGCGGCGCGAGCTGCCCCGCTGATTGCGCTCGTCGCCCATCGGCATGCCGGCCTTCGTGGCCAGCACGATGTCGTCGCGACGGCCGGCGATGGCTTTGCCGACCAGTTCCTCCGACTCCCCCTGGCTGTACATGTCGGCGGTGTCGATCAGGTTGATCCCGGCCTCCAACGCGGCGTCGACGATCGCCGTCGCCTCGCCCTGGGTGGTGTGCCCCAGTTTGCCGAAGTTCATTGCGCCGAGCACGAGGGTGCTGACCTGGACGCCGGTGCGCCCGAGGGTGCGGTACTGCATGACTGTTCCTCCACGGAAGGGTGAGGTGACACTGGCCCACCGGCTCTGACATCCTGAGCAAGTGGAACCACGTTCCGCTACGAACGATACGGAACGCTGTTCCGTTTGACAAGTGACGGAGGCAACGGCGGGGTGGCCGGCGAGGGCGCCGGGCCGCGATAACTTATTGATCATGGTGAACTGGGAGCTTCGGCCGGCTTCGGCGGCGGACGTCGAGGCGGTGGCCGAGTTGCGGGCGGTGGTGCTGCGTGCCGATCTGGAGCGGCTGGGGCGGTACGACGACCAGCGGGTGCGGCAGCGCCTGCGGGACGGCTTCGCGCCGGCGTACACCTGGGTTGTCGAGGTGGACGGCGCGTTCGCCGGCTGCGTGGCGCTGCGACCGGACGGGGACGCCCACTGGCTGGAGCACTTCTACCTGGCCCCACGGTTACAGGGCGGTGGCATCGGCACGGCCGTGCTGCGCGAGTTGCTGGAGCGCTGCGATCGCGACGGCACCCCGGTTCGCCTGAACGTGCTGCGGGGCAGCCCGGCCCGACGACTGTACGAGCGGCACGGTTTCACCGTCGACGCCGAGGATCCGGTGGACGTCTTCCTGGTCCGCGCGCCCAGGATGATCAGCGACGAGGGCTTGTCAATGTAACGTTGACAGATGACGTCGGAGCTGGATCGGCTGGCGGAGGTTCGCGCCACCCGCGCTCGCCTGGACGAGCAGGAGCTAGAGATCATCGATCGGGCGCGCCACGACGGTGCGACCTGGGCGCAGATCGCGACAGCCCTCGGCCTCGGCAGTCGACAGGCCGCCGAGCAGCGGCGACAGCGGCTGGTGGCGGCGCGGTGGTCGCGGCGGCAGCAGCTCGACCTCCGGCTGCCTCCGCAGGTCGCGGCACTGCGGACGGCGGTCGCCGACCTTGCCCGGTGGATCGGCGCCGACCAGCGGTGGGACAGTCGATTTCGCGGCGCGGCTCTGGTCCGGAGCACTGTGGAGGCCGCGTTGGATGCCGCCCCGGGCTCGCTGTACGCGCTTGCGGTGCACCTCGCCACCGACCTCACCGAAGCGGGCGAGCGACTGCCCGCGCCCGCCCGAACCGCCGCAATCACGATCAACGCCGCGCTGTCAACGCAGCGTTGACAGCGTCGAACCGCATTGCGTGCATCTAGCTCACGCCTGAGGATGTGAGTCACCTCGACTCAACTCGGAGCGCTCATGCGTCGCAACGCGAGCCTGTTCGTGGCGATCTCCCTGCTGTCCGGCTTCGGCAGCAGCGCGATGTCACTGGTCAACGGCATCTGGATCCTGGACCTCACCGGCTCCACCGGCCTCGCCGCCCTCGCCGGGCTCTGCGTGTACGCCCCGGTGCTCGCCGGGCCCTGGCTGGGCGGCCTGCTCGACCGGGTGCCCCGGCGACCGCTGGTCATCGCCGTCAACCTCCTGTTGGCAGCCGCCCTGCTGACCCTGCTCACCGTGCGGGGGCCGGGGCAGACCTGGCTCATCTTCACCGTCTCGTGCGCGTACGGCGTCAGCTACGTGCTGATCGACGCCGGCGAGACGGCGCTGCTGCCGTCGGCGCTCGCGGCCACGGACCTCGGCGACGTCAACGGGTGGCGCTCCAGCGCGCAGGAGGGCATGAAGCTCGTCGCTCCCCTCGCCGGGGCCGGCCTCTACGCGTGGCAGGGCGGTCCCGCCGTCGCCGTGCTCAGCGCCGCGATGCCGATCCTGGTCGCCGTCCTGTACGCGGTGCTCCGGCTGCGCCGGACGCTCGCCGACCAGCGGATCGAAACCGGCGGCGGCCTGCGTACCGGATTGGTGGTCCTGTTCGGAGAGCGGGCGACACGTCTGCCGGTCGTGCTCGCCGCGGTGTCCATCGCCATGTCCGGCTTCACGACGGCGGGGATCTACGCGATCGTCGTGACCGAGCTGCGGCTGCCGACGACGTTCCTCGGTGTGCTGGCCAGCGCGCAGGGGGCCGGTTCGATTCTCGGTGGCCTCGTCGTCGGCCGGCTCATCGCGGCCAGGGGTGCCGTTGCCGTCGGTGTCGCCGGCACGGCGCTGTTCGCGCTCGGCTGCCTGGCACGTTGCCTGCCGTGGTGGCCGGCGACCGTCCTCGGGGCGGTGGTGGCCGGCGTGGGCCTGCCCGCGACCCTGGTCGCGGCCGTCACCGCCGTGCAGACCCACACGCCGGCGGCGCTGCTGGGACGGGTCGCCGCGACGGCCAACACCGCGATGTTCGGACCGCTCGTCGCGGCGATCCCCCTCGGCTCCGCAGCCGTGCACCTGGGCGCCCGCCCGCCGCTCATCGTCGCCACGGCGATCTGCCTGACAGCAGCGGTGGCCGCCACGGTCACCCGTCGGTCGACGGCGCGCGGCCAGACGCCGACCATGCCCGCCCCGCCGCACCGGAAGGCCGGAACGAGCCCGGCGAGCCGCTGACCGCTGTCACCCGCGTACCGGATGGGTTGCCTGGAACGCGAGCCGAAGGTCCGCGTCGGCGGCGATCCGGTCGAGGATGTCGTCCAGGTCGAGGAAGACCGACCAGCGTTCGCGGCCGGTGACGTCGGCCAGGCGATCGACGAGCAACTCCTCCAGGTCGGTGACCCGCTTTCCCTTCCACACCTTGTCGGCCACGCTGACCAGCAGGTCCTCGACGTCGATGCCGTCGCGGTGCCAGGACGCGTGGTCGCGCGCGAACCGGGCCGACGACTCGGCCACACCGTGCTGGAGCAGCAGCTCGTAGCCGGCGGGCTCGTGCGCGGACCCGGGACCGGACAACTCCTCCGGGTGCCGGACCTTGCCGACGTCGTGGGTGGCGGCCCCGAAGAGCACCGCCTCCCGGTCGAACGGGAGCTGCGGGAACCGGACCGCCACCGCGTCGGTGAGCTGCGCGGCGACCTCGTGCACGGCCCGCAGGTGCGCGGCGAGACGCGGCGGCGCGTGCAGGGTCTCCAGCAGGGCGACGACCTGCTCGGGCAGGGGCCGCAGCGGCGGGTCCGCGGGTGCGGTGAGGGCACGGCGCAGCGAATCGGACGTCACCGCAGCAAGGGTACGACCAGCACGCTCGATCACGTGATCGCAGCACCTGCGCGCAGCGGCCGGAAGAAGGCGCGCAGGTCGGCGATCAGCAGCTCCGGCACCTCGAGCGCGGGAAAGTGCCCACCGCGATCGTGCTCCTTCCAGTACCGGAGGTCCGGATAGCGGCGGGTCACCCAGCGCCGGGACGGCCGGGGCAGCTCGGCGGGAAAGATCGAGGCACCGACGGGTACGCGGACCTGAGTGGCGTCTTCGCCGCTGATCCACCCGGACACCCGGTCGATGCTCTCCGCGTACAGGCGTGCTGACGATGCCGCCGTCCCGGTCAACCAGTACAGCGTGACCTGGTCCAGGATCTGGTCCCGCGTGAGGCCGGCGGAAGGGCCAGCGGGGTCGGTCCAGCTGATCAACTTCTCGCCCATCCAGGCGCACAGGCCGGCCGGCGAGTCCAGCAGGGCGTACCCGACGGTCTGCGGCGCGGTGCGGTGGGCTTCCGAGTACGCCGAGCTGGACACGCCGCGTCGACGCAGGTGAGCCAACGCTTGGCGCTCGGCATCGGTGAGGTCCTCGGCGGCGGCCGGGTCCGGTCCCGCGAGCGGCGGTACGAGGTGAACGCCGGCCACGTGCTCGCCGTCCAGTGCCCCGAGGAGGCTGGAGACGCTGGTGCCCCAGTCGCTGCCGGCGGCTCCGTACCGGGTGTAGCCGAACGCCGCCATGATCTCCGCCCACGCGGCGGCTATCCGTTCGATGCCCCACCCAGGGCGGATGGGTTTGCCACTGAAGCCGTACCCGGGCAGCGACGGGATCACTACGTCGAAGGCGTCCTCGGCGGTGCCGCCATGGCTCAGTGGGTCGGTGAGCGGCTCGACCAGGTCGACCAGCTCCAGCACCGAGCCAGGCCAGCCGTGGGTCAGCACCAGCGGCATCGCGCCCGGGTACGACGACCGGGCGTGCAGCACATGGATCGTCAAGCTGTCGACGGTGACGAGGTACTGCGGGACCGCGTTGAGCCGCGCCTCGGCGGCCCGCCAGTCGTATGACTCTGCCCAGTACCCGCAGAGGCTCCGCACCTCGTGCAGGGGTATGCCGTGTGTCCAGCCGGACGCCGTCGCCGCCTCGGGCCAACGCGTACGCGCCAGCCGAACACGCAGGTCAGTCAGCTCCGACTCCGGCACGTAAATTCGATAGGGCTCGACGTCGACGGGCATGCGGGTCCTTAGCTGCCGAGCGGTGCTGACGGCGACACCGGAAGTCCTCAGTCTTCCATGATCGACGCTGTCGGGTACGCCGTCGATCGGCCGGCGAGGTCGCGGGCGTGGTTGACTATCGAACCATGCCGCTCAGTCCGGACGAGGTGGAGCTGTTCGAGCGCTCCAGGGCCCGCCTGGAGGCGATCGCCTATCGCCTGCTGGGCTCGGCCAGCGACGCGGAGGACGCCGTCCAGGACACGTTCCTGCGCTGGCAGGCCGCCGAGCGGGAGCACGTCGAGACGCCCGAGGCGTGGCTGACGAAGGTCCTCACCAACGTGTGCCTCAACCAGCTCACCTCGGCGCGGGCCCGGCGGGAGACCTACGTGGGCACCTGGCTGCCCGAACCGGTCCTCGCCGGGGACCGGATGCTCGGCCCCCTCGACACCGCCGAGCAACGCGAATCGGTCTCGATGGCGGTGCTCACCCTGCTGGAGCGGTTGTCGCCCAACGAGCGCGCGGTGTACGTGCTGCGGGAGGCGTTCGGCTACTCGCACGGTGAGATCGCCGAGATCCTCGGCATCACCGAGTCGAACTGCCAACAGACCTACCGGCGCGCCAAGCAACACGTCAGCGCCGAGCGGGCCCGCGCGGAGGTCGACCGGGCCACCGCCCGGAAGATCGTCGCGGAGTTCCTCACGGCGGCGAACAACGGCGAGATCCAGCGGCTGGTCGCGTTGCTGACCGACAACGTGACGAGCACCGCCGACGGCGGCGGCAAGATCCCGGCCCGGTCCGCGCCGATCGTCGGCGCACTGGCGGTGGCGAAGTTCCTGCGCGGCCTGTTCAAGCCCGCCGACGTCAAACGGGACCTGGTCGGCGGCAGCCCCGCCCTGCACGTCGCCACCGCCAACGGCGCTCCGGCGGTGGTGGTCGTGGTCGACGACCGGGTCATCGGCGTGATGTCGCTGCAGGTGACGCCCGAGGGGGTCACTGCCATCCACAACCAGGTCAACCCCGACAAACTCGGCCGCGCCAGCCGGCAGTGGTCCGCCTCGGAGCACGAGGAGCCCGCCCTGCACGTCTGGTGATCCAGCTCATAGCCGGCTCCTGTCAGGAATCGGGGCGCTGTCCGGTTCAGGAAGCGACCACCACCGAGACAGGAGTGCCACCATGAAGCACCGCATCGTCGTCCTCGGAGCGGGCTACGCCGGAGTCACGGCCGCTGGACGCCTCGCCAAGCGGTTGCACCCCGGCGACACCGAGATCACCGTCGTCAACGCCGACGCGGATTTCGTCGAGCGGGTCCGCATGCACCAACTCGCCATCGGGCAGGACCTCAAACCCCGACCGCTGAGCGAGATCTACGCCGGCACCGGCGTCACGCTCCGGTTGGCGCGGGTCACCGCCGTCGACGCCGACCGCAGGACCGTCGCGCTCGCCGACGACCACGGCACCGACGAGATCGCCTACGACACGCTCGTCTACGCCCTCGGCAGCACCGCCGCCGACCATGGCGTCCCCGGGGTCGCCGAGCACGCGTACGACATCGCCGGCAGGCCGTCGGCGCTGCGGTTGCGCGACCGCCTCGCCCACCTCGCGGCCGGCGGGACCGTGCTCATCGTCGGCGGCGGCCTCACCGGCCTCGAAGCGGTCACCGAGATCGCGGAGGCCCGGCCGGACCTCCGTGTCGCGCTCGCCGCCCGCGGTGGTCTCGGTGATTGGCTCAACGGCAGGGCGCAGCAGCACCTGCGCGGCGTCTGCGACCGGCTCGGCATCACCGTGCACGAGCACGCCGACATCGCGCGGGTCGAGGCGACCGGCGCGCTCACCCGCGACGGTCGGGAGATCCCGGCCCAGGTGACAATCTGGACGACCGGCTTCGCCGTGCACCCGATCGCCGCCGCCACGACCCTGGCGGTCGCGGAGACCGGGCAGATCATCGTCGACGACAGCATGCGGTCGGTCTCCCACCCCGAGGTGTACGCGGTGGGCGACGCCGCGATCGCGGCGGGACCGGGCGGCAAGCCGCTGCGGATGTCGTGCGCCTCGGGCATCCCGATGGCCTGGCAGGCTGCCGACGCCATCGCCGCGCGGCTCACCGGTCGGACGAAGTTCCCCAAGGCCCCGCTGCGCTACTTCAACCAATGCATCAGCCTCGGCCGCCGCGACGGCATCATCCAGTACGTCACCGCCGACGACCGGGCCAAGCCGGCTCTGCTCACCGGGAAGCTGGCGGCCCGCTACAAGGAGATCGTCTGCGCGGGCGCCGCCTGGAGCATGTCCCACCCGGTGCTGTACCCGGTGCGCCGCCACCGCGTCGTCGCGACCCGATCGGAGATCCGCACCGGCGTGTCCTGACCTGGCCGCGGACTGCGGCTCGGCCGGTCACCGTCAGTGGCTGGCCGAACGCGCGGTCCTGCGGAGATACCGCGCCAACGGCCGCCGACCCAACTTCAACGCCGCGTTGGTGACCGCCTGGTCCCGTTGCAGGGAGAGCTCGGCGAACCGGGCGCGCACATCGGTCAGCGGTTGGTGTGGTGCCCAGATCGTCCGAAAGGCCCTGGCCTGGTCGGCCAGGGCCTGGTTGGTCGCAGCGGAGACGAATGCCACCTCGCTGCGGTGCGCCGCGCCGGAACTACTCGCGATCGAGGCCAGGCCGGCGGCCACCAGAGCGGCGATCGCGGCTACCGTGCCCAGCTCAGCCGAGGCCAGCCCGGCAGCCCCCGAAGCACCCGCGATCACCGCCGACAAGACGGTGGTCAGGGTGTTCCAGCGTTGCCACCATGCGGCCTGTTTCCGCTGCAGCACAGCCCAGCTGTCGTGCCGCTGTTCGAGCAACTCGGCTTCAGCGATGAAGACGGCGCGCTCTCGCTGCTCTTCATCCAGATGCGACATTCTGTCAGCGTCCGACATCGTCGGGATCCTGTCCCCAGCAGTGTCGATCTCCGGACATTGACCGGAGCTTCTGGTCCGCCGGCGCGAGCCGGCGACTCACTCCTCCGGCTGTTGATCCGTGGCTGCCCCACCGGACTCAGCCTGGCGCCCGGCCAGCCAGACGGCGTGCTCCTTGAGCAGGTATCCGATCCAGTAGACCGCGAAGAGGATCAGGAAACACGCGAAGAACACCCCCGAGACGATGCTCGCGATGATGAGTGCTTCCCGGCCGTCGCCCGCCCCGTGCGCGGCGAAGGCAATCAGGCCCAGCACGAAGAAGAGGACCATGTAGAGCGGCAGTGTCGAACTGTCCGCCGGGTGGGACGAGCGGGACGGCCACGGGACGCGAGGGTCGCTGCTGATCACTTGAGGAGTATCGGGGCACGCCCGGTTCGCGGCTGTCCCTGCCGGACACGCGCTGGCGCTGTCGCCGGTGACCAGCAGCCGCGGGCATGCGGTCCCGCTCCGCCTCGACCGGTGGGGTCGATCCGGAGCGGGACCGTCCGACGGCCTACCCGTCAGAACCCGCCCCATTGCCGGGCCGAGCATTTCCAGGTCTTC
The DNA here is from genome assembly GCF_054462275.1 of Micromonospora sp. SD19. NCBI lineage: Bacteria > Bacillati > Actinomycetota > Actinomycetes > Micromonosporales > Micromonosporaceae > Micromonospora > Micromonospora sp. SD19. The sequence goes on from NZ_JBTLMN010000011.1 coordinate 173,559, forward strand.
CCGCCATCCTGCGAAACGCAGAACACCAGGATCTTGCCGAGGATCGGCAGGTTGAGGGTGAAAAGGTGCCCCTTGGTCTTCGCGTACACGACACCGGACTTCTCCGCGATGTCCGCAAGCGCCCACCCGGGATCCGGCCCGTCCACTGTCGCCACCCGCCGCAAGGACTCGACGTCCTTGCCGTCGAGCAGTGCCTTGATCTCATCCGCCGACGGCTCACCCTCGCCGACCAGGGTCTCCACGGTGTCCGGGCCGTCGACGGCGACGCCGTTGGCCTTCTCGAAGGCAGCCTTCGTCTCGCCGATCGTGGTGCCGCCGGCCAGGTCGAGGGTGAGGATCAGGTCGCCCGTCCGGCGCGACAGCAGGCATTCCCAGATGGACTTGCCCGACGCGACGCACATCGTCAGGCACCACTCCCGGCCGTCGGGGGCGGACGACGCGAAGAGCAGTGAGGTCGCCGTCGGGCTGTCGCCGGTGCCGTCGTACGTCCCGTCGGCGAGGTCGGCCATGGTCGTGCCGAGGACGCCCCGGCTGCCCGCAATCGTGCCGACGACAGTGACACCGTCGACCTCCTTGCCGGTGGCCAGCGCTTCGAGCTCGTCGCCGGTGAGGTTCCGCCCGCCGGTGTCGACGGCCAGCACCTTGTCCAGGTCGCCGACGGGCCGGCCGGTCAGCTCCTCGAACCGTTGCAGCATCGTCCCCGGCGCACCGGGATGGTCGGTGATCGTCGTCCGGGCCGCACCGTCGTCGGCCTGCAACGGCGCGTACGAGGCGGTCAGCCCGACGATCAGGGCGGTCGTGACGACGGTGACGCGCCTGGTGATGTCCCGCAGAGTTGTCATCTTCTTCCCCTCACTGTCTCGATGAGCACTGTCGGTCGGGCTACCAGCGGCACGTGACGATGTCGCCGACATCGTTGGGGGATCCCCAGTCGCAGTGGTCGTCGATCCACTCACCGATCTCGCCGATCGTGTCGACGATCCAGGCGAACACCGACTTGATCGCTCCCCAGAGGCTGAAGTAGACGACTGTCGTCTCGGGTGTGCCGCCGGCCTCGTCGATGATCTCCTTCGTCGACATGGCGGCGTCCGGCTTCTCGACGATGTCCAGCACCCGTACGCCGGTGTCGTCCTTGCCCGCCAGCAGCGCCGCGACCTGCTCCGGGGTCCGCTGCTTGCCGTCGTCGACCGCCACGATCGCGCGGTCGACGAACACCTCCCGGCTGCCGCTGACGGCCTGGGCGATGCCGGCGATCTCGCCCACTGTGAGGTCGTTGCCAAGCGCCGGGCCGGTGAACCGCCGGACCGACACGGCACCGGCCGGGTCGACCTGAATCTCACCGGCCGTGATCATGTCGTCGGCCGCGAAGGGCGCCCAGCCGAACGTCCACAGTCCGCCGACGCAGCGGAACGCGCCGTACTCCTTGCCTTCGGGCGCTGTCTCGGTACGGACGGTTCCGCCGCGTTCGTCGACGTGCTGGACCACGCAGTCGGCGCCCTTCCGCGGCGGCTTGACGGTCTGGGCCACGGCGGCGGAGGACATGGCCAGCACCGTCGCGCTGGCCACCCCGATCACCGCGAGGCGGTGTGCCAAAAGACTCATCGAACGCTCCATTCCTGGTGCGGAAGAAACTGGTGTCCGAAGAGTGCCGGGCCGCGCTGAAGCGGCCCGGAAACGGCGCTGAAAGCGGGGTACGTCAGTGCAGTCGACTCGCGTCGAGCTGGTCGAGGTTGGCGCGGATCGAGTCGGCGTCGGCATCGCCGAGTTCGTCGAGGATGGTCAGGGCCCGCCGCCAGGCGGCACGGGTGGCACCGAGGTCACCGAGCGCCCGGTGGCTGCCGCCGAGGTTGACGTACGTGCTCGCCTCGGCGTACCGGTCGTGGACCTGCGTGAAGAGTTCGAGGGCGTGCTCGTAGCAGGCGATCGCCCGCCGGTCGTCACCGAGCTGGTGGTGGGCGTGGCCGAGGCTGTCCCAGGTGTCGGCCTGCCCCTGGACGTCGTCCACCTCCTGCAACATCCGCAGCGCCTCACCGCACGAGGCAAGGGCGCTGTGGTAGTTGCCGAGCAGCGCCTCCTGCCAACCGACCGCGTTGAGGGTGTAGCCCTGACCCGCCCGGTTCCCCGCCGACCGGAACAGGGCCAGCGCCCGCCGGGAGTGGGTGAGAGCCTGCTGGTGCTGGCCCTGCCGCTCCGCCAGCTGACCAAGGTTCAGGCAGGTGTGTGCTCGTCCGGCGTCGTCGCCGACGTCGGTGAACAGGTCGAGCGCCCGCCGCAGGTGGTCGTCGGCCTCGTCGTACCGTCGGAGCCGGGAGCAGGCGAGACCAAGGCTGCGGTGCGCGTGGCCCTGCCCGGCCTGATCCCCGATGCGGGACGCGGCGGCCAGCGCGATCCGTTGCGTGCCCAGCCAGTCCTGCCAGTGCCCCTGCCGGTGCAGGAAGCCGGCCATGGCCCAGGCGAGCCGCCAGGCGTGCCCCTCGAACCCGGACCGCGCCGCGAGCGGCACCGCGGCGAGCAGGACGGGAACCTCGGTGCTGAACCACGCCCCGGCGGCCGACCGGTTCCGGGGTCGTTCCGGCAGCACGCCCGCGCGGGGCGGCGGGAGACTGATCGCGCTGAAGTGCGGGTGCAGTGCGAGGTCGGCGGCGTGCGCGGTGTGCAGGCAGTGGTCGAGCAGCCGGTGCACGGCGGCCCGCTGCTCGGCCGGCGGCTCCGCCTCGTCGGCGAGGCTGGCCGCGTACGCGCGCAGCAGGTCGTGGAACGCGTAACGCCCGTACGTGTGCTCGGTGAAGAGATTCGCCCGGGTCAGCTCGGTGAGCAGCGGACCGATCGCCGGCCCGTCAGCGCCGGCCAGGCTTGCCACGGCCGGGGCGGACACGTCCGGGCCGGGATGCAGGCTCAGCAACCGGAACAGTCGGGCAGCGGGTGGGCTGAGCGTCCGGCACGACCAGGAGAAGACCGCCCGGACGTCGGTGGCCTCGTCACCCGCGTGGAAGGCGTCCAGGTCGCCCAGCTCACCGGCGACGGCGGCCAACGAGAACTGCCGGTTGGTGGCGGCTCTGGCCGCCACGATGGCCAGGGCGATGGGTAGCCGCGCGCAGCGGTCGGCGATGTCGTCAGCCGCCGCGGGTTCGGCGGCGACCTGACGCTCGCCGAGCCGACGGACCAGCATGTCGCGGGCCTCGCCAGGGCTCAGCAGATCGAGGGGCACCGGCTGGGCGCTTTCGGTGACGACCAGCGGGATGAGCTGGTCGCGGCTGGTGACGATCGCGAGGCAGTGCGGTGAGCCGGGCAGCAGCGGCCGGACCTGTTCGGCGTCGCGCGCGTTGTCCAACACCACCAACAGGCGCTTGCCCGCGAGCGTCGTGCGGTACAAGCTCACCATCGCGTCCGGGTCGCCGGGCATCCGTGCCGCCGGAACACCGAGCGCCTCCAGGAAGCCGTGCAACGCCCGCGCCGGGTCGGTCGGTGTGGCCGCCGGGTCGAAACCCCGCAGGTTGACGTAGAGCTGCCCGTCGGGAAAGCGTGTGGCCGCGCGGTGCGCCCAGTGCACGGCGAGCGCTGTCTTGCCGACGCCGGCGGTCCCGGAGACCACGACGGCACCGCCCCGCTCGACGAGCGCGTCGAGGGCGGCCAGCTCCGCGGTGCGCCCGGTGAACGTCGGTACGGGAGGAGGCAGCTGCGCCGCCACCGGCGCCACAGCGGCAGCGGCGGGTGCGGGCGCGGCGATGGCGGTGTCCTGGCGCAGGATGGCGCACTCCAGGTCCCGCAGTCGCGGACCCGGGTCGATGCCGAGGTGCTCCCGCAGGTTGTCGCGCAGCCGTCGGTACGCGGCGACCGCCTCGCCCTGCCGGCCGTCGCGGTACAGGGCGAGCATCAGCTGAGCGTGCAGGTGCTCGTCGAAGGGGTGCTGTCGGACGAGCCGTTCCAACCCGGGAAGGAGCCCCGCGTGCTCGCCGACGGACAACCGGGCCTCGACGAGCGACCGTTCGGCCTCCAACCGCAGGCGTGCCAGGTGTTCCGCCTGCTCCTCAAGCCACGCCGACCCGGCCACGTCGGCCAACGGTGGACCCCGCCACAGCGCCACCGCCGCCGTCAGGTGCTTCACCTGCTCGTGGCCGTCCGTCGACCGCCGGGCCAGCTCGATGAGGCGTTCGGCGACCTGCACGTCGGTGGAGTCCGGCCCGGTGTCGAGCAGGTAACCGGGCTGGCGCGCCACGATCGATCCCGGCTCGCCGAGCACCCCGCGCAGATAGGAGACGTGACGCTGCAACGTGTTCGCCGCGGTGGCCGGCAGGTGGTCGCCCCAGACCACATCGATGAGCCGGTCGACGCTGACCACCCGGCCCACGTGCAGCGCCAACGTCGCCAGCACCGCCTTGCGGCGCAGGCCGTTCACCGCCTGCGGACTGCCGGCGACGACCACCTCCACCGGCCCGAGCAGCCTGACGCGCACGCCAGTGCCAGCCATTGAGATCACCAGGTCAGGCTATTCCTGAGCCCAGCGAGCTCGGTCTGTTCGTCGCGCACTGGACACGATCCGCTGTCGAGCCCGGCAGCACTCGGCCCACGCGTCGTAGGCTGACCACTCGCCCCTGAGTCGTCGATGGAGAGCGCAGTGACCACACGCAGCGGCAAGGTGATCGCCGACCAGACCATCTCCGCCGACGGGTACTCGGCCGGTCACAACCAGACCGAGGAACGCCCGTTCGGCGACGACGGCGGTGACGGCTGGGGCGCGGGGCTGCACTCCTGGATGTTCGACGCCGCCGACGAGAACCGGGCCGAACTCGACCAGACCAGAGCCGCCTCAGCGGTCATCATGGGGCGCAACATGTTCGGCCCGGTGCGCGGCGCGTGGGACCGGCAGTGGAACGGCTGGTGGGGTGACGATCCGCCGTTCCACAAGCCGGTGTTCGTGCTCACCCATCACGCGCGTGAGCCGCAGCCGATGGAGGGCGGCACCACCTTCCACTTCGTCACGGACGGGATCGAGTCGGCGCTCGCGCAGGCGCGCGCGGCGGCCGGCGACGGCGACGTCCTGATCCACGGCGGCTCGACCACCATCAACCAGTACCTCGCCGCCGGTCTGGTCGACGAGCTGCGGCTGCACATCGCGCCGCTCACCCTCGGCACCGGCGTACGGCTGTTCGAGGGTGTTCCGCCACTGAACCTCGAACAGGTGACGGCGCGGGCGGCGAGTTCGGTGCTGCACGTGACCTACCGCGTGCTGAAGTGAAGCCGTGCGCCACCGCGTGAATTGCTCCGGGGGTGGTGACGGTGGCGCGCGTCGGTCGCATCGACGGCAGCGAACGCCTGCGGCGTGGTGTGCATCGACCGTTGTAGGGTGCCCGCCGTGGGATACACAGTGTCACCGTCAGGCCGTCTGCACCTCCCGGAGTCGGAGGACGCCGCCGCGGCCATCGCCGTCCAGGCCGCGCTGGCTGAACGAGGTGACTGGTACGGGCCGGACGGGTTTCCGTCCGATGGCACGCTGGTCGACCTCGCGGAGGCGGCCCGCGCCTCCATCGTCCGCGACGGGGACTGGATCGAGTTCGGGCACGACGACGAGGGCGATCCCAAGTGGTCGGACCGGGCAACCGCCTTCTACGTCGCGATTGCACCGTTCGTTAGCGAGGGCACCGTGGAGATCGAGGGTGAGGACGGGGCCCGCTGGTCGTACACCTACGCGGACGGGCAGGTGACCCAGCGAGGTGGGAACGGGTGGGATGGGTCCGTCGAGCCGTTTGGCGACTACGTGGAGCACCCGGCCTCGGATCACTCGTAGCCGCGACTCCCTCACCGGCCGCCCGGGGTTTCGGTGAACGGATCTTCTCGGCGGGCGGTCTCCCAGACCGGTCGCTGCGGCTCGTCGTTGTGCACGACGATGTCGGCGTGCTGGGTCGGGCAGGCCGTAGCGAAGTAGAGCTGCTGAGAAGGGATGTAACGCTCGCGCCAGCGTCGTTCGACGTCGGCCCGAGGTGACACCAGCCGCTCCCGGATGACGGCACGATCCACTGTCTTCTCCAGTGCCGTGGACACGAAGATGCGCAGGTCCCACCGATCGACCAACTCCGCGCGCAGGAGGAAGACGCCGTCGAAGACGAGCACGGCGTCGGGTGGGGCGGTCGTGACCGGCGGGGACAGCACAGCGTCCGCGGCGCGGTCGTAGACCGCGTGTTGGAAGCGCCGATCTCCGCCCGGCCCGAGCGGGTCGAGCAGGACCCTTTTCAGCGCGTCGTTGTCGTGGGTGTCGTGGTAGCAGCCTTCGGCCGAGTACTCGCCGCGCGGATAGCGTTGTGCTCGGGGGAAGAGGAAATCGTCGATCGAGGCGCGGATGACGTCGCGGCCCTGGTCGCGCAGGACGACGGCCAGTTCGTCGGCGAGGGTGGTCTTACCAGCGGCGGGTGGTCCGTCGACGGCGACCCGCGTCGGGTGCGCGACGGTCACGGACCCGACCGCCTCAGCCAGGCGGTGGATCAGGTCGTCGCGGGTGCCGTGGGCCAGGTCTGCTGGTTCTCGTCTCACATCGCTCCCCCACCGTCCGTCGACGGCCCGCGAACTGGATGCGAATCCCTGTCACAGTGGGTCACATCACGTATGGTCGTCCGATGGTCGCACGGTTGCTGGCGTACCTCCGCCCCCCGCTTGTCGTCTGCGGACACGTGGTGGCACTGGTGTTGCTCGCCCTGGACGCGCGCCGTGAATGGAGTGCGTACGGGCTTGTCGTGCTTCTCCTGCTGCTTGGTGCGCTTGCCGCGATACCGGCGGCGCTGGTCGACTCGCCGAGGTTCCGGCTGGTCAGCCTGGCCGCACAGACCGTCGGAGCCGGCGTCGTCGCGTTGGGTCTGCACGACTCGGCCGACAAGCGGGCGCTCTGGGTGTACGTGCTGTCCGCACTGGTGGCGGTGGTCTCGCCGACCAGCCGGCCGGGGCTTGGCCGGATGACAGTGATCGGCGTGGGGTCGGCAGTGGTGCTCACCGTCGGCGTGTCAGCTCCGGCACTGGCCTGGGGTGGTGGTCAGCCCGAGGCGGTGGTGTGCGTGCGGCAGGGGGAATCCGCTGACGAACTGGTGCGCGAGAGCCACCGCTTCGACCCCGACGGCGTGGTAGCAGGCTTCGGGTCCGAAGGGCCGCAGGTACCGTGCCTGGAGGTGCTGTTCGATCCCGGTGCCACCGCTGGCGACGCCGCCGACGTCGTCCGCGGCTACTCCGTGGACCCGAGGGTCTCCTCCGTCAACCGGACGCGCTGACGCTGGAGGGTCGACTGGTCTGGGCGATTCCGTGGTGGGGCGGGCGGGACTCGGACCCCCACACCGCTCCCGACGCGCGGGGAACCACGGGTCTAACATCCCAGGTCATGCGTAGGTTCTTCACCGTTGGGAGTCGGACTCTTTCCTATCTGGACTTCGGTGGCCCGGGTGCTCCCTTCCTGGCTCTTCACGGGCACTACAACGAGGCGTCGGCATTCGCGCCGCTGGCTGAGGCGTTGGCACCGCAGTGGCGGGTGATCGCGCTCGATCAGCGCGGGCACGGAGCGTCGGACCGTGCCGAGAGCTATGCGCGTGACGATTATGTCGCCGACCTCGCCGCGTTCCACCGGCACCTGCAGGTCGGCCCCGTGGCGGTGCTGGGCCACTCACTTGGCGGAGTCAACGCCTACCAGTACGCCGGGCGGTACGCGGACCGGGTCACCGCGCTGATCGTCGAGGACATCGGCGCGGACGTGGACGTTGACTGGTCGTTCACGACCAGCCTCCCCCGCCACGCGCCGTCGCGCGATGCGCTGACCTCGGCACTGGGCGCGGCGGCGCCCTACCTGGAGTGTTCCTTCCGCCAGTTCACGGACGGATGGGGCTTCTCATTCGACATCGGCGACACGGTCGCGTCCCAGCAGGCACTCAGCGGTGACCACTGGAAGGACTGGGTTTCGGTGAGCTGCCCTACTCTCCTGATCCGTGGTACGCGCAGCGATGAACTGGCGGCGGACCACGCTCGCGAGATGATCGCCCGTCGCGCCGGCCAGGCTCGTCTTGCCGAGCTGCCCGCCGGTCACGTGGTGCATCACGACGCTCAGGCAGAGTTCGCCGCCGCCGTTCGCGCCTTTCTGTCCGAACTCGGGAATCGTCCCGACTCAGGATCGCGTCCATAACGCCGCCCGGTTGCTCATGCGCGTTAGGGTGCGCCGTGATCGTATGGATCAACGGCACCCACGGCGCGGGCAAGACGACGACCAGCGCGCTCGTGCAACAACTGGTCCCGAATTCACGGGTGTTCGACGCCGAGAAGGTCGGCGAGACACTCATGGACATCACGCCGGGGCTGCCCGAGACGGACAACTTCCAGCACTGGCCGCCGTGGCGGCAGCTCGTCGTCGAGACCGCCCACCGCGTGCTCGACTACACCGGCGGCACTCTGGTGATGCCCATGACCGTCCTGGTGGAGCAGTACTGGCGCGAGATCAGCGGAGGCCTCGCCCAGCACGCCATACCGGTGAGGCACTTCGTCCTCCACGCCGACCAGGACACCCTCCGCAGGCGTATCGAGGGGGAACACCCCGTCCCCTCCCCGTTCCGTCTCAAATACCTTGCGCCCTACGCCGAGGCGGCCCGCACCTGGCTGCATGCCGAAGCCGAGGTCGTTGACACCACGCACCTCACGCCCGCGCAGGCAGCCCAGCAAATCGTTCTCCGGGCCACCGGGGGGATCGCGGGCACGCTCCTGGCGAGACCTGAAGGCCGGCACTGACGGTCGTTGTCCGGGTCGTCGGCAGCATGGCTGACCGGGGGGACGGCTGGTGGGGCGGGCGGGACTCGAACCCGCGACCGAGGGATTATGAGTCCCCTGCTCTAACCGGCTGAGCTACCGCCCCGAACACCGCGCCGGATCTTATCCCGCTCGGCGGTCAGCAGCCAGCACCGCGCCGGCCGGCGCCCACGCCTGCGCCAGCACGATGGGCAACAGGAATATAACAGCGTGCTCAGGTACGCCTGTCAGCCGGCACGCAGCTCGTCCAGCACCGCGCCGGCGGCGCGCCAGCCGCTGGTGAGAGCGCCCTGGATCGATGGGCTGTCCCGGTGGTCACCGGCCACGAACAGGCCCTCCCCCAACGCCACCGGCTTGCGCAGTTGGCCCTGCGGTGGTGGTGCGGCGGGTAGCGCCTCGGGGACGGCGACGGTGGTGAGGTGGGTCCAGTCGGCGGTGGAGCGGCCGTACAGCCGGGTCAGCTCGGCCCGGATGGTCGGCTCGGGTGGGGCCGTCGGGCCGACCACCGAGGTGGCGATCAGGTGTCGTCCGGTCGGCGCGTATGTGGGGGCGGCGTTGCTGAGCACCACGGTGTTGGCGACGAGTTCGCGCCGGCCGCCGTCGACGAGCAGGATCGGCTCGGTGAGGGGCGGCTCGGGCGCGCTGTGGTAGTAGGTGGTGTAGCTGTGCATGCGTACCGTCGCCAGGGTCGGCAGCAGCGCGGACGCGGCGGGTGGGTCGACGGCGACCACGACGGCCCGGCAGCGGATGTCGCCGGCCTGGGTGCGGACCCGGCCCGGAGCGACCTCCGCGACGGGGGTGTCCAGGTCGAGCAGGTCGGCGGGTAGCGGCGCGGCGATGGCCAGTGGCAGCGCGGCCATCCCTTCGGCGGGCAGGCCGATCCGGCCGCGGGCGAAGGAGCGCAGCACCATCGCCAGTACGCGGCTGGAGGTGGACAGCTCCCGGTCGATGAAGACACCGGAGAGGAACGGTCGCAGCAGTTCCTCGATGAAGGCGTCGGAGAGGCCGGCGCGGCGTAACGCCGTCTCGGTGCTGGTCTCCGGCGCGGCGAGCAGCCGGGACGTGGGCAGGGTGGCGCAGCCGGTGGCGAGCGCGGCGAAGCGCAGCCGGTCGAGCAGCGAGCCGACCCCGGCGAGCGCGGTGCCGGGCCCGCCTGTCGGTTCGCGCACTGGGTTGACCAGCCGCAGCAGGTTGTCGCCCTTGCGGACCAGCACACCGGAGGTGAAGTAGCCGAGGTTGAGCTGGCCGGTGTCGAGCAGCGTGCCGAGCCGGTGGTAGGCGGTGTTGAGCACCTGGAAACCCCGGTCGATGAGGTGACCGTCGATCACGTCGGTGGCGACTCGGCCGCCGAGTCGGCCGCTGGCCTCCACCAGCCGCCAGGGCACGCCGGCGCGGTGCAGTCGGCGGGCGGCGGCGAGGCCGGCCAGGCCGCCGCCGATGATGACGACGTCGACCTCAGCGCCCATGCCGTCATCCTAAGCCGATCAGCCGCGCGACCTCGGTGGTTGCCACGGACGGCGAGGAGTACGTGGACGCGAACGAACCCCGGGTTCTCGGCAGGTCCGAGGCCCCGGGGTTCGGGAGGGAACGTCAACCGGCGAGCGCCAGATCGGCGGTTGTGGCCTTGATGCCGCGCATGAGCGTGAGGACGGCCTGGACGGACGGCAGCATCAACGCGCCGGAGCGGGTCAGCGTGACGCCGGCGGAAGTACGGACGAACAGCTTCGTGCCGAGGGTCATCTCCAGGCACTTGATCTGGTAACTCACTGCGGGCTGCGAGTAGCCCAGGGCCCGGGCCGCCATGTCCATCCGTCCGTGCTCGGCCACCGCGACGAAGGCCTGTAGTTCGCGCTCGTTCACCTGATACCCCCGAATATCGTCTGGCTCCGCTTGGCTTGTCATCACCAGGCAGTCATCAGAGTAATGACTTTCGTCATGCCGGTCAATACCGTCCGGCGGAAGTCCCAGCCGCATCGTGCCCGGTCAGAGCAGCTTTCAGGAAGTACACAGCCAACTTGTGGTGACTCCATCAGAGTCATGCGCTACAGGAGAGTGAGTCATACTCGATGACTGGATCGGACGAGGGTCGCCGTTGGCGGTCGGTCGTCCCGCACGACGACGAGGACCTCCGTCGCAGGTGGCAGGTCCACCTCGACCGGAGGTCCTCGTGATTACCGCTTGTCGGTGCCGCCCACACCCGACCTCGACCTGCGGGCCGCGGCGGCGCACCCGGCACTGGTCACCAGAGCGTCGTCGAAGCGCCGCAGGCGGTGCCCGCGCACAGCCGGGCGGTGGCGGAGGGCCGACCGATCAGGAAGGTCTGGAAGGTCGTGACGAACGACTGCGGGCTCTCGCCGGCGCACGTCACCGGCGACTCCCAGGTGGTGCCGCCGTGCTGGATCTGCACGTGGAAGCAGCCGGTGGCGGTGCCGGTCGTGATGATGCCCTTGACCGTACGCTTCTGGCCGACGCCCAGCGGGTCCTGCTGGACGGTCTGGGTGCCGCTCGCCGTGGCACCGTCATAGGTCACCTGCCACGCCAGCGGCAGCACGGACGTGGTGGCGGACGGGCGGGCGAGCGCGGGCGCGGCGACGGAGACCGCGGCGGCAGTCATCAGTACGGTCGCGGTGACCACCCGGCGGACTTTTCCTGACAGGGACATGAATTGCCTCCGAATACCGATCGATGGTTCGGGAAGCGGCGCGGCGGAAATGATGCGGCAGGTTACCGATCACATTGCCGTGCTCTCGCCGAAGCAATCTCAGCCATCGGGTGACGGGGCGGGCAACGCCATATCGAACTCTTGAAAGAGCAGCCCAGCCGCAGGCGGGGCGGCGCGCGATTTTAAGGGCAGCCGGCTGCCTTACGCCACCCCCGATCAGCCTGGCTCCAAAAAATTCGAACCAGACTCCACCGGCGCGACGCGAGCCACTAGACATAGAGGCATGACGAAGCACACCGCAGCCGCCGCCACTGACGACTCCCGCCTCGTTCGCCGCCTGGTGATGCCGGCGATCGCGTTCGCCGCGATCGCGCTCGCCGGCTCGGAGGCCACCGACGAGGCCGCTACCGACACGTCTCAGACCGGCGTCGTCGCGGTCGCCGACGCGCCGGAGCTCGCGGCCCCGGCGTCGGCCGACTGGCCCTGGTGAACGACGACGCTCGATCAGCCGGTCGCGGCAGCGAGGGAGCCGCGGCCGGCTTCGCGCCCTCCATCACCTGACGGTGCTGGAGGGCTTCTTCATGTGCCCACCGCTTGTTCACGGACCCGGCTCAGGACGCCGGGGCGTCATCCACCTCACGCCAGATCTGGACCGCCCGCCGGTACGCCGAAGCCGCCTCGGCGAGCTGAGCCGCCCGGCGCAACGAGCCGGCGGCCTCCTCGGACCGCCCGCAGCGGCGCTGGGCCCGGCCGACCGCCAGGACGAAACGCACCCGCTCGATGGCCGACAGGTCGGCCTCGTCGACGGTGCTGGCGATCTCCAGCGCCCGCTCCGGTTCGCCGACAGCCACCGCGTACCGGACCTCCAGGCTGGCGGCGGCGGACGGTGAGGTGGCGAGATCGGCGGCGGACATGGCGGCGCGGGCGGCGACCATGTGCGCGGTGATCTCCGACAGGTCGGCTTCGGCGTCCATCAGCGCGGACACCGCCGCGGCGGCGAACCGCGCCCAGTCGCGCAGCGAGGTGGTGGGGTTGGCCAGCATCTCCCGTGCCGAGCGCAGGTGCTCCAGCGACCGCTCGACCTCGCCCATCCGGGCCATCGCGATGCTCGCCACCCAGTGCGCGCGACCGGTGATGGCGGGGCTGTCCAGCTCCAGCGCCATCGCCATCATCCGCTCGACGATCCGGATCACCTCGGCCCCGCCGCCGGCGTCGCTCAGCACCGAGATGTGCACCGCGTACAGGCGAATGTGCTCGCTGCCACGGACGAACGCGGTGCTGGTGATCTCCTGCTCGGCGAGCTCGATGTGGGTGAAGGCCTCGTCGAGGCGGCCCACGTCACGGGCCGCCCCGATCAGCGCGATGCGGGCGCGCACGAGCGCCTCCGGGACGCCGGTCTTCTCGGCGACCTCGACGAGTTCCTCAAGCAGCGCGTGTCGGGCGACCCGGTCGTTGCGCTGCTCCAGGATTCGTTCCAGGGCCAGGCCGTGGCTCAGCATCGACGCCGCCTCGCCGGCTTCCCGGGCGGCACGGTAGGCGCTGGTCAGCCCCTGCTCGGCGCGGACCAGATCGCCCTGTTCGATGGCGCTGCTGGTGACCAGTTCCTGGGCGAGCCGGGCGGCCTCCACTGGCGGTCGCGCACCGTCGTCGGACGGTCGCGGCCCCGGCGTCGGCGCGGGCGCCGGGTCCAGGGCGGCGTCGTCGACCAGGGCCGCCATCGGTACGCCGAGGACACCGACCAGGTGGGCGACGACCTCCAGCGTCGGCACCCGGGTGCCGGACTCGAGCAGCGAGATGTAGGACTGGTTGACCGCACCCACGGCAAGGTCCCGTTGGGACATTCCGCGTTCGGTGCGGAGGCGTCGCAGCCGTCGCCCGAAGTCGGGCTGAGCAATCTGCGTGGCCATGCGACTACCTCGTGTGCCTTTCCGTAATCCAATACGACGCGGTCCGACGCTGGACCAGGGAGCAGAATACGCCGAGCACGCCGACGCATCGCCTCCGCCGAATGGCCCGCGCTGAATTCTGCCGGGACCATACCGGGGTACGGAGCGGGGGCGGTGAACGCCCCCGCGAGCAACCCCGGGGGAAGGTGCTCGCGGGGGCCGGGACCCGTCACGGCCCGGAGGTGATGACTCCGGTATATGACTGGCCCCGGCTACCTGCCCGACGGGGTCCGACTGGACACCTCCGGGCGGGTCGCGCCTGCTCCCCTCTATCCCACCGAAACCGACGCAGTCCGACAAGTCGCTATTGAAGATTTCGAATCGACACCGGGCGACGACGCCTGGCGTGGTCCGGCACCGGCAGGTGAGCGGTTCAGCAACCGGTCCAGCACCCCCCGGGCCACCCGGGCGTCGAACCGGGCCGACAGCCCCGCTCCGGCCGTCGCGACGAGGCGTCCGGCCAGCTCGTCGTCGCGGAGCAACCGGACCAACTCGCCGGCCAGCTCCGCGGCGGTCTCCCCGCCCAGGACGTCGACGCCAGCCACCAGCCCCATGCCCTCGAAGGCGATCGGTGTGCCCACCACCGGTACGCCGTACTCGATCGCCTCACCCACCTTGCCCTTGACGCCGGCGCCGTAGCGCAGCGGTGCGACCGCCACCCGGGCCTGCCGGTACATCGGTGCCAGATCGGGCACCCAGCCGTGCACGGTGACCCGGTCACCGGCCATGGCCCTGACCGCCGGCGGCGCCGCGTCACCGACCAGATCTACCGTCACCTCCGGCATCTCGGCCCAGACCAGCGGCATGATCTCGGTACACAGCCAGCGGGCCGCGTCGACGTTCGGCTCGTGCAGATAGTTGCCGACGAAGAGCACCCTCGGCGTCGACGCCCGCTGCGCAGTGGTCCGCGCCGGCCGGTGGATGTTCGACAGCACCTCGACCCACGCGTCGGGCACCAATTCCCGCAGCAGGTGACGCTCCTCGTCGGAGACCACCAGCGTCACGTCGCATTCCCGGGTCAGCAGCAACTCCACCGCCCGCATGCTGTCGGCTCGGGCCCGCAGCGCGTACCGGTCCGGGCTGTTCTGCGCGGCGGCCAGCGCCGCCTGCCGGTCGAGTCGACGAAAGTGCACATCGACCGTGTCGTACGCGACGAGGCAGCCCGGCGCGGCGTCGCGCACCCGCGCCAGCATCTGCACCGCCGGCTCGGGCCGGCAGAGCAGCGCCAGGCCGATCCGGTGCCCCTGGTCGGCGAGGAACCGGACCTGCTGCCTCCGGTCGGTGATGACACCGACGCCGGCCGCCCGCAACCGGTCCGCGTACTGCCGCTCGGCCGTCCCGTTCTGCGGAAGGAACACGACCTGACGCCCGAGGGCGAGCAGCTCGTCGATGACGCGTTGCAGGCGCAACGAACCGGAGTCGCGGTCGGGTGTCGGCAGCTGGTGGTCGACGACGAGGACCAGGTCGGCGGCGGGTGACACGGCGGTCAGCTCGCGGCGAACAGAATCAGGAGCTGTGCCGTGTCCAGCCCGTGGAAGGCGTCCCGCAGCGGGCCGGACGCCCAGGCGGTCCGGGCGATCTCGGCGGCCCGCTGCCGGGTCGCCTCGTCCCGGGCACCGGGGACCGCGCCGATGCCGTGCAGGATCGTGATCAGCACGGCGGTCTCCTCGTCGGGCCGCGCGCCGTTGAGGGCCGCGTCGATCCCGGCCCGGATCTCCCGCTCCCGCGAACCGTCAGCGGTCGGGAAGCTGCGGGTCTTCACCAGGCCGAGCACGCGATTCTCCTCGACCCGGATCGCGCCGTCGGCGGTGAGCAGCTCCAGCAGCGGCTTCCAGCAGTCGTGCCCGAGGTTCTCGGCGGCCCAGCCGACCTTGGTCGGCTTCTCCCCCAGCTTCGCCAGCGCGGTGTCCAGGGCGGGGTCGCCGGTCGGGGTGCCGTCGGAGACCACCACCCGGGCCTCCCGGGCGTCGTCCGACGCGGGGATCGAGATGCGACCGGCCCGCACCAGGTCGAGCAGCACGGCACTGCCGACCGCCCGGTACCGGCGGCCGAGGTCGACGGTGCTGCGCCCGCTCTCGTCGTCGAGCAGCAGCAGGACAAGGTCTTCGGCCAGTCGGGACATGAGCACTCTCCTCGGTGGGATCGGATGAACATCGAACAGCTACGGGTGGATCAGGGTCAGGCCGCGCGGCGGCTCAGGGCGCGGTCGCGGCGGGCGGCCATCGTGGAACCGGACTCGCGGCGGGCCATCAGGCGCAGCACCACCGGCGCGGCCAGCATGCCCAGCACCGCCCAGCCGCCGAGCACCGCCACCGTCTCCCAGTGCCGCCACGACTCGCCGATCTCGGCGGCGAGGGCGCTCTCCGGCAGCAGCGCGGACCGGGCCGCCAACCCCAGCCAGTACAGCGGGAACACCTGCGCGACGACCTGCAACCAGGTCGGGAAACCGGCGATCGGGTGGAAGATGCCGGAGATGGTGGCGAGGGCGAAGACCGGCAGCATGATCAGACCGATGCTGCGCGGGCTCTCGATCAGCGAGCCGAAGACCGCGCCGAGGGGCAGCATCGCCAGCAGGCCCAACGGCAGCAGCCAGAGCAGGATGAGCCACCGCCCGGCCTCGCCGAGGTGCAGACCGTCGACGAGCAGCGCGCCGGTGCCGAGCACCGCGACCCAGGCGACCAGGACCATGCCGGCGACCAGCAGCACCTTGCCGATCAGGTACGACACCATCCCGTGCGGCAGCGCCTTGAGTCGCAGCAGCGTGCCGTCCTCGCGTTCGACGACGAGTTGCTGCGCCAGGTTGAGCAGGCCGTTGAAGCCGATGCACATGCTGAGCAGGCTGGGCAGGACGAAGGCCGCCACCGACACGTCGGTGCCGGCGAGCATGTTGTCGCGCAGGAAGTAGATCGGTGCCAGCAGGCCGATCAGCCACACCAGGTTGCTGCCGAGGTCCTGGCCGTTGCTGAGCACCTGGCGCAGCTCGGTGCCGCCACGACTCAGGCCCTGCCGTACGGCGTTGCTCGTCACGTTCATCGTTTCGCCTCCTCGCCCGCCACCATGGACAGGTAGATCTCCTCCAGACCGGCCCGGTGCACCCGCAGGTCGTCGACCTCTGCGCCATCCTGGATCAGCTGCCGCACGAACGCGGAGACATCGGCGGTACGGGCGCTGTGCGCCCGGCCGCCGCTGGTCCAGGTCACCTCGGCCTCCCCGCCGAACTCGCGGGCCAGCTCGGCGACGGTCCCCCGGGCGGCGATCCGACCGCCGGCCAGGATCAGCACCTGGTCGGCCAACTTCTCGGCCTCGTGCAGGTCGTGGGTGGTCAGCAGGATCGTCATCCGGGCGTCGGCCAGGTTTCGGAGCAACTCGTGGAACTCCTGCCGAGCCTGCGGGTCGAAGCCGACGGTGGGCTCGTCCAGGAAGAGGACCTCGGGCCGGCCGACGATGCCGACGGCGATGTCGAGGCGGCGGCGCTGCCCGCCGGAGAGCGCGGCGATCGGCTTGTCGGCCTGCTCGGTCAGCCCGACGGCGGCCAGCAGCTCGTCGACATCCCAGGGCCGGGTCACGCCGTCGGTCGCGTACGGCCGGTAGAAGGAGCCGAAGTGCGACAGCAGCTCCCGGACCCGCCACTTGCCGTGGTCACGCCAGGACTGCAGGACGATGCCGAGCCGGGCCCGCCACGCCTCGTCGCCACGGGCGGGGTCGACGCCGAGCACGCTGACCTCACCGGCGGACCGGAGCCGGAAGCCTTCCAGGATCTCGATGGTGGTGCTCTTGCCGGCGCCGTTGGGCCCGAGCAGGGCGACGATCTGGCCTTGGGTGATGGTGAAGTCGATGCCACGCAGCACCTGCTGGGTGCCGTAGCTCATCCGCAGCCCGCTTACCCGCACCACGGGCGGCGGCTCCGCGGGGGCGGTCCGGACCGGATCCGGTGCGGTGAGAGTGCTCGTCATGCCGCGCGTCCTTTCTCGACAGGGGTCGCCCCGGCCAGGGGCAGGTGCAGTTCGATGTGGTCGGCGGCGGCGCGGGCACCACCGGCGGTGGCGATCTCGGCGCGCAGTTCGTCGAGCCGTACCCGGGTTTCGGGGCTGGTCGTGACGGCCCGCACCGCGTCGCGCACGGCTTCCGCGGCGAAGGCCCGGGGCGGGACGACCCGGCCGACGCCCAGGGCCTCGACGCGGGCGGCGGTCACGAACTGCTCGACGCCCTGCGGGACCACCACCAGCGGCACGCCCTGGGTGAGCCCTTCGAGGACGCTTCCGGTGCCGCCGGCGGTCACGAAGACGCCGGCCTGTTCCAGCACCCGCACCTGCGGCACCCAGCGGTGCACCTCGACGCCGGCCGGGAGGTCGCCCAGCGCGGCCGGATCGACTGTGGTGCCGGTGGCGATCACCACGTGCCAGCCGTCGCCGGCCAATGCCGCCGCGCAGTCGGCGAAGACACCGGGCCGGGTGTTGTACGTGGTGCCGAGCGAGACCAGGGCCACCGGGCGGCCCGGCGGGGCGGTCCAGTCACCGTCGGTGCGTCGACGCCACGGCACCGGGCCGACGAAGAGGTACGAGTCGTCCACCTGCGCGGCGTTGACCTGCAACGATCGCGGCATCGCCACCACGCACGGCTTGACGTCGGGGGCGACCCGCACGGGGGCGCCGATCTGCTCCTCGCTGCCGGAGTAGAAGACGTGGGTCGGTGAGAACTGCACCTCCGGCACCCGCCAGTGCCTCGCCAGCAGCGGTGCGTGGGCGGTGACAGTGTCGTACACGATCAGGTCCGGGCGGTCGCCCTGGTACGCCGCCGCGACCTGCGGCAGCGCGACGTCGCGTTCGCGGGCGAAGACCGCGGCGGCCTGCCGGCCGTCGTCGTCGGTGGCGAGCCATCCGCGCCCAGGGGTGCCGGGCGACGGGAACGTCGAGGTGTACGGCACCAGTGTGGCGCCCGCCTCCTCGACCAGCGCACCGAAGGCGGGTGCGGTGGCGAAGGTGACGCGGTGCCCCCGGCCGACGAGCTCCGCCACCACGCCGAGCATGGGGTTCACGTGACCGTGCAGCGGCACGGACATGAAGGCGATGTGGGCTCCGGGCGGCGAGTGGGCTGGCGTCACGGTTGTTCCCCCCTCTTCCAGGTTGGCCGCCGCCGGTGCGAACGATCGGGTCGCTACGGACGGGGGCGGTCGTCGGTCACCACGCTGTCGGCGACTCGGCGAAGCTCGGCCATGTGCGCGGTGAAGACAGTTCTACCGAGCGGTGTGAGCGCCACCCAAGCGTGGATTCGAGAATTGAATGACTCCTTGCGCACTGTCACGTAACCGGCTTCCTGCAACACTTTGAGCTGCTTGCTGAGCACGGAGTCGCTGACCGCCAGGGCGTCGCGGATGGTCGAGAACGACAGCGACTCGACGCGGCTGAGCATGGCGCAGATCTGCAGTCGGTTGAGTGGGTGGATGACCTCGTCGAAGCCGGACCTCATGCCCGCCGGCCCAGGTCACGTACGAGCGCCGCGTCGATGCGACGGCCGGCGACGATCGTGATGACGAGCATGACGACGCCGCAGACCGCCATGCTGCCGCGCAGGTCGGCACCCCATTCGAGGGCGAGCCCGAGCACGATCAGCGCGGGCAGCGCGGCACCGGCGCGGACGCTGATCCGGCGGGCGCCGGGGGTCGCGTGGTAGCGGTCCAGTGAGATGCCGGTGACGTGGTTGGCCGCGAGGTTGAACAGCAGTGGCCCGACCAGCAGACCGATGATCACGCCGTACGGGATCCACGCCCAGCCGATGGAGACCGCCGCGAACGCCCACAGCAGGGACAGGCCGATACCCAGGTGGTACCACCAGGGCGCGACGGCCCGGTCGGCGATGATCTCGCGGCCACCGGCGACCTGGACCAGTGCCTGGCGCGCTTCCTGCGGGCCTATCCGGTTCATGATTCCTCCTGTTTCCATAATGGAAAGTCTAGGCTCGACTTTCCACAGCGGCAAGTCGATAGGTCGAAAAGTCGGCGGGCGGGTCACCCAGCACGACGGTGTGACTCAGCGCGCCGAAGAGGTCCCGGGCGGCGGCGGACACGTCCACGGGTCGCGGCGTACGCAGCAGCTCGGGCCGTCGCACCACCCAGTCCAGTCCGCGCCCCGAGGCCGTGGTGTGCCGCAGCGCGTCCGCCAGCCCCGCCGGTGAGTCGAAGGCCGACAGCAACTGCGCCGAGCAGTACCGGCGCACGGCCGCCAGCTCCTCCTGCGACGGCGGCTCGGCGATCAGCGCGGCAACCTCCGCACGGACCCCCGCCACCGCCTCGTCGATCCGGTCCCGCGGCACTGCCAGCCGCACGGACGCCCGCCGGTACCCGGCCAGCACGTCGCGACGCGCCACCATGACATCGGCGTGGCCCAGGCGACGACACCGCTCGGCCAGCCGGGCGGAGGTGTGCCCGCCCAGCAGCGCGGTGGTCAGATACCGGGCGGGCTCCGCCGACCCGACCTCGGGCTCACGCCCGGAGAGCGTGAGATGGACGGTGTCGCCGGCCGCCTCCCGCAACAGCAGCAGCTGCGGCCCGGGGTCGTCCGGTGCCGGTCGGGCAGCGGGCCCAGCCGGCCAGCTGCCCAGGACGTCGGCGACCGGGGCGAGGAGCACCTCGGCGTCGGCGGCGCCGACGATGACCAGCGTGGCGTGCTGCGGTCGGAACACCCGCCGGTGCAGCGCGCTCGGGTCGACCGGTGCCGGCCCGGTCCGACCGGCCCAGTGCCGGCGCAGCGCCTCGTCCATCCGCTGCTGTGGGGCGACCGGCGCGGGCCGGGCCGGCGGCAGCGGTCGCCACTCGGGCAGCGGCCCGGGAACCAGCACGTCGGCCACCACGCGCAGCAGCGCCGGCAACTGCGCGACCGGCGCCCACGCGCTCAGGTCGGCCCACTGGCCGTCCTGCGCCAGCTGCACCTCACCGCCGATGGCGGCGACCCGCCGGGCCGCGTCGGTGTGCGCGCCGAGGACCCGCAGCAGCTCGGCGGCCCGCCGCGGATCACGCCAGCCGTCCGGCCCGAGCGGTAGCCGCAACCGCAGCTCCACCAGCTCGGCCCGGCGATCGGGGATCGCGATGACCCGCAGACCGTTGCCGAGGCTGATCTCCCGCGCCCCGGTCAGCGTCGGCGGGACGGCCGCGCCCAGCTCGGGCAGCTGGCGCGGCCCGCCGGGGCTGGAACCGAGCTGCGCGGCGGTGCGCCGGGCCCGGCCCGGACGCCGGCCCGGCGCCCCGACCGCTGCGGAGTCCGGCCGCCGGATGGGCCGATCCTCCCCGTGCGGGCCGGCGACGAGCAGCGCGCTCGGCGCGGCGGCAAGCGCCGCAGCGGCCCGGGACACCCGCTCAGCCGAGGTGTCCGCGATCAGGCGGGGCAGGTCGTCGACCAGCTCCGCCCGACCGAACAGCAGCTCGAAGCGGCCCAGCGCGCGGCAGCGCTCCTCCAGCCGGGCATGCCGCCGGCGGTGCTGCCCGGCCAGTTCGGCAACCGCCCGTCGCACTCCGGCCCCGGCCCGCGCCGGATCGCCGAGGCCCGACCACTCGGCCGCCAGGTCGGCGACGAAGCCGTCCGGCGTCACGTCGTCCGGCAGCACGGCGGTCACCACGAAGGCATCCGGTGCCAACGCGTCGAGCGGCCCGAAGAAGCCGCAGCCGGCGCTGGCGCGTACGCCGGAGCGCGGCGGCCGCCACCGGGTGGTCATCCAGCCCAGCACCATGCACGCCACGTAGTCCGGCAGCTCCCGCAGCGGATCAGGCAGTCGGTAGCCGAGTGCCAGCGCGGTCCGCGTCGCGTCGGGGACCCGCTGACGGACCTGCCGGTCGGAGTCCGGCGGTGGCTCGGCGATCCACGGCGGCGGGTCCGCCGGCCGGGCGGGCACGCCCGCGAAGTGCCGCTCCACCAGCGGCCAGACCGCCGCCGCCGGGTGCGGGGTCACGATCGTGAGAACCGCGTTCGCGGGTACGTAGTGCGCGTCGAAGAAGGCGGCGCAGTCGTCGACCGTCAACGTCCGCAGCCTGGCCACGTCGCCGTACCCGTCGTGGGCGTTGGCGAACGACCGGAACATCACCTCGGGCAGGCCCGGCCACGGCAGCTTGCCGTACAGCCGACTGTCCCGCATGCTCTCGATCTCGCGGCCCACCTCGACGAGCTGGCTGGCCAGCTCGGCGTCGGTGAACCGCGGCGCGCGCATCCGGTCCGCCTCCCGGAACAGCGCCTGTTCCAGCGCCGCGGCCGGCACCACCTGGAAGTAGTCGGTGTAGTCGGCGTGCGTGGTGCCGTTGGCCGTACCGCCGAGCGGGTGCAGGTCGTCGTAGAACCGCCCGTCCGGCAGGCTCTCGCTGCCCCGGAACATCAGGTGCTCGACGAGGTGGGCGATCCCCTCGCTGCCCGGCGACTCGGCCCGGAAGCCGGTGCCGTAGTGGACGCTCACCGCGCACCGGGGGGTCGGCCAGTGGGGCAGGAGCACCACGCGCAGGCCGTTCGGCAGCGTGCGCCGGTGCAGCGGATGAGCGGGCCGTGACCCAACCGGGACAGTCATGGGTTTTCCTCAGGAGGACAGCAGGTGCCGGGCGAACCCGGTGTATTTGTCGAAGACCTTCGGCTCCCAGCCGACGTAGCTGATGTAGTCGTGCACGTGCAGCAGCACCCGGAACGCGACGGTCTCGCGCCACCGGTCGTCGAGTTCGCGGCCGTAACCGTCGAGCAACGCGTTGATCAACAGTTGCCACGCCGGCCGGTCGCCGCCGAGATACCACTGCAACTCGACGAGCTCACCGAGGACCCAGCCGAGGTCGTAGTACCAGGGCGCGGCGCACACGTCCTCGCCGATGAGCGCGTCGGCGGCCGCCGACTCCCCCTCCGCCGGAATGAGCGAGCCCAGACCGGGCGCACCGTGGCACAGGACACGCTCGTCGGCGGCGGCGATCTGGGCGGTGTGCTCCCGCACCCGGGCCAGGGCCGCGCCGCCGAGCCGGGAGCGCAGCAGGGATTCGGCGTACGCGCCACGCGGGTGCGGTGAGCGCCCGTTGAGCCAGCGGGTGAACCGGACCAGCCCGCGCGGCGCTCCCCCTGCCGCGACACCGGGCGGGAGCGGTTGCGCGTGCAGCTCCCGCAGCGCCTGGCCGAGCCCGTGCAACAGCGACGCCATCGCCGGCTCGGGGCCGTTGCCCAACAGGACGGCGGCCACCGAGGTCGCGCCCCGTACCCGGTAGGTGCGGGCGTCGCCGTCGGGCTCACCCACGACCCAGTGCACCGACGTCGCGCCCGGTCGTGCGGTGCCGAGCCGGCGCGGTGCGGTGCCGGTCGGCACGAACGGCGCGGGCGCCAGCGGCCCGGGGGCGCGCCGCCACCGGTAGCCACCGGCGGGTTCCGGGCGTACCGCGGTGACCAGCAGGCCGGTGCCGAAGTCCCGGCCGGCCGGCGCGGTCACTGTGGCGGTGGTCATCGGGTCGCTCCCCCGGTCAGGACCGGCACGTCCACCTCGGCCAGCTCGCGACGGCGGGCCTCCAGCCTGCGCAGCGCCTCCGGCAGTGGTGGACTCACCCAGCCGTCGTCACGGCCGGTGGTGAGGCTGCGTGCGGGCAGCGGAGGGATCAGGGCCACGTTGCGCCGCTCGGCCAGCGTCGCCCAGTGCCGCTGGAACGCCGGGCTGTCCAGGCCACCGGGCGGCAGCGCCGGTGACAGGCCGACCGGCGCGGAGGTGCACTGCATCGCCAGCAGCGCCGGGCTGTCGGCGAGCCCGAGGGCGAGCCGGGCGACGAAGTGGAACGTCGCCGGGTAGACCAGCATGGCGTCCGCCCACTCGACGTGCTCGACGTGCCGAGCCCGCTCGCAGTCCTCCCAGGTGTCGACGAGCACCTCGTGGTCGGTCCGCAGGCTCAGCGCCTGCCGGGTCACGAACCGCAGGGCGCTGGGGGTGGCGACCACTGCCACCTCCAGCCGGGGGTACGTCTCCCGGAGCCAGTTCAGCCAGGTCGGCACGTTGCTGGCCGCGGCCGAGCCGGTGATCACCAGCAGCAGCCGCCTCAGCTCCAGCTCCGGTGTCTCCAGGAACTCCAGCGGTGGCCCGGCACTCATCGCGCCACGTTCCCGAGGATGGTCTCCAGCTCGCCCAGCGTGGTCTTGGCCCCGTAGGTCACGCAGACCCCGGCCAGGTTGAACGCCACCTCGTCGGCGCCCGCGGCGCTGAACTCCTTGATGCCCTGCGTCAGCTCCTCCTGGTCGCCGTAGAGGAAGGCGCCACCCTCGACGAGGGCCCGACCGCTGGCCCGCGGGTCGTCGGCCATGTCCACGTCGATGCCCGAGCGGCTCAACATGTCGATGTAGTGCGGCAGGCGCATGTGCCCGGAGTTGCTGTTCAGGGCGAGGTCGACCGGGTCGCGGTCGGGCGTGCGCAGCGCCATCGGCACGATCGCGACCACGCGCGGCATCGGCCGCCCGGCCCGCTCCGCACCCCGGCGCAGCGCGGGCACCACGGTGTCGCGCAGGTACGAGGCCGGCGTCAGCCAGGTGATCGCCACGTCCGCGACCTCACCCGCCAACTCCGCCATCCGGGGCCGCAGCACGCCCAGCCCGATCTCGATGGCCGGGCGGGGGAACGTGCCCAGTTCCATGCCGCAGGAGAAGAACTCGCCCTGGTGGTTGACCTTGCCGGTCTCCAACAGGGACCGGACGATCGTCACGTACTCGCGGACCGCGCCGAGCTGGCTGCGGTACGGGGCACCGAGCGTGCCGCGCTGCAACGACGCGCCACCGGGGCCGAAGCCGGCCACCACGCGGTGCCCGGTGGCCACCGCCAGGGTCTGGGCGCGCAGCGCGGCGTCGTACGGGTGCAGGAACGGCATGAGGTTGACCGAGGTACCCATCGGGACCCGGAAACCGCTGGCCGCGGCGTACGAGAAGCTGATGTGGGTGTCGCCGACGTTGCCCTGCCCCTGCCAGAGGCAGGATGCCTCGCTCCACTGGGTGAGCGCGGCGAACGGCAGCAGCTGCTCGGGGCGGCGCGGCGCGAACGGCATCATGATCGAGTAGTGCGTCATGCCAGGGCTCCTGTTCCGACCAGCATCTGGCCACGGACCAGATCGGTGTAGTTCGAGCAGTTGCGCAGAAGCTCGTCGTGCGGCCCCTGACCGACGACCTCGCCCGACTGGAGGATGACCACGTGGTCGGCGTGCTGGATCGTGGAGATCCGATGCGCCACGACCAGCACGGCGCGGGTCGCGGCCAGGTCGTCGACCAGGTCACGGAGCTTCTGCTCGTTGATGCTGTCCAGGTGCGACGACGGTTCGTCGAGGAGCACCAGTGGGGCGTCGGTCAGCATGGCCCGGGCGATGGCGAGCCGCTGACGCTGACCGCCGGAGAGGTCCACGTCGCCGGCCAGGACGGTGTCCAGGCCCTGCGGCTTGCGGCGGATCTCGTCGGCCAGGCCGACGCGGTGCAGCACCGCGTACAGCTCCCCGTCGGAGAACGCCGCCTCGCCACGGCCCAGGGTGAGGTTGCGGCGCACGGTGTCCTGCACCGAGCTGGCCGCCTGGTCCACGTAGGCCACCTGGGCGCGCAGGTCGGCGAGTGGCCAGTTGCGGGTGTCCCGGCCCTGCACCCGGATGCTGCCCGAGGTGACGTCGGCGAAGCGCTGGATCAGCTCCACCGCGGTGCTCTTCCCCGCTCCGGAGAGGCCGACGATGGCGGTCAACCCCCGGGCCGGCACCTCGAAGGAGACGTCCCGCAGCACCGGCGTGCTGCCGTAGCTGAAGTCGACGTGGTCGAACTGCACCGCCGGCACCGGACCGGCCGGAACGGTGACCGGCTGCGCGGTCTCGCCGCCGGACTCCTGGGGCTTCTCGAAGAGGCCGGTGAAGCGTTCCCGGGCGACAGTGCCCATCTTCAGTGCCGTGACACCCGCCGCGATCATCATGAACGGGCCGGTGAGCTGAAGCAGGTAGAGCAGGAACGCCACGAAGTCGGCCAGCGACAGGGTGCCGGCGACCAACCGCGCGCCGCCCCCGGTGATCACCGCGACCAGTGCGATCTGCTGGCCCAGGTTGACCACCGGGGTCATCAGGGCCTCCATCCGGGCGGCGTCGATCTCGCGGCGGGCGACGGTCTCGGCGTGGGTGGCCAGGTCCGCGCTCACCGACTCCTCGGCCCGGTACGCCTTGATCACCTTGACGGCGTCGACGGCCGCGACGAACCGCTGGGCCAGCAGGCCGGTGGACTCCTGCACCGCGACGTAACTGCGCCGCAGTCGCTTGACCACCAGGGTGATCAGGCCGCCGGCGACCGCGAACGCGCCCACCGTCACGGCCAGCAGGAGCCAGTCCAGGAAGCCCATGATCACCAACGTGCCGATGGCGGTGAGACCGGCGATCGGGAGCTGGATCGGGCCGACGTCGATCAGCTTCTTGACCCGCGAGGTGTCAGCGGTGATCCGGGTGACCAGGTTGCCGCTGCCCTCGCGTCGTACGTCGGCGAGCGGCAGACGCAGCGCGTGGCCCATGGTGCGGACCCGCAGCCGGCAGATCATCCGCTGGCCCAGCCGGGAGAGCAGGAAGGTGGCGAGCGTGTTGGCCAGTGCCGCGCCGAGCCCGAAGACGATCAGCCAGACC
Source organism: Micromonospora sp. SD19 (assembly GCF_054462275.1). NCBI lineage: Bacteria > Bacillati > Actinomycetota > Actinomycetes > Micromonosporales > Micromonosporaceae > Micromonospora > Micromonospora sp. SD19. The sequence continues at coordinate 199,537 of NZ_JBTLMN010000011.1, forward strand.
GTCCAACGGTCGGCGGCGCCGTCGCCCAGCGTGGCGATGAGCCGACCGACCGCCCAGGGCAGCGCCAGGGTGCCGGCGGTGGACGCCAGGGCGAGCAGACCGATCAGCAGCATCGTGCCCGGGTGCCCGGTGGCCAGGTCGCGCAGGATGCGCAGCGGCCGGTCCGCTTGTTGCCGCGCCTCCGGCGGATGGTGTCGCATGGGATTCTCCGTTCGGCAGCTGTGCTAGTGGGCGGTGAACTCGATCAGGGTCCGGACCGCCGTCGCGGGGCCGCGCCAGGAGACCTGGAGGCCGGCCTCGGCGCCGAGCCGCTCGATGTCCTCGACCGTCCGCGTGGGCGCCGGCATCATCGACCGCAGCTGAAGTTCCGAGCCGGGGCCGGAGACCGGCATGGCGATGTCGGCGACCAGCACCCGGCCGGTGGCTCCGGCCGCCTCCCGGCAGCGCTTCAGGATCAGGACCGCCTCGTCGTCGGACCAGTCCGCGAGGATGGCGGAGAGCAGGTACACGTCCTTGCCGGGCGGCAGCGGGTCGAAGAAGCTGCCCTGCACCGCCGTCACCCGGTCCGCGACGTCGCTGCGCGCGAAGCGTCGACCGGCCTCCGCCGACACGTTCCGCAGGTCGAGCAGGGTGCCGTGCAGGTGCGGGTGGGCCCGGGCCAGGGCCATGGTCAGGCTGCCCAGGTGACCGCCGACGTCGATGAAACTGTCGACGCCGCTCCAGTCGTACTCGGAAATGATCTTTCCGGCGTCCCAGCGGAGCACCTGCTTGTCGAGCTCGTCGGCGGCCTCGCCCTGCTCGCGCCACTCGGCGACGAAGGCCGGGTCGGTGTTCACCGCGTCCCAGTAGTCCCGGCCGAACTCGGCGGCGTAGCCCGGCCGGCCGGTACGCACCGTGTGGTCGAGGCGCAGCAGGCTCAGCGTGATGCTGCCGATCATGCCGTCGTTGCGCAGGACCTGACGCACGCTCTGCGGATGGTCCGAGCGCAGCGGATCGCCCAGCGGGGTCAGTGCGTACTCCCCGTCGGGGCCGCTCTCCAGGATCTTGATCTCGACCAGGTAGCGCAGCAGCGTCCCGGTCACGTCGGGGGCGCTGCCGGCGCGGTGGGCGATCTCGGCAGCGGTGGTGGCGCCGGCCGCGATGTGGTCCGCGATGCCGAGCGTGGCGGCCGCGCGGACGGCGGCCGGGACCAGAAGGTCGGTCATGGTCAACAGTTGCTGGAAGGGCGGGATCTCAGTCATCGCGGTGCACCTCGCTAGGGGTCGGCAGGGTCCGAGCGGCGGGCCGGCGGGATTCCGGCCCGCCGCTCCGGACCTGGTACTCGTTTCAGCAGCCGTCGTCGATGGTCTTCGAGACCACCTGGCCGCTCATCCAGCTGACGCCGGCGCTGACGATGGCGCAGCCGGGAGTCGTGGCGGGAGCGTCCGAGACGGCCGAGAGGTCGATGTCCTCGGCGGTGCTGTAGGTCTCGTAGCCCGCCAGCAGCTCCTCGATGTTGTTCGCCTTCTCCTGCATGTACCTCTCCTCTGTGTGCGTGGTGTTACCTGACGTCCGCCTGAGCGCGGACGGGATCGGGGAAGAGCTGGTCAGCAGGTCGCCTCGTAGGTGGCGGCGGTGAGGAAGCTGACCGCGGCGCTCGCGCAGTACCAGGTGGTCGCCGGGGCGTCCGCGACGGCGGAGACACCCAGGTCGTCGTCCGCCTCGAGGTAGGTCTCGTAGCTGGACACGAGCTCCATGATGTTGTCGCTCTTGGTGATGTCCGTGTTCACTTCTCTCTCCTTCGGGGAAGCACTGAGCTCCAAACTGGGAACGCCCCTGTTGACCCTCCCAGCAAGCGAGCTCAGGTCTTGGCGATGTGTTGTCGGTCGGTTTCAGACGGTGGTGTTGCGGGCCGGGTTGGTCGGGTCGATGCCGGCCTCCCGGAAGCGCGAGACGATCAGCGAGTCGACCCGCTGGAGGTCGTCGGCGGCCTCCACCAGTGCCGCGGCCAGGACGGTGGCGCGGTGCTGGCCGAAGCTCAGCCCCTGCCTGCCGGACCTGCCGTCGACCGGTTCCCAGGCCGTGCCGACGCCGGGGGCGATCCGCTCGACGAACACCGACGTCTCGGGGCCGGTGCCGCGCAGGCCCTGGGCCAGCTCCGCCAGGTCGGCGGCGACGTGCTGCCAGTCGCTGCCCAGGTAGACCACTATCGCGTCGCGTCGGGGATAGAGCTCCCGGGCCGAGAGCACCTTCGCCCGGTACGGCACCTGGCGCTCCTCGAGGAACGTGAGCACCTCGCGCCAGGCCTCGACCGCGTGATCCACGTCGAGGACGTTGAGGTAGACCCGCAGCACACCCCGGGAGGTGTCCCGTTGCCGGGAACCGTCGACCAGGAAGAAGCCCGGTGACAGCGCGGCCCGCCACGGCGGTACGGCCAACCGCACCGGCTCGCCCGGGGCGTACCCGGTCGTGGTGATCGCATCGATCGGCGCCCAGATCCGCAGGCCCTCACGTTCGACGAGGATCCGTCCGCGTCCGGCGGCGTCGCGCTGGACGGTGGACCGGACGACCGCCCCGACCTGGATCTGCCGGTGCGGCACGGCCGCGGTGAAGCGTTCCTCGAGTGCGTCCTCCCGCAACCGGGTCGGCACCTTGCCGTCCGGCTGGCCGGAGTGCAGCACGTTGTAGATCGATTCGGCGAGCAACCGGCGAAGCTCGCGGGGGAAGTCGGCGACGACCTCGCGACCACCGATCACGGCAGTGGTCCGGTCCGGGGAGACCCGGATCTGACGGACCGCGTCCCGGATCGCGGGGGCCAGTTCCCCGGCCAGTGGTTGGGCTTGCAACGTCATCGGGCACCTCCAAAGCCGAGGGTGGTGGCGAACTTCTCGGGGTTGACCAGCGCGGCGCGGCCGACGCCGGCGGCGGCGCGCTGGATGGCGGACAGCCGCGACGAGGACAGGGCGCCAGCGACCAGCCGGTCCAGCAGGTGCCAGCCGGCGAAGGCGGTCGCGCGGACCGCGAGGCCCGCATCGATGTCCGGCCGGACGTCGGTGTACGCCCGCCAGAACTCGTGCACCAGCGGCAGCAGTCGGCGCATCTTCTCGACACCGCGTTGCAGGACCAGCTCGTGGGTGAACTCGGTGTCGACGAACGCCTCGTCGCCCCGATTGGTGACCAGGTCGAGCACCGACCGGTAGACCCACTCCCCGGCGAACGCGCCGACGTCACGGGCCGGGTCGGCCAGTCGGAACTCCTCCCAGTCGGTGAGGAACAACCCGTCCTCGGCGACCAGGAACTGGTCCACCCGCAGGTCGCAGTGCGAGGGGACGCGGGGAGCGTCCCGTTCGGCGTCGCGCAGGCGCTGCACCGCGGCGATCAGCTCGGGGTCGTTCTGCAACAGCCGCCAGGCCTCGATCTCGCCGGCACTCGACTTGAGGAACACCGAGAGCGGCAGGCCCTGCAGGAACGTGACCGGCGGGAACCCGGGCGGCGACTCGTCGAGGCGCAGGCCCTCCGGTGGCGGGGTCGCGTGCAGGTGGCCGATCGCCCGGCCGACCTGCTGCGCGTGGGCCAGGCTGAAGGTCTCGTCGACCATCAGCGCGGCACCGTTCACCGCGTCGTTGATTCGTTCGAAAACGACGATCCGGTGGTCGGGGTGGCTGCCGATGAACTGCGGCCAGTGCACATTCTCGAAATTGGCCTTCGCGGCGTAGGCTTCGAAGTCGAGCAGCCTGCGCATTCTGTTCTTGGTGTCTTCGACCTGTCCGGTGAGGCGCTTGACGAAAACGTCCCGACCGCTTTCGGTGACTCCCGACCAGGCGTCGTTACGGCCGATTGGAGCAGAGACAGTGTCCCGTACGAACGGGCCGACACCCAGCTCCACCAGCACTTCGTCAACCTCGGGGACCGAGTCCAAGTCGATCGGCATCACGTGTTTCGTGACCACCGTCGCCACCTCCAACAATTCTCGGACGGGCACGCCAAGGCGCAGCCAACGTTCAGTTGAATATTCCGGCGAGGGTGCCGGACCCGGTCTTCCGCCTGCCTTTGCGACTGTCTTTCTGTCGTACCGGCGAGCGGCGTGGTTGAAGATAATCACGACCGGGTAGGACCCGGCAAGGCATCGATGTCGGGCCGTATTAAATTCGTTTCTACGGGCCGCGGCATTTTGTCCGATGTACCGGTTGGCCGAACCCGACAGGACGGCCGGTCAGCCGGCGAAACCCCAGGTCAGCGCGGATCGACGGGGGTTAAACCCCGGAATTTCCCGGGTTCCAACTTTCGCAACTGGGCGATCCGCTGGCCCAGCGACGGCGAGGCCGCCGCAACGGCCCGCTCGGATGCGCCAAAGTGGCTGGTCAGGGCCCGTCCAGCGGTCCGCGCGACAGCACCGGGCGACCGGTCGCCGGGTCTGCCACGTACCCCGAAACACTGCTGTAGACATTTATGATCTTCTGATGCAGACGACTGTGGATCGAACGGGACTCGGCAGACTCATCTCCGCGGCCGGGGGCAGCGCCGACGGCATCACGGCGGTGATCGACGACCTCGGGGCGGACGCCGTCGCCGCCACCGTGGTCCGCGAGCTGCTGCACCGGGCGGACGTGCCGGCGGGCCCCGACGTCGCCGTCCAGATGGGACTGCGGCACGGCGACGCGACGATCCGGTACGGGCTCCAGGTCGGGTCGGCGGGGGTCGCACACCTCCCCGAGCCCGTCGGGACGCCCGACGCGTCGCTGACCCAGGACCTCACCGAGGTGGTCCGCAGCCTGTTCGGGCCGCGCGGCGCGCAGTCCAGCGCGAGCCGGGTGGTCCACTGGGGGCACCTGGAGGACCCGTCGGCGTTCGACCGCCCACTGCCCGCCTACGACGTGGTCCGCCGACTCGTGGACGCGCTCGACCGGCCGTACGACATCGGCCTGGCCGAACTCTGCGTCCGCTACGGCTCCGACAAGTGGGGCCACCACACCTACCCCCGCCGGTACGAGCAGCACTTCGGCCCGCTGCGCGACCAGCCACTGACCATCCTGGAGATCGGGGTGGGCGGGTTCGGTGACCAGCACCGCGGCGGGGCGTCACTGGAGGTCTGGCGGCGCTACTTTCCCCGGGCGCTCGTCTACGGGCTCGACATCGTCGACAAGTCGCACCTCACCGACCAGCGGGTCACAGTGCTGCAGGGCGACCAGTCGTCCCCCGCCGACCTGGCCCGGGTGGTGGAGGTGATGGGCCGGCCGGACATCGTCATCGACGACGGCAGCCACGTCAGCGCCCACCTGCTCGCCTCGTTCGCCTCCCTCTTCCCCGTCCTGCGCCACGGCGGCCTGTACGTCATGGAGGACCTGCAGACGTCGTACTGGCCGACCTTCGGCGGTCGGGCCGGGACCTACGACGACCCGGCGACGAGCCTCGGGTTCCTCAAGACGCTCGTCGACGGCCTGCACCACGAGGAGATCGTCGGACGGACCCCTGCCTTCACCGACCCGGACATCGGGGGCGTGCACTTCTACCACAACCTGGCGTTCGTCGAGAAGGAGCGCAATCTGGACGGCGGAGCGCCGTCCTGGATTCCCCGGGGAGTGCGGCAACGCGCCGGCGTGTCGGACTGACAGCGGCGCGCGCGAGCCGTCTCAACCAGCGTCGCGCGCCTCCCGCTCGCCGTTCGCCCGGGACAACCGGCCCGGCCACCAGATCTTCGGCCCGATGTCGTACGCGAGCGCGGGCACCAGCAGCGAGCGGACGACGATGGTGTCGATCAGCACCCCGATCGCGACAGCGGTACCCAGCTCGACGAGCACCACAAGCGGCAGGACGGCGAGGGCGGAGAACGTCGCGGCGAGCACGATGCCGGCGGAGGTGATCACGCCGCCGGTGACGGCGAGACCGGAGAGCACCCCGGCGCGGGTGCCGCGCTTCACCGACTCCTCGCGGACCCGGCTCATCAGGAAGATGTTGTAGTCGATGCCGAGCGCGACCAGGAAGACGAACGCGAACAGCGGGAACGACGAGTCCACGCCGGGGAAGTCGAAGACGTGGCGGAACAGCAGCGCGCAGAGACCGAGGGTCGCCGCGAAGCTGAGCAGCACGGTGGCGATCAGCAGCACCGGAGCGAGCAGCGCGCGCAGCAGCAGGGCCAGGATGACCGCGATGACCACCAGCACCACCGGGATGATGACGTTCTGGTCGCGCTTCGCGGCGTCCGAGGTGTCCACGTTGATCGCGGTGAAGCCGCCGACCACCGCGTCCGCGCCGGGCACCTGGTGTACGGCGACCCGCAGCTCGCGGATGGCCCGTTCGGCGCCGTCGCTGTCGGGTGGGTCGGCCAGCGTGGCTTCCAACTGCACCCGCCCGTCGACGACCTTCGGGGCGGCGTTCGCCTCGGGTGGGCCGGTCTGCGGCCCGGTGGTGAGGGGGCGGACGTCGGCGACGCCGGGGACGTCCTTCGCGACCTGGGCGACCTGCCGGGCGGTCTGCTCGGTGGTGAAGATGGTGGCCGGGCTGCCGGTGCCGGCCGGGTAGTGCCGGGAGATCACTTCCTGGCCGTCCACCGAGTCGGTGCGCTGGGTGAAGAGGTCGGACTGGCCGAGGGTGGTGGCGCCGAGCTGGGTGAGGCCGAGCGTCAGCACTGCCAGCACCACGGCGGTGCTCAGCCAGATCGGCCGGGCGTGCCGGGCGACGAAGCCGGCGATGCGGCTCCAGATGCCGTGTTCGGCCCGTGGGTCGGCCTGGTCGGCTTCGGGCCGTCGGGGCCAGAACGCCCACCGCCCGCCGAGCACCAGCAGCGCGGGCAGGAAGGTGAGCATCACCAGCAGGGTGGCGCCGATGCCGATGGCGGCGACCGGGCCGAGCGCCCGGTTGGAGTTGAGGCTGGACAGCAGCAGGCAGAGCAGGCTGACGATGACGGTGCCGCCGGAGGCGATGATGGCCGGCGCGGCACCCTTCCAGGCGGCGCGCATGGCGTCCCAGGGCCGGTCGTGCTGGTGCAGCTCCTCCCGGTAGCGGGCGATCAGCAGCAGCGCGTAGTCGGTGCCGGCGCCGAAGACCAGCACGGTGAGGATGCCCTGGGCCTGCCCGTTGAGCTTGAGCACGTCCGCGTCGGCGAGCAGGTAGACGAAGACCGAGGCGAGGGCGTACGACATGCCGGCGGCGAGCAGCGGGAAAATCCAGAGGACCGGGCTGCGGTAGATGACCAGCAGGATGATCAGCACCACGACCAGGGTGACCAGCAGCAGTGGGCCGTCGATCGCCGAGAAGACCTCGATCAGGTCGGCGAGCAGGCCGGCCGGGCCGGAGACGTCGACGGTGAGGCCGTCCCGGTCGCCGCCGGTGATGTCGCGCAGTTGCTCGACGACCGCGCCGATCTCCTCGCCCTCGGCGTCGTCCACCGGCACGACGACCTGCAGTGCCTGGCCGTCCTCGCTCGGGATGGGCGGGGGCAGCGGGGTGACCACGCCGGGGATCTGGGCGAACCGGGCGATGTCGGCGCTGACCCGTTGCCGGTCCGCGTCGGTGATCCCGGAGCGCCGCTCGTAGACGACCAGCGCCGGGGTGGTCTGCCGGTCGACGAACTCGCCGGCGAGATCCTGGGCACGGGTCGCCTCGGCGTCGGTGGGCAGGAAGGCCGCGTTGTCGTTGGTGGCCACCTCGCTCAGACGTCCTGCGTACGGGCCGGACACGCCGCCGATCACCAACCAGGCCAGCACGACCGCCACCGCGATCAGCGTGGCCCTGCCGCCTCGTCCGGACATCCGCACTCACCTCAAGGATCGACGCATCAATCGACGCAGCGGGAGCCTCAGTCGACATCGACCATCCTGCCGGGCAGGCAGGTCCAGGGTGGGCGAAACAGGGTCACACACACGAAAACGCCCGTCGGCATCAGGCCGACGGGCGTTGGGTGGAGAAGCTCCCCCGATTGGACTCGAACCAATAACCTGCCGGTTAACAGCCGGCTGCTCTGCCAATTGAGCTACAGGGGATCGTGCACCGCCCGGAATCGGATCTCGCCGACGCCGTGCGACGGGACAAGAGTACAGGACTTTCCCCCGTGGCGGTCCAGTGGGTTACACCCGGACACCTGATGATCGACATCCGCAGGTCAGGTGCCACGACACATCGACATACAGGGTAAATCGCCATCCCGGCCCAGACATGCTTGAGCGGAGAGCAGGATGGGTAGTTAGCTGCGGACAGAGGACGCAGGCGCGAACAGGTCGCCTTCCGACGGGGCAACTCACCGGGAGGATGACGGCGCGTCAGGTACGGAAGGAGCCGCCATGCGCGGAAAGATCATGTTTCTTGGCGGGCTGGCTGCGGGATTCGTCCTGGGCGCCCGTGCCGGCCGGGAGAAGTACGAAGAGCTCGTGGTTCGGGGCCGCAAGGTGCTCGACCACCCGACCGTCCAGGAGGCGGCCGGGGTCGCGCAGGCCCAGGCCAACAAGCTCTACAGCGAGGGCAAGGACAAGCTCGGCCAGACCAAACTGGCCGAGAAGCTGGGCACCGGCAACGGCAGCACCGGCAAGCAGGAGCTGACCGCCGCCGACGACGCGTTCGCCGGCACGCCCGCCACCGTGGGCGCCAAGGCGGGCACCAGCACGGTCGGCACGACCTCCGGGTCGCCGTCGTCCACGAACCCCCGCACCAAGCCGTCCGGCTCGGGCACGAACGCCAGCACGCTCTGACCACACGCACGTACACGGGCCGGTCGCCGCAGGGCGACCGGCCCGTGGTCGGTCCGGGGTGCGATCAGTCCTTGCTGCTGAACGCCGCGTCGAAGGCGGCGCTCGGTGCGTCGAAGGCGAGCCGGCGGACGAACTGCAACGCCTCCGGGGCGCCGACCAGCCGGTCCATCCCCGCGTCTTCCCACTCGACCGAGATCGGGCCGGTGTAGCCGATCGCGTTCAACGCGCGGAAGCAGTCCTCCCAGGGCACGTCGCCGTGGCCGGTGGAGACGAAGTCCCACCCGCGGCGCAGGTCCGCCCAGGGCAGGTGCGAGGCGAGCCGGCCACGCCGGCCGTCCCCGGTACGCACCTTCGCGTCCTTGCAGTCCACGTGGTAGATGCGGTCGGCGAAGTCGAAGATGAAGTTCACCGGGTCCAGCTCCTGCCACACGAAGTGCGACGGGTCCCAGTTCAGCCCGAACGCGGGCCGGTTGCCGATCGCCTCCAGCGTCCGCTTCGTCGTCCAGTAGTCGTACGCGATCTCGCTGGGGTGCACCTCGTGGGCGAACCGCACCCCCACCTCGTCGAACACGTCGAGGATGGGGTTCCACCGGTCGGCGAAGTCCTGGTAGCCGCGCTCGATCATCGCCGGCGGCACCGGCGGGAACATCGCCAGGGTGTGCCAGATCGACGAACCGGTGAAGCCGACAACGGTCTTCACCCCGAGCTTCGCCGCCGCCCGCGCGGTGTCCTTGATCTCCTCGGCGGCCCGCTGGCGAACCCCCTCGGGCTCTCCGTCGCCCCAGATGCGGCCGGGCAGGATGTCCTGGTGCCGCTCGTCGATCGGGTGGTCGCAGACCGCCTGGCCGACGAGGTGGTTGGAGATCGTGAAGACCTGGAGGTTGTACTTCGCGAGGGTCTCCTTCTTCCGCTCGACGTACGAGTCGTCGGCGAGCGCCTTGTCGACCTCGAAGTGGTCGCCCCAGCAGGCGATCTCCAGACCGTCGTAGCCCCACTCGGAGGCGAGCCGGCAGACCTCCTCGAACGGAAGATCGGCCCACTGGCCGGTGAAGAGCGTGATGGGTCGCGCCATTGTCCTTCTCCCCTGTTGTGATGGGGATTCCCTGTGCGGACCGGGGCGAGGGGTGACCGGACGTACGCGGCGTTCGCGCGGTCACCGGTGGGTGCGGAACACACCTGGGCCCGGCGGGTTGCGCCTCCCACCGGGTCACCGGCCACCAGCACGGTCGCCGCCCTCAGCCTATTTCCGAGGTGCCCGATCGGGGAAGCCCTGGAGTCGACAGTTCATCCGATCATTTCCTCGGGGGCGGGCAGGACCGCCCGTACGGTGAAGCCCCCTCCGGCGCGCGGGCCGGCGGAGAAGGTGCCGCCGAGCCGCTCGGCGCGCCTGCGTACCCCGAGCAGACCTCGCCCGGCGACCTGGCTGCCGCCGCCTGCCGGGGCGGGCCCGGCGCCCTCGTCGCGGATCTCGATGGTGATGCCCGCGGCGTCGTAGCGCAGGCGGACCCCGACCGGAGCGCCCGGCGCGTGCCGGCAGGCGTTGGTCAGCGCTTCCTCGATGATCCGGTACGCCACCACGTCGACCGGGCCGGGCAGCGGCCGGGGTTGCCCGGCCATGCTCCACCGCACCGGTTGGCCGGCGGTGAAGCCCTCCACCAAGGCGTCGAGACGGTTCAGGCTGGGCGTCGGCTCGGACGGGTCGTCGGGCTCCTCCGCCCGGCCCAGCGCACCGAGCAGCTGATGGCCTCGCGCCAGCACCGTCCCACGCCACTGCGCGAACAACCCCATGCTGGTCAAGGTACGGCAGCCAGCTGTGAAGCGGTCGGCGGCGTCCACGCAATGTGCCGCATCCGAATGCCCCGGCAGCGGTGCGGGGATCAGCCCACACCGAGGCTCCGACTCCCCCGCAACCCCGCGCCCACGGCGGCCGGGCGAAGCGGTGATGGCGGGCCGGCGGGCGAAGCAGTGATGCCTCTGAGTCATCAGGATGACTCAGAGGCATCACGCTCGTTGGCGACACCGCTCGTCGCGCTTGTGCCGAGGCGGAGGGGCCGACGACGCGGGTCGCAGCCCCTCCGGGATCAGTCGGTCAGGGCAGGGTCCACTTCTGGTTGGCGGCGTTGAGGCAGGTCCAGAGGTGCACGATCGTGCTGTCGGCGGAGTTGTTGCCGGAGACGTCCAGGCACTTGCCCGACGACGGGTTGCGCAGGGTGCCGTCGGACTGCGCCGCCCAGTTCTGCGCGCCGGTGCCGTTGCACGTCCAGAGCTGGATCTTGGTGCCGTCGGCGGTGCCGCTGCCGTTGACGTCCAGGCACTTGCCGAGCGCCTTGATCGTCGAGTTCGGCGTCACCGTCCACGTCTGCGCCGCGCTGCTGTTGCAGGTGTAGATCTGGATCTGGGTGCCGTCGGCGGTGGCACCGTTGCGCACGTCCAGGCACTTGCCGGCGAGACCCTTGATCGGGCCGACCCCGGTGCTGCCGCCGCTCCCCTTGACCAGTGTGAAGTCGTCCACGTCGAAGAGCCCGGTGCCGCTACCGGTGAAGGTGAGATACAGGTTCTGGGTGCCGGACGGGACGTTGGACAGCGCCGTGGTGACGTTGGCGAAGGTCGTCCAACTGCCGGTGTTGGGCACGGCGACCGAGCCCAGCACCGGGCCGGTGGCCGAACCGGTGCGCACCTGGATGGTGCCGCCAGCGCCGCCGGAGACGACCCGGGACGTGAACGAGGTGACCCCGGTCAGGTTGACGCCGTTGTAGGCGGCCCAGTCGCCCGGGTCGATGTAGCCGATGGTCTGCCCGCCGTTGGCGCCCGCCTTGGTGAACGCGGAGACGCCGTTGGCCGCGCTGAACGTCTCGGCCTGGATCGTGGTGTTGCCGGTCGGCGGCGGCGTGGTGCCCAACTCCTTGATCCGGATGTTGCGGAACGAGGCGTCGTCACCGGTGCCGTGGTTCTGGATGCCGATGTGGCCGGCCAGCGATCGGACCGGGTTGGTGTTGGTGAAGTCGTTGATCTTCACGCCGTTCAGGAAGATCTGCAGCCGCTCCCCCTCGACCAGCAGTTCGTAGGTGTTCCACTCCCCCGGCGCGTTCAACGCCGCGTCGCGAGCGGCGATGTCGGCGGACTTGAAGGTGTAGACCGCGCCGGTGGTGCGGTCGGTCGCGTCGGTGGCGTCGATCTGGATCTCGTAACCGTTGTCGACCGCCGACCACGGGTCACTCGACGGTGGGAAACCGATGAAGATGCCGGAGTTGTCGTCACCGGCCAGCTTCCAGTCCAGCTTCAAAGAGTAGTTGGTGAACTGCTTGGCGTTGTACCAGAACAACCCCATGCCGCCGACCGAGGTCAGGGTGGCGTCGGAGTTGGTGAAGCTGCCCGGGCCGGCCTGTGACCAACCGGCCGTCGAGCCGTTGAACAGCGGGGTGTAGCCGGTCTCGGGCCGGCAGTCGGCCTTGCTCCGACCGGAGGCGTACCGGATGCCGCCGAGCAGGTGGTTGCGGAACGCCGGCTCCGCGTACGACGCCTGGGTGTGCCCCGCGCCGGTGTAGAAGGACCGGCCGCCGCTGTAGCTCTTGCACCAGCTCAGCGGGTGGTCGGCACCCATGCCGCCGCCGGAGTACGACGACTCGTCAAGGGTGGCCAGCACGTGCGCGGTCGACCGGGCGTTGGTGCGGTAGTTGTACCACTCGTCGGTGCGGGTCCAGGTCTGCGGCAGATGCCCGGTCGCCGCGTGGCCCCGGTCCTCCACCTTCATGTTGGCCTGCTGGATCGCCGGGTGCGAGGCGAACCACGCGCCCACCAGGTTGCCGTAGAACGGCCAGTCGTACTCGGTGTCGGCGGCGGCGTGCACACCCACGTACCCGCGACCGGAGCCGATGTACGACTCGAAGGCGGTCTGCTGGCTGGCGTTGAGCACGTCGCCGGTGGTGTTGAGGAAGACGACCGCCTCGTACTGGTTCAGGTTGCTGGTGGTGAACGCGGCGGCGTCCTCGGTCGCGGTGACGGTGAAGTTGTTCGCCGCGCCCAGGTCGCGGATGGTCTGGATGCCGACCGGGATCGCGTCGTGCCGGAAACCGGCGGTCTTGGAGAACACCAGCACGTCGTACGGGGCGTCGGCGGCGCTGGCCGGGGTGGCCGGGGTGGTACAGGCGATGACGGCGAGTGCGGCCATTGCCGCACCGAGGACGGGTCGCAGGCGTCTGCGCATATCGCTCTCCTAATTGCGGTTAGGAGGGGCCCCTCGCACCACACTAGGCGTTGTCGAAGGGCCCCTCCCGCCAGCTCAGGGCAGGGTCCACTTTTGGTTGGCGGCACCGCTGACACAGGTCCACAGGTGGACCACGGTGCTGTCGGCGGAGCTGTTACCGGAGACATCGAGGCACTTGCCGGACGACGGGTTGCGGAGCGTGCCGTCGGCCTGGGCGGCCCAGTTCTGCGCGGCCGTGCCGTTGCAGGTCCAGAGCTGGATCTTGGTGCCGTCCGCGGTGCCGGCACCCGAGACGTCCAGGCACTTGCCCAACGACTTGATCGTCGAGTTCGCGGTGACCGCCCAGGTCTGCGCCGCGCTGCCGTTGCAGGTGTAGATCTGGATCTGCGTGCCGTCGGCGGTGGCGGCGCCCCGCACGTCCAGGCACTTGCCGCCAAGGCCCTTGATCGGCCCGGTCCCGCTGGCCGGCGGCGTGCCGGTGACGAAGGTGAACGCGTCCAGGTCGTAGAGCGCCCCGGTGCCCGACCCGGCGAAGGTCAGGTAGAGGGTGGTCGTGCCGGTCGGCGGATTGCTGATCGTCCCGGTGACGGTGGTGAAGGTTTCCCAGCCGCCGGTGACCGGGACCGTGGCCGAGCCGAGCACCGTGCCGGTGGCCGAGCCGGCCCGGACCTGGAGGGTGCCACCGGCACCCGCCGAGGAGACCCGGGCGTTGAACGAGGTCACGTTGCCCAGTCGGTACGGCTGGAAGGCGATCCAGTCGCCGTTGTTGATGTCACCGACGGTCTTGCCACCCTCGGCCGGGGTCTTGCTGAACACGTTGATCCCCGACGAGGTGGCGTAGAACTCGGCCTGACGGTGCCGCGGCGGCAGCGTGTGCTGGGTGTGCGTGGTCAGCCCACCGGCGTCGGTGTACTCCGCGTCGAAGATCGCGAAGATGTTCGCCGCGTCGTCGTGCTCGCCGTCGACCGGGATGGTGATCGATCCCGAGCAACCGGTCTTCGAGGTGATCTGGTGCCCGTGCTGGTCGTGCCCGAGCACGTAGGTCATCTTGACCTTGGTGCAGTCGATGGTGCCGTCCTCCGGGTCGGTCACCGTGATGCTGTACGGCACGGTGTCCCCGAAGCTGAACAGCTGACCGTTACCCGGGTTGTTGATCGTGACCGTGGGCGCGGTGTTGCCGACACTGATCTGCACGCTGCTGCTGCCGGTGGCGCCCTGCGGGTCCCGCACCGTCAACGTGGCGGTGTAGGTGCCGTTGGCGTTGTACGTCTTCGACGGGTTCGCCGAGGTGGAGGTGGTTCCGTCACCGAACGCCCACGAGTAGGTGAGCGCGCCGCCCTCGGGGTCGGACGAGCCGGCCGAGGAGAACGCCACGGTGAGCGGGGCTGCCCCGGACGTGCGGTTGGCGCTGGCCTTAGCGGTGGGCGCCCGGTTGCCGCCACCGACGTAGTCGAAGCGGTAGAGCGCCGAGTTGGCGTCACCGTTGAAGTAGCCGGTGCCGTAGTCGAGCACGTAGTACGCGCCGTCCGGGCCGAACGCGGAGTCCATCACCTGCTTGCCGACCCAGGGGAAGGTGTCGATGGCGCCCCGGGAGCCGTCGGAGTTGACGTGGATCGGCTTGATCCAGCCGCGGCCGAACTCGGTGGCGAAGAACTGCCCGTCGAACGACTGCGGGAACTTGGTGGTGGAGGTCGACGAGGCGTTGTACCGGTAGACCGGACCGCCCATCGGCGACTCGGAGCCACCGCCGAACTCGGTCGGGGTGCCGGCGTCGCCGGCGTACCGGATCCAGGCCGGCTGGGCCGGCGGCAGGGTGGTCAGGCCGGTGTTGCGGAACGAGTTGTTCGTCGGCCCGCCGGTGCAGTTGTACTTCGCGCCGCTGGTGTTCGTCGCGAAGTCCCACTCGTTGTACGTCTCGGTGCTGGTGTTGGTGCCGGTGCAGTACGGCCAGCCGTAGTTGCCCGGTGCGGCGACCCGGTTGAACTCGACCTGGCCGGACGGCCCTCGGGTGGAGCTGGTGGAGCCGGCGTCCGGCCCGTAGTCACCGACGTAGACCACCCCGGTGGCCTTGTCCACGCTGATCCGGAACGGGTTGCGGAACCCCATCGCGTAGATCTCCGGCCGGGTCTTGGCCGTGCCGGGGGCGAACAGGTTGCCCGACGGGATGGAGTACGTGCCGTTGGCGTTCACCTTGATCCGCAGGATCTTGCCGCGCAGGTCGTTGGTGTTGCCGGCGCTGCGCTGCGCGTCGTACGCGGGGTTGCGGTTGGTCCGCTCGTCCAGCGGCGAGTAGCCGGCGGACTCGAACGGGTTGGTGTCGTCGCCGGTGGACAGGTAGAGGTTGCCGGCGGCGTCGAAGTCGATGTCCCCACCGACGTGGCAGCACAGGCCCCGGTTGGCCGGCACGTCGAGCACGTCGACCTTGCTGGACTGGTTGAGCGTGAAGTCCGCGTTGAGGGTGAACCGGGAGAGCCGGTTGACGCCGTTCCAGGCCGAGAAGTCGGTGCCGGTGGCCGGCGCGTCACCGCCGGGGGTGGAGAGCGGCGGGGCGTAGTAGAGGTAGATGTACCGGTTGCTGGCGAAGCCCGGGTCGACCCCGACGCCCTGCAACCCCTCCTCGTCGTGGGTGTAGACCGACAGGGTGCCGATCACGCTGGTGGTGCCGCCCGCGTCGGTGCGGCGCAGGGTGCCGTTGCGGGCGGTGTGCAGGACCGAGCGGTCCGGCAACACCGCCAGGGACATCGGCTCACCCATGTCGGTCACGCCGCGGGCCAACTCGACCTGCTGGAAGTCGCTGGCGACGATGGTGTGCGCCTGCGCGGGGGCCGAGCTGGCGGCGAGTGTGACAGTGCCGGCGGCGACCGCGAGCAGCAGTGCCGATCCGGCGGAGAACCATCGTCGGGACCGTTGTCTGAAAACGTCCTTCATGGACATCTGTGCTGCCCCTTCCTGACGAGTGACTGCCAGGCCGGGCGCGCGCCGTCGCGCCGGATGCCGTAGCGGTGGTGGGGGTCGATGGGTTACCGCGCCGCCGGTTCACCTCGACGAAACATTGTCGTGTTGGTCACGACACTAAGTCCCATGTGTCGATGTGTCTATATCTTCCGGCGGTTCAGCATCAACTTTCGTCGATTTGATCGAAAGTCGCCGGTCAGGCGCGTCGGTCGATCGCCTGCCCGGCCAGCTCGACCAGGGCCACGCGGGCCTCGTCGGCCACCACCGCGCTCTGTAGGGCGGACAGCGCGGCCGCCGTCCGGACCCGGATCATCTGCTCGATCCGCTCCCGCGCGCCGGTCGCCTCGATGATCTCGCGCAACTCCGCCGCGCCCTCGGCGTCCAACGCCGGGTTGCCGAACAGCTCCCGCAGCCGGACGGTCTGCGACCGGTCGGCGGCGCTGCGGGCCAGCGCCATCATGACCGTCGGCTTGCCCTCACGCAGGTCGTCCAGGACCGACTTCCCGGTGACCGCCGGATCACCGAAGACGCCCAGCACGTCGTCACGGAGCTGGAAAGCGTCACCCAGCGGGTCACCGAACTCGCCCAGCGCGGCGATCAGCTCCGGTCCCGCGCCGGCCAGGGCCGCGCCGATCTGCAAGGGTCGGGTGACCGTGTACCGGGCGGCCTTCATCCGGATCACGGTGAGCGCGCTGGCCACCGAGCCGTCCCCGACGCCCGAGACCAGGTCCAGGTACTCCCCCGCGATCACCTCGGTACGCATCAGCGCGAACACGCCGTAACCCCGGTGCACCTGCTCGGTGCTCAGCCCGCACTCGTGGAACATCTGATCCGACCACGCGGCGCAGAGGTCCCCGCAGAGCAGCGCGGTGTTGCGGCCGTACGCCTCGGGGTCACCCCGCCACGACGAGCGGGCGTGCAGGTCGGCGAAGAGCCGGTGCACCGACGGCTCACCGCGGCGGCGGTCGCTGCCGTCCAGGATGTCGTCGTGGATGAGCGCGAACGCGTGGAACAGCTCCAGGGCGGCGGCCGCCACCACGATCGGGGTGCCGTCGGCCGCCCCCGCGCCACGCCAGCCCCAGTAGCAGAAGAGCGGTCGCAACCGCTTGCCACCGGCCAGCACGAACCGTTGCAGGGCGGTGAACACGCCACGCGGTGCGCCGTCGGGCCAGTCCGGGCCCTGCCGCTCGAGGAACCCGGCCAGTTCCGCGTCGAAGCGTGCCCGCAGCCCGCTGGTGTCGGTGGGCGCGACGGTCACCGTCATGTCCGCTCCCCTGAACCGCTCGCGCCGTCGACGCCTAATCCGGCCAGCTCCAGCAGCAGCGCCTTGACCTCGGTGGCCGCGATCTTGTCGCGGGCCGCGGTCGGGTCGGAGCAGAGCAGCACCGGGGCGTCGGCCGGGTCGTCCGGCAGCCGCCCGTGCGAACCGCGCACCGCCCGCGCGCCGGCGTCCAGGCCGACAGCGCTCATCAGGTAGCGCATGCCGAGCTTCTTGCGAGCCAGCGCGACCCCGGCCCGGGCCTTCGCGGCACCGGGGTTGGCCGGGTCGAAGAACAACTCCGCCGGGTCGTAACCCGGCTTGCGGTGAATCTCCACCAGCCGGGCGAAGTCCGGCGCCCGGGCGTCGTCCAACCAGTAGTAGTACGTGAACCAGGCGTCCGGTTCGGCCACGAGCACCAGCTCACCGGCGCGCGGGTGGTCCAGCCCGTGCGCGGCCTTGCCGTCGGCGTCGAGCACCTCGGCCACCCCGGGCAGGTTGGCGCAGAGCTTCGCCACCGCCGCGACGTCGGCCGGGTCCTTGACGTAGACGTGCGCCACCTGGTGGTCGGCGACAGCGAACGCCTTCGACGTCCACGGATCGAGGTACTCCATGCCGGCCTGGGTGTGCACCCGTAACAGCCCTTCGGCGCGCAGTAACCGGTTGACGTCCACCGGCCGGGACACGTCGGTGATGCCGTACTCCGACAGCACCACCACAGTGGCGTCCCGGGCCCGGGCGGCGTCCAGCAGCGGGCCGAGGACGGCGTCCAGCTCGGCCGCCGCCGCGGCGGCCTCGGCCGACGAGGGGCCGAAACGTTGCAGGTCGTAGTCCAGGTGCGGCACGTAGACCAGCGTCAGGTCGGGTGACACGTCGGCGAGGATCTGCTCGGCCGCCTGGCAGATCCACCGTGACGACGGCAATCCGGCCGTCGGCCCCCAGTAGGTGAACAGCGGGAACGTGCCCAACCGCCCGGTGAGCGCGTCGTGCAGCTCCGGCGGGTCGGTGTAGCAGTCCGGCTCCTTGCGCCCGTCGGCGTAGTAGACCGGCCGGGGCGTGACGGTCCAGTTCACGTCGGCGCCCATGGCGTACCACCAGCAGACGTTGGCCACCGTGTAGCCGGGTTCGGCCCGGCGGGCGGCCTGCCAGAGCTTGTCCCCGCCGACCAGCGCGTTGTGCTGCCGCCACAGCAACACCTCGCCCAGTTCCCGGAAGTACCACCCGTTGCCGACGATCCCGTGCCCGCTGGGCGGCTCGCCGGTGAGGAAGGTGGACTGCACCGAGCAGGTCACGGCGGGCAGCACGGTGCCCAGCTCGGCCCGGAAGCCGCCGTCGGCGACTCCCCGCAGTCGCGGCATGTGCGCCAGTAGTCGGGGCGTCAACCCCACCACGTCGAGGACCACCAGTCGCCGGCTCATCGCGTCACTCCCATACTCACGGATCGCTGCGCGGTCAGGCCGAGGCCGACCAGTTCGTCGCGGGCGAAGGCCAGTTCCGCGGCGATACCGGCGGCCAGCTCCGCATCGGTGCCGGGCCGTCGGGCGGCCGGCAGCACCCCCCAGGTGTACGTCTCGACGTCGAGGTGGTCGCAGCCGGCGGTCGGACCCTCGAAGAGCGCTCTCAGGGCCGCGCGGAGCACCGGCAGGGTCGAGCCGAGCGGTTCCTCGGGCGGGGCGTGCAGGGGCACGTGGTAGTGCACCCGCCACGGGCCGGGGAGCGCCCGGTCCAGCGCCTCGTCCAGGTCGTCGGCCGCGTACGCCGGGTCGGCCGGGTCGGAAAGACCGGCACAACCGGCGCCCCGGGTCTGGTGCAGGAAGCGGGGCTCCACCCAGCGGCGCAGCGCCTCGGCCCCACCCTCCGGGTCGGCGGCCTCGACGGCGGCCGACACCTGCACCTTCACCACCGGAAGGCCGGCGGCCCGCAGCCGTTCCAGCGCCTCGGCGGGCTCCTCCCAGGCGCAGGCCAGATGGGCCAGGTCGACACAGACACCCAACCGGTCGGTGTCCATTCCGGACAGCAACGCGGCGGCCTGAGCGGTGCTCTCCACGACACAACCGGGCTCCGGCTCGACGGCGATGCGCACCTCACGGCCGGTGTCCCGCTGCACCGTGGCCAGGCCGGCGGCGAGCTGGTCCAGTCGCTGTCGCGCCGCGTCCGCGCGGCCGGTGTCCCACGGTTGCCGCCAGGCCAGCGGCAGGGTGGAGATCGAACCCCGGGCCGCGTCGTCGGGCAGCAGGTCGGCGAGCACCCGGGCCAGGTCCAGTGTGTACGTCAGACGCTGCTCGGTGGTCCAGTCCGGGTGGTACACGTCCTGCTTCACCACC
This sequence comes from Micromonospora sp. SD19, assembly GCF_054462275.1. NCBI lineage: Bacteria > Bacillati > Actinomycetota > Actinomycetes > Micromonosporales > Micromonosporaceae > Micromonospora > Micromonospora sp. SD19. Next base: position 218,938 of record NZ_JBTLMN010000011.1, read on the forward strand.
GGCGCCTGGAAGGCCGCGTACGGGAAGCCATTGAGGGTGACCACCTCCAGACCGCGCGCGTCCAGTTCGGCGCGGAGCCGGCGGCGCAGCGTCGGGTCGGCGGCCAGCTCGGCGGCGACCGGGGCGGCCAGCCACAGGCCGAGCCCGAGCAGGTCACTGCCGAGCGCCTGACGCACCGGCAGGGCGTAGGTGTCCAGTTGGCCGAGGATGCCGGCGAGGTCCTCGGCGGGGTGCACGTTGGTGCAGTAGCCGAGGTGGACGGTCTCGCCGCCGGCGTGTCGCAGCCGCATCAGCTACCGCCGCGCAGGATCGAGTTGCCGGTCTGCGGGTCCACGGCGGCACTGACGTCCAGGTCGCTGAGGTCGAGCCGCCCCGACTGCCCGTAGAACTCCACCGGGTTGCGCCACAACACCGTGTCGACGTCGTCGTCGCTGAAGCCGGCCGCCAGCATCGCCTCGCCGGTAGCCCGGGTCAGCAGCGGGTCGGAGCGCCCCCAGTCGGCCGCCGAGTTGACGAGCATCCGGTCCGTGCCGTACTCGCGCAGCAGCTCCACCATCCGCTGCGGGGTCATCTTGGTGTCCGGGTAGATCGAGAAGCCCAGCCAGCAGCCGCTGTCCCTGACGAGCTTGACGGTCACCTCGTTGAGGTGGTCGACCACCACGCGACCCGCGTCGATGCCGGACTCGGCGACCACGGCGAGGGTCCGCTCGCAGCCGCGCGCCTTGTCCCGGTGCGGGGTGTGCACCAGCGCCGGCAGGTCGTACGCCACAGCGAGGGCGAGCTGCGCGGCGAACGCCTCGTCCTCCTCGGGCGTCATCGAGTCGTACCCGATCTCGCCGACCGCGACCACCGCGTCCTTGTCCAGGTAGCGGGGCAGCAGGTCGAGGACCGGACGGCAGCGCGGGTCGTTGGCCTCCTTGGGGTTCAGCGCGATGGTGGCGAAGTGGCGCACCCCGAACTGCCCGGCCCGGAACGGCTCCCAACCGATCAGCGAGTCGAAGTAGTCGGTGAACGAGGCCGCGCTGGTGCGCGGTTGCCCCAGCCAGAACGCCGGTTCCACCACCGCGCGCACGCCGGCGGCGGCCATCCGTTCGTAGTCGTCGGTGGTGCGTGAGGTCATGTGGATGTGGGGGTCGAAGATGCGCATGTCACGCCTCCCGGGGCAGTGCGGCGGTGAGCCGGTGGAGCAGGTCGGTGGCGTCGGCGGGCAGGTCCCGGCCGGCGGCGTGCCGTTCGGCGGCGAGCGCGGCCAGCATCGCGGCCAGTTCGCCGTCGGCCCGGGTGTCCAGGTCGGCCACCGCGGCCAGGGGGACGCCGCTGAACACGCACTTGAGCACCGCCTGTCGCCAGGCGGCCGGGTCGAGGTGCCGGGCGTACGGGCCGAGCGCGGCGGCAACCAGCCGGGTGTCGTTGGTCCGGATCGCGTCGTGCAGCAACGGCACGCCGGCGGCGCCGATCGGCAGCAGCGACAGGGCCCGCAGCACGGCTCGCCGCTCGGCCGCGTCACCGTGCTGGTAGAGGCGCTCGGCGTACTCCGCGTGCTCGCCGGGCAGGCTGGTCAGCAGCAGCACCCGGGCCGCGTCGTCGGCGGTCCAGCCGGGGGCGTCGGGCAGCGCGGCCCGGCCGCAGCGGCGGCCGACGGCGGGGAAGAGCCGGGTGATCGCGGTGGGCTCGGTGGTGACCCGGCGCAACGCCGTGTCCAGCCAGTCGGGATCGGGTACGCCTCCCAGCGCGGCCCGTAGTGAATCCGGTGTCATCCCGTCTCCTCCCCTTGTTGCTACGCAGGCACCCCAGGAATGTCTGCGGGCAGTTCGTCCTTCGTGCCGCCGGCCAGTGCGGCGGCACGCAGGAACTCGATCGACCGGGCGGCCACGGCGGGTGCGGCGTGCGAGTCGCGGGGCAGCTCGACGGCGACCAGGCCGCGGTAACCGGCGTCGCGCAGCGCGGCCAGCACCGGCGGAAAGTCGATCTCGCCGACCCCGAACTCCAGGTGCTCGTGCACGCCCCGGCGCATGTCGTCGATCTGCACGTTGACCAGGTGATCGGCCACCTCGGCGACGCACTGCGGCACCGGCCACGGCTCCAGGCACCGGCAGTGGCCGATGTCGAGGGTGATGCCGAAGCGGGCCGGGCTGCCGAGGGCGGCGTACAGCCGACGCCAGTCGGCGATGTCCTGCACCAGCATGCCCGGCTCCGGTTCGAACCCGACTGTGACGCCGGCGGCGTCGGCCGCGTCGACCACCGTGGCACACCCGGCCACCAGCCGGTCCCAGGCGCACTGCTGCGGCACCGCCTCGGGTCGGACGCCGGCCCAGAACGAGACCGCCTCCGCGCCCAGGTCGGCACCGATCCGCACGGCCCGCCGCAGGAACTCGATGCGCCGGGTCGGGTCGTCGTGCAGCAACGTGGGGGCGTGCTTCTGCCACGGGTCGAGCAGGTAGCGGGCCCCGGTCTCGATGACCACGGCCAGGCCCAACGATTCCAGCCGGCGACCGACGGCGGCGACCCGACGGGTGAGCCCGGGCGCGAACGGGTCCAGGTGGTCGTGGTCCAGGGTGAGCGCCACCCCGTCGTAGCCGAGTTCGGCGATGACGGCGAGCGCGTCGTCGAGCCGGTGGTTGGCGAAACCGTTGGTGCCGTACCCGAGGCGCAGCGTCGTGGCGTCGGCGGCCGGCGCGCCCGGTCGAGGCTCGGGGACGCTCATGTCGGGGAGACCTTCCGGGCCAGCCGTCGACCCAGCGGCGCGGCCGCCGCGACGGCCACCCCGAGCAGCCCTGCTCCACCCCGCGCGGTGAGGGCACCCTGGAGGGCCGGCAGCCCGGTGATCCCGGCGCCGACGGCGGCGCGGACCCGTCCGGCCGACGGGTCCCGGACAACCTGGGCCTGGGCCGCGCCGTACCGGGCGGCGTACCAGCCGGCCAGCACGGCGGGCAGCACCGCGGCGATCCCGGCCGCGCGGCCGCGGCCCGCGCTCACCCCGATCTCGCCGACGGCCTCGGCCCGGTCGGTGGCTCCGGCTCGGTCGGTGACTCCGGCCTGTTCAGCGCTACGAGCGGCGGCGCGTCGGGCCCCTGGCGCGGCGACGGCGGCGCTGGCGGCGACCAGCGCGGTGCCGGCCAGGGTGCGCATCGGCAGGGTGGCGTCGGCGCCGGTGACCTCCCGGCGGGACAGCGCGGTGACCGTCCAGGTGTGCGCGGCGACTGTCGCCGCCGCCGGCAACGCCCGGGTCAGCCGGCCGCCGGACGCGCCGAGCAACACGTCCAGGCCCCGGCAGGCGGCCATCACCGCCGGGCCGGCGGCGGTGTTCTTGGCCAGCAGGTCGTACCCCCAGATGGTGGCGGCCAGCGGCACGGCGAGCGCGGCGGCGCGGCGACCGCCCACGGCGGCGGCCAGGCCCACGCCGGCGGCGGTGAGGCCCGCCGCGAGACCGACCGCGGCGGCCGGGGTGACCCGCCCGCTCGGGATCGGTCGTTCGGGCCGCTCCTCGGCGTCCAGGCGTCGGTCGGCCCAGTCGTTGGCGGCCATCCCGGCCCAGTAGAGCAACACCGAGGCGCCGGCCAGAGCCGGGGTACGCGGGCTCAACGCGCCGGCCGCCGCGGCCCCGGCGATCACGTCACCGGGCACCGAGAGCGCCGCCGGAGCGCGGACCAGCTCGGCAAGATCAGCCAACGTTGTCATGGGCACCGTCCTCGCCGTGCAGTTGCCGGGTGAAGGCGGTCAGCCGGGCCCACTGTTCGCCGAGCGAGTGGGTGGGCGCGCCCAGCGGGTCCTTGAAGAAGAAGCCCAGGTCGACGAGCGGTCCCACCTGCCCGGCGGCGTGCGCGGCGGCGGTGAGTCGGGCCAGGTCGAGCACCAGCGGCGCGGCCAGCGCCGAGTCGCAGCCGTGCCAGGTGAACTCCATCCGCATGCCGGTGCCGAGGAAACCGGTGAAGGTGATCAGATCCCAGGCGGTCTTGAAGTCGCCCAGCTCCTCGACGAACTCGATGCGGGTGCCGCCCTGCGGGACGTAGCCCAACGTCTCACCGAGCACCCGCTGCTTGCTCTGCACCTTCGCCGCGTTCGCGGCCGGGTCGGCGAGGGTCGCGCCGTCGCCGCCGCCGAGCAGGTTGACCCCGGACCAGGAGCCCACGGCCAGGTTGCGCATCGCGAACATCGGCGCGAGCACCGACTTGACCAGGGTTTCCCCGGTCTTGCCGTCGTGGCCGGCGTACGGCAGGCGGGCCTCCTCGGCCAGCGCGGCGAGCGCCGGCAGCCGCAGCCCGGTGGACGGGGTGAAGTCGACGTACGGGCAGCCGGCGAGCAGCGCCGCGTAGCCGTAGAGGGAGCTGACCGGCAGCACCTCGTCCGGGCCGTCGAGGGCGGCGCGCAGCGCGGCCGGGTCGGCGTGCCCGGGGTGCGGTCGAGGGGCCGGCTCGGTGGCGGAGACGTTGACCACCACCACCCGGTCCAGCTCGTGCCGCTCCCGGAAGGTGGTGAGATCACGGACCACGGCGGCGGCCCGGTCGGCCTGGGTATCGCCCACCGGTGCGGGGCGCAGCTCCTGCTCGACCACGCCCAGCTCGTCGCGGAGCGCCGCGACCAGCCGCCAGGGGATGACACCGGCGTCAGCGAGGGCCTCGGCGCGTTTGCACAGCGGAGTGGTGGCCAAGTCGTGCCCGCCGAAGACGAGGTCGGCGAAGGCCGGCAGGGCCGGGCCGCGCAGCTCGGGCAGCTCGGTGACGCAGCCGGTCGGCCCGGCCAGACCGGCCCGCAGCGCAAGCCCTCCGACGATGCTGGTGGTCGCAACGGACCCGCGCGCTCCTACCAGCCAGACACCTGTTCGCATGGTGCTCCTTCCCCGTTCACGAGGAACCGTCGGTACCGCTAAATATAGGAATATCAGAATATGTTTCGGAAAGATACGCCCCGGTTTTCCGAACAGCCGGGGTGGATGGGCCCCGTCCGCCCGTCCCGCACCGGAACAACACCGGCTTCCGACGTCGGCGTCGGCGGCGACGACGCCGGACCGGTCCCGGCAGGTGCGAGCAGACGGGGCTGGTAGGCAGGGTCGGGTCGGCGTCTCGACCCTGCCTCCCCCGCATCCGGCCGGTCGGGGCGTTGGCATGCCCCGGCCGGGCGCCTCAGGCCGCCGCGCCCACCGGAACACCGACCGGACCACGACCCGCCGGAAAGCGGCGGGCGGGCACGGCAGGGCTCGGGGTAGCGGCGGACGGTCTCATCAGGTCCTGTGGATCCTCACCGGTGGTGGCGGTCCTCCGGTGCGACCGGGGAATCCCGGTCCGGTCACACCGGACGACCGTCCTGCTCGTGCGCCACCGGGCCGTACGGCCCGGGTGCACGCTCCCCGATGCCGACCTCTGTCCCGGCCACGGGGCGCAATCCGTGGCTGGTCCCTCGCCGGTCGGCGTCGGAAAGCCCGTCGGGCGACGGCGGCGCGTTCACCGCCGTCGCGGATGGTCAAAGGTCAGACGGCCGCCGCGGTCAGCGTCGGCGCCACCTCGGCCCAGGAGGAGCCGAGCTCCGCCGAGCGCGTCACCGCGTCCAGCACCAGCTGGACCTGCAACGCGTCGGCGAAGGAGGGAGTCGGGTCGACACCGGTGGCGACCGCCTCGATGAAGTCGCGCATCTCGTGCGTGAACGAGTGCTCGTAGCCGATGATGTGGCCCGGGGGCCACCACGCCGACATGTACGGGTGCTCGCCCTCGGTCACCAGGATGCGGCTGAAGCCCTGCTCCGCGGCCGGTCGGGTGGCGTCGTAGAACTCCAGCTCGTTGAGGCGCTCCAGGTCGAAGACCACGCTCCCCAGCGATCCGTTGATCTCGACGCGCAGGCCGTTCTTGCGGCCGGTCGCGAAGCGGCTGGCCTCGTACGTGGCCAACGCGCCACCGTCGAGCCGGGCCACGAAGACCGCGGCGTCGTCGACGGTTACCGGCCCGGTGGGCGCACTGCCGCCGTCCACGGTGGCCGCCAGACCGCTCGACTCGGCCGGCAACGGCCGCTCCTTGACGAACGTCTCGGTGACCGCGCTGACGCCACTGATCCGCTGACCCGTCACGTACTGGGTCAGGTCGATGATGTGCGCCCCGATGTCACCGAGCGCGCCGGAGCCCGCCCTGTCCTTCTGCAACCGCCAGACCAGCGGGAACTGCGGGTCCACGATCCAGTCCTGCAGGTACGTCGCACGGACGTGTCGAATCACCCCTAGCCGTCCGTCGGCGACCAACTGGCGCATCATCGTGACCGCGGGGACCCGGCGGTAGTTGAACCCGCACATCGACCGCACTCCGGCGGCCCGGGCGGTGTCCGCCGCGGCGGTCATCGCCCGTGCCTCCTCCACCGTGTTGGCCAACGGCTTTTCGCACAGCACGTGCTTGCCGGCGGCCAACGCGGCGAGAGCGATCTCGGCGTGACTGTCGCCCGGGGTGCAGATGTCGACGACGTCGATGTCGTCCCGGTTGATCAGGTCACGCCAGTCGGTGGTGTACGCGTCCCAGCCGAGCCGGTCGGCGGCGTCGGCCACCTTCGCTGTGTCTCGGCCGCAGATCAACGCCATCCGGGCCCGTGCCGGCAGGTCGAACACGCGGTTCACGGTGCGCCACGCCTGCGAGTGCGCGGCGCCCATGAACGCGTAGCCGACCATGCCGACCCGCAGTTCTTTGTCGTTCGTGGACAAGGTGGGTCTCCCCCCGGTATGTCAGAACCCGAGCTTGTCGTAGCTGCTCGCGTTCTCCTTGGTGATCGTCTCCGAGGCCAGGGTCACTTCCTTGGGCACCTGCAGCTCCGTCAGGTCGCCCAGGCCCCGACCCTGCGCGATGAGCCGCGCGAGGGAGACCGCCGAGGAGGCCATCGACGGGTTGTAGGTGACAGTGGCCTTCAGCACGGTGTTGTCGGCCTTGATCGCGTCGATCGCGAGCTTGGAGCCCGCGCCGCCGACCATGAAGAACTCCGACCGGTTGGCCTGCTTGATGGCCGCGAGCACACCGATGCCCTGGTCGTCGTCGTGGTTCCAGACAGCGTCGATCTTCGGCAGCGCCTGGAGCAGCTGGGCCGCCTCGCGCTGGCCGCTGTCCGAGGTGAACTCGGCCGAGCGCCGGTTGCTCACCGTGAACCCGTAGGTGGCCAGGGCTGCCTTGAAGCCGTTGCTGCGCTCGACGGTCAGCGGGATCTCCAGACCGGCGATCTCACCGATGACCGGGTTGGCGACACCCTTGTCCTTGAGCATCTTGCCGATGAAGTGCCCGGCCGAGACGCCCATGCCGTAGTTGTCGCCCTTGATGACCAGCCGCGAGGCCAGCGCGTCGGGGAACGCCCGGTCCAGGTTCACGATCGGGATGCCCGCCTGCATCGCCTGGAGGGCAACGGCGTTGACCTCCTTGCCGTCGTGCGGCAGCACGACGATGATGTCCGGCTTCTGGGCGATCAGCGTGCCGAGCGTGGAGCGCTGGGCCTCGGAGTTCGACCCGCCGTCGACCTCCTTGAACTCCACGTCCGAGTAGGCCGCGGCCTGCGCCTTGGCGTTGGCGTGGATCGCGCCCATCCAGCCGTGGTCGGCGGCCGGCGCGGAGAAGCCGATGACGACCTTCTTGCCCGGGGCGTTGTTGCCTTCGGCGTTTCCGGCGGCCTTGGTCTGGGTGCTGGCGGCCGGAGTCTCGTTGCTGGTGCACGCGGTGAGAAGGGTGGCAGCGCCCACTGCGGCTCCACCGAAGAGCAACCGGCGGCGCGACAGGTCGCGACTGTGCTGGGTCATGAATGACCTCCTGGGAGCGGGATGTGACTTTGTGAGGGTGTGCGGGCCCCGGCCACCGTCGAAGATCTCGACGTCGCCAGGACAACGGTGCGGTGCGTCAGGTTGCGGTGGTGACCCTGTTCCGCGCGAGGAGCCGAGTGACGGACTTGAACTGGAACTGCTGGACCAGGACGGCGGCGACGATGATGCCGCCCTTGACCATGTTCTGGGCCTCGATGGAGAGGCCGTTGATGGCGAAGAGGTTCGTGATCGTGGCGAAGATGATGACGCCGAGCAGCGAGCCGACGATCGTGCCCCGGCCGCCGCTGAGCAACGTCCCGCCGATGATCGCCGCGGCGATCGCGTCCAACTCGTACAGGTTGGCCATCGCCGCCTGCGCCGAGGTGGCCTGCGAGGTGAGCATGATGGCGGCGATGCCGCAGCAGAGACCGGAGAGCGCGTAGAGCAGCATGGTGTGCCGCCGGACGTTGATGCCGGCCAACCGGGCCGCCTCCGGGTTGCCGCCGACGGCGATGGTCCGCCGGCCGAAGGTCGTCCGGTTGAGCACCACCCACCCGGCCAGCACCACCGCGCCGAGGATGTAGACGAGGATCGGGATGCCGATCACCTTGCGCGCCGCGATGTCGTTGATGAAGGTGCTGCTCGACACCTGGGTCTGCTTGTTGGAGATCGACGCGGCGAGGCCGCGCGCGGCCACCAGCATCGCCAGCGTCGCGATGAAGGGCACCAGCCGCCCGTACGAGATGAGCACACCGTTGACCAGGCCGACGCAGATGCCGACCACCAGGGCGGTGAAGATCATGCCGCCGGCGCCGTAGCTCTGGGTGGCCACAGTGGTGCACCAGACCCCGGCCAGCGCGACGATCGCACCGACCGACAGGTCGATACCACCACCGATGATCACGAAGGTCATCCCGACCGTGACCACGCCGACGACGGAGGCCAACTGGAGGATGGCCAGCACGTTGTTCCAGACCCAGTTCGGGTCGCCGTACAGGTCGGGCTTGGTGACCGCGCCGACCACGATGAGCGCGGCCAGCACCCCGATCAGACCGAGGTTGCGCTTCGCGCCGTCGCCGCCGTCACCCCGCCACCAGGAGAGCTTCCCCCCGGAGGATGCTTTGTCGCTGGCCACCGCAGTCTCCGCCGGGTCCACCGGCGGCGACTGTGCCGGAAGCTGCGGGCGCTCCGGTGTCGCGGTGGGAGTGGGAGTCGCGTCGCTCATGCCGGTGCGCCTTCCATCAAGGACCCCGCCATCACGAGGTCAAGCACAGTGTTCTCGTCGAGTTCGCCGGCCGCGGCTTCGCGGACGACCCGCCCTTCCCGCATCACCAGCACCCGGTCGGCCAGACCCAGCACCTCGGGCACCTCGCTGGAGACCAGCAGCACCCCGACGCCCTGAGCGGCCAACGCCCGGATGACCTGGTAGAGCTCAGCCCGGGCGCCCACGTCCACACCCCGGGTCGGCTCGTCGAGAAGCAGCAGTTTGGTGCCGCCGAGCAGCCACCGCCCCACCACCACCTTCTGCTGGTTGCCGCCGGACAGGGTGCGGACCGGCCGGTCGACGTCGCGGGGCCGCAGCTCCAGGGTCTCGGCGATCCGGTCCGCCTCGGCGCGTTCCTTGGCCGCGTTGGTGAAGCCGAGCCGCGCGTACCGGCCGAAGGTGGCCAGCGTGACGTTGCGGTAGATCGGCTCGCCGAGCAGCAACGCCTGGCTCTTACGTTCCTCCGGCGCCATCCCCATGCCGGCGCGAACCGCAGCGCCGACGCCGGGCCGCAGGACCTTGCCGTCCATCCGCACCGTGCCGGCCTCCGGCAGGCGGGCACCGTAGATCGTCTCCAGCAGCTCGGAACGACCGGAGCCGACCAGCCCCGCGATGCCCACGATCTCCCCGGCGCGCACGTTCAGCGAGACGTCGGCGAACTCGCCCTCGCGGGTCAACCCCTCCACCTGGAGCAGGTCGGCACCCGCCGGGTCGTCGGCCGGCCGGTCCGGGAAGACGTACTCGATGGTGCGGCCGGTCATCCGGCTCACCAGGTCGCGGGTCGGGGTGTCGCGCGCCGGCAGGTTCGCCGCCGTGGTCCGGCCGTCCTTGAGTACGGTGACCCGGTCGCCGATCTCGCGGATCTCCTCCAGCCGGTGGGAGATGTAGATGACGGCGATGCCCTGCGCGGTCAGCTCGCGGATGATCCGGAACAGGTTGCCGACCTCGTCGTGGGCCAGCACCGCGCTCGGCTCGTCCATGATGATCAGTCGGGCCTCGTGCGACAGCGCCCGGGCCATGCTGACGATCTGCTTGCCCGCCGCCGGCAGGGACCTGACCATGCGCCCCGGCGGAATCTCACCGTGGCCGAGCCGGCTGAGGATCTGCCGGGTGTGCCGGGCCATCCGGCCGCGCCGGACGAACCCGAAGCGGCGGTACTCGTGCCCGAGGAAGGCGTTCTCCGCCACCGACAGGTCCTCGACCAGGTCAAGCTCCTGGTAGATCGTGGCGATGCCGGCCTTCATGGCCGCCTGCGGGTTGGCGAACGTGGTCGGCTCACCGCGCCACTCCACCAGCCCGGAATCCGGTTGGTGCACCCCGGCGAGCACCTTGATGAGGGTGGACTTGCCGGCGCCGTTCTGCCCGAGCAGGCAGTGCACCTCGCCGGCACGCACCTCCAGCTGCACGCCGTCGAGCGCGCGTACGCCAGGGAAGGTCTTGACCAGATCGGTGAGGCGCAGGACCACCTCGCCCGCGACGGTGTCGGCGGGAGCCTCGACCAGCGGCGCCTCGGCGACGGCCTCGGCCGACGCGGTGGCGGGGTCATCCTCGGGCAGGGCCACAGTCTCCTCCTCGCTCACGACGGAATCTCGAACAGCTCACTGTGCCGGCCTCTGTTCGCGACTGCGGGGCTCGCAAACCCGGCTCACTCCTCGCGCTCACTGTGCCGGCCTCTGTTCGCGACTGCGGGGCTCGCAAACCCGGCTCACTCCTCGCGCTCACGATGCCGGCCGCTGTTCGCGACTGCGGGGCTCGCAAACCCGGCTCACTCCTCGCGCTCACGAGGCTTCCCCGAAGGCGACGTCGCTCGCGAGCACCGCCGCGCCGGTGACACCGGCCCGGCCGCCCAGCTCGGACAGGACGACGGGAAGGTTGCCGGTGGCCAGCGGCAGTGACCGGCGGTAGACCACGCTGCGGATCTCGGCGAGCAGGATGTGACCCAGCTGGGCCAGCCCGCCGCCGATCACGATCATCGACGGGTTGGTGAAGCTGACCAGGCCGGCGAGCACGCCGCCGACCCGCCGTCCGCCGTCGCGGATCAACTGGATGCAGGTCAGGTCGCCCTCGACGGCGCCCTCGGCCACGTCCAGGGCGGTCACCACACCACGCAGGGCCAATCGCTCGGCGAGCGCCGGCGACGTGCCACTGCGGGCGGCGGCCGCCGCGTCCTTGGCCAGCGCGGCGCCGCTGAACAGCGCCTCCAGGCAGCCGACGTTGCCGCACGAGCACATCGGACCGTGTGAGTCGACCTGGATGTGGCCGATGTCGCCGGCACAGCCGTCGGTGCCCCGGTAGACCTCGCCGGTGAGGTAGATGCCGCACCCGACGCCGGTGCCGATCTTCACGAAGAGGAAGTCGTCCACCGAGTGGGCGACACCGCCGTGCCGCTCGCCGATCGCCATGATGTTGACGTCGTTGTCGACGACCGCCGGGCAGCCGTGCTCCCGGCTGAGCAGTTCACGCACCGGGAACCGGTCCCAGCCCGGCATGATCGGCGGTGAGACCGGCACGCCGTCACGGAAGCTGACCGGGCCGGGTACGCCGATGCCCACCGCGTCCAGTCGCTCGTACGCGCCGTCGACCCGGGCCTTGTGCAGCAGCTCGTTGACCCGTTGCAGGGTCACCTTCGGGCCGTTGCGGATGTCCGCCGCCTCGGCGTAGTGGGCCACCGGTTCGAGGCGACCGTTGACCACCTCGACGTCCATCGAACTGGCGCCGAGGTCGACGGCGGCGAAGCGCAGCTTCGGGTTCAACTCGACGAGCGTCGAGCGACGCCCACCTCGGGACGCGGCGAGCCCCGCCTCGGCGACGTAACCCAACGCCACCAGGCGGTCCAGCTCGGCCAGCATGCGTGGACGCGGCATCTGGAGGCGGTCGCCCAGCTCGGCGCGGGACACGGCCCCCTCGTCGCGGAGCAACCGCAACAGTCGCACGTGCAGGGGGTCGACGGTACGCACCGGGGAGGCCCCCTCTTCATTGGCAGCGTTCACATCGACGCAATGCCGATGTGTTGTGTCCGACACAGTAAGAGCGTTCAGCGCCGCCTGTCCAGAGCTTCAACCGTTCCGAGACCAACTTTTGTCCGAAAGAACAAAAGCTACTAGTCGATCAAGGAAAGGATCACGGACGGCCTGCGACCCCTCGCCGCCAGTTTCATCGACAGACATGCAATCGCCCCGCCAGCCGATCCTCGGTGGCGGGGCGATTGGCGCCGGGTCGTCAGCGGCGGCCGGCGGAGTTGCGCTTCTTGCGGAGCTTGCGATCGTCGCGCAGCTCGACGTACGGCTCGTCGTCCACGGGGTGGCCGGCGGAGATCGCGCGACCGCGTTCCAACTCCGCGTCGAACTCCGCCCCCAGCAGGATCGCGATGTTGCTCAGCCACAACCAGACCAGGAAGATGATCACGCCGGCCAGCGTCCCGTACGTCTTGTCGTACGAACCGAAGTTGCTCACGTAGAAGGCGAACAGGCCGGAGATCACCAGCCAGATCACCACGGCCAGCACCCCGCCCGGGCTGACCCAGCGGAAGCCGCCGTGCCGCGCGTTGGGCGAGGCCCAGTAGAGGATCGCGAACATCAGGCTGACCAGGACCAGCAGCACCGGCCACTTGGCGACGTCCCACACCGCCACCGCCGTCGAGCCGACCCCGATCACGTCACCGACCGATTCGGCCAGGCGGCCGGTGAAGACCACGATCACCGCGCTGGCCAGCAGCAGCACCCCGATCACCGCTGTCACGCCGAGCCGGATCGGCAGCGTCTTCCAGATCGGTCGCCCCTCCGGCACGTCGTAGATGGTGTTGGAGGCACGCATGAACGCGCCGATGTAACCGGAGGCCGACCAGAACGCGGCCAGCAGACCGACGATCGCGGCGATGCTGGCCAGGCCACCGTTGCGGCCCGCGGTGTCGATCGCGCCCTCGATGATCTTCTGGATGCTGTCGTTCGGCACCGCCTGGTTGACGGTGTCCTTGACGCCCTCCGTCGCGCTCTCGCCGAGCAGGCCGAGCAGGGAGATCAGCACCAGCACGCCGGGGAAGATGGACAGCACCCCGTAGTACGTCAGTGCCGCCGCCCAGTCGGTCAGGCTGTCGTCCTGGAACTCGGTGATCGTTCGGCGGAAGGCCGCCTTCCAGCCACTGCCGGGCAGGTCGGTGGGGCTGTCCGGGCCCGCGTCGGGGCCAACGGGCGTGGTGGCCCGATCGCGATCACGCTCGCGCTGGGCGGAAGACTCGTCCGAGGCCATCGCCCCTCCTCCTGGTCGGTGGTGTCACCTCCGGTCATGCCCCGTCGACGGGCGCGGATAACCCCTAGGTGTAGAGCAACCTGGCCATTCGCCGGGAAGCCACCAGCAGGCCGAGCACCACCATCGCCAGCAGGTAGAGCACGTCGAGCAGCCAGAGCCAGCCGCCGCTGCCCAGCGTGACCCCGCGGATCAGGTGCACCGAGCGGTACAGCGGGGTGATCTCGACGAGCCAGTGCAGCACCGTCGGATAGGCCTGCGCCGGCACGAAGGTGCCGGAGAAGAGGAAGAGGGTGAACTGCGCGGAGCCCATCAGGTCGAAATCCTGCCAGCTGCGCATCAGGGTGGCGATCGTCATGCCGAGCGCCCCGAACGCGAACCCGACCAGCACTGCGGCCGGGAGGGCGGTCAGCGCGCGGGCGACGCTGGTCAGATCCAGGGCGACCATCACCCCGAGGAACGCCGCCGAGTAGGCGCCGCCCCGCAGCATCGCCCAACCCAACTCGCCCACGGCGATCTCGAACGGCCGTACCGGGGTGGCGATCATCCCGTCGTACAGCTTCATGTACTTCATCTTGCCGAAGAAGTTGAAGGTGGTCTCCGCGAGCGCCCCGGTCATCGCCGAGGCGGCGAGCATCGCCGGGGCCACGAACTCGGCGTACGAGACCAGCCGCCCGTCGGGCAGCGGCAGGTCGCCGACGAGCGCTCCGACGCCCACCCCGATGGAGAGCAGGTAGAGCAGCGGCTCCACGAAGCCGGAGAGCAGCAGCAGCCAGTAGACCGACTTCAGCGCCGCGACGTTGCGCCCGAGCACCGACGCCGACCGCCGGGACGCGGCGGAGACGTCGACCAGCCGGGGCAGGATCAGCGTGACCACGACACCCTCTCTGCTCGCTCTTCGGGTTGCTGTTCAGACGACGAGCTTGCGGCGGAACGCGCGCACCGCCAGCAACCAGCCGGCGATCGCCCAGGCGGCCAGGTAGAGCAGGTGCCCGACGATCGACCACTGCGGGGCGACACCGAGCGTGGCCGCCCGGCACAGGTCCACGGCGTGCCACAACGGCGTCACGTACGCCAGCCAGCGCAGCGCGTCGGGCAACGACTCGACCGGGAAGAACACCCCGGCGAAGAGCGTCATCGGAATGACCGCGAACCGGAACAGCATCGCCAGCCAGTTGTCGCTCGACACCGACGCGGCGTACGCGAAGGTCGGCGCGGCGACGGCCAGCCCGAGCAACGCCACCACCGGCAGGGTGGCCACCGCCCACGGCGAGCGCAACGCCCCGAACACCCCGGTGACCAGCAGGAACGCCGCGATGGTGGTGAGCACCCGGAACAGCACGAAAGCCAGGTGCCCGGCCACGATGTCACCCACCCGCAGCGGCGAAGCGCCCTGCGCGAAGTAGGTCTTGACCCACTGGAAGTTGCTGAACACCGGCCAGGTGGAGTCGCCGACAGTCACCTGGAGCGCGGTCGAGGCGATCAGCCCGGGGACCAGCCAGTCGAGGTAACGCACCCCGCCGACGCCCTGGTCGATGTAGGCGCCGACGCCCAGCCCGAAGCCGAGCACGGTCAGCACCGGCAGCAGGAACGAGGAGAACACCCCGGCCCGCCAGGTGCGTCGCAGACCCACCAGGTAGTGCTCGAACACCGCGTACGCCGGCACCCAGGGGAACCGCGCCGATCCCGCCACACTCACCCGATCACCCCGCCCACCGCGTCGTCCACCACGACCTGTCTACCCCTGGGGTACGACAGACCGCCGGTCACCCTACGACGGGCCCGCCGACGTGTCGCCCGGGTTTCGCCGCGCGCCACCCGAGGCCCGCTCGTTGATCAACTCGGGTTTCAAGAAGTCGGGGTGTCAACGGCCGCGAGTCGGCCCGACTTTCTGAAAGTCGAGTCGATCAGCGGGGCGACCCGCACCCGAGACGGGTCGGTGCCGACGGCGTCGACCGGCATCGGGAACTCCCCCCGGCCAGCGTCCACCCGAGTTCGGCCGCGGAACCGATCGGAGCGACGACCGCCACCTACCGGCCGACGGGGTCGGACCCGACGAACGCCCGCCACGCGCCAGGCGTGAAGACGAGCACCGGGCCGCCCGGGTCCTTGGAGTCGCGAACGGCGACCACACCAGGAATGTTGTCGGCAACCTCCACACAGTTGCCGCCGCTGCCGTTGCTGCGGGTGCTCTTGCGCCACCGGGCGCCGGTCAGCTCCATGTCTCCGCCACTTCCGCGATCAGGTCGAGGGACTGCTGCTGCGATAGTGCCTCACCCCGGATCGACTCCCACACCTCGACCATCTGCCGCACGTACTCGACTCGGTCGATCACCTGCCCGTGGCGCTGCCCGTCGAGGAAGACGACATCCTCGCCGCTGGCTGCCGTGGCGATCACGAAGGGTCCGTCGAGCCCAGCGTACGCACCGGCGGAGAGCGGCACGACCTGGATTCGGACCCGGGGCAGGGCCGAGCTGAGCTTCACCAGGTGGCGCAACTGCTCGCGCATCACCTCCGGCCCGCCGACGTGGCGGCGCAGCGCGTACTCGTCGATGACGGCAGTGAGCAGCGGCGGCCGGGTGCGGGTGAGCACGCCCTGCCGGTCGAGTCGGGCGGTCACCTGCTGTTCGACCTCGTCCGCCGCGAACAGCCCGGCACCGGCCAGAATGGCGCGCGCGTAGCCCTCGGTCTGCACCAGGCCGGGCACGTAGAGCGGCTCGAACGAGCGCAGTGCGGTTGTCTCCTGCTCGATGGCGGCCCAGTCGCGGAACCACGGCACCACGGCCTCGCGGCTGATCCGCCGCTGGATGCGTTCGAACCGACCGTCAGCTGAGAACACGGCGTCACACCGGCGGGCGAAGTCGAGACTCGGCCGCCGCTCGGACGTCTCCACCTTGGCGACCAGCGCCCCGGAGTAGCTCAGCGCCTCGGCCAGCGCCGTCTGCGACATGCCACTGGCGGCCCGGGCCAGCCGCAGCTCCTCGGCGAAGTGCTCCAGCATGGACGAACTCTCCACGGACAACCCCCGTACATCCTCGTACCGTGCCGGGCCGGCCGCCGTACGCGCTGGTCGTCGGCGTGCGGAACCTCCCACCGTAGTCGGATCCTCAGCAGACTGTCACGCAGCGGAACCGCTCACGGGATCGGACGGCGGGCGGAACCAGGCCGGGAGCGCCCTGTGACCCCCCGATCCGGGGCGCTCCCACCCACCCGACGGAGGTTCCCTCGTGCCACTGACCCGGTCGACTCATGACGGTGGCGGGCACTGATGCCCCGGTACCGCCCGCACGTGGCGGCCCGGCCGTCCTGGCGCTGCCGGGTCTGCGGTGCGGCGTGGCCCTGCTCGCCGGCCCGTCTGGCGCTGCTCGGCGAGTACCGCGAGGACCGGATCAGCCTGCTCATCTACCTCGCCACTGTGCACCACGAGGCGGCCGGGGACCTCGCCGGCCAGGTCGACAACGACCGGCTGTGCGACCGGTTCCTGACCTGGGCCAGAGCCCGCTGAGCGGTGATCGTTGGCAGCTCAGCAGCGCGACACGCGGCAACGGTTGCTGCTGAGCTGCCAACGATCCGAACGGGTCGACCTCGACGGCCGCCACCGGTCAGGCCGGTCGGTACGCGCGGACCAGCGCCTGCACGGCGTAACCGAGCAGCAGCACTCCCGCGCCGACGCCGACCACCAGACCGGCGGAGACCGCCGAGGCGAGGGCGATGCCGAGCCCGGCCGCCGCCACCAGGCACAGCGCCCCACCGAGCGGGCGAAGCAGCGGGTCGCGCAGCAGCGGCGCGAGTGGGAAGAAGTGCAGACCGACCACCAGGCAGACCAGCACCGGAACGTACTCGGACCAGTCGGCGGCGACCAGCACGGCGGCACCCAGCCCGGCGGCGGCGAACTCGGCGACGACGATGAGCAGGTACGGGCGGTCGGCTGCCCGGTCCCGGGGGCTGCCGGCCCCCCGGAGTCGGGCGGACAACACGCCGCCCAGCACGGCGGTGAGCAGCGCGGCGATGCTTCCCACCACGAGCAGGGCGCGCAGCGGTTGCTCCGCCGCCGGCACACTGAACCAGACCATCGCGAAGAAGCCGAGGTAGAGGGCGGTGAGCCCGGCCTGACGTCGGTTGGCGGTCACCAGATCGGACATGAAGCTCCTTCGGGATACGGCATACCGCCGGTCACCTTACGGCGGCCCACTCCCCGCCCGTTCCTTGATCGACTCGGGTTTCCGGAAATCGGGCTGTCGGGCCCGCCGCGTCACCCCGACTTTCAGAAAGCCGAGTGGGTCTTCGCGGGTCCGCGTCGGTACGCCGGAGATGTCGCGGCCGAGCTGGCAGCGATCAGGGGTGGGCGGTCAGTCGACCAGGGTGCGGCCGGTCAGCCGTGGGTGCTCAGTCGACCAGGGTGCGGCCGATCAGCCGTGGGTGGTCAGTCGACCAGGGTGCGGCCGGTCAGTTGCAGGAAGACATCCTCCAGGCCGCTGCGCCGGACCAGCACGTTCGCCGGCTGGAGCCCCAACGCGGCGACCTCGGCGACCGCCGTGTCACCGTCGGGCACGTAGAGCAGGACCCGGTCGGGCAACACCTCGACCCGCTCCCCCAGCCCGTCGAGCTTGCCGGCGAAGGGCTCCTGCGACTCGGCGGCGAAGCGCAGCTCGACCACCTCGCGGGTCGAGTGCTGCTCGATCAACGCCCGGGGCGAGCCCTCCGCGACGATCCGCCCGCCGTCCATCACCACCAACCGGTCACAGAGCTGCTCGGCCTCGTCCATGTAGTGCGTGGTGAGCACCAGCGTGACGCCCTGCTGCTTGAGCCGGAACAGCCGCTCCCACACCAGGTGCCGGGCCTGCGGGTCGAGCCCGGTCGTCGGCTCGTCGAGCAGCACGATCTCCGGGTCGTTGACCAGCGCGCGGGCGATGGTCAGTCGACGTTTCATGCCACCGGACAGCGGCTCGACCTTGCTGTCGGCCCGCTCGGTGAGCTGGACGAAGTCGAGCAGCTCGGCGGCCCGCTCCCGAGCCGTCCGGCGGGAGATGCCGAAGTAGCGGGCGTAGACGGTCAGGTTTTCCCGGACGGTCAGCTCGGGGTCGAGATTGTCCAGTTGCGGGCACACCCCGAGGCGCGCGCGGATCGCCGGCCCGTCAGCCACCGGATCCATGTCGAGGATGCGCAGCTCGCCACCGCTGGGCGGGGAGATGCAGCCGACCATCCGCATGGTGGACGACTTGCCCGCGCCGTTGGGCCCGAGGAAGCCGAACGCCTCACCCGAGCGGACCTCGACATCGATGCCGGCCACGGCGGTGAAATCGCCGAACCGCTTCACCAGCCCACGAGCCTGAATCAGTGGTCGCCCCGAAGTCACCGCCCGACACTAACCGCCGGGTCCGACAGACCTCCACGCACATACGTCCGCATTGGCCGGTAGCGCCGGTGCCGGTGCCGGCGGTGGGGAAACGCCGATCGATGCCCCACCCGTCAGCTGATCGACGTGTATCGTCCCCCTGTGTCGCCCATCAGCTCGCCCGATGGTTCGTCGTCACCTACCCGACCAGCCAACTTGCCCGCCGACAAGAGCGCGGCGCGCCCCGGCGGCAGGCCACCCCGACCACGACCGGGAGCCGGGCCGGCGGAACCCGCCGAATCCGACGGCACCAGCCCGGCGACCAGACCCGACCAGACCGAGCCCGACGCAGGCAAGCCAGGCCAGGCCAGGCCCGACCCGAGCAAACCCGACCAGGCCAGGCCCGACCAGGCCGACCCTGATCCGGGCAAGCCCGACCAGGCCGGGCCGGACGTCGCCGAGCAGGCGACTCGGGACCTGGCCGCCCAGTTCGAGGACGAGAAGCCGGGCCGGGTGCTCTCCGGGCCGACCGGGCTGCTTCTCACCATCGCGGCGCTGGCGGTCGGCGCGCTCGCCCTGTGGCAGGTGTTCCAGCCCCTGTCGCAGGGCAGCAAGTATTACCTGATCATCTTCCTGGCCGGTGTCCTTCCGCTGGTCTTCCTCGCCTACCCGGCCGACCTGCGATTGCCGGCCCGCCTCCGCATCCGGCGGCGACCCGCGTCGACGCGGCCCACAGTGACCGACTGGGTGCTCGTCGCTCTGGCCGTCGCGGCCTGCCTCTACCCCATCGTGCCGATCCGGATTGGCGACGGTGGCGGCGGCTACAACGCGTTCCTCGACCGACAGGGTCTGCTGTCGCCGACGGATCTGGTGCTGGGCACCGTCCTGCTGCTCCTGCTGCTCGAAGCCTGTCGACGGACCACCGGTTGGATCCTGCCCGCCATCTGCCTGGTGTTCCTCGGCTACGGCTACTACGGCGGGTTGCTGCCGCAGTCCTGGCCGGTCGCGCACGCCGGGCTGGACTTCAGTCAACTGGTCGACGCGTTCTACAACTCCGACAGCGGCTTCTACGGCACACCACTCGACGTGGCCGCCTCGTACATCGTGCTGTTCACCATCTACGGCGCGGTGCTGGACCTGTCCGGGGCCGGGCGGTTCTTCGTCGACCTGTCGGCCGCGGCGTTCCGGCGCTCGCGTACCGCCGCCGGCCGGACCGCTGTCGCCTCCGGCTTCCTGCTCGGCACCGTCTCCGGCTCCGGGGCGGCGACGACGGTGAGCATCGGCGCGGTCACCTGGCCGCTGCTGCGCCGCGCCGGCTACCCACCGGAGCGGGCCGGCGGCATGCTGGCCGCGGCCGGTGTGGGCGCCATCCTCTCCCCGCCGACCCTGGGCGCGGCGGCGTTCATCATCGCCGAGTACCTGGGCGTCTCGTACCTTCAGGTGCTGGGCTGGGCAACAGTGCCGACGGTGCTCTACTACCTCGGCATCCTGCTCGCCGTGGAGATCGACGCCCGCCGCTCCGGCGTACGCCCGGTGGTGGTCGATGTCGGCTCGCCCTGGCGTCTGCTGGGCCGGTTCGGCTACCACTTCGCCTCGCTGATCGCCATCATCGTGTTCCTCGCGATGGGAATGTCCGCGACGAGGGCGGTCGTGTTCGCCACCGTTCTGGCCGTCGCGCTCTCCTTCCTGGACCGCACGCACCGGCTCACCCCGGGCAGGCTGGTGACAGCGCTCGTCACCGGCGTACGCGGCGTCCTTGCCGTCACCGCCGTCTGCGCCGCCGCCGGCATCATCACGGCGACCACCACGAAGACCGGCCTGGGGCCGCAGGCGGCGGCGCTGCTGATCGGCGGGGCGAAGGCGGCCACGTCGGATCCGACGCTGGTGCTGGTGCTCACCGCGCTGCTCGCCGCCGTCGCGCTCAGCCTGCTGGGCCTGGCCGTGCCGGTCACCGCGTCGTTCGTGATCGGTTGGGTGATCGTCGGCCCGGCGCTGCTCGACCTGGGCGTCACCGCGCCGGCTGCGGCGATGTTCGTCTTCTACTTCGCGGTGCTGTCCGAGGTGTCCCCACCGACCGCGCTCGCCGCGGTGGCCGCCGCCGCGGTCACCGGCGGCCGGCTGGTGCCCACCATGTGGCAGACCCTGCGGTACGCGTTGCCGGCGTACCTGACCCCGATCGCCTTCGTCATCACGCCGGCCGGGCTCGGTCTGCTCGGCATCGGTGGCGTCGGGCGCATCGCCTTCGCCGCCGTGGTCACCGCGCTCAGCGTGGCCGTGCTCGCCGTCGCCGCCGGTGGTTGGCTGCCCGGCGTGGGGCCGGTCGGCGCCCCGGAACGGCTGCTGGGCGTCCTCGCCGGCGTCACACTGCTCTGGCTCGAACCCGTGCCGGTCACCGTCGGCGCGACGCTGGCCGCCGTCGCGGCAGCGGGTGTGTTCCTGCGACACCGGTCCGCCGACCGACAACCGTCCGATTCTGTGGAGGAACAACTGTGAGACGAATCGACGTACGGCTCGCCGCGAGCCTGAGCGTGTTCGCCCTCGTCGCGGTCGGCGCCGCGGGGTGCGGAGGTCAGCAGGGCGGTGCGGCCACTGACGACGCGGCCAGTGAGGTCACCTGCGAGGTGACCAAGGAGACCCGCGTCGGCATCGCCACCGGCAACGCGACAGGCGTCTACTACGTGGTCGGCAACGCCCTGGCCGGGCAGTTGTCCGGGGCGACCGGTGGCAAGCTCACCGGCACCGCCGCCGAGACCGGCGCGTCGGTGCAGAACGTCGAGCAGCTCGTTGGCGGCCAGTACGACGTGGCGTTCTCGCTGTTCGACACGGCGGTCAACGCGGTCGAGGGCAAGGGCAGCTTCTCCGCGCCGCAGCCGGTGCAGGCGCTGGCCCGCATCTACGACAACTACACGCAGGTGGTGGTCCGCAACGACTCCGGGATCACCTCGGTGGCCGACATGCGGGGCAAGCGGATCTCCACCGGCTCGCCGAAGTCCGGCACCGAGGTGATCGCCAACCGGCTGTTGGAGGCCGCCGGCCTCGACCCGGCGAAGGACGTCCGAGCGCAGCGACTGGACCTGACCAAGACTGTCGAGGGAATCAAGGACGGCAGCGTCGACGGCTTCTTCTGGTCCGGCGGTCTGCCCACCGGAGGGCTCACCGACCTGTTCACCACGGCCGGCGACTCGGTGAAGTTCGTCGACCTCTCGCCGTTGCTGCCGAAGATGGCCGCGCTGAGCCCCGGCTACCAGGAAGGCACGATCGGGCGGGACGCGTACGGCACGGCCACCGACACCCCGACCATCGTCGTACCCAACGTGCTGTTGGTCCGCAAGGACCTGGACGCCAACGTCGCCTGCGCGATCACCCGGACGGTGTTCGACAAGCGCGACGCGCTGGCCCAGGCCAACCCGGCGGCCAAGGGGATCTCGCTGGAGAGGGCCCGCAGGACCCTGCCGGTGCCGCTGCACCGCGGCGCGGAGAAGGCGCTGAAGGACCTCGGCGCGAGCTGACCCGGCCGCTCAGACGTCGGCCGGCGCGGTGGCGGCGCGGGCCACGGCGACCAGCCGGTCGGTCTCGGCGAAAAGGGCCTCGTCGTCCGCCGCAGTGCCGGGGTCGAGTCGGACCGTCCAGGTCAGACCGTCGACCCCGGCCACGCGCCGGGCCGCGACCCGCGCCGCGCCGCCGGGCACCGGCTGGTGCTCGGTGTACGCGACCGAGCGGGTCACCCGGGCGCGCACCTGGTGCGGCAGCTCTCCCGGGTCGAGCAGCAGGTACGTCTCCGCCGGACCGTCGACGACCACCGTGTAGCCGTCCCGCTCGGCGACGGGCTCGGCGGGTGTGACGGTCAGCTCCCGGCCGGACCAGACCGCCTTGAGGATGGTGTGCCAGCCGAGCCGCTGCCCCCGACCGGGCAGCCACAACCCGAGGTTGGTGGCGACCACCACCCCGTCGCCCTCGCCGTTGCCGGCGGCCGCCCAGGCCAGCACCCGCTCGTCGGAGGTCAGCGGCGGCCGGTCGGCCGGCGGCAGCTTCGGCTTACGGCTGAACAGTCCCATCTAGAGGCCTCCCGCAGCCTGCTCGCGCAGCGCCCGGGCGTGCTGCTCCAGGGACAGCAGCTCACCGAAGGCGGCGAAGTACTCGTCCTTGTTGTTGACCGGGTTGATCCGTTGGATGCGTGACTTGAGGTCCCGGATCCGGCCGGTCACCGACCCGAACTGCACCCGGGCCATGGTGATCGACACGTAGCGCGGGTCCGGTTCGCCGTCGATCCGCAGCGGTTCGACGGCCAACTCACCGACCAGCGCCGCTGCCGCCAGGTCGTCGCAGGCGTCGCGGACCGACTCGATCCAGACCGCGCCGCCGGTCGCCAACGCGGCACCACCGGCCGCGGCGATGGCCGTACGCACCGCGACGTGCACCGGGTGGCGGTATTCGGTGGCCTCCACCGCGTCGAACATCGGCCCGGCCAGGACCGGCTGCTGGAGGGCGAGTTTGAGCGCCTCCCGCTCGACCATCGACTGTGGGCTGTCCACTGCCGGCTCGGGGCGGGCCGAGGTGGGCCGGCCGGCGGGGGCGGCGTCGCGGGTGCCGGGGGACGCGGTGTTGCCGGCGGCGAGCACCGCCCGCTGCACCGGCTCGATTTCCATGCCGAGGTCCATGGCGAGCTTGCGCACGTACTCCGGGCGCTTCTCCCGGTCCTTGAGGCGGGCGACCAGCGGCGCGGCGTGCCGCATCGCCTCGACCCGGCCGTCCACGGTGTCCAGGTCGAAGCGACCGATCACGTGGCGCAGCGCGAAGTCGACGAGCGGTTCGCGGCGGGCGACCAGGTCCCGCACCGCCAGGTCGCCCTTGGCCAGCCGCAGATCGCATGGGTCCATGTTGTCCGGGCTGACCGCGATGAAGGTGCGCCCGACGAAACGCTGATCGTCCTCGAAGGCGCGCAGCGCGGCCTTCTGCCCGGCGGCGTCGCCGTCGAAGGTGAAGATGATCTCGCCGGCCACCTCGTCGCTGTCGAACAGGAGCCGCCGCAGCACCGAGATGTGGTCCGCGGCGAACGCGGTGCCGCAGGTCGCCACCGCCGTGGTCACCCCGGCCAGGTGACAGGCCATCACGTCGGTGTAACCCTCGACGATCACCGCCCGCCCCTGCTTGGCGATCTCCCGTTTGGCCTGGTCGATGCCGTAGAGCACGTGCGACTTCTTGTAGATCGGCGTCTCGGGGGTGTTCAGGTACTTCGGGCCGTCGTCGTCGTCGAAGAGCTTGCGCGCCCCGAAGCCGATCACGTCACCGGCGAGGTCGCGGATCGGCCAGAGCAGCCGGCGTCGGAACCGGTCGATCAGGGTGCCGGAGCGGGCCTCCCGGGACAACCCGGCGGTGACCAGCTCCTGGTGGGTGAAGCCCTGCTGGCGCAGGTGCTTGGTGAGCAGGTCCCACCCGTCCGGCGCGAACCCACAGCCGTAGCGCTCGGCGGCGGCCCGGTCGAAGCCCCGTCGGGCCAGGAACTCCCGGGCCGGCCGGGCCCCGGCGGTGCCGAGCTGCGCCCGGTAGAACTCGACGGCGGCGGCGTGCGCGGCGACCAGACGCTGCCGCTGACCCTGCTGCGGGCGGGGCCGCGGGGTGCCCTTGTCGTCCTCGACGTAGCGCAGTTGGATGCCGGCGCGGCCGGCCAGCCGCTCGACGGACTCCACGAAGCTGAGGTGGTCCGCGTCCATCAGGAACTTGATCGCGTCCCCGCCGGCCCCGCAGCCGAAGCAGTACCAGACGTTGCGGGCCGGAGACACGTTGAACGACGGACTCTTCTCGTCGTGGAACGGGCACAGGCCCTTGAGGTTGCCGCCGCCGGCGGACTTCAGGGTGACCGTCTCGGAGATCACATCCCCGATCGAGGTGCGTTCCCGGACCAGTGCGATGTCCTCGTCCCGGATCCGCCCAGCCATTCGCCACCCCCTCCCCGTACATCCTGCCCTGCCGGACCGACGACACGCCGGCCGGGGGACGCCGGTGTGGCGGCGGCCGCTGCCGGCTGGGCGGTTCCGACCCGCGAGCCGGGTCCGCGCGGGGACCATGACCAGATGCGCCGGGTACGGACCCAAGCCCTCCGCCTGCCGAGATGGCTGGCCGGTCTGGTCGGGCTACCCGACCAGACCCCGGGTGCGGACGAGGCCGGGCATCGGCACGCCACCTGGTTGGAACTCTTCCTCGACCTCATCTTCGTGTACGCGCTGGCGGCGGTGGTGGCCCGGCTGGGCGACGAACCGAGCCCGTCGCCGAGGGCGGTGCTGGCCGTGATCGGACTCTTCGTGGTGGTCCAGTGGGCCTGGATGGGGCAGGTCTACTACGACACCCGCTTCGACCCGGACGACGCGCTGCACCGGGTGCTGGTGCTCGTCGCGTTGGTCGGCGCGGGCGCGATGACCCTCGGCGTCGACGAGGTGCCGGAGAGCGTGCTCCTGCCGGTCGGGTACCTGATCGTGCGGGGCGTGCTGCTCCTGCTGTACCTGCGCGCCCGTCCCACCAGCCCGATGGCCCGGATGGTCACGACGGTCTATCTGATCGGTTTCGGGTCGGGCTGGACGCTCTGGCTGGTGTCGCTGGCCGCGCCCATCGAGCTGCGCCCGGTGTTGTGGATCGTCGCGATGGTGATCGAGCTGGCCACCCCCTGGGTCGGGGTGCGCTGGCTCAACCGCTGGCCGGTGGACAACCGGCACCTGCCGGAACGGATCGGCCAGTTCACCATCATCGTGCTGGGTAGCGCGCTGGCCAGCCTGCTCTTCGCCGTGCCGGACCACCCCCCGCCACACATGATCCTCACCGCCGCGTTGGCCTTCCTGATCCCGGCGGCGGTCTGGTGGGTCTACACCACCTTCGTCACCACCCGCCTGACCCAGCGCCGACTGCGCGGCGGGCAGGCGTACAGCTACCTGCACATTCCGCTCGGCGGTGCGCTGCTGCTGCTCGGCTGGGCGCTCGGGCAGGTCGTCCGGCTGGTCGACGACAACGCCAACCGGCTGCCGCTGGAGCTGCGGCTGCTGCTGGGCGCCGCGATGGTGATCTGGACCGTCTGCGGGCTCGCCCTGTACTGGCTGTGGACCCGACCGAGCGCCGCCCGGTTGGCGATCGCCGCCTACGGGGTGGTCTCGGTCGGCGTGATCACCACGACGGTGCACCAACCGAGGCTGATGCTGTCGCTGCTCTCCCTGGCGGTCGTCGGGTACGCCGTACTGCTCAGCCGGCGCCTCGCCCGCGCCGGCCAGGAGATGAACACGCCCGAGGGATGACCGGCGCGTCAGGCCGCCGCGGCCGGCGCCGGGACCGCTGCCTCCTCGGCCGCCACCTGCTGGTTCCAGGCGGCCTTGGTGGAGCGCCAGCCCTCGTCGTCCATACCGCGCCGCCAGTAGCCGGAAATGGAGAGCCGGTCCAGGGGTACGCCCCGCTCGCCGCGCAGCAGCCGGCGCAGCTCCCGGACGAAGGCCGCCTCGCCGTGCACGAACGCGTGCACCTGGCCGGCCGGGAACTCCAACGCCCGCACCGCCGCGACCAGCGCCTCGCCCACCGGGCGTGCGCCGCGATGCAGCCAGGTCAGCTCGACCGCCCCCGGGCTGAGCAGCTTCTGCTCCTCCGCCGGGTCGGAGATCTCCACGAAGACATGGGCCCGAGCGCCCAGCGGCAGGCGCTCGCACGCGGCGGCGATCGCCGGCAGGGCGCTCTCGTCACCGACCAGCAGATGCCAGTCCGCGTCCGGGTCCGGGGCGTACGCGCCGCCCGGCCCGAGGAAGTGCACCGGGTCGCCGGTGCGCAACGCGGCGGCCCACGGGCCGGCCAACCCCTCGTCGCCGTGGTAGACCACGTCCACGGTCAGCTCCCCGGCCAGCGGATCCCAGCGCCGCACCGTGTACGCGCGCAGCCGGGGCCACTGCTCCCGGGGCATGTCCCGGCGGATCGCGGCGAGGTCGAACGGCTGCGGGTACGCCACCCCCGGCTGCGGGAACACCACCTTGATGTAGTGGTCGGTGAACTCGCCCACCGGCAGGCCGACCAGCTCGTCCCCACCGAGGACGAGCCGGATCAGGTGCCGGGTGGGCCGCTCGGTGCGCAGCACCCGGGCCGAGGTGACGTTCCTGGGGCGTTCCGTCATGTCAGTTAGGTTAGCCTAAGTTCGCTGGTGGCCGGTCGGGGGTGCACCAGTACCGACCAGGCGGGTGTGCCAGGTCACCGCCGCCGGGTCGGTGAGCGACGCCACCTGGTCGATCACCACCCGCAGTCGGGCCGCGTCGTCCGGGGCGGCCCGCCACAGCGGGGCGAAGATCGGGTCGAGCCCTTCCGGGGCGTGCCGGACCAACGCGGCGACCAGTTCGGCCAGCATCGTCCGCTGCCGCTCATAGCGGCCCCGGAAGCCACGGCGACGCATCACGTACCGCAGCGCGATGCCCTTGAGCAGCGCGCACTGCGCCCGGACCAGTCGGGGCACCACCAGGTCGGCACCGTAACGGCGGTGCGGGCCCGGACCGAAGCGCTCCTCGGTGGCAGCCACCGCCGCGGACACGAACAGCCCGGTCACCCCGCTGGTGGTCGCCTTCAACGCCACCTGCGCCCGGTGGCTGCCGTCGTACCCGGCGAGCGGAGCGAGCAACGGGCCAGCCAGCAGATCGACAAGGACCTCGGCCAGGTCCGACGCGGACTCCCCGGAATAGGCGGCGGCCACGTCCGCGCAGAGCGCCGCCCGCTCGTCGGCGTCGGTCAACAGCGGACGCAACGTGACGTATCCACCGTGGATGCCGTCCTCCACGTCGTGCACCGAGTACGCCACGTCGTCGGCCCAGTCCATCACCTGGGCCTCCAGGCAGCGCCGCTCACCCGGCGCACCGGCCCGGATCCAGTCGAAGACGGCGGCGTCGTCCGCGTACACCCCGAACTTGCGCTCGCCCGGCCGGCGCGGCCAGGGGTACTTGCCGATCGCGTCGAGCGACGCCCGGGTCAGGTTCAGCCCCGCGGACGAGCCGTCCGGGGCGAGCACCTTCGCCTCCAGGCGGGTCAACACCCGCAGGGTCTGCGCGTTGCCCTCGAACCCGCCGCACGGCGTGGCGAGCAGGTCCAACGCCGCCTCGCCGTTGTGCCCGAACGGCGGGTGCCCGAGATCGTGCGCCAACCCCGCCACGTCCACCACATCCGGGTCGCAGCCCAACCGGGCACCCATCTCCCGCGCGATCTGGGCCACCTCCAGCGAGTGCGTCAGCCGCGTACGCAGGAAGTCGTCAGTGCCGGCGGTGTGCACCTGGGTCTTGGTGGCCAGCCGGCGAAACGCCGCCGAGTGCAGCACCCGGGCCCGGTCGCGCTCGTACGGCGACCGGCGGTGCCCAGTGTCCTTGGGCGGCTCCTCGACCAACCGCGAGTCCGCCGCGTCACCCCTTCCGCGCATCAATTCGCTGCAGTTCGCGACTGCGGGGCTCGCAAGACCGGCTCACTCCTCGCGCTCACGGGGTTTCCGCAACTCGCGACTGCGGGGCTCGCAAGACCGGCTCACTCCTCGCGCTCACGGGGTTTCCGCAACTCGCGACTGCGGGGCTCGCAAGACCGGCTCACTCCTCGCGCTCACGGGGTTTCCGCAACTCGCGACTGCGGGGCTCGCAAGACCGGCTCACTCCTCGCGCTCACGGGGTTTCCGCAACTCGCGACTGCGGGGCTCGCAAGACCGGCTCACTCCTCGCGCTCACGGAGCACGCAGAACTCGTTGCCCTCCGGGTCGGCCAGCACCGTCCACTCGACGTCGCCCTGACCGATGTCGACGTGCCGGGCGCCCATGTCGACCAGCCGCTCGACCTCGGCTTCCTGGTCGGCGGGGCGCAGGTCGAGGTGCAGGCGGTTCTTGCGCTCCTTGCCCTCGGCGACCGGCACGAAGACCAGGCCGGGCAGGCGGTCGGCGGACTGGCGGATCTCCACCTCGTCGGGCTTCTCGGTGACCACCTGATAGCCGAGCGCCTCGGCCCACCAGCGGGCCAGCCGGGCGGGATCGCGGGCGTCGACAGTCAGGCTCTCCCAGACACTGGTCATGCAGTCACCTCTTCCCGTTCGACGCGGCGCCCAATCGGCCGTGTGCGAGGGAGCCAAGATTACGCCCGCCACCACCGCGCGAAGCACCCGCGACGCATCGACGGAAGGCACACAACCACCGATTGGCCCCCAGTTGCCAACCGATCGCCGAGGGTTACGGGCTCGCGGTCGGAAGTGGCTACCGGTAGCGTTCCCAGCGCGGAACGTGACCAGGCGACTGACACGCAGAGCCAACCGATGAGGGGTGACGCTCGTGGACGCAGACACGGTGATGGGTTCGGAGCTACGCGGGCTACGCCACCGCCGCCCCGACATCGCCGGGGCGGTGCTCGCCGGCACCGACGGGCTGCTCATCTCCAGCGACCTGCCCCGCACCGACGCCACCCATCTGGCCGCGCTCGCCGCCGCGAGTTTCGGGCTCGGTCACCGGGTGGCCGACACCGTCGGGCAGTGTGAGTTCCGGGAGTCGGTGGTCTGCACCACCACCGGTTGCGTGGTGACCTACCCGGCCGGGCGCAGCGCCCTGCTGACAGTCGTCACCGGGTCGACCGTCGGGGACCTGGAGGCGTTGCACGAGGAGGCGCGGGCGGTGGCCCGTCGGGCGGGATCGTTCCTGGACGTCCGTGGCACGGGCATCGGCGCCACCTCCGTGCCGGACGCGCACGCCCCGCTGGCCACGCGTACCCCGATGGCGACCCTGCCGGCGCAGTTGCGCCGCTCGTCCCGACCCACCTGGCGTCGCCCGCCGATCTGAGCGTCGACGGCGGCCCGGGCGTCCGGGCCGCCGTCGACGTGCGTCAGCGGCTGTCCGACCCGCCGCTCTCCACGACCGCCCGACCGGCCTCCAGCCGCGCCACCGGCACCCGGAACGGTGAGCAGGACACGTAGTCCAGGCCGACCTCGTGGAAGAAGTGCACCGAGTCGGGGTCACCGCCGTGCTCACCGCAGATGCCGAGCTTCAGGCCGGGCCGGGCGGCGCGCCCCTCCTCGGCGGCGATCCGCACCAGCCGGCCGACGCCGTCGCGGTCGATCGACTCGAACGGCGAGATGCCGAAGATGCCCAGCTCCAGGTACCGCCAGAAGAACGCGCCCTCGACGTCGTCGCGGGAGAAACCCCAGCCCATCTGGGTCAGGTCGTTGGTGCCGAAGGAGAAGAACTCGGCGGCCTCGGCGATCTGTCCGGCGGTCAGCGCCGCCCGGGGCACCTCGATCATGGTGCCGATCAGCACCTCGACCCCGCTGTCCCCGACCACCTCCGCGATGATCTTCTCGGCCTCGGCGCGGACCGTCTCCAGCTCCTGCACGGCCCCGACCAGCGGCACCATGATCTCCGGCTTGGCGACCCGACCCTGGCGGGCGCAGGTGACGGCCGCCTCGGCGATGGCCCGCACCTGCATCGCGAACAGGCCGGGGATGACCAGGCCGAGGCGGACGCCGCGCAGCCCGAGCATCGGGTTCTCCTCGTGCATCCGCCGGACGGCGGCGAGCAGCGCCTCCTCCTTGGCGACGTCCTCGCCGCGCTCCTGGGCGACCGCCACGTTGACCGCGAGCTGCTCCAACGGCGGCAGGAACTCGTGCAGCGGCGGGTCGATGAGCCGGACGGTGACCGGCAGACCGTCCATCTCGCGGAATATCTCCTCGAAGTCGGCCCGCTGCAACGGCAGCAACGCGGCCAGGGCCGCCTCCCGCTCATCTGCGCCGCGCGCCAGGATCAGCCGCTCGACCAGCTCCCGCCGGTCACCGAGGAACATGTGCTCGGTGCGGCACAACCCGATGCCCTCCGCACCGAAGCGCCGGGCCCGGGCCGCGTCCGCGCCGGTGTCGGCGTTCGTGCGGACCGCGAGCCGCCGCTTGCCGTCGGCGTGCGTCATGATCCGGTGTACGGCCCGGACCAGCGCGTTGTCGATGTGCTCGGGGTCGAGGCTGCCCTCGAAGTACTGCACCACCTCGGAGGGCATGACCGGCACCTCACCGAGGTAGACCTTGCCGGTGGTGCCGTCGATGGACACCACGTCGCCCTCGTTGACGGTCTGCCCGGCCACCGTGAACCGCTTCGCCGGGACGTTCACGTCGATCTCGTCGGCACCGGAGACGCAGGTCTTGCCCATCCCCCGGGCCACCACCGCGGCGTGGCTGGTCTTGCCGCCGCGCGAGGTGAGGATTCCCTTGGCGGCGATCATGCCGTTCAGGTCGTCCGGGTTGGTCTCCCGGCGGACCAGGATCACCGACTTGCCCTCGGCGGCCATCTCGACGGCCCGCGCGGAGGTGAAGACCACGGTGCCGGACGCCGCGCCGGGCGAGGCGCCGATGCCCTTGGCGACCGGCTGGAAGTCGTGGTCGAGCTGGAAACGGGGGAACATCAGCTGGGCCAGCTGCGCCCCGTTGACCCGGTGCAACGCCTCGTCCAGGTCGATCAGGCCCTCGTCGACGAGCTGCCCGGCGATGACGAACGCGGCGGCGGCGGTGCGCTTGCCGACCCGGGTCTGCAACATCCACAGCTTGCCGCGCTCGATGGTGAACTCGATGTCGCAGAGGTCCTTGTAGTGCTCCTCCAGCCGGGCCATGATGCCGAGCAGCTCGTCGTAGGAGGACTTGTCGAGCTGCTCCAACTCCTGCAACGGCACGGTGTTGCGGATGCCGGCGACCACGTCCTCACCCTGGGCGTTGGCCAGGTAGTCGCCGTAGATGCCCTGCGCGCCGCTGGCCGGGTCACGGGTGAACGCGACGCCGGTGCCGGAGTCCGGCCCGAGGTTGCCGAAGACCATGCTGACCACGTTGACAGCGGTGCCGAGGTCGGCCGGGATCCGCTCCTGGCGGCGGTAGAGCACCGCGCGCTCGGCGTTCCACGACTCGAAGACCGCCCGGATGGCCAGGTCGAGCTGCTCGCGTGGCTGCTGCGGGAACTCCCGCCCGGTGTGCTTCACAAAGATCTTCTTGTACGCGTCGACCAGCCCGCGCAGGTCGTCGGCGTCCAGATCCAGGTCGTTGTGGGTGCCCTTGGCGTGTTTGACGTCGTCGAGCGCGTGCTCGAACTCCTCGCCCGGCACCTCGCACACGGTCTTGCCGAACATCTGGATGAGACGGCGGTAGGAGTCCCAGGCGAACCTGTCGTTCTGTCCGGCCTGGGCGGAGAGCCCCACCACGCTCTGGTCGTTGAGGCCGACGTTGAGGACGGTCTCCATCATGCCGGGCATGGAGAACTTGGCACCGGAGCGGACGGACACCAGCAGAGGGTCCTGCGGGTCGCCGAGGCGCTTGCCCATCGCGTGCTCCAGCGCTTCCAGGTGCGCCTCGATCTGACCGGCGAGCCCGTCCGGCTCCCGGCCCGTCGCCAGGTACGCCTGGCACGCCTCGGTGGTGATGGTGAATCCGGGCGGGACGGGCAGGCCCAGGTTCGTCATCTCGGCGAGGTTCGCCCCCTTGCCGCCGAGCAGGTCCTTGAGGTCCTTGTTGCCTTCGGAGAAGTCGTAGACGTACTTGTGATCGACGGTCTCTTGCGCTGCCACCAGAGCCTCCACAACACACGCGCCGGGATTGACACTTAACGAAGGTTCAGTTTCTTCTTCCCCGGGACGGACCGCCGGTAATCCCGGGGTCAACGTCGGTCGGTGGGCGAAGGTTAAGCGACCATCGAGTGACCTGGGACCGTTCGGTGACAATTGGCACAGCCATCACGACTATCCGTGTTCGTACCGGTTTTTGGGAACGCTTCCATGCGCACCATCACGCATCCCGGCCGAGCGTCGTACGCTTGACGCCACGCCAGCCGGTGAACCTCACTTTTGCCATAACGGACGCGAATACACCCCCCGGAGTCGCCGCCGTGTCGACCACCCCCTCCCCCGGCCCCACCGCCGTCCCCGCCACCGACGCGGTGCCGCTGCCGACGCGGGAACCTGACGCGGCCACGCTGGCCCGGGCCGACGCGGCCACGCTGGCCCGGGCCGACGCGGCCACGCTGGCCCAGGCCGCCGAGCGGGCGGCGGGCGACCTGCTCGCCCCGCCGGCCCGACACCGGCTGGCCGACGTCGTCCCCGCCCCGCAGCAGGTCCAGCCGGACCCGACCGGGGGCTGGGTGCTGCCGGCCGAAGCGGTCATCGTGGCCACCGCCGACCCCGCCGCGCTGGCGGTCGCCGAGCAACTCGCCCACCTCCTGCGTCCGGCCACCGGCTACCCGCTGCCGGTCACCGACGCCACCACGCCGGAGCCCGCAGGTGGCATCGCGCTGGTGCTGGACGACACCGTCGACCTCGGCGCGGAGGGTTACCGGCTCGACATCACCACCGACGGGGTACGCGTCACCGCCAGCACCGCCGCCGGCCTCTTCTACGGCGTACAGACGCTGCGCCAACTGCTACCGGCGGCGATCGAGAGCCGCGACCCGGTCACCGAACGGTGGGCGCTGCCCGGCGGGACGATCACCGACGCACCCCGGTTCCCCTACCGGGGCGCGATGCTCGATGTCGCACGGCACTTCTTCGCCGTCGAGGACGTGCTGCGGGTGGTCGACCACCTGGCCCGCTACAAGCTCAACCATCTCCACCTGCACCTCACCGACGACCAGGGGTGGCGCATCGCCGTCGACTCCTGGCCGAAGCTGACCACCCTCGGCGGTACCACCGAGGTCGGCGGCGGCCCCGGCGGGCACTACACGAAGGCCGACTACACGCGGATCGTCACCTACGCGGCCGACCGCCACATCACCGTCGTCCCGGAGATCGACCTGCCGGGGCACACCAACGCGGCGCTGGTCGCGTACCCCGAGCTGGCACCCGACAAGATCGCGCCGCCGCCGTACACCGGCACCGAGGTCGGTTTCAGCTACGTCGACCCTGCCGACGAGCGGACGTACGACTTCGTCGCCGACGTCCTGGGCGAGCTGGCCGCGCTCACCCCCGGCCCCTGGTTGCACGTCGGCGGCGACGAGGCGTTCAAGGTCAAGGGCGAGGTCTACACCGGTTTCGTCGAGCGGGTCCAGCGCATCGTGGCCGGCCTCGGCAAGACCGTCGTCGGCTGGCACCAGCTCGCACCGGCCGCCCACCTCGACGGGCGGGTCCTGCAGTGGTGGGGCACGAACGGCGAAGACCCCACCACCGCCGAGGCCGTACGTCGTGGCGCTCTACTGATCATCTCCCCCGGCAACCACGCTTACCTGGACATGAAGTACGCCCCGGACACCCCGATCGGGCACGACTGGGCCGGACTCATCGACGTACGAAAGGCGTACGACTGGGATCCCGGCACGCACGTTGCCGACGTACCCACCGAGGCGGTACTCGGGGTGGAGGCCCCGCTCTGGACCGAATCGGTCACCTCGCTGGCCGACATCGAACTCCTGCTGCTGCCCCGGCTCCCCGCCATCGCCGAGCTGGGCTGGTCGCCCCGGGCGACCCACGACTGGAACGGCTTCCGCGACCGCCTGGCGGGCCACGGCCCACGCTGGGAGACCGCCGGCATCACCTTCCACCGCGCGCCCGAAATCCCCTGGTCCACCACACCGACCATCCCGACACAGCGCAACGTCCCCCAAACGGACACCACCAAGCCCTGACCTCCACCCCGACCCAGTCCGCCCCGGCGCGGCCCTCTAGGCGCGGCCGCCAAGGCGCGGTCGACCCAGGCACGGCCCGTCGGGGGCACGGCCCGGCCCGGCCCGGTCGACCCAGGCGCGGTCCGCCCGGGCAACACGGCCCGCCCGGGCACGGCCCCCAGGCGCGGTCCGCCCAAGCACGGCCCGCCCGGGCACGGCCCCCCGGCACGGTCCACCCAAGCACGGCCCGCCCGGGCACGGCCCCCCGGCACGGTCCACCCAAGCACGGCCCCCCCGGCACGGTCCACCCAAGCACGGCCCCCCGGCACGGTCCACCCAAGCACGGCCCCCCGGCACGGTCCACCCAAGCACGGCCCCCCCGGCACGGTCCACCCAAGCACGGCCCCCAGGCACGGTCCACCCAAGCACGGCCCCCAGGCACGGCCCGCCCAGGCACGGTCCCCAGGCACGGGCCGCCCGGGCACGCCCACACGACCCGCCCTGCCCGGACCGTCGTGCCCGGACCGCCCCGGCCCGGTCCGGTCCGCCCCAGGCGGCACGAACGGCGCAGACGGGCGTGATCCACTCGGGTTTCATGAAGTCGGGGCATCCTGGGCTCCGGGACAGCGCGGTTTTCAGGAACCCGAGTCGATCACGCCGCCTCGGCCGTCGTGTCGGGTTGGACCGATGGTCGGGGTGTCCGGTTTGGGGGCGAGTGTCGGGTGGTCGGGGCCACCCCGACGGCGGAATCGCCGACCGGGCCGGGTCGTTATACCTGGCAGACCACCGCGCCCCGCCAGCCGGTGGAGCAGCCGCCGGGAACACCCGCCAGGCCGCCCCGGTTACACCCCCCGGACAGCCGAGCACCACCGGCCAGCCCCCGGGTAGGCGGAACCAGCCAGGCCCGGGCACCACCACAGGGCCGACGGGCCGGCGGAATGACCCGCCACCGCGAACCGTTACACCCTGTCCCGACGCCGACCCCTCAGCGGGTCGCCGGGCATGAACCCCGCGAACGTCCCCGCACGGCCACACCCCCCACGGGCACACCCCCCGCGTTCAGTGCCCGTGCGGTTTCCCCCGATGCAGAGGAGCACGCCATCATGCGTACCGATCTGATCCGTAAGACCGCCCTGACCGCCGCCGGCCTCGCCTTCACCGGCGGTGCCATCGCCGGCCCCGTCACCACCGCTTTCGCCGCCCCGAACACCAGCAAGCCGGCGTC
>NZ_JBTLMN010000012.1:0-208859 GCF_054462275.1 Micromonospora sp. SD19
GGGGCGCGGGCGCGGGGCGCGGGCGCGGGGCGCGGGCGGGGGGCGCGGGCGCGGGGCGCGGGCGCGGGGCGCGGGCGCGGGCGCGGGGCGCGGGGCGCGGGCGCGGGGCGCGGGCGCGGGGCGCGGGGCGCGGGGCGCGGGCGCGGGGCGCGCGAGAACGGACCATGCGAGGCGGACGAGCGGTGCGGGCGGGGGCAGGCGCCCGGGGGCGCTCCGCGTGATCTATCCGGTGCCCACCCACGCCCAGTGCCGCGACCAGGGCAACCCGGTCAGGGTTCCGGGGCAGCCCGACCCACGCAGGGATCAAGCCTGACCGCCCGGAGTGGGTCGGGCTGCCCCGGAACCCCCACACCGCAACCACCCACGGATCCGCCAGCTCCGGCCGTCCCCGTCCACCCGGTCAGAGCGCGCCCGGGCCCAATCCCCAAACCGGAACCACCCGCAAGAACCAACGAGACGATCAGTGATCAGCGCTGTTCCAGTCCCGGCCCAGGCCGACCGACACCTCCAGCGGCACCGACAGCGGGTACGCCTCGCCCATCTCCCGCCGGACCAGTGCCTCCAAGGCCTCCCGCTCACCCGGCGCGACCTCGAAGACCAGCTCGTCGTGCACCTGCAGGAGCATCCGTGAGCGCAGCCCGGCCTCGCGGATCGCGGTGTCGACGTGCAGCATCGCCACCTTGATGATGTCGGCGGCGGAGCCCTGGATGGGGGCGTTGAGCGCCATCCGCTCGGCGATGTCACGCCGCTGCCGGTTGTCGCTGACCAGGTCGGGCAGGTAGCGGCGCCGGCCCAGGATGGTGGAGGTGTAGCCGTCCTGGCGGGCCCGGGCGACCACCTGCTGGAGGTAGTCGCGCACCCCGCCGAAGCCGGCGAAGTAGTTCTCCATCAACCCGCGCGCCTCTTCGGTGCTGATGCTGAGCTGTTGGGACAGGCCGAAGGCGCTGAGCCCGTACGCCAGGCCGTAGTTCATGGCCTTGATCTTGCGGCGCTGGTCGGGGGTGACAGCGTCGAGCGGAACCCCGAAGACCGACGAGGCGGTGGCGGCGTGGAAGTCGGCGCCGGAGTTGAACGCGTCGATCAGCGCGTCGTCCGAGCTGAGGTGCGCCATGATGCGCATCTCGATCTGGCTGTAGTCGGCGGTGAGCAGACTCTCGTAGCCCTCCCCCACCACGAAGGCCCGGCGGATGCGGCGGCCCTCCTCGGTGCGGATCGGGATGTTCTGCAGGTTGGGCTCGGTGGAGGAGAGCCGACCGGTGGCCGCCACTGTCTGGTTGAAGGTGGTGTGGATCCGGCCGTCGTCGGAGACCGACTTGAGCAGACCGTCGACTGTCGACTTGAGCTTGGCCACGTCCCGGTGGCGCAGCAGGTGGGCCAGCACCGGGTGCGGCTGCTGCGCGTAGAGCCACTGCAGGGCGTCGGCGTCGGTGGTGTAACCCGTCTTGATCTTCTTGGTCTTGGGCAGGCCCAGCTCGGTGAAGAGGATCTCCTGCAACTGCTTGGGCGAGCCGAGGTTGAACTCCCGGCCCACCGCCTCGTACGCGCCCTGCGCGGCGGCCTTCACCTCGGCGGCGAAGTGGGCCTCCAGCTCGGAGAGGTAGTCGGTGTCGGCGGCGATGCCGGTGCTCTCCATGGTGGCCAGCACCCGCATCAACGGCAGCTCCACGCCCGCCATGAGCCGGGCGGACTGCTCGCCGTCGCGGGACAGCTCGGCGTCGATCGCGTCGGCCAGGTCGAGAGTGGCACGGGCCTGGAGCATCAGGTTCTGCTCGACGACCCCTTCGTCACCGAGCCCGTCGAGGGTGAGCTGGCCGGACTCCGGGACGTCCACCCGCAGCTCCCGGTGCAGGTAGCGCAGCGCCAGGTCGGTCAGGTCGTAGGACCGCTGGTCGGGCCGGGCCAGGTACGCGGCGATCTGGGTGTCCCGGACGATGCCGGTGAGCTGCCAGCCGTGCGCGGCGCAGGCCAGCACTGCCGGCTTGCTGTCGTGCAGGACCTTGGGGCGCTGCGCGTCGGCCAACCAGCCGGCCAGGGCGGCCTCGTCGGTCGGGTCGAGCTGCGCCGGGTCGATCCAGGCCGCCGCGCCGCCGGCGGTGGCCAGCGCGAGACCGGTGATCGAGGCGGTGTGCCGGCGGTTGGGGCCGGTGTCGAGTTTGACCGCCAACCCGACCGGGGTGCCGGTCGGGACGTGCGTGCTCAGCCACCCGGCCAGCGCGCCGGGCTCGGTGAGCACCTCACCGGCCAGGTCGAAGCCGGACTCGGCCTCCGGCTCGACCGCCTCCAGGTACTGGTAGAGGCGGTCGCGCAGGATGCGGAACTCCAGGGTGTCGAAGACCTGGTGCACCGCCTCGCGGTCCCAACCCGTCCAGCGGGTGTCCTCGGGGAGCAGCGGCAGCTCCAGGTCGGAGACGAGTCGGTTGATCTCGTAGTTGCGGATCACGTCGGCGAGCCGCTCCCGCAGGCTGTCGCCGGCCTTGCCCTTGATCTCGTCGGCCCGGGCGATCACGCCCTCCACCCCGCCGTACGTGGTGATCCACTTGGCGGCGGTCTTCGGGCCGACGCCCGGGATGCCGGGCAGGTTGTCGCTGGTCTCGCCGACCAGCGCGGCGAGATCCCGGTACTGCTGAGGCGGAACGCCGTACTTCGCCTCGATCGCGGCCGGGTCCATCCGGGCCAGGTCGGAGACGCCCTTGCGCGGGTAGAGGACGGTGATCTGGTCGTCGACCAGCTGGAACGCGTCGCGGTCACCGCTGCTGATCAGCACCGACATGCCCTGGTCGCGGGCCTGGCAGGCGAGCGTGGCGATCACGTCGTCGGCCTCGAAGCCCTCCTTCTCGACCACCGGGATCTGCAGCGCGGCCAGGACCTCCTTGACCAGGCTGACCTGGCCCTTGAAGTCGGTCGGGGTCTCGCTGCGGCCGGCCTTGTACTCCGCGTACTTGTCGGTGCGGAAGGACCGGCGGGAGACGTCGAAGGCCACCACGATGTGGGTGGGCTGCTCGTCGCGCAACACGTTGATCAGCATCGAGGTGAAGCCGTACACCGCGTTGGTCGGCTGACCCGTCGTGGTGGAGAAGTTTTCCACGGGCAGGGCGAAGAAGGCCCGGTATGCCATGGAATGTCCGTCGACGAGAAGCAGGCGCGGTGTCGTAGCTGTCACGGCAGCGACTCTAGTCCGTCGCACCGACATCCCCGACCTTCGGCACGGGGTGCCGCAACGACTGCCGACCCGAACGCCGACGGCCGGCCACCCCCGCGAGGGGATGACCGGCCGCCGGCTCGGGTGGCTCAGGCCACGCCGAGGTACGCCTCCTTGACCGACGGGTCGTGCAGCAGGTCCTGACCGGACCCCTCCTTCACGATCCGACCGGTCTCCAGCACGTAACCGCGGTGTGCCCGCGACAGCGCCTGCTGGGCGTTCTGCTCCACCAGCAGGATCGTGGTGCCCTGCTGGTTGATCTCCGTGATGATGTCGAAGATCTGCCGGATCACCAGCGGGGCCAGCCCCATCGACGGCTCGTCGAGCAGCAGCAGCTTCGGTCGGCTCATCAGCGCCCGGCCGACAGCGAGCATCTGCTGCTCACCGCCGGAGAGGGTGCCACCGGCCTGCTTGCGGCGCTCGGCCAGTCGCGGGAAGAGGGTCAGCACCCGGTCCAGGTCGGCGGCGATGCCGGCGGAGTCCCGCCGGGTGTACGCCCCCATGTCCAGGTTCTCCATGACCGTCATACCCGGGAAGATCTGCCGTCCCTCCGGCGACTGGCACAGCCCCCGGACCACCCGCAGGTCGGCCCGGAGCTTGCTGATGTCCTCGCCGTTGAACGTGATCTTCCCGGCGGCCAGCGACCGGGTCCCGGAGATGGCCCGCATGGTGGTGGTCTTGCCGGCGCCGTTCGCGCCGATCAGGGCCACCACCTCACCCTCGTTCACGGTGAGGCTGATCCCGTGCAGCGCCTCGATCCGACCGTACGCGACGGCGACGTTCTCCAGCTCAAGCAGCGTCATCGGCGGGCTCCCCCAGGTACGCGGCGATCACCTTCGGATCGCGGCTGACCTCCGCGGGCGCACCCTCGGCGATCTTGCGGCCGAACTCCAGCACCACGATCCGGTCGGTGACACCCATGACCAGCCGCATGTCGTGCTCGATGAGCAGCACGGTCAGGCCCATGTCCCGGATCTTGCGGATCAGGGTGAGGAGTTCCTCCTTCTCCGCCGGGTTGAAGCCGGCGGCCGGCTCGTCCAGGCAGATCAGCTTCGGCTCGGTGGCCAGCGCGCGGGCGATCTCCAACCGACGCTGGTAGCCGTACGGCAGGTTGCGCGCCTCGTCGTTGGCCCGGTCGGCGATGCCGACGAACCGCAGCAACTCCAGCGCCTTGGCCTCGGCCGCCCGCTCCTCCAGGATGTGCCGGGACAACCCGAACGTCTTGGCGAACGTGCGACGCGTCTCCTGCCACGTCCGCTGGATGCCCGCCTCGGCGGTCACCTGCGGCAACTCGTGCGGCTTCGGCTTCTTCCGGGGCACCCGGAAGAGCGCTCCGGGCACGCTGGTCTTGTGCCGGGAGTCGGTGCCGACCATGACGTTCTCCAGTGCCGTCATCTCCGGGAAGAGACGGATGTTCTGGAACGTACGGGAGATGCCCAACTGGCTGATCTGATGCGGCTTGCGGCCGGTCACCTTCTGGCCGCGGAACCGGACCGCACCGGAGGTCGGCTTGTAGACCCCGGTCATCACGTTGAAGCTGGTGGTCTTGCCGGCGCCGTTCGGCCCGATGAGGCCGAGGATCTCGCCCTCGTAGATCTGGAAATTGATCTTGTCAAGGGCGACCACACCACCGAAGCGCAGCGTGACGTCGTCGACTTCGAGCAGTACCGACCGGGGCCCCGGCTGGGCCGGGATCTTCGGCGCGGACGTGCTGGTGGTCTGGTCAGACATGAGCGGGCGCCTCCTCTGCCTCCGCCGCGCGATCCTTCAACTCGCGGGCTCGCCGCCGGCTCGGGATCAGACCCTGCGGACGCAGGATCATCACCAGCACCATGGCCAGACCGAAGACCAGCCACCGGTAGTCGGCGAAGTCCCGGAACCGTTCCGGCAGGTACGCCAGCAGCACCGCGCCGAGCGAGACACCGAGCATGTTGCCGGAACCGCCGACCACGACCATCGCGACGAAGAGGATCGAGAGGTTCGCGTTGAACTGGGTCGGGTCGATGAACGCGTTACGGCTGCCGAAGAGGAAACCGGACAGGCCACCGAGCGCCGCGCCCATGGCGAACGCCCACAGCTTGAACTTGAACGGGTACACGCCCATCACGGCGGCGGCGTCCTCGTCCTCGCGGACCGCGAGCCAGGCGCGACCGACCCGGCTGTGCTCCAGCCGACGAACCAGGATCACCATCAGCAGGACGAAGGTGATCGCCAGCCAGTACCAGGGCTTCGCGTCGATCAGACCGAAGACCTTGTTGTCCGCCGACGGCGGACCCTCCGGACCCGGAATTGCCGAGATACCGACCGGACCGTTGGTGACCCCGGTGGCGTTGCGGGCCACGATGCGGATGATCTCACCGAAGCCGAGCGTGACGATGGCCAGGTAGTCACCGCGCAACCGAAGCGTCGGCCAACCCAGCAGCACACCGGAGATCATCGTCAGCACGATCGCGAGCAGGAGGCAGATCCCCCAGGTCACCGCCCAGGTCGGCGGCAGGTCGAACTCCTGCTGGATCCACTTGACGACCGGCGAGTTCACCGAACCGAACAGCGCCACGCTGTAGGCGCCGATCGCGAAGAATCCGATGTAGCCGAGGTCGAGCAGGCCGGCGAGGCCGACCACCACGTTCAGGCCGATCGCGACCAGGACGTAGATGGCGCAGACGAAGAGCACGCCCGCCCAGTTGTTGCCGCCGGCGATCGAGTCGGTGCGGAGGTTGTTCAGACCGGGGATCATCAGACCACCGGGCAGCTTGCCCAGGTACGGCAGGGTGTAGACGAAGACGAGCAGGGCGGCCACGCCGATGGCCTTTTGCCACTTCGGCAGGGCCCCCCAACGGTCGCCGATCGAGGTCAGGAAACCGACCCGGCGGCGATCTGCGGAGCGAATCTTGTCGATCATGCGCGGGCCCTCCCGAGCGACTCACCCAACAGGCCGGTGGGCCGGAACATCAGCACCACGATCAGCACCACGAAGGCGATGACGTCCTCCCAGTTGGACGCGAAGAGCGTCGCGCCGTAGACCTCGACGATGCCGAGGAAGAGGCCACCGAGCAGCGCACCGCGCAGGTTGCCGATGCCGCCGAGCACCGCGGCGGTGAACGCCTTCAGACCGAGCACGAAGCCGATGCTGTTCTGGGTGAAGCCGAACCGCATGCTCCACAGCAGCGCGGCGGCGCCGGCCATGATGCCACCGAGCACGAAGATCAGCATGATCACGCGCTCCTGGTTGACGCCCATCAGCGCGGCGGTCTCCGGGTTCTGGGCCACCGCACGCACACCCCGGCCGTAGCGGGTGCGGTTGATGAACCAGTCCAGCAGCGCCATCATCGCCACGGCCGCGACGAAGACGATCAGCTGGATGTTCGTGATCGCGGTGTTGCCGATGGTGAACAGGGTCTCCTGCTGGATGATCGTCGGCATACCGATGATCTGCCGGGGCCGGCCGAACACATCCGGCAACGCGCCACCGAGCAGCTTCGGCAGCACCTGCCCGAAGAGCTCCACGAAGACCAGTGACAGACCGATCGCGGTGATCAGGAAGATCAGCGGCGGCGCGTTCTTGCGCCGCAGGGGCCGGTACGCGACCCGCTCGAGCGCCAGGGCTGTGCCGCCGGAGGCGACCGCCGCGACGATCAGACCGAGCACCAGGAAGAGGATCGCCTGGCCGATGGGCGGGTTATTTTGCACGCCGAGTTGGTTCCACAGGATCAGCACCGCGAAGGTACCGACCATGAACACTTCGGAGTGCGCGAAGTTGATCAGGCGAAGGACGCCGTAGACGAGGGTGTAGCCAAGGGCGATCAGGGCATAGATGGCGCCCTTGGACAGGCCATCGACCGTGTGCTGGCCGAGATGGCCGATCAGTTCATCGAAATGCACCGGGGGTCTCCTTGAATCGAGTGCGGCCGGGGTGAGACACCCCGGCCGCACTCCATTGCGTGGGGCGTCAGCTGAGCTTGAGCTCCTGCAGCGCCTCGATGGCCTCGCCCTTGATCTGGTAGGCCCAGATGACGACCTTGGTCGGGTCAACGTCACCCTTGGCGTCGAACTTGATGTACTTCGACACACCCTGCTTGTCGTACGACTTCACGAACGCC
This sequence comes from Micromonospora sp. SD19, assembly GCF_054462275.1. Taxonomy (NCBI): domain Bacteria; kingdom Bacillati; phylum Actinomycetota; class Actinomycetes; order Micromonosporales; family Micromonosporaceae; genus Micromonospora; species Micromonospora sp. SD19. Next base: position 7,300 of record NZ_JBTLMN010000012.1, read on the forward strand.
AGGATGTCCGCCCGGGTCTTCTTGCCAGCCTTGAAGGCGTCCAGGTAGATGGTGGCGCCGTCGAAGCCCTCAGCACCGTAGGAGCCCGGCGGGATGCCGAACTTCTTCTGGTAGTCAGCGGAGAAGGTGCCGCCGGCCTTGTCGGCCGGGAGGCACGGGCAGGTGATGATCGCGCCCTCGGCGCCACCGGAGGCACCCTTCGGGAACGCGGTGTCGTAGAGACCGTCCGGGCCGACGAACTTGGCCTGGACACCGGCGGCACGCATCTGCTTCACCAGCGGAGCGGCCTCACGGGTGTAGCCGCCGTAGAAGACGAAGTCCGCCTGAGCGGCCTTGATCTTGGAAACGGTGGCGTCGAACTGCGTCTGCCGCTCCTGGATCTTGTCCTTGTTGACGACCAGCGGGCCGAGCTGCTTGCCCAGCTCGTCGGTGATGCCGGCGCCGTAGGCGCTGGCGTCGTCGACCATGAAGACCTTCTGCGCGTTCTGGGTCTTCAGGTAGCTCGCCACCGCGCCGGCCTGCGTGCCGTCGTTGCCGACCACGCGGTAGAAGGACGTGTTGCCCTTCTGGGTCAGGTCGGTCCGGGTCGCGGACGGGCTGACCATCGCCAGGCCCGCGGCCTGGTAGATCGGCATCGTCGCGTCCGACTCACCGGAGAAGTGACCACCGATGACACCGAGGAACGAGTTGTCCCCAGCGATCTGGTTCGCGAACGGGGTCGCCACCGCGGGGTCACCCTGGGTGTCGAACTCCTGCATGGTGACCTTGCAGTCCGGGTTCGCCGTGTTGAACTGCTCCACGGCGAGCTTCGCGCCGTTCAGCGACGGGATCACCAGACCCGCGTTGTCACCCGTGAACGCGCCGAAGATCGCGATCTTGCCACCGCAGTCGCCCGACGCGGTCCCACCGTCGCCGCCACCGGAATCCTGGCAACCAGCCGCGACCACCAGGGTCGCGGCGAGCGCTACGGTGCCCAGCGCCCGTACATAGCTTCGCCTCACGGCTTCCTGACCTCCTCGAGATGCGGACGCGGCTGACCCGAAGCGACGGCGACAGCAGCAGACCCGCAATTCCACCCACCCCGCAGGGACGCCCCCTGCGTTACGGCTCGTGATGGCGGAGCGTACCGACACGACATACCGTCCCGGAAGGCCTGAAGGCGGGGTCTGCGAAACCGTTACGAAGACGTGGGCAATCATGTCGATGTCCGTAACAGGTGAATCCGCCGGACGGTCCTTAAAACCACGCCCGGTCGACGTCCAGCAGCGCCCACCCCGCCCGCGCGAACCCGACGAAAAGCCGACTGACCTGCGCAAACGCCCGCTCGGGTCAGCTGCCGGGGTGAACCCTCACCGCACCGGCGGCGATCAGGCGCCCAGGCCGGTCGCCGACCACAGCCCGGCCCGGGTGCCGTCGTCCGCCGCCAACCACCACCGGTCACCCACCGCCATCAGCGTCACGTCCCGGTCAACGCCCGCCGGCACATCGAGGGGCATCGTCGCCTCCCGCCACGAACCACCCCGGTCGGTCGACACCCACACCGAGTGCCGTGCCCCATCCGTCACCGCGGCGAACAGACTGCCGCCGGACGACACCAGCGAGCCCACCCCCGGCACCCCGGCCCCACCCCGCCGCCCGAACGCGCCGCCAGCCACCCAGCCCGACGCCTCCTGCCGCCACGCGCCGAACGTCCCCCCGCGCAGCCCGACCGCCACCGGCACGCCGTCGACCAGCACCACCCGCTGCAACTCCTCGTACTCCGGCCCACCCGGCAGCACCGTGCGCCGCCACGACCGCCCGTCCGGCGACGACCACACCGCCGGGTCACGATCGATCCGGCCAGCCGGCAACAGGCCACCCACCGCCAGCCACCCCGACGACGTCGCCACCGCGTCGAACGCCCAGGTCACCCCCGCCGCGTCACTGGCCAGCTCCGGTGCGCCCTCGACCAGCGCGAACTCCGCCGCGGCCGGCGACGCCACCCAGGACGCCGCACCCGCCGACCGGTTACCGACGATCAACCAACCCGGCGGGCCGGCCGTCAGCCGGGACACGTTCACCGCCGTCGGCCCGCCGTACGTCTCGAACGGCGCCTGCACCTCGACCAGAGCGCCGTCGGCCACCTGCCGCCACGTGCTCACCCGCGGGTAACCGTGCGCACCGCCGACCTTCGCGCCGATCAACGCCACCTGCCCGTCCCGGCAGGCCGCCGACAGGAACACGTTCTGCCGGCCGTAGTAGGAATCCGGACGCACCGGCAGCACGCTCCACGTCGTACCGTCCACGCTGGTCCAGGCCGCCGGGCGGGTGCCACCGTCGGCGTCCACGACACCACCGACCACGAACCACCGGCCCGCGCACGACGCCGCGTCCCGCACCAGCGGACGACCCTCGCCACCCGGCGGCGTCGGCAACGTCAGCGGCTGCCAACCCGGCCGCAGCGGCGGCGCCGGGGCCGTCGTCGACCCCGCGCCGCTCGGCGCGGCCGGCCCGTCGCACCCGGCGAGCAGCAGCGCGAAGAGGCCGAACACCGCGATCACCCGTCGGACGGACACCCGTCGATGCTAACCAGCAGAGCCCGCACATGGTGGCCCGGCACGGCCCGGCGTCGCCCGGACCGCTCAGACGGTCGGCTGCTGCGACACCTCGCCACCGGCGGTCTCCGCGAGGATTCGCTCGGCGACCTCTTTCATGGTCATCCGGTGGTCCATGGCCGTGCGCTGGATCCACTTGAACGCCTGCGGCTCGGTCATCCCGTAGGTGGTCATCAGCGCGCCCTTGGCCCGCTCCACCGACTTACGGATCTCCAGGCGGTCGGTCAGGTTCGCGACCTCCGCCTCCAGGGCCGCGACCTCCGAGTAACGCGACAGCGCGATCTCCACCGCCGGGACCAGGTCGCTCTTCTGGAAGGGCTTCACCAGGTACGCCATCGCGCCCGCCGCCCGCGCCCGCTCCACCAGATCACGCTGGCTGAACGCGGTCAGAATGATCACCGGGGCGATCCGGGCGCCGGCGATGCGCTCGGCGGCGGCCAGCCCGTCCATGATCGGCATCTTGATGTCCAGGATGACGAGATCGGGCTTCAGCTCCTCGGCGAGGCGAACGGCTGTCTCACCGTCGCCGGCCTCCCCCACCACCTCGTAACCCTCTTCGACCAGCATCTCGGCGAGGTCCAGCCGGATCAGCGCCTCGTCCTCGGCGATCAGTACGCGCCTGCGCTCGGCATCCGTCGGCGTCTCAGCCACCAGCCCTACCCCCACCATCGATCACTGCACGGCTACCACCCATGCTCCCGCATGAGAGTAGTCGGGTACAGTAGGCGCCACCCGCCGGGATGGTGGAACGGCATACACGGAAGTCTCAAACACTTCTGCCCGAAAGGGCTTGCGGGTTCGAATCCCGCTCCCGGCACTCTTGTCATACGCCTGTTCGACGATGTGGACGTGCATCCACCGCAGATGCGGGCACAGGCCCGCGCGCTCCGCGTTCGCGGACACAGCATTCATTCCGTAGCTCGGAAGCTGTCGTTGCCGTACGCAACCGTCTGGCACTGGTGCGTCGATCGACCCGAACCGGTGCGGCGCGGCACGGAACTGCGCTGCTTCCGATGTCGGCCGGATGTCGACAATCCGACCGACCCCGGGGCCTACGCCTACCTGCTCGGTCTCTACCTGGGCGACGGCCACCTGGTCACGACGGCGCGTGTTCCGGTGTTACGCATCTACTGTTCCGATGCCTGGCCCGGACTGATCGAGGCGTGCGACGTGGCCATGCGAGCCGTGTTGGCCTCCAGGGTGCAACGGATCCAGAAGCAGGGTTGCGTGGGCGTGCAGAGTTACGGCCTCCACTGGCCCTGCCTGCTCCCGCAGCACGGTCCCGGCAAGAAGCACGAGCGACCGATCGTCCTCGCCGACTGGCAACGGCCGATCATCGAACAGCACCCCGGCGACTTTCTGAGAGGGCTGTTCCACTCCGACGGCTGCCGGGTCGCCAACCGGGTGACCGTGCGCGGCAAGGCGTACGTCTACCCGCGCTACATGTTCGTCAACGAGTCGGCCGACATCATGGGGCTCTGCCAGTGGGGCCTCGACCTGCTGGGCATCGCCTGGCGGATGAACCGGCGCAACTCGCTGTCGGTGGCCCGGCGCGCCGCGGTCGTCACCCTGGACCGCCACGTCGGTCCGAAGTCTTGACCGGTCAGGCGATCGTGTCGAGGGCGTGGGCGAGGTCGGCGCGCAGGTCCTCGGGGTCTTCCAGACCGACCGAGAGGCGCAGCAGGGCGGCGGCGGGTTTGGCGTCGCCCTCGACCGGCCGGTGGGTGAGCGAGGCCGGGTGCTGGATGAGGGTGTCCACGCCGCCGAGCGAGACCGCGTGGGTGATGAGCCGGCAGGCACCGGCGACGGTCGCGGCGGCGGGCGCCCCGCCGCGTACCTCGAAGGCGAGCAGGCTGCCGGGTCCGGTCATCTGCCGGCCGACCAGCGCCGCCGGGTCGTGCACCGAGGGGTGGTGCACCCGGTGTACGGCGGGGTGGTCGGCGAGCCAGCCGGCGAGTTTCTCGGCGGTGGCCTGTTGGGCGCGGACCCGCAACGGCAGGGTCTGCAGGCCACGGTGCAGCAGGTAGCCGCCGAGGGGGTGCAGGATCGCGCCGGTGACCGCGCGGACCTGGCGTAGGCGCACGGCCCAGGTGTCGTCGCAGGCGACGACGCCGGCGAGGACGTCGCCGTGCCCGCCGATGCTCTTGGTGGCGCTGTGCAGGACGAGGGTGGCGCCGTGGCGGGCGGGCTGTTGCAGCACGGGGGTGGCGACGGTGTTGTCCACCAGCAGTGGGATGTCGCCGGCCGCGGCGGCGAGGGCGGCGATGTCGACCAGGTCGAGGGTGGGGTTGGCGGGTGTCTCGACGATGATCAGTGCGGTGTCGGGGCGGATGGCGGCGGCGACCTCGTCGGGGTGGGCCCAGGTGACTGTGGTGCCGAGCAGGCCGGTGGCGAGGATGTGGTCGGTGCCGCCGTAGAGGGGTCGGACGGCGACGACGTGCCGGCGGTCGTCGCGGGCGGCGGCGAGCAGGGTGGCGGTGAGGGCGGCCATTCCGCTGGCGAAGGCGACGGCCTGGGCGGTGCCCTCCAGTTCGGCGAGGGCGCTCTCGAAGCGGGCGACGGTGGGGTTCCAGAGCCGTTGGTAGACGGCGCCACCTTCGGCGGGGAGGGTGCCACCGGTGGCGAGCTGCTCGTAGGCGTTGCCGCCGTCGTCGACCGAGGGCAGTGGGTTGGTGGTGGACAGATCGATGGGCGGTACGTGCACGCCGAGGGTGCGGAGGTCGTCGCGGCCGGCGTGCACGGCCCGGGTGTCCATCGGTGTCATGGCGGTAGCGTCGAACATCTGATGCTATGACGGCAATAGTTCGGAAAACTATTCTGTGAAAAGCTCTTGTTTCGGCAGAGAATTCGGCAAAGGATGCGGGGATGCCCCCCGAGCCGAATGATGTGCGGCCGTACCCGGCCCTGGACGAGGTGGATCGCGCGATCCTGACCGAGCTGGCGGCGGACGGCCGGCTGCCGAACAACGCGCTCGCCGAGCGGGTGGGGGTGGCGCCGTCGACGTGCCTGACGCGCACCCGGGCGTTGCGCGAGCGCGGTGCGATCCGTGGTTTCCACGCCGAGGTGGATCCGGCGGCGCTCGGCCTGCCGTTGCAGGCGTTGGTGTCGGTGCGGTTGACAGCGCACGAGCGGGCGGCGGTGGACGCGTTCCGGGCCCGGTCGGTGCGGCTGCCCGGGGTGGTGTCGGTGTTCCACGTCGCCGGTGCGGAGGACTACGTGCTGCACGTGCGGGCGGCGTCCGGCGACGCGTTGCGCGACTTCGTCCTGGACCACCTGGCGGTCGACCCGGTGGTGCAGCACACCCAGACCAGTCTCATCTTCGAGCAGGCCCGCGGGATGGGTTGAGCGGCGGGTGAGCTGGCCGACGAAAACCCGGATGTCGGAACAAAGCCGGTCGGTGCCGGGTTGGCTGACCTTGTGATCACCGTACCGTTGTCTGTTCTTGATCTTGCCCCGGTCGCCAAGGGCGCCACCGCTGGCGCGGCCCTGCAGGCCACCACCGAGCTGGCCCGCCGCACCGAGGAGTTGGGCTACCACCGGTTCTGGGTGGCCGAGCACCACAACATGCCGGCGATCGCCAGCTCCGCGCCCGCGGTGCTGCTGGCGCACCTGGCGGCGAACACCTCGACCATCCGGCTGGGCTCGGGTGGGGTGATGTTGCCCAACCACGCGCCGCTGGTGGTGGCCGAGCAGTTCGGCACCCTGGAGGCGCTGCACCCCGGTCGGATCGACCTGGGCATCGGCCGGGCGCCGGGCACCGACCAGATGACCGCGTTGGCGTTGCGGCGCACCATGGAGGGCCTGTCGGCGGAGCACTTCCCCCGGGAGCTTGCGGACCTGATGAACTATTTCAGCGGGGAGAAGCCGGGGCAGATCGTCGCCACCCCGGGTCGCGGTGAGCAGCCGGCCGTGTGGCTGCTGGGCTCCAGCGGTTTCAGCGCCCAGCTCGCCGGCCTGCTCGGCCTGCCGTTCTCCTTCGCACACCACTTCAGCTCGGCGAACACCCTGCCGGCGTTGGCCCTGTACCGGCAGCACTTCCGGCCGTCGCAGTGGCTGGACAAGCCGTACGCGATGGTGGCGGTCAACGCGGTGTGCGCGGACACCGACGAGCGGGCCGAATGGCTGGCCGGGCCGAGCGCCCTGTCGTTCCTGAAGTTGCGCTCCGGGCGGCCGGAGCCGCTGTCGACGCCCGACGAGGCGGCGGCCTACCCGTACACGGAGATCGAGCGGGAGTTCGTGCTGCAACGCCGCGACGGTCAGGCGATGGGCTCGCCGGAGACGGTACGTCGGCAGCTGACCGAGTTGCAGGAGCGCACCGGCGCGGACGAGCTGATGCTGACCACGCTGGTTTACGACGTGCAGGACCGGGTGCGGTCGTACGAGCTGATCGCCGAGCAGGTGGCGGGTGGTCTGCGCCAGCGGGCGTGAAACACGATCTTCACGTCAGCGTCACCCCGCCGACCCGGACGGTGCCTAATGTTGGTGCCGGTGGTGGTACGGCATTCCCGGTCGGGACGGGTTGGGAATGCCGCGGTGTGGCGCACCGGGCCGGAGCTGAGCGGATTCCGCGGCTGCGGCCCGGTGCCTGCCACCCTAGGCGACCCCGGTCGGGACCGCCAGAGCTCGCATCACCGTAGGTGGATGTCCGGCGTCGGTGGGGTGCCCATTCCGTTGCCGATGAAGAACCCCGGGTGCGGCGGTTGGTTGTAGGCGGTGTTCTGCCACGCGATGGCCACCCGGTACTGCGGGTCGTGCATCAGGGTGTAGATCCGGGTGCTGGTCGGGGTGGGTGTGCTGTAGATGCGCAACGCCCGGCTGTCGGTGGTCCGCCAGATCACCTCCTCGCGCCAGTCGCCCAGGATGTCGCCGGAGAGCGCCGGGGTGGCCTTGGTGCCGTTGTTGGACGCCACCCCGCTGCCGTCGAGCAGCCGGGTCTCGCCGCCGGTGCCGTACTTGTCGATCCTCGTGCCGTCCAGCAGTTCCCGCACCGGGTCACCGTCCCACCAGGCGAGGAAGTTCGCCGAGGACGGCTTGCGGCCGACGTTCTGCCCCCTGGTGTTGGCCAGTCCGGCGACCGCTGACGACCACGACTCCGCGCCAGGACTGCCCGCCCAGATGTCCGCGGAGACACCCCGGCCGTTGTCGCCGGACGCCGGCGTGGACCAGAGGACCTGACCGGTACGGGCGTCGGCGAAGTAGGAACTGGGCTTGCTGCCGTCCTCGTCGACCTTGAACACCTCCAGTCCGGCGCGGCCCGGGTCGAGGTCCCCGACGTGCAGCGCGTCGCCGTGGCCGTTGCCGGTGGAGTGCAGCAGCCGGCCGTTGTCGTCGATGGTGGCGGCCCCGTACACGATCTCCTGGCGGCCGTCGGCGTCGACGTCGGCGACGGAGAGTTGGTGGTTGCCCTGACCGGCGGCGGCGCCGTTGCCGGAGGAGTTCGAGTCGAACGTCCAGCGCTTGGTCAGCGTGCCGTTGCGGAAGTCCCAGGCCGCGATCACCGCGCGGGTGTAGTAACCCCGGGCCATGATCAGCGAGGGGCGCTGCCCGTCCAGGTACGCGGTGCCGGCGAGGAACCGGTCCACCCGGTTGCCGTACGAGTCACCCCAGGACGACACGGTGCCGCGCGGCGGGTCGTAGTTCACGGTGGAGGCGATCGCGCCGGTCTGCCCGTTGAACATGGTCAGGTACTCCGGGCCGGACAGCACGTAGCCGCTGGAGTTGCGGTAGTCCGCCGACGACGAGCCGATGAGCTGACCGGTGCCGGAGCGGGTGCCGTCGGCGGTCTTCATGGCCACCTCGGCGCGGCCGTCGCCGTCGTAGTCGTACACCTGGAACTGGGTGTAGTGGGCGCCGGCCCGGATGTTGCGGCCCAGGTCGATGCGCCACAACCGGGTGCCGGTGAGTGTGTACGCGTCGACGTAGACGTTGCCGGTGTAGCCGGACTGGGAGTTGTCCTTGGCGTTCGACGGCTCCCACTTGAGCACGATCTCGTAGCTGCCGTCGCCGTTGAGGTCACCGACGGAGGCGTCGCTGGCGCTGTAGGTGTAGCTCTCCCCGCTCGGGGTGCTGCCCCCGGCCGGGACCTGCAACGGCACGTCCAGGTAGCCCGCGCCGAACTGCAAAGCCGGTGCCGACGCCGCCTGCTCGGCGCCGCCCACCACGGCCCGCACCGTGTACGTCGACCCGGCCGCCGCGCCGCTGTCGAGGTAGTTGGTGGCGCCGGTGATCGGGCTGGCGTTGACCCTGGTGGATCCCCGGTAGAGGTTGAACGCCACCCCGGAGGTCTCGGTGCCGAGAAGCCGCCAGGAGACCAGGTTGCCGCCGCCGGAGCGGACGCTTATCAAGCCTCGGTCCAGGTTCTCCATCTGCACCACCCCGGCCGCCGGCGGGGGCGTGGTCGGGGGTGGCGGGGTGGTCGGGGGCGGGGTTGTCGGCTCGCCGGTGGGTGGGGCGCCGGTGCAGGTGGTGCCGTTGAGCGCGAAGCTGCCCGGCACCGGGTTGCTGCCGGTCCAGGAACCGTTGAAACCGAACGAGGTGCTGCCGTTGGTGGCGATGGCGGCGTTGTGGTCGACGTTGCGGGCGGTGACCTGGGCACCGGACTGGGTGACCGTGGCGTTCCACGCCTGGGTGACCTGCTGGCCCGCCGGGTACGACCAGGTGACGGCCCACCCGCTGACCGGGTCACCGAGGTTGGTGACGGTGACGTTGGCGCCGAAGCCGCCCTGCCACTGGTTGGTGATTTGATAGTCGACCCGGCAGCCGACGGCGGCGGCCGAGGCGACGACCGTACCGAGGGTGCCGGCCACGACGGTGGCCGCCGTGGTGGCGGCGAGCAGGATCAGCCGATGTCTGGACGGGTGCATGCACTGCCTCCGGGATCCGGTGGTGATCGCTGCGGCACACCGGCCCTGCCCGGGGAAGCACGGTGGACCAACCCCACCGCGACGGCGGCGGACGGCGATCTGATCGGGGGTGAAACGCCCTGGAACTCACGGATCCGACTCACCGCGATCGTAGGGCAAGCGCTTTCCGACACGCAACATCGACGCCTGTCGCTCGCTCTGGATTGAGCTTCCGGTCTTGCCCGGACGATCGATGCCTGGTCAACTCGTGCCGGTGAACCCTCACCACATGGACCCCGCCGAATTCCGTCGCGCCGGGCACGCCGTCGTCGACTGGATCGCCGACTACTGGGCGACAGTGGAGCAACGACCGGTCACACCGACCGCTCCCCCGGGCACCGTGGCCGCCGCCCTGCCCGGCGCCCCGCCCACCACCGGCGGCGAACCGGTCGAGGCGGTCCTCGCCGACCTGGACTCGATCGTCGTACCGGGGCTGACCCACTGGCAGCACCCGAGCTTCTTCGGCTACTTCCCGGCCAACACCTCCGGCCCGAGCGTGCTCGGCGACCTGGTCAGCGCCGGGCTCGGCGTCCAGGGCATGCTCTGGACCACCAGCCCGGCCTGCACCGAACTGGAGACGGTGATGATGGACTGGCTGGCCCACCTGATGGACCTGCCACAACGGTTCCACTCGGCCGGCACCGGCGGTGGGGTCATCCAGGACTCGGCCTCGTCGGCGACGCTGGTGGCCACCCTGGCCGCGCTGCACCGGGCCAGCGACGGCCGGTGGCGTCACGCCGGCATCGACCGGCGCTACCGCGCCTACACCTCCGTGCACGGGCACTCGTCCATCGAGAAGGCCGCACGGCTCGCCGGGCTGGGCGACGACGGCGTCCGGTCGATCGCCGTGGACCCGGACACCCAGGCGATGCTGCCGGGCGCGCTCCGGACCGCGATCGAGGCCGACCTTGCCGCCGGCGACGTACCGGCCATCGTGGTGGCGACCATCGGCACCACCTCCACCACCGCCATCGACCCGCTGCCCGAGATCGGAACCATCTGCGCCGAGTACGGCATCTGGCTGCACGTGGACGCCGCGTACGCGGGCGCCGCCGCCGTCTGCCCCGAGCTGCGGTGGTCGCACGCCGGCCTGGAGTACGCCGACTCCTACTGCTTCGACCCGCACAAGTGGCTGCTCACCGGCTTCGACTGCGACACGTTCTGGGTGGCCGACCGGGCGGCGCTGATCGAGGCGCTGACCGTACTGCCGGAATTCCTGCGCAACGCGGCCTCCGAGTCCGGTGCGGTGATCGACTACCGGGACTGGCAGGTGCCGCTGGGCCGACGGTTCCGAGCCCTCAAGCTGTGGTTCGTGCTGCGCTGGTACGGCGTCGAGGGGCTGCGGGCGCACATCCGCTCCGGGGTGGCGCTGGCCGAGCGGTTCGCCGAGCGGGTCCGCGCCGACGACCGGTTCGAGGTGGCCGCCGCGCACCCGTTCTCACTGGTCTGCTTCCGGCTGCGCGCCGACGACGACACCAACGCGGCGTTGCTGGCCTCGGCGAACGCCACCGGACAGGTGCACCTGACGCACACCCGGGTTGCCGGCCGGTACACGCTGCGGCTGGCGGTCGGCGCACCGCAGACCACCGAGGCGCACATCGACGCGGCCTGGGCCCTGCTCTCCAGGACCGCCGACACACTGCCCACCCCCTAACCCCACGCCGCACCGCCGATCCACGCCCCTCCCCCGACCTTGCGCGGTTCTCGACGACGAGCAGCGACCGACCGGGGCGGGGTTCGGGGCGCCCACCCCCGCAAGGTCACGCTCGATCCTGGATGTAGTGGCCACGAAACCCCCGGATGCCACTACATCCAGGATCTTGCGCGATCTTGCGGCGCGGGGGGCGCGGGGGCGGGGCGGCGGGCGGCAGGGCGGGGCGGCACGGGGTCAGCGTGCGGAGGGGCGTAGCGGTGCGGCGAGGCCGGGCAGGACGGCGGGGCCGAGGTGCGGAGGGCCGGGGGCGCGGACGGCGGGGGGGGTCAACGTGCGGTGGGGGTACCCGTCGCGGCGAGATCGGCCGGGACCTCGCCGGCAGCGGCGGCGCGGGACGTCGCGGCACCAGCGGCAGACTCCCCGGCGGGAGCGGGCGCGGCTTCGGCGTGGGCGTGGCGGGTGCGGCGCAGGGCGCGCACGGCCAGCACCAGGGCGGCCAGCCAGCCGGCGGCCAGGAGCGCGTACACGGCGGGGCGGGCGGGGCCGCCCAGTTCGGCGGAGCGGAGCAGGGTGCGGGCGTTGGTCAGCACGATCACCCCGCCGACCGCAGCGCCGAGCAGTTGGGCGGGCACGATACGCACCAGCCAGGCGGCCAGCGGGGCGGCGATGAGCCCGCCGATGAGCAGCGCGGCGACGGTGGGCAGCAGGAACCCCTCCGAGCCCAACCCGATCAGGAAGCCGATGCTGGCCGCGCCGGCCACGACGAACTCGGCGGTGTCCACCGAGCCGATCACCTTGCGGGGTTCCATCCGGCCGGAGACCAGCAGCGCCGGGGTGGCCACCGGGCCCCACCCGCCGCCGCCGGTCGCGTCGACGAAACCGGCGACCAGGCCCAGGGGGCCGAGGAAACGACCGCGGAGCCGTCCGCCGACCCGGTCGGTGCGCAGCGGGCGGGCGAAGCGGACCAGAAGGTACGCGCCGAGCGTGAAGAGGATGCCGGCCATCCACGGCGCGGCGGCCTCGGTGGAGATCGAGCTGAGCACTGTGGCGCCGGCGAAGGCGCCGATCGCGCCGGGCAGCGCGATGCGGGTCACGACCCGCCAGTCGACGTTGCCGAACCGCCAGTGCGCGACGCCGGCGGCGAGCGTGGTGCCGATCTCGGCCAGGTGCACCGAGGCCGAGGCGGCGGCCGGGGCGACCCCGGCGACCAGCAGCAGCGTGGAGGAGGTCAAGCCGTACGCCATGCCGAGCGAACCATCGATCAGTTGCGCGACGAGCCCGACCAGAGCAAGGACCAACAGCTTGCGCACGAGCGCCCCCTGACTTTTCGGCATCTCCTATCGACTTGGTCGACAATGCGGGATGGGGCAGCCAGGGTCAAGCCCCCGATCGGTGGATGGGACGCGCCGGGTCAGCGCCCGGGTGACGCCGATCCGGGTGGTGGGCCGGCGATCAGATCCAGGCGCGCGGGTCGGCGGCCAGCTCGGTGACCCGCGCGGGTAGCGCGCCCGCTGCCACGTCGGCGACGCTCACCAGTTCCAGGATCTCCCGCTCGCTCGCCCGCAGCGCGATCCAGACCTCCTGGAGGGCGCGGGCCGGGCCGTGGTAGCCGAGCTGCTCGGGGCGCTGCCCGCGGACGTGGGCGAGGGGGCCGTCGATCACCCGGATCACCTCGGCGAGGGAGATCTCCTCGGCGGGGCGGGCCAGCCAGTAGCCGCCCTCCGGGCCGCGCTGGGCGTGCACGATGCCGCCCCGGCGCAGCTGCAGCAGGATGCTCTCCAGGAACTTCGGCGGAATCTCCTGGGCACGGGCGATCTGGTCGGCCGTGACCGGTCGGCCGCGCCCGGGACCGCTGGCCGTCGCGGCAAGCTCGGCGGCCGCGCGGAGGGCATAGTCGACCCGGGCGGAGAGGCGCATGCCGGCAAGGTTAGTCCCTGGTCAACCGGGCAGGCGGGCGACCCTCGGCCGATCGGCCACGCATCGATCAAAAGTGCCGCCGCCGGCACCCGACGCGCGCCGCCGGAACTGACCGGTGCGGCCCGTCATGATCCACCGCGCGGTGGCGGCCGAAATGCCGGCCCGGAGCGTCCCTATGCTGGGCGTGAAGACGAATGTCCGGCCCTTTACCCGGCCGCCAGCAACATATTGATAAACACCCGGGTCCGCTCGGGGGGAAGGCAACACGATGACCGATATCGCGACCCGCACCTGGGATGGCATGACCATCCCGGTCGCCGGCACCTATCTTCTCGATCAGGCGCACAAGCGGATCGGTTTCCTGTCCCGGCACATGATGGTCAGCCCGGTACGCGGCGAGTTCGCCGAGGCCACTGCGCAGATCACCGTCGCCGAGGACCCGCTGCTCTTCTCGGTGACGGCCACCATCATGTCGGCGAGCATCACCACCGGGAGCGTCGATCGGGACACGCATCTGAAGAGTGCCGATTTCCTCGACGTGGAGCGCTTTCCCACCCTCGAATATCGAAGCACCGGTATCACATGGCAGGGCAACGAGGACCCCATATTCCAGTGGGCGCGCCTGCGCAACCACCGGCTGGGCGGACGAGGCCGGAGTCACATTGTTCCGCCGCAGTCCGACGGTATTCCCGGACGATTCGTCCTCACCGGTGAGCTGACCGTGAAGGGAATCACCCGGGCCGTCGACCTGGAGGTGAATTTCGGCGGCGCTCGTCGTGATCCGTACGGGCAGAACATCTTCGGATTCAGCGCGACGGCGAGCATCAACCGCGAGGACTACGGCCTGCTCTGGAACGTCGTCCTGGAGAGCGGCGGGGTGCTGGTCGGCAGGACGGTGCAGATCGAGATCGCCGGAGAGGCCATCTACCAGGCCTGACCCGCCGCATCCCCGCCAGGAGCCTGGCGGGGATGGGTGGACGCGTCAGGCGCCGACGCGGCGCAGCAGACCCTCCTGGACGGCGCTGGCGATCTGCCGGCCGTCAGTGGTGAACATCCGGCCGGTGGCCAGCCCGCGCGCGCCGGACGCGGACGGGCTCAAACAGTCGTAGAGGAACCACTCGTCGGCCCGGAACGGCCGGTGGAACCACAGCGCGTGGTCCAGGCTCGCGCCGACCAACCCGCCCGGCCCCCACACCTCGCCGTGCGCGGAGAGCACCGAGTCCAGCAGGGTGAGGTCCGAGGCGTAGGTGAGCGCGCAGGCGTGCAGCAGCGGGTCGTCGGGCAGTTTGCCGTCGATGCGCATCCAGACGCGCTGGTGCGGGTCGGCGGGCCGGTCGCCGGGGCGGACCCAGCCGGGCTCACCCACGTAACGCACGTCGATCGGACGCGGGATCTGACCCCAGATGCCCAGCCGCTCCGGGTAGCGGGAGAGCCGGTCGCTCATCGTCGGCACGTCCTGCGGCATCGGGACGTCCAGCGGGGCCGTGACCTGGTGGTCCAGGCCCTCCTCGGCCCGCTGGAACGACGCCGACATGAAGAAGATCGGCTTGTCGTGCTGCAGGGCGACGGCCCGGCGGACCGAGAAGGACCGCCCGTCGCGGATGTTCTCCACCTGGTACTCGATCGGCTCGACCGGGTCGCCGGGGCGGACGAAGTAGCCGTGCAGCGAGTGCACGAACCGCTCCGGGTCGACGGTGCGGCCGGCGGCGACCAGGGCCTGGCCGGCAACCTGGCCGCCGTACACCCGTTGTGGGCCGACCGGGGGGCTCATCCCCCGGAAGGTCATCTCCCCGGTCGGATCGAGGTCCAGCACCTCCAGCAGCTGGTCCACCGCCGCCTGGCCGACCGCGACCCGACCGTCGCTCACTGCAGCGCCCGCGCCGACGCGGCGTCGACCAGCGAGCCGAGCTGGTGTACGCGCAGCGTGTTGGTCGAGCCGGGGGTGCCGGGAGGGCTACCCGCCACGATCACCACGTAGTCGCCGGGGTTGGCCCGGTCGAGGCCGAGCAGCGCCTGGTCGACCTGGCGGAACATGTCGTCGGTGTGCTGCACGAACGGCATCAGGAAGGTCTCCACGCCCCAGGTGAGGGCGAGCTGGTCGCGCACCTCGGGGACCGGCGTGAAGGCCAGCAGCGGCAGGTCGCAGTGCAGCCGGGACAGCCGGCGCACGGTGTCACCGGTCTGCGAGAAGGCGACGAGCGCCTTGGCGTTGATGGCCCGGGCGATCGACGATGCGGCGACGGTGAGGGCGCCACCGTGGGTACGCGGGTCGTGCTGCAACCGCGGCACCCCGATCGAACCAGCCTCGGTGGTCGTCACGATCTTGGCCATGGTGCTGACGGTGAGCACCGGGTACTTGCCGACGCTGGTCTCGCCGGAGAGCATCACCGCGTCCGCGCCGTCGAGCACCGCGTTGGCGACGTCGGACGCCTCCGCCCGGGTGGGGCGGGAGTTCTCGATCATCGAGTCGAGCATCTGGGTGGCCACGATGACGGGCTTGGCGTTCTCCCGGCACAGCTGCACGGCGCGCTTCTGCACCAGCGGGACCTCGTCCAGCGGCATCTCGACACCGAGGTCACCACGGGCGACCATGACGCCGTCGAAGGCCAGCACGATGGCCTCCAGGTGCTCCACCGCCTCCGGCTTCTCGACCTTGGCCAGCACCGGCCGGAACACGCCCTCCTCGGCCATGATGCCGTGCACGAGCTTGATGTCCTCGGCGGAGCGGACGAAGGAGAGCGCCACCAGGTCGACACCGAGACCCAGGGAGAAGCGCAGGTCCTCGGCGTCCTTCTCCGACATGGCGGGCACGCTGACCGCCACGTTGGGCAGCGACACGCCCTTGTTGTTGGAGACCGGGCCGCCCTCGGTGACGAGGCAGCGGATGTCGTTGCCGGTGACGTCGGTGACCTCGACGGCGACCCGACCGTCGTCGATCAGCAGCCGGTCACCGGGCTTCACCTCCTGCGGCAGCTTGCGGTAGGTGCAGGAGACCCGCTCCTTGGTGCCGATGATGTCGTCGCCGGTGATGACGACCGAGTCACCGGTGCGCCACTCGTGCGGGCCGTCGGCGAACCGACCGAGCCGGATCTTGGGGCCCTGCAGGTCGGCGAGGACGGCGACCGGCTTACCCGCTGCCTCCGACGCCTCCCGGACCAGTCGATAGACCGCCTCGTGGTCGGCGTGGCTGCCGTGACTGAAGTTCAGCCTCGCCACGTTCATGCCGGCCTCGACGAGACCCCGGATGCGCTCCGGGGACGAGGTGGCGGGACCAAGAGTGCAGACGATCTTCGCGCGGCGTGTCACGCCCATCAGGCTAGTCTCTCCTTCAGGTCGGACTCGGGTCCGACCCCTTGCAGGCAGCGGAACATGTGTCCAACGACGCGCGGCGCGCGTCGGGCCGGCGGGCGGAACCGCACCGGGAACGTTGTGGCGACGGGCATCAGCGACCGCGCGCCGGGAATCGTACGCCTCCGGTGGCGTGCGCTGTCGGGGTGCTCCCGGCGGCGGCTCACTCCGGACGCCCCGACGGCGGCAGGCGGCGGCTCACTCCGGGTGCACCGAGGGCGGCAGGCGGCGGCTCATTCCGGGTGCACCGAGGGCGGCAGGGTCGGCACCGCGTGCAGCAGGTCACGGGGGTCGTAGCGGCGCTTGGCGTGGCGCAGCCGCGCCCAGTTCGCGCCGTAGGCGAGCCGGACCCGGTCGGTCTCCTGCGGGGCGAGCAGGTTGGGGTAACCACCGGGCAGGGCCTGCGGGGCGAGCGCCGCGGAGGTCCGCTCGGCCCACTCCTGGTGCGGGCCGGCCGGCTCGCCGGGCGCCCACACCGCGATGATCTCGGTCATCAGGTGGTCGGCACGCAGTCCGAACGCTGTGTCGGCGGGTCGGACCCGGGTGGCCGCGCCGTGGAAGTGGTGCACTGCCAGCGCGGAGAACGGCGAGGTGACCTGCCGGGCCGCGTCGACGAGCGTGTCCACGGTGCTGTCGGTGAGCGCGGGCAGCCATCGGGTCCGTAGCAGGCAGTGGTTGCCGTCGACCATTCCGCCGTCGAACATCCGCAGCGCGTCCGCGTACGGCATCGGGCCGATCTGGTCGACCAGCGGGGTGCCCAGCGCGCGCAGCCGGTCCATCCACGGCAGCCCGGCGTCCAGGTCCGGGCCGCTGTAGAACGGGCAGACGAAGATCACCGGCTCGCCGGCCGGGCCGGGCAGGAAGCCGGCCATCACTGTCAGTTCGTCCGGCGCCTCGGCGACCAGCGCGCCATAGCCGCGCAGGACGGCCGGGGCCTCGGACAGCGCGAACATGATCATGCCGGCCAGCACCCCGCGCAGCCGGTGCGCGCGGAACCGCAGCTCGGTGACGATGCCGAGGTTCCCGCCGCCGCCGCGCAGCGCCCAGTACAGCTCGGCGTCGTGGCGCGGGTCGGCGGTGACCCGGCGGCCGTCGGCGAGAACCACCTGCGCGCCGAGCAGACTGTCCAGGGACAGACCGAACCGACCGCACAGCGGGCCGTACCCGCCGGCGAGGGTGAGCCCGGCCATCCCCACGGCGTCGACCACGCCGGTCGGCACCACCAGGTCGTACGGGCGGGCGGCGGCGAGCAGCTCGGCCGCCGTGGCGCCGCCGCCGATGGTCACCGTGGCCGCGTCCGGGTCGACCCGGACGGCGCGCAGCCCGGTCAGGTCGAGCACCAGGGCACCGTCGCGCAGCGCCCGGCCGGCCCAGTCGTGCCCGCCGGAGCGGACCGAGACGGGCAGGTGGCAGCGGGCGGCGACGCGGACCGCCTCGGCCACCTCGTCGGCCTCCTGGCAGTGGGCGACCAGCGCGGGCGTCCGCGCCACCGCACCGTTCCAGAGTTGGGTGGTGGCGGCGTAACCGGGATCGCCCGGCTCGTGCAGCCGGTCGCCGAGCAGGGCACGTAGTCGGGCGGCGGCGGACGCGACATCACCGGTGGCGGCGGAGGTCATGGCGACTCCTCGACCGGGGCCGACCCACGACACCGGGTACGCCCCGGCGGCGGCCCGCGCAGGGCGCGACCGTAGCATCGGCAGGCGGGCGAGCGCCGTCGCCATCACGACAGCCACCGATGGACGGCTGCTCAGCTCCCCGCTTTGACCAGCGGAAACTCCAGGGAACCCGCCGGGCAGAGGAAGGTCAGCACTTCCACCCGGTAGAGCCCGGCCTGCACCGCGGGGTCGGCCTCCAGCACGCTGCGGACGTCGTCGACGCTGCCGGTGCGGGCCAGCCCGAACCCGATCGGCGGATCCGGCTCGCGGGCCGGCCCGTCCACTGAGCCGGCGACCAGGATGATGCCGCGTCGCTGCAACGCCTGCATGTGCTCGGTGTGCTCGGCCTGCAACCGCTGCACCGTCTCGGCGGGCAGGGCCCGCCCGGCCGCGCCGGGATAGATCACGATGCACTCGTACGTGTCGAGCGCGAAGTTGACCTGCGGCACTCCCATGGGTGCTCCCTCCGCCGTCGCGCCGGAAACGCACCGGCTCCGGCCAGCGTCGCACGGACACCCCGGTCGTACCGGGTGCTTCCCGGCAACTCGGCTCGGCGCGCCCACGGCGTGTCCGCGCCCACACTCGACCGACCGGCGGCATGGCAGCGGAGTTCCGGGGGATGATCCATCAGTGGCGGGTGGGCTCTTCACGCCCGCGCTGTCCACGCCCGCCACGACGAGACGATTGGGGATCGGGCAATGGCAACAAATATCAGTGAGCAACCCGCGAAGGCGTCCGGCACGTACCGGATCGGTGGCGACGTCACCGTCAACCGGCTCGGCTACGGGGCCATGCAGATCACCGGTCCGGGTGTCTGGGGTGACCCGAAGGACCCGGCTGAGGCCGTTCGGGTGCTGCGCCGGGCGATCGAGCTGGGCGTGACGTTCATCGACACCGCCGACTCGTACGGGCCGTTCGTCTCGGAGCTGCTGATCCGGGAGGCCCTGCACCCGTACGCCGATGACCTGGTCATCGCGACGAAGGCCGGGTTGAGCCGCTCCGGCCCCGGCGACTGGCGGGCGCTGGGCCGCCCCGAGTACCTGCGCCAGCAGTGCGAGCTGAGCCTGCGCCACCTCGGCCTGGACAGCATTCCGCTGTACCAGCTGCACCGGATCGACCCGAAGGTGCCGCTCGCCGATCAGCTCGGTGAGCTGGCCCTGCTGCGGGAGGAAGGCAAGATCCAGCACATCGGGCTGTCCGAGGTGAGCGTCGCGCAGATCGAGGAGTCCCGGGCGATCACCGACATCGTGTCGGTGCAGAACCTGTACAACCTGGCCAACCGCAGCGCCGAGGACGTGCTGGAGTACTGCGAGCGCAACGACCTCGCGTTCATCCCGTGGTTCCCGATCGCCACCGGTGAGCTGGCCCGCCCGGGCGGCCCACTGGACGCCATCTCCACCGCGCACGGCGCGTCGCCCGCGCAGCTCGCGCTGGCCTGGCTGCTGCGCCGCTCACCGGTGATGCTGCCGATCCCCGGTACGTCCTCGGTGGCGCACCTGGAGGAGAACGTGGGCGCCGCCGACGTGCGGCTCACCGACGACGAGTTCGAGGCGCTCGCCAAGGCGAGCTGACCGCTCCCCGGACGCCGCCGAACCAGTCGACCCGGACGCCGTCGACTCAGTCGGCGGCGTCCGTACCGGGCTCCCGGGCCGCCCGCAGCGCCTCGGTCGCCTGGGCCAGCAGGCGCGCCGAGTCGGTGCGCCCGCTCACCTGCAACTCCACCTCGGTGTCGCCGGACTGGATCCGGATGCTGGCCTCGGTGCGCTGCTGGTCCACCCAGGACTGCAGCAGGTTGAACAGACCCGGCAGCAGGCCCTGGGCCAGCACCGCGATGATCACCGCGTCGCTGAAGCCCGGCCGGCCCCCGCCGCCGCCGGCCTGGCGGACCACCGGCCGGTACTCCGGCCGGCGGTGGATCCAGGTCAGCAGGTCGACCGACGGCTGCTGTCGCTGCCGGGGGTTGATGGTCAGCCGTACGGGCAGCCGGGCGGCGGTGTTGCTGTCGGTCACGGACTCTCCCGGTCAGTTGGTGGCGGGGCGGAAGGTGACACCCTCCCCGTCGGCGGTGACGACACCGGTGACGGAGAACGGGTCGTCGTCGGTGAACGGTGAGTCGCCCCCGAAGTAGGTGTTGGTCCCGCTGACCTGCACCTGACCCCGGGTCTCGCTCGGGGTGGTGACCTCGGCGCTGGCCGGGCCGGTCAACTCGATGGCGAGCTTCGGGTACTCCAGGATCTTCCAGGTGACCTTCTGCGCGGACCCGCCGTAGTAGCGGAACGGGCAGCCCGGTGGCGCGGGGACCGTCTGCTTGGCGCACTCGTCCAACCAGGCGCGCACCCGGGCGTCGACGGCCTCGACCGCCGCCGGCTTGAGCACCGGGGCCAGTTGCAGGGTGGCCGTGTCCTGCCCCGGACCGACCGCCAAGGTCTCGGTGGGCGTCTCGCTGAGCGCGCTGGACGGCCCGGTCGCGGTGTAGCCGCCGGGCAGCAGCGCCAGCGCCGGGCCGTCGGTGCCGCCGGGCAGTTCGACGCCGTTGAGTCGTACCCCGGGGCCGCCGATCGCGACACCGAGCGAGGTCAGGCCTCCGCTCACCCGCCAGCCGTGGAACATCCCGGCAGTGGTTTGCTCGTCGCGACGCAGGCCGAGTGTCGCGGTCTGCCGCTCACCGCCCAGCCGGTACGTCACGGTGGCCGTGGCGGTGTCGTCGTCACGCTCCAGCGAACTGATCTCGACGTCGGTCGGTGGTTGGTAGCCCTCGCCGCGCAGCAGTTGGGCGAGCAGCTCGCGGTCGGGGGCGCTGCTCCCGTCGGCCAGGAGGTCGAGTGCGGCGTCGCTGTCCCGGTCGGCGAGCGCGGCGAAGTAGCCGTCGACAGTCGCCTGGGGGCGGAAGAACGCCCACTGCACCACCCCGAGCCCGCCGGTGCCGGCGCAGGCCACCAGCACGAGGACGCCGACCAGCAGCCAGGTGCGGCGGGTGCCGACCGCGCCGGTGTGCCCGAACAGCCGCTCGACGGTGACGTCCGCGGCGGCGTCCGCACCGGCGGACGCGCCGGCCACCGAGGCCCTTTCCAGCGCGTCGAGCCGGAGTTCGTGCGGCGGGTGGGTGGCGCAGACCGCCTCGTCCCAGCCGCTGCGGCCGGACTCGAAGGACAGCCGGCGCTCCAGGATGCGCCGCATCCCGTCGACGTGCCCGGTGAGCACGGCGCCGAGGTCGGCCCGGTACTCCGCGGCCCGGACGTCGCGGGCGTGCAGCGGCAGCACCACGTACCGCATGATGAGCAGCACCGGCCAGAAGAACAGGAAGACCACGAAGTTGGTGGCCGGGTGCGGGAACGTCCGCATCAGCCAGGTCGGCAGGGCGTGCGCGAGGGTGAGCGGCAGACCGACACCACGGACGAAGGCGCTGGTGATCTCGTCCCCGGTACGCCAGTGCACCAACTCGTGACTGAACAGCGCGGCGATCTCGTCGTCCGGTTCGGTCAGCACGGCGGTGGTGACCACCACGTGCCGGGCGTAGGTGCGGGCGTTGCTCAGGACCGGGTCGTCCTCCATCAGCAACCGTGGCACGCTGGGCAGGCCGAGTCGTCGGGCACAGTCGTCCAGCACGGGCCGCAGCCGCGCCGCCTCGCGGCGGCTGGGCTGGCGGGCACCGGAGACGACCAGTAGTCGCGGTTCCAGCAGCACGCGGTAGAGCGTGTAGAGGACCCCGATCAGCGCCGCCGCGGCGACGGTGCCGAGCAGGCCGGCGATCACGGGGAGCGGTCCTTCGGCACCGACCCAGGGCAGCACCAGCACGGAGATGAAGCCGCCCACGAAACCGACGGCGAAGCCGACGACGCCGCCGAGCACTCCGGCGGAGCGGCTCATGAACGTTTCCAGCAGGGAGCCGATCAGCGGCGCGTCGCGCAGCACCTGCGGCACCTGGTCGTCAGCCCCGATGCCGCCGGCGAAGAGGCCGACGACGCCGAGGCTGAGGCCGCCCCAGAACGCCAGCAGCAGCCCGATCGGCAGGTAGAACCAGGTGGCGGCGAAGGCGCCCAGCACACCGCGCCAGTCCCGCAGGATCCCGGCCCGCAACCAGACCAGCGCGCTGGGATAACCCGGTGGCCGGTCGGCGAACCCGCCGACCGACGACGGCGGGTCGGCCGCTGGCGGCTCGGCGGCCCGGACGTCGAGCTGCGGCACTGTCGGCGGGGTGTTCTCCGGCGGCACGGTGTGCGGCTCGGTCATGCGCGCTGCTCCTTCGGGAGGGTCACCCGTCCTCCGTCGCCAGTGGACAGTCGCAGCAGGTTATCGGGAACATCTGATGTCTGCCACACCCTTTTCCGGGAACGTCGGGCAACCGACACTTACCGATCCGCATCCGTGTGCGGGTGGTCCCGGCGGGACCACCCGCACGGGCGGGTCAGAGCGCCAGGCAGTTGGGGCGCACCGGGCCGTCGACCAGGGCGCCGCGCACGATGGTGTACGCCGTGCCGTCGAGCACCAGGCCGAGGTGCCCCACCACCCGCAGCGGGCAGTACGCCTGGATCAGCACGTTCGTCGCACCGTCGTTGACGGCGGCGTTGCCGGTCGGCCGGACCAGTTCGTCCTGCAGCGTGCGGATGGTGGTGTAGCGCACCGCGTCCGGGGTGTCGTCGCCGGCGTTGAGGTCGGCGAGGAACGCCGAGCCGATGGTCATCTGCTGACAGGCCACCACTCCGGCGCAGGTGCCCAGCCCCAGGAACGCCACGATGTTGGCGACGTACGTGCCGTACTGGGGTGTGCCCAGGCTGACGTACCGGCCGACGGCGGCGGTGCCACCGAGCCGCTTGAGGTAGTACCGGCTGACCAGGCCCCCTTCGGAGTGGGCGACG
Source organism: Micromonospora sp. SD19 (assembly GCF_054462275.1). Lineage (NCBI taxonomy): Bacteria > Bacillati > Actinomycetota > Actinomycetes > Micromonosporales > Micromonosporaceae > Micromonospora > Micromonospora sp. SD19. Next base: position 30,226 of record NZ_JBTLMN010000012.1, read on the forward strand.
AGGTCGACGGTCGCTGCGCCGGTGCTGGCGCGTACCTGGTTGACGTAGGTGGCGAACGCGCGGGCCGAGGTGGGGATGTCACCGAGGCCCAGTCCGGGAAGTTGGTAGATGAAGGTGCGGTAGCCGTCGGCGCGCAGCCGGGCGGCGATCGGCTCGTACGCGACGGCGACGCCGCTGAGCCCGCCGACCACGATGACGGGGTTGGCCGCCACGGCGGCGGCGAAGGGGGTGGGGGCCGGGTCGGCGGGCGCCGCGGTCGCCGTGGCGGTGGACGCGAGCAGCGCGGCGGTGGCGAGGGCCAGCACGAGGGCGGTCTTTCGGAGCAGCATCGCTGCACCTCCGGGGGGAGGCGCCCGGCGAACCGGGCAGGTGGGTGGGGGTGTCCGGTCGACCGTGCGGCGATGATGCCCGCAACAATTTGGAAACGTCAATGACTTGTTACGCGCCGGTAACCCGTTGTTCCGCCGGGGGTGTAAACGGTCATACCGCCACGCTCCATATCGGACCCCGGACGCTCACTGGCATGCTGTGGCCGTGGCTGTCGACGAACCCACCGAGCGCGAGCTGCGGGTGATGCCGTGGTGGCTGGTCCTGGTCGGCCTGCTGGCCGCCGTCGTCCTGGGCTGGCTGGTGCTGGACCTGCTGCTCACCGAGGCCGACCGGGCCAGCCAACCCGACACCCGTGCCACGCTGCGCATCGACGCGATCCGGACCGGCCTGACCGTCGTCGCCGGCACCGGCGGAGGGCTCGCGCTGCTGCTCGCCGCCCGCCGCCAGTGGATCACCGAACGCGCGCAGCGACACCAGGAGAGCGTCGCCGCCCGCGACCAGGTGCACCGGGACCGGGTGCAGGCGCACGCCGAGGCGGTGGCCGAGGCCGCGCAGCGCCACCAGGATCGGCAGTCCGGGGCGGCCGAGCACGACGCGGCGGAACGTCGGCTGACCGAGCTCTACACCCGAGCGGTGGAGCTGCTCGGCAACGACAGCGCGGCGGTACGCCTCGGTGGCCTGCACGCGCTGGAGCGCCTCGGTCAGGACAATCCGGGGCAGCGCCCGACGATCGCGGCGGTGCTCTGCGCGTACCTGCGGATGCCGGCGCCAAACGGGGAGCCGCGCGAGACGGAGGTCCGGCGCAGCGCGCAGCGCGTGCTCACCCGGCACCTGCGCGCCGCCGACGACGACGCCTTCTGGCCGGAGTTGACGCTCGACCTGGCCGGCGCCGAGCTTGTCGACTTCGACGCCGCCGGCTGCACGCTCGTCGACGCGAACTTCACCGAGGCGGTGTTCACCGGCACGACCACCTTCGCCGGCGCGACGACGCGGGGCCGGCTGCTGCTCGGGGCGGCGACCTTCGACGACGTGCTCTTCGACAACCTCGCGGCCGACGGCGAGGTGATGCTGGACGGCGTTCGCGTCAGCGGTCTGGCCACCTTCGACGGGGCCGCGTTCACCGACGGTCTGTCCTGCCGACGGTCCCGCTTCGCCGGCCCGACCTCATGTCGTCGGGTGACCTTCGGCCAACCGACCAGCTTCGACGCGACCCGCTTCGAGGACGCCACCTCGTTCCGGGAGGCCGTCTTCGACGGCGCGGTGTCGATGGAGCACACCGAGTTCGGCGGGGCGGCCGGCTTCCACTCGGTCCGCTTCACGAACATGGCGCTGTTCCGCTGGACGGTGTTCGGCGCGGAGGCGCTGTTCGACCGGGCGCACTTCCTCGACGCCGCGAACTTCGGCCGGGCCCGGTTCCACCGGATGGCCAGCTTCCGCGACACACGGTTCAGCCGGCCGCCGCAGGTCGAGCAGGCCCGGGCGGTGGCCGACCCCGGTCACCGCTGGCCGGCCGACACCACAGTGGAACGCCTCGACGACGAGTGGCTGCTGCTGGTCGACCGCTGACCGCCGGAGGCGTCGACGCGACCCGGCCGACCAGGGCGCGGCTGGCTCTCAGCGTGGGGCGGCCGGCGGGCGCAGGCCGTCCAGGGCCACGCCGAGCACCCGGTCGCGCTGCTCGGGCGACGGGAACTGGGCCATGGTGAGGCCACTGATCAGCCGCACCACGTCGTCGAAGCCGATGTCGTCACGAACCACGCCGGCGGCCTGCGCGCGACGCATCAGCGGCTCACCGGCGGAGAAGATCTCGGTGCGGCAGCTGGCGAAGATCTCCGAGTCGTGCAGCAACTGCTCGGCGAGCGCCCGCTTGGTGGCGACGTACGCGACGAAGCGGTGCAGCCAGGCGACGAGCGCGTCCCAGGGCGGCAGCTCGGCCAGGCCCTCGGCGGAGTGGCACAGCTCCCGGACCTCCTCGACGTAGACGGCCTCGAACAGGTGCCGGCGGGTCGGGAAGTTGCGGTAGAGCGTGCCGATGCCCACCCCGGCCCGGCGGGCCACGTCCTCCAGCGAGGCGGCGGCCCCGTTCTCGGCGAACGCCTCGCGCGCCGCCGTGATCAGGGCGTCGTAGTTGCGCCGCGCGTCGGCCCGCTTGGGCCGCTGGGCGAAGACCTCGGGCACCTGCCCCGCGCTGGTCATGACGTGCGTCACCTCACCCTGGTTGCATCCGGAGGCAACCCTCCACTAACTTAGTGGAGGCACCCCTCCGGAATCCCGGAGGCCTGCCTCCGGTTAGCTTACCTCGGGACCCGCCCGATCGCCGCCTGGCCACCCCGATCGCCCGGACCCCGACAAACGACCCGTCACAGACGACGGGCCACACGCCTCCATCCCGTACGTAATCAGGGAGTTATCTCTCGTGGCAGTGACCTCCCGACGCGGCTCGCGTCGGCTCACCTTCACCGTGCTCGCGGCCGGCGCCGGGTTCTTCGCGATGCTCCAATCGCTGATCACCCCCGTGCTGCCGACCATCCAGCAGGACCTGCACACCTCCCAGAACACAGTGACCTGGGTCCTGACCGCCTACCTGCTCAGCGCGTCGATCTTCACGCCGATCCTCGGACGCGTCGGCGACATGGTCGGCAAGGAGCGGATGCTGGTCGTCTCGCTCGCCGCCCTCGCCCTCGGCTGCCTACTGGCCGCCATCGCGCCGAACATCGGCGTGCTCATCATCGCCCGGGTCGTCCAGGGCATCGGCGGAGCTGTCTTCCCGCTGTCGTTCGGCATCATCCGCGACGAGTTCCCGGCCGCCCGGGTCTCCACCGCCGTGGCCGCCATCTCGGCGATCGTCGCCGTCGGCGGTGGCCTGGGCATCGTGCTCGCCGGCCCGATCGTCAGCACGCTGGACTACCGCTGGCTGTTCTGGATCCCGATGGTCGTGGTCGGGCTGACCGCCGTGGCCGCGCACCTGTTCGTGCCCGAGTCGCCGGTCCGCACCCCCGGACGCATCGACTGGCGCGCCACAGTGCTGCTCTCCGGCTGGCTGGTCGCGCTGCTGCTGCCGATCAGCCAGGGCGCGGCCTGGGGCTGGACCTCCGCCCGGGTGCTCGGCCTGCTGGCCCTCGCCGTGGTGTTGCTGGCCGGGTGGCTGGTCGCCGAGGTGCGCTCGGCCAACCCGCTCATCGACATGCGGATGATGCGCCTGCCCGGCGTCTGGACCACCAACCTGGTCGCCCTGCTCTACGGCGCGTCGATGTTCTCCGTGTACGCGTTCCTGCCCCAGTTCGTGCAGACCCCGACCGCCGCCGGCTACGGCTTCGGCGCCAGCATCAGCCAGGCCGGTCTGCTCATGCTGCCGATGCTCGTCGCGATGTTCGTCGCCGGCCTCGTCGCCGGCCGGCTCCAGGCCGTGTTCAGCGCCAAGGCGCAACTCGCCACCGGCGCCGCGTTCAACGTGGTCGCCGCCGCGATGCTCGCCGCCGCACACGACACCCGCTGGGAGGTCGCCATCGCCGGTGGCCTGGTCGGCCTCGGCATCGGCCTGGCCTTCGCGTCGATGGCCAACCTGATCGTCGCCAGCGTGCCGGCCAGCCAGACCGGCGTGGCCACCGGCATGAACGCCAACATCCGCACCATCGGCGGGGCGATCGGCGCCGCCGTGGTCAGCGGCGTGATCACCGCCCACCCGCAGGCCAACGGCCTTCCCCGGGAGGCCGGCTTCACGATGGGGTTTCTGGTCCTCACCGCGATCGCCCTGGCCGCCGCGCTCGCGGCCCTCGCCGTCCCGTCCGCCCGGCGGGCGTCGGCCGGTCGCCGGCCGTCCGCCACGACGATCGTCGAGTCGGAGCTAGCCGGCGAGTTCGCCACCATGCCGGCGACCCGCTGACGGACCGTGGCGCAGCCCGGGCGGTTCGCCGCCCGGGCTGCGCCATGTCCCGGAGTACGCTGGCCGCTCCCCCGCCCACCGACCGTCGTCTTTCAGGATGCGCCCATGTCCGAGTTGCTGACCGCCGACCGCATCGAAGAGATCGCCGCCCTGGGCTCCGAGAGCCCGGACCCGGCCGCGCTCGTCGCCGAACTGGTGGGCGCCGTCGACGAGGGTCGGGTGGCGGACCCCGACGAGACCGGGTACGCCCTGCTGGTCGCCGCTGACATCCTGGAGCAGGCCGGTGACCTGGCCGACGCGCTCGCCCTGGCCACCCGTGCGGTCGCCGAACAGCCGGACGACAACGCGTACGCCCGAGCGGTGCGCGGCGGCCTGCTGCTGCGCCTCGGCCGCTCGGACGAGGGCCTGACCGAGCTGACCGCCCTGCGCCCGCTGCTGGAGACGGACCCCAAGTCCATGTACCTGATCGACGAGCTGGCCGAGTCCGGCCACGGCGAACTGGCACTGGAGTGGCTCACCGGGGCGCTGGACGCCATCCTGGAGCGGACCCGCACCCAGCAGCACGCGTCCGAGGACGCCCAGGACGAGGCCGCCGCCATGATCTACGGCCTGGCCCAGCAACGGCACGACCTGCGCGAAGAGGCGGGCCTACCGCACGACGAGTACGACAACCTCGCCGACCGGCTGCGCGCCGCGAGCACCCATGCCCTCGACGCCCTCGACGACGGCCCGGCGACACTGCTGTTCTGGCCGCAGGCGGAGTTCACCGCGCTGCTGCTGCGCTGGCCCACCCTCGTCGACAGCTACCCCGCCACGTGGGACGAGCACCGCGCCCAGATCGAACGCGCCCTCGTGGACGCCTCCGGCATGGGCGGCGCCGACCTGGGCGTGATCGTCGGCACCGTCGACGGACTGGCGGCGTTCGCCCAGACCGCCGGCAGCGACCCCACCAGCGAGGAAACCCTCGACGAGTACGCCGACAGCCTCGACGAGGCCGGCGTGACAGCCTGGCCGCCCGGCCGCAACGACACCTGCTGGTGCGGGTCCGGCAGCAAGTACAAGAAGTGCTGCCTGCCGCGCTCACGCGGCTGACCCTCCCCCGCCGCGTATGATCGACACCCCGCTCGACCGTCCGGGCTCGACGATGGAGGCGATGGCGTGACCACCCACGAGCAGCACGAAACGGTCGAGGACAGCCCGGTCGGCTGGGTCGCCAGCCACATCCGGCGCTACGTGCAGACCGACGGCGCGGACGGGGGCACCTTCCACGGCGTACCCTCGCTGCTGCTCACCACCCGCGGACGCCGATCGGGCACACTGCGCCGCACCGCCCTGATGTACGGGCGCGACGGTGACAACTACGTGCTGGTGGCGTCCAACGGCGGCGCGGCCAGACACCCCGCCTGGTACCTGAACCTGACCGCCGACCCGACAGTGGAGATCCAGGTCGGGGCGGAGCGGATCGCCGGGCGGGCCCGGACCGCGACCGGCGAGGAGCGCGTCCGGCTGTGGCCGGTGATGACGAAGGTCTTCCCGACGTACGCCCGCTACGCGAAGGAGACCGACCGGGAGATCCCGGTCATCGTCATCGACCGCATCGATTGATATCCGTAACTGCCGGGGCAGGCTAGGGTGACCGCAGGTAGGCACCCACTCCGGCAAGGAGGACCATCGTGCGCCGCATCATCACCGCCATCGCACTACTCGGGCTGACCCTCTCCCTCGCGCTCGCGCCGACCCCGGCGAGCGCGGCCAGCAGCGTCGAAGTCACCTCCGCGACCCTTGTCGCACGCGGCGTCGCCGTGGACATCACCCTCACGGTGACCTGCCCAGCCGGCCTGTCCGGCGCCACCGAGCTGATCGTCCGGCAGCGGTCGGGCGACAGAGTCGCCTACGCGGGTGGCTGGGCACCCCTCAACAGCTGCACGGGCGAGCCGCAAGCAGTGACCGGGAGGGCGTGGGCGCAGCCCGACGGGCTGGTCCTGCACAAGGGCGTCGCGCTGATCAGCGGTGGTTTCGAACTCTGCAACCAGGACGTCTGCGACTACCCGACCTTCGAGCAGACGTTCCGCATCACCCGCTGAGCACGGTTGCGCTGCCCTCGCAGGTGGTCAGTTGCCGAGCGCCCGGACCTTGGCGATCGTCTCCTGGACGTGCTGCTTGGCCGGGTCGCCACCCTGGGCGGCCTGTGCCAGCGCCTGACGGTACGAGTCGATCATGCCAACCAGCGGACCAGCGGCAACGCCCTCAAGGGCACCGGCGACCAGCGCCCGCGCCTCGGCCGCGTCCTGTGCCGCCGCTGCGGTCTTGGCCTTCGCCTCGTCCAGCTTCTGCGCCGCCGCCGCCAACCTCGCGATGATCTGTGCCGCGCTCACGCGCACCTCCCCGTGCTCGACCACCAGCTCCACCGCGGAGACCACCTGGGAGCCTACGAGATCCGGGCACCCCACGCGATCGGGCGCTCGTTCCCGCCTCTCCAGGTTCGGACACGAGATCTTGGACAGTTTCCGTCACGTCCTGACGGAAACTGTCCAAGATCTCCAGCAACACCAGCCGGCAGGCCAGGCCGAGGCGGGCTACGGCGACGGCGGGCCGTTCTGGGCCCGGGTGATCAGATCGTGCAGCGGCTTGGTGCCGCTGCCGACCATCACACCGGTCACCACGGCATCGACCCAGACCGCCACCCCGTTCCAGTCGGCACCGGCGACCGCGTGCAGCACGTAGAACCCGCCGGCGCTGGACGCCACGGTGGCCAACCCGCTCGCGAGACCCCACGCGACGATGGTGCGGTTCGCCTTCGCCCGGGCGACCTTGGCCGTGGCCACGGCGATCGCCGCACGGTCGGCCTCGGTGGGGCCGTCGATCCGGCTGTTCGCGTCGGTCATCGTCTGGGACAACGCGGCCTCGGCGGCGCGTCCCGGCAGCCACCGCGAGAACGGTTCGAGGATCCGTTCGACAGCCGCGGCGAAGACCAACAGGGTGAGGAACACGCCGGTGGTGTCCTCGGGCTGGATCTTCGCCGCGGATGCGCCGCTACGCCAGATCAGCCAGCCGGCGACAGCGCCGACGCCGATCAACCCGAAGCCCGCAACCACCGCGCCCACGCCGGCCTGCTGCGATGCGGCGACGACCGACAGTCCGGGCTCCTGTTCGGAGCGGGGCGTGGCCGCATCGGCGTCGACCAGCGAAGCGGCAGTCGCGCCCCCTGCCGGCATCGGCTCAACCTCGGTGGACGACGTGTATCCCTGCAATTCCCTGACCAACCTTTCGACCTGCCACTCGCGAGACGCCGAGGCGCGACGGTCCAGACCCTCGGCGTGCGGACTGCGCACCGACTGCGCTCGGGGCGCGAGACTACGGCAGCGAAGTGGGCACGGTGGACGGCCGGTAGGTGTGAACCCGCTGCCTCTCCCAGCACAGTGGATCACGCGACCGGCGGACAGCGATCCCGGGCTCCGGGACCACACCGAAGTGCGAAGCCTCCTAGACTCGGCGACAGCTTGCTGAGGGAGTAACGGGGCTTGACGGTTCAGAGGACAGACACGACATCGGCTGGTCGCGGTCGCCGGGCCTGCGTCATTGGGCTGTCCGGGGCTCTCCTCGGGCTTCTCGCCCTCCTGCTGGCCGTCGCCGTCGCGACCGGTGACGGGCAGAGCATCCTCAGCAGCCTCCAGTCGTCGTCGGCCACAGCCGCGCCCGGCCCGACCCCGGCGTCTCGGGCAGCGCTCTACCGGTCCTGCATCGCCAAGATTCACGGCGATGACGCGTTGGTCTTCTTCCGGCGGGAGATCCCCGAGGGCCGGTGGGGGGAACCGCTGCGGGGCACTGCCTCGACGAGCAGTGAGCCGTACGTGCTGTGGATCTTCGACGCTCAGTGCGAACCGCGCCGGGCGATCGAGGTGCCACGGCGAAGCAGCCGCACGTTCAGGGCCGAGGTGGGTCAGGTCTGGTACTACGCCGAGGCGTCGGCGGGGCCTCCCGCCGATGGCTGCTCCTGCCGCGTCTTCAGCCCTTCGACCAGCGGCACGGAGCAGGGGTTCAGCGACGAAGGCGGCGTCATCTACCACCTGAGCCAGTCCACGCCCGACAGCGGTTCCCGTGTGCGGTGACGACCACTTCGCGGAGGCCGGGCGACGACGGGCTCACCGCCGGACCCGGGGGACGCCCCGGCACGAACACGCTGACGACCGGTTGCGCGGCGAAGCGCAGACCGGACTCCGGGTCGGTCGTCAGCGCAGGCCGCGCACCAGCAGCAGATAGGCGCAGTAGGCCACCGGCACCAGCAGGAAACAGATCAGGAACCCCAGCGGCAGATAGCGCGGCGGGGTGCCGGCGACCATCGCGGGTCGTCCCCACCGGCCCAGCACCAGGTACCCGCCGAAGAACGCCACCGCCGGCAGCCCCGCGCAGATCCACGCGCCGAGGGTGAACCCGTCGACCAGACCGACGCCGGAGGCGAGCACCAGCATCAGCATGAGCACCCCGGCCGCCGCGCCGCAGCCGGCGTAGACGGCGACCGCCCGGGCCAGCGGCGACCACGTCGGCAGCAGCACCGGCCGCTGGGCCAGCAGCTCCGCCTGGTGCCCGTGCCGGTCGGCCTCGTCGGCCATCCGCCGGGCCAGTTCCAACTCCACCGCCGGGTCGGCAGCGGCCGCGCGTTGCGCCGGCACCCCACCGCCCGCCGGGGTCACCGCCGTCGGCAGCGCCAGCCGCGCCTCCCCCGCCGGCAGCTCGGGGTACGCCTCGACCCCCGCCCGCCCCGGGGCGCCGGCTGCGCCGGCGGATTCCCCGCCCCCGGTTCCGGGTGCGGTGGCGGGGCCGAACCCCGTGGCGGACGCCGAACCGGAGCCGGACGGTGGCACCGAGCCGGCAGCGGACGCCGATCCGGGGCCGGACGGCGGGCCGGGCCAGGTGGCGGCGTTGCCCGACGCCCCGGCCCCCGGGCCAGCGGTCGGGGATGGCTGGTCGACGCCGATCGCCCGGCCGAGCTGGTCGAGGCGCTGCCCCTGGGCGGTCAGCCGCTGCTCGAGGGAGTCGACGGCGGCGTGCAGGTCACGACGGCGCGCGGATTCGGTGGCGGCGTGTTGTTCACCGGCGCGGCGCTGCTCGGAGAGCTGCCGGGCCAGCGCCGCGTACTCCTCGAAGGACACTGTCACCGCTCCCCGTCCGGCTCGTGCCCGTCGCCGACGAACGGGACTATCAGCCGGGTCCGCTGGTCGTGCCGGTCGATCAGCAGCGCCCGGTCGGCGCGGGGCGTGTAGGTCAGGTCGTGTGCGCCGAGGTGCACTGCCAGCTCGGCGCCGGGCACGTTGAGCGCGACCAGGCAGGCGACGTCGTCGCGGTTCTGGGTGCCGCCGAGGTCGTCGGCGAGCCGGCGCAGCCCCCGCCACCAGCCGAGCAGGTGCACCCCCTGCCCGGGGCCCTGACGCAGCACGGTACGCAGGTCGTCCAGCCCGGAGCGGAACGTGTCGGGGTCGGTGGCGCCGAGGACGGGCGCGGCGGCGTCCATCCCGAACACCACCAGGTATTCGCGGCCGGTGGGCTCGGCGGCCAGCGCGGCGATCCGGTCGCGCAGCCCGGTCGCGTCCAGGCGCTGCACCGGGTGGCCGGCGGCCCGCAGCGCGGCCTCGGTGTCGTCGGCGACCGGGTCGGCGGCGGTGACCAGGCAGGCCAGCTGGAACCGGGCGTCGCCGGGGGTGTGCTGACGGGCCAGGCTGAGCGTCGCGGCGCGCAGCACGTCCGCGCCGGTCGGTGCGGTGCCCACCACGGCGAGATGCCGGCCGGGGGTGGTGTCCATGAGGAACAGTGCGGTGGTGCCGTGCACGTCGACGGTTCGGCCGACCAGGGCCATCGGGCGTCGACCACCGGGGCGCAGCCCCGCGAAGGTGCTGTCGTCCTCGATCCGCGCGGCTTCGTACCCCTTGAAGACCGCCGGTGCCCGCGAGCCCGGCGGGCGGGCCTGCCACAGCTCGTGGCGCAACGCGGCGAGGTCGGCCGCGGCGGCGTGCGCGTCGGGGAAGCGCAGCACGGTGTCGGCGCCGACCGCGCCGGCGGCGGTGTTGACCACGGCGGAGCCGATCGGCAGGGCCGCGGCGGCGTCGTTGAGCTGGTCGAGCACCCCACCCCCGCCGGGCAGCGCCACCCGCAACGCGAACTGCCCGAAGATCGCCTCGGCCCGCCCGTAGAGGGCTTCGATGCCGGTCATGCTCTGGCTGGCCAGCACCAGGTGGATGCCGTACGAGCGGCCCTTGCGGGCCAACTCCTCCAGCAGGTCGACCGCCTCGCGGGCCAGCGCGTCGTTGCCGGCGAGCAGCACGTGGAACTCGTCGATGACGGTCACGATGCGCGGCAGCGGATTGTCCCGGGGCAGGTCGGCAAGCTTGGTGACGCCGTGCCGTTTGAGCGCGGTGGCCCGGCGCTGGGCTTCCCGGCGCAGCTCGCGCAGCACCGCGAGACCGTACTCGCGGTCGGACTCGATGCCGACGGCACGGGCGTGCGGCAGCCAGGACGGGTCCCGACCGGTGGGCACGAACTCGGTGAAGCTCACGCCCTCCTTGAAGTCGAGCAGGTAGAGCTGCAACTCGGCCGGCGAGTAGCGGGCGGCCAACCCGTAGAGGACGTCGAGGAGGAAGACGGTCTTGCCGGCACCGGTGCGCCCACCGACCAGCCAGTGCGGGGTGGCGTCGTCGAAGGCGAGCGTCAGCGCGGTGGCGAAGGCCGCCGTCGACCCGCCGCCGGCCCGGCCGATCACCGTACGCAGACCGGTGCTGGCGGACTCGGCCCAGCGCCGTTGCGGCAGCAGGTCGGTGAAGGGCAACGCGTCGGCGCGACGGGTGGCGGTGCCGAGGTGCTCGGCGAGCGCGCGGACCGAGGCGGGCGGCGGGTCGCCGTCGAGCAGGACGCGGGCGGCGAGGCCGCTGCCGTCGGCGCTGAACGGCGCGCCGGGCGGGTCGCCGACGTGTGCGTACCCCTGGTTGAACCGCACCGCCGTGGTGCCACCCAGCGGCGGCGGGGTCTCGCCGGGCTGCCGGGACGGGTGGCCGGCGAGCAGCACGCACACGGCGGCGGCCGGGCCGGCGTGGGTGAGCGCGGCGAGCCGGGCCAGCTCGCGCGGCGGCGGCGCGGCGGTGGCGACGACCAGCAGCAGGCGGCGGGCGGTCGCCGCACCGTGCTGCGCGGCACGGGCGTGTTTCTCGGCGGCGTCCAGCAACGCGGCCACCTCGGCCTCGCTGGTGGCCGGCGGGTCGAGCACCCCGGCGTCGAGCAGCGGTCGTAGCGGGCCGAAGGTGGCGCCGAGCGTGGCGGTGTCGATGCCGACGACGCGAACCTGACCGGGTGGCGCGGTGGCGACCAGCCGCAGCACCAGCGCCCGCAGCAGCCCGGCGACCTGCGACTCCCGGGCGTCGGCGTCCAGCGCCAGGTGGTGGCCGCCGCCGAGCGGGACCAGCACCGGGAAGCCGCCGTCCGCTGTGGACGCCGCACCGATCCGCACCGCTGCCGGCTGGTCCGTCAGCGGGGTGGCACCCGGGGCGGGGTTGGCCAGCGCACCGCCGAGGCGGGCGAGGCGGGCCACCACGTCGTCGTCGACCGGTGCGACGGTCGGTGCCGCCCCGAGGACACCGCGGACGGTGTCCAGGTGCGCCCGGGCCGCCCGGTGGGAGTTGACCGCCTGCCCGTACGCCGACGCGAGCCTGCCCACCCTCTGCCCCCAACGCCACGGCCGCCTGGTCCCAGGAACCCTAACGGACACCGGCGGCGCCCGGACAGTCCTGCGAGGACGTGTCGGTCAGGCCGGGCCGCACACCGCCGGGCCGGGCACGTCGGCCACCCCGCAGCGGAACACCTCCACCGGCGCCCTCGCCACATCGGGCACCTGCTCCACCCGCATCAGGGCCAGTCGCTTGTCGACCGGCTCCCCCGAGTCGGCCGTGAACCGGATCAGCCCGGCCACCCCCGGATAGCCCTGACCGGCGTTCTGCCGCAACACCTCGGCGTGCACCGCCACCGGGTTGACGGCGCTCGGCTCCCAGCGTTGCCGGGGGTCGGCGTGGTGCAGCCGGGCGGCGAGGCTCTCCACCGCCCGGATCAGCATCATCGCCGCGTCGTAGGCGAGGCTGACCCGCTCGCCGACCTGCACCTCGGCGCCCGGCCGGCAGCGCGGCGGGTCGAGCAGGTCGTCGGCCTGGATCCGGGACAGGAAACTGGCCCGCGCGTCGTCGCGCCGGTCCTGGGCGGCCCGCAGCGCGGCGCAGGTGGCCAGGGCCGCCTTCGAGACGTACGTGACGGGCAGGTTGCCGGGTGCGGCGGCGCGCAGCCCGGGGTTGGCCATGTACCGGTTGGCCGAGTCGTCGGCGACGAGATGTCGGGGCGGGTTGCCGCCGCATTCGCGCAGCGCCCGCAGGAAACCGTCGAACTCCGACCATCGGCCGGCGTAGAAGAGCAGCCCGGTGTAGCCGCACTCGTCAATCAGCCGCTGCCCGGTGTGCCACTCGTCGAGGCGGGTGATCCGGGGGCCGAACCGTTGTCGGAGCCCGTCGACGAGGGTGCCCACGTAGAGGTCCTCGGTGAGCGAACTGCCCTCCAGAGTGGTGTAGAAGACGTGCGCTTCGTTGACCTTGAGCACCTGGGTGGCGTACGCGTCGACCAGCTTCACCTGATCGGTGTTCGGCGCGGAGATCTGCAGGTAGAGGCGGGAGTTGGCGTCCATCCTGTCGGCGGAGAGAGTGGGCGCCAGCGCCGGCAGCCCGGCCTGGTTCAGCTCGCGCAGCGCGCGGGCGGTGCTGGTGCGACTCTCCACCAGCCCGACCACCCCGAGCACCGTGGGGTCGTCGCGGGCCAGCCCGGCCAGCATCGCCACGGCCCGGTCGGCGTAGATCATCTGTCGGCCGGCGTTGGCCACCACGATCCGCAGCAGCGCCGCGCCGTCGGCGCCGGCCGACTCCTTCAGCAACGCGTACTGGGCGGTGGCCATCCCTTCGAGTTCCTCGCGCTCGGAGACGTACGACTCCTCGTCCGCGCGGGTCAGGTTTCCGGTCAGGGTGCCGAGGTAGACCAGGGTGAGGAAGGGTCGACGTCGGTCGCTGCGCTGCCAGACCTCCTCGGCGGCCCGGTTCTGCGCGAAGATGCGCCGTTGGACGGTGCGCAGCCGGTCCTGGCCGGGGTCGTTGTTGAACACCTGCGCGGCGCTGTCGCTGTAGCCGACACACTCACCGCTGGGGGCCACCTCGACGGAGACCTGACCGGTGAGCGAGGGGTGACAGCCCGGCCCCCACCGGCTGGCCACCCACAGGCCGAGCGCCGCCACCAGCACCAGACAGAGCGCCGCCGGCAGGAAGCGCCGCGACCACCACGGCGGGTCGGGCGCGGAGAACGGCCGCACTCCGCCCCGCGACGGTGGGCCGGTGTCGGTCTCGTCGGGGCGCAGCGCCACCAGCCAGGTGGCCGGGCGGCGCAGCCGTCGCATCTCCGGCAGCGCCTCGGCCCACTCGTCGTACGCCTCCTCGGCCTCGGTCAGCGGGTGCGGTTCGGGCAGGTCCGGTGGGGGTTGCCCACCGGACGCGACGATCAGCAGCGGGTCGTTGCGCCCGGTCTCGGTGCGGACGTCGCCAATCAGGCGGACCAGTTCCCCGCCGACGTTGCCGGGGGCGACGTGATCGATCAGCAGCGCCGGGTACGCGGTGCGCCGCCAGTCCGACGGGCGCCACGGCCGACGCCGGTACGCCTGCCGCAGGTCCTCCAGGAAGGCGTGCAGCAGCAGCTTGTTGACCTGGTCGGGTTGCTCCCCGTCGCGCCAGCCGGCGGTGAGGCGCTCGGCGAAGCCGAGGAAGGTGACCGACTGCCGGGGCGCCAGGTACTGCTGGCGCATGAACCAGTTGTAGTGCCGGCCGAGCACCGGCACCCGACCGGAGACGGCAGCCCGGAAGACCACCCCCGGCACGGCGCGACGGACCAGCCAGAGCAGCACCTGCGAGACGATGCTGACCGCGTCACCGCCGGAGGGCAACGCCTCCGGCGTACGCGGGCCCCTGCGGTCGCGCAGCCGGCGGACCAGAGCCGCGCGGCTGTCGTCGGCGTCGACGCCGAGGGTGAAGCTCTGCTGCATGAGCCAGTCGGCGAGTGGATAGTGCCGGAAGCGCAGTCGGGCGGCGCCGAAGGCCTCCAGGGAGAGCTGCCGGTGCAGCTCGCGCAGCAGCGCCGGCACGTCCCCGGCACCGGGCGGCACGTCAGCGTCCAGCACGGCGTGCGGGACCCGCCGTCGGGGGCCCTGGCCGAAAAACCGGCGCAGCGGCACCATCAGATCCGCGGTGTCGGAGCGGACCAGCCACAGCAACGGCAGCCGGCGGTCACCGCGACGGGGCCGCCGCAGCAGCCGGGCGAGCAGCGCGAAGAGCTCCAACCCGCCGGGCGGCAGTCGCTCCCGGGCCGCGGTCGACTGCCGTTGGCTGATCAACTCCCGCTTGGGCAACTCCGAGCGCCGCACGCGTCACCTCCGATCCCACTCAGTGTGACGCATCGGGTACAGACGCGACGCCGGCCGGCGGCCGAGCGCCCACAGGGGACACTCGGCCGCCGGCCGGTGCGGGGGCACGAGGACGGATCCGCGTTGGATCCGGTGGCGCGGAATCGTCAGCCGGTGACCGCGTTCAGCGCCGGCAGGTACCCGTAGCGGTAGCCGTCGGCGTCCGGGTGGTAGGCCTCGATGATCCCGGAGACGTCGTTGATCCACGGGTCGCCGGCGCAGACGCCGTGCCCGGAGAAGGAGGACCGGGTGTCGGCGAAGGTGGCTCCGGCCGCTGTGGCCCGGGCAGACGTGACCGAGGCGAGCACGTCGGCGGCCTCGTTGAGGATGGTGCGCTTGTAGGTGCTCATCGCGAGCCAACCGCAGGAGTTCGTCTCGAACAGGCGCGGGTAGCCGAGGACGATCAGGCGTGCGTTGGGAGCCCGGTTGCGGATGGCGGCGTAGGTCGCGTCCAGTCGGGCGGGCAGCGTCGTCGTGGCGAAGGTCTTGGCCGTGTTGACGGCGTTGGTGCAGGACGAGGTGCTGCCGAACCGGCAGCTGGTGATGACGTTGACGAAGCCCGCGTCGTTGCCGCCGATGGTGATGGTGACCAGGGTGGTGCTGGCGCTGAGGGCGCCCACCTGGTTGTTGAGCACGTCGGCGGTGACAGCGCCGCCGCAGGCCGGGAAGCTGAAGGTGGTCACGCCGTGGGCGGCCGCCCAGAGCGGGGCGTACGACTTCTGACTGCGCAGGCAGCCGGACAGATCGTACGGACCGGCGCCGACGCCGGAGGAGTACGAGTCGCCGAGCGCGACGTAGTTGACGGCGGCGGCCTGCGCGGTGCCGGGCACGAGCACGGCGCCCAGAGCGGCGGTGAGGACGGCGACCAACGCGGCCAGCGCGCGGGCCAGCGGACGGTGGGGCATGACGGACCTCCACAGAACGGGGGTGGTGGGATCCTGCGACCGCGCGCGTGGCCAGGGGCGGAACGGTTGTTACCAGGCGGTAATGCTATCGAAACATCGACATCAATGGAATAGCGCGACCACGCCGCGCGGCGGGTCGGCGACGTTCACAGTTGTCGATTAGGTTGACGAGGCGAACACCCCGATGGAGGGAGTCCACCCCGTGCGACGAGTCCTCACGGCGGCCACCGCCGCCCTGACCCTCACCACCGCCGGCACCATGCTCGCCGGCACCCCCGGCCAGGCGGCCCCGACGGGCTGGGGCCGGCCGGTCGTCACCGCCGCGCCGCAACCCGGCGCGCCCGGCCTGGGCGACACCTACTTCCCCGACTACGGCAACGGCGGCTACGACGTCGAGCACTACGACGTCCGGCTGCGCTACGACCCGGCCACCGACCTGCTCACCGGCACCACCACCATCCTCGCCACCGCCACTGAGGACCTCTCGACGTTCAATCTGGACTTCCTGCTCGACGTCGAGTCGGTCCGGGTCAACGGCTGGGCGGCGACCACCAGCACCGCGGGGGCGCACGAGCTGGTGGTCACCCCGGCCCGCACGGTGACCCGGGGTCAGCAGCTCACCATCGTGGTGCGCTACTCCGGCGTGCCGTCGGAGACGCTGGTCGGCGGCTACACCGGCTGGACGCGCACCGACGACGGCGCGCTCGCCGTCAACGAGCCCGAGTCGGCGTGGTGGTGGTTCCCGAGCAACGACCACCCACTGGACAAGGCCACCTACGACATCTCGGTGTCGGTGCCCACCGGCGTCGAGGTGATCAGCAACGGCGTGCAGCCGAGGCCCCCGGCGGCCGAGGCCGGCAACCGCACCCGGTGGATCTGGCGGACCACCACCCCCACCGCCACCTACCTGGCCTTCATGGCCATCGGCCAGTACGACATCGTCACCGACACCACACCGGGCGGCCAGCCGGTGATCAACGCGTACAGCACCTCGTTGGGGGCGCTCGGGCCGGCCGCGCGGGCCAGCATCGAGCGGACCGCCGAGATCGTCGACTGGGAGAGCGGGATCTTCGGCCCGTACCCGTTCGAGGCGCAGGGCGGCGTGGCCGGGCCGGTGGACGGCATCAGCTTCGCGTTGGAGACGCAGACCCGACCGGTGTACGGGCCGGGTTTCTGGCGACGCGGCGCCAACACCTACGTGGTGGCCCACGAGAACGCCCACCAGTGGTTCGGTGACTCGGTCTCGGTGGCCGAGTGGCGCAACATCTGGCTCAACGAGGGCTTCGCCTCGTACGCCGAGTGGCTGTGGTCGGAGGAGCAGGGCGAGGGCACCGCCCAGGAGGTCTTCGACTTCACCTACGCCAGCTACCCGGCCGACGACGAGTTCTGGCAGGTGCTGCCCGGTGACCCGGGTGCCGCCCGGGTCTTCGACAACGCCGTCTACGACCGGGGCGCGATGACCCTGCACCAGCTGCGGTTGGCCGTCGGCGACGACGCGTTCTTCGAGATCCTGCCGGCGTGGACCGCCGAGCACCGGTACGGCAACGCCACCATCGAGCAGTTCCAGGCGCTGGCCGAGCGGATCTCCGGTCTGGACCTGGACGACCTGTTCACCACCTGGCTGTTCACCGCCGGCCGCCCCGACGTGGCCAGCGTCGCCCGCAAGGCCGCCGCGCCGACCGAGCCGAAGTCCTGGGCCAAGATCCGCGAGGCCCACGACCTGATGTCGCACTGAAGGTTCGACCACTGCTGAAGATCCGCGCAACTTCAGGGAGGCGCCACGTTCCTGTTGTTGCGCGGATCTCGGCGTGGGGTGGACGCCGCGCTCACCGCGATGTCGGTGCCGGCCCGGCGGTGGCCAGCTCCCTGAGCTGGGTCCTGTTCGACGCGACAGCACCGGCGTCGGCGGGCGCGATGACACAGACCGCACCGGTGGGCCGCACGATGCGGGCGGCCCGGAACGCCGCCCGGTGTACCGGATGGCGGGGCCGCGGCACGACCAGTGCGAGGGTAGCCGTGCGGGCGCGCTGCCGGTCCAGCGCGACGCTCGCCGCCACCGTGGCGATCGCGGCGGCCGATCCGGCGAGGACAAGCGTCTGACGGGGCCCGGCGTGTTCGGCGAGCCAGCCCAGCAGCGGGGCGCCGACCGCGGCGGAGACCGAGCCGGTGACCGCCAGTGCGGCGAGCACCCGCCCCCGCATCGCGCTGTCGGTGTCGAGTTGGGCGCGGGTGCCGACGGTGGTGTCGATGACCACCGCGGCGGCGGCGATCGGCAGGATCACCGCGGCGAAGCTCCAGGTGCCCGGTGCGAGACCGGCGACGATCTGCAACCCGCTGGCGAGCAGGCCGGCGACGACAAGCGTCCGGTAGCCCAGCGATCGCCGTCGGGCCGCGACGAGCGCGCCCACCACCGTGCCGACAGCGAACACCGTCGACAGCAGGCCGTACCCGGAGGCGCCGGCGTGCAGCGGGCCGTCGCTCATCGCGGCCATCGTCACCTGGTAGTTGCGGCCCAGGCTGCCGAGCACGAACGACAGGGCGAGCGCGAGGAGCAGCACCGGCTGCCCCCGCAGGTAGGTGAACCCGGCGCGGACACCGCCCCGGTTCGGCCCGGCGTCGGGCACCGCGAGTCCGGGCACGGCTCCCTGGCGTACGGCGAACAGCGCCACCACCACGGCGATGAAGCTGGCCGCGTTGATGCCGAACAGCAGGGCGGGGCCGACGGCGGCCACCACCACGGCACCGAGGCTCATGCCGAGGATGCGGCCGGCGGAGTTGGTGAGCGAACCGAGCGCCAGGGCGTTGCCCAGCGTCTCCCGGTCGACGAGGCTTGCCGCCCAGCGTCCCATCACCGGGCCTTCGACGGCCGAGACGGCACCGGTGGCCAGCGAGATCGCGAAGATCAGTGGCAGGCCGCCGACCCCGGTCAGGGCGACCGCCGCCAGTCCGGCGGCGAGCGCCGCGTGGGCGCCCTGGGCGGCGATCAGCAACGGGCGGGCGGGCAGCCGGTCGGCCAGCACGCCACCCCAGACGCTGAGCAGCAACGTGGGCGCCGCCTGGAGCAGCACGGCGAAGCCCATTGACGTCGCCGAGCCGGTCTCCTTCAGCACGTACCAGTTGACCCCGAGGACCTGCATCCAGGTGCCGACGACGGAGACGAAGCCGGCGATCGCCCAGATCCGGTAGTTGCGGTGGCGCAGCGCGGCGAAGGTGGCACCTCTGGCCACGGCGATCCTCCAGCGATCGGCAGCACGAGCATTCACACCGATCGCGGCGCGGTTCGGCAGCCGACAAGTCTTGCCGGCTTAAACCCTTTTACCCACTTTTGTGAGCGGCTTCACCAGCGGGAATACCCGGCCGGTGCGGCAGCGGACCTGCCGCACCGGCCGGGCGCCCGCAGCTCAGCGAGCGGCGAGAGCCTGCGCGTCCGGGCCCACCGGGGCCGGCAAGGCACCGACACCACCCAGATAGCCGTGGATGGCGGCGGCCGCCGCCCGCCCCTCGGCGATCGCCCAGACGATCAGCGAAGCGCCCCGGTGCATGTCACCGGCCACGAACACCCCGTCGGCGGCGGTCTGCCAGTCGTCGCGGGCGTCGACGGCGCCCCGTGGGTTGCGGGCCACGCCGAACTGGGCCAGCAGCGGCTGCTGCTCGGTGCCCTCGAAGCCGATCGCCAACAGCACCAGATCGGCCGGCAACTCCCGCTCGGAGCCCGGCACCACCGTGACGATCCGCCGGCCGTCGCGCTTCTCCACCGTCACCTCGGCGATCCGCACCGCCCGCACCTGACCGGTGCCGTCGTCCACGAACTCCTGCACCGCCACGGCGAAGACCCGCTCGCCGCCCTCCTCGTGCGCCGGGTAGCTGCGCAGCACCCACGGCCAGGTCGGCCACGGGTCCCGTGCCTCGTCGCGCTCCTGCGGCGGCTGCGGGTACAGGTCGAGCTGGTGCACGCCCGCGGCGCCCTGGCGGTGCGCCACCCCGAGGCAGTCGGCCGCCGTGTCCCCACCACCGATGATCACCACGTGCTTGCCGGCCGCGTCGATCGGGGTGCCGTCCGGCAACACCGCCCGACCCGGCCGACCCTCGCCGGTCACGGCGACGCCCGGCTGGTCGGTGGTCGCGGTGGCGACCGCGCGATTCGCCGCGACCAGGTGCGCCATCGCCTGGTGTACGCCCCGAAGCGCCCGCCCGCGGGTCTCCGGGGTGTCCCGGCCCTGCAACGCCCCACACGCCAGCAGCACCGCGTCGTGCTCCGCACGCAACTGCTCGGCGGTGACGTCCACCCCGACGTTCACGCCCGTACGGAAGCGCACCCCCTCGGCGGTGAGCTGCGCCAACCGGGCGTCGATGTGCCGCTTCTCCAACTTGAAGTCGGGGATGCCGTACCGGAGCAGACCACCGATCGCGTCGTCGCGCTCGTACACCGTCACCGCGTGACCGGCGCGGGCCAGCTGCTGGGCGGCGGCGAGGCCGGCGGGCCCGGAGCCGACGACGGCGACCGACCGGCCCGACGGCGCCGGCACGGCGCGGGGGGTGAACCCACGCGCGGCGGCGGCGTCGGCGATCTCCACCTCGACCTGCTTGATGGTCACCGGTTGACCGCCGGAGATGCCGAGCACGCAGGCCGCCTCGCAGGGTGCCGGGCAGAGCCGGCCGGTGAACTCCGGGAAGTTGTTGGTGGCGTGCAGCGACTCCACAGCGGCGTCCCAGTTGCCGGTGCGCACCAGGTCGTTCCAGTCCGGGATGCGGTTGCCCAGCGGGCAGCCGTCGTGACAGAACGGGATGCCGCAGTCCATGCACCGGGTGGCCTGCTCGCGGATGAGGTCCTCGCCGGCCGGCGGGTAGACCTCCCGCCAGTCGCTGATCCGCACCGGCACCGGGCGGCGGGCCGGCAGTCGCCGGTCGTAGCGCAGGAAACCGTTCGGGTCAGGCACGTGCCACCTCCTGGGCAGCCACCCGCGGGGCGGGCGGCACCGGCATCGCCGGCACAGCGGGTGCGGTCAGTTCTGTCATGACCGCGTCGTCGACGTCGCGGCCGGCGGCTTCGGCGGCCCGCATGATCTCCAGCACCCGGCGGTAGTCGCGGGGCACCACGGCGGTGAACTCCGCGACCGCCTCCGGCCACCGCTTGAGCAGTTCCTCGGCGACCGCCGACCCGGTCTCGGCCACGTGCCGTTGGACCAGCTCGTGCAGCAGCGACTGCTCCTGCTCGCCCAGCGGCATCAGGTCGACGAGCTCCGCGTTGACGCGGGCCCGGTCCAGGTGGTGCACGAACGCCGTGCCACCGGACATGCCGGCCGCGAAGTTCCGGCCGGTCGCGCCGAGCACCACCACCGTGCCACCGGTCATGTACTCGCACCCGTGGTCACCGACGCCCTCGACGACGGCGACCGCGCCGGAGTTGCGCACCGCGAACCGCTCCCCGACCCGGCCGCGGAGGAAGACCTCGCCCGCGGTGGCCCCGTACAGGATGGTGTTGCCGGCGATGATCTGGTCCTCCGCGCGCTGGCCGGGCGCGGCGTCCGGGTCGAGGAACGGTGCGGCGGCGTCCGGACGGACGATGAGGCGACCGCCGGAGAGGCCCTTGCCCACGTAGTCGTTGGCGTCGCCGTGCAGGCGCAGGGTCACCCCGCGCGGCAGGAACGCGCCGAACGACTGCCCGGCCGTGCCGTGCAGCACGAACTCGATGGTGTCCTCGGGCAGGCCGGCGCCGCCGAAGCGACGGGTCACCTCCCCGCCGAGCATCGCGCCGACGCTGCGGTGCTCGTTGCGCACCGCCACCTCGACCCGCACCGGCGCCCCCTCGGCCAGCGCCGGACGGGCCAGCGCGATCAGCTCGTTGTCGAGGGCGTGCCTAAGGCCGTGGTCCTGGGCGCGGACCCCGCGGCGGGCCGCACCGGCGGGCAGCTCCGGCAGGTGCAGGACGGGCGCCAGGTCCAACCCGTGTGCCTTCCAGTGCGCGACCGCCGGGGCCACGTCGAGCAGCTCGGACTGCCCGATCGCCTCCTCGATGGACCGGAAGCCCAGCTCGGCCAGGTAGCCCCGGACCTCCTCGGCGAGGAAGAGGAAGAAGTTCTCCACGAACTCCGGCTTGCCGGTGAAGCGCTCCCGCAGCACCGGGTTCTGGGTGGCGATGCCGACCGGGCAGGTGTCCAGGTGACACACCCGCATCATCACGCAGCCCTCGACGATCAAGGGCGCGGTCGCGAAGCCGAACTCCTCCGCGCCGAGCAGCGCCGCGATCAGCACGTCCCGGCCGGTCTTGAGCTGACCGTCGACCTGCACGGTGACCCGGTCACGCAGCTTGTTGAGCAGCAGCGTCTGCTGGGCCTCGGCCAGCCCCAGCTCCCACGGGGTGCCGGCGTGCTTGAGCGAGTTCAGCGGAGACGCGCCCGTGCCGCCGTCGTGCCCGGAGATGAGGATGACGTCGGCCTTCAACTTGGCCACGCCGGCAGCGACCGTGCCGACACCCACCTCGCTGACCAGCTTGACGTGCACCCGGGCGGCCGGGTTGACGCACTTCAGGTCGTGGACGAGCTGCGCCAGGTCCTCGATGGAGTAGATGTCGTGGTGCGGCGGCGGGGAGATCAGACCCACGCCGGGGGTGGCGTGCCGGGTCCGGGCGATCCATGGCCAGACCTTGTTGCCGGGCAGCTGACCACCCTCGCCCGGCTTGGCGCCCTGGGCCATCTTGATCTGGAGGTCGTCGGCGTTGACCAGGTATTCGCTGGTCACGCCGAACCGGCCGCTGGCGATCTGCTTGACCGCCGAACGGCGGGCCGGATCGTGCAGCCGATCGACGTCCTCGCCGCCCTCGCCGGTGTTGGACTTGCCGCCGAGCCGGTTCATGGCGATGGCCAGCGTCTCGTGCGCCTCCGCCGAGATCGACCCGTACGACATGGCGCCCGTGGCGAACCGCTTGACGATCTCGGAGGCCGGCTCGACCTCGTCCAGGGGCACCGCCGGGCGGACCCCGGTACGCAGGGTGAACAGCCCGCGCAGCGAACCGGCCTGCGCGGCGAGCGCGTCGACTTTCGCCGTGTACTGGCGGAACACGTCGTACTGCCGGCTGCGGGTGGCGTGCTGGAGCAGGAAGACCGTCTCCGGGTTGAACAGGTGCAGCTCACCCTCGCGGCGCCACTGGTACTCGCCGCCGACCTCCAGCCGGTCGGAAGCCGCCGCGCCGGCCGGCGGCCAGGCCAGCGCGTGCCGGGCGGCCACCTCGGTGTGCACGCCCGCGAGACCCACCCCGCCGATGCGGCTGGGGGTGCCCCGGAAGTAACGCTCGACCAGCCGGGTGTCCAGGCCGACCGCCTCGAAGACCTGCGCGCCGCAGTACGAGGAGACCGTCGAGATGCCCATCTTGGACATGATCTTCAGGACGCCCTTGCCGAGCGCCTTGGCGTAGTTGCGCACCGCGGCGGCGGGCTCGATGCCGGCCAGCGCGCCGGTGGAGATCAGATCCTCCACCGACTCGAACGCCAGGTACGGGTTGACCGCCGCCGCGCCGTAGCCGATCAGCACCGCCGCGTGGTGCACCTCCCGGCAGTCGCCGGACTCGACGATCAGCGCCGCCTGCGTACGTGTCTGCTCCCGCACCAGGTGCTGGTGCACGGCGGCGGTGAGCAGCAGCGACGGGATCGGTGCCAGGTCGGCGTTGGAGTCCCGGTCGGAGAGCACCAGGATGCGCACGCCGTCCTCGATCGCCTCGGAGACGTGCCGGCAGATCTCGGTCAGCCGTGCCTTGATCCCGGCGGCACCCTCCCTGATCCGGTACAGCCCGGAGACCCGCACCGCCTTGAAGCCGGGCAGGTCGCCGTCCTCGTCGATGGAGAGGATCTTCGCCAGCTCGTCGTTGTCGATGATCGGATGCGGGAGCACGATCTGCCGACAGCTCGCCGCGCCCGGGTCGAGCAGGTTGCCCTCCGGCCCGATGGTCGACGCCAGGCTGGTCACCAGCTCCTCGCGGATGGCGTCCAGCGGCGGGTTGGTGACCTGGGCGAAGAGCTGGTGGAAGTAGTCGTAGAGCAGCCGCGGCCGGGTCGACAGCGGCGCGATCGGGGTGTCCGTACCCATCGAGCCGAGCGGCTCGGCGCCGGTGCGGGCCATCGGCGCGAGCAGGATCTTCAGCTCCTCCTCGGTGTAGCCGAAGGTCTGCTGCCGGCGGCGCACCGAGTCGTGCGTGTAGACGGTGTGCTCGCGGGCCGGCAGGTCGTTCAGCTCGATCAGCCCGGCGTGCAGCCACTCGCCGTACGGCTCGGCGGCGGCCAACTCGGATTTGATCTCCTCGTCGTGCACGATCCGCCCGGCCACGGTGTCGACCAGGAACATCCGGCCCGGCTGGAGCCGCCCCTTCGCGACCACGTGGGCCGGGTCGAGGTCGAGGACGCCCGCCTCTGAGCCGAGCACCACGAGCCCGTCGTCGGTCTGCCACCAGCGCCCCGGGCGCAGCCCGTTGCGGTCCAGCACCGCGCCGACGATCTCGCCGTCGGTGAACGCCACCGAGGCCGGACCGTCCCACGGCTCCATCAGGCTGGCGTGGAAGCGGTAGAAGGCACGCTTGGCCGGGTCCATCCCGGGGTCGTTCTCCCAGGCCTCCGGAATCATCATGAGCACCGCGTGCGGCAGGCTCCGCCCGGCCAGGTGCAGCAGCTCCAGGACCTCGTCGAAGTTCGCCGAGTCGGAGGCGGCGGGCGTGCAGACCGGGAAGATCCGCCGGATGTTGCCCGGCACCTTCGGCGAGCGCAGCAGCGCCTCGCGGGCCTGCATCCAGTTGCGGTTGCCCCGGATCGTGTTGATCTCGCCGTTGTGGGCGATGAACCGGTACGGGTGCGCCAGCGGCCAGGACGGGAAGGTGTTGGTGGAGAAGCGGGAGTGCACCAGCGCGATGGCGCTCTCCACCCGCTCGTCGCGCAGGTCGGGATAGAACGCCGGCAACTGGTCCGGCGTGAGCATGCCCTTGTAGACCATGGTGCGGCTGGACAGCGACGGGAAGTACGCCGGAACGCCCCGCTCGGCGGTCTCCCGTTCGGCCTGCTTGCGCAGACAGAACGCCACCCGGTCCAGCTCGATGCCGCGCAGCGGGGAGCCGGCCGGCCCGCCGGGCGCGTCGGTCAGCCGGTGCGCGGCCAGGAAGATCTGCCGGACCCGGGGCATCGCCGCCAGGGCGGTCTCGCCCAGGTCACCCGCGTCGGTCGGCACGTCCCGCCAGCCGAGCAGATCGGCGCCCTCGACCAGCGCGTACTTCTCGACCACCCGCCGGGCACGCGCCTCGGCGGCATCGTCGTCGGGAAGGAACACCAGCCCGGTGGCGTACTCGCCCGCCGGGGGAAGCGCGACGTCGGCCACCGCGCGCAGGAACGCGTCGGGCACCTGGATCATGATGCCGGCGCCGTCGCCGGTGTTCGGTTCCGCGCCGCGGGCGCCCCGGTGGTCCAGCCGACAGAGCGCGCCGAGCCCGTTGGCGACGACCGAGTGGGAACGCCGGCCGTGCAGGTCCGCCACGAAGGCCACGCCGCAGGCATCGTGCTCCTGCGCTGGGTCGTAGAGGCCCTGGGCGGCCGGACGGGGGTGGGGCGTCGGGGACGCCTGCGGGCTGTGCGGGTGCGGCTGTGCTGTGTCCGCGTACGGCTGAGCCACCGGGCCTCCTGTCGTCACTCAGGTTGGATCATGATGGGGACGACGTCGGCCCGTGGGTCTATTGAGTCTACGTTAGGGCCGGGGTCGCACGGCCACCCGAGATTGATCACACCGTCCACTGGCTGGGACGTGTAGTCTCGCGCGGTGGATCCGCTACACAAGCACGTCTTCGACCGGTTGGAACGCTTCTACGACGCGGTGCCCCGCGACGCCGCCGGTGCGGAGGAGCATGGTGGGCTGGTGCTGTTCGTCCGCGATGGCGCCGGGTGGCCGTTCTACGCCCGCCCGCGCATCGACGCCACCGAGCCGCCGTCGCTCGCCGACGTGACGTCGGTCCGCGAGCGCCAGCGGAAGCTGGGTCTGCCGGAAGCCTTCGAGTGGGTGCACGAGACGACGCCCGAGCTGCTGGCGGTGGCCCGCTCGGCGGGGCTGAACGTGCTGGAGGCGCCGCTGATGGTGCTCGACCCCAGCGCGCTGCCCGACCCGGCGACGCTGTCCGACGCGGCGGTGCGGGTGCTGGCGGCGGACTCCCCCGGCTTCGCCGCCGATGTCGCCGCCCGGCGTGCGGTGGCAGCGGTGTCGTTCGCCGCCGCCGGCACCGCGCGCGGTGAGGCCGGCCCGGCCGAGCGCGACGCCGCCGTCACCGAACTCGAACTGGCCGCGCTCGACGAGGAGCGCGCCCGGATCGCCGACGGCCGGCGGATCTCCGCGCTGGCCGGCACGCCGACCGAGGGCGCGCTGGCCAGCGGCATGGCGATGCGGGTGGACGACGTCGCGGAGATCGCCGGGGTGGCCACCCTGCCGTCCGCCCGGCGACGCGGGCTGGGCGCCGCGCTCACCGCCACCCTGGCCCGGGAACTGCTGGCCGCCGGCACCGACCTGGTCTTCCTCTCCGCCGGCAGCGAGGAGATCGCGCGGGTCTACCTGCGGGTCGGCTTCCGCCGCATCGGCACCGCCTGCATCGCCGAACCCGCCGCCCTCATCTCCTGACCCGCCGCGCCCGCCTGCCCTGCCCGGCGACCGAGGTCAGGTCGGTGGGCGCCACTGCGCGGCGGAGGCGGCGGCGCTGGAGAGCAGCCGCGAGTTGATCGTGCCGAGGGCGGCGTCCCGGGCGCGCAGCGCCAGTCGGCCCCGGGTCTGCAGCACCGCCGACATCCGCCGGGTCTGCCGGACCACCGTCGCGGCCCGGGGACGGCGCACCCGGTCGTACGCCACGACGGCGTCGGGCAGCCGCGCCTCCCGCAGCAGCGAGGAGAGAGTGGCGGCGTCCTCGAACGCGAGGCAGGCGCCCTGCCCGAGGTGCGGCGGCATGGCGTGCGCCGCGTCGCCGAGCAGCACCACCCCACCGGGACCGACCGGAAAGCCGTACGCCCGGGGCAGCGGGCGCAGCTCGCGAACTTCCTGCTGGACCAGGTCGGCCGGGTTGGTGGCCTCGAGCAGCGCGCCGACCGGCGCCGGCCAGTCCGCGTACCAGCGGCGCAGCAGGGCGAGCTGGGTCTCCGGTGGTTCCGGGCGTGGCGCGCCGGCGGCGGTGGCCACCCAGTAGATGCCGCCACGGCTGGACCCGCCCGAGGAACCGCGCTCACCCAGCGACGCGGCCACGAACCGGTAACCCGCGCCGAGAATCTCACCGGCCAACGGCTGGTCGTCGGGGAGTCGAGGGGCCTGGTACCAGGGGATGACGGCCCGCCAGGCGGCGCACCCGGAGCTGACCACCCGGGACTCGGGTGCGAGTTGGCGGCGGATGCCGCTGTCCGTGCCGTCGGCGGCGACCACCAGATCGGCCTCGATGGTGTGCCGCCCCTCGCTGACGCCCGGTCGCTCGCCCGGCTCGACACGGACGTGGCGCACCGTCACCCCGGTCCGCAGCTCGACCCGGTCACCGAGGCCGGCGATCAACGCGTCGTGCAGGTCCTCCCGGTGCACCACCACCGGCATCCGGTCGGCCGGGATCGGCCGGGGCTGCACCAGCCAGTGCCCGTCCGGGCGACGGACGCCACCGTCGGGCAACGGGGTGGCGATGGCGGCCAGCCCGGCGCCGAGACCGAGGGCCTGCAGCGCGCGGACACCGTTGGGCCAGAGCACCACGGCGGTCGGTTCGGGGCGAACCCGTTCGGCGCGTTCCAACACTGTGACCTGCCAGCCGGAACGGGCCAGCGCGCCGGCCACCGCGAGGCCACCGACCCCTGCGCCGACCACCACCGCGCTTCGCATCGGTGCCGCCTCCGCTCAGCTGTCCCGGTCGGCGGGACGCGCGCCAGTGGCGTCGGCCCGCTCGGTGCGCTCTGCGGACGGCTCGTCCGTCGGCTCGTCGTCGCGCGACGCGACGTCGGCGGGAACCGTGTCGCCGGACGGCTCGCCGTCGTCCGGCCGGGAGTCGTCGGCGCTCGTCGGCGGTACGACGCCGGTGTCCCGCCAGGCGGCGTACTGCTCCTCGCTCACCACCCGGTAACCCTCCGGCGCGGCGGCCCGCGCGGGGGTCTCCCGCTCGGAGAGGTCGACCTGGGAGAGGTCGGAGGTGGGGGGCGGGGTCGTCGTCGCCGCGCCCAGCGGGATCAGGTAGTCCCGAGGGCCGCGCACCCGGACGAAGTAGATCAGGGCACCGAGGAAGACCAGGGCGGCGGTCCAGACGTTGAGGCGTACGCCGAGGATCTGGTTGGCCTCGTCGGTGCGCATCAGCTCGATCCAGAACCGGCCGGCGGTGTAACCCATCACGTAGAGCGCGAACGCCCGGCCCCGGCCCAGCTTGAGCCGGCGGTCGAGGATGAGCACCAGGGCCACCACGCCGAGGTTCCACAGCGCCTCGTAGAGGAAGGTGGGCTGGTAGAGGCCCGGTTCGAGGATGGGCTGCCCGGCGTCGTCACGCAGCGCGTGGCCCGGGTTGTCCGGGTCCATCCGATGGATCTCCAGACCCCACGGCAGTGTGGTCCGGGCACCGAAGAGTTCGTTGTTGAACCAGTTGCCGACCCGGCCGACCGCCTGGGCCAGCGGCAGCCCGGGGGCCAGCGCGTCGGCCACCACGCTGAACGGAATGCCGAGTTGCCGGGCGGCGATCCACGCGCCGACCGCCCCACCGGCGACAGCACCCCAGATGCCGAGACCGCCCTCCCAGATGGCGAACGCCTTCATCGGGTCCCCACCGGCGCCGAAGTACTTCTCGGGTGAGGTGATCACGTGGTAGATCCGGGCGCCGATGATGCCCGCGGGCACCGCCCAGACGGCGATGTCGAGCACCGCGCCGGGCGCGACGCCGCGTTGCCGCAGCCGGCGCTCCGTCACCCAGCAGGCCAGCACGATGCCGGCGATGATGCAGAGCGCGTAGGCCCGGATCGGCACCGGCCCGAGCTGCCAGACCGCGGTGCTGGGACTGGGCAGGGCCGCCTGGGGAGAGAGCGAGGCGAGGGTCACGGGTGCACACGCTACCGCTGCACACCCCCGCAGCGGCACCCCGGGCGGCGGGAGCGCGCATCCCGATGACTTCTGGTTTGCACCGTCGTAGGCTCTTTGTCCATGAGCGCGCTCACCTGGGCGGTCGCCGCGGTCGTCACCGACGACACCGGTCGGGTGCTGCTCTGCCAGCAGGGCCGGGGCACCCGCCGCTACGCGTTGCCCGGCGGGCGGCTGCGTCCGGCCGAGGGCCCGGTGCGGGCCGCCCTCCGGGACATCCGCGCGGAGACCGGCTGGGACATCGAACTGGTCGACCTGGTCGGCGTCTACCACCTTGCCGGCCCGGCCGGGGTGGCCGCCGCCGGGCGCGCCGGGCCGCTGCCGGACGTCCTCGCGCACGTGTTCCGGGCCCGCGCGGCCGGGGCCCGACCTTCCTGCGACCCACCGCCGGGCTGCCGGTTGTCCTGGCACTCCCCCGACGCGCTGCCCGCGGTGGTCACCCCACTCACCCGGGCCGCCGTCACCGACGCGACCGCCGGCCGCTCCGGGGTGCTCCGCGACGTCCCCTGGGCACCCGACACCGCCGACCCCGCGTCACTCCCGGCGGCTCGGCCCGCCGAGGAGGGCCGGCCGGCAGCCGACCAGGGCACGCAGCCGCCGCGAACCAGCCAGGACAGGCAGTCGCCCGGGACCAGCCAGGACGGGCAGCGGCCCGGCACCGGCCAGGACGGGCAGCGGCCCGGCACCGGCCAGGACGGGCATCCGGGGGCGGGGCAGCCGCCGGAGCAACGCGGCGAGGCCGCGAACCCGTCCCTGCACCCCTGACAAGCAGCAACCGTTCCGAGCTTCGTCGCGTGCCCGCAGACACCTTCGCCGC
This sequence comes from Micromonospora sp. SD19, assembly GCF_054462275.1. Classification (NCBI taxonomy): domain Bacteria; kingdom Bacillati; phylum Actinomycetota; class Actinomycetes; order Micromonosporales; family Micromonosporaceae; genus Micromonospora; species Micromonospora sp. SD19. The sequence continues at coordinate 59,769 of NZ_JBTLMN010000012.1, forward strand.
CGCCTCATGCGAATGAGCGACAGGCAAAATGCCCCCACGCGGCGCGGACGGCCGCCGCGAGCGGCGAGGGGTCGTCGAGGGCGGGCTCAGCGGCTGGGGTTACGGACGCCCTCGGCCAGCTCGGCGCTGAGGGTACGCAGGGCGGCCAGCCCCTCCGCCTCGGTGGGCGCGTCGAGCAGGCACCGGATCAACGCGCTGCCCACGATCACCCCGTCGGCGTAACCGGCGACGGTGCCGGCCTGCGCGCCGGTGCCCACACCAAGGCCGACACCGACCGGCAGGTCGGTCACCGCGCGGGCCCGCGACACCAGCGTCGGGGCGGCGTCGGAGGTACGCGCCCGCGCACCGGTCACCCCCATCACGGCGGTCGCGTAGACGAAGCCGCGGCAGTGCCGCACCGTCATCGCCAGCCGGGCGTCAGTGGACGACGGCGAGATCAGGAACGTGCGGTCCAGACCGTGCGCGTCCGAGGCGGCCAGCCACTCGTCGGCCTCGTCGGGGATGAGGTCCGGGGTGATCAGGCCGGTGCCGCCGGCCGAGGCGAGGTCACGGGCGAAGACATCCACGCCGTACCGCTCGACCGGGTTCCAGTAGGTCATGGTGACCACCGGGGCACCGGTCGCCGCCACCGCCTCGATGATGCGCATCGTGTCCGCGGTGCGTACGCCCCCGGCCAGCGCGATGTCACTGGCCCGCTGGATCACCGGACCGTCCATCACCGGGTCGGAGTAGGGGATCTCCACCTCGATGACGTCGACGCCGGCCTCGACCATGGCGGTCATCGCGGCGATGCTGCCCTCGACGGTCGGGAACCCGGCCGGCATGCAGCCGACCAGCAGTGCCCGTCCGTCGGCGCGGGCCTTGTCGAAGGCCACCCCGATCCGGCTCATCTCACCGCTCCTTGTCGAGGATGCCGAAGTAGTCGCCGGCGGTGTGCACGTCCTTGTCGCCCCGCCCGGACAGGTTGACCACGATGGTGGGCTCCCGGCCCAGCTCGGCGGCGAGCTTCGGGGCCAGCGCGACGGTGCCGGCGAGCGCGTGGGCGCTCTCGATCGCCGGGATGATGCCCTCGGTGCGGCAGAGCAGCTCGAAGGCGGCCATCGCCTCGTCGTCGGTGACCGGCAGGTAGCTCGCCCGGCCGGTGTCGTGCAGCCACGCGTGCTCCGGCCCGACACCGGGGTAGTCCAGGCCGGCGGAGATCGAATGCGACTCCAGGGTCTGCCCGTCGGCGTCCTGCAGCACGAAGGTGCGGGTGCCGTGCAGCACCCCGGCGGACCCGCCGGTGATGCTCGCCGCGTGCCGGCCGGTGGCCACCCCGTCGCCGCCGGCTTCGAAGCCGTACAGCCGCACGGCCTGATCGCCCACGAACGCGTGGAAGATGCCGAGCGCGTTGGAGCCGCCGCCGACGCAGGCGGTGACGGCGTCCGGCAGCCCACCGGTGAGGTCCAGGCACTGCTGGCGGGCCTCGTCACCGATGCCCCGGACGAAGTCGCGCACCATCGCCGGGAACGGGTGCGGGCCCGCGGCGGTGCCGATCAGGTAGTGCGTCTCGTCGACGTTGGCCACCCAGTCGCGCATCGCCTCGTTCATCGCGTCCTTGAGGGTGCGCGAACCATTGGTGACCGGAACGACCGTCGCGCCGAGCATCCGCATCCGGGCCACGTTGAGCGCCTGCCGCTCGGTGTCGACCTCGCCCATGTAGACCACGCACTCGAGGTCGAACAGGGCGGCGGCGGTCGCGGTGGCGACACCGTGCTGACCGGCACCGGTCTCCGCGATCACCCGGGTCTTGCCCATCCGCTTGGTGAGCAGCGCCTGGCCGAGCACGTTGCGCACCTTGTGCGCGCCCGTGTGGTTGAGGTCCTCGCGCTTGAGCAGCACCCGCGCGCCGACCTTCGCCGAGAACCGCCGGGCCTCGTAGAGCAGCGACGGTGTGCCGGCGTAGTCGCGCAGCAGCGCGCCGAACTCGGCCCGGAAGGACTCGTCCGCCATCGCCGTACGCCACGCCCCGTCGAGCTCGTCCAACGCGGCCACCAGGGCCTCGGGAACGAACCGACCGCCGAAGCGGCCGAAGTGACCGGCGGAGTCGGGCTGCGGGCCGGCCACCGGGGCCAGCGCGTCGGCGCTCATCGCGAATCCTCTCGGTGGTACGTCAGGCCGGCGCGGGGTCAGCGCACCGGCCGGGGCGTTGCCGGGTGGTTGCCGGCGTTGACCAACTCGGCGACCGCCTCGCGGGGGCTCTTCTGAGTGACCAGGCCCTCGCCCACGAGGACCGCGTCGGCGCCCGCGGAGGCGTACCGGATCAGGTCGTGCGGGCCACGAACGCCGGATTCGGCGATCTTGACGACGCTGCTGGGCAGACCGGGCGCGATCCGCTCGAACACCGACCGGTCAACCTCCAGGGTACGCAGGTCACGGGCGTTGACCCCGATCACCTGCGCGCCGGCCTCCAGCGCGCGGTCGGCCTCCTCCTCGTCGTGCACCTCGACCAGAGCGGTCATGCCCAGCGACTCGATCCGCTCCAGCAGACCCATCAGGACGTTCTGCTCGAGTGCGGCGACGATCAGCAGGACCAGGTCGGCGCCGTGCGCGCGGGCCTCGTGGATCTGATAGCTGGAGACCACGAAGTCCTTGCGCAGCACCGGCACGGTGACCGCGGCACGGACCGCCGCCAGGTCGTCCAACGAACCGCCGAACCAGCGCCCCTCGGTCAGCACGCTGATCGCCCGCGCCCCACCGGCCGCGTAGTCGACGGCGAGATCGGCCGGATCGGCGATCTCGGCCAGCCGGCCCTTGGACGGCGACGAACGCTTCACCTCGGCGATCACGGCCACGCCGGGCTTACGCAGCGCCGCGTACGCGTCCATGGGCGGCGGCGCCGCCGCTGCCAGTTCACGGATCCGCTCCAGCGGAACCTGCTCCTGGCGTCGGGCGACGTCTTCACGCACGCCGGCCAGAATCTCGTCGAGCACGCTTACGGACGCTGCCTGGCCGGCCTCGTCCCCCTCCGCGTGCGCATGCTCAGCAGTCACGAACGGACTCCCCTCTCCGGGCGTCATGGGCCGATGCTAGGGGCAGCCGACCGACGCCGGACGCCGGGGGTATGGCGCTGCTCACGAAAAGGGCTGCGGCATAATGGCCGACCTGCCGTGAATGGGTTGTCACGCAGCGCCACCTCCGGTATCGACCACCGTCACGCGGTACGGAGCCTGACGGCCGCAGTCGGACCGGGCCGATCCATCGATCATGCCACCAGTTGCCGCCCGCCGCCCGACGGCAACGATATGGATCGATGCTGTGAGCAAGCTCAAGGCCGAACGGCCGGTCCCAGGTCACGACCGAGGCGGGACAGTTGACCGGGCGGTCACCTCGGCGAAACGTCGACGGGCCAGCATCGTCCTCGGGCAGACTCGATGGCGCGCCTGCCCCACGCCACAACTCCTCGTGCGAGGTGACCATGAACATTTCCGAACCGCACCCGACCATCGGACTGACCACCATCTCGCGGACGGTCGCGTCACTCGCCGTCGGGGTCGTGCACACCGTGGAACGGGCCGTGGTGGGCGAGGCACGGATGCGGACGGCACGGGGCAACGCCTGGGAGGCGGTCTGCGCCGACCGGGCCCGCGCCGACCAGCGCGCGGAACTCAACCGCCTGGTCGCCGAACTGACCGCCGCCCGCGCCGCGAGTCGCCGCGCCGAGTGGGAGCGCCAGCCGGTCGGCTGACAGCCGCCGACCGCCGCGCCCACCGCGTCAGTCGGCCGTCGGATCCTCGCCCCGGTCCAGCGCGTCCCACGCCTCGGTGGTCCGCCGCCCCGCCAACGGGGTCGACGACCCGGCCGGGTCACCCTGCGCCGACGCCGCCTGCGCAGTGGTCCGCGCCGGACGTTCGTACCGGGCGCCCATCGCCGGCCACTCACCGCCCCGCAACGCCGTCCACCAGCCGCCCACCGCGGCCAGCAGACCGCCGAGCAAGCAGAGCGCCGGCCACTGCCGGCTCACCGCGCCGCCCACGTCGGCCACCAGCCCGTACCCGCCGCCGGCCGCCACGGCCAGGCCGAGCACGCCGAGCAGCACACCCAGTGCCCGCCGCAGGCGGCCCCGGGTGGCCAGCACCGCACCACCCCCGGCCAGGGTCACCAGCGCCAACGCCGGCAGCCAGGGCAGCAGACTCGCACCGCTGCGCGTGTCGCGCACCGGCGGCAGCGGCGCCGGACGTACCGACATCTCGACCGACCAACTCCGCGTGGCCGCCCACAGCGCCAGGCCCGCGCCGGCCAGGCAGAGCAGCACGGCGTACGTCAACGCCCGCCGGCCCACGACGGCCCGCTCCCCACTCACTGAGTCTGCCTTTCGTTCGCGACTGCGGGGCTCCGCTGCGCTGCACTCCTCGCGCTCACCGAGCGGGCCGGAGGGTCTCGGCGGCCGCGATCGCGGCCAGCACGGCCGCTGCCTTGTTCCGCGTCTCCTGATCCTCGGCGGCCGGGTCCGAGTCGGCGACCACACCGGCCCCGGCCTGCACGTAGGCGCGGCCGTCGCGGATCAACGCGGTCCGGATGGCGATCGCCATGTCCAGGTCGCCGCCGAAGCCGAAATAGCCGACGGTGCCGCCGTAGAGACCACGACGGACCGGCTCCAACTCCTCGATGATCTCCATGGCCCGCACCTTCGGCGCCCCGGAGAGCGTGCCGGCCGGGAAGGTCGCCGCCAACGCGTCGAAGGCGCTCTGGTCGTCACGCAACGTGCCGGTGACGGTGGAGACGATGTGCATGACGTGGCTGTACCGCTCGATGGTCGCGAACTCGGGCACCTCCACGCTGCCGGGCTGGCAGACCCGACCCAGATCGTTGCGGCCGAGGTCGACCAGCATCACGTGCTCGGCCCGCTCCTTCGGGTCCGCGAGCAGCTCGGCGGCGAGCGCCGCGTCGGCGGCGGGGGTGCCACCTCGCGGCCGGGTGCCGGCGATCGGGTGCAGCAACGCCCGGCGCCGCCCGTCCGCGCCGCCGGTGACCTTCAGGTGCGCCTCCGGAGACGAGCCGACGATGTCGAACCCGTCGAAGCGCAACAGGTACATGTACGGGCTGGGGTTGCTGGTGCGCAGCACCCGGTAGACGTCCAGCGGGTCGGCGTGGGTCGTCCGCTCGAAACGCTGGGAGAGCACGATCTGGAAGCACTCACCGGCCCGGATCGCCTCCTTGGCCGCCTCCACCGCCTTCGGATAACCGCCCTCCGGCGTACGGCAGAGCACCTCTCCGGCCGGCGGACGCTCGACGGTGGAGATCATCGGCGGGATGGGCCGGGACAACGCCGTGGTCATCGCGTCCAACCGGCCCACCGCGTGGTGGTAGGCGGCGGCGACCTGCGGGGCGCGGTCCGGGGCGTCCAACGGCGGCAGCACCGCGTTGGCGACCAGGATCGCCGAGCCGTCGTAGTGGTCGAGCACCACCAGGTCGGTGGCGAGCATCATGCCCACCATCGGGACGCCCAGGTCGTCCTCGGTCAGCTCGGGCAACCGCTCGAACCGCCGGATCAGGTCGTAGCCGAGGTAGCCGACCATGCCCCCGGTCAACGGCGGCAGACCGTCGGACGGGTCCCCGACCGGCCCGGCCAGCGCCGCGACCGTCTCCCGCAACATCCGCACCGGGTCACCCTCGGTGGGCAGCCCGCTCGGCGGCTGGCCGAGCCAGGTCGCCACGCCGTCGCGTTCGATCAGGGTGGCGCTGCTGCGTACCCCGATGAACGAGTACCGCGACCAGGCCATCCCGGCCGAACCAACGCCCTGCTCAGCCGATTCCAACAGGAACGTGCCCGGCCCACCGGCCAGCTTGCGGTAGACGCCGACCGGGGTCTCCGCGTCGGCCAACAGCCGCCGGGTCACCGGCACCACCCGCCACTCGGCGGCCAACGCGGTGAAAGTGGCCAGGTCAGGGCTGAGCGAGCCGTCGGTCATGAGTGCGCCTCCGTCCCGGTGACGGGCAGCTCGGTGAAGAAGCAGGTCCGGTGGCCGGTGTGGCAGGCCGCGCCGACCTGGTCCACGCTCACCAGCAGCGCGTCCCCGTCGCAGTCCAGGGCGACCGACCGCACGTACTGGTGGTGCCCTGAGGTGGCGCCCTTGACCCAGTATTCGCGTCGGCTGCGCGACCAGTAGGTGGCCCGGCCGGTGGTCAGGGTGCGGTGCAACGCCTCGTCGTCCATCCAGGCGACCATCAGCACCTCACCGGAGTCGTGCGCGCGCACCACGGCGGCGACCAGACCGTCGGCGGTGCGGCGCAGCTGGGCCGCGATGGCCGGGTCGAGCCGGGAGGGGCGCGCCGGCGCGGGCGCGGCCAGCTCGTTCGGGTCGCTGGGTACGCCGGTCACCGGCGGGTCAGGTACGGGCACAGTGAGCAATTCTCCCGCACGCGGCGCGGGCGCCGCCGACCGCTCCCGCCAGGGCTGCGGCGAGGGCCCCGAGGGCCGGGTCTGCGGCGGGGACGAGGGCTGCGGCGCGGGCCCCGCCGGCCGCGCCAACTGGGCGACGTAGCGGTCCAACCGGCCGTCGACCAGGGCGGCGGCCAGGTCCGCGCCAGCCGTGTCGGCGATCTCCTCGGCGTACGGCCGGATCAACGGCAGGGTGCCGGCGACCAACCGGACGGCGGCGGCCCAGAGCTGCCCGGTAGCGCCCGGGCGCAGCCCGAGGCAGAGCAGCATGTCCGACCGGTAGCCCGGTGGGGTCACCGGCAGTTCCAGGGCCGCCGCGAAGGCCGCCCGGCGGGAGTGGACCCGCACGGACGGGTTGGCCGGGCGGAGCACCGAGGGGCAGAGCCGCGCCAGGTCGGCGACGGCGAGCCGGACCCCGAGGCGGTCGTTGGCCGCGCGGGCGGCGGCGGCCTTACCCAGCGTGGCGATCATCTCTTCCAGCCGGGGCGGCTCGGCGGGCTGACACAGCACTGGCAGGTCGATCCGGGGCCGCCAGTGCGGGTCGGCCCAGAGCAGCCGCGCCGGCGCGGTGACCGGTAGCCCGAACGCCCAGTCGGCCGGTTCGCCGAGGCGGTGCACCCAGGACCGGACGTCACGGGCGGCCACCGAGACGTGGGTGAGCTGGCCTGCGGACTCGGCCAGGTAGGCCCGGCGGGCCGCGTACGGGGCGCCGCCGACCAGCACGTCCAGGTCGACGTCGCTGTGCGCGGTGGCGGCGCGGCGGGCGTGGCTGCCGCGCAACAGGATGCCGACGACCGGCCGCTCGGCGGCCTGCCGCAACCGCGCGGCCCAATCCTCGAGAAAACCGCTATCCGGTAACGGAGCGTGACCCACGGCGCCATCGTGCCGCACGTCCGATCGGTGCGCAATGCCCGTTGGCGGACTTCGTGTCCGGTCCGGAGCTTACTGCCCGTTCTCGCACTGGGCGCAACGGTCGGCGCCCAGTTGTCGATTCCGGGCCGTTGCGTGCGGCGCGGTATTTCATCTAGCGTTGAGTTCAACAGATGATGAGTTTCTGTGGAGGTGTGCGATGGACGATGCGATAGCCGTCCGGGACCTGGTCGTCGACCGGGGTGGGCGGCGGGTGCTGGACGGCATCAGCTGCCGGGTGCCGCGCGGCGCGGTCACCGGGCTGCTCGGCCCCAGTGGCAGCGGCAAGACCACCTTCATGCGCGCGGTGGTCGGGGTGCAGGTGGTCGCCAGCGGGACGGTCACCGTGCTCGGCCAACCGGCGGGCACTCCCGCGCTGCGACACCGGGTGGGCTACCTGACCCAGGCGCCGAGCGTCTACGCCGACCTGACCGTCCGGGAGAACGCCCGCTACTTCGCGACCCTGTACGGGCGTGGGCGCGCCGAGGCCGATCGGGCGATCAGCGATGTCGGGCTGGCCGAGGCGGCCGGTCAGCTGGTCGGCACCCTCTCCGGCGGTCAACGCAGCCGAGCCTCGTTGGCGTGCGCCCTGGTCGGGGAGCCGGAGCTGGTCATCCTCGACGAGCCGACCGTCGGTCAGGATCCGGTGCTGCGCGCTGACCTGTGGGCCCGGTTCCACGCGATGGCCGCCGCCGGCACCACACTGCTGGTGTCCAGCCACGTGATGGACGAGGCGGCCCGGTGCGACCGCCTGCTGCTGATCCGTCAGGGGCGGTTGATCGCCGACGACAGCCCGGCGGCGATCCGCGCCGCCGCCGGTGTGGACGACCTCGACGAGGCGTTCCTGCGGCTCATCCGGGCCGGCGAGGCCGCCTCCACCAGCACCGACGCGACCGCCGCACGGGAGACAGCATGAGCCCGCGAATCCTCGCCGCCACCACCGGCCGCATCCTGCGTCAGCTCCGGCACGACCGGCGGACCATCGCGCTGCTCGTGGTGGTGCCGGCCGTCCTGCTCACCCTGGTCTACTTCATGTACGCCGACCAGCCGACCCCGCCCGGTCAGCCGAGCACCTTCGACCGGATCGCGCTGGTGATGCTCGGCATCTTCCCCTTCGTGATCATGTTTCTGGTGACCAGCATCGCCATGCTGCGCGAACGCACCTCGGGCACGTTGGAGCGGCTGCTCACCACCCCGCTGGGCAAGCTCGACCTGCTCTTCGGGTACGGCATCGCGTTCGGGCTGGCCGCCGCCGTGCAGGCCGCCGTCGCCGCCGCCGTGGCGTACTGGATCTTCGGTCTGGAGACCGCCGGCAGCATCGGGCTGGTGATCGGGATCGCCGTGCTCGACGCGGTGCTCGGCGTCGCCCTCGGGCTGCTGTGCAGTGCCTTCGCCCGCACCGAGTTCCAGGCAGTACAGTTCCTGCCGGTCGTGGTGATCCCCCAACTGCTGCTCTGCGGGCTGTTCGTGGCCCGCGACCAGATGGCCGGCTGGCTCCAGGCGCTCAGTGACGCCTTCCCCCTGTCGTACGCCATCGAGGCTTTGCAGGAGGTCGGTGCCCACGCCGAACCGACCGGCCGGATGTGGCGGGATGTCGCGGTGGTGCTCGGCGCGGTGGTGCTGGCGCTGGTGCTCGCGGCGGCGACCCTGCGCCGACGCAGCGGCTGACCGCCGACGCCGGGGGCGGCGGCCGGCACGGCTGCTGACCCCGGCGTTGACCGGGCCGGCCCACCACGGGCCCAGGCGGACGAACGAAGGGCGGCGATGACGCGGCGAACCGGCCGGCGACCCGGCAAACCGGGCACCCGGGAGGCGATCCTCGACGCGGCGCGGGCGGCGTTCGCCGAACGGGGCTTCGACGCCGCCTCGATCCGGGCCATCGCCGGCACGGCTGAGGTCGATCCCGCGCTGGTGCACCACTACTTCGGCAGCAAGGACCAGCTCTTCCTGGCCGCGATGAACTTTCCGGTCGACCCCGGTCAGCTGGTGCCGAAAGTGCTCGCCGGTGACCGGGACGCCGTCGGCGAGCGGATGGTGCGTACGTTCCTCGGCGTCTGGGACTCCCCGGCCGGGAGCGCCGCGCAGGCACTGCTGCGCTCCGCGGTGAGCAACGAGTGGACGGCTCGACTGCTGCGGGAGTTCGTCACCACCCAGGTGCTGCGCCGGGTACTCGAAAACCTCGACGTCGATCCGGCCGAGCTGCCGCTGCGGGGCTCCCTGGTGGCCAGCCAGATGATCGGCCTGGCCATGATGCGGCACGTGGTACGCCTTGAGCCGGTCGCCTCGGCCGACCCGGAAACCCTGGCGGTCATGGTCGGCCCCACGATCCAGCGTTACCTCACCGGCCCGCTGCCGACCTGACCCCACCCCACCTAGCCCCCTCGACCCCAACCCCCTCCCGCGATCTTGCACTTTCTGCGCCGACATAAGGGATGCAACTCGCATATCGGCAACCGAAAGTGCAAGATCGGCGCGGCGGAGGGCCGGGGCCTGGGGGGGCTAGTGGGGTGGGTGGGTGGCGGCAGTGAGTCGCAGTGGGGGGAGCAGACGGGGGAGGTCGGCTGGGTCGGCCAGCGGGTTCGGGAAGGTCAGCCGGACCCGACGTCGGGCACCGGGTCGACCGAGGGCGACCAGCAGCCCGTAGCGGTCGATGCGCACCACCCGGGGAGGTCCGTCCGGGGTCTGCCCGGTCAACCCGAGCTGCTGGCACAGGTACTCGGTCACCTGGGCGCCGTGGCACTCGGCGAGGTCGGCGAGCAGACGGGCCTCGACCGGGTGCACCGGGTCCGGCTCGGCCTCGGCGTACGCCACCGGGTCGATCCGGTGCACGACGCCGGCCCGCTCCCAACGGACCTCGACCACCTCGAAGCGGAACAACCGGAACCGGGTGCCCAGGTCGAGCAGGTCCCCGGTCGGCTCGACCGCGGCGAAGTCGACAGCGCCCTGGCGGGCCTCGTCGCCGCGCAGCTCGGCCGCCCAGCCGGACACCCAGGCCCGCCCCAGGCCGGGCGCACCGGCGGCGGGCGGCAGGTCGAGCACGTCGAGCACCACCGCGACGTCACCGCTGCCGGGCGCCGGTTGCAGGGCGGCGGCCAGGTGACTGGCCACCGGCACCAGCAACAGCACCCGCCCGTCCGAGTCGGTGACGTGCCGGGCGTGGTGCGGGCCCGGCCGGTGGGCCAGGTGCACCAGACCGGGCAGGCGGCCGGCGACGAGGGTACGGACGATCTCGGCGGAGTTGGGCCGCATGGGCGCGACCTCCTTAGAAGGTTAGGCTTACCTAACCCGGAGCCTAGAGCACCCGACCGTCGGCGTCCACCACACCGCAGCACCTCACCTGGTCTGCTCCAACCAGGAGGCGTAGAGCAGCCCGTACACCGAGTCGGCGTCGCGGACCAGCTCGTCGTGCGGGCCGCGCTGCACCACCCGACCCCGGTCCACCACGATCACCTCGTCGGCGGCCTGCGCCGTGGAGAGCCGGTGCGCGATCGCGAGGGTGGTCCGGCCCCGGGTGACCGCGTCCAGCGTGCGCTGCAACCGCACCTCCGTCGCCGGGTCCACCGCGCTGGTCGCCTCGTCGAGCACGAGCAGATCCGGGTCGGCCACGTACGCGCGGGCCAACGCGACAAGCTGACGCTCGCCGACGCTGAGCGCCTCGCCGCGCTCCCCGACGGGAGTGTCCAGGCCCGCCGGCAGACCCTCCAGCCAGTCCGACAGACCCAGCTCGGTGAAGGCGGTGCTCAGCTGCTCGTCGGTCAACTCCGGACGAGCGAAACGGACGTTGTCCCCCACTGTCGCGTCGAACAGGAACCCGTCCTGCGGCACCATCACCACGCGCGAGCGCAGCGAATCGAACCGGACATCCGTCAACGGCACCCCGGACAGCAGCACCGCCCCGGCCGACGGGTCCATCAGCCGGGTCAGCAGCTTGGCGAACGTGGTCTTGCCGCTGCCGGTCTCACCGACCACCGCCACCCGACTCTTCGCCGCGATCTCCAGCTCGATGTCGTGCAACACCGGCGGCCCACCCGGATAGGCGAACCGCACCCCGGTGAACCGGATGTCCAGCGGCCCGCCCGGCAACTCCCGCCCCTGCTCCCCCGGGTCGGCCACGTCCGGGGCGACGTCCAGCACGTCCAACACCCGACGCCAGCCGGCAATCGCGTTCTGCGCCTCGTTGAGCACCTCGGTGGCGATCTGCACCGGCTGGATGAAGAGCGTCACCAGGAAGAGGAACGCGGTCAGCTGGCCGATCGACAGCGTGCCGTCCACCCCCAACACCACACCCAGCACCACCACGCCGGCCAGCGCCAGCCCCGCCGCCAATTCCCCGACCGAGCTGCCCACGATGCTGATCCGGATCGCCCGTTGCTGCGCCAGGCGCTGCTTGTCGATCGCCTCGTCCAGCCGCCGCTCCGTACGCCCGGCGATCCCGTACGCCCGGATCACCGGCGCGCCCACCACGCTCTCGCCGATCGCGCCGAGCAGCGTCCCGGTGCGCTGGCGCACCGTCGCGTACGCCGAGCCGAGGCGACGTTGCAACTGCCGGATGACGAACACCGCCGGCAGGAACGCGGCCAGCACCACCAGTGTCAACTGCCAGGAGTACGCCAGCATGACGGCGGTGGTGACCACCAGCTGACCCAGGTTGACCAGCAGGATCACCCCGCCCCACTGGAGGAACTGGGTGATCTGGTCGACGTCGCTGGTCACCCGCGAGACCAACGAACCCCGCCGCTCCGACTGCTGGTGCAACATCGACAGGTCGTGCACGTGCCGGAACGCCCGCGTCCGGACATTGGCCAACGCCGTCTCGCTGACCGTGAACAGCCGGCGCATCATCAGGTAGCCGCAGATCGTGGTGATCGTCAGGATCGCCGCGGTGATCGCCACCACCGTCCAGACCACGGTCAGGTTCAGACCGCCGACGAGGCCCCGGTCGATGCCCTGCTGCACCGCCACCGGCACGGCGACCCGACCGACCATGTAGACCAACGCCAGGCCCAACGTGCCGGCCAGACCGATCCGTAGCTCCGGCGAGAGCGCCAGGCCCCGACGCAGGGTCTGCCAGGTCGTCTCCTCCCGCTGCCCGCGCTCCTCGACACTCACCGGGTCACGCCTTTCGTTCGCGACTGCGGGGCTCCGCTTCGCTGCACTCCTCGCGCTCACCGGGCCCGCCTTCCGTTCGCGACTGCGGGGCTCCGCTTCGCTGCACTCCTCGCGCTCACCGGTCCACCTCGATTTCCAGGCCCGACGGCAGCGGCGCCACGTCGTCGCCGTACGAACTCTCCTGCGCGCGCTCGACCTCGGCCTGCTCGTAGGCGGTGACCAGGTCGACGTACCCGGGCACGGTGGCCAACAACTCGCTGTGGGTGCCCCGGGCGACCACCCGTCCCTGCTCCACGTAGATGACCTCGTCGGCGAGCGCGATGGTGGCCCGCCGGTACGCCACCACCAGGATCGACGCGGCCGGAACGCCCGCCGCCGCGGTCGACGACCGCAGCCCCGCCAGGATGGCCGCCTCCACTCGGGGATCGACAGCGCTCGTCGCGTCGTCGAGCACCAACAGGCGCGGTCGGCCGGCCAGCGCGCGGGCCAGGGTGAGCCGTTGGCGCTGACCGCCGGAGAGCGAGGTGCCCCGCTCGCCGACCATGGTGTCCAGACCGTCGGGCAGCGCGGCGACGAACCCGTCCGCCTCGGCCAGCCGCAGCGCCGCCCAGACCACCTCGTCGTCGACGCCGGGCCGGTCGAGGGCGATGTTGGCGCGGACCGTGTCGTCGAAGATGAACGGCACCTGGGCGACCAGGGCCACCGTGCCGGCCAGCGAGGCGGAGGTCAGCTCGCGCACGTCCACGCCGTCCAGGCTCACCGTGCCGGAGTCCGGGTCGACGAGCCGCACCGCCAGCGAGGCGATGGTGGACTTGCCGGCGCCGGTGGGCCCGACCAGGGCCACCGTCCGACCGGACGGCACCGTGAAGCCGACCTCGCCGAGGACCTGCGCGCCGGGCGGGTGTGCTTCGGCGGGCGGGTAGGAGTAGTGCACGTCGTGGAAGGTGAGGGTGGCCGGCGCGGTCTCGTTCGGGTCGAGCACCCGCTGCCCGTACGGCATCTCGCCGGTGGCGTCGAGCACCCGGCGGACCCGGTCCCAACCGGCGACGCTGCGCGGCAGCTCGGCCAGCACCCAACCGATGGCCCGCACCGGAAACGCCAGCACGGTGAAGAGGAAGGCCACGCTGACCAGCTCGGTCACGCTGATCGCGCCCTGGCGCAGCCGGAACGCCCCGACCACCAGCACGGCGAGGGTGCCGAGGCTGGGCAGGGTCTCCAACAGCGGGTCGAAGATGCCGCGCAGCCGACCGACCGCGATCAACGAATCGCGCAGCTCACCGGCTCGGCCCGCGAACCGGGCGGTCTCCTGGGCCTCGCGACCCATCGTCTTGACCACCAGGGCCCCGTCGAAGCTCTCGTGGGCGATGCCGCTGACCTCGGCACGCAGCCGCTGCGCCCGGGCCTGCCGGGGTGCCATCCGGCGGGAGTAGATGACGTTGAGCGCGAACAGCGCGGGGAAGACCGCGAGGCCGACCAGGGCGAGCGCCCAGTCGGTGGCGAAGAGCGACACGATCGCGCCGACCAGCATCACCAACGTGCCGACGGCGAACGGCAGTGGCGCGATCGGGTACCAGGCCGCCTCCACGTCGGAGTTGGCGTTGGACAGCAGGGTGCCGGTGGAGTTGCGGTGGTGCCAGGACAGCGGCAGCTCCAGGTACCGACGGGTGACCCGGCGGCGGTAGGAGGCCTGGAGGCGGTACTGCATGTAGCCGGCGCCGAGGCGGCGGCCGAAGATGCCCGCGACCCGCAGCACGCTGATCCCGAACAACGCGGTCGCGGCCAGCGCCAGGGTGCCGGCGCCCACCTCGCCGCGTTCGATGGCCGGAAGCGCCACCTCACCGACGACCGACCCGACGACCCGGGCACTGACGATGATCATCCCGCCGAAGAGCACGCTGCCGACGACCGCCACCGAGAAGATCCGCGGCTGCTCACGGATCGCCTGTCGCAGAACCCCCAGCCCTCGACTGAGAACGTCCCGACTTGTCTTGCTCGCCACGCTCTCCCCCGCCGTAAGCCGTAATTATCTCCCTCATCCTTACCGGTCAGGGCCAGCACCGCCGACCCTGACTGGATATGTCGACCGTCACGTACCGGACGACGGTGTCCGCGGGCGGCGACCGGCGTCCGTCGGCGCGCGCCGACGGGCCACCGGGCCTACGATCGGGCCATGCCGCGGTACGCCCGAGCCGAGCGCGAGGCGCTGGCCGATCTTCTGCTGGCCCTCGGGCCGGACGCCCCGACGATCAACGAGGGCTGGGCGACCCGTGACCTCGCCGCTCATCTGGTGCTGCGGGAGCGCCGTCCGGACGCGGCGGGTGGGATCCTGCTGCCGCCGCTGCGCGGATACGCCGAGCGGGTCCGGCAGCGCCTCGCCGCACAGGGGTACCCCGAACTGGTGGCGCAGGTACGGCGCCCGCCGCTGTGGAGCCCGGTCAGCAATCCGCTGACCGACGAACTGGCCAACACGATGGAGTTCTTCATCCACCACGAGGACGTCCGACGGGCCGGCTCCGGGTGGCAGCCGCGCGATCTGCCCACCGGTTTGCAGAGCGCACTCTGGAAACGCGTGGCCCCGATGGCCCGGCTGGCCCTGCGCCGTTTTCCGGCGGACCTCCTCGTGCAGGCGCCCGGTCACGGTGAGATCTCCGTCGGTCGCGGCGGTGAGCCGCTGCGCCTGGTGGGCTCCCCGGGGGAGTTGGTGCTGTTCCTGTCCGGCCGGCAACGGGTGGCCCGGGTCCAACTGAACGGCTCGACGGAGGTGGCGGGACGACTGCGCGACGCCAGCCTGGGAATGTGACCGTCTGTACGGAAACGGTCACTGAATAGCTGTCGGATTCCCCACACCCAGCGAAGCACGCTGATACGCCCTCCCGTACGCTTCACCGCGCCGCGCCGCGCCGGGCGGCACGGAGTGGGGGCACACTGTGCGGGACTTCGCGATTTCGGCGCTGCGGGAACCGCCGTTCCCCACGGGGCGCCATGGTGCCACGGACCAAGTGGCGAGTGAGAGCATCGAGTGGGCACGCACGTTCGGGCTGGTCGATTCCGGCCAACGTGTGTACCGGCTGGAACGGGCCGACGCCGCCGGCCTGGCCGGCCGCGCCTGCCCGGACGGCTCGGTGGAGGGGCTTCGGCTGCTCACCGACCTGATCAGCTGGCTCTTCGTGATGGATGACGCCTGCGACGAGGACGGCCTCGGCGCCGACCCGGCGCGGTTGGGACCGGCGATCAGCACCCTGCTCGACGTGCTCGACCGGTGCGGTGACCCGGACGTGGCACCGCCCGCCGTCGGGCCCCTGGGTGACGCGCTGCACGACCTCTGCCGCCGGACCCGGCTGCACGATCACGCCGGGCTGCTCCTGCGGTTCGTCAGCCAGATGCGGGAGTATCTGTTGGCGCTGCTCTGGGAGGCGGGCAACCGGGAACGTCGGCGCGTGCCCGAGATGGCGGAGTACGTCCAACTGCGCCGGCACATCGGCGGTGTGCACCCCTGCCTCACCCTGACCGACCTGGCGTCGAGGCGACCCTCCGGGCCGACCCAACGCGCCGACCCGGGCCTGGCCACCCTCGACCTACTGGCGGTGGACCTGGTCTGCTGGTGCAACGACCTGTTCTCGTACGGCAAGGAGAGTCAGGCCGACCCGGACGCGCACAACCTGGTCACGGTGATCGCCCAGGACAGCGAGGCGGACGAGGCGACCGCGCTGCGGAGCGCGGCGCACCGGTTCAACCAGGGTTTGGCGACGTACCTGGACGCGGAGGAGGCGCTCCGCGCCACCGGCGACGACCGGCTGCGCGACGCGTTGGTGGTCCGGCGCAACTGGGTCCGGGCCACCTACGACTGGTCAGTGGTGGCTGCCCGGTACGCCTGATCGACCGTACCGGTTGGTGGGATGGGACGGCCGGACGATCACCAGGGCTAGCCGATGCATGGCGACAGGCAATACTCTTCGGTAACCATCATGACGTGACGACCGTCACGCCACCACCCCCGAAGGCGGCTACAGCGATGGCTCTCGATGTACCGTACCGCTCCATCCCGGACATGTTTCTCAAGCGCGTGGCGGCCACCCCCGACCGAAACGCGTTCGCATCCCCGAACCCCGACGACTCGGGGCCCGTCTGGCTGACCTGGGCGCAGGTCGGTCAGCGCGCCAAGGCGGTCGCCGCCGGCCTGCACGGCCTGGGCGTCGGCCAGGAGGACCCGGTCGCGATCCTCGCCAACACCCGGCTGGAGTGGGTGATCGCCGACCTCGGCATCATGTGCGCCGGCGGCGCGACCACCACCGTCTACCCGACCACCGAGCCGACCGACGCGACGTACATCATCGCCGACTCCGGTTCCAAGGTGCTGTTCGCGGAGAACCCGGCCCAGGCGGCGAAGATCGCCGGGGCGACCCTGCCCGCGCTCACCCACGTGGTGCTCCTCGACGGTGCCGCCGACCCGACCGCGGCGATCGCGCAGCTGACGCTCGCCGAGCTGGAGGAGCGCGGCGCCCAGGCGCTGGCCGCCGAACCGGATCTGATCGACATGCTGGTGGCCGGCATCGGCCCGGACCACCTGGCCACCCTGATCTACACCTCCGGCACCACCGGGCAGCCCAAGGGCGTCGAGCTGCTGCACGGCGGCTGGTGCTGGGAGGCGGTGGCGCAGGCGGACGTGGGGCTGCTACGCGACGACGACCTGCAGTACCTGTGGCTGCCGCTGGCTCACTCGTTCGGCAAGACCCTGCTCTGCGGCGCCATCCACGTCGGCCTGCCCACCTACGTCGACGGCCGGGTGGACAAGCTGGTCGACCTGCTCTCGGTCATCCGTCCGACGCTGATGTGCGGCGCTCCCCGGGTGTTCGAGAAGGTCTACAACAAGGCGGTGACCACCGCGCAGGGTGCCGGCGGCGCGAAGGCGAAGATCTTCGGCTGGGCGGTCGGCATCGGCAAGGAGAAGGTCACCCTTGAGCAGGCCGGCAAGCCGGTGCCGGCCGGGCTGAAGCTGCGCTACGGGTTGGCCGAGAAGCTGGTGTTCAGCAAGCTCCAGGCCCGCCTGGGCGGCCGGATGCGGGTGCTGGTGTCCGGCGCCGCGCCCCTCAGCCCGGAGATCGCCACCTTCTTCGCCGCCGCGAACCTGCCGATCTCCGAGGGCTACGGCCTGACCGAGACCAGCGCGGGCAACTTCGTCAACCCCCCGGCCGGGCTGCGGATCGGCACCGTGGGCCGGGCGATGGGCGACCTCGAGTGCAAGATCGACACCGACGGGGAGATCCTGGTCCGTGGTCGGCCGGTGATGCGCGGCTACCACAACCTGCCGGAGGAGACCGCCGCCGCGTTCACCGAGGACGGCTTCTTCCGCACCGGTGACATCGGCACCCTCGACGAACAGGGTTACCTGCGCATCACCGACCGTAAGAAGGACCTGGTCAAGACCTCGGGCGGCAAGTACATCGCGCCGTCGCACATCGAGGGGATGTTCAAGGCCATCTGCCCGTACACCTCGCAGGCGGTCGTCGTCGGTCAGGCCCGCAACTTCTGCACGATGCTGGTCACCCTGGACCCGGACGCGATCCGCGGCTGGGCCGCCGGCGGCCCCCTCGAAGGGCGCAGCTACTCCGAGATCGTCGCCTCGGCGGAGGCCCAGACGATGGTCGAGGAGTACGTCGCCCAGCTCAACGCCAAGCTCAACCGCTGGGAGACGATCAAGAAGGTGGCGATCCTGCCGCGCGACCTGACGATCGAGGACGGCGAGATCACCCCGTCCTTGAAGATCAAGCGGCGGGGCGTGGAGAGCAACTTCGCCGCCGAAATCGACAAGATGTACGCCGGCACCCTCGCCGAGCTCTGACGCCGTCGAGGGCCCCGTGCCCGGCTCCCGGCCGGCACGGGGCCCTCACAGGTGGTGGCCCCGCCACCTCGTCTGGTCCTCCTCCACGGCGAGCTGCTCCGCCAGCGCCACCTCGCGGACCCCGCGTCGGCGCTGGGCGTCGACGATCGTCTGCGCCCCCACTGCCAGCCAGGCGGCCACGGCCAGCATGGTCAACGCGGACAGCTCGGGCAACGACCCGGCCACCGGCACCAGCACGAGCAGCAGCAGGATTCCGCCGATCGTGGGCCAGCGGGGGGCGGCGAGCATCTTCCGGCCGAGCACGATGAGCGCGAGCAGATAGAGCGCGACCCCGCCGTAGAGCGCGAGCAGGTCGAAGCCCGGCAGCGGAACCCCCCAGTTCGGCGTGCTGACGTCGGCTTCGTCGTTGATCAGCCCCTTGAGTCCGAGCGCGAACAGGATGACGCCGGCGATGACCGGCAGGTGCAGGTAGGTGTAGGCGTCGCGGGCCAGGGCGGCGCGGGCGACGGGGTCGCGGGTCCGGTGCAGAGTCTGTTCCATGCCGAGCGCCAGGGTGTCGAAGTAGGCCCACCACAGCGCTGCGGCCACCGCGATGCCGAGCACTGCGGCGATCAGCGCCGGCCAGGTCAGCGGCAGGCCGGCGCTGCCGCCGGGAGCGAACCCGAGCGCGATGATGGCCTCGCCGAGGGCGATCAGGACGATCTGGCTGTGCCGCTCCGCCCAGTGCCCGGCGGAGAGCACCGTCCACCCGGTGCCGCGCAGCGCCAGCCCGGCCCCGTACTCGACGGCCAGGGCGGCGAGCCACAGCGCCAGCCGGAACACCCCCTCGGCGGTGCCGTCGAAGAGCCGCTGCGGCACCAGGGCGGCCACGACGATGAGCGACGTGGCGAGCACCACCGGCAGGGCGAGCATCCGCCAGCGTCGACGCACGTCCCGGTCCCGACGGCCCAGCCACAGGAAGATGGACGTCTCGCCGACCCGGACCAGGAAATAGCCGGCCGCGAAGACCAGCGGGCCGGGCAGCCCACCGGGACGGTCGGTGAACGCCTTCGGCAGGCTCAGCGCCAGCACGAAGGCGGCGGCCATGGTGGCGAAGCCGACCAGCGGGACGATGCCCTGGTCGGTACGGACCAGGTTGCCCAACACGGCGAATCCCGTCCAGCACCACCAGGCACCGGATCAGCCCGGCAACCGTCGGATTGCCGGCGGTGACGGTGGTGACGTTCAGAAAGGCGAAGACGAAGATCAGGTCGTAGAAGAGTTCGAGGCGGGTCGCCCGGGAGCCAGGCGCGCTCCGCTGGACCCCACGCACTCCCGCGCCCTCGACCACCAGGAGAGTGTGGCAGCCGGACCAGGTCGGATGACATATTCCCGGCATAACGGTGCCGGCGGATGCCCCTGGTGTGTTCGGTGCCGGCTCAGGCGATGACGGCCGGCTCGCGCCACCGCTGACGGGCGGCACGGTCCAGGTCGTAGCGGATCGCCGCGATCCGCCCGACGGCCTCCACGAGGTCCGCTGCGGGCAGGGTGAACGGCAGCCGCAGGAAGCGCTCCAGGGTGCCGTCCAGGCCGAACCGGGGGCCGGGCGCGAGTCGTACGCCGACCTCCTCCGCGGCGCGGGCCAGCGCGCTGGAGACCGGGCCGTCCAACTCGGCCCACAGCGTCACGCCACCGCGTGGCACGGTGACCCGCCACTCGGGCAGTTGGTGCGCCAGCGCGCCGAGCAGGGCATCACGCTGCACGGCCAACTGGACGCGGCGGTCGGCGACGATGGCCTCGGCGTCGGCGAGCAGGTGCACCGCGACCAGTTGGTCCAGCACCGGGCTGGCCATGTCGACTCCGACCCGCACGGCGGCCAGTCGCTGCACCTGCGGCGCGGACGCCCGCACCCAGCCGATCCGCAGGCCACCCCAGTAGGGCTTGCTCATCCCCCCGATGCTGATCACCCGACTGTGCCGGTCGTAGGTGGCGACCGGGGGTGGCGGCTCGGTGCCGTCCATCGACAGGTCCACGAACGACTCGTCGATGACCAGGTCGGTGCCGACCGCGTGCGCGGCGGCGACCACGCGCTCGCGCAGCGCGGCGGGCATCAGGTGCCCGGTCGGGTTCTGGAACTCCGGAATCAGGTACGCCAGCTTCGGCCGGGTCTGCCGCAGACTGCCCAGCAGCAGGTCGGGCTCCCAGCCGGCGTCGGCGGCCAGACCGTGGGTGGTGATCCGGGCCCGCCGGCCGGCCAGCGCGGCGAGGGCGTTGGGGTAGGTCGGGGACTCGACCAGCACGGTGCCGCCCGGGGCGAGGGCGAGCCGCAGCACCAGGTCCAGTGCGTGCTGGGTGCCGCTGGTGACCATGATCTGGTCGGCCGAGGTGGGCAGACCCCGGGCGCTGTACGCGTCGGCCACGGCCTCACGCAGCTCGATGATGCCGGTCGGGTGGTAGCCGGCCCCGCTCAGGTAGCGGGGCAGGTCCTCGGCGGCAGCCCGGGCGGCCGACAGCAGCTGCGGCGGGGCGGCCAGCGCCGCGACGCCGAGGTCGAGCATCTCCCGGTCGTCCAGCGGGGTCCACAGCCCGGTGCTGGCCACCCGGTGGTTGCCGGGCAGCATCGTCCAGCTGCCGGCGCCTCGGCGGCTGGCCAGGTGCCCGCTCTCGCGTAGCTGCCGGTAGGCAGCGGTGACAGTGGTCCGGCTGATCCGCAGCGCCTCGGCCAGTTCCCGTTCGGCCGGGAGGCGGACGCCCAGCGGCAGACGGCCGTCGGCGAGCAGCCCGCGCACCGAGCCGGCCAGCGCGGCGTAGTCGGGGCTGCGTCGCCGACCCGGGAGCGCATGCCACTGCCCGAGCAGACGGGCCAATTGGACACCGCGTACCTGCCCAGTCATGGCCACTCCTCGGATATTGGCTTCTTCCTCGATGAGGATTGGCACCTAGGGTGGCATGCATGGCACTGCTTGGCAATCTGCGGCACCGGCCGGTTCGACGGCTGGTCCAGCTCTACCTCGGGCTCACGCTCTACGGCGTCAGCATGGCCCTGATGATCCGCTCCGATCTGGGCCTCGACCCGTGGGACGTGTTCCACCAGGGGCTCTCCGAGCTGACCCGGCTCTCCTTCGGGACGGTCACCATCGGCGTCGGCGCGCTGGTCCTGCTGCTCTGGATCCCGCTGCGGCAGCGGCCCGGCCTCGGCACGGTCAGCAACGTCGTGGTCATCGGTCTGGTGGTGGACGCCACGGTGGCCCTGCTGCCGGAGGGTGGCCCGCGCAGTGTCCGGATCGCGATGCTGATCAGCGGGATCGTCGCCAACGGCGCCGCCACCGCTCTGTACCTCGGCGCCCAGTTGGGCCCCGGCCCGCGCGACGGCCTGATGACCGGGTACGTGGCCCGCCGGCCCGGCCGGTCGGTCCGGCTGGTGCGCACCGTCATCGAGGTCACCGTGCTGGCGCTGGGCTGGCTGCTCGGCGGCACGGTCGGGGTGGGCACCGTCGCGTACGCGTTGGCCATCGGTCCGTTGGCCCAGTTCTTCATCCCGCTGTTCGCCGTGCCGGAAGCTCCGGCACCCGAAAGCGCCGTGCCGGAGGGCGGCACACCCGACAGCCCCGCACCGCCACCGGGCAGTCCCGCGCCGGTCACCCCCGCCGGCTGAAGCCTCACCGACCGTCCGCGAACCGGTACGTGGTGGTGGTGCTGCACACCGGTTGGCGGGTGGGTGTTCCCTTCCGCGACGCGCGCCGTCATCATCTCTGCATGGGGGAGAACGGTTGGCGCTGGACGGACGCCTGGATCTTCGTGTCGCTCGTCATCGCGAGCGGCGCCGGACGGCACCGTCGGTCGGCGACAAGCCGACGACCGGAGGGCGTTCGCCTGGCCGACGTGCTCTCCACCGCCGACCACCTCAACCACGCGATCCCGCAGCGGCACGAGGTGGAGGCCGCGGTCCAGCGGCTGGTCGGCGCCGGGCTGGTCAGCGTCGCCGACGGCTGGTTCCGGATCACCGCCGAGGGTGAGACGCTCTGGCGTACCCGCCCGCGCGCGGGTGTGGCGACCATGGTGGACACCGTGCAGGGTGTGTTGACCCGCCGGCACGCGCCCGGCAGCGCCGACTGGATCCTGGACGAGGCCGACCACGCGGCGGCTGTCCAGGAGTACGCGGTCCGTTCGATCCCCACCCCGCGTCGGTCACCGGAGGGGCACTCCGGCGAGCGCTGAGCGGCTCAGCGCACCGGGTGGCCGTCGAGGCGCAGCGCGTCCTTGACCTCGGCGACGGTCAGCTCGCCGAAGTGGAAGACGCTGGCGGCGAGCACCGCGTCCGCGCCGGCGCCGATAGCGGGCGGGAAGTGGGCCACCTCACCGGCACCCCCGCTGGCCACCACCGGCACGTCCACCACCGCCCGCACCGCGGCGATCAGCTCCAGGTCGAAGCCCGCCTTGGTGCCGTCGGCGTCCATCGAGTTGAGCAGGATCTCCCCCGCGCCCAACTCGGCGCTCCGGTGTGCCCACCACACGGCGTCGATGCCGGTGCCGCGTCGACCCCCGTGCGTGGTGACCTCGAAGCCGCTGGGCGTGGCACCGGTCGACGACCGACGCACGTCGAGGGAGAGCACGAGCACCTGCCGGCCGAACCGGTCGGCGATCTCGGCGATCAGCTCCGGCCGGGCGATGGCGGCGGTGTTGACGCCGACCTTGTCCGCCCCGGCGCGCAGCAACGTGTCCACGTCGGCGACCTGCCGGACCCCACCGCCGACGGTCAGCGGGATGAACACCGACTCGGCGGTGCGGCGCACCACGTCGAGCATGGTGCCGCGGTCGCTGGAGGACGCGGTGACGTCGAGGAACGTCAACTCGTCAGCGCCGGCCCGGTCGTACGCGGCGGCCAGCTCCACCGGATCGCCGGCGTCCCGCAGGTCGAGAAAGTTGACCCCCTTGACCACCCGCCCGGCGTCCACGTCCAGACAGGGGATCACCCGTACCGCCACCGTCATGCCGCGAGCCTATCCTCCGCCCGCGGCACGGCGGTCGACCCGATCGGGTCGACCGCCGTGAACGAGGCCTCGGTCACACCTTGACGAGCATCTTGCCGAGGTTGTCGCCGCGCAGCAGGCCGAGGAACGCCGCCGGGGCGTTCTCGATGCCGTCCACGATCGTCTCGTCGTAGGACAGCGTGCCGTCGCGCAGCCAGCCCGCGACGTCGCGCACGAACGCCGGCCGGACGTCGTGGTGGTCGTTGACCAGGAAGCCGCGCAGGGTGAGCCGCTTGCCGATGACCAGCGCCAGGTTGCGCGGCGCGGGCGACGGCTCGGTGGCGTTGTACTGGGAGATCATGCCGCAGATCGCGGCTCGGCCGTGCAGGTTCATGGCCGAGATCGCGGCTTCCAGGTGGTCGCCGCCGACGTTGTCGAAGTAGACGTCGACGCCGTCCGGGGCGGCCGCGCGCAACGACTCACGGACCGGCCCGTCGTGGTAGTCGAAGGCGGCGTCGAAGCCCAGCGCCCGCAGCCGCTCGACCTTGGCCGGCGAGCCGGCGCTGCCGATCACCCGGCCGGCGCCCTTGAGCTTGGCGATCTGGCCGACCAGGCTGCCGACCGCACCGGCCGCGGCGGAGACGAAGACCGTCTCGCCGGGCTTCATCGCGGCCACCTCCAGCAGCCCGGCGTACGCGGTCAGCCCGGTCATGCCGAGCACGCTCAGGTACGCGCTGACAGGGGCGACGTCCGGGTCGACCTGACGGGCGGCGGTCGCGTCGAGCAGCGCGTACTCCCGCCAGCCGAGCCCGTGCTGGACGGTGGTCCCGACGGCGATGTCCGCCGCCTCGCTGGCCACCACCTCGCCGATCGCGGCCCCGTCGAGCGGCGCGTCGAGCGCGTACGGCGGCACGTACGACTTGACGTCGTTCATCCGTCCGCGCATGTACGGGTCGACCGACATGAACTGGTTGCGGACCACGATCTGGCCCGGTCCGGGCGTCGGGACGTCGGTCTCGACGAGCCGGAAGGTGTCTTCGGTGGGCCAGCCCTGGGGGCGGCTGGCCAGGTGGATCTCGCGGTTGCCGGTCACTGGATGGTTGTCCTCTCGTCCGCGGGTGGGGGCCGGGTGCCGCGGTGTCACGCGGGCAGGGTCTCGCGGACGGTCAGCGTGACGTCGACGTTGCCACGGGTGGCGTTGGAGTACGGGCAGACCTGGTGCGCCTGCTCGACGAGCTGCTCGGCCACCTCGCGGGACGCGGCGGGAAGGTCGACGACGAGCTGCACGGTGAGCCCGAAGCCGCCGCTGCCGTTCGGGCCGATGCCCACCTCGGCGGCGACCACGGAACCGGTCACGTCGGCCTTGGCCCGGCGGGCCACCACCCGCAGCGCGCTGTGGAAGCAGGCCGCGTAGCCGGCGGCGAAGAGCTGCTCGGGGTTGGCCGCACCGCCGGCACCGCCCATCTCCTTCGGCACGGCCAGGTCGAGCGCGACAGTGCCGTCGGAGGTCTCGACGTGGCCGTCCCGGCCGTCGCCGGTGGCGGTAGCGGACGCGGTGTAGAGAACCTGCATGGTGCTCACTGCTCCTTCTGTCGGTGGATGGTGTCGGTGACCCGGGTGAGGGTGTCGCGCAGCGCCACCAACTCGCCGAGGCCCAGCCCGGTGGCCTGAGCGATCCGCAGCGGGACGTCGCAGAGCTGCTCGCGCAGCGCCCGGCCCTGCTCGGTGAGGCCCACCTCGACCCGCCGCTCGTCGCGGGCCGACCGCCGCCGCACCACCAGGCCCGCCCCCTCCAGCCGCTTGAGCAGCGGGGAGAGCGTGCCGGAGTCCAGCCGCAGCTCGGCGCCCAGCTCGGACACCGTGGGGGCGTCGTCGGGACGCTCCCAGAGCACCAGCAGCACCAGGTACTGCGGGTAGGTCAACCCGACCTCGTCGAGGATCGGCCGGTAGACGTCGGTCAGTGCGCGCGACGCGGCGTAGAGCGCGAAGCACACCTGCCGGCGCAGCACCAGGTCATCGGTCACCGTTGAAAAGTAGCTCACAATTAAGTTGTGCACAACTTATCTGTCCGTGAGCCGGCCGGCAGGCCGACCGGACGCGTGCCTCAGCGATCGCCGAGGTACGCCTCCAACTCCACCTCGACCAGATGCTCCGGGTCCAGCAGACCGGCCACCACCACCAGGGTCGCCGCCGGCCGGACCGCACCGAAGACCGCGTTGTGGGCCCGACCCACCTCGTCGGCGTGCGACCGGTCCGTCACGTACATCCTCGTGCGCACCACATCGCCCGGCTCCGCACCCACCTCGGCGAGCGCGGCCAGCCCGATCCGCAGCGCCTGCGCGGTCTGCGCGGCCGGATCACCCACGTGCACCACCCGGCCGTCCACCGTCGCCGTGCACCCGGCCGTCCAGGCCCGCTCACCGGCACGGACCACCCGGGAGTAGCCGTAACGCTGCTCCCACGGGCCACCCGACCCGAGCCGGGTCGTCGTCACGCCTGCGCCAACGTCCGCAGCGCCTCGGCCACCGTGAAGGCACCCGCGTAGAGCGCCTTGCCAGCGATGACACCCTCCACCCCGACCGACTCCAGGGTCGCCAACGCCCGCAGGTCGTCCAGAGTGGACACCCCACCGGAGGCGATCACCGGCCGGTCGGTACGGGCACACACCTCGCGCAGCAGATCCAGGTTCGGCCCGCGCATGGTGCCGTCCTTGGTGATGTCGGTGACCACGTACCGGCTCGCGCCCGCCTTGTCCAACCGCTCCAGCACCTCGTACAGGTCACCGCCGTCGCGGGTCCAACCCCGCGCCGACAGGGTGTGGCCCCGCACGTCCAGCCCGATGGCCACCCGGTCGCCGTACTCCGCCACCACCCGGTCACACCAGACCGGATCCTCCAACGCGGCGGTCCCGATGTTCACCCGGGCCGCCCCGGTGCCCAGCGCCGCGCGCAGCGACTCGTCGTCCCGGATGCCACCGGAGAGTTCCACCTTCACGTCCAACTGGCGCACCACCTCCGCCAGCAGGTGCGCGTTGGTGCCCCGACCGAACGCCGCGTCCAGGTCGACCAGGTGGATCCACTCCGCGCCGTCCCGCTGCCAGGCCAGCGCGGACTCCAACGGGTCACCGTAGACGCTCTCGCTTCCGAGGGCGCCCTGCACGAGCCGGACGGCCCGGCCGTCAGCGACATCGACGGCGGGTAACAGGGTGAGGCTCACGGTCTTCTCCTCGATCAGGTACGACGGTCCAGGGCGATCACGACGATCGCCGGCAGTACGAGCAGCAAGAGCACGATCAGCGCGATACGCAACGCCAGGTTGTCAACGAACGTCCAGATCAGGATCAACGCCGCGCCGGTGAGCAGCACGATCGCGGCCCGCTCACCCCGACTGTGCCGGGCCAGCCGCCCGGAACGACCCCGCCGCAGCCGCGGCGTCAACCGACGGACCACCGCCCGACGGCGCTGCCGGCGAGCGACCTGGCGCTGCCGGACCGCCCGCTCCCGGGCCTGCTCCGCCTCCCGCTGCGCCCGCCGGCGGGCCCGCTCCCGGCTCACCGCGACACCCGCCGACCGGGCACCGCGCGACGACGCTCACCCACCGTTGGGCAACGTGGCGAGCCAGTTGCGCAGCAACGCGGCACCGGTCTCGGCGGACTTCTCCGGGTGGAACTGGGCCGCCGACAACGAGCCACGCTCCACCGCCGCGACGAAGTCCGTGTCGTGGTGGGCAATGGTCACCGTGGCCCCCGCGGCGGCCAGCGCCGCCGGGTCGCCCATCGCGTACGAGTGGACGAAGTAGAAACGGCTCTGCTCCGGCAACCCGGCGAACAGCACCGACTCCCGGGGAGCCCGGACCGTGTTCCAGCCCATGTGCGGCAACCGGGCGGCAGCCAGCCGGGTCACCCCGCCGGGCAGCAACCCCAGCCCCTTGGTCACCACGCCGTGCTCGTCACCGTGCTCGAAGAGCACCTGCATGCCCACGCAGATGCCCAGCACCGGCCGGCCAGCAGCCACCCGCTCGGCGATCACCGGACCGGCGCCCAACGCCTCGATCCCCGCCATGCACGCCGCGTACGCGCCCACACCCGGCACCACCAGACCATCGGCGGCAGCCGCGGCGGCCAGGTCGTCGGTCACCCGGACATCCGCTCCGGCGGCGGCCAGCGCCCGCTCCGCCGAGCGCAGGTTGCCCGAGCCGTAGTCGAGCACCACCACGTCACTCATGCCGTCACCCCGATCATCCGTTCTCCGGCAGCAGCCGCAGAACCCCGGCGACAGTGGCGAGCACCGCGAGCGCCGCGGTGACGAACACGGCGACCTTCGGCGCGCCCTGCCGGTAGAGCGACCAGGTGCCACCCACCAAGACCCCGGCCAGGATCAACAACAACGTCGGCAACGCCGCACCCATCAGAGCCACCGTCCATTCGCGACTGCGGGGCTCCGCTGCGCTGCACTCCTCGCGCTCATCAGAGGGCACCCTTCGTGCTCGGGATCGCACCTGCCGAACGCGGGTCGATCGAGGTCGCCTCGCGCAGGGCGCGGGAAACCGCCTTGAACTGTGCCTCCACCACGTGGTGCGCGTCCGGGTGACCGCCCGGCCGGGCCGCCCGCAGCACGTCCACGTGCAACGTGACCCGGGCCGTCTGGCCGAAGGACTCCCAGATGTGCCGGGTCATGCTGGTCGCGTACACCGGACCGATGTACGGGGCGAGCACCGGCTCGTCGTGCACCACGTACGGCCGACCGGAAAGGTCCACAGCGGCCCGGACCAGCACCTCGTCCATCGGCACCGTCGCCGAGCCGTAGCGCCGGATGCCGGCCTTGTCGCCCAGCGCCTGGTCGAACGCGGCACCCAGGGCGAGCGCGGTGTCCTCGATCGTGTGGTGCGCGTCGATCTCCAGGTCGCCCACGGTGCGCACGGTCAGGTCGAAACCACCGTGCCGGGCGATCTGGTGCAGCATGTGGTCGTAGAAACCGACGCCGGTGCTGATCTCGGCGGCACCGGTGCCGTCGAGGTCGATCTCGACGAGGACCTTGGTCTCCTTGGTGATCCGCTCCACCCGGGCGGTCCGGCTCATTGAACAGTCTCCATCGCAGAAAGGAAGGCGTCGGTCTCGGCGGCGGTGCCGGCGGTCACCCGCAGCCAGCCGGGAAGGCCGACGTCACGGACCAGCACCCCCTGCGCCAGCAGGGCGTTCCAGACTACGGTCTGGTCGCCGCCCACCTCGAAGAGCACGAAGTTGGCGTCACTGTCAGCGACCCGCAACCCCCGCTCGCGCAGCGTCGCCACGATCCGGTCCCGCTGCGCCATGATCGCGCTCACCGTACCGAGAAGGGCATCGCGGTGGGCCACCGCCGCGCGGGCGGCGGCCTGGGTGAGCGCGGAGAGATGGTACGGCAAACGGACGAGCTGCACCGCCTGCACCACCGCCGGGTCGGCGGCCAGGTAACCCAGCCGGCCGCCGGCGAAGCCGAACGCCTTGCTCATCGTCCGGGTGACCACCAGCCGCGGGTGCCCGGGCAGCACCGCGAGGGCGCTGACCGTCCCGGGCCGGGCGAACTCGGCGTACGCCTCGTCGACGACCACCATGCCGGGCGCGACGTCGAGCACCGCGGCGATCACCGCCGGGTCCAGTGCCGTGCCGGTGGGGTTGTTCGGCGAGCAGAGGAAGACCACGTCCGGCTGGTGCTCGCGGACCTGGGCGACCGCCTCCTCGGCGGTCAACCCGAAGTCGACGCCGCGCTCGGCGGGCACCCAGCGGGTGCTGGTGCCGAGGGCCAGCAGCGGGTGCATCGAGTACGCCGGAACGAAACCGAGCGCGCTGCGCCCCGGACCGCCGAACGCCTGCAACAACTGCTGCTGGATCTCGTTGGAGCCATTGGCCGCCCACACCTGCTCGACGGTGAGCCCGTGCCCGAGATATTCGGCCAGGTCGGCGCGGAGCGCCACCGCGTCCCGGTCCGGGTAGCGGTTCAGCTCGCGCAGCTCGGCCGCGACGGCCTTGCTGATCGCCTCGACCACCGGCTCCGGCACCGGGTGGGAGTTCTCGTTGGTGTTGAGCCGCACCGGCACGTCCAGTTGCGGCGCCCCGTACGGCGACAGCCCCCGCAGGTCGCCGCGGATCGGCAGGTCGTCCAGGCCGCTCACGCCGACCCTCCCGGGAAGCGGGCCTGGACCGCCTGGCCGTGCGCGGGCAGGTCCTCCACGTTGGCCAGGGTGACCACGTGCGGGGCCACATCGCGCAGCGCGGCCTCGGTGTATTCGATCAGGTGCACGCCGCGCAGGAAGGACTGCACGGACAGTCCGGAGGAGTGCCGGGCACAACCGCCGGTGGGCAGCACGTGGTTGGAGCCGGCGCAGTAGTCGCCGAGCGACACCGGCGACCACGCGCCCACGAAGATCGCCCCGGCGTTGCGGACCCGCAGCGCCCACTCCCGGGCGTCGGCCGTCTGGATCTCCAGGTGCTCGGCCGCGTACGCGTCGACCACCCGCAGCCCCGCCTCGAGGTCGTCGACCAGGACCACGCCGCTCTGCTCACCGGTCAGCGCCGTGGTGACCCGCTCGGTGTGCTTGGTCGCCGGCACCTGCCGGGCCAGCTCCGTCTCGACCGCCTCGACCAACGCCACCGACGGGGTGACCAGCACGCTCGCGGCGAGCGGGTCGTGCTCGGCCTGACTGATCAGGTCGGCGGCCACGTGCGCCGGGTCGGCCGTGTCGTCGGCCAGGATGGCGATCTCGGTCGGACCGGCCTCGGCGTCGATGCCGACCACGCCGCGCAGCAGCCGCTTGGCGGCCGTCACCCAGATGTTGCCGGGCCCGGTGATCAGGTCGACGGGGTCGCAGCGCAGCTCACCCGCCGGGTCCACCGCCGCGCCGTACGCCAGCATCGCCACCGCCTGGGCCCCGCCCACGGCGTACACCTCGTCGACGCCGAGCAGCGCGCACGCGGCGAGCACCCGGGGGTCGGGCAGGCCGCCGTTGTCCTTCTGCGGCGGGCTGACCACCACCAGCGAGCGCACCCCGGCCGCCTGGGCGGGCACCACGTTCATCACCACCGTCGACGGGTACATCGCCAGGCCGCCGGGCACATAGAGGCCGACCCGGTCGACCGGCAGCCACCGCTCGGTGACCGTACCGCCGGGCACCACCTGGGTGGTGTGGTCGGTGCGCCGCTGGTCGGCGTGCACCCGACGGGCCCGGGCGATGGACTCCAGCAGCGCGGCCCGCACCGCCGGGTCGAGCACCCCCTCCGCCTCGGTGATCGCCTCGACCGGCACCCGCAGCACCTCCGGGGAGATGCCGTCGAACCGGACACTGGCCTCCCGGATCGCTGGGTACCCATGCTCACGGACGGCCTCCACCAGGGGCCGGATGCGCTCGACGGCGACGGACACGTCGAGCTGGGCGCGGGGCAGCAGACGGCGCGGGTCTCCGAGACCGTCGCGCAGGTCGATCCGATTCAGCACCCTTGCGAGTCTAGGCGGCCGACCGGAGGTCCACCCGAGCCGCCCGTCCGCCGGGACGGTGAGCCGGGCCACGCCCCGGTGGGCGAGATTGGTTAGGCTCGACCCTGTGACCGCACGGCTGCCGGTGTTCCCGCTCGCAACGGTGCTCTTTCCCGGGTTGGTGCTGCCGCTGCACATCTTCGAGGAGCGCTACCGGGCGCTGGTCCGACACCTGGTCGGCCTGCCCGAGGGCGCCCCGCGTGAGTTCGGCGTGGTGGCCATCCAGGCCGGCTGGGAGGTGGCGCCGGCCGGTCCCGGCGCCCGGGCGACGCCGGGCGTCGGCGAGGTCACCCTGCATGAGGTGGGCTGCACCGCCGAGCTGCGGCAGGTGACCGAGCTGGCCGACGGTGGTTTCGACATCGTCACTGTCGGCCGCCGCCGGTTCCGGATCGCCGAGGTCGACGACAGCACCGAGCCCTACCTCACCGCAGACGTGGAGTGGCTGCCCGACCCGGGTGGCCCGGACGAGTTGGCCGACCTGCTGGCCGCCCGGGTGATCGCGGTGTTCCGGCAGTACCTCGGCCTGATCCGCTCCGACCCGGAGGAGATCTCCGAGCAACTGCCGGAGGACCCGACGGTGCTCTCGCACCTGGTGGCGGCGACGGCGGCGCTCACCGTCGACGACCGGCAACGGCTGCTGGCGATCGACGACACCGCCTCCCGGCTCCGCGCCGAGCTGCGGCTGCTCAACCGCGAGGCGGCTCTGCTGCGTCAGGTGCGGGCGGTTCCGGTGCCGCTGGCGGAGCTGGCGTCCCCGCCGACACCCAACTGAACTCTCCCGGCTCGGGTTCCGGGCGCAGCCCCGGCCACCGTGACCAGCCGGCCAGCAGGGTGTACATGACCGCGGCCCCGAACGCCGGCAGCAGCAGGTTGCCGTGCGGCACCGGCAGCACCCCGAGCAGCCAGTCCACCCCGCCGGCGCGCAGGTCGGCGGGCTTGTTGAAGGCCTGCCCGGCCGGGGCGGTCACCAGTAACCGGTCGAAGGTGGCCAGGCCGATCCGCCGTCCCACCTGCCAGGCCACCGGCGCGGCAACCAGAGTGCCGAGCACCGCGGCGACCAACCCGACCGGGCCCCGCCGCCGACGCAGCACGACCCACACGGCGAGCGCCACGAGCAGCCCGAAGGCGAGCCCGAGCAGGCTGAACCAGCCGTCGGCGGCGATCGGCTGCTCCGGTTGCGGCTCGGCGTAGATCGCCCCCTCGGCGGTCTTCAGCACCGGGGTGTCCGGCGCGAGCGCGGCCCAGAGCAACCCGAGCGGGACACCCAGCGCGGCCAGCGCGAGCACGGCGCCCACCACCGTCGCCACGGCCCGCAGCGGACGACGCGGTTCGTCGAACCGAAGTTCCAAGGAGCTCTGGTACGCCGCCGAGGTGGGCGGCTGACCTGGGTCGAACCCATCCGGCGCCGCCCCGGGCGACGGGTCGGCCTGCGGCGGATCCGCTTCCGGCGTGCGGGGTGGCGCGGGTCGGTCGGGCTCGTCGACGGGCCGCTCACTGTCGGGGTTGTCCGGGCTCACCCGATGATCCTCTCAGGCCCGGTGCGGGACCGGGGCTCCGGTGGCGGCAGACCAGCTCACCGGGCGAACGGCTCCACCATCATCGCCGCGGCCCGCAGCCACGCCTGCCGGGTCTCCGGCTGGAGTTGGTGGTACTCGATCGACGACCCGGTCTCCAGAGCCGGGTCGTACGGCACGACGGCGACGCCACGGGTGCGGGTGGCGAAGTGCCGCTCCAGGTCGTCCTGGAGCGTCGAGCGACCCGGGGTGGGGCAGGAGATGAGGGTGATCGCGTTGTCCGCCAACTCACCCATGCCCTCCTCGTGCAGCAGGTCGAGCATCCAGTCCGCGCTGAACGCCGCGTCCTCCCGGGGCACCGTGGTCACCACCAGCTGGTCGGCGGCCTGCATCACGGTGCGCCAGTTGGGGCTCTCCACGTTGTTGCCGGTGTCCACGCAGACCACGTCGTGGGTACGCCGCAGCAGCTCCAGCACCCGCCGGACGGTGAACTGGTCCAGTCGTTGGGCGAAGCGCGGGCTCTCCTCGCCGGCCAGCACGTCGTACGAGCCGTCGGAGGCGTGCCGCAGATAGTCGTCCAGCCGGTCCAGCAGGGTCGCGCCCTCCAGGATCTCGATCTGGGCCAGGTCGCTGATCAGGTGCCGGATCGTCCGGGCGTGCCGGGCGCTGCCGGCGCGCAGGCCGAGGGTGCCGCGCAGTTCGTTGTCGTCCCAGGCCAGCACGCCCTGGCCGCGGACACTGCCGACCGTCGCCGCGGCGAGCACTGTGGCGGTCGTCTTGTGCACGCCGCCCTTGGGGTTGGCGAAGGCGAACACCCGGGGCGTGCCCAGGTCCCGCTTGAGCACCCCGTTGGCGCGTTCCTGCTCCTGGTCGACGGCCTGCGGCCGCCACTCGATCCGGGCCGGGTAGGCACGTTCGGCGACCGCCGAACCGATCGCCGGGGCGGGTGGCGGAGTGACCGGCGGGACGACCGGCGGTGGCGGGGCGACGACCGGCGGCGCAGCGACGACCGGCGGCGGGGCGACCGGCGGTGGCGCGGCCGCCGGGTAGCCGGTTTCCGGCTGGTAGCCGGTCTCCAGCAGGGCGTACCGCGACTCGACCGGCGGTTGACCCGACCGGTAGCCGTTGTCCAGCAGGGCGTAGCGCGACGGGACCGGCTCGGATCCGCGGGCCGGCGGCTCGGGCTCGGCCCGGTACGTCGGCTCGGCCCGGTAGCCCGGCTCAGCCCGGTACTCCGGCGTGACGCGGTAGTCCGGCTCGGCGCGGTAGCCGGGATCGGCGCGGTAGCCCGGCTCGGCCCGGTAGCCGGGTTCGGCGCGGTAGTCGGGCTGCTCGGTCCGGTACGCCGGCTCCGCGCGGTAGTCCGGCTCGGCCCGGTAACTCGGCTCGGCCCGGTACGCGGGCTCCGCCCGATAGTCCGGCTCGGCCCGGTAGTCCGGCTCCGCGCGGTACGCGGGCTCGGCCCGGTAGGCCGGGTCGACCCGGTAGCTCGCCTCGGCCCGGTAACCGGGCTCCGCGCCGTACGACAGGTCGGCGGGATGCCCGATGGCCGGTGCCCGCCCGGCGTACCCGTTCGGGGCCGCCCGCCGGGGCAGCGGGTCTGGCGGCGGCTCCTCGCCGCGCCGCTCGGGCTCGGTCTGCTCGGCGCCGCGACCGCCCAGCCGGGCTCGGTCCAACAACGCGCGCCACCGCGGCGCTGGTTCGGCCGGCCGGCCCCAGCCGGTCTCACTGCCCTCCACGGCCCGCCCTCCCAGCGCCATCGATCTCTGTCTGACAGGCTACGAACCCAACCCTATTCGGACCACACCTCAGAGCGCACACCAGCCGGCGCAGATCACGACGACGGCGACGGCGACGGCGGCTCGGCGACGGTGGCGTCCGGCGAGGTGGTGACGCTCGGCGGCGTCGACTCGGTGGGCTCCGGCTCCGACGGTTCGGGTGACGGGGTCGTCACGGCTGGTGCGGGTTCCGACGATTCGCCCACGGTCGGCGAGGGCGCCGGTGCGCTGATCAGTGGCGCGGGCGGCTCGGACCGGGTCGGTGTGGGGCTCGGCCCGGTGTCGGCCGGTGGGCGTACCACGTCGCGCTGCTCGGGCAGGGGCGGCGTGAAGACCGTGCGGTCCAACCGGTACACCTCGGGGGCGGGGTCGACGGCCCGTACGTCCGGCCGGGTCGCGACGCCGCGCAGCGCCACCGGCGTCGCGCGGACCACCGCCGCGTAGACGCAGGCGCAGCCGGCCCGGTAACCGGCCGCCTCGGCGGCGGCCACCTCCGCGCCGCTGGTGTACTGCTCCCGCAGCTCCCGCTCGCCCTCCCCGTCGCCGTCGACCGCGGCGGCCCTGGCCCGGTAGTCGGCGGCCTCGGTCTCCTTGCGGGCCGCCACCTGTCGCATTCCGGCGACCACGTCGTCGGGCACCCGCATCGCGGGGATCTTGACGATCTCGGTCTGCCGGCCAGGCAGCGGAACCCGCCCGAAGACGGTCGACACCCCGACGTCGCCGAGCACCGTCGCCAGCCGCTGCGGAGGCAGGTACGCGTCGAGCGTGACCAGCGCGTACGTCGTGCCCTCGGCGGCCGGGGTGGACGCCGGCAGCGCCGCCAGGTCGGCCGCGGCCGACCGCAGGTAGGCGGGGACCGAGTCGCCGTCGACGACGCCGACCCGGGTCACCTCACCGACCGTCCGGTCGCCGACCGGGGCGTCATCGACGGCCCAGACGGCGGTGCCCAGCACCGCCGCCGCGGAGAGCACGGCGGCCCAGCTGAGCACGCCGAACCGCGCCGACCGGTCGCCCAGCCGGGCCACGGCCCGGGTCAGCGGCGGCAGCAGCCGCTGGTCCAACTGCCGCAGCAGGTTGCCGGCGCGCACGGGCGGGATCCCCTCTGTGGATCGGTGTCGGGCGGTCGCCGCTCAGTCACGCAGGATCTGGAGCGCACGGTCCAGGTCGTCAGGGTAGTCGCTGACGAACCGGACCTCGTCCCCCGTTCGGGGGTGCAGGAAGCTCAGTTCGCGGGCGTGCAGCCACTGTCGGGACAGGCCGAGACGGGCCGAGAGGGTGGGATCGGCACCGTAGGTGAGGTCACCCACACAGGGGTGCCGCAGGGTGGAGAAGTGGACCCGGATCTGGTGCGTCCGGCCGGTCTCCAGCCGGACGTCGACCAGGCTCGCCGCCGGGAACGCCTCCAGGGTGTCGTAGTGGGTGATGCTCGGCTTGCCGCCGGAGACCACCGCCCACCGGTAGTCGTGGGTGGGGTGCCTGTCGATCGGCGCGTCGACGGTGCCCCGCAGCGGGTCCAGGTGACCCTGCACCACCGCGTGGTAGCCCTTGTCGACCTCGCGGTACTTGAAGGCCCGCTTCAAGGCCGTGTACGCCTGCTCGCTCTTGGCCACCACCATGATCCCGGTGGTGCCCACGTCGAGCCGGTGCACCACGCCCTGCCGCTCGGCGGCGCCGCTGGTGGAGATGCGGTGCCCGATCGCGGCAAGCGCGCCGATCACCGTCGGCCCGGTCCAGCCGGGGCTGGGGTGCGCGGCCACCCCCACCGGCTTGTCGACCACCACGATGTCGTCGTCGGCGTAGACCACGCGCAGGCCGGGCACCGCCTGCGGCACCACTGTCGGCGGTGCGACCGGGGCGGGCAGCGTGACGTCCAGCCAGGAGCCGGCCTTGACCTTGTGCGAGTTGGGCCGGGCGGCGCCGTCGACCAGCGCGTCTCCGGCGTCGACCAGGGCTGCGGCGGCGGTGCGGGAGAGCCCGAACAGGCGGGACACGGCCTGGTCCAGGCGCATGCCGTCGAGGCCGTCCGGAACCGGAAGGGAACGGTGGTCGCCGCCAGCGGCGAACGCGGAGGTCATGCCCGCTCCCGCTGCTCGGCGCCCGACGCGGCGTCCGTGGTGGCCGGGTCGTCGTCGCGCCCCGCCCGCCGGCCGTCACGCTGCCGGCCGGTCAGCTCCAACAGGACGGCCAGCAGCACACCGCAGACCAGCGAGCTGTCGGCCAGGTTGAACACCGGCCAGACCTGACCGTACGGGTCGAAGAGGCTGATCATGTCGACCACGTGCCCGTGGAAGGGGGACGGCGCCCGGAAGATCCGGTCGACGAGGTTGCCCAACGCGCCACCCAGCACCAGGCCGAGGGAGACCGCCCAGGGCAGCGAGCGCAGGCGCAGTGCCATCCAGACGATCCAGCCGACCACACCGATGGTGATCAGCGGGAAGACCCAGGTGTGGTCGGCACCGATGCTCCAGGCCGCGCCGCTGTTGCGGGTCAGGCTCAGGTAGACGAACCCGCCGAGCAGCCGGACCGGTTCCCGGTCGGTCAGCGCGGCCAGCGCGAGGTGCTTGGTGACCAGGTCGGCCAGCAGGGCCACCAGGGCGACTCCGGCCAGAATCGCGACGGCCCGGGGCCGGCGTTTGCCGCCGCCCGGGTCGGTGCGGCCGGGTTCGGCGGACGGTGCTGCGGTCATGCGCTCCCCATCGACAGTCTTGGCGGTGATCGCTCACCGTCTCATCGCCGCCGGGGAGCGGACCTCAGCGCCGCTCCTCCAGCTGCTTGCACGTCACACACAGGGTGGCCGACGGGAAGGCGGCGAGGCGCTCGACCGGGATCGGGTTGCCGCACCGCTCGCACCAGCCGTAACCACCCTCGTCGAGACGCTCCAGAGCGCGCTCCACCTGCGTGATCCGTTCCAGAATGCTGTTGGCGAGAGAGATCTCCTGCTCCCGCTCGAGCGTCTTGGTGCCCGTGTCGGCCTGGTCGTCCCCGGCCGAGTCGGTCAGCCGATCGCGCTGCAGCTCGGTGATCTCACTCAGCGTCTGATCGTACTCGGCACGAAGCTCGTCCCGCCGCGCCGCCAGCGCCGCCCGGATCTTCTCGGTCTCGGCCGTGCTGCGGGTGGCCTTGGCCACCGGCTTGCGCCCGGCGGTCCTGGTGTCGGCTGGCTTCGCCATGGGGTCGCTCCCTCGGCCGGGGAACCGCGCGGTCCGCGGCGCCTGGGTCAGGGGGCGCCGCCCAGGGCGTCCCCTATGTACGAAAAGGGGCGCGCGGCGACGATGGCCGCGCACTCCGGAGGTTGGCAAGAATACGGAACGTACAGGCGTCCGACAACGTGCCGCACCGTCGCACCGTCTAACAGCCCCGAGCCCTGCCAAACTGGGGCAAAGGGAACGCTAGCAGATCAATTGACCACCTCATCCCCGTACTCACCAAACCATCGGGCCAGGTGACCCCGCCGACTGACCGCCCGCAACCGCCGTTCCGCGGCGTCCCGCACCCCGGCGGTCGCCACGATCAGCAGACTGTCGCCGGTCTTCAACCGGGTGTCCGGTGCGGGCACGAAACCCACCCCGTCGCGCAGCACCAGGGTCACCGACGCGCCCACCGGGAGCCGCAACTCGTCGACGTGCACACCCGCCAGTCGCGAGCCCGGCGGCACCTCCACCTGGAGCAGATCCGCCCGCATCCGCTCCAGCGGCGCGGTCTCCACATGAATCTCGGCGGCCTCGGCCGGCGCGGTCACCCGCAACCAGCGGGCGAACGACCCCAGCGTCCCGGTCTGCACCAGCGTGAAGATCACCACCAGCACGAAGACCACGTCGAAGAGCCGCTCCGCGCCGGGCACCCGCTCGGAGAGCGGAATGGTGGCCAGCACGATCGGCACCGCCCCGCGGAGCCCGGCCCAGGACAGGAACGCCTGTTCTCGAAGCCCGACCCCGAACGGCAACGCCGAGACGGCCACCGACAGCGGTCGGGCCAGCAGCACCAGCGCCAGCCCGGCGACCACCGCGGGCAGCACCGCCGCGTCCAGCCGGCCCGGCGAGGCCAGCAACCCGAGCAGCACGAACAACCCGATCTGGGCGAGCCACGCCAGCCCGTCGGCGAAACCGAGAATCGCCTGCCGGTGCGACAGGCGGGCATTGCCCAGCAGCACCCCGGCCACGTAGACGGCGAGGAAACCCGAGGCGTGCAGAACCGCCCCTGCGGCGTACGCCAGCACCGTGATGCCCACCGCGGCGATCGGGTAGAGCCCGGCCGAGGGCAGGGCCGCCCTGCGCAGCGCCCAGGTGCCGGCGACACCCGCGCCCACCCCCACCGCCGCGCCGACGCCCAGCTCGTAGCAGACCAGCGCGACCTCGTACCACCACGGGTGCGAGAAACCCCGGTGGGACAGCAGCACCACCAGCAGCACCACCGGGGCGTCGTTCATCCCCGACTCGGCCTCCAGCGTCGCCACCAGCCGGGGCGGCAACCGCAGCCGGCGCAGGGTGGCGAAGACGGCGGCCGCGTCGGTGGACGAGAGCACCGCTCCGTAGAGCAGCGCCAACCGCCAGTCCAGCCCCAGCAGCAGGTGCACGGCGACGCCGACCACCACGATGCTGACGATCACGCCCACAGTGGAGAGCGCGGAGGCCAGCCCGAGCACCGGTCGCAGCGTGGTCCACCGGGCGGTGAGGCCGCCCTCCGCGATGATCACGATCAGCGCGCAGAAGCCGAGGGTCCGGGTCAGCTCGACGTCGTCGAAACGGATGCCCAGCCCGCCCTCGCCGATCGCCACACCCAGTGCCAGATAGACCAGGAGGCTGGGCACGCCGAGGCGGGTGGAGAGTCGCACCGCGCCGACCGCTACCAGCAGCACCGCCGCACCGAGCAGCAG
The DNA here is from genome assembly GCF_054462275.1 of Micromonospora sp. SD19. Classification (NCBI taxonomy): domain Bacteria; kingdom Bacillati; phylum Actinomycetota; class Actinomycetes; order Micromonosporales; family Micromonosporaceae; genus Micromonospora; species Micromonospora sp. SD19. The sequence goes on from NZ_JBTLMN010000012.1 coordinate 98,666, forward strand.
CGCGATGTCCAACCCGGGGGTCACGGCTGCCTTGCCCGGGCTGTCCTCACTCGGCGGATCCGTCGCGCAGGCGGCGCAGCACCTCGGGCAGCTCCGGGCCGGGCCGATCGACGATGAAGAGTTTGTCCCGGCTGGCCGCGCCGGAGCGCAGTGACACCGCGGCCCGCCGGACGCCCAGCGCGCCGGCCAACGCCCGCCGGGCCGCCTCGGTGGCCCTACCGTCCACGGCCGGATCGTGGACCGCGATCACGAGCGCGGGGCCGTGCGGGCCGTCGAAGCGGCCACCCACCCGGTCCCGGGAGGCGCCGGGCTTCACCCGCACCGCCACGGTGAGCGTGTCCTGCGCGGGCACCGGGCGCCGCTTCAGATCGGCCGGACGTCGGCGAGGAGAGCGGTCGCCGGCGCGCAGTGCGCGCACGGCGTGAAGCCGAGCTCCACGGCCTCGGCGACCGGTAACGTCTCGGGCTGCCAGCCAACCAGGTGGGGGCAGGTGGCGAGGTGGTAGCGGGGGCGGCCGTCGACGACCTCGACGGCGTCGTGCAGTCGGGCCACCCGGGCCGCCTCGGCGGCAGTGATCTGCTGGGCGGCCGGCTCGTCGACCGCCGTGACCGCGCCGTCGAACCCGTCGTCGGTCGAGGCCACCGTCGGCGACGCCGGACTGACGGGCCGGGCCCGCGAGGACACCTCGTCGGCCACGACCGGCGACGCCTCGTCGACGCGCGGCGGGTCGTACGGCGACGCCTCGTCGATCGGTGGGACGTGGTCGACCGGCGGCCCGGGTGGTTGCCGCCACCCGGTGCCGCCGGTACCAAACGTCGTGGGCACGTGCTGGACCGGCACCTCCGGCTCGACCAGCGGCGGCCCGTACGCGACATCCGGCGTGGCCTGGCTGGCCGTGCGGGGTGCGTCGGGGTGCCGCCGGTCGGTCCGGCCGGGATCCGCCATGGCGCGGTTGGCGGCTGCCTGGCGAGCGCCCACCACCAACGCCACGGCGGCCAGCAGACTGGCCGCGATGGAGATGACCAACAAGAAGCTGGAGCCACCGGCCAGGCCGAGCACCAGTAGCACCACCGCGACGAGGATGAGCAGCAGACTTGCGACTATCACGGCTCACCCCCGCCGCGTCGAACCGTCCAGGCCGGGCCGGCGACCGTCACCATTGGCGGACAGCGATCGCCGGCCGGTGCTCAGCGTCCGGCTTCGAGGGCGCCGGAGCGCCCGCCGCCGCCGTACGAACCAGCGAGGCCCGCTGCGGCCAGCCCGTTGCCGCCGGCGACCCGGCCGGCTTCGGAGCGGGTCATCTCGGCCTCGAGGCCCTGGCCACGACCGTCGAGGTCACGCAGCTGGCTCTCCAGGTACGCCTTGAGCCGGGTGCGGTACTCGCGCTCGAACTGCTTGAGCTCCTCGATGTGCTTCTGCAGGGCCGTGCGCTTGGCGTCCAGGCCGCCCATGGCCTCCTGGTGCCGCTGGCGGGCGTCCCGCTCAAGGGCGTCAGCCTTCGCGCGCGCCTCCCGGGTCACCTCCTCGGCCTTGCTGCGAGCCTCGGACAGCAGCTGGTCGGCCTCGCGGCGCGCGTCGGACACGTGGTCGTCAGCGGTGCGCTGGGCCATCATCAGCACGCGCAGAGCCTGCTGCTCACCGTCACCGGTGACGCCGCCGGCCGGGCCGCCGGTCGCGCGGACCTGCTCCAGCTCGGCCTGCATCGCGCGGGCAGCCTGCTCGGCCGCCGACTTGTCGCGCTGCACCCGGTCCAGCTGGGCCTTGACGTCGTTGAGCTCCGCCGCCAGTCGGGCGTCGCCGCCGGGGCCGGCGGGGGCACCGCCACGGCCGCCGCGCTCCACCTGGGCGCGCAGCTCGTTGTTCTCCTCGATGAGACGGGCGAGCTCGCGCTCGACCTCATCCAGGAAGGCGTCGACCTCCTCCTCGTCATACCCCCGTTTGCCGATCGGCGGCTTTTTGAAGGCGACGTTGTGGACGTCGGCCGGGGTCAGCGGCATCGAAACTCCTCGGGTCAGTTGCGGCCGCGAAAGCGCGTCGGTCATCAGGCAGATGCCCTGATCGACGGCCCTAACACGAACTCCATCAGCACGAACAGGATAACCAGGAGCACAAGGGAGGCCAGGTCGATGCTCACGGTACCAATTCGCAGCGGAGGGATCACACGCCTCAACGCGTTGAGAGGGGGATCAGTGACGCTCCACACGGATTCCAATCCTGCCGATGCTCCACGCCCCGGTTGCCAGCGACGGCCGTACTGCAGGACGGCGCTCAACACGAACCGGGACAGAAGAAGGAGCAGGAAGACATAAAGGATCAGGTACAGCACTTGCAGTAAGATCGACAACACGGTCAGCGACGTCCCTCGGGTCGGGCGGGGTCAACTCAGACTGAAAAAGCCGCCCTCAGCGATCTTGGCTTTGTCCTCAGCGGTGACCTGGACGTTAGCCGGTGAGAGCAGGAACACCCGATTGGTCACGCGCTCGATCGTACCGCGCAGGCCGAACGCCAGCCCGGCGGCGAAGTCCACCAGACGGCGGGCATCGGCCTCATCCATCTCGGTGAGATTGATGATCACCGGGACGCCGTCGCGGAAGTGCTCGCCGATGGTGCGCGCCTCGCGGTACGTGGTGGGGTGCAGCGTCGTGATCTGGTACCGCTGCTCCTCCTCGGGCAGGGCCCGCTCGCGCGCCGTGACCTGCGGCGCGAGAGCCAGGTTGTCCCGGGTGTGATAGGTCAGCGCGCCGGAGGTCTCGCCCGCCGACGACCGGGTGATCGACCGTACGCTGGACCGCTCGATCCGCTCCGGACGCTCACCGTCACCGCGCTCGGACTCGCTCAACCGCCCGCTCGGCCGCTCGGAGAGTCGACCCCGCCCGCTGTCGCGCGGCCGCGGAGCCGGCGGCTCCTCGGCGTCGTCCTCGTCGTCGTCGGCGAACTCCTCGGCGTACCGGCTCTGCCGGTAACGCGAGTCGCGGTAGCCACCCTTGTCGTAGCCACCGTCGTCGTAGGCCCGCTCGTCGTCTTCTTCGACCAGACCGAGCCAGACCCCCGCCTTGCGCAGTGCACCCATCCCGCGCCCTTCCGTCCGCCGTGCGGCACGCGCCCCCGTGCCATGTCGCCCGTCGCGAGTGGACAACCATGCCCATCGGACCGGAACGGCAATCCCCCCGGCGCGCGATTCGCGTCGCGCGCCACGACCCCCGACTAGGAGACGCCCGCCCCTGAAACAACACTGATGTAATTTGCTTGTCTCGCGGTCAGGCTACCGCAGCGTGGGACGCATTCCGAGCAACGCGCTACCGACGCGGACATGTGTCGCGCCGTAACGGATCGCGATGTCGAAATCTCCGCTCATTCCGGCGGACAACGCGGTCGCTCCCGGATGGACGACCCGAAAGGCGTCGGCGACCTCGGCGAGCCGGGCGAACGCCCGCTCCGGCTCCCACCCCAGCGGGGCGACCGCCATGAGACCGACCAGACGCAGCCCGGGCGCCTCGGCCACCGCCTCGGCCACCGGTTCCAACCCGGCGCCCGGATCCGCCGAGCCGGGCAGTGCCCCGCCCCGGGCCGCGTCGCCGTCGATGCTCACCTGAACCAGGGCGTCGAGCGGCGCCTGCCGTTCGACGGTCGCGGTGGCCAACGCCCGGGCCAGCCGGACACTGTCGACGGAGTGCACCACGTCGGCGTAACGGACCACCGAGCGGGCCTTGTTGCGCTGCAACTGGCCGATGAAGTGCCAGCGGGGACGCACCCCGGCGGCAGCCACCTCGGCGGCCTTACCGGCCGCCTCCTGGTCGCGGTTCTCCCCCATGTCGGTCACCCCGAGCCCGGCCAGCGCCACCACGTCGCTGGCCGGGTAGGTCTTCGTCACCGCGATCATCGTGACCTCGGCGCGGTCCCGGCCGGCCTGCGCGCAGGCGTCATCGATCCGGGACCGAACCTGTGCGAGACCGGCCGCGAGTTCGGCGCGCCGATCCGGTCGTACCGTGGCTGAGCTGTCGGTCATCGGCGGTGCTCAGGACCCGTTCTTGAGGAAGTCGGGAACGTCGACGTCGTCGAAGAGCACGCGACGTGGCGACTGGGCCGGCGCCGGGTTGGTGGCCGGAGCTGGCACCGGGGTGCTCTGCGGTGCCGGCTGGTTGGTGTTGCTCTTGCGGGTCGGCTCGGCCGCCTTGTACGCGGGCGTGCCGCCGTCGAAGCCCGCCGCGATGACCGTCACCCGCACCTCGTCACCGAGCGCGTCGTCGATGACCGCGCCGAAGATGATGTTGGCGTCCGGGTGGGCCGCGTCGGTGACCAACTGGGCGGCATCGTTGATCTCGAACAGGCCCAGGTCGGACCCACCGGCGATGGAGAGCAGCACGCCCCGCGCGCCGTCCATGCTCTGCTCCAGCAGCGGGCTGGAGATGGCCGCCTCGGCCGCCTCGACCGCGCGGTTCTCGCCACGGGCGCTGCCGATGCCCATCAACGCGCTGCCGGCGCCGCTCATCACGCTCTTGACGTCGGCGAAGTCCAGGTTGATCAGACCCGGGGTGGTGATCAGGTCGGTGATGCCCTGCACACCCGAGAGCAGCACCTGGTCGGCCGTGCGGAACGCGTCCATCATGCTGATGTTGCGGTCACCCAGGGCCAGCAGCCGGTCGTTCGGGATGACGATCAGCGTGTCGCACTGGTTGCGGAGTTCGTCTATTCCCGACTCGGCCTGCACCTGGCGGCGCTTGCCCTCGAAGGAGAACGGCCGGGTCACCACGCCGATGGTCAGCGCGCCGAGCTTGCGGGCGATGTTGGCCACCACCGGCGCGCCGCCGGTGCCGGTGCCGCCGCCCTCGCCGCAGGTCACGAAGACCATGTCGGCGCCCTTGAGCACTTCCTCGATCTCGTCGCGGTGGTCCTCGGCGGCGTTCTTGCCGACGTCCGGGTTGGCCCCGGCCCCCAGGCCACGGGTCAGCTCGCGCCCGACGTCGAGCTTGACGTCGGCGTCGCTCATCAGCAGCGCCTGCGCGTCGGTGTTGATCGCGATGAACTCGACGCCCTTGAGCCCAACCTCGATCATCCGGTTGACGGCGTTGACGCCGCCACCCCCGATGCCGACGACCTTGATGACCGCCAGGTAGTTGTGCGGAGGTGTCATCTCCGGTCCTTTCCTTCGAGATTGGCTTCGGCCGACCGGGTACGGCGTGGCCAGCCCAGCGGCCGACAACAGCTGTCACCAGCGAGGATCAGGGGTGAACCCTAACCCTCTACTAGAGGCTTACAGTTATGTCAACCACTGATCCTCTTCGGGGCAACGTAAGCGCCACCGCCCGATGAGCCAAGGACCCGGGCGGCGTGTCGCCGAGCGGAGCGCGACGGGTCACCTCCCCGCACGCTCACCGGTCAACGGAAGGTCACCACATCCGGCGCACTCACGTCGATCCGGTCGGTGTCCTCGTCGAGCAGCGCGGTGGCCACTCGGGCCTTGTCAGTGCCCCGCGTCGCGTCCCCCCAGATCACCGTCCGGTCCCCCCGCAACCGCAGGCTGATCCGGGCCAGCCCTTCCACGTTCACGTCCACCAGCTCCGCGCGCAGCTGCGGCGTCAGCGCGACGAGCACCTCCAGCCCGGCCCGGGTGCCCGGGTCGTCGGCGGCCGGCCGGGCCACCGTCACCTGCGGCAGGCCGGCCGGGCGTCGCTCCACCGTCCGGAACGCCACCCCGCTCCCGTCGATCATGGCGAACGCCTCCCCCTGCGGCACCACCGCCACCGCGGTCCGCTCGGTCACCCGCACCACCAGCGCGTCGGGCCAGTCCCGGGACACCGTGGCCCGCTCCACCACCGGCAGCGCGCCGACCCGTCGGGCCGCGGCGGCCAGGTCCACCCGGGCCAACGGCACCCCGTCCGGAACGCCGACCGCGTCGTGCACCTGCACCGGAGTGGCCAGCTTCGCACCCTCCACCCGCACCTCACGCACGCCGAACAGCCCGGTGCCGAGCACCGTCCAGGCGACCAGCCCGGCCAGGGCGAGCACCCCGGCGGCCACCGCCCACGGCAGCGCCGCACGCATGCGACGCTGCCGGGCACGCGCCATGAACCGGCGGGTCGACGGCGGCACCGCGTCGCGGCCCGCCCGGACCAGCTGCCACCGCCGGGCCGGACCTCGGCGCGGGGCGCCGCCGTCGGCGGCGCTGGTCCGCCCCCGGGCCGGGCCGGGACTCATCCGGCCGTCGGCGCCGAGCCGCCGGGCACGGCGGTGCCACCGAGAGCCGCACCGTCGCCACCGGACGTGGCCCCACCCGGCACCGGATCACCGATCGCCGGGGAGGTGGCCACCGGGTCGACGGTCGCGGTGGATGCCGAGCCGGCCGTACGCTCACCCAGGGCGGCCAGCAGCTCGTCGCCCATCAGCGAGATCGGCGGGGCGCCCATGGTGACCACCACGTCCCCCGAACGGGCCCGACGGGCCACCTCGACCGGGGCCTGCTCCCACGACTCCACAAAGACCTTGCGGTCGGCGGGCAGCTCCACCGCCGCGATCAGCGCCGCCGAGCCCTCGCCGGGCTGACGCAACTCACCCGGCCCGAAGACCTCCAACAGCACCACCTCGTCGGCGATGGCCAACGCCGCGGCGATCTCCGCCTGGTTGTCGCGGGTGCGGTACAGCCGGTACGGCTGGAAGACCACGATCAGCCGGCCGTCCCCGGCGACCTCGCGCAGCGTCTGCATCGCCAACGTCATCGACGTCGGGTGGTACGCGTACTCGTCGTAGACCAGCACGCCGTCCGCGACACCCTTGCGCTCGAAGCGCCGACGCACGCCGGGGAAGACCGCCAGCGCGGCCTCCGCCGCCTCCAGCGGCAACTCCAGCAGGTACGCGGTCAGCACCGCGGCGGCGCTGTTCAGCCCCATGTGCCGTCCCGGCACCGGCAGCCGGAACTCGCCCAGCGACCGTCCGTCGATGGCGGCCAGGTAGCGCACCCCCCGGGCGGAGGAGACCATCTCGGTCAACCGCAGGTCGGCGTCGTCCGCCTCGCCGTAGGTGAACACCCGCCGCCCCTCGGACCGCAGGCTCTCGGCCAGCCGTCGACCGCCCGGATCGTCGGCGCAGGTGATGATGAAACCGTTCGGGTCGGTGAGACGGGCGAACTCCACGAACGCCGCCTCCAGCGTCGCGTAGTCACCGTAGGTGTTCAGGTGGTCCGCCTCGATGTTCGTGATGATCGAGACGTACGGGCGGTAGATGAGGAACGAGCGGTCGCTCTCGTCCGCCTCGACCACGAAATGCTCGCCGGTGCCGTGGTGCGCGCCCGAGCCGACCTCGGAGATCTCCCCGCCGATCACGAAGGACGGGTCCACCCCGGCCTGCTGGAGCACCATCGTCACCATCGAGGTGGTGGTGGTCTTGCCGTGCGTGCCGGCGACGGCCACGGCGCGACGGCCGGTCATCGCCGCCGCGAGCGCCTCCGAGCGGTGCAGCACCCGCAGGCCGCGCCGACGCGCCTCGACCAGCTCCAGGTGGTCCTGGGGAATCGCCGACGAGTAGACGACGGTGTCGACCCCGTCGAGGTTGCTGACCTCGTGGCTGAGGTGGATGGTGCCGCCGAGCGCCCGCAGGCCCGCCAGCGACGGCCACTCCCGCAGGTCGCTGCCGGAGACCCGGATGCCCCGGGTGAGCAGCAGCCGGGCCACGCCGAGCATGCCCACCCCACCCACCCCGATCAGGTGGACGGCGCCCAGGTCCTCGGCGGTGAGCGTGCCGGCCGGGGTGAACTGCGCGGTCACCGGGCCACCGCCGCCAGTACGAAGGAACGCAGGGCCTCGTCGCCGTCGCGCCGGCCGTACGACGCTGCGGCGGCACCCATCGTGTACAGCCGCTGCGGGTCGCGGATGAGCGGGATGACGGTGCGCTCCAGCCAGTCCGGGGTGAGCTCCGCGTCGTCGACCAGCAGCCCTCCACCGGCCTCCACCACCGGCAGCGCGTTGCGCCGCTGCTCCTGGTTGCTGTGCGGGTACGGCACGTAGATCGTGGGCAGCCCGATCGCGGCCACCTCGGCGACGGTCATCGCCCCGCCCCGGGCCAGCATCAGGTCGGCGGCGGCGTAGCCCAGCTCCATCTCCGACAGGTACGGCAGCGTCACGTACGGCACCGGCAGGTCGGTGGGGATCGGCACCGGCTCGTTGCGGGCACCCATCACGTGCAGCACCTGCACGCCGTTGCGGGCCAGTTCCTTGGCCGCGCCGGAGACCGCCAGGTTGATCGAGCGGGCGCCGGACGAGCCGCCGGAGACGAAGAGCACCGGCAGGTCCGGGCGGAGCCCGAAGTGGGCGCGGGCGGCGTTGCGCAGCGCGTACCGGTCCAGACCGGTGATGGCGCGGCGCAGCGGCACCCCGACCACTGTGGCGTCCCGCAACGACTCGGCCTGGCTCGGCTGGTTCGGGAAGCCGACGGCGACGTTCTTGGTGAACTTCATGCCCAGCCGGTTGGCCACGCCCGGTGGCACGTTCACCTCGTGGATCACCATGGGCAGCTCACGACGCCACGCGGCCAGGTAGGCGGGCACCGAGACGTACCCGCCGAAGCCGACGACCACCTCGGCGCGCACCTCGTCGATCACCTTGCCCGCCGCGCGGGCCGCCGTCCACATCCGGCCCGGGGTACGGACCAGGTTCATGTTGACCGACCGGGGCAGCTGGTACGCCGGGATCTGCCGCAGGTCGTAGCCCTGCGGCGGGATCAGGTCGTTCTCCATGCCCCGGGGTGTGCCGAGGCAGGTGATCCGGACGCCCGGGTCGTGTCGGCGCAGGCAGTCGGCGAAGGCGAGCAGCGGGTAGACGTGCCCCCCGGTGCCACCTCCCGCGAGCACCACCGAACGCAGCGGACCCATCAGCGTCTCCTCTCGCTCGCCGTACCCCTGCGGTTGCGGTCCTGGCGGACCCCGCGCGGCACGGCCTGGTCGTCGTGGCGCCGCTCGCGGGACCGGGGCACTGACCCTCGGCCAGCGGGCGGCGACGCCGGCCGGCGACGCCGGCCGGGAAGCGGCGGCAACGGGGCCCAGAGTAGTCGGACCCACCGGGCCGGCGGACGGGCATGCAGTGCTCTGGCCGCATCGGGTTCGGCGCGGGCGAAGGACGCCAGCATGCCGATGCCGGCCAACGTCACCACCAGGGCACTTCCGCCGTCGGAGATGAACGGCAGCGGCAGGCCGGTGATCGGCAGCAGCCCGACCACCCCACCGATATTGATCACGGCCTGGCTGACCAGCCAGGTGGTCACGGCCGTGGCGGCGAGCCGGCGGAACGGGTCGTCGACCCGTCGGGCGATCCGGAACCCGGTGTACGCGAGGACCGCGAACAGGCTGAGCACCACGGTGCAGCCGATCACGCCCAGCTCCTCGGCGATGATCGCGAAGATGAAGTCGTTGTGCGCCTCGGGCAGCCAGTCCCACTTCAGGCTGCCCTTGCCCAGCCCGACACCGAACCAGCCGCCGTGCTCGATGGCCAGCCGCCCCTGGTAGAACTGCAGGCAGTCGTTGAGTTTGCAGGTCTCCGGGTCCGGTGGGTTGAAGAACATGTCCAGCCGCGCGAGCCGGTAGTTGTCCGCGCCGCGCTCGCCGGAGCCGGCGCCCAGCGAGGCCACCGCGACGAGCAGGCCGATCCCGACCAGACCGGCCGCCGCCAGGGCGCCGAACACCCGCATCCGCACCCCCGCGGCCCAGAGCAGGCCGACGACCAGGGCCAGCAGGCAGAGCATCGTGCCCGTGTCGTTGTAGCCGACCAGGACGAAGAGCAGGCCCACGATCGGGAACAGCGGGGTGGCCAGCTCGCGCCACCAGCCCAGCGCGGCGCCCTTGCGGGCGACCAGGTGCGCGCCCCAGAGCACCATCGCGAACTTGGCCAGCTCGGACGGCTGCAGCTGGATCCCGCCGATGAACAGCCAGTTCAGCCGTGCCTCGACCGGGCCGATCTGCCCTGACTCCTGCCGGGTCAGCCGGGCGTAGGCGAGCAGCAGGTTGAGCAGCAGCAGCAACCCGATCGAGGTGAACAGCAGCGGCCGGCCCAGCGACCGGTAGGTGCTGGCCGGCAGGCGCTGGCAGATCCAGAAGGCGCCGATGCCGATCACCGCGAAGATGGCCTGCTTGGTCACCGAGGCCGAGGCGTTGCCGTCCTCGGCGTAGTCCTTGACGCTGGTCGCCGAGAAGACCATGGTCAGCCCGATCAGCAGCAGCAGGCCGGCGCAGGACAGCAGCAGGTAGTAGGAGGTCAGCGGTCGGTCCAGCAGGCCGCGCAGCGCGGCGAGGCCACCGGCCGCGTCGATGCCGCGCAGCGGGGTGGCCGCCACGGCCTCCGGCTCGCGTCCCGCCGGCCCGGACTCCCGCGCCCCCGGCCCGGACTCCCGGGCCGCCGCGCCGGGCTCCGGGCCGCGCGCCCCGGCGGTCACCGGTGTACGCGCCGCGCTCGGCGACCGTCGCGGCCGTCCGACAGTCCCATCCCCGGTGCCGATTTCCTCCCCCACCCCGACATCATCACCGCTGAACACGCCCCACCGCCCCACAACGCCCCACCGGGCGTGTCGAACCCGCCCCACCGCACTCCCCCGACACCGCCCACCCACGTCGATCTTGCACTTTCTGTGCCGACAAAACACCCGTGAAAGGACGTTTCGTCAACCGAAACTGCAAGATCGACGGGTGAGAGGGTGAGAGGGGGCGGGGGCGGGTCAGGTCATGTTGGCGAGGAACTCGCTGTAGAACAGGCCCAGGGCGATGGCCACGCCGATGCCGGCGATGATCCAGAAGCGCACCACGATGTTGACCTCACTCCAGCCGGCCAACTCGAAGTGGTGCTGCAGAGGAGACATCCGGAAGACCCGTTTACCGGTGGTCTTGAAGGAGATGATCTGGATCACCACGGACATCGTGATGATCACGAAGAGTCCGCCGATGATCGGCAGCAGCAGGATGGTGCGGGTGGACATCGCCATGCCGGCGATCAGACCGCCCAGCCCGAGCGCCCCCGTGTCACCCATGAAGATCCGGGCCGGAGAGGTGTTCCACCACAGGAAGCCCACACAGGCCCCGGCCGCCGCCCCGGCGATCAGCGCGATCTCCAACGGGTCGCGGACCTCGTAGCAGTACGGCTGGGTGTAGTTCGGGTCGGCGCACCAGTGCCGGTACTGCCAGAACGCGATCAGCGCGTACGCGGCGAGCACCATCACCGACGCGCCGGTGGCCAGACCGTCCAGACCGTCGGTGAGGTTGACGCCGTTCGTCGCCGCCATCACCACGAAGATGAAGATGATCACCGCGCCGACCTTGCTGACCTCCAGGAAGTCGATGTCCCGGATGAAGCTCAGCGTGGTGCTGCCCACCGTCTCGGTGTTGGTCGCCAGACCCGAACCGTTGGTCATCGTGCTCGGGAACCACAGCGCGATCACCCCGAAGACCGCACCGACCAGGATCTGCCCGAGCAACTTGCCGCGCTTGTTCAGCCCGGCACTGTTGCGCTTGCGCACCTTGAGGAAGTCGTCGAGGAAACCCACAGCGCCGGAGAAGACCATCAGACCCAGCAGCACCAGGGCGGTGATGGTCGGCTCCACCTGGGCGATCTGCTGGTCCGGCAGGGTGGTCAGGGCGAGGTGCCCGGCCACGTACGCGATCACCGTGGCCAGGATGAAGACCACGCCGCCCATCGTGGGCGTGCCCTTCTTGCCCTGGTGCATGGCGGGGCCGTCGGACCGGATCGGCTGACCGGCCTTGAGCCGGGTGAACACCTTGATCGCGATCGGGGTGCAGAAGAGCGAGACGAGGAAGGCCACCCCGATGGCGACGATGACCGCCCTCATCGGGTCGACTCCCCGTCGGCGTCGGCGCGCAGGGCGTCGGCCACCTCCCAGGTCCGGTACCGGGAACCCTTGACCAGGACGACGTCACCCGGTCGTAGCTCGTTCCGCAGCACCTCGACGGCCGCCGCCTGATCGGTGAGCAGCACCGACTCTCCTCCCCAGTTCGCTACCGCTGTCGCGCCTTCGTGGATCGGCGCAGCCGGCTCACCCACCACGAGCAGCCGGTCGACACCCAGCTCGGCCGCGAGTCGGCCGACCTCGGCGTGGCCGTCGTACTCGAACGGGCCCAGCTCGGCCATGTAACCAAGCACCGCGACGGTACGCCGCCCCTGACCCATGCTGGCCAGAGCCCGCACCGCCACCGCCATCGAGGCCGGGTTGGCGTTGTACGAGTCGTCGATCACGGTCACCCCGTCGGGACGGTCGAAGACGTCCATCCGGCGGGTCGAGACCAACCCCAGCTCGCCCAGGGCCGTGGCCAGCTCGGCCAGCGGCATACCCAGCTCCCGGGCGACCGCCGCCGCCGCGAGCGTGTTCCCGACCTGGTGACGGCCGGCCAACCGAAGCCGCACCGGCGCGCGTCCCTCCGGGGTGACCAGGGTGTACGACGGGTGCCCCCGCTCGTCGAGCGTGACGTCCTCGGCGCGCACGTCGGCGTCGGGCGCCTCGCCGTAGCGGACCACCCGGGCCCGCGTACGGCCCGCCATCGCGTCCACCCTGGGGTCGTCGGCGTTGAGCACGGCCAGCCCGTCCGGCGGCAGCGCCTCCACCAGCTCGCCCTTGGCCTGCGCGATGGCGTCCTGCGAGCCGAACTCACCGATGTGCGAGGTGCCGACGTTGAGCACCACGGAGATCTGGGGCGGCACCAGCTCGCACAGGTACCGCACGTGCCCGACCCCGCGCGCGCCCTTCTCCATCACCAGGTAGCGGGTGTCCGGGTCAGCCTGCAGCGCGGTGTACGGGTGGCCCAGCTCGTTGTTGAACGAGCCGGGCGGTGCCACGGTGGCCCCGAGCCGGGCGGTCAGCTGACCGATCAGGTCCTTCGTGGTGGTCTTGCCGGACGAACCGGTCACGCCGATCACGGTCAGCCCGGGCAGCCGGTCCACCGCGGCGCGGGCCAGTCGACCCATCGCGGTCAGGGCGTCGTCGACGAGCACCATCGGCACCCCGGGCACCTCGCGGCTGCCGAGCACCGCCACCGCGCCGGCCTGGATCGCCGTCTGAGCGTAGTCGTGCCCGTCGACCTTCTCCCCCGGGAAGGCCACGAAGAGCGAACCGGGGCCCACCTTGCGCGAGTCGAACTCCACCGAACCGGTGACGGTGACGTCCGGGTCGGCGGACACCAGCCGACCGTCGACAGCGGCGGCCACCTCGGCCAGGCTCAGCGCGATCACCGCTGGCCCGCCAGGTCCCCGAAGCGGGCCCGCAGGGCCTCGGCCAACTCGGTGCTGTCGTCGAACGGAAACACCTCGCCCGCCACCTCCTGGCCACGCTCGTGTCCCTTGCCGAGCAGCGCGATCACGTCGCCCGGCTCGGCCAGCCGGACCGCCTCGTCGATCGCGGCACGGCGGCCCGCCACCTCGATGATCCGGGCGGACGTGCCGGCCCGGTACGCCCCGGCGAGCACCTCGGCGCGGATCTCCCCCGGGTCCTCGGTACGCGGATTGTCGTCGGTCACCAGCACCACGTCGGCTCCCTCCGCCGCGGCGGCACCCATCACCGGCCGCTTGCCCCGGTCCCGGTCCCCGCCGGCGCCGATCACACAGATCAGCCGGCCGGCGCTCAACTCGCGCAACGCGGCCAGCGCGGCCACTATCGCGTCCGACTTGTGGGCGTAGTCGACCACCCCGCGCACCGGCGCGGCCACGTCGACAAGCTCCAGCCGGCCCGGGACGCCACCGCAGGCGGCCACACCGGCCGCGGCGGTCACCGGGTCGACCCCGGCGCCGACCAGCGCGGCGATGGCCAGCAGCGCGTTGGCCACGTTGTGTCGACCGGGCAGCGCGACACCGGCGGAGAGGGCCACCCCGTCCGGGCCGTGCGCGGTGAACCGCTGTGCGTACCCCTCGCCGCCCACCCCGTCGGCCCACCAGGTCGCACCCTGGTCACCGGCCGCCGAATAGGTGACGGTGCCCGGCTTGAGCAGCGGCTTCAACGCCGGGTCGTCGTGGTTGAGCACCTCGACGGCGCAGCGCCCGTCGAAGAGCTGGGCCTTCGCGGCGAAGTAGTCGTCGCTGTCGGCGTGGAAGTCCAGGTGGTCCGAGCCGAAGTTGGTGTAGCCCCCGACAGCGAACCGCACCCCGCCCACCCGGCCCATGGCCAGGGCGTGGCTGGAGACCTCCATGACCACGGCGGTGACCCCACGCTCGCGCGCGGTGGCCAGCATGGCGTGCAGGTCGGTCGCCTCGGGGGTGGTGCGCACACTGTCGATCACCAGGTCACCGAGCCGGGTCTCCACCGTGCCGACCAGCCCGGTGGTGTGCCCGGCGGCCCGCAGCCCCGACTCGATCAGGTACGCGGTGGACGTCTTGCCGGCGGTGCCGGTCACCCCGATCACGGTGAGACCGGCGGTCGGGTCGCCGTACACGGCCGAGGCCAGTTCGCCGAGCACGGCGCGCGGGTCGGGCACCACCAGGGCGGGCAGACCACTCTGCGCCGCCAGCTCCGCGCCCGCCGGGTCGGTCAGCACCGCCACGGCACCCGCCTCGGCGGCACCGGTGGCGAACTCCGCACCGTGCCGGCGGGCACCGGGCAGCGCCGCGTACAGGTCGCCGGAGCGGACCTCCTGGCTGGCGTGGGTGACCCCGGTGACGACCACCGCGGCGGCGTCCGCCGGGAGGTCGACGGCGAGCCGGATGGCGAGATCACCGAGCCGAACTCCGGTCACGGTACGTGGACGTGGATTGCCGGGCACGGCGTCAGACCCTACCCGGTCGTCCGGTTCCGGCCGCACAGCCGCCCCGGTGGTTCGTCGGCACTCACCGATGATGTCCCGCCATTGCTGCTCAGCGCGGATAGACCACAAACTTGGGCGCGGATCCGGCGGCGGAAGGTGGCACCCGGTAGTGACGCAGAGTGAACTGCATCATGTCCCGGAACGCCGGCCCGGCGACCGCCGCGCCCCCGTTGTTGGGTGCGTACACGAAGACCGAGATCACGTACCGGGGGTTCTCGGCGGGAGCCATCCCGATGAAGGAGGACACCTCACCGGGCTGCTTCTTGCCGTTCACCAGCCGCCACCCGGTTCCGGTCTTGCCGGCGACCCGGTAGCCGGGGACGGCGGCCGTCAGACCGGTGGCGCGGTCGACGGTGGTGACCGCCTCCAGCATGGTGCGCAGGGCCGCCGCGTTCTGTGGGCTGAGCACCGAGCGGGTCACCGGGGCCGGCGCGGGGGTGCGCTTGCCGTCCGGGCCGATCACCTCCTTGACCAGGTGCGGCTGCACGTACGTGCCGTTGTTGGCGATGGCGGCGTACGCGGCGGTCATCTGCAGCGGCGTGGCGTCGACGCTGTGCCCGATCGGCACCGACCCGTACGACGACCCGCTCCACTCATCGGCCGGCAACAGGCGCCCGCTGGCCTCCCCGGGCATCCCCTCACCGGTGGGCTTACCCAGCCCGAACCGCTTCTGGTAGTCGATCAGCCGGTCCCGGCCGAGCCGGTCGGCGACAGTGATGGCGCCGACGTTGGACGAGTAGGCGAGCATGCCCGGGATGCTCATCCGCTTGCCGTCGGCCGGGTGGGTGTCGGGGAACCAGGTGTCGCCCATCTTGATGCCGTTGGCGACGGGGAACGTGGTGTCCGGGGTGATCACCCCCTCCTGCAGCGCCGCGCCGTAGGTGATCGCCTTGTGCACCGAGCCCGGGTCGACCACGAAGCTGGTCGCGGCGTCCTCCCGGGCGACCGGGTCGCTGGGGAGCGGCTTCGCCGCGTCGTAGGTGGGGTTGCTGGCCTGGGCCAGCACCGCGCCGGAGGGAATCTCCATGATCACGGCGGCGCCGGTGCCGCCCGGCACCTTGGCCATGCCCGCGCTGAGGATCTGCTGGGTGCGGAACTGCAGGTCACGAACGATGGTGAGGCTCAGGGAGCTGCCCGGCTTGGCGGGAGTGGTCCGGCTGTAGCCGCCCGGGATCGGCGCTCCGAGGTCGCCGAGGCCGGCCTCGTACACCCGCTTGCCGTCCTGCCCGGCGAGCACGTCGTCGTAGCGGGCCTCCAGCCCTTCCAGGCCGTCCATGTCCTGGCTGGTGAAGCCGATCAGGTTGGCCGCCAGGTCACCGCCGGGCACGTCGCGACGTTCGTCGCGGTGCACCCCGATACCGGGCAGCTCCAGCGCCTGCACCCGCTTGGCGGTCGGGATCTCCACACCCCGCGCCAGGTAGGCGAACGTGGACGCGATGCCGTTCTCCAGCTTGCGCGGCCTCATCAGCTCCATCAGCTTCGACACCGGGATGCCGAGCAGCGGCGAGAGCGCCTTCGCGGTGCCGGCGGAGTCTTCGACCTTGGTCGGGTCGGCGTACACGTACCGCGCCTCGACGCTGCGGGCCAGCGGCGCGCCGGTGCTGTCGTAGATCGCGCCGCGCGGCGCCGGCAGCTCGACGGTGCGAGTCCGGTCGGTGACGCCGCCCCCGGCGTAGGCCGGGGCGTCGACCGCCTGGAGGAAGATCAACCGGATCCCGATGACGGCGAACAGGG
The DNA here is from genome assembly GCF_054462275.1 of Micromonospora sp. SD19. Lineage (NCBI taxonomy): Bacteria > Bacillati > Actinomycetota > Actinomycetes > Micromonosporales > Micromonosporaceae > Micromonospora > Micromonospora sp. SD19. Next base: position 115,173 of record NZ_JBTLMN010000012.1, read on the forward strand.
TCAGCGCGAGCACGGTGCCCAGCCGCAGCCGCAGCCGCGAGTCGGCGAGCTTCGGTGGGCGTCGCGGCTTGCGGGACGGCCGCCGGGCCGCCGGTCGGTCGGTGCGACGCGGCGCGCGTGGCGTGGTGCGGCGACGCGGCGGCGGCTCGTCCCCACCGGGACCCCGTGGGGTACGCGGCACGACGGTCCGCACCACCCCACCGCGTCCGGCGGCCGGAGCGTCGCGCCGGCCGGAACGGGCGGCGGCCCGGCCGCCGTCGAGCACCTGCAACGCCGGCCGGAACGGGTCACCGGAGCGGGTGCTGCGCGGCGTACGCCGCTGCTCGGCACCCTGGCCACGGGTCGGCGTGCCGCGCTCCTCGCGGACCGTGCGACCCCTCGGGGTGTACGCGCGCGCGCCGGAGATGCCCCCGATGCCCGGCTCGCCGGTGCGCGGCTCGCCGTCGACGGGCTTGGCATCACGTGCAGAACCGCGCCGGGACCCCGTAGGGTCCCGGCGCGGCTCGTCCGACCTTGGTGGCACCGGTCAGCCTCCCGCACCCTGGCTGGTCACCGACGGCTGGCCGTTGGCCGGCTGCGGCACCTCGAGGGTCTTGCCGTCCGGCAGCCGGATGTAGCCGGGCTCGCCGGCGTCGACCAGACCCAGCCGCCGCGCCTCGGCGGTCAGGTTGCCCGGCGCCTCGGCCTCGGCGATCTGCTTGTCCAGCTGCTGCTTCTCCAGGTCCAGTCGAGCCTGCTGCTGCTGCAACCGCTCCAACCGGAACGCGTTCTCATTGATCTTGGTGTTGACCGCCAGGATGCCCAGCACCCCGCCGACCACCAGCACCACGATCAGCGCCGCGAACGGCGCACGCGGCACCGAGATCGGCGGCGGCGGCGCCACCCGCAACCGGGGCGGGCGGGCGACGGTCGCACTGCCGGCCTTCTCGACCGGACGCAGCGCGGCGGTGCCCTGAGTCGGGAACTCGCGCGCCCCCCGGGCGCGAGTCTCCCCCTGCCGGTTCACTCGATCGATGCGTGGCGTACCGTTTCCGAGGCGTGGAGCCCGCTCCGCCGCGATCCGGCCCCCCGACCGCGGTGCGCGCTGCCCGCCGCCGGTGACGTCCCGGCGGTCGCGCTTGTCAATGCTCATGTCCCTCCCCCTCAACATCCGTCCCTCTAGCCGTCCCGGTGCCCCTGACCCCCCACGGATCAGGCGGACCCCGTGCCCGGTTGGTGCATTCCCTTCACCCGTCGGCGGGACCGTTCGCGGTCGGTCCGCCCAAGCTCTGTCGCGTTCGGGTCGAGTCGCTCCGCGGCCCGCAGCCGCACCGAGGCGGCCCGCGGGTTCGCGGCGACCTCCGCCTCCCCGGGCAGTTCGGCGCCCCGGCTGAGCAGCCGGAACGTCGGACCGGACCCGGGAAGCTCGACCGGGAGGTCAATCGGGCCCTTACTGCGGACCCGGTCCGTGAGGGCCGCCTTGGTGAGCCTGTCCTCCAGCGAGTGGTAGGACAGGACCACCATGCGACCGCCCACGGTCAGTGCGTCGAGTGCGGATGGCAACGCTGTCTCCAGCGCTGCCAGCTCTCTGTTTACCTCGATCCGTAAAGCCTGAAACGTTCTCTTTGCCGGGTGACCGCCCGTTCGTCGGGCTGGCGCCGGAATGGAGTCCCGAACCAGCTCCGCCAGCAGCGCGGACGAGGTGATCCGGGCCCGCTCCCGCTGCCGGATGATCGCCGAGGCGATCCGACCGGCGAACTTCTCCTCGCCGTAGACCCGCAGCACCCGGGCCAGATCCGGATGCGCGTACGTGTTGACCACCTCCTCGGCGGTCACCCCCCGGGTCTGGTCCATCCGCATGTCCAGCGGCGCGTCCTGGGCGTACGCGAACCCGCGGTCGGGCGCGTCCAACTGCAACGACGAGACACCCAGGTCGAACAGGATGCCGTCGATGGCCGGATAGCCCAGCCGCTCCAGCACGTCCGGCAACTCGTCGTAGACGGCGTGCTCCAGGTGCACCCGATCGGCGAACCGGGCCAACCGGACCCGCGCGTGAGCGAGCGCCTCGGTGTCCCGGTCGAGCCCGATCAGGACCGTCTCCGGATGCGCCTCGAGCACCGCCTCCGCGTGCCCGGCCAGGCCGAGCGTCGCGTCGACGTAGACCGTCCGGCCGCCTCGACCCAGCGCGGGGGCCAGCAGCTCGAGGCACCGCTCGAGCAGCACCGGCACGTGCGTGCCGCGCAACTCCCCCATGTTGACCCCCACTGGTTGAAACGTCCGTTCTTGTCGTGCGCCTGTCGTCGGACGGCGCTGCCGTCGTACCGCCAGATCCCCATCCGCTCCCGCCTGACACCGGACCGTCGCCCAGTGACTGGATCGTGCGCCTGGCACCGGGGAAGTGATGCCAGGAACTCGAAAGCGGCTGGAGATCTCGCAGTACGTCGGGCGCCGTTACCGCCCTACAGACCGCCGGGCAGCACCCCCTCCTCGATGTCGGCGAAGTCGTCTTCGCTCTCGGCGAGGTAGGTCTCCCAGGCGACCTTGTCCCAGATCTCCACCCGCGTGCTCGCGCCGATCACCACCAACTCGCGGTTGAGTGCGGCGTAGGCGCGCAGGTGGGCCGGAATGGTCACCCGACCCTGCTTGTCCGGAACCTCGTCGTGCGCACTGGCGAAGAAGACCCGGCTGTAGGCCCGGGCCGCCTTGTGTGTCATCGGCTGTGCGCGCAACTGCTCCGCGATCCGCTGGAACTCAGGAGTCGGGAAGACGTAGAGGCAGCGCTCCTGCCCTTTGGTGACCACGACACCCCCCGCCAGCTCATCCCGGAACTTCGCCGGAAGGATCAACCGGCCCTTTTCGTCCAGGCGCGGAGTGTGGGTGCCGAGAAACATCGGCCCAACCCCCTCGCCCTTGAGCGGCGTTCGCGGCGCCGCTGACCCCCCGGGCCGGTGAGCCCTCCCGGCCTCACCATTGGTCCCCACTCTACTCCACTTCCCTCCACCCGCAACCAAATTCACCCGCGCGGCGCGCCTTACTCGGGGGCAAAACCGCACGTCACGAGGGGTGGAGCGGAGTGGAGGGCGCCGGCCGCCCCTCGGCGTGGTCCGCTTTCCGACATAGATCGACTCCGTCCGGGGGACGCCGACCCGGCCGCCCGCGCAGCCACCACGGCCGAACGGTTCACCGTCGGCGGCGATCTGGTGGGGCCGGCGGTCCGGTAACCTCGCTCGCGTGACGGACGCGAAAATGCCCCTACGGGCCAAGGTGGCCAGCTCCGTGTCACGGACCGCCGCGGCGCTCTCCCGGGCGGCTGGCCGTGGCGACGGTTCGGTGATCGGCGGGTGGATCGGCCTGAAGATCGACCCGGACCTGCTGGCCCACCTGTCGGCCGGGCGCGCGATCGCGCTCGTCTCCGGCACCAACGGCAAGACCACCACCACCCGGTTGACCTCCGCCGCGGTCGGCGTGCTCGGCCGGGTCGCCACCAACTCGTTCGGCGCCAACATGCCCAGCGGGCACACCTCGGCGCTGGCCAAGGCCGGCAGCACCCCGTACGCGGTGCTGGAGGTCGACGAGCACTATCTGGCCCAGGTGCTGGAGGCGACCGAGCCACACGTGGTCGCGCTGCTGAACCTCTCCCGCGACCAGCTCGACCGCGCCAAGGAGGTCGCCATGATGGCGCAGCTCTGGCGCGCGGCGCTGGTCCGGCACACCGACGTACGGGTGGTGGCCAACGCCGACGACCCGCTGGTGGTGTGGGCCGCCACCCCGCCCGGCGACCCCGCCCGGGGCATCAAGCCGCCGCACGTGACGTGGTTCAGCGCCGGCCAGCGCTGGCACGACGACTCCTGGGTCTGCCCGGAGTGCGGCTCGACGATCCAGCGCTCCGGCGAGCAGTGGTGGTGCACCGGCTGCCCGCTACGGCGACCGGAGCCGCACTGGGTCGTCGAGGACGAGGGCGTGCTCGACCCCAGCGGCGCCTGGCACAAGGTCTCCCTCCAGCTGCCCGGCAAGGTCAACCTCGGCAACGCGGCGACGGCGCTGGCGGTGGCGGCCGAGTTCGGCGTCCGCCCGGTCGACGCGGTGTCCCGCCTCGGCATCGTCACCTCGGTCGCCGGCCGCTACGCGCAGGTCGACAAGGACGGGCGCAACATCCGGCTGCTGCTGGCCAAGAACCCGGCCAGCTGGCTGGAGGCGTTCGACATGGCCGACGAAGCGCCGACCCTGCTCTCCATCAACGCGCGCGACCCCGACGGCATGGACACCTCCTGGCTCTACGACGTCGACTTCGCCCCGCTCCGGGGCCGGCAGGTGCTGATCACCGGCGACCGGGCGTACGACCTGGCGGTGCGGCTGGACGTCAACGACGTCCCGTTCCAGCACGTCCGGACGTTCGACGACGCGCTCCGGGCGGTCCCGCCCGGGCGGCTGGAGGTCATCGCGAACTACACCGCGTTCCAGGACATCCGAGCGGAGTTGGACCGTGTCATCTGAGAGTCTGCGCATCGTCTGGATCTACCCCGACCTGCTCTCCACCTACGGAGACCGGGGCAACGCCCTGATCCTCGCCCGTCGGGCCCGTCAGCGCGGGATGCCGGTCGAGGTGCTGGAGGTCCGCTCGGATGAGCGGCTGCCCGCGACCGCCGACATCTACCTAGTCGGCGGCGGCGAGGACGGCCCGCAGGCGCTGGGCGCCCAGCGGCTGCTCGCCGACGGCGGCCTGCACCGCGCTGTCGCCCAGGGCTCGGTCGTGTTCGGCGTCTGCGCCGGCTACCAACTGCTCGGCACGTCGTTCTTCGCCAAGGGCGTGCAGTGCCGCGGGCTGGAGCTGCTCGACCTGCAGTCCGACCGGGGTGAGACCCGGGCCGTGGGCGAGCTGGCCGGCGAGATCGACCCCCGGCTGGGCCTGCCCCCGCTCACCGGCTTCGAGAACCACGGCGGTCGCACCCACCTCGGTCCGGAGGTCTCGCCGTTGGCCCGGGTCACCGCCGGGGTGGGCAACGACGGCGCCACCGAGGGCGCGTGGCGCGGCAAGCTCCTGGGCACCTACTCGCACGGCCCGGCGCTGGCTCGCAACCCGGCCCTGGCCGACCTGTTGCTGCGCTGGGCCACCGGGGCGCACCAGCTCCCGCCGTTGGACGACACCTGGTCGGACCGGCTCCGCAACGAGCGCCGCTCCGCGGTGGCCGCCGCCCGGGCATGATCCGCGCCGTCCGGCGGCTGCTCCGGCAGCCGTCGGCCGTCCGGTTCGCCCTGCTCGTGCTGCTGATCGGCGCCTGCGGGTTACTGCTGCTGCTGGTGCCCCACCCGGATCCGGAGCAGCTGCCGCTGGTCGCCGACCGGCTGGGCGATTTGGCCCCGGTGGCGGCGATCCTCGGGGGCGCGCTGCTGCTGGTGGCGCTGGTGCCCCGGACCTTCATCACGCTCGCCGCGGGCGCGATCTTCGGCCCCCTGGAGGGCGCCGGGTACGCACTGGGCGCCGCGCTGCTGGCCGCGGCGATCGGGTTCACCGTCGGCCGGTTGCTCGGTCGGGAGTTCGTCGCCGAACGGGTCCGCGGTCGACTGGCCCGCCTCGACCGCTGGTTCGCCCGGCAGAGCGTGCTCGGGGTGGTCACCGTCCGGCTGCTGCCGATCGCCGGCTTCGGGCTGGTCAGCTACGGCTACGGCACGACCGGCGCCCGGGTGCTGCCGTTCCTGGCCGGCAGCGTGATCGCGTCCGCGCCGACAGCCTTCGGCTACGCGGCGATCGGTGCGGCGGTCAGCTCCCCGGGCGAGGTCAACTGGTACGCCGCCGCCCCGGCCAGCCTGGGCCTGATCGCCAGCCTGGTGCTCATCCACCAGTGGTGGCGCGCCGAACGCCGCCGCCGCGCCACCCAACCCTGACCCCGCCCCACTCCACCCCCACCCCCAGCCCCGCCGATCTTGCAGTTCCTGTCCCGACAAACCGTGCTGCGACGGGCGAAACGACATCCGAAAGTGCAAGATCGACGAGGCCGGGGCGACGAGGCCGGGGCGACGAGGCCGGGGCGACGCGGGCAGGGCGACGCGGGGCGGGGACGGGGTGCGGGTCAGGCGACCACGGAGACCATGCGGCCCTTGACCACGATGACCTTGCGGGGTTCCTTGCCGCCCAGGGTCGCGGCCACCGCGTCCAGGGCCGCCGCGCGGACGGTCTCCTCGGCGGCGTCGGCGGCGACCTCGATGCGGCCACGAACCTTGCCGTTGACCTGCACCGGGTAGGTCACCGTGTCGGCCACCAGCAACGCCGGGTCGGCGCTCGGGAAGTCCGCGTACGTCAGCGAGGTGTCATGGCCCAGCTTGCGCCACAACTCCTCGGCCAGGTGCGGGGCGAACGGCGCCACCATCAGCACCAGCGGCTCGGCCACCTCGCGGGGCGTCGCCGACAGCCCGGTCAGCCCGTTGGTCAGCTGGATCAGCTTGGCGATGGCGGTGTTGAACCGGATGCCGTCCATGTCGCCACGGACCCCGTCGATGACCTTGTGCAGCAGCCGGCGGGTCGCCTCGTCGGCCGGGTCCTCGGTGATCCGCAGGGCACCGGTCTGCTCGTCGACAACGGCCCGCCAGACCCGCTGCAGGAACCGGTACGAGCCGACCACCGCCCGGGTCTCCCAGGGGCGGGACACCTCCAGCGGGCCCATCGACATCTCGTACACGCGGAAGGTGTCAGCGCCGTAGGCGGCGCACATCTCGTCGGGGGTCACCACGTTCTTCAGCGACTTGCCCATCTTGCCGTACTCGCGGTTCACCGCCAGGTCGCCCAGGTAGTAGGCGCCGTCGCGCTCGAAGACCTCCTCGGCCTGCACGTAGCTGCCGCGCGAGTCGGTGTACGCGTACGCCTGGATCATGCCCTGGTTGAACAGCTTGCGGAACGGCTCGAACGACGACACGTGCCCCAGGTCGAACAGGACCTTGTGCCAGAAGCGCGCGTACAGCAGGTGCAGCACGGCGTGCTCGGCGCCGCCGACGTACAGGTCGGTGCCCCCGCAGTCGCCCTCGCCGCGCGGACCCATCCAGTAGCGCTCGTTCTCCGCGTCCACGAACCGGTCGGAGTTGCTCGGGTCCAGGTAGCGCAGCTCGTACCAGCAGGAGCCGGCCCACTGCGGCATCACGTTGGTCTCGCGGGTGTAGCGCTTCGGCCCGTCGCCCAGGTCCAGCTCCACCTCGACCCAGTCGCGGCGACGCGACAGCGGGGTCTCCGGGTTGGAGGCCGCGTCGTCCGGGTCGAACGTCTTCGGGGAGAAGTCCTCCACCTCCGGCAGCTCGACAGGCAGCATCTCCTCCGGCAGGGCGATCGCGGCGCCGGTCTCGTCGTAGACGATCGGGAACGGCTCACCCCAGTAGCGCTGCCGGGAGAACAGCCAGTCGCGCAGCCGGTAGGTCACCGCGCCGGTGCCGTGTCCGTTCGCCTCCAGCCACGCGATGATCGCCGCCTTGGCGTCGGCGACCCCCAGGCCGTCCAGGTCCAGGCCGCGCTCGGGCGCGGCGCTGTTGATCGCCGGGCCGTCACCGGTGTACGCCTTGCCGTCGAAGCCCTCCGACGGCTGCACGGTCCGCACGATGGGCAGCTCGAAGACCTCGGCGAACGCCCAGTCCCGCTCGTCCTGCGCCGGCACCGCCATGATCGCGCCGGTGCCGTAGCCGGCCAGCACGTAGTCGGCGATGAAGATCGGGATCTGGCCGCCGGTGACCGGGTTGGTGGCGTACGCGCCGATGAAGACGCCGGTCTTCTCCTTGCTGTCGGACTGCCGCTCGACGTCGGTCTTGGCGGCTGCCGCCTTCCGGTACGCCTCGACGGCCTCCCGGGGGCCGGCGTGCCCGCCGGTCCAGGCGTCCCGCGTGCCCGCCGGCCAGCTGGTCGGCGCCAGCGTGTCGACCAGCTCGTGCTCCGGCGCCAGCACCATGTAGGTGGCGCCGAAGATGGTGTCCGGCCGGGTGGTGAACACCCGGATCGGCGCCCCGGCCGTGGCGAAGTCGATGTGCGCGCCCTGCGAGCGGCCGATCCAGTTGCGCTGCATCAGCTTGATCGGCTCGGGCCAGTCCAGGCTGTCCAGGTCGTCCAGCAGCCGGTCACCGTACGCGGTGATCCGCATCTTCCACTGCTTCAGGTTGCGCTTGAAGACCGGGAAGTTGCCCCGGTCGGAGCGACCGTCGGCGGTGACCTCCTCGTTGGCCAGCACGGTGCCCAGCCCTGGGCACCAGTTCACCGGCGCCTCCGAGACGTACGCCAGCCGGTGGTCGTCGACGACCTGCCGGCGCTCGGCGACGCTCAGCTCCGCCCAGGGGCGGCCGTCCGGGGTGGACCGGTTGCCGCCTTCGAACTCGGCGATCAGCTCGGCGATGGGCCGGGCCTTCGCGGCGTCGCGGTCGTACCAGGAGTTGAAGATCTGCAGGAAGATCCACTGCGTCCAGCGATAGAAGTCGGTGTCGATCGTCGCCACCGAACGCCGCTCGTCGTGCGCCAGACCCAGTCGGCGCAGCTGCGCCTTGTACCGCTCGATGTTCGCCACCGTGGTGGTACGCGGGTGGGTGCCGGTCTGCACCGCGTACTGCTCGGCGGGCAGACCGAACGCGTCGAAGCCCATCGCGTGCAGCACGTTGCGCCCGGCCATCCGCTGGTAACGGGCGTAGCAGTCGGTGCCGATGTAGCCCAGTGGGTGGCCGACGTGCAGGCCCGCACCGGAGGGGTACGGGAACATGTCCAGCACGTACAGCTTCTCCGCGCCGGCGCGCGGGTGGGTCGGGTCGGCCAGCGGCCCGGTCGGGTTCGGTGCGTGGAAGGTGCCCTCGCGCGCCCAGGTGTCCTGCCAACGGATCTCGATCTCGTCGGCCAGGGCCGCGGTGTACCGGAACGGGGGAATGTCGCCCGCCGGTGCGGCTGCCTCACTCATCGTCTCTCCTCGCTTCGCTTCGCTTCGTCTCGGCACCACCGGGCCGGGCCGGCGGCGGGCACAAAAAAGCCCCTCGCGCAGGAGGGGCCGCCGTGCTGTCGCTGCGTTCAGCGCATCAGCACGGCCCGGTAAGAAGCAGGAAGACTCCGGCCATGCCCCGCAGTGTACCTCGCCCACGGTTCGTCCTGCCGGCCCCCGGGCGGCTCGAAGCCGTTCCCCCGAGCTGGCGAAAATCGGTGCGTAACCGACGGACTACCTGCGGGGGTCGGCGATAACGACAAACATGGTTAGCCTGAGAGACCAGTGAGATTCCTGCGGCAAACGAGGCTCGGCGTCGCGAACCCAACGGCGGGTCCAGGTGCTCTCTGTGCAGAGCTGCCGTGACGGCGACGAGGAGGAGGCCCGTGACACAACAGACCTGGGACGAGGTGGGCGGCCTATTGCCGCACGACGAGTTCCGCGCCGCCAGCGAGGCCATCGTGGCCAACATCGAGCAGGTCATCGAGGGTAAGACCGCCACCGTGCGGCTCGCCCTGGCCGTCCTGCTCGCCGAGGGTCACCTCCTGATCGAAGACGTCCCAGGTGTCGGCAAGACCAAGCTGGCCAAGGCCCTCGCGCGGTCCATCGACTGCACGGTGCGGCGCATCCAGTTCACCCCCGACCTGCTGCCCAGCGACGTCACCGGGGTCAGCGTCTACAACCAGGAGACGCACGACTTCGAGTTCCGTCCGGGCGCCGTGTTCGCCAACCTGGTGGTCGGCGACGAGATCAACCGGGCCTCGCCGAAGACCCAGTCGGCGTTGCTGGAGTGCATGGAGGAGCGGCAGGTCACCGTCGACGGGGTGACGTACCAGCTCCAGACCCCGTTCATGGTGATCGCCACCCAGAACCCGATCGAGATGGAGGGGACCTACCCGCTGCCGGAGGCGCAGCGCGACCGGTTCACCGCCCGCATCGCGATGGGTTACCCGGACTCCAACGCCGAGCTGGCCATGCTCGACGGTCACGGCGCCACCGACCCGCTGCACGAGCTGCGCGCGGTCTCCGACGCGGCCATCGTCCGGCAGCTCATCGCCACCGTCCGGCAGGTGCACGTCGCGGACGCGGTCAAGCAGTACGCGATCGACCTGGTCACCGCCACCCGCGAGGCCCCCGACCTGCGGCTCGGCGCGTCCCCCCGGGCGACCCTGCAGTTGCTGCGCACCGCCCGCGCGGTCGCCGCCCTGGAGGGCCGCGACTACGTCCTCCCCGACGACCTGCAGGCCCTGGCGGTGCCGGTGCTCGCCCACCGGATCATCCCGACCGCCGACGCGCAGCTCGCCCGACGCACCACCGACGCCATCGTCTCCGAGCTGGTGCACCGCCTGCCGCTCCCCCACGACCGGCAGCGCAACCCGTACGACACCCGGCCCGCCACCGGAAACGGCCGCGCGCCCTACGAGCCGCGGAGGCCATGACGTGCGTGCCGGGCTACGCGGGCTGACCACCCGCGGGCGGTCCTTCCTCGCCGCCGCGGTCGCGGCGGCGATCTCGGCCGGCATCCTCGGCGAGAAGGACCTGCTGCGGGTGGCCGTGCTGTTGGCCATCCTGCCGTTGCTGGCCGCCGCCTACGTCGGGCGCAGCCGCTACAAGCTGGCCTGCAACCGTTCGCTGGACCCGCACCGGGTTCCGGTCGGGGCCAACTCCCGGGTGGTGCTGCGCCTGCAGAACCTGTCCCGGCTGCCGACCGGCACCCTGCTCCTGGAGGACCGGCTGCCCTACGCGCTGGGCAGCCGGCCCCGGGTCGTGTTGGAGCGGCTCGGCGCGCACCAGGCCAGCTCCGTGGCGTACACGGTGCGGGCCGACGTGCGGGGCCGCTACGACGTGGGCCCGCTGGTCGTCCGGATGACCGATCCGTTCGGCCTCTGCGAGCTCACCCGCTCGTTCCCCAGCACCGACCACCTGACGGTCATCCCGCAGGTCACCCCGCTGCCGTCGGTCCGGCTCCCCGGGGAGTACGCGGGCAGCGGCGACAGCCGGGCCCGCTCGGTGGCGGTGCACGGCGAGGACGACGCGGCGACCCGGGAGTACCGGCGCGGCGACGACCTGCGCCGGGTGCACTGGAAGTCCACCGCCCGCACCGGTGAGCTGATGGTGCGCCGCGAGGAGCAGCCCTGGGAGAGCCGCGCCACCGTCGTGCTGGACACCCGGGCGTACGGCCACCGCGGCGAGGGGCCGACGGCCAGTTTCGAGTGGGCGGTCTCGGCCGCCGCGAGCATCGCCGTCCACCTGCGGCAGGCCGGTTACAAGTTGCGGCTGGTCACCGGCGCGGGGGCGGACGTGGACGCCTCGGAGGCCGGCGGGGACGGGGCGCTGCTCGACCACCTGGCCGAGGTACGACTGGATCAGCGTGCCGAGGTCACCGGCCTCGTGCAGCGGGTCCGCCAGCGCTCCGACGGTGGTCTGATCATCGGCCTGTTCGGCACTGTCAGCGTCGCCGAGGCGGAGCTGCTGGCCGGGCTGCGGGGCAACAACGCCACCTGCGTCGGCTTCCTGTTGAACAGCTCCACCTGGCTCAGCCTGCCCGAGAAGGCCCGCGCCGAGGCGGAACACGCGCACGCCGCCGCCGTCCTCGCCATGTTGCAGAGTGGCTGGCGGGTGGTCGGCGTCGACCACGGCGGCCGGCTACCGGCGCTGTGGCCGCAGGCCGGCCGGGGTGCGCAGGGGTTCGCCATGCGGGCCGCGCTGGCCGAGACGGTCGCCGGCGGTGTGCGATGAACGGAAGGCTCCCCTCATGATCAGCAGTCGGAACATCGGCGTGGTGGCGGCGGTGGCCACGCTGCTGGCCGCCGCACCGCTGTCGGCCATCTTCCAGGGCTGGACGTGGTTGATCGAGTCCATCATCGCGGTCGCCGTGGTGGCCGGGGTGGCCGCGCTGACCCGACTCGTCCGGGCACCGCTGTGGGGTCAGGTGCTGGGCATGCTGGCCGGCCTGATGCTTGCCCTGACCTGGTTGTTCCCCAGCGGCGAGGAGCTGCTCGCGATCCTGCCGACCCCGGGCACATTCGCGTACTTCGGTGACCTGCTCGCCGGCTCCATGCAGGACATGCGTTCGTACGGGGTCGAGGTCCCGGACACTGACCCGCTGCTGTTCATCGCCGTCCTCGGCGTCGGTGCGGTCGCCGTGCTGGTGGACGTGCTGGCCGTGGGGTTGCGTCGGCCCGCCCTGGCCGGGCTGCCGATGCTCGCCATCTACTCGGTGCCGGTCGCCGTCTACGTCGACAGCGTCCCCGCGGTGCCGTTCGTGGTGGGCGCCGCCGGTTACCTCTGGCTGCTGGTCACCGACAACGTCGACCGCGTACGCCGCTTCGGGCGGCGGTTCACCGGTGACGGCCGCGACGTCGACGTGTGGGAGGCCTCCCCGCTGGCGTCCGCCGGCCGCCGGCTCGCGGCGGTCGGGGTGGCCCTGGCGGTGCTGCTGCCGTTGGCGGTGCCCGGCATGACCGGCGGGCTGCTCGACTCGCTCAGCCGAGGGTCGGGCAACGGCACCGGGAACGGGGGCGGCTCGGGTGGCACGTCGGGTCGGATCGACCTGTTCGCCTCGCTCGCCGGCCAGCTCAACCAGTCCCAGGTAGCCGACCTGGTGAAGGTGAAGACGTCCGAGCAGAACCCGTTCTACCTGCGCTACGCGGTCGCCGACGAGCTGCGCCCCAGCGGTTTCCAGGCGCGCAACCCCAGCGGCCGGTCGGTGAACCGGGACCTGCCGAACCCGGCCGAGAGGGCCGGCCCAGGCGTGCAGCAGGCCACCTACCAGGCGACGGTCGAGGTCACCAAGAGCCTCAGCATGTCGCTGATGCCGGTGTACGCCGAGCCGACCCGCACCGACGACCTCAGCGACAACTGGCTCTACGACACCAACCAGCAGGTGGTCTTCTCCAACCGGGAGAACTCCCGGGGCCGGAAGTACTCCTTCGACTACGTCCGCTCGACCTTCACGCAGGCGGCGTTGCGGGCCGCGCAGCCACTGCCGGCCGACCATCCCGTACGCCGCCAGATGACCGCCACCCCCGCGCCGGTGCCCGAGGTGGAGGAGCTGGTCAAGGGGTTGATCCAGGGCAAGCGCACGGACTACGACCGGGTGTTGGCGATCTACCAGCACTTCTCGGCGGACAACGGGTTCAGCTACCGGTTGAGCACCGAGAGCGGCAGCAGCGGTCAGGACATCGTCAACTTCCTGACCAACAAGGTCGGCTACTGCCAGCAGTACGCCGCCGCGATGGCCTGGCTGGTCCGCTCGGCCGGCATCCCGGCCCGGGTCGCGTTCGGGTTCACCAACGGCAGCAAGCGCGACGGTGACACCTACACGCTGACCAACCTCAATCTGCACGCCTGGACCGAGGTCTACTTCGACGGGGCCGGTTGGGTGCCGTTCGACGCCACCCCGGCGTACGGGGTGCCCGGCGCGACCCGGTCGCCCTGGGCGCCGGACAACGACGCACCGGAGACGCCCAGCCCGGACACTGAGGTCCCGACCACCCCGACGGACCCGGGAGCCTCGGCCGGGCCCTCCAGCCCGGACAACGCCGACCGGGAAACCGACGAGGGGTTCGCAGCCGGTGGGACGACGCCGGACGAGCAGCCACCGGTCTGGCCCTGGTGGGCGGCGGGCCTGGTGGCACTGCTGGCGCTGCTCGCGGTGCCGGCACTGCGCCGGTTGGCGCTACGCCGCCGACGGGGTGGCCGCGAGGTGCGCGCGGCGGTGGCCTCCGCCAGTGTCGACGGCGACAGCGAGCCGGGGGCGCGACCGGTGGTGGTCAGTGTGGACGCCAGCCGGGCCCGCGCGGACGCGCACGCCGCCTGGGCGGAGCTGCTCGACACGCTGGTGGACTTCCGGGTCCCGGTTGATCCGACCGAGACGCCCCGGGCGACCGCGGACCGACTTGTCCGGGACGCTCTGGACGACGACGAGGCGATCGGGTCGGCGCGGCTGCTCGGCCGGGCGGAGGAGCGGGCCCGCTACGCGCGGGATCCGCTGACCGGTGAGCGGTTGTTGCCGGCGCTCCGCGCGGTCCGTGCGGCGCTCGCCACCGGGGCGGACCGACGGACCCGCCTGCTCGCCACGGTGCTGCCGCCCTCGGTGTTGCTGCGCTGGCGTACCACCCTGGCGGACAGGTCCGGCCGGATGGTGGCGTTCACCGGGCGGGCCCGGTACCGCCTGCTGCGGTGGAACCCTCGACGGATGCTGGCCGACCGGGCAGCTCGCTGACCGGGCAGTTCCCCGACTCGCTGACAGGGCAGTTCCAGATCCGGGGCGGCGGCCACCACCGCCGCCCCCCTGTCTGCCCGCCTAAGGTGCCGCCACCCAAGATCGTGCCCGATCCAGGAAAGAGGCCCCTCCCTGGCGCACGATGCCACTCCATCCGGGATCGAGCACGATCATGCGGAAAGGTGGTCCTGCGGAGAGTGATCAGCGGGAAGAAGGGCGCGCGGATACGACGGAGGTCGCCGGTCGCCGGGGGCTGTGCCCGGCGACCGCTCGTCGCGCCGTACGGCCCGCCTCAGCGGCGGGACGGGCTCAGCGGTGCCCCTCCGGGCGCTGCCGCCACCTGTCCTCCATGCGGTCCAGGATCGACGACCGGCGACCGGATCGGCCACCGCGCGGACGACGGCGACTCGTCGTGCCGCCCACCACGTGCAGGTCGGGTGACTGCGCCCGCCGGTGCGACTGCACCGCGAACGCGGCCGACGCCAGCATGACGACAAAGCCCGCCACCGCCAGTGGTGGAGTCTTGATCACCGCGCCATAGACCAGTAGAGCCAAGCCAGCGATGATGACGCCGGCGGCGACGAGCAGGCGACGCCGCGCATGGAAGCGCGGATCGCTGGCGCGCACGGCCGAGGCGAATTTGGGGTCCTCGGCAAGCGACCGCTCGATCTGCTCGAACAGCCGCTGCTCGTGCTCCGAGAGCGGCACGGCACTCCTCCCCGGTCACGTTGGTCGGGCCCACTCGGGCCGACAGACCGTGGCAGCCATCCGGCTGCTTACCCGCAAGTCTACGAGGGGGGTCGCGCGTCGGAAAGCGGGACGACCTATGGGCGGGGTGGATTTTCGTTTCGACGGGGATCACGGTCGCCCATCAGACTGGCCGGACCTATGACGGACCGCCCGAAACGGGCAGCGGCGGCGTCCGCGGCAGCTTCCGCCTCGCGCCAGCCGCGCTCGGGGGCGCCGAGGGTGAGTTGCCGGGGAGCGCCCTTCGCCGGGGCGAGTCCTTCCACCCGGACACCGACGAGTCGGATCCGCTCGCCCGGGTCCAGGGCGGTGTAGAGCGCCCAGACCGTGTCGAACATCTCACGGGCGGTGTCGGTGGGCACGTCGAGGGTGCGAGATCGGCTGACGGTGCGGAAGTCGGCCAGCCGGACCTTGAGCGAGACGGTGCGCCCCACCTGGCCGGAGCCGCGTAACCGGACGCCGACCTTAGCGCTGAGCGCGAGCAACGCGCGGCGGATCTCCAACGGGTCGGCCACGTCGACGTCGAAGGTCACCTCGGCGCCGATCGACTTGTCGACGTGCTCGGGGCTGACCCCGCGCGGGTCGCGACCCCAGGCCAGCTCATGCAGGTGCGACGCCGAGGCGGCACCGACGGCTCGACGGAGCATGCCCACCGGCGCCTCGGCGAGGTCGCCGACGGTGGCCAGGCCGAGCTTGCGCAGCGCCTCGGCGGCCCGCTCCCCCACCCCCCACAGGGCGTCCACCGGCAACGGGTGCAGGAAGTCGAGCACCTGCCCCGGAGGCACGACCAGCAGGCCGTCCGGCTTGGCCCGGGTGGAACCCAGCTTGGCCACGAACTTGGTCGGCGCCACCCCGACCGAGCAGGTCAGCGCCTGCTCGTCGGCGACCCGGCGACGGATCAGCCGGGCGATGGTGGCCGGCGAACCGAAGAGCCGCCGGGCGCCGGTCACGTCGAGGAACGCCTCGTCGAGGGAGAGCGGCTCGACCAGCGGCGTGACGTCCCGGAAGATCTGCATGACGGCCCGGGAGGCGGCCGAGTACGCGGAGAAGTCCGGTGGCAGGTACACCGCGTGCGGGCAGCGGGCCCGGGCCTGGCTGGTCGGCATCGCGCTGCGTACGCCGTACCGGCGGGCCTCGTAACTGGCCGAGCTGACCACGCCGCGCGGGCCGACGCCGCCGACGATCACCGGCCGGCCACGCAGCTCGGGGCGGCGGCGCACCTCGACCGCGGCGAAGAAGGCGTCCATGTCGACGTGCAGGATCGGGCTGGCGGAGTCGTCGGCGTCCGGCCCGAAGCGCGGATCGTCGCCCCGGGGCAACGACTGACTGCGGCCCATCCCGGCAGGTTAACCCGGGGGTACGACACCACCATCGGCCAGTGGGCCGAACCGCCCCCGGGTCAGCCCCGGACGACCAGCAACGGCACTGTCAGCTCGGCGGCGGTGTCCGACCCGTGGTAGGCCACCAACTTCGACGCCATCGGCCGCTCGGTACGGCTGGCCATGACCGCGTACGTGTCGTTGCAGGTCACCACCACGTCGCCGACGCGGCCCAGGTGTTCCTCGGGCACCGGCCCGAACCAGCCGGTGGCCACCACCTCGTCGCGGGTGCGTACCCGGGCCGTGGCGCCCAGCACCGCCGACCAGGCGGCCAGCACGTCCTCGGTCGCGCCCGGCTCGGTGTGCAGGTAGCGGACCCGGGCCTCGCCGGCCACCAGCCGCACACCGGCCCGCAGCCGCGGATCGGTGTCCAGGTCGAAGCGGTGCGCGGCGGGAATGTCGAGCTGACCGTGGTCGGCGGTGACCAGCAGCGCCGCGTCCGGGGGCAGCCCGTCGACCAGCCGGGCGAGCAGGGCGTCCACCTCGGCGGCGGCGACCCGCCAGGGCTCCGAGTCGACGCCGTAGACGTGGCCGTACCGGTCCAGGTCGGCGTGGTAACCGGAGACCAGGGCCGGCCCGGAGCCGGCGGCCAGCGCGGCCAGCATGGCGGCGGCCACCGCGTCTCCGCCGGCGGCGCCCCGGAAGTCGCCACCCCGGTTGGCGGCGACTGTCAACCCGCTGCCGCCGAACTCCGGCCGACTCACCACTGTCGTCGTCACCCCGGCGGCGCGGGCCCGCTCCAACTGGGTGGGCACCGGCTGCCAGCGCAGCGGCGACGGATCGGCGGCCCAGTCCGTGTGGGTGAGCACCCGATCGGTGCCGGGCACCCGGACGGTGAAGCCGAGCACCCCGTGCGCGCCCGGCGCGACACCGGTGCCCAGCGACACCAGGCTGGTCGGGGTGGTGGACGGGAAACCGGCGATCAGCGGGCGGGCCACCGTCGCGGCGAGCCCGGCGAGCGTCGGCGCGTACGGCGCCGCGGTCGGCAGCTGGTACCAGCCGAGCCCGTCGACCAGCAGTACGGCGATCCGGCGTACCCCGGCCAACGAGGGCACCAGCCCGAGCGGGTCGGTCGAGCCGGGCACCCCCAGCACTGCCAGCGCGCTGGGCAGCACGTCGGCGAGCCGGCCGCCGCCGTGCTGCGGCCCGAGGATCGCCAGCGGCGCCGGCACGTCACCGGCCTCGGCGGTCATGCCGGGCGGCGGGCGAACAGGTGCAGTTGGGCGGCCAGATCCCGGTACGGCGACTGGGCGGCCAGCGCACGTTCCAGCTCGACCAGGGCTGCGGGCTGCCCGTCGGCGACAGCGGCCGGCAGCAGGTCGGCCAGCACGCGTACCCCATGGATCTCCTCGACCACCAGCCCGGCGGCGCCGAGCAGCGCGGCGGCGCCCGGGGCGTCGTAGCGTCGGCGCAGCGTGTCGCGCGGCCCCGCGGTGCCGGCCGGATCGGCGGCCACCGCGGTGGCGACGTCCAGGTGCCCGTTCATCGCCCGGCCCAGCACGGCGGCGGCCCGGCCGGCCACCAGCACACTGGCCGCGCCACCCGGGCGCAGCGCGCTGGCCAGCGCGGCCACCACCGGCGTCGGGTCGTCGACCACCTCCAGTACGGCGTGGCAGAGCACCAGATCGACGCCGGCCGGCTCGACCAGCCCGGCGAGGGCGTCGCCGTCGCCCTGCACGGCGACGATCCGGTCGGCCACCCCGGCCTCGGCGGCGCGGCGGGTGAGCGCGGCGAGCGCGTCGGGGCTGGCGTCGACGACGGTGACCCGATGCCCGGCGCGGGCCAGCGGAACGGCGAAACCGCCGGTGCCGCCGCCCACGTCCAGCACGGTGAGCTCGGCGTCGCCGCGCCGGTCCAGCTCGGCGCGGAGCACCGACCAGATCACGGCGGTGCGGGGTGTCAGCGGCGGCTCGGCGAACCGGCCTCGGGTCTGCTCCACCCGGCCGAGCCTAGTCACCCGGCCCGGTGGTGGCGCGGGCGTGTGGTGGGTGCGCCCACCACACGCCCGATCGGTGCGTGGTGCGGCGGGAGGTCAGGCCTCGGCACCCTCAGTCTCGTCCTCCGCCCGGGACCGGCGCTCGTTGGCCACCGGACCGTTGGTCACCTCGTACTCGCGGGGGTCGGCGAGGTGCGACGGCACCCAGCCGTTGCCCAGTCGGGTCCGCCGGGCGTTGGCGATTCCACCGGTGTACGCGTGATTTCCCGTCACTGTCGTTCCCCCTCACGGATCACGGGCCGCTCTGCCCGCTCGCAACGAGTCTCCCGCTCGGCGGCTCGGGAAACCGTAATGTGGATCACTGGATCAGCGGAAGTCACGGGACGCGGGGCTCACCGGCGGCTCGATGGCGTCCAGCCGGTCGGCGACCAGGTTGGTCACCCCCTCGTGCCGCTGCAACCGCCCCCGGACCACCAGCGCGGCGCTGGTCCGCGCCACCCGCCGGTAGCGCTGCCACAGCCCCGGCGAACAGGTGACGTTGAGCATCCCCGTCTCGTCCTCCAGGTTGAGGAAGGTCACCCCGCCCGCGGTCGCCGGGCGTTGCCGGTGGGTGACGATGCCACCGACCCGGATCCGTTGCCCCGGCTCCACCCTGCCGAGCCGGGCGATCGGCACCGCGCCGAGCACGTCGAGTTGCCCCCGGATGAACCGGGCCGGATGGCTCTCCGGCGACAGCCCGGTGGCCCACACGTCGGCGACCAGCCGGTCCACCGCCTCCATTCCGGGCAGCGTGGGCGCCGCCGCGCCGGTCACCGTGCCGGGCAACCGACCCGGCCGGTCCTGGGCCGCCGCGCCGGCCGCCCACAGCGCCTCCCGCCGGGTCAGCCCGAAACAGGCGAAGGCGTCCGCGGTGGCCAGCGCCTCCAGCTGCGCGGCGGTGAGACCGAGCCGCCGGGCCAGATCCGGCATGTCACGGTACGGCCCACCGGCGACCCGTTCGGCCTCGATCCGTTCGGCCACGTCGGCGCCGAGGGTCCGCACGCTGGACAGGCCGAGCCGGACGGCGGGGCCGCCCAGCCCCCAGGCGTGCGGCGGCTCCCCCGGCCCGCTGCCCCACCGGGTGTCCGGGGTGGACTCCAACACCGCCTTGGCCCCGCTGGCGTTGATGTCCGGACGGCGCACCTCCACCCCGTGCCGGCGGGCGTCGTCGACCAGGGTCTGCGGCGAGTAGAAGCCCATCGGCTGGGCGTTGAGCAGCGCGGCCAGGAACGGCGCCGGGTGGTAGCGCTTGAGCCAGGAACTGGCGTACACCAGGTAGGCGAAGCTCATCGCGTGGCTCTCCGGGAAGCCGTAACTGGCGAACGCGGTGAGCTTGCGGTAGACGTCGTCGGCCAGCTCACCGGTGATGCCCCGCTCGGCCATCCCGGCGTAGAGCCGCTCGGCGATCCGGGTCATCCGCTCGACCGACCGTTTGGCGCCCATCGCCCGGCGCAACTGGTCGGCCTCGGCCGCGTCGAAGCCGGCCAGGTCGATGGCGAGCTGCATCAGCTGCTCCTGGAACAACGGCACACCCAGGGTCTTCTCCAGGGCGTTACGCATCAGCGGGTGCGCGAAGGTCACCGGCTCCTGACCGTTCTTGCGCCGGATGAACGGGTGCACCGAACCACCCTGGATCGGGCCGGGCCGGATCAGCGCCACCTCGACCACCAGGTCGTAGAACTCGCGGGGCTTGAGCCGGGGCAGGGTGGCCATCTGGGCGCGGCTCTCCACCTGGAACACCCCGACCGAGTCGGCCCGGCAGAGCATGTCGTAGACCTCCGGGTCGTCCAGGGTCATGTCACCCAGGTCGAGACTCTCGCCGATCATGTCGTAGCCGTAGTGCAGGGCGGAGAGCATGCCCAGGCCGAGCAGGTCGAACTTGACCAGGCCCACCGCCGCGCAGTCGTCCTTGTCCCACTGCAGGACGCTGCGCCCGGGCATCCGCCCCCACTCCACCGGGCAGACCTCGATCACCGGCCGGTCGCAGATCACCATGCCACCGGAGTGGATGCCCAGGTGCCGCGGGAACGTCTGCAACTCGTTGGCGTACTCCACCACCTGCTCGGGGATGTTCTCCACATCGACGGTGGCGACCGAGCCCCACCTGTCGATCTGCTTGCTCCAGGCGTCCTGCTGCCCCGGCGAGTAGCCGAAGGCCTTGGCCACGTCCCGCACCGCCGAGCGGGGCCGGTAGGAGATGACGTTGGCGACCTGGGCGGCGTGCTCCCGGCCGTAGCGGGTGTAGACGTGCTGGATCACCTCCTCCCGACGGTCGGACTCGATGTCCACGTCGATGTCCGGTGGGCCGTCGCGTTCCGGGGCGAGGAACCGCTCGAAGAGCAGCCGGTGCCGCACCGCGTCCACATTGGTGATCCGCAAGGCGTAGCAGACCGCCGAGTTGGCCGCCGAGCCCCGGCCCTGGCAGTAGATGTCCTTGTCCTGGTCACGGCAGAACCTGACGATGTCGTAGACCACCAGGAAGTAGCCGGGGAACCCCAGCTCCTCGATCATGTTCAGTTCGTGGTCGAGCTGCGCGTACGCCGCCGGGTGCGCCTGCGGCGGCCCGTAGCGTTCGTGCGCCCCGTCAGCGGTGAGCTTGCGCAGCCAGCTCATCTCGGTGTGCCCCGGTGGCACCGGGTACGCCGGCAGCTGCGGCGCGACGAGTTGCAGGTCGAAGGCCAACTCGGCGCCGAACTCGGCGGCCCGCGCCACCGCACCCGGGTACGCGGCGAACCGGGCCGCCATCTCCGCGCCGCTGCGCAGGTGGGCGGTCGCCGCCGCGGGCAGCCACCCGTCGATCTCGTCCAGGCTGCGTCGGGCCCGCACCGCGGCGACGGTGGTGGCCAGCCGCCGCCGGCCAGGGCTGGCGTAGTGCACGTTGTTGCTGGCCACCGTCGGCAACCCGGCCGCCGCGGCCAGCTCGGCGAGCGCGTCGTTGCGGTCGGCGTCGACGGGGTGGCCGTGGTCGGTCAGCTCCACCGCCACCGTCTCCGCGCCGAAGAGCGCGGTCAGCCGGTCCAACTCGCGGGCCGCCGCGTCCACCCCCTCGGTGAGCAGCGCCCCCGGCACGTGCCCCTTGCGGCAGCCGGTCAGCACCAGCACGTGGTCCTTCAGCTCGGCGGCGACCTCTTCCAGCTCCCCGTAGACCGGGCGGCCCTTCTCCCCGCCGCGTAGCTGGGCGCGGGCGATGGTGGTCGCCAGCCGGGCGTATCCCTCGTGGCCGTGCGCGAGCACCAGCAGGTGCGCGCCCTGCGGGTCGGGCTCGCCGTTCTGCGGACCGGGCAGGTCGAGGGACAACTCCGCGCCGAAGATGGTCGGCAGGCCCAGCGTGCGGGCCGCCTCGGCGAAGCGGACCACCCCGTAGAAGCCGTCGTGGTC
This sequence comes from Micromonospora sp. SD19, assembly GCF_054462275.1. Taxonomy (NCBI): domain Bacteria; kingdom Bacillati; phylum Actinomycetota; class Actinomycetes; order Micromonosporales; family Micromonosporaceae; genus Micromonospora; species Micromonospora sp. SD19. The sequence goes on from NZ_JBTLMN010000012.1 coordinate 136,785, forward strand.
GGTGACGGCGAGCGCGGTGAGCCCCAGCCGGGCCGCCTCCTCGGCCAACTCCTCCGGGTGACTGGCGCCGTCGAGGAAGCTGAAGTTGGTGTGCGCGTGCAGCTCCGCGTAGGGCACCACGCCGTCGGGGCGGGTCAGCTCCGGCGGCTGGTACTGCTCACGGCGGCGGCTCCAGGCCGGGGAGTCACCACCATCGGCGTCCACGGCGAGCGGGTCCACCACGTGCAGGTGCCGCTCACCTCTGCTCCCGCGGTTGCCACCCGCTCGGGTGTCACCGGCCCGGCCGGAGAGCACGCGCTCCAGCTCCGACCAGGGCATCTTCGGGTTGTGAAAGCTCATCCGGCCGCTCCGGCCGCTCCGGCCGCGCTGCTCGGCCCGGTACTGCTCGGCCGAGGAACGCTGGGCGACCGGGTCGACGACGGACACGACGGCGGTCGCCCCGCCGGCGGCGAGAGGTGCGATGAGCGTGATGACTCACCGGCATCTTGATGCCGGTGAGTCATCACGCTCATCAGGACGTCTGTTCCCCCGCCAGCGCGGAGCCAGCCGACGCCGGGCAGGGATCGACCTGACTCAGTCATAGATCGCCTCCACCAACCACTGCCCCGACTCCACGGCCAGCAGCAGGGCAGCACCGTCGGCCAGGCTGACCTGGAACCGGGCCCGGCGGCGGGCCTCGGCCGGCGCCCACCAGCGCTCGTCCACCGGCCACGGCCCGGCCCAACCCACGATCTCCGCTGGCTGACCGGTGCCGACCACCAGTCGGGCGGGCGCGGCGCTCACCGCCAACCGCGCGCTGATCACCACCGGCTCGCCAGCGGCGTCGTGCACGGTCGCGGCGAGCGGATTGGGCAGCACCACGGCGGGCGCGGGCGGCGGCAGCCGGCCCGGCCACGGCGGGGTGCCCTCACCAGCCCTCGCGCCGGCCGGCGGGCCGGGCCGGGCCGGGAGTCGTTCGTCGCCCCACGGCACCAGTCGCACCTGGTCGGCCGGGGAACGCCCACCACCGAGCACCGCGGTGACCACCGCTTCCGGGCCGAGGATGCCCTGCACCCGGCTCAGCGCCCGGTGCGCGCGTTCCCGCTCCTCGCCGGTCTCCCCCCAGAGACCGGCCTGCAGACCGGCCTGGGCGATCACCCCGTCCGGGACCAGTCGCAGCCGGATGATGCCGGCGGTCGGTCGGGCCGCGCGGGCACCGGCACGACCGTTGCTGCCGGAGAGCCACCCGTCGAGCTGCCAGCGCACCCGGTCGGCGATGGCCGCGGCGGTGAGCAGGCCATCGTGCCGCCACACCCGGTGCAGCTCCTGCCCGTGCTCGGTGACCGCCTCGATGCCGAGCCGGGTGCAGGCCAGCCCGTGCCCGGCCAGCCGCTCGTGCAGCTGCTCGGCCAACGCCCGGGCCACGAACGCCGCCGCGTCGACCCGGTCGATCGGCTCGTCGTGCTCCGAGGTCACCGTCAGGTCGGCCGGCGGCTGTCGGACGGCGAGTGGGCGGTGGTCCCGCCCGGCGGCCAGCCGATGGGCCAGCGCACCGTCGAACCCGAACCGGGCCAGCACGTCGCCGGCCGGCAGCGCGGCGAAGTCGCCGAGGGTACGCACCCCCAGCCGGCGCAGCAGGTCGGCCAGCGCCGACCGGCCGAGCGCCTCGACCGGCAACCCGGCCAGGAACTCCGGTGTCCCGCCCGGGGTCACCACCCGGCCGGCGCGAGCGGCCAACCCGGCCGCGAACACCCCGTCGGCGATGCCGACCTGGCTCTCCACCAGGCAGGACTGGGCCACGTGTTCGATGATCCGCTCGGCGGCGGCCTCCTCGCCGCCGAGGTAACGGCTCGGCCCCCGGGCGGCCACCGCGCAGGCGCCCGGACGGACCACCTCGACGCCGGCCACCAGTTCCTCCACCGCGGCGACCACCGGCTCGAACGCCCGGGCGTCCCGACCCGGGTCGTACTCCACGACGGTGAGTTGGGGGCAGCGGCCCTGCGCCTCCCGTTTGCGCAGGCCCCGACGCACCCCCTCGGCGCGGGCCCGCTCGGAGCAGGCGACCACCCGGTTGGCGTGCAGCACGGCGACCGGGCCGGTCGCCGGCACCCCGTCGACGATCTCGGCGGCGAGCACCGGCCAGTCCGGGCACCACAGCAGCAGGGTCCGTGCCGGCGCGCCGGTCATCCCCGACCGACCAGGGCGAGCGGCGCGGCCGACCGGCCCACGGGCGACGGCGGCGTACGAGGGATCACCCGGGTCAACTCGTCGCCCGGCAGCCAGACCTTGATCTCCTTGGGTCGGGCGGCCGCCCCGCGCCCGCGCGCCGAGACGGTGATCTCCCGGCGGCGCAACCGCCCCCGGCCCAGCCCGAGCCCCTCCCAGACACCACGGACCACCTGCAACGTCACGTCCGCGCCGTCCCACCGGCCGTACGGGACGAGCACACTGCCGCGCTGCCGGGCCCGGGCGGCCAACCGGGTGGCGACGGAGGCGGAGACCGTCGCCGGCACTGTGGTGACCACGACGTCCACCCCGTCGATCAGCGCGGCCACGACGGTGGCCCACTCCGGGCCGGGGTTCGGCACCAGGGCCAACCGGTCCAGGGCGATGCCCAGCTCAGCGGCCGCGCCCGCGCCGAACGTCGGCACCCCGACCACGGCACACCACGAGCCGGCCCGGGACGCCGCAGCGAGCAGGGCCAACATCAGTGAGGTGCCGCCGCTGCGGCTGGGCTGGCCGGCGGCGACCGCGATGGTGCTGCCCCGGCGCAGGCCCCGGTTGGGCAGCAGACCGGTCAACTCGGGCACCACCGGCAGCACCCGGTGGCCACCGACCGGGTCGGGTGCGCTCGCCGGGCGCACCAGATCGGCCAGCGCGGCGGAACCGACCACCATGCGGCCCGCCATTGGACCAACTCCCCCGTCGTTGCTGTGGATCAGATCAGGACCGGCACGCCGTGCCACCGGCCGCCCGGCTCCCCCCGCAGGGCGGCCGGTGGCACGACGGGATCAGGCGGCGAGGCCGTCCAGAGCCGGTTGGTGGGCCACGCCGAGCGCGGCTTCCACCACCGTGACGAACTGTTCGGCAGCGCGGAGCAGATCGTCGGCCTCCCGGGCGCTGACCACCCGGGGGATGCCGGCCTCGGCGGCGGCACGCTTGCTGGCCCCCGCTGCGAAGAACCGGGACCACTCGTCGAGCTCTGGAGCGACCGCGCAGAGGAGGACCCAGACGCTGGTGATCCGGTTGCGCCGACTCGGCGCGGGCCGGGCCCGGGCGGCGAGCAGGGCCGCCGCCGCGCGCAGGGCGGCCAGGTGGGCAGCCGCGTAGCGCAGGCCGTCAGGTCGGGTCTGGCCGGCCTCGACCAGCCCACGGCGGGCCAACATGAGGAGCTGGGCGGGGGTGCGATGCGGCAGCACGTGTGCCGGCACCGTCGGTGCCTGAGCCGGGTTGGTCGGCATGGGTGTCTCTCCTCCACGTGGCCGAGACGTCACTGCGGCGGCTGCTGCCACCGACGAGACGCCGAGGTCGGGGTGGTGCGGAGGAAGACGCACCGGGTGTGGCCGGCCGGGTGTGGATGCTTCCCCACACCACACCCGGCCGGCGGACCGGCGGGTGCGTCGCCCGCCGCCCGGGGGTCGTGGGCGGCGGACGACGCTCCTGCCTGTTGGGACCAGGCTCGCGACTGCCCGGAAACCCAGGTGCGGCCCGCGGAGCCGCACCGCCCGGAGGTGGCGCCGCGAAACGCCGCGCTCCGGCTGGTTGGAACGGGCGTTCGAGGCAATCGAACACTCGTTCTAACTACTGCTGACAGTACACCTCCCCTCCGACGAAAATGCAACGTGTGACGCGCTGAGCGTGCCGGCCGGATGAACCCACCCCGGCGAACCGGGAAGAATGACGACATGCAGCCACACCCGAACGTACGAGCGGTGCAGGACGCGCTCACCGCCGCCGGCACGCGCGACGGCACCGGCGAGCCCAGCCTGGTCCGTCTGCTGCCCGACGCGGTGCACACCGCCGCGGCGGCCGCCGAGGCGCTCGACGTCGAGGTCGGTCAGATCGCCAACTCCCTGATCTTCGACGCGGACGACACGCCACTGCTCGTGCTCACCTCCGGCGCGCACCGGGTCGACACCGCCGGCCTGGCGGCATCGATCGGCGTCACCCGGCTGCGCCGGGCCACCCCGGAGTTCGTCCGGACCCACACCGGACAGCCGATCGGCGGGGTCGCCCCCCTCGGGCACCCGCACCCGCTGCGCACCCTGGTGGACACGGCGCTGGCGGCGTACCCGGAGATCTGGGCCGCGGGTGGCGTACCCCAGGCGGTCTTTCCGACCACCTACACCGAACTGCTGCGGGTCACCGCCGGTACCCCGGCCGAGGTGGCGTGAGCGAGCGGAGCGTGCTGACCAACCAGTCCGGCAGCGCGGTCCCGGAGCTGGTCACGCTGCACGTGTGGCGGACCTCCCGCGGCGCGCTGCCCCGGGCGCTGACCCGGATGGCGCTGGACCCACGCCGGCTGCGCGCCCTCCCGGGCGCTCGGTTCGGCAAGCTGCTGGGCACCGGGACCGGCACCGACTTCGGGCCGAGGGACGCCGACCTGACCCGGTGGGCGGCGCTGACCGTCTGGGACTCCCCCGCCGCGGCGGCCGACTTCGACGCCTCGTCGGTCGGACGGGCCTGGGCACGCATCGCCCACGCCCAGGCCCGGATCGACCTGCGCCCACTGACCAGCCGGGGCGAGTGGTCCGGCCAGCGGCCGTTCGGTGACCCGTCGGGCGGCCGGGTCACCGGCCCGGTGCTGGCACTGACCCGGGCCCGGCTGCGGGCCCGCCGGGCCGCCACCTTCTGGCGGGCGATCCCACCGGTGGCCGCCGCCCTGCGCGACGCGCCCGGGCTGCTGGCCCGGTTCGGGGTCGGCGAGGCACCGTTGGGCTGGCAGGGCACGGTGAGCGTGTGGCGCGACCCGACGGACCTGGTGGCGTTCGCGTACCGTCACCCGGAGCATCGGGCGGCGATCATGCGAACCCCCACCGCGGGCTGGTACGCCGAGGAGCTGTTCGCCCGGTTCGAGGTGCGCGACGTGGTCGGCGACCGGTCGGTGCTCGGGTGGGCCGCCGATGGTGGCCCGGAAACGGTGAAGGGTGGACGGGCATGAGGTTGGTGCGCTGGACGCCGGACGATCTCGTCCGGCGGCTGGACGACGTGGTGGCCGTCTACGGCGAGGCGATGGGATACCGCACCGACCTGCTGGAGGCCCGGCGCGGTTACATCGCCACCCACGTTCGCCGGCCGGGTTTCCGGGCGGTCGCCAGCCTGACCAGCGAGGGGCACCTCGCCGGCTTCGGCTACGGCTATCTGGGCGCCTCCGGTCAGTGGTGGCACGACCAGGTGCACCGCGCGCTGGACGCCCCGACCCGTACGCGCTGGCTCACCCACTGCTTCGAGGTGGTCGAGCTGCACGTCCGGCCACCGGCGCAGGGGCACGGCCTGGGCACCGGTCAGCTGCGCGCCCTGCTCGGCATGGCGGAGGGCGACACCACGCTGCTGTCCACCCCGGAGGCTGACGAGCAGACCTCGCGGGCCTGGCGGCTGTACCGACGGTTCGGCTTCGTCGACGTGCTGCGCGACTTCCACTTCCCCGGCGACGAGCGGCCGTTCGGTGTGCTCGGTCGGGATCTGCCGCTCGACCCGCCGGCGTCATGACCCGACGGATCTCCTGGACACTGCTCGCCGTCCTGGTGCTCGCCCAGATCTGCTACCCGCTCACCACCGGCGACACCCGGGCCGGGCTCACCGTGGCCACCGTCGTCCTCGGCTGGCTGCTCTCGGTCGGCCACGCGCTGCTCAGCCGGGGCCCACGGGTGGCGGCGGCGCTGGTCGCGGTGGCCACCGGCGGCGGGTTCGCGATCGAGGCGATCGGGGTGGCCACCGGCGTGCCGTTCGGCAGCTACGACTACTCCGGGGAGCTGGGCCCCAAGCTGGCCGGGGTGCCACTGATCATTCCGCTGGCCTGGACCTGGATGGCCTGGCCGGCGTGGCTGGCAGCGGTCCGACTGACCGGCGGCAACGCCGCAACGGCCGACGGCGGCGCACTGACCGCCGGCGGCAGCGGGTCGACGGTGGGGCGGTGGGTGGGGCGGATCGCGCTGGCCACTGTGGGGCTGGCCGCCTGGGACCTCTTCCTGGACCCGCAGATGGTGGCCGAGGGCTACTGGGTCTGGCGCGACGCCACCCCGACGTTGCCCGGCCTGGCCGGCATCCCGGTCAGCAACTACCTGGGCTGGCTGCTCTTCGCGGTGCTGATGATGAGCGCGCTGCGCCCGCTGGCCGGGCCGACCGCCGCGCACACCGATCGGCGGGACCACCCGATGGTCGCGCTGTACCTGTGGACGTACTTCTCCAGCATCCTGGCCCACGCGGTCTTCCTCGACCTGCCCGCCTCGGCGCTGTGGGGCGCTGCCGGCATGGCGGTGACCGCCGTGCCGCTGGCGGTGACCCTGCTGCGCGACCGCCGGAGCCGCGCAGCGGACCGGGAGGACCACGAGCCGCGCCGCGCCGGCGTCGACGCCACCCGATGACCGTCCTGCTCGCCCTGCTGATCGCCGTCGCCGCGTTGACCGGACACACCTGGCTCAACGCCGCCCGCTGGCTGCGCCGGCCCACCGACCGGCCGGACGCCGTCGACGAGCCGGTGGCCGTGCTGCTGCCGCTGCGCGACGAGGCCACCCGGGTCACACCCTGCCTGCGCGCCCTGCTCGCCCAACGCGGCGTACCCGGGCTGCGCATCGTGGTCCTCGACGACGGGTCCACCGATGGCACCGCCGACGTGGTCCGCGCGGTGGTCGGCGACGACCCCCGGGTCACGCTGCTCAGCGGCGTCGCCCCGCCGCCGGGCTGGCTGGGCAAGCCGCACGCCTGCTGGCAGCTGGCCACCCGGGCCGACCCGGACGCCACCGCGCTGGTCTTCGTCGACGCCGACGTGGTGCTCGCCCCGCACGCCGTGGCCGCGGCCGTCACCGAGTTGCGCGCCGCCCGGGTGACGTTGCTGTCGCCGTACCCCCGGATCGTGGTGGCGACGGCGGCCGACCGGTTGGTGCAGCCGCTGTTGCAGTGGCTCTGGCTCACCTTCCTGCCGCTGCGCGCGATGGAACGCTCACCGCGGCCGTCACTGGCCGCGGCGGGCGGGCAGTTCCTGGTGGTGGACCGGGCCGGCTACACCGCCGCCGGCGGGCACGCCGCGGTCGCCGACCGGATCCTGGAGGACGTCGAGCTGGCCCGGGCGGTCAAGCGGGCCGGCGGGCGGATCGCCCTGGCCGACGGCTCCCGGCTGGCCACCTGCCGGATGTACGACGACTGGCCGCAACTGCGCGACGGGTACTCGAAGTCGCTCTGGGCGTCGTTCGGGCACCCGGGCGCGGCGGCGGCCGTGGTGGCGGCGCTGCTGCTGCTCTACACCGCTCCGCCACTGGTGGCGCTGGCTGGCGTGGTGGCCGGCGCGCCCGGGGTGGCCGCCGTGGGCCTGGCCGGCTACCTGCTGGGGGTGGCCGGGCGGGTGCTCACCGCCCGCGCGACAGGTGGCCGATGGTGGCCCGACGCGCTCGCACACCCCGTGTCGGTCGTGGTCCTCGGTTGGCTGACGGTGCGGTCGTACCATCTGCGAAAGCGACGCCGCCTGACCTGGCGGGGTCGCCCGGTCAGCTAGGAGGACGCGGTATGGCGCGGATCGTGGTCGTCGGCGCCGGGGTGGGTGGCCTCGCCACCGCCGCCCGGCTGGCCGCCACCGGGCACCAGGTGACCGTCTTCGAGCGGGCCGACACGGTCGGCGGCAAGCTCGGCCGGTACGCGCACGACACACCGGCCGGGTCGTTCCACTTCGACACCGGGCCGAGCCTGCTCACCCTGCCCGAGGTCTTCCACGACCTGTTCGAGGCGACCGGGGCGAAGCTCGACGAGTACCTGGACCTGGTCGGCCTGGACCCGATCGTCCGGCACGTCTTCCCCGGCGGCGGCCCGGCACTGGACTCGTGCGCCGACCCGGTGGAGTTCGCCAGCCGGATCGGCGCCGCCTTCGGCGACCGGGCGGCGGCCGACTGGCAGCGGTTGTGGCGTCGGGCCGCTCGGGTGTGGAACGCCTCCTCGCGGGACATCCTGCGCCGTACCGTCGACTCCCCCCGCGACCTCGCGTCGCTGGCCTGGCGCGTCGGCGACCTGGCCGCCATCGCCCCGGGTCGCACCCTGCGCGGCCTGGGCCGCCGGCACCTGTCCGACCCGCGGCTGCGGATGATGCTGGACCGGTACGCCACCTACACCGGCGCCGACCCACGTCGGGCACCCGCGGCGCTGGTCGCGGTCCCCTACGCCGAGTTGGCCTTCGGTGGCTGGTACCTGCGCGGCGGGCTGGGCACGCTCGCCGACGCGCTGCTGACCCGTTGCCTGGACCTCGGCGTGGTCGTGCAGACCGACGCCACTGTCACCCGGATCGACGCCACCGGCGGCCGGGTGCACGGGGTACGCCTCGCCGGAGTCGCCGCCCCGGTGCCCGCCGACGTGGTGGTGGCCAACGTGGACGCGATCACCGTCTACCGTGACCTGCTGCCGCACCCGGGTCGGCTGGCCGCGCTGACCGACCGCAGCCTCGCCGGTTTCGTGCTGCTGCTCGGCGTCTCCGGCAGCACCGGGCTGGCCCACCACAACGTCTTCTTCCCCGACGACTACGACGCCGAGTTCGACGCGGTCTTCGGTGACCCCGGGCGCGGGGTGCGGGCCCGGCCGGCGGCCGACCCGACGGTGTTCGTCACGGTGGCCGACGACCCGATGGTCCGCCCAGCCGGACACGAGGCGTGGTTCGTGCTGGTCAACGCCGCTCGGCAGGGCACCGCGGCGGGAGCTGTCGACTGGCGACGTCCGGGGCTGGCCGACGCGTACGCCGACCGGATCCTGGACGTGCTGGCGCGGCGCGGTGTGGACGTCCGCGACCGGTTGCTGTTCCGTGAGGTCCGTACCCCCGCCGACCTGGACGTGGCGACCGGCGCGCCCGGTGGCTCGATCTACGGCACCGCCGGTGGGCTGCTCCGCCCGGCCAACCGGGGCCCGGCGAACGGGCTGTGGCTGGTGGGTGGCTCCACCCACCCGGGCGGCGGGTTGCCGATGGTGACCCTCTCCGCGCAGATCGTCGCCGACGAGATCGGCCCCGCCTGGTAGACCGTGCTCAATCGGCGTCGAGCAGGGCGCGCCGGATGCTGGAGAGCAGTTGCCCCAGGCCGAACCCGGCCAGCAGCACCCAGACCGCTGTCGCCATGGTGATGGTGCCGGCGGCCAGGTCCGGCTCGATCAGCCCGGCCAACCCGGCGACCAGCAAGCCGGCCAGCGCCACCGAGACCCGGGTGGGGCGTTCGCCCACTGTCACCGCACCGATCTCCCGCATACCGGCGGCGACCGCCCGCGCCCGGACGTACTCGTGCAGCCAGGACAGCGCGCCGCCCGCGACGACCAGCCCACCTGGTGCGCCCACCAGCCAGAACGCCAGCAGCCACGCCACCTCACCGAGCCGGTCGGCGACCGAGTCGTAGACGTAGCCCAGCCGGGTGGTGCGGCCGGTGGCGACCGCCACCGCACCGTCCACGCTGTCCGCCACGGCGGCGAGCAGCACGAACAGCGCACCGAGGAACGGCCCGTCCCCCGGCCGGCTCACCAGCAACGGTACGCAGAAGCAGAGCAGGACTCCGGCCACGGTGACCGCGGTGGGGCTGACCCGCAGTCGGCCCAGCACATATCCGACGTGGTACGCGAATCGCAGCCAGGCACGCACCACCGGCGCCGCGACCCGAGGGTCGAACCCGCCGTGCAGCCGCGCCCACGCCGTGGCGTACTGATCCCAGTTCAGCTGTGTGCCCACCACGGATCAACCGTCGCGCCGGGCAACAGGTGTCGCAGGCGCAGTGTTCACACGCGCGCGCCGGCTTTCAGGTTCTGCCAGACCTCACGGGTCGCCGTGGACCGGTTGAGGGTGATGAAGTGGATTCCCGGCACGCCCTCGTCCAGCAGTCGGCGGCACATCTCGCTGGCCTGCTCGATGCCGAGCCGGCGGACGGCGTCCGGGTCGTCGGCGACGCGCTCGAAGCGGGCCGCCAACGCCGGCGGGAACGGCGCACCGGACAGCTGCACGGACCGTTCGATGGTGCCGATCTGGGTCACCGGCATCACCCCGGCCAGGATCGGGGTGTCACAGCCGGCGGCGGCCACCCGGTCGCGTAACCGCAGGTAGTCGTCGGCGTCGAAGAACATCTGGGTGATCGCGAACTCCGCGCCGGCTCGACACTTACGGACGAACTGGGCGGTGTCGCTGGCCACGTCGGGCGAGCGCGGGTGCTTGTACGGGAAGGCCGCCACGCCGACGCTGAAGTCACCGGCGTCACGCACCAACCGGACCAGGTCCTCGGCGTAGTCCACCCCCTCGGGGTGGCGGATCCACTCGCCGCTCGGGTTGCCCGGAGGGTCACCCCGAACGGCCAGCACGTTGCGCACCCCCACCCCGGCGAGCCGGCCGACCACGTGCCGCAGCTCGGCGACCGAGTGGTTGACCGCGGTCAGGTGGGCCATCGGCAGCAGGGTGGTCTCGGTGGCGATCCGCTCGGTCACCGCCACGGTGGTGTCCCGGGTCGAGCCGCCCGCGCCGTACGTGATCGACACGAACGACGGGCGCAGCGACTCCAGCTCGCGGATGGCCTGCCAGAGCAGCAGCTCCCCCGCCTCGGTCTTGGGCGGGAAGAACTCGAACGAGAAGGTCGGCTGGTGCTCACGAATGAGCTCCCCGATCGCCGGCTGCGGATTGGGGAGTGTCGAGGGAAGACCGAGCGCCACGCTCCGACTCTAGCGGTCGGCGCCAACAGGACCCAGGCCCTTCCCATCCAGCGGCCGACGCCGCCCGGTCCGCCGACCCGGTGGCCGGTGTCGGTCGGGCGCTCACCTGGTTGGCGAGGTCGCCTGATCCGCGCCGAGCCGGCGGGCGGAAAGGCGTCGTACCTCCGGGGTAGAAATTGGCGGTGCGGGAGGGGCGGCGGGGTGGCCCGGGGGTCCCGTGCGGGGGTCAGCAACCGAGCGATGACGCCGGTCCCGTCCGGTCGGGCGGGTCGGGCGCCACCGCACCGACTCCCGCCAGGAGGACCCATGATCCCGCCCGCCTCGCCGCGCTGCACGCAGCTCGGGCCGTTGCTGGCTCGGTGCCGACTCGACCGGGGCTGGAGCCAGCAGCGAGCCGCCGCCGAGTTGTGCGCCGCCGCCGGGGTGCCGACGCTGAGTCGGCACGAGATCTCCCGGTGGGAGCGCCAGCGTCGCGTGCCGGGCGGGTTCTGGCTCGGCTGGCTCGCCGTCGTCCTGGACGTGCCGCTGGTGACGCTCGCCGAGGCCGCCGCTGCCACCCGCCGGGCCGGCTCGACGCGGGCCACCGGGCCGGGACGCGCCACCGGGCCGGGACGCGCCACGCCGCGCGGCGTACGACCGGCTGGGCCAACGGGTCCCGGCCGCACCACGCGTGGCGGTGGAGCACGAACGATGACGACCGGCTAGCGTCGGGGCGTGACCCACGCTGCTCCTGTCTCCCCCGTCGACCGCAACGGCCTGCGGGAGCGGGTCGACAAGGCTCTCACCGAGTTCCTGGCCGGCCAACGTGTCCGGCTCGCCGCCGTGGACGACGCGCTGATTCCGGTGGCCGAGGCGATCGAGGCGTTCGTGCTCGGTGGCGGCAAGCGGCTGCGTCCGGCATTCGCGTACTGGGGGTTCCGGGGTGCTGGCGGGGTGGACAGCGACCAGGTGATCACCGCCCTGGCCGCGCTGGAGTTCGTCCAGGCCAGCGCCCTGATTCACGACGACCTGATGGACCGTTCCGACACCCGTCGCGGCGAGCCCGCGGTCCACCGGAGGTTCGCCACCCGGCACCGGGAGGCCGGCTGGGGCGGCGACCCGGACGGTTTCGGTGACGCCGCGGCCATCCTGCTCGGTGACCTCTGCCTGGTCTGGTCCGATGAGCTGCTGCACTCCGCGGGCCTGGACCTGTGGGCGTTGGCCCGGGCCCGGCCGGTCTTCGACGAGATGCGCACCGAGGTCACCGTCGGGCAGTATCTCGACGTGCTGACGCAGGTCACCGGGGACACCTCGGTGCAACGGGCCAGCAAGGTCGCCCGGTTCAAGTCCGCGAAGTACACCGTCGAACGTCCGATGCTGCTCGGGGCCGCACTGGCCGACGCGCCCGAGGACGTGCGGGCGGCCTACTCGGCGTACGGGCTGCCGTTGGGTGAGGCGTTTCAGCTCCGCGACGACGTGCTGGGGGTTTTCGGTGACCCGGCGCTGACCGGCAAGCCGGCCGGCGACGATCTGCGCGAGGGCAAGCGCACCTATCTGGTGGCGGCGGCGGTGGAGGCCACCGACGACGCGGGCCGCGAGTTGCTGCTCGGCCGGCTCGGCGACCAGGAGCTGGACGAGCAGGGGGTGACCCTGCTCCGCGAGGTGATCTCGGGGAGCGGGGCGCTGGCCCGCACCGAACAGCGGATCACCACACTCACCGACGCCGCCCTGACCGCGCTGACCGCCGTCGACCTCGACACCGAGGCCCGTCAGGCCCTGGTCGACCTGGCCATAGCCGCAACCCGCCGCACCGACTAACCCCCTGCCCCACCCCCACCTGCCCCTGCCCCCCACCCCCAGGGTTGATCATGAGGTTAGCGACCTCCGCCTCGGCGTGTCGCGCCGCTAACCTCATGATCAACTCGGGGGAAGCGGGGTGGGGGCCGGGCGGGGCCGGGTGGGGCAGGGTGGGGCGGGGGCAGGGTGGGGTTAGAAGCCTTGGGCTTGGGCTCGGCGTTTTACCTCGCGGGCCTGATCGCCGGAGAGGGCGGCGGCCGGGGTGGAGCCGGGCAGGGTGTCGTCCGGCTCGTAGAGCCAGCGCAGGGCGGCCTCGTCGTCGTAGCCGTTGTCGGCGAGCAGGTTGAGCACACCGGGCAGGTGCTTGAGCACGGTCTGGTTGGCAACCAGGTCCGCCGGGATGCGGCGGACGCCGTCGCGGCGGACCGCCAACAGCTCCCGGTCACGGATCATCTGGTGCACCTTGCTGATCGACACGTCGAGGCGTTCCGCGACGTCGGGCAGGGTCAACCAGCCGGCCGGGTCGGTGGGTCCGGCGAGCTCCAGGCCGGGCGCGGCCTGATCGGGTACGGGTTCGGTCACCCGACCACCCTGCCACGCCGCCGCCGCGACGAGCCACCGGCACCCCGGCGACCCGTCGGCACACGCTCTCGTGAACGCCCCTGACCAGCGAACAAGGGGCACACCGCGCGGCCGGACGGCCCGGGCCGGCGTACGGCTGTAGCATCCTGTTCATCCTTAGCCCCCTGGACACATAGACTCCCTGCCGATGGACACTCAGGTCGCCGACACGTTGCTGGGCTCGCTGATCGACGGGCGCTACCGCATTCGCGGTCGCGTGGCCCGTGGTGGCATGGCGACCGTGTACACCGCCACGGACGAGCGCCTTGAGCGCACCGTCGCTGTCAAGATCATTCACCCGACCCAGGCGAGCGAGGCGCGCGCCAGGATCGCCAACTTCGTGGCCCGGTTCACCGACGAGGCGAAGACGATCGCCCGGCTGACCCACCCGAACGTGGTGGCGGTCTACGACCAGGGCACCCACGCCGGTCTGCCGTACCTGGTGATGGAGTACGTCCGTGGCCGCACGCTGCGCGACGTGCTGGCCGAGCGCCGCCGACTCAACCCGGACGAGGCGCTGGCCATCACCGAGCAGATGCTCGCCGCGATCGCCGCCGCGCACCGGGCGGGTCTCGTACACCGCGACGTCAAACCGGAGAACGTGCTGGTCGCCGAGGCGCCCACCGGTGGCGTCGCCAACCTGGTCGACAGCGTCGTGAAGGTGGCCGACTTCGGGTTGGCCCGGGCGGTCGAGGCGAGCGCCGACGAGGAGCAGGGCAACCAACTGATGGCCACCGTGGCGTACGTCGCCCCGGAGCTGGTCACCGAGGGCCGCGCCGATCCGCGCACCGACGTCTACTCGGCCGGCATCGTGCTGTTCGAGATGCTCACCGGCCGGGTGCCGTACGACGGGGACCGCCCGGTGGACGTCGCCTGGCAGCACGTCGACCGGGACGTGCCGGCGCCCTCGACGCTGGTGCCGGGCCTGCCGTCGGTCCTCGACGACCTGGTGCAGCGGGCCACCCGGCGTGACCCCGGCGCCCGGCCCGCGGACGCCGGCGCTCTGCTGGCCGAGGTGCAGGTTGCCCGGGATCGGCTGGGCGACGCCAACAGCCACACCGCCGTGCTCCGCCCGGTCAGCGACGAACCGTTGCTCTCCCAGCCGACCATGATGGTCGCGACGGTCCAGCCGCCCAACCGCCCGTCCTGGGCACGGCTGCCCGAGGGGGCCAGCAGCCAGGGGCCGGGTCGGCGTCGGGCCGCCCCGGAGCCCGCCGAGGGCCTGGGCGCCCGGCTCGCCGCGCTGCGCACCACGGTGCTGAACCACCCGCGTGGCCGACTGGCCGTCGCGGCCGTGGTGGTGACGCTGGGGCTGGTGGCCGCGATCGGTGGTTGGTGGTTCGGCGTCGGTCGCTACACGGACGCTCCGCAGCTGGTGAGCCTGAGCAAGGCCGAGGCGCAGGCACAGGCCGACCGCGCCGGGCTCGTCCTCGAGTACGCCGAGCCGCGCTTCGACGAGAAGGCCCCGAAGGACAGCGTGCTGGGGCAGGATCCGGCGTCCGCAACCAAGATCGTCAAGGGTGGCACGATCACCCTGACCCTCTCGCTGGGCCCGGAGCGTTTCCCCGTACCGGACGTGATCGGCAAGGAGTTCGAGCTCGCCGAGGCGGACCTGCTCAACGCGAAGCTGGTGGTGGCCAAGGGCACCCCCCGCTACGACGACAGCCTGCCGGCCGGCGTCGTGGTGGAGAGTTCCCCCAAGGTGGGCGCCGAGGTCAAGCCAGGGACGAAGGTCACCCTCATTCTGAGCCGGGGCAGGGCGCCGGTGACGGTGCCGAACCTGGTCGGCAAGAGCCTGACCGAGGCCCGGACGACCCTGGCCCAGCTCAACCTGGTGCTGGTGGAGAACTACAAGGACTCCGACAAACCGAGGGACGAGATCCTCGGGCAGAGCCCGGCCGATGGCGCCGGCGTGGAGAAGGGCACCCAGGTCAAGTTGGACGTCAGCAAGGGGCCGCCGCTGATCGCCATGCCGCGGGTGGTGGACCTGCCCTGCCAGCAGGCCAAGCAGGCGCTGGAGGGCCAGGGCTTCCCGGTGACGGTGGCGATCAACCCGAACGCCGTGGTCCGGATCCAGATCCCGGGCGAGAACCAGCAGGTGGCTCCGGGCACCCCGGTCACCCTGACGTGCTTCTGATGCCGACGATCTTGCGGCCGGTGGGCACGCACACTCCGACCTCGGGTGGGCTGGCGAAGGCCGCCCTGCCGTACGCCGACGTGACGGGTGCGCAGGTGGTGCAGGTCTACGTCTCCAATTCGCGAGGCTGGGCACTGCCCAACGGCGACCCCGGGCAGGACGCCCTGTTCCGCGACGGTTGCGCCGAGCGGGGCATTCCCGCGTTCATCCACGCCGCGCTGCTGGTCAATCTCGGCTCGCCCACCCCGGCCACCGTGGAGAAGTCGGCCCAGACGCTGGCGCACGCGCTGCGTCGGGGGGTGGCGATCGGCGCGCGCGGGGTGGTGTTCCACGCGGGCAGTTCGGTGGACGAGGGGCACGCCGAGGCGGCGATGCGACAGGTTCGCGAGGTGTTGCTGCCGTTGCTCGACTGGACCGCCGACGCTGGCGGGCCGATGTTGCTGGTCGAGCCGAGCGCGGGTGGAGGCCGGTCACTCGCCTCCCGGGTGGAGCAGCTCGGGCCCTACCTGGACGCGGTGGACCGGCACCCCATGCTCGGGGTCTGCTTCGACACCTGCCACGCCTGGGCGGCCGGTCACGACCTGGCGGCCGAGGGCGGCATGACGGCGACCCTGGACACCATGGTGGCCACTGTCGGTGCGGACCGGCTGCGGCTGGTCCACGCCAACGACTCGAAGGATCTGTGCGGTTCCACCCGGGATCGGCACGAGAACATCGGCAAGGGCACCATCGGTGAGCCGGCCTTCGCCGAGCTGATGGCCCACCCGGCCACCGCCGGCGTCCCGACCGTCGTGGAAACCCCCAGCGAGAAGCACGTGGGCCACGCCGCCGACATCACCACCCTCACCCGCCTGACCCCCCAGTAACCCCCACCTGACCCACCGGGAACCCCACCTGCTCCCACCGGGAACCCCACCTGGTTGATCAAGAGGTTTGCGTCATCCGGGGGCCGGAATCTGACGCAAACCTCTTGATCACCGAGGTGAGCGGGGGGTGGGGTGGGGGTTGGTTGGGTGGGGTTAGGCGTTGGCCAGGATGCGGGGTAGGGCCGCGAGGGCGCGGTCGATGTCCGCGTCGCTGACGCCCAGGTGGGTGACCAGGCGGGCGGTACGGGGGCCGAGCACCGAGATGAGGACACCCTCGGCCCGTGCCGCGGCTGCCAGGGCCCGCGCGTCCAGAGTGTGCTTGGTGAGGTCCAGCGCGACCAGGTTGGTACGGACCGTCGTGGCCAGCACACCGAACGGCGCGACCGCCTCGGCGAGCCGGGCCGCCTTCGCGTGGTCGTCGGCCAGCCGGTCGATGTGCTGCGCGAGCGCGTACCGACCGGCGGCGGCGACGACGCCGGCCTGGCGCATGCCACCGCCCATCCGCTTACGGATCGTCCGAGCACGCTCGATCTTCTCGGCGCTGCCCACCACCAGCGAGCCGACCGGCGCGCCGAGGCCCTTGGAGAGGCACACCGACAACGTGTCGAAGAGCCGGCCGTACTCGATCAGCGGCACCCCGTCGGCGACGTGCGCGTGCCAGATCCGGGCGCCGTCGCAGTGCAGCGCGACCCCCGCCTCGTCGGCGACCCCGCGCAGATCCCGCAGAGTCGCCAGCGGAATCACCCCACCGCCGCCCCGGTTGTGGGTCTGCTCGACGGCGATCGCCCGGGTGGGAACGGCGAAGTAGCCGTCCGGCCGGATCATCCCGGCCACCACCTCCGGGTCGATGTCCGCGCCCACCGCGGGCCAGGTCCGCGAGGAGATTCCGCCGTACGCGGCCGCGGCACCAATCTCGTACGTGACCACGTGCGCGTCGGCGTCGCAGAGCAACTCGTCGCCGGGCGACACCAACAGTTGCAGGGCGATCTGGTTCGCCATCGACCCGCTCGGGGCGAACAGCGCCGCCTCGTGCCCGAACAACGCGGCGACCTCGGCCTCCAGCGCGTTGACGCTCGGGTCCTCGCCGTACACGTCGTCACCGACCTCGGCGGCGGCCATCGCCTCCCGCATCCCGGCGGTGGGTCGGGTCACCGTGTCGGACCGCAGGTCCACGAACAGATCAGCCACTGTCATCCCTTCGGTTCGCCGACTGCGGGGCTCGCAGGCTCAGCCATGCGGGGGCTCGCGAGATCAGCCACGCAGCATCTCCGCCACGAGGAACGCCAACTCCAACGACTGCTGGGTGTTCAGTCGCGGGTCGCAGGCGGTTTCGTACCGGTCGGGCAGGTCGAGGTCCTCGATGCCCTGGGCGCCACCGAGGCACTCGGTGACGTCCTCGCCGGTCAACTCGACGTGCAGGCCACCGGGGTGGGTCTCCAGCCCTCGGTGCACCTCGAAGTAGCCGAGCACCTCGTCGACGATGCGGTCGAAGTGCCGGGTCTTGTAGCCGTTCGACGACTCGTGCGTGTTGCCGTGCATCGGGTCGCACTGCCAGACCACCTTGGCCCCGGCGGCGGTGACCTTGGCGACGATCGGCGGCAGCGCGTCGCGTACCCGGTGGTTGCCCATCCGGCTGATCAGGGTGAGCCGGCCCGGGATGTTGTCCGGGTTGAGCTTCTCGCACAGCTCGATCGCCTCATCCGGGGACGTGGTCGGGCCGAGCTTGACCCCGATCGGGTTGGCGATCCGGGAGATGAAGTCGATGTGCGCCCCGTTGATCTGCCGGGTGCGCTCGCCGATCCAGAGGAAGTGCCCGGAGAGCCCGTAGGCGCGCCGGTCGGAGACCCGGGTGAGCGCGCGGTCGTACTCCAGGGCGAGGGCCTCGTGGGAGCAGTAGAGCGTGACGGTACGCAGCGCCTCGTCGTCGGTCATGCCGCAGGCCCGGATGAAGGCCAGCGCCCGGTCGATCTCCCGGGCGATCGCCTCGTAACGCTCCCCCGCCGGGGAGTTCTTCACGAAGCCCTTGTTCCAGTCGTGCACGGCGTGCAGGTCGGCGAGCCCGCCGGCGAGGTACGCCCGGAGCATGTTCATCGCCGCGGCCGAGTTGGCGTACGCCCGGATCATGCGCTGCGGGTCGGCGACCCGGGCGGCCGGATCGGCCTCCAGCGAGTTGATCATGTCGCCGCGGTACGCGGGCAACCCACGGGCGTCGGTCGGCAGTGAGCGGGGCTTCGTGTACTGCCCGGCGACCCGGGCGACCTTGACCACCGGCAGTGACGCGCCGTAGGTGAGCACGATCGCCATCTGGAGCAGGGTGCGGGCGTTGGCCAGCAGGTGGCTCTCGGTGTTGTCGACGAACGTCTCGGCGCAGTCACCGCCCTGCAACAGGAACGCCTTGCCCTCGCAGACCAGGGCCAGCTTCTGCCGGAGCTGGTCCACCTCGTAGGGCGCGACGACCGACGGCACGGTGTCGAGGACCTTGCAGACGGCGGCGACGGCGGTCGGGTCGGACCACGGCGGAACCTGCTCGCGGGGCAGCTCCCGCCATCGGTCCAGGCCGAGCGCGGCGTCCTCGGCGGAGTCGACTGTCGGACGGCTGGTCTGCAGGCCCGGGCTGCCCACCGCGGGATGGCTCAGCTGATGCCACTCATGGCGCATGACAGAAAGCGTACGGCGACCGTCGCGGTGCCCGGGCGGCGAGGGGGACGGTTCCGGCAGATGGGAGATCAATTCGCCGGGCGCTGGTCAGGACGCGGGGGTAAGGGGAGCCTTCGCCGGCGGCGCGCTGTCGGCCGGGGCACCCGGTGCCTCACCGGCGATGCACCAGTCGCTGCCGTCGCGGGTGACGGTGAACACCAACGGCCGGACAACGGTGCGCTTACCGGCGGTGACCGAGACCGAGACGCTGACCTCCTGCCCGAGCGGGCCGGACCGGATGTCGGTGATGGCCGCCTCGGGCACCTGGAAGTGGTCGGCGAAGTCACCGTTGGGGCCGGTAGCGCCCAGGTCGAAGCCGTCGTGCAGCAGCGCGCAGAGCTGGCTGCGGCCGGCGGCGACGTCCTTGGCCGCCATCGCGTCGAGGTACGCCTGCACGCGCTCGCGGGAGCGGGTGGTGGCCTCCTCGGCGGGCGCTCGGGCCGGCTTGGCGGCGGACTCGTCCTCGTCCCCGCCGCCGATCCCGCAGCCGACCAGGGCGACCGGCAGCAGCATCAGCCCGGCGGCGGTCGCCGCCAGCCCGCGGTGGGTCGAGCGCATGATCACCTCCGTCGACGCTGAGATCGAGACGTGCCGAGC
The DNA here is from genome assembly GCF_054462275.1 of Micromonospora sp. SD19. Lineage (NCBI taxonomy): Bacteria > Bacillati > Actinomycetota > Actinomycetes > Micromonosporales > Micromonosporaceae > Micromonospora > Micromonospora sp. SD19. Next base: position 156,324 of record NZ_JBTLMN010000012.1, read on the forward strand.
CGCGAGTCTGCCACATCCAGCTGATCGAACCCAACGGTGGCGGCCCGGTCGACGCTGGGCGTCGACCGGGCCGCTGTGTCACGGGCGGGAAGGGACGGTGCGGGTCCCTTCCCGCCGTGTGGGTGGTGCGCCGGCCTTCGGCTCAGCCGAGGCCGCCCTTGATGGCGCCGATGAGCTCGCCGTTGCTCGTGTCACCGGAGAGTTCCCAGAAGAACGCGCCACCGAGGCCCTGGTTGTTCGCGTACGTCATCTTGCCGTTGATGGTCGACGGGGTGTCGTAGCTCCACCAGTTGCTGCCGCACTTGGCGTACGCGGTGCCGGCGATCGTGCCGGTGGCCGGGCAGGTGTTCTTGAGGACCTTGTAGTCCTCGATGCCCGCCTCGTAGGTGCCCGGTGCCGCGCCGGTGGCGCTGCCGCCCGGCGCCGCCTGGGTGACACCGGTCCAGCCCCGCCCGTAGAAGCCGATGCCGAGCAGCAGCTTGCTGGCCGGGACGCCCTTGCTCTTGAGCTTCTGGATCGCCGCGTCGGAGTTGAAGCCCTGCTGCGGGATGCCGGTGTACGAGGTCAGCGGCGAATGCGGCGCCGTCGGCCCCTGGGCGTTGAACGCCCCGAAGTAGTCGTACGTCATCGGCATCAGCCAGTTGAGGTTGCCGATGGCGCCGGCGTAGTCGGTGGCGTCGATCTTGCCGCCGTTGCTGCCGTCCGCGGTGATGGCGGCGGTGACCAGGGCGTTGGAGCCGAACTTCGACCGCAGCGCGCTGATCACGTTCTTGAAGGCGTTCGGGCCGCTGGTGTCACAGCTCAGACCGCAGGCGTTGGGGTACTCCCAGTCGACGTCGATGCCGTCGAAGACGTCCGCCCAGCGCGGGTCCTCGACCAGGTTGTAGCAGCTCTCGGCGAAGGCGGCCGGGTTCTGCGCGGCCTGCGTGAAGCCGCCGGACCAGGTCCAGCCACCGAACGACCAGATCACCTTCAGGTGCGGGTTCAGCTGCTTGAGCTTGCGCAGCTGGTTGAAGCTGCCCCGCAGCGGCTGGTCCCAGGTGTCGGCGACGCCGTCGACGCTGTCCGCCGCCGTGTACGCCTTCTCGTAGTCGGCGTAGCTGTCACCGATCGAGCAGCGACCGCCGGTGGTGTTGCCGAAGGCGTACAGGATGTGGGTCAGCTTGGCGGCCGAGCCGCTGGTCTGGATGTTCTTGACGTGGTAGTTGCGGGCGTACACGCCCCACTCGGCGAAGTAGCCGACGACCTTCTTGCCACCGGTGTTCGGCGGCGGCGTGGTCGGCGGTGGCGTGGTGGGTGGCGGGGTGGTCGGTGGCGTCGTGGTCGGTGGGGTGGTGGTCGGCGGGGTCGTGGTGGGCGGGGTCGTTCCGCCGCCGCACGCGGCACCGTTGATGGTGCAGTTCAGCGGTGCCTTGTAGGCGCCGCTGCCGTTGTAGCCCCAACTGAACGAGGCGCCGGGGGCGAGGCCGCCGGCCCAGCTCTTCTTGACCGCGACGTAGTGGTTGCCGCTGCTGGTGACGTCGGCGTCCCACGCGCTGCTGATGGTGGTGCCCGACGGCAGGTCGAACTCAATGCGCCAGGTGGTGACGGTGGCACTGGACCCGTTGGTGACGGTCACCCTCGTCTCGTGACCGGTCCCCCAGTCCTGCGCCTTGGTGAAGGTGGTGGTGACCGTGCCGGCGCCGAACGCGGTGGTCACCGGCACCGCTGCGACGGTCACGGCGACCACGGCACCGGCCCAGAGGGCTCGGCGGAGCGATCTTTTCATGCGGCGTCTCCCGAACTGTTAGGAAACTTTCCAAAAGAGATGGTGAGACGGTACTCACGCCGTCATCAGTTCGTCAAGATGTGCATGTTTCGATTTCTCCTGGTGCACGGAGTGCACACGCTGCGCCCATACCCGGCCGACGCCCGGCCCGCGAGTAGCCTCGGTCCATGACCGTCTTCGACATCCCGATCGACGCCCTCAACGGCGGCCCCGCCGACCTGGCCCGCCACCGCGGCAAGACGTTGCTGGTCGTCAACGTGGCCTCCCGCTGCGGCCTCACCCCGCAGTACGCCGGCCTCCAGAAGCTCGCCGACTCCTACGCCGACCGGGGCCTGGTGGTGCTCGGCGTGCCGTGCAACCAGTTCGCCGGGCAGGAGCCGGGCAGCGCCGCCGAGATCAGCGACTTCTGCCAGGTCAACTACGGGGTCACCTTCCCGTTGACCGAGAAGGTCGACGTCAACGGCCCCGACCGGCACCCGCTCTACGCCGCGTTGGTGCAGACTCCGGACGCCGACGGGCACACCGGTGACGTGCGGTGGAACTTCGAGAAGTTCCTGGTGGCCCCGGACGGCTCGGTCGCCGCCCGCTTCGCACCCACCGTCGAGCCCGGCTCGGACGAGCTACGCACCGCCATCGAGAAGACCCTCCCTACCTCCTGACACCCCAGGGCGCCGCGCGTGCCGCCCTGATCACGCTCGAACATGGATGTAGTGGTCTCCCGGCTTCCGGACGCCACTACATCCCGGATCGAGCACGATCTTGCGCCCGAGGGCGGCCGGGCCGACACCGCACGGCGGCCGGCACGAACCGCTGGCCACCGGAGAGTGGCACGTCACCGGAGAGCCGGTCGGCGACCAGCGTGAGCAGTACGTTGTCCAGGACGGGTGCGGCGCCACCAGGCACCCGCCGGGAAGGCGAGGTCGCGAGCAGCCCCCGCCGGGTGAGCGAGTCCGTGGGCAGCCGCCCGCCGGGGTGACCGGAATAACCCACCAGGCTGGTCGGGAATGCGTCGCGGGTGGACGGAGTTGGGAACGAGCATGACAACTGTGGGACTGATCGGCAGTGGCAACATCGGCGGCACCGTGGCCCGGCTTGCCGTCGACGCCGGCTACGACGTGGTGCTGAGCAACTCGCGCGGCCCGGAGACCCTCACCGACCTGGTCGAGGCCCTGGGCGGGCACGCCAGCGCCGGCACCGCGCAGGACGCAGCACAGGTGGGTGACCTGGTGGTGGTCAGCGTGCCGCTGAAGGCGTACCGCGCGGTGCCCGTGGAGCCACTGGCCGGCAAGGTCGTCATCGACACCAACAACTACTACCCGCAGCGCGACGGGGCCTTCCCGGAGCTGGACTCCGGCGAGATCACCAGCAGTGAGCTGCTGCAGCGGCACCTGCCGCAGTCGCGGGTGGTCAAGGTCTTCAACAACATCTACTTCAAGGGCCTGGCCGCGCTCTCCCGGCCGTCCGGTGCGGCCGACCGCAGCGCCCTCGCGATCGCCGGTGACGACGCCGACGCGAAGGCCGAGGTGACCGCCTTCCTGGACCGGATCGGGTACGACGCGGTCGACGTCGGCCCGCTGGCCGAGGGGTGGCGCTACCAGCCGGACACTCCGGCGTACGGCACGCTCTACTCCGCCAGCCCTACCGACTGGGAGCACCCGGCCACCGGCGACGCCGCGAAGCTGCGCGCCGCCCTGGCCGCCGCCACCCGCTGACCAACCGCCGCCGCCCTCCCGCGACCGCCTACCGGCTCCTCGCGCGGAGGGCGGCGGCGAGTTCGTCGTCGTAGCTGGCGATCGGCCGCCCGTCCGCGTCGTACGCGACGAGCCGGCCCTGCGCCATGCTGGCCGAGCGGAACGAGAACGTCCGGCTCCCCGGGTACGCGTCGAGCAGCGGAATGACCCGAGGTGGCCCACCCGGGGCGGAGAAGTATTCCAGCCTGGTCACCTGCGGGGAGACCACCCCGTTGACCCGCACCTTGGTCCTCTCGGCCCGGGTGCCGAAGGTGACCGGCGCGTCCGTGCCGTAGGCGGCGCACTCGACCGGGCCCCGGCAGACGAAGAAGTACCGCGGGTTGACCACGTCGTCGAGGGCGTACGCCTTGAAGGTCGGGTCGGCACCGGCGGGCAATGGTTGTACCGCGAAGAACGCGACAGCCACGGTGGCCGTCACGCCCACCCGCAACCAGCCCCGTCGGCCCGCCGGTCGCCGGTGCGGGCGGGCGGCGGCGACCGCGACGCCACCGAAGCCGACCAGGCACAGCAGGAGCACCCCGATCGCGCGGGCGTTCTCGAAAAGGAACTGCACCCCCGGCCGCGTCGACACCGGACTGAGCACCGCGCCCAACGAGACGACCATGGCGGCCAGCAGCGCTCCCCCGGCCGCCCGCTGGGTGACGCCGGACGCACCGATCAGCAGCATCGCCGCGAGCACCGGCCACACCTGGTGGTGGGTCCAGGACACCGGGGACGCGGCGACGGTGGCGCAGCCGACCAGCACCGCCGCGTGCCCGCTGCGGCCCTGTCGCGTCAACTGTCGCGCCCGCAGCAGGGCCGCCACGCAGACGAACGCCACCAGGGTGGCCCAGAGCACTGGCAACGCCGCCTCGTCCACGCCGACGCGCAGCAGCATGCCATGCAGGGACTGGTTACCCAGTGACGCCAGGTTGCCGATCCGTGAGGTCTGCCGGACGGCCTCGGTCCAGTACGTCCAACTCTCGCCGGGCAGCACGATCCCGGCGAGCCCCGCGCAGGCCAGGAATGTCGCCACGGCGCGGCCCGCGTCGCGGTAGCGGCCGGTGGCGAGGAAGTAGACGACGAACAGCAACGGGGTCAGCTTGATCGCCGAGGCGACCCCGACCAGCACCCCGCGCAGCCGGGGCGGGACCAGGCCCACCCCGTCGAGCAGGGCCATCAGCACGATGAAGATGCTGACCTGACCGAAGCGCAGATTGCTCTGCACCGGTGCGGAGAGCATCAGCACCGTGGCCGCCACCGCCACCACGAGCGGTCGCCGGGACTGCCGGGTGGTCAGCGCGACACCGACCGTCCCGGCGATGGCGACGACCGCCGCGCACGTCGCCACCAACCAGATTCCCCGCAGGACGCCCTCCGGCACGGCGGTGATCGGCCCCAGCACGAGGGCGGCGAACGGCGGATAGGTGAACGGACCGCCGTTGGCCGCCACGAAGCCGTACAGCGGCCGACCGGCGTGCAGGTCGGCCAGCGCGCCGTAGTAGATGTGCAGGTCGGAGAGGCGATCCGGACGGCGCAGAACGAGCACACAGGACACCAGCGCGACGACGACGAAGGCCACCCACGCCAGCGCCACCCGGCGATCCCGCATCGACCGAGAATAAACGGGACGGCACCAAGAAACACCCGCTGGGGCAACTTGCGCCGTAGTCCCGTTCACGGGACCCTGTTCTCTGGGTTGCCAACCGCTCACCGAACGTGCCCCCGGAGGCGACATGCACATGCCCCGTACCCTCCCCCGCCGACTGCTGGCCGGCACCGGCGTGCTCCTGCTCGGCACCGCCCTCGCTGCCGCCGGCGTCGGTGTTCCGGCCGTCGCCGCGACGGGCGCGGACACCGTCGGATACGTCCGGCTCGCCCACCTCTCCCCCGACACCCCGGCCGTCGACGTCTACCTGGCCGCACCGGGCACCGCGAAGCCGCGGGTCTTCCCGGGGGTCGGCTACGGCGTGGTCTCCGACTACCTCGAACTCGCGCCCGGCCGGTACGCGGTGGCGATGCGCGAGGCCGGCGCTCCCGCCAGCGATCCCCCGGTGCTCACCACCGAGGTCGCGGTGACCAGTGGCGACGCGTTCACGGTGGCCGGTGTCGGGCGGCACGCCGACCTCGGCCTGCGGGTGCTCACCGACGACCTCAGCGCCCCCAGCGACGGGCGTGCCAAGGTGCGGGTCGTGCAGGCGTCGGTGCGGACCCCGATCCTCGACGTGGCCGCCTCCGACGGCCCGAAGATCGCCGACGGGGTGCAGTTCGCCACCACCACCGACTACCAGCAGGTCGAGCCGGGCAGATGGCGGCTGAAGCTGACCGGTGCCGGTGGTCCGAGCACCGACGCCGAGGTGCGGCTCACCGGCGGCGCTGTCTACTCGCTGCTGGTGCTCGACGCGAAGCAGGGCGGGCTGACCGCCGAGCTGCGCCGCGACGCCGAGGGCGGCACCGTCGTCCCGGCCGGTGGGGTGGACACCGGCGCCGGGGGCACCGCCCGCACCGGGCTCGACGCGTACCCCCTGGTGGCCGGCGGCCTGGCCGCGGTGGCCGGGGTGGTCGCGTTGCTGCTCTGGCGTCGGCGGCGCAGCACCTGGTGAGCGCCGGGCCGGGCCCGTCGATCCGGCGGCACCGTGACCGTCGGGTGCCGCTGGCCGCGCTGGTCGCGGCCGGCGCGGCGGTCTGCCTCGCCGCGAGCACCGGGGTCGGGCTGGCCACCACCGACCCGCCGCCGGTCGCGACCTGGCACCCCGGCTGCGGCGACGGCTGTCCGTCGGTGGCCGCCGCGCCCACGCCACACGGTCCACCCACGCGGGTACGCGTACCGCACATCGGTGTCGACTCACCGCTCACGGTGCTGGGCCTGGACGGCGCGGGCGCGCTGATCCCGCCGACCGACTTCGACACCGCCGGCTGGTACGGCGGCGGCCCGGCTCCCGGCGACACCGGCCCGGCCGTACTCGCCGGGCATCTGGACTCCCGACGCGGGCCGGCGGTCTTCGCCCGGCTCGGTGAGCTGCGGCCCGGCGACCTGGTGGAGGTGTGGCGCGGCGGGCAGCGGTTGCCGTTCCGGGTGACCGGGTCGTTGCGTACCCGTAAGGACCAGTTTCCGACGGCAGTGGTCTACGGGCCGACGCCCGGGGCGGAGCTGCGCCTGGTCACCTGCGGGGGCGACTTCGACCAGCGGCGCGGGCACTACGTCGACAACGTGGTGGTGTTCGCGGTGACCGAGGCCGCAGGCCCGGTCCTGCCGACGTCGGCGGCGGGTTGAGCCGCGCACCCGGCCGGCATGGGCCCGCGCCGCGAGGTCCCGGCCCGCCGCGTGATCAACTCGGGTTCAAGGAAGTCGCGGTGTCCGGCGTGCCCGGATGCCGCGACTTTCAGGAGCCCGAGTGGATCAAGCCTTCAACCCGGCGGCCTCGCTCCGCCTCGGCGCGGATCAGCACGGCAGGCCGCGCGGGCCCCGGCGCCAGGGCCGGGGGTGTCAGAGGGGGCGGCGGCCGGCGAAGCCGCACTCGGCCCGGTGATACCAGCGCACGTCGGAGTCGCCCTCCAACCAGCACCAGAGCACGGCCCGGCCGGCCCGCTCGCCGGGGAAGTCGAGCAGCACCGGGGCGATGCCCTTGACCTGGATGTCGTGCTGGTGCAGCTCGTCGACGACGGCGTGCAGCCGGGCCTCCAGCGCCTTCACCTCGGCCAGCCCGCCGAGCGCGCTCACGCCGTGGTCGGCCAGGTCGGCGCGCAGCTCGGCCAGGTCAGCCCGCACCCGGATCAACTCGTCGACGCGGGGTTGCAGAGTGGCCACCAGGTGCCGGGCCTGGGCAAGTGTGAACACCCGGCCAGTATGCGGCACGCACGGCCCCGCGACGTGCCCGCAACCGCTGGGCGTGACGCGTCCGGACGGTCAGTCGGCCTGTGCCGCCAGTTCGCGCGCCCGATCCCGGGCGGCCTCCAGCGCGGCGAGCAGCGCCGCGCGTACGCCGTGCTTCTCCAGCTCGCGGATGGCGGAGATGGTGGTGCCGGCCGGCGAGGTGACCGCCTCGCGCAGCTTGACCGGGTGCTCACCGGAGTCACGCAGCATCACCGCCGACCCGATCGCGGTCTGCACGATCAACTCGTGTGCCACCTGGCGGGGCAGCCCGAGCAGGATTCCCGCGTCGATCATGGCTTCGACCAGCAGGTAGAAGTAGGCCGGGCCGGAGCCGGAGAGCGCGGTGACCGCGTCCTGCTGCGACTCGGGCACCCGGATCGTCTGGCCGAGCGGCTTGAACATCTCCTCGGCCAACGTCAGGTGCGCCCCGGTGGCGTACGCACCGGCGGAGATCGCGGTCATCGCCTCGTCGACAAGCGCCGGGGTGTTGGTCATCACCCGCACCACCGGGGTGCCGTCGGGCAGCCGGCGGCTGAAGAAGCTGGTGGGAAGGCCGGCGCAGAGCGAGATGACGAGCTTGTCGGCCGGCACCTTGGGGCCGATCTCGTCGAGCAGCGCGGCGGCGTCCTGGGGCTTCACCGAGATCGCGAGCACCGCCGCCTCGTCCACGGCGGTCAGGTTGTCGACCACCCGTACGCCGTAACGGGCTGTCAACTCCTCGGCCCGAGCGGGCCGGCGGGCGGTGGCCAGCAGCCGGTCCACCGGCCATCCCGAGCGCAGCAGCCCGGAGAGCATCAGCTCACCGATCTTGCCCGCGCCGATCACCGCGACCGTGTGCACTCCGGCGGACATGTCGGCCGTACCCCCTCGCGTCGGGTCGCGGCGTGGCGGGCCCGCGGGCCCGCCACGCCGTCGACGATCGATCAGCTGCCGAAGAAGACCTCGGCCTCGGCGTACCGCTCCAGCGGCACGGTCTTCAGCTCGCGGGTCGCGTCGGCCAGCGGCACCCGGACGATGTCGGTGCTCTGCATCGCGACCATCTTGCCCCAGTCGCCGTCGTTGACGGCGTCGATGGCCTGCAGGCCCAGGCGGGTGGCGAGCACCCGGTCGAAGGCGGTCGGGGTGCCACCGCGCTGGATGTGACCCAGCACCACGGTGCGGGCCTCCTTGCCGGTCTTGGCCTCCAGCTGCTCGGCGAGCCACTGGCCGATGCCGCCGAGGCGGACGTGGCCGAAGGAGTCGAGCTCCTGGTTGGCGAGCACCATCTGGCCGTCCAGCGGCTGGGCGCCCTCGGCGACCACGACGATCGGGGCGTACTGGTGCTGGAAGCGCTTCTCGACGTAGCCGGCCACCTGGTCGACGTCGAACTGGCGCTCGGGCAGCAGGATCACGTTGGCGCCGCCGGCCAGGCCGGCGTGCAGGGCGATCCAGCCGGCGTGGCGGCCCATCACCTCGACGACCAGGGTGCGGTGGTGGCTCTCCGCGGTGGTGTGCAGCCGGTCGATGGCCTCCATCGCGATGTTGACAGCGGTGTCGAAGCCGAAGGTGTAGTCGGTGGCGCCGAGGTCGTTGTCGATCGTCTTCGGCACGCCGACGACGTGCACGCCCAGCTCGTAGAGCTTGGTGGCCACGCCGAGGGTGTCCTCGCCGCCGATCGCGATCAGCGCGTCCACGCCCTGGGCGGCGAGGTTGTCCTTGATCCGCTCGACGCCGTTCTCGATCTTGAACGGGTTGGTACGGGACGAGCCGAGGATGGTGCCGCCGCGGGGCAGGATGCCGCGGACGTCGGCGATGTCCAGCGGCCGGGACAGACCCTCCAGCGGGCCCTTCCAGCCGTCCCGGAAGCCCACGAACTCGTGACCGTAAGTGGCGACGCCCTTGCGGACCACCGCCCGGATGACCGCGTTGAGACCGGGGCAGTCGCCGCCGCCGGTGAGCACGCCGATACGCATGATCCGCTCATCCTCCTGGAGCATCAGGTAAAGCCCGATTTGCCCCAGGATATGTGTCAGGTCAGACCATCGGCGCCGTTGCCGGCCCGGGGCGGGCCGTCACTGCGCACTGTAGTCGGCCCGCCGGTACGACGACAGCGCGCCCCGGCCACCCACCCCCGGTCAGTAGGTCACCTCGTGGTTCTCGCCGAGCTCCGGTGGCCGGCCGGTGACGGCGGACTTCGCGTAGCCGAGCAGGTTCACCACGGTGCTGCTCGGCGAGTCCCAGTACTCGGCGGAGCTGGCGTGCACCTTGATCAACGTCAGCCCTGGGGTGTCCAGCCCATCCGGGAACCACACCTTGAGCAGCGGGTTCCACAGCTGCTCGGCGCGGGCCCGGTCGAACCCCTCGGTGGCGGTGCCGGAGATCGACACCCAGGCGTTGTGCTTCTGGTCAGAGAAGGCGATGTTGACCTCCGGGTTCACCCGGATCTGGCGGACCTTGGCCGAGTCGGCAGAGGCGAAGAACCACAACTCACCGTCGAACTCGGCCTCCTGGAGCCCCATCGGCCGGCTCATTTGCCGCCCGTCCAGAGCGGTGGTGGTCAACATGCAGATCCGCGCGGCACGGGCCAGGCCGGTGACCCGGGCGCGCGCCTCCGCGGCGCTGGTCGGCTGGTCGCTCATGGCAATCTCCCTCGGCTCGGCTGGTCGAACCGTTGCCCGGGACAGAACCGGTCAAACCTAACGGCGGCGTGGCCACCACTAGCGGGCGGTCATCGCCCGCCAGCGGGCCAGATTGTGCCGGGCATCGACCAGAGCATCGTGCCGGGCCGCGTCCGCGTCCGGCAGGGGCGGCCTACCCCGGTCGTCCCAGAGCTGCCGCAGCTCCTTGGTGTAGCGGGGAATCTCCCGGGGCAGGGCCGGCATCGCACCCCAGAGCTGGGCGAGCACCACGTGGTCGTACGCGGCGAACCAGGCCCACAACTCCAGCTGCTCCCCCGGCCGGTCCCGGATCGGCTCGATGAGGAAGTCGTACAGGTCGTCGCGGATGCGCTCGCGCGAGCGCCAGGCCCGGTCCGCCGGGGATGGCAGCTTGTCCAGCACGTTGCGGCGGACCCAGGGCACGGCGCGGGAGTCGTCGAACTCGGTGGAGACCGCGTAGAACTCGCGGCCGTACTCGTCGACGACACCGATCGAGACGAGGTCGACCGTCGTGCCGTCCTCGATGAACTCGCAGTCGTAGAAGTAGCGGTAGACCATTCCGGGCATCTTCGCCCACCGCCGCTTCATCGTCCCCGGCGGGGCCCACCCCGCGCCCCGGCGACACCTTGTGAGTGGCGCGTCGCAGCTCGTGACGGTCACGGAAGTGCTTCGAGGGGTGTACAGCAAGCGACCGGACCGTCATGATCTGATGTGTACCGCTACCGGACGCCGAATCGGTGTCAGTTCACCTTGTCGGGGCCCATCAGGTTCGCCCGGTGAGCGAGTTGTGGTCCATGACCGGGGGAGGGGTTGGGCCGTGGAGGTTCGCCTGCCAGAGCCGGGTGACGCGCTCACGGGTGTGGAGATGTTCGCTGGGCTGGAGCCCGAGGTGCGGCAGCGCGTCATCGCCGCCGCTGTTCCACGTACCTATCGCAAGGGCCAACTGCTCTTCGTGGAGAACGACCCCGGCGAGTCACTGATAGTGCTGCGCCGTGGCGCGGTGGCCGTGTTTCGGACCGCGCCCACCGGCGAGCGGGCCGTGCTGTCGGTTATCCGTCCGCCGGACGTGCTCGGCGAAGTCTCCCTGCTCGACGCGTCCACCCGGTCCGCCTCGGCGGAGGCCATCGAGGACTGCGCGGCGCTCGCGCTGTCGCGGGGCGCGTTCATGGAGTTGGTGCACTCCAACCCCCGCATCCTGGACGCGGTGATGCGCTCACTGGGCGGGTTGATCCGCCGGCTCACCGAGCAGAACGCCGACCACGTCTTCCTCGACCTGCCCGGTCGGGTGGCGAAGACGCTGGTCCGGCTGGCCGGCGAGAGCCAGGCACCGATGATCACGATCGAGCTCAATCAGAGCCAGCTGGCCGAGATGGCCGGTGGTTCCCGGCAGAGCGTCAACCAGGCGATCGGCTCGTTCGCGAGTCGCGGCTGGCTGCGTACCGAGGGTCGTCGGATCGTGGTGACCGACGTGGCCGCGCTGCGTCGGCGCGCCGGCATGAACGACCGCTAATCGGTCGGCCGGCACCGGGCGGCTGCACGACGGGTGCGGCCGGCGGACCGAGGGCCCACCGACCGCACCCGGGCGATCAGTTCTCCGTGCTGTCGGCCGGCGGCGCGCCCGGCCCCGGACCGATCTTCTTCGGATCGGTCGGCTTACCAGCCGTGGACGTGCTCGACGAGGTGGTCGTGGTCTCCCCCGACCCGCCCGACTGACCCTCAGGCTCTTCCACCATGCCCTGCTCCTCCAGTTCGGCGAGAGTGACAGCATCGACGTCGATCGTGTCGCCCGGAGCCCACTGTGTGCCACCCGGATCGGTCCACGAGGCGGACAATCGTACTTGCACGGCACTCTCCCTGACATGAAACTTCCTGGTACGGAACACTAACCCCGGCCGATCGACGACGTTGCCCGTCCACCCGTCGGTTACCCGACTGGCGGGTCAGCCGCGATACTGGCCCCTCTCGCCCACGGAGCTGAACATCGACCTCAAGTGTGGACACTGCGCCCGCGCGGCCGGGCCGGACGACCGCTTCTGCGGCGGCTGTGGCCAGCCGCTCGGCGTCAACTGTGCGCACTGCGGGCACGCCAACAGCACCGAGGTCAACTTCTGCACCAGCTGCGGTCAGCCGCTGCGCGACCACGTCGTCGTGGTGCAGGAGGACCGGCGTCAGGTCAGCGTCCTCTTCGTCGACATAGTGGACTTCACCAGGTACGCGGAGCAGGCCGACCCGGAGCAGGCCCGCAGTCTGCAGCAGACCTACTTCGCCACGGTGCGCCGGATCGTGCACCAGTACGGCGGGGTGGTCGAGAAGTACATCGGTGACGCAGCGATGGCGCTGTTCGGCGCGCCGGTGGCCACCGACAACGACGCGTTGCGGTGTGTGCGCGCCGGCCTGGAGCTGCAGCGGAGCCTGGCCCGACAGCCCGCCGGTCCGCAGCCGCCGCTGGGCTTCCGGGTCGGCATCGCGACAGGCGAGGCCCTGGTCGACCTCTCCGCCACCCGCGACGGTGGGCAGGCGTTCGTCACCGGAGACGTGGTCAACACGGCCTCCCGCCTGCAGGGGTTCGCCCCACCGGGCGGTGTCGTCGTCGACGAGAGCACCTGGTCGGCCACCCGGCACGAGATGGAGTACGCCGACCAGCCACCGGTCACCCTGCGCGGCCGGTCCGCGGTGAGCCGGATCTGGCTGGCCGTCCAGGTCCGACCGCACCGGGACCCGCGCGGCGCCGAGCTGACCCCGATGGTGGACCGGGAGCACGAGCGCGGCCTGCTGGTCAACGCGCTGCACCGGATGGTGACCGAGCGGACCTCCCAGTTGGTGACGGTGTTCGGCCCGGCCGGTGTGGGCAAGAGCCGGCTGCTGCGCGAGCTGGCCCGCAACGCCGGCAGCATGCCCGGCCCACCGGTCACCTGGCTCGTCGGGCAGTGCCCGCCGTTCGGCGAGAACGTCACCTGGGCCGCACTGTCGGACATCGTGAAGACCTGGGTGGGCGTGCCGGAGGTCGACGACCCGGCCGCGCTGCGCGAGCGGCTGCGGGCCCGGCTGGCGCAGCTCGCCGACCCGCACGCGACCCGGCTGGCCGAGGCGCTCGGGCCGCTGATCGGCGTACCCGGCGAGCGGCTCACCCCCGGCGAGACCGAGGCGGCCTGGCGGCGCTTCCTGCTCGCCCTGGCCGCCACCGGTCCGACCGTGCTCGCCTTCGAGGACATGCACTGGGCGGACCAGGCGATGCTCGCCTTCGTCGAGCAACTCGGCGCGACGGCGCGCGGCATACCGCTGCTGGTCGTCGCGACCGCCCGCCCGGAACTGCGGGAACGGCACCCGGCCTGGACCGGCACGATCAGTGGCGCGATGTCCATCTCGGTGCCGCCGATGCACGACACCGACATCGACACGCTCTACTCGCTGCTTCTCGGGCAGTCGACGCTGCCCTCCGCCTCGCGTACCCCGCTGATCGAGTTCGCCGACGGCAACCCGCTCTACGCCCAGGAGTACGCCCGGATGCTGCTGGATGGTGGCCTGCTCGACGGCGTCGACTCGGTCGCCCGCCCCGACCTCGACGGCGGCCCGGAGATGCCCCGCACCGTGCAGGCGGTCATCGCGAACCGGCTGGACCTGCTGGACCCGGCCGACCGGGCGGTGCTCCAGGCCGCCGCCGTGGTCGGCGTGGTGTTCTGGGCCGCGCCGGTGGCGATGGCGCTGGGGCGGCCGGTGGAGTGGGTCGAGCGCGCGCTGGACCGCCTGCAACGTCGCGACCTGGTGTACGAGCAGAGCACGTCGACGATGCCCGGTCAGCCCGAGTACCGGTTCCGGCACATCCTGGTGCGCGACGTCTGCTACCAGCGGCTACCCCGGGCCGAACGGGTGCTGCGTCACCAACGCACCGCCGACTGGATGGCGCAGCTCACCGACGGCCGCCAGTACGACCTGGCCGAGGTGCTGGCCCACCATCGCTGGGCGGCACACGAGATCGCCCGCACCGTCGGGCTGGACACCGCCCCCTACGCCCCGCCGGCTCGGGCCGCGCTGCACCGGGCGGCCCGCCGGGCGTACGAGCTGCACGCGCTGGACACCGCCGCCGCGCTGGTCAGCCGCGCGCTGGCCCTCGACGTCGGGCCGGACCCGGCGTTGGAGCTGTTCGACGCGGAGCTGGCGTTCTATCGGGACGGGGACGCCTTCCTGGTGGCGGGGGGCACGGACACCCTCAGCCGGCTGGCCGAGCGGCTCACCGCCGGCGGCGACCGGACGGGGGCGGCGCGCGCCTGGACGCTGCTGGCCACCGCCGCGTGGAGCCGGGCCGACCGTTCGGCGACGTTGCACTGCCTGGACCAGGCGATCGGGATCTACAGCGACCTGCCGGACAGTCAGGAGAAGGCGGGCGCCCTGCTGGAGCTGGCCCGGGTGCACATGCTGAACGCGGAGACCGAGCCGGCGTGCGCGGCGGCGCGGGCGGCAGCAGCCCTCGCCGAGCGGCTGGAGCTGCGCGAGGTCCAGGCCAACGCCCGGATCACCCTGGCCGTGGCGCGCTACCTGGCCGGCTCCGCCTCGGCGTTCCCGGAGCTGGCGGAGGTGACCGAGCACTGCCGGGTGGAGCGGCTGACCAGTCGACGGCGGGCGGTGCAGAACCTGGCCTGGGCGTTGCAGGAGGAGGGCGACCTGGCCGGCTCGGCCCGGTTGGTCGACGAGCAGCTCACCCTCGACCTGGGCGGCGAGCACAGCCTGGCCACCAGCTTCGCCGACCAGTGGGCGCGGTCGTACTACGCGGGTGACTGGACGGCGGCGCTGGCGATGGCCGCGGAGTCGACCCGACGACCGACCGCGGAGTGGGATCTGCACATCGTGGCGGTCTCGGGTTGGATGCGCGGGCTGGCCGGCGCCGAGCTGGACGAGACCGCGGGACCGGACGGACCGGGTGGGGACCTGGTCGAGCAGGCGCTGGTGGCGGCGCGGCGCAGCGGATTCCACCGGGTGCTGCGCTCCACCCTGGCGCACGCCGCGTTGTGCCGGGCGGTGCAGGGCCGCCGCGACGAGGCGATGGCGCTGCTCACCGAACTGGACGAGGACTGGCGGCGGACTCGGATGATTCCGTTCGCGGAGTGGGTGCCGACGGTCGGTCACGTCGCCGGAGTGCTCGGCGCGGACGCGGCCCGGCTGGTCCGGCAGCTGCTCGACCGGGCGCCCCGGATGACCCCGTGGGCGCACGCCGCCGGTCAGGTCGCCGACGCCACGCTGGCCCGGCACGTCGGGGACGCCCCGACCGCGGCGAGCCTGCTGCGGTCGGCGGCGGGGAGCTACGCCCGGATGACCGACGTGACCGACGAGGTCATCACACTGGCGCTGGCGATCGGCCCGCTGGCCGAGACCGACCCGCCCGCCGCCGCGGCGACCCGGGCCCGTCTGCACGACTTCGCCACCCGCCACCGCGCCCCCCACCTGCTCCAGCTGCCCTGACCGTCGACGGGCGGTGGCTAGGCGGCCAGCGGCGCCGGGATGGGTTCCTTGAGCTTCTGGGCGTAGATGTCGACGTACTCCCGGCCGGAGAGCTCCATCAACTCGTACATGATCTCGTCGGTGACCGCGCGCTCGACGAACCGGTCGCCGGCCAGCCCGGCGTAGCGGGAGAAGTCCAGCGGCGCCCCGAACCGGATCCGCACCCGGTCGATCTTGGGGATGAGCTTGCCCGGCGGTTGGATCTCGTCGGCGTTGAGCATCGCCACCGGCACCACCACCGCGCCGCTCTCCAGGGCGAGCCGGGCCACCCCGGTCTTGCCCCGGTAGAGCCGCCCGTCCGGGGAGCGGGTGCCCTCCGGGTAGATGCCGGCCACTCCCCCGGCCCGCAGCACCTGCAACTGGGTGTCCAGGGCGGCGCGGGCGGCCCGGCCGCCGGAGCGGTCCACCGGGATCGTGCCGGTGCCGACGAAGAACATCTTGGTCAGCCAGCCCTTGATGCCCTTGCCGGTGAAGTATTCGGCCTTGGCGACGAAGGTGACCTTCCGGGCGGTGATCAGCGGTGTGAAGATCGAGTCGGAGAAGGAGAGGTGGTTGCTCGCCAGGATCACCGGGCCGGTCGCCGGCACGTTGTGCAGGCCCTCCACCTGCGGGCGGAAGATCAGCTTGAGCAGCGGACCGAGGATGACGTACTTCAGCAGCCAGTAGAGCACCGGCGTCCTTTCCCGTGGTGTGCCCGCGACAGCGCCAGCCGTCGTCGCCGCCGAGCCTACGAAGCGAGCGCTCCCACCACAACGGACGGCGCTGCGGGGCTGCGGCATCGAGCTATGCCACGATCACCGAGATCGCACTTGTCGCGCAAGAACGGACAAAGGAGCCCTGCCGCGACCTGCGGGAGGAGCCGTGACTTTGGAAGACGCGACACAACGCACTCCCGGAACCATGCCCTGACGTGTCACGATTCAGAGCACGGCGTACGGACGGGCGTCGAAGGGCAGCGGTGGCCGCGCCGGAAGGCGCGTTAAGGGGGATGTCCGGGTGTCAGCGGGTGGGGCCCGCCGGGGACGGCGGGACAACGGGCTCGACGCGAACGAGTACGCCGTCGTCGGCGACGTCGATCCGCGCGTCGGCGAGCACCTGCTCGACGTGCTGGCCGCCGGTGGGATCGCCGCCTACCTCCAGCCCTCCGCCGACCTCAACCCGGTCACCCGCACCACCACCGTGCCGGCCCGACCGGTCGACCGGCTCTACGTCGACCGGTCGCACCTGACCACCGCACGGGACTACCTGACCCAACTCGCCGACGAGACCGCCGTGGAGCAGCCGCCGGCCCGCGACGAACCGGACATCGACGCCGAGTGGGCGCGGATCGTGGAGGGCTTCCACACCACCTCCGCACCCGGTGACCCCCCGTGGCCCGCCTCCGAGGACGTGGACGAACGGGACACCCGGGACGAGTCGACCCCCGGGTCGTTGACCCGCTCCAGCACCGACGAGCCCGGTCCGACCGCCACCGACGTTCGCCGGCTCCCGTCCGCCACCGACATCTCCGGGATCTCCGTGGGGCGCGGCACCCGACCGGACGAACCCTCGCTGCTGGACGGGCTGGACACCTTCGGTGCCGACCTGCCCGACGACGATGACGACGAGGGCTACCACCCGCCGCCACCGCCCCCACTGCCACGGGTCAGCAAGTACGCGGTGATCGGCGTGCTCGGGGTGGTCGTCGGTTTCGTGCTGTTCCTCTTCCCGTGGCTGCTCCCGATCGACCGCTCGGCGGTCACGCTGTTCGGGTTCACCGGCATCCTGGCCGGTTTCGTCACGTTGGTCTGGCGGCTGCGCCCCGGCGACGAGGACGACGACGACCCGGACAACGGCGCCGTCGTCTGACGTCGGCCCGCATCCCGGGACAGCAGCGCCCCGCCGGTGGCGTAACAGTGGTGTAACTTACTGTCAGTAGGAATACCGCTGTACGTCACTTCCCCCGCTGACTGACCGGTTTTCCCTTGCTCGCGGCGGTCAGTCCTCTGCTGATCGGAATGCCCGAGATGCGACAGAGTTCTCTCGTGGTGGTCGCCAACCGCCTCCCCATCGATGACAATCAGGCGCCCGACGGCGCCTGCGAGTGGCGGCGCAGCCCCGGCGGGCTGGTCAGCGCACTGCACCCGCTCCTGCGGCACACCCCGGCGACCTGGGTCGGCTGGGCCGGTGGCACCGGGCCTGCCCCCGCACTGCCCGACGTCGACGGCGTGCGGATGCACACCGTCGCGCTCAGCCCGGAAGACCTGCGCGACCACTACGAGGGGTTCGCCAACGCCACCCTCTGGCCGCTCTACCACGACTCGGTCGAGCAGCCGCAGCACCACCGTCGGTGGTGGGAGGCGTACCAGCGGGTCAACCAGCGCTTCGCCGAGGCGACAGCGGAGGTGGCCGAGCAGGGCGCGGTGATCTGGGTGCAGGATTACCACCTGCAACTGGTCCCCGGTCAGTTGCGCGCGCTCCGCCCCGACCTGCGCATCGGGTTCTTCCTGCACGTGCCGTTCCCGCCGCCGGAGCTTTTCATGCAACTGCCCCGTCGGGCCGAACTGCTGCGCGGCATGCTCGGCGCCGACCTGGTCGGCTTCCAGCGCGTGCAGGCGGCGCACAACTTCGCCCAACTGGTGACCCGGGTGCTGGAACTGCCCGCCACCGACCGGCGGATCGGCATCGACGACCGGGTCGTCCGCATCGGCGCGTTCCCGGTCTCCATCGACACCGCCGAGATGGCCGCGCTGGCCGACCGGCCGGACGTGGCCGCGCGGGCCCACCGGCTCCGACAGGACCTCGGCGATCCCCGGCAGGTCATCCTCAGCGTCGACCGGATGGACTACACCAAGGGCATCGAGCAGCGTCTCAAGGCGTACAGCGAGTTGCTCGCCAGCGGCGACGTCAAGGTCCGCGACACGGTGCTCGTGCAGGTCGCCATGCCGAGCCGGGAACGCGTCGGCCAGTACCAGATCCTGCGCGAACGCATCGAGCGCGAGGTCGGCCGGATCAACGGCGAGTTCGGCCGGGTCGGCGAGCCGGCGATCCACTACCTCACCCAGCCCTTCGACCGCGCCGAGCTCGCCGCGCTCTACCGGGTCGCCGACGTGATGGCGGTGACCCCGCTGCGCGACGGAATGAACCTGGTCGCCAAGGAGTACGTGGCCGCACGGGTCGACGACACCGGCGCCCTGCTGCTCAGCGAGTTCGCCGGCACCGCCGCCGAGCTGTCCCAGGCGTACCTCGTCAACCCGCACGACCTGGAAGGGCTCAAGCAGGGCCTGCGGGCGGCACTGCGGGCCAGCCCGGCCGACACCACTCAGCGGATGCGCGCCATGCGCGCCCACCTGCACCAGCACGACATCCGGGCCTGGGCCCGCTCCTACCTGCGCGCCCTCGACGAGGGCGGCGCCCTGATCAGCCGCCTGACCAGCACCGAAACCGGCTCCGAGGGCACCGCGCGGGTGCCCCGGCCGGTCGCCCCGACCGGCAGCCCGGCCGTCCACCAGGGCGGCACCTGAGCACTGTCGGCCCGGCTGCTCAATGCGCCGCGGGCTCCTTCTCCAACCAGTCCAGGATCGCGTCGATCGGCTCCGCCCACCGCACGTCCACCATCAGGTCGTGGCCCATCCCGGGAAAGAGCAACGGGGCCGACCCGTACCGCCGGGCCACCCGGGTCAACGTCGACGCCGGCACCACCCGGTCGTCCGGGCTGCCCAGCACCAGCACCGGGGGCGCGCCCACGGCCGGCTCCGCCTCCGGCGCGCCCAGCAGCGCCCACTGCGCCCGCCGACCCGCCCGACCGAGGCGTCCGACGTAGCGCCGGGCCTCCTCGTCGGGCAACTCACTACTGAACAACTGCCGCCGGTTGAGCCGCAACGGCCCGCCGAACACCGCCGGCAGCGTCCCCGCGGGGTTGCGGCGCAACGCCGCGCCCAGCAGACCCCAGCCGCCGAAGACCGGCGCCACCAGCACCGCGCCCCGCGCCGGGTAGCGGGCCAACGCGTGCGCCACCACCAGGGCCCCGGCGCCGTGCCCCACCAGCACCGCCTGCCGCGGCAGGCTCGCCGCCACCTGGACCACATCGTGGGCGTACGCCCGCAGCGTCGCCTCCGGCGCCGGCTCGCTGCCACCGTGCCCCCGCAGGCTCACCGCGTACGCCGGGAACCCCCGCGACGCGGCGTGACCCAACCAGTGCTCGGCGAACGCCCACGCGCCGTGCCCGAACCCGGGCACGAAGAGCAGCGGCGGACGCCCCTCCTCCAGCTCGGGGATCGCGCTGAGCACCTCCCGCCGGGCCGGCCGGACCGGGCGCGACCACTCCCGGCCGCGCATGATCCGCAGCTCGCTCACTGGTCTGCCTTTCGTTCGCGACGATGCGGCTGGGCGCTCACTTGCCCTCCAGCTCGGTCAGGGCGCGTTGGACGGCGCGCAGGTAGTCGGCGTGCCCGACCTCGAACCAGTGCCGGCTGCTCTCCTTGACCGGCCCGGAGTACCGCTCCCCGGCCCGCTCCCGCACCCGGGACGCGAACGCCGCGGCGCGTTCCGGCCGGTCCCGACGGGCCCGCAGCAGCCGGGCGAAGAGCACCGTCTGCCAGTGCGACAGGGTGAACAGCCCGGAGTCCGGTTGCAGCAGCCCGGCGACCGCCAGGGTGGGATGCCCCGGGGTGAACGCGTTGAGCCACAACGTGGGCCGACCCGCGCCCGCGCTGTCACCGAACACCGACGCGTCGAGGAACTCGAAGCGCGGGAGGTAACCGGTGGCGAAGACGACCACCTCGGGGTCGATCTCGCGGCCGTCGGCCAGCTCCACCGCGTACGGGTGGAACCGGGCGACGTCCGGCACCGGACCGATCCCGCCGTGGCCCACGTAGTAGACGAGCTGGCTGTTCGCGATCGGGTGCGTCTCGTACACCCGGTGGTCGGGCTTGGGCAGCCCGAAGCGGGTCAGGTCACCGACGGTCAGCCGCAGCGTCCAGTGGTAGAGCCACTGCCGTACCCGCAGCGGCACCCGCAGCGCCAACAGGGTGTCGTTGACCTGGTCGGCGGGGCGACCGAGGACGTACTTCGGCGCGTACCAGTAGCCGCGCCGGGTGGAGTGCCAGCAGCGCGACGCCTGCTGGGCGGCCTCGACGGCGATGTCGCAGCCGGTGTTGCCGGCGCCGACCACCAGCACCCGTTTGCCGCGCAGCTGCGCCGGGTCCTTGTAGGACGAGGCGTGCATGACCTCGCCACGGAACTGTTCCAGGCCCTCGTAGCGGGGCAGCTTCGGCGACCAGTTGTGGCCGTTGGCGATCACCACGGCGGCGTACCGCGCGGTGCGCTCCGGGCCGTACCCGCCGGTGGAGCGGGTGGTCACGTCCCACCGATCCCCCTCGACGGGCTGGACCCGGATCACCTCGGTGCCGAACCAGATGTGCGAGCGCAGGTCGAAGTGGTCGGCGTACCGCTCGAAGTACGACAGCACCTGACCGTGGTGCGGATAGTCCGGCCAGGAGTCCGGCATCGGGAAGTCGGGGAACTGGGTGAACGGCTTCGACGAGATCAGGTGGGTGCTGGCGTACACCGGGCTGCGGTCGTGCCGCCAGTTCCAGGCGCCGCCGACGCCCGTCTCCCGTTCGTAGCAGTCCACACCGAACCCGTGCTCGCGCAGGTTCTTGATGGCGGTCAGCCCGCTGGCCCCGGCCCCGATGACGCAGACCGTGTCGCCCCGGTCGGAGACCGGGCGGCCGTCGCTGTTCGCCGCGGGCGAGGTCGCCTCCGGGTCGGGCCGGCCGTGGTCGGTGGAGGTGGACACCGGGGACATCTCCTTTTGGTACGGCAGGCGTGCCGGTCGCCGCGAAATCCTCTCCACAACGGGGCCGGATGTCCAGTCCTGGAGCGGACGCGTCGACGCGCGGGCCGGGGTCGGAGGTCAGTCGGTGGTGGGCAGGAGCAGGTCGACCAGGACCGGGAAGTGGTCGCTGGCCCGCCGGGTCTGCGGGGTGTCCACCACGTCGTAGTCGACAACGGTGATCCGTGGGTCGACGAAGAGCGCGTCGATGCGCCGGCGCGGGTCGGCGCACGAGTAGGTGAGCCGTTCGGCCCGGTCGGCCGCCACCGCGGCGTCGGTCAACCCGCGCGACACGGTGGCCCAAGCGGGCCCGTCTGGACCCTCGTTGAGGTCCGCGCCGGCCAGCACCGGGCTGGTCGCCGCGTCCAGGCCACGCTTGAACTCGGCGGCCTGGGAGGGCCGCTCGGCCGGGTCGGTGGACAGATGCGAGCCGGCGACGGTGAACTCAGCGTCGCCGACCCTGCAGTCGGCGTACGCGGCGCCGCGCAGGTGCCGGCCGGGGGTCAGCGGGAAGCGCTGGCAGCGGGTGCCGCGCACCTGCACCCGCAGGCTGGTCAGCAGCAGGTTGCCCAGGGCGGGCAGCCCACCGGCGGCCACCACCAGAC
The DNA here is from genome assembly GCF_054462275.1 of Micromonospora sp. SD19. NCBI lineage: Bacteria > Bacillati > Actinomycetota > Actinomycetes > Micromonosporales > Micromonosporaceae > Micromonospora > Micromonospora sp. SD19. The sequence continues at coordinate 178,245 of NZ_JBTLMN010000012.1, forward strand.
CGAACGACTCGGCCAACGTGGCGGACTTCTGCCGCCACCGGAACCGGCGCGGCCCCTCCTGCACGATCACCACGTCCGGCTTCGCGGCCCGGACCACCGCCGCCAGCGCGGCGGTGTCGTCGCGCTGGCTGTGGATGTTGTACGACACCACGCGCAGCGGCACACCCATCCCGACCCGCCTCAGATCCGGCGGGCCAGGTCAGCCGCGCCGATCACCCCGGCGCTGTTGCCCAGCTCCGCCGGGAGCACCTCGGCCACCGGCAGCCGACCGCGCTGGGCGAGCGCGTCGAGGTACGAGCGGCGGGTGGGCCCGAGCAGCAGGTCGCCGGCGTCGATCACGCCGCCGCCGACGACAAGGGTCTGCGGGTCGAGGATCTGCGCCATGTCGGCGAGGCTGGTGCCCAGCCACCGGCCGATCTGGGCGAACGCCTCGGCGGAGACCGGGTCGCCGCCCTGGGCGGCGGTGGTCACCATCGGGCCGGTGATCGCCTCGGCCTCGCCGCCGGCCAGCTCCAGCAGGGCGGTGGCCCGGTTGGGCTCCTGCCGGGCGCCGGCCCGGGCGAACCGGACCAGGGCGCTGCCGCTGGCGTACTGCTCGATGCAGCCCAGCCGGCCGCAACCACACTGGTGCCCGTCCGGTACGGCCAGCATGTGGCCCAGCTCCGCGGCGATGCCGTGCGCGCCGCGCATCAGATCGCCGCCGAGGACGATGCCGCCGCCCACACCGGTGCCGATGGTGAACATGATCATCGAGTCGTCGGCGTCGCGGGCCGCGCCGTAGCGGAACTCGGCCCACGCGGCGACGTTCCCGTCGTTTTCCACGATCACGGGCAGACCGACGGCCTCGCTGACGTACTCGCGCAGCGGTTCGTCACGCCAGGCCAGGTTGGGGGCGAAGAGCACCGTCGAACGGCCGGCGTCGATCCAACCGGCCGCGCCGATGCCGACGGCCTCGATGCTCCGCCCGGTGGCCAGCTCGGCGACCAGCTCGATGATGACGTCGCGGGTCTTGGCGACGTCATCGGCGGGAGTGTCCCGTCGGGTCTGCACGAGCACCTGGCCGGTGTCGTCCACGACACCGCCGGCCACCTTCGTGCCACCGACGTCGACTCCGATGGTCAGCGTCACCGCTGCCGCCCCCCTCTGCTGTGCTGTCCGGCCCAGGTTCCGGCCCAGTGCCGGTCCGGGTCGGAAATGTCCCGCGCTCAGGCGCCGTCGCCCGATGCTTCCGCGTCGGCGTCATCGGGCACCCGCGAGGCGGGCACCACGGGACGGGTGGTCGGTGCCGGTACGGTCGCCGACCCGGCCTCGTCGACGGGTGGTACGGCGGCCGGGGCGAGTGGGTCCGCCGTCCGGGTGGCGACCGACCAGACATCCCGCTCCGGCGCCGGCTGAGAATCATGCCCGGTACGGGTGGCATCGCGCCACACGTGGTCGTCGCCGGTCGCCGGGGACGGGGTGCTCGGGGCTGGCTCGGCGGGCACGTCGTCGGTGGTCGCGGCAGGTGCCGGCGACGGCGCGGCCGTCGGTTCGGCGGAGCTCGGTTCGGACGGTTCCGCCGGGGAGAACGCGCGGAGCAGGCTGGCCACGCCCGCGGCGAGGTCACCGGCGCCGGTGGCGAGGCGTTCGGCGAATTCCGGACTCGGGTCCCGCAACGCGGCGATGCCCCGACAGACCGGGCAGACGCAGCATTCGGCCGAACCGGTGGCGAAAGCACCACCGGTGCCGGAGCGCCCGTCGGGCCCCGCACTGTGACCGAGGACACCGGACACCATCGCACCCAGCGAGCCGAACGCGCCGCCCGCCGAGCTGGCGGAGGCCAGCCGCGCCCCCGCCAGCAGGGTGGCGACCAGCCGCTCCGCCTCTTCCCGGGCCGAACCCGGATCCGTTCCGCCCACCGTCGGCTCCTCTACCGTGCCACCGGACACGTCACTGCGCCGCGCCGGTTGCTTCTACCCGGCGCTTGAGCTGCTTCAACGCGGTGTCCATGATCATCTTTTCGGCTTTGCGCCGAAACATCCCGAGCATTCCGACCGACAGCTCGACCTCCAGCGTGTAGGTCACAGTGGTGCTGCCGTCCGGGTTACCCACCAGGTCGTACGAACCGTGCTGGGCCTTCTGCATCTTCGAGGGGGCGACCAGGTGCCACTCGATCCGGGACAGATCCTCGGCGTACTCGTAGGCGAGCACGTATTCGTCGGCCATCACCCCGGCGTCGATGGTGAAATGCACCTGACTGGCGTACCCGTCCTCGTACTCCTCGACGACCTCGGCGCGACGCACCGCGTCGGTCCACTCCGGGTAGCGCGCGAAGTCGCAAATGACCGCCGTCACCCGATCCGGTGCGGCGCCGATGATGATCGACTGGGTGGAGGAGTCCGCCATGTGGGGAGGCTACCCGCCTCCTGCCTGTGCCACCGCGACCGCCCGCCGGGTAGGTTTCGACACAACCGACGCCCCGGGCGACGACCAGCCCGACCAGTGCGAGCACGAAGGAGTGCAGGTGCGCGAGTTTTCCGTCCCGCCGATCGTCACCGTTGGCGACGCGGCCAACCTCACCGATCCGGTCTGGGACAACGCCGAAGTCGCGCCCGACACCGTCCAGTTCGCCCGCCCGGTCCCGAGCGCCGAAGGCACGGTCACCGCCTGGACCGAGGTGACCTGCCTCCAGTTCCGTGACGAGGTCACCGCCGTGGCCCGCGGGCTGATCGCCGCCGGCATCGAGCCAGGTGTCCGGGTCGGGCTGATGAGCCGCACCCGCTACGAGTGGACCCTGCTGGACTACGCCATCTGGGCCGTCGGCGCGGTGACCGTGCCGATCTACGAGACGTCCAGCGCCGAGCAGGCCGCGTGGATCCTCGAGGACTCCAACGCGGTCGCCGTCGTGGTCGAGACCGAGGCGCACGCCGCCCTGGTCGCCGGGGTCCGGCACCGGCTGCCCGAGCTGGGCCAGGTCTGGCAGATCGATACCGGCGGGGTCGACGAGCTGGTCACCACCGGTGCCGCCGTCGAGCTGGCCGAGGTGGAGCGGCGGCGCAAGGCCGTGCGCGCCGACGACCTGGCGACGATCATCTACACCAGCGGCACCACCGGCCGCCCCAAGGGCTGCGTGCTCAGCCACCGCAACATGTACGCCGACATCGCCAACGCGGTGCCGGTGCTGCCGAACCTGTTCAACACCGGCGCGAGCACCCTGCTCTTCCTTCCGCTGGCGCACGCGTTCGCCCGCCTCATCCAGATCGGCGTCGTGCAGGCGCGGGCCACCATGGCGCACTGCGCCGACACCAAGAACCTGGTCGCCGAGCTGCAGGCGTTCCGGCCGACCTTCGTGCTCTCCGTACCCCGGGTGTTCGAGAAGGTCTACAACGCCGCCAAGCAGAAGGCCGAGGCGGACGGCAAGGGCGGCATCTTCGCCCGCGCCGAGCAGGTCGCCATCGCGTACAGCGAGGCGCTGGAGACCCCGGGCGGACCGGGCCTGGCGCTGCGCGCCCAGCACGTGGTCTTCGACCGGCTGGTCTACCGCAAGCTGCGCGCCGCGCTCGGCGGACGGTGCCGGGACGCGATCTCCGGCGGCGCGCCACTCGGCGCCCGGCTCGGTCACTTCTTCCGCGGCATCGGCGTGACGGTCCTGGAGGGCTACGGCCTCACCGAGACCTCGCCCGCCGCCGCCGCGAACCTGCCCACCGGCACCCGGATCGGCACCGTCGGCCGCCCCCTGCCCGGCGTGACAGTGCGGATCGAGGACGACGGCGAGATCCTGATCTCCGGCGAGTTGATCTTCCAGGGCTACTGGCGCAACGAGACGGCGACCGCCGAGACGATCAGTGCCGACGGCTGGTTCCGCACCGGCGACCTCGGCCAGCTCGACTCCGACGGCTACCTGAGCATCACCGGCCGCAAGAAGGAGCTGATCGTCACCGCCGGCGGCAAGAACGTCGCCCCGGCGGTGCTGGAGGACCTGGTCCGGGCACACCCGTTGATCAGCCAGTGTGTCGTGGTCGGCGACGGGAAGCCGTTCATCGCGGCGCTCGTCACCATCGACGAGGAGGCGCTGCCGGCCTGGCTGGAGAGCACCGGGCTGCCCCGCGAAACCCCCGTCGAACAGCTGCGCGAGCACGAGGGGCTCCGCAAGGAGATCCAGACCGCGATCGACGTCGCCAACCAGGCCGTGTCGAAGGCCGAAGCGATCAAGGTGTTCCGGGTCCTGCCCCAGGACTTCACCGAGACGACCGGCGAGCTGACCCCGTCGCTCAAGGTCAAGCGCCAGGTTGTCCACAAGACGTACGCGGCGGAGATCGCCGATATCTACCGAGGCTGACTACCATCCGTCACGTGCCCGCATCCACAGTCACCGCACCGCACCCGCATCCCCTCGCCGCGGCCGCCCGCCTGGTGATGCTGGCGCTGATCGCCGTCCTGACCCTGTTCGCCACCCGCGACGTCGCCCAGCTGTGGTGGATCGTGTTGCTGGCGGTGGCCGGGCTGCCGTCGCTGCTGGCACCGCAGCACCGGCTGGTCGGCCCGGTGAGCCGGGTGGCCGAGGTGGTGGTGCTGGGGCTGGCCGCGAGCCACGTCGCCGCGGTGGCGTCCATCGGCGGCACTGTCGACGGCCTGGGCGCGTCGGCGGTGCTGCCCTACCTGGCCGTCCCGGTGACCGTCACCGCGCTGCGCCGCCGCTTCCCCGAGGGCGCCGCCCTGCTCGTGGTCACCGCCGTCACCCTGCTGGTCAGCGGCGCGCTGACCCGGGTCGACGGCGGGTCCCAGCTCGGCCAGCCGGGTTACCTCGCGGTCTGCGCGCAGTGGCTGATCCTGGCGGTGCTGGGGCTCTACGCCGCCGGCACGCTGCACCGGGTGATGGCGGTCCGCGGCGAGGGCAAACCCCAGCCGTACGCCGAGGCGACCCGGCTGCTGACCCAGCTGCGGACGGTGGCCCGGCAACTGCCCGGGGCGACCCTGGACCCGGGCGGCATCTCGGAGCACCTGCTGGAGGAGCTGCGGACGGTGGCCCGCGCGGACCGGGGCGCGGTGCTCTCGGCCAGCGGCGGCGGTCGGCTCGTGGTCCTCGCCCAGGCCGGCGTCGACCGGGTGGACTGGGAGACGACGCTGGACGCCGACTCGGCGATCGCCGACGCCTGGGCCACCCAGCAGGCCACCACCGCCGCCCGGTCCCAGTCCCGCTCGCACCGTGGCGGCGACGTGTCCGCGCTGATCATTCCGCTGGTCGCCGGGGTGCGCACGGTGGGGCTGGTGGTGCTGGAGGCCGACGCCGCGCAGGCGTACCCGCCGCCGGTGGTGTCCCGGGTGACCGCGCTGACCCGCCCGGCCGCGCTGCGGCTGGAGGCGGCGCTGCTCTTCGACGAGGTGCGCTCGCTGGCCACCAACGAGGAGCGGCAGCGGCTGGCCCGGGAGATCCACGACGGGGTGGCGCAGGAGTTGGTGATGGTCGGCTACGGCATCGACAACGCCCTGGCCACCGTCTTCGACGACGCCGACGAGACCGCCGAGGCCCTGCGGACGCTGCGCGGCGAGGTGACCCGGGTGATCCAGGAGCTGCGGTTGAGCCTCTTCGAGCTGCGCAGCGAGGTGGACCGGCAGGGCGGGTTGGCCGCGGCGATCGCGGAGTACGCGCGCACCGTCGGCGCGTCCGGCGGGCTGCGGGTGCACCTCTCGCTGGACGAGTCCACCGCCCGGCTCCCGGCCGCCACGGAGGCCGAGTTGCTGCGCATCGCGCAGGAGGCGGTGACCAACGCGCGCAAGCATGCCGGGGCGTCGAATTTGTGGGTCACCTGTGAGGTCGACCCCCCGTACGCGCAAATAGAAGTGTCGGATGACGGTCAGGGGATGGCTGACCAGCGCCCGGACGGGCGGTACGGTCTTGCGATCATGGCCGAGAGGGCGGAACGTATCCGGGGCCGGTTGGAGATCAGGCCGCGGCAACCCAGCGGCACGACCGTGGCGGTGGTTCTCGGCACCTCGGCCCGGCGCGATAACGTGCGCGGCAGCGCAGCACCAGAAGGGGAGTAACCCGAGGATGACCACAAGTCCGATACCGGCCACCCGTACCAAGGTCCTCCTTGTCGACGATCATGACCTGATTCGCAAGGGTTTGCGGCACGCCTTCGAGCGCGACCGCCAGTTCGAGGTCGTCGGTGAGGCGGCCACGGCGGCAGAAGGAGTACGTCAGGCCGGCGCGTTGCAGCCGGACGTGGTGATCATGGATCTGCGGCTGCCCGACGGCAGTGGCCTGGAGGCCACCCGCGCGCTGCGCAAGTCCAGCGCGTCGATGGGCATCGTGGTGCTGACCATGTACGCCGGCGACGATCAGCTCTTCGGCGCCCTGGAGGCCGGCGCGAGCGCCTTCGTGCCGAAGACCGCCCCGGCCGACGAGGTGGTGGCCGCCGCCCGGCACGCCGCCTCCTCCCCCAGCGCGTTCACCGCGGCCGACCTGGCCGAGGCGATGAAGCGGCGGCTCGCACCGTCCGGCCCGCAGTTGTCTCCCCGGGAGGGACAGGTGCTGCGGCTGCTCGCCGACGGGATGAGCGTGGCGGGCATCGCCAAGCAGCTGTTCGTCAGCGAGTCCACGGCGAAGACGCACATCTCGAAGCTCTACGAGAAGCTCGGCGCGGCCAACCGCGCTCAGGCCCTCATGACCGCACTCCGGCTCGGTCTGCTCGAGGCACCGGACGCGCCCAAGTTCTGACCTGCCGCCCGCTCGTCGAGCGGGACGTCGCGACCGACGGTCCGCGCCAGCTTCTCAGCCGGCGCGGGCCGTCGCGCATCGACCGACGTCGGCGGGCAACCTCCGGCGCGCTATGGTCTGGCGTGCGTGGCGGGTGCACAATACCCGCGCGGGCGACGACGCCCGCGTCGCGGATTCGAGGGGTGAAACGCATGCAGCGGCCGGACTGGGCACCCGACACCATCGACATCGAGCGCCCGAGCGTCGCGCGGATGTACGACTACTACCTCGGTGGCTCGCACAACTTCGCCGCTGACCGGGCCGCAGCGCAGGCGATGGTCGCCGCGGTGCCGGAGGCGCCGCTGATGGCCCAGGCCAACCGGGCGTTCCTGCGCCGGGCCGTGCACCATCTCGCCGAGGCCGGGATCCGGCAGTTCCTGGACATCGGCTCGGGCATCCCGACCGTCGGCAACGTGCACGAGATCGCCCAGCAACTCGACCCGCGGTCGCGAGTGGTCTATGTGGACGTCGACCCGGTGGCGGTGGCGCACAGCCGTGAGATCCTCGCCGGCAACGAGCGGGCCGCCGTGGTGCAGGAGGACCTGCGCCACCCGGAGGCGATCCTGGCCCACCCGGACGTCCGCAAGCTGCTCGACCTGAGCCAACCGGTGGCCGTGATGGTCGTGGCCGTCCTGCACTTCGTCTCCGACGACGACCGACCGGCCGACCTGCTGCGGACGCTGCGCGACGCGTTGGCGCCCGGCAGCTACCTGGTGTTGTCGCAGGCCAGCGACGACGGGCGCAGCGAGGACGAACGCGCCGAGGCGGAACGGGTCTACCGGCGCACCGACAGCCCGCTGTGGGTGCGCAGCCGCGCCGAGCTGACCGCGCTCTTCGACGGTTTCGAGCTGCTCGACCCCGGCGTGGTCTGGGTGCCCCAGTGGCGACCGGACACCCCGGAGAGCGCGGAGGACGCCGAGCGCGCGGTCTTCATGGGCGGCGTCGGGCGCCTCGGTGGCTGAGTCGCCGGGGACGACGCCCGGTCCGGGCACGTTCGCCCGGGCCTGGGCGAAGGCGGTCTCCGGCACCAGCTACCTCCCGATGACCCAGGCCCAGTTGGAGTCCCTGCTGGACCGGCTCACCGGGGAACTGGCCGGCGCGTTGCTGACCGAGCCGTTCGACCTGCGGGCCGGGCACCGGGTCGGTGCCGAGTTGGTGGCCGCGCACATCGCGTCCGCCGAAGGGCTGGGCCGTACCGTCGAGGTCATCCAGCTCCGCCTGGTGCGCGACCTGGGGTTGGTGGCCGAGGACGTCGAGGACCGGATGGCCCGGCTGCTGGCGGCCGTGGCGACCGGCTACGCCCGCGCGCTGCGCGACCGGACGCTCGACGAGCAGGAGTCGATCCGCCGCGCCGCGATGCGGGCCCGCACCCAGGCCGAGCGTGCGCTGCGGGCCAGCGAGGCCCGTTTCCGCCATCAGGCCACCCACGACCCGCTCACCGGCCTGCCCAACCGGACGCTGTTCACCGAACGGCTCGCCGCCGCGATCAACGAGCCGGGCCGGGGCGCGCAGCGGGTCGGGGTGTGCTTCCTGGACCTGGACCGTTTCAAGGTCGTCAACGACACCCTGGGGCACCAGATCGGTGACCTGCTGCTGGCCACGGTGGCGGAGCGGCTGAGCAAGGCCATCGGTGAGCACCTGGTGGCCCGGCTCGGCGGCGACGAGTTCGTGATCCTGGTGGAGCGCACCGCCGGCACCGACGACATGGTCGCGGTGGCCGAGGCCGCGCTCGCCGCGGTGCGCACACCGGCGCTGGTAGACGGGCACGAGCTGCAGATCTCGGCGAGCATCGGCATCGTCGAGCGCCAGGTTGCCGGAGCCAACCCCACGGACCTCATGCGCGCCGCCGACAGCACCCTGCACTGGGCGAAGTCCGCCGGTGGGGCGCGCTGGGCCCTCTACGACGCCGAGCGCAACCAACGGGAACTGGCCCGGTACGCGCTCTCCGCGGCCATCCCGGCGGCCCTGGAGCGGGGCGAGTTCTACCTCGACTACCAACCGTTGACCTCACTGCGCGATGGCAGCCTCGTCGGCGTGGAGGCGCTGGTCCGCTGGCGACACCCCGAGCTGGGGGTGCTGCGCCCGGACAGCTTCATCGGGTTGGCCGAGGAGACCGGCCTGATCGTCCAGTTGGGCGGGTGGGTGCTGGCCGAGGCGTGCCGCGAGGCCGAGGCGTGGTCGGCCGGGGGTGCCGCCGCGCCGTTCGTCAGCGTCAACCTGGCAGTACGGCAGGTGCACCGGCCGGGGTTGGTGCAGGAGGTCCGCACCCTCCTGCGGCAGACCGGCCTGCCCCCGGAACGGCTCCAGCTGGAAATCACCGAAAGCACCATGATGAGCACCGCCAAGGAGCCGGTACGCGCCCTGCGGGTCCTTGCCGACCTCGGGGTACGCATCGCCATCGACGACTTCGGCACCGGCTACAGCAACCTGGCGTACCTGCGGGACCTGCCGGTCACCGAACTGAAAGTGGCCGGCGAGTTCGTGGCCGGCCTACGGTCGTCCTCCGTCGGCCGCACCGACGAGCGGATCCTCGCCTCGCTGGTCTCGCTGGCGCACGCGCTGGACCTGACCGTCACCGCCGAAGGGGTGGAGACCGCCGGGCAGGCCGAGCGGTTGCGCGCGATCGGCTGCGACGCCGCCCAGGGCTGGCACTTCGGCCGCCCGGCCCCCGCCGATCGCATCCTGGCCCGCATCCGCTGACCTTCGGGCCCGCCCACGCCCCAACCGTTCCCGCCCACTCCCCCAACCGCGGCTCACCCCGACGTCACGACACCCGCAGTGGAGCGGCCGTGGGGTCGAGCGGACAGCGCGGGGCCGGACTCCGTTGAGGCTGATGTCGGTGAGTCATCTCGATGACTCACCGACATCACGCTGATCCCGGAAAGGCATCGGCAGGTCACCGAGACACGCCTGCTTGAGCCGACCCACCGGCGAGGTAGACACTGTCTACGCGGCATGGTAGACAGTGTCTATGGACGCCGACGAGACCGGGCTGCGCGCGCGGCTGGTAGCCGTCGGGGTGGACCTGGTGCTCAGCGAGGGCCAGTCGGCGGTGTCGCTGCGGGAGATCGCCCGCCGTGCCGGGGTCTCGCACGGCGCACCGCGCCGCTATTTCCCCACCCACGTCGACCTGCTCTCCGCCATCGCCCGGGAGGGCTTCGCCGACCTCACCGCCCGGGTCGAGCAGACGATGCGCGACGTCGGGCCGGATCCGCGTACCCGATTGACCGCCCTGGCCCGGACGTACCTGGACTTCGCGGCGGCCCACCGCGGCATGTTCGAGCTGATGTTCCGGCACGACCTGCTGGACAGCGGCCGGCTGCGGCTGCGTGAGACGAGCCTGCCGCTGTTCGCCGTGCTGGCCGACCTGGTGGCGCAGGTGCGCCGGCCCACCGACGCCCCTGCGGCGGTGCTCGCCGGCGCACTCTGGGCCAACCTGCACGGCATCGCCCAGCTCTGGGCCTGGGGCAGCCTGCCGCTGGCCACCGGCGCCACCGACGACGACGCCCTGCTGCGCGCCGCGCTCGACGCCCATCTCGGCCCGCCCCCCACCTAGCCGAACCCGGAGAACTCGTGCCCCTGCTGTACGACCTCACCAAGCTGACCGTCGGCACCACGCTGCGGCTGGGCTGGCGGCCCCGGGTGGAAGGGCTGGAGCATCTGCCCCGGCACGGCGGCGCGATCCTCGCCGGCAACCACCTGTCCGTCGCCGACGAGTTGTTCCTCGTCACCTCGACACCCCGCCACGTCACCTTCTGGGCGAAGGTCGAGTACTTCAACGGCCGGGGGCCGGGCGGCTGGCTCAACCGGCGGATCGTCGCCGGCATGGGCGCCATCCCGGTCGACCGCACCGACGGCCGAGCCGCCCTGCGCGCCCTGGACGCCGCCGTCCCGGTGCTGCGCGCCGGCGGCCTGGTAGCCGTCTACCCGGAGGGCACCCGCTCACCGGACGGGCGGCTCTACCGGGGCCGCGTCGGAATGACCCGACTGGCCCGTGACGCCGAGGTACCGATCATCCCGGTCGGCGTGACCGGCACCGCCGAGGTGCTGCCCGTCGACGCCCGGCTGCCCCGCCGACACCCGGTCACCCTGCGGTTCGGCCCACCGATCCCGGTCGCCGGACGGATCAACAGCCCACGCGACATCCGGACGGTCACCGACGAGGTGATGGCGGCGATCCAGCAACTCACCGGCCAGGAGTACGTGCCGCGCTACGCGCCCGCCCGGGAGCGCTGAACGCGGGCAGCGGTCAGCCGGCGAGCAACGCCGCCATGCGGTCCGCCTGCGCCTCCCAGCGCCACTCCCGTTCCACCCAGGCCCGGCCCGCCGCGCCCAGTTGGCGAGCCAGGTCCCGGTCGGCGAGCAACGCGGCGACCCGGTCGGCGAGCTGGCCGACGTCCCGGCCGCGTACGACGTAGCCGGTCTCCCCCTCACGGACCGCGTCCGGTGCGCCTCCGGAGTCACCGGCGACCACCGGCAGGCCGGTGGCGGACGCCTCCAGGTAGACGATGCCCAGCCCTTCGACGTCGAGGCCACGGTTGCGGGTGCGGCACGGCATCGCGTAGACGTCACCGGCCGCGTAGTGCGCCGGCAGCTCGACCGACGGCACCGTGCCGGTGAACACCACATCCCGTTCCACACCGGTCTGGCGGGCCAGCTTCTCCAGGGTCGCCCGGTACGGCCCGCCACCGACGATCAGCAGCGCCGCGTCGGGCACCCGGCGGCGGATTTCCGGTAGGGCCCGGATCAGCGTGTCCTGACCCTTGCGCGGCACCAGCCGGGACACGCAGACGACCACCGGACGGTCGGTCAACCCGAGCCGCGCCCGAACCTGTTCACCGTCCACGGTCGGGTGGTACATGTCCACGTCGACCCCGGGCGCGAGGCGACGCAGGTCGGTCACCCCGTCCAGCACCCGGGCCAACCGGCTACGGGTGTACTCGCCGAGATAGGTGGTCACGTCCACACCCCGGCCGATACGCCGCAGCGCCGGCCGGGCGGCCGGCACCGCCGCCCAACCGACCTCGTGGCCGTGGGTCTGCGCCACCACCCGCTGGATGCCGGCCCGTCGCCGCAGGCCGGCCGCGAGCAGCCCCAGCGGGGCCGCCGCGCCGAACCACACCGTGTCGCAGTCGTACGCGCGCGCCAACCGGGCCGCCCGGCGGGCGACCAACGGGGTGGGCAGCAGGACCCGGGTGCGTTCCCGGATCACCTCGAACGGCTGGTCGGCGTCGAACTTCGCGGCTCCGCGCCAGCTCGACGCGTAGACGACCACCGAGCCGGCCGGTTGCCGGACCGCGAGGTTGTGCACAAAGGACTGGATCCCACCCGGGCGGGGCGGGAAGTCGTTGGTGATCAGCAGGGTGCGACTCATCGGCCAGCCTCCCGGGCGTACGCGCGGGCGGCGGCCATCCGCTCCACGGTGGACGGATGCGAGGCCGAGTAGAGGTATTCCCAGCGGGGCGGGTCGGGATCGCCGAGGTTGACCGAGCCGAGCCGGCGCTGCATCGACTCGAAGGACTCCGGGTCGTTGGTGAGCGCGAGCGCGTGTGCGTCGGCCCGCGCCTCCACCCGACGGGACATCAGCGCCTGCACCGGGGCGGCGACCAGCCCGGCCACTGTGACCAGGGCGACCAGCAGCGGAAACGCGGCAGGTTGGGCCACCGAGTCGACGCCGGCCAGCCGCAGCAGTGGACCCCACGAGCCGAGCAGGTAGAGCGCCACCACCGCCGCCGCCGCACCCAACGCCCCGGTCAGCGTGCCGACCGCCACGTCGGAATCCTTCGCGTGCCCCAACTCGTGCGCCACGACGGCGGTCACCTCGGCCGGGGTCGCCTCACGCAGCAGCGTGTCGTACACGACCACCCGGCGGGTCGGCCCGAGACCCGAGACGTACGCGTTGACCGCCCGGGTGCGGCGGGAGGCGTCGGCGACCAGCACGTCTCGCACTGGCACCCCGTCGCGGGCGGCCATGCTCATCAGCTCGGTGCGCAACGGGCCCTGCTCCATCGGGGTGAACCGGTTGAACACCGGCTCCACCAGCACCGGCAGCACGAACGACAGCAGCACCACCAGCACGGCGGCGCCGGCCGCGCCGAACGCCCACCACCAGCGCGGCGCGAGCCGGATGACAGCGTAGAAGCCGAACAACGCCACCGCGCCGATCACCGCGCTGACCGCGTACGACTTGAGCAGGTCGACAGCCCAGCCGCTCCAGCCGTTGGTGCTCAACCCGTAGCGGGTGAGAACGCTCTGCCGCCAGGCGGCGAACGGAAGTGTCACGAGGTCGGCGACGAGCATCACCGCCAGCCCGCCGAGCACGGCCTGCGCGACCCAGTGCCCGCCGAACGGCCGCCCCACCAGCTCGACCAGGCGACTGCCCAGCGGGGTCAACCCGAGCGCGAGGGCGATCAGCAGCCCGACGGCGAGCGCGGCGTAGCCGCCGGGGCGCAGCGCGGCCCGGAACTCCCGCCCCTTGGCCACCTGCTCGGCCGGCAGGTCACCCAACGCGGCGAGCTGGTCGGCGCGGGGCGCCGGTGGACGGTGCCACGGGATGAGCAGCGCGGCCAGCACGACCAGCGCGACGGTCAGCCCGGCCAGGGCCAGCAGCGCCCACCCGCGCGGGGTCACCGCGTCACCGCCCGTTGTACCCCGCTCATCGCGCCGCTCCTCCCGCCGTGACCGCTCATCCTATGGCCCGCGAAAAGCCCGCTTCCGGGCGCGGTGTCGCGCTCAGGCGACCCGGCGGGTGGGGCGGCGGCGAGCGGCCGGTGGGCGGGCGGGCGCAGCCAGCACCTCCACGTCGAAGCCGGCTCGGGCGAGCACCTCGATGGCCTCGACCTCGGCGGCGACCAACCCGGCCGCCGGGGACGTCTCGTCGAACAGGGCGGTCAGCGGGCAGCCGGAACAGCCGTCGGCCCGCTTCGCGCACCCGTCGCAGTCGATGAGCATCACGCCTCCTGATCGGCTCGCGGCACCCGGGCGACTCTCGTCGTCGCCGGCCGAGCACCGTCGGTGACATCGACACTAAACACCGGGTACGACAGGAACCCCGTCCGACCGCCCGTTTCAGGGCTAGATCCACTCCACATCAGCGATATCGGGGTATCCCACCCTTTCGGAACGCCCGACATCACGGAACTCTGCCGGTCGAGCGAGCGGCATCGTTTGGTCGCTCGGTCAGTCGGGCACTGAGCGACGGTGGCCGACCTCGATGCTTCGTCCGTCGTGGACTTCCGGTACTCCCCCCGTCGACATCGCCTCGCCAAGGTCCTCGTTCTGCTGGGTGCCGCGGCCCTCCTCGCCTTCTACACAGTGGTGTTCGACGAGGTGTGGTGGAAGGTGCTGCTGCGGTTCGGGATGATCGGCGCCATCGTCGCGCTGACCACCAACTGGCAGCTGCGCCGTCAGCCTCGGCTGCCGCTGCGGCTGACCGAGGAGACGCTGCACCTGACCGGGCCGAACGGAACCAGTCTCAGCATCGACTGGGTCAACATGGCCAGCGCCCAGGTCCGAGGCCGCATGGACCCCCGGCTGGTGGTCACGCCACTCGACCCGGAGCAGACACGGCCCCCCATGCGGGCCGGGCAGTGGTCGACCCCCGGGCGCGGCCCCTATGAGTTGGTCGTCCGGCTCGCCTGGATGACGCCGGGCACCGACGCACTGCGTCGTGAGCTGGCCCGACGACTACCGACCAGCTGACCCCGAGCGTCCGCCCGGTCGTCGGGGTTAGGTTTCAGCCCTGCGCGTCGAGGTCACGCAGTGCGTAGCGGAGGTGCTGCCACTCCTCTTGAAAGATCACGTGCAGGCAGTGCCGGACGGACACGACGTGCTCGGGCCACCAGGCGCTCGGCCGAGACTCGGCGAGCACCTCCGGCGTGACGGTCGCCAGAAACTCGCGCACCATGGCCTGCCGCTCGGCCCGCATCTGGAGGACCGCGTCGAATGTCGGCGGCTCGGTAGCGAAGACCGACATGTCGAAGCCGTCGGTCTCATACTCGGCGTGCCACTGACCCAGCGGGTGGAACGGCTGCGGCAGGCGCAGGACTGCCTTTCCCAACCAGGCGTCGGCGGCGAACGCGAGATGGCGCAGCGTCTGCGCGAACGACCACTCCCCGTCGATCGAGACGTCGACAGCACCCTCGGGCATGGACACGGCCCGGTCGACAGCCGCCGCCCAGGCCCGTTCGAGCGCGGCCCACCCCGCCCGAAGGTCGTCCGGGTTCTCGGCCCGCCGGAGGTCGCGCCCGGGAAAGCGCCGGTTCAGCTCGGCCTCGACCAACGGCACGACATCGACGCCGTTGATCAGGAAAGTGCCGTCGGCCAACCACGGCGCGTCGATGTCCAGCCCATCGACGTCGACGCCGCGCATCACCGCACCGGCCAGCGTCGACCTGTTGAACCGGGCACCGCGCAGATCCTGGTCGACGAAGACCGTGACGTCGTCCCGTGCCATGGTGACTCCCTCCGCCGACGACAGCGGCGACGTTAGCCCTCGGGTACGACAGCGGACCACCCGACAATCGATTGAGCAGGATCGACCGGGTTCAAGGACCATGGGCCATCCCAACCGGTCGGACACCCCGACATCATGGAACTCGTGTCGATCACGACGCCGGAGTCCGGATGTACGGATGGAAACCAGCGTGTGGCGGGGACGTCAGGACCGGGCGAGCCGCCGCAGCAGGGAGTCCGCGCCCAACGGGTACGCCCCGTGCCGGCGTACCCCGTCGGCGACCTCGCGGTCCGACGAGACCACGACCACCGGCCGGCCCGCCGGCTCGGCGCGGACCAGCCGCCGGATCAGCTCGTCGGCGGTCTCGCCCTTGCGGGAGAAGAGCACCCGCACGCCGCGCGGCGCGGGCGGCAGGCCGTGCATCCGCTCGGCGCCGTCGAAGACCACTGTGACCTCGTCGCCGGTCTGCGCGGCGATCCCGCCCAGCCCGGTGATGAGGCGTTTGCGCTGCTGCTCCAGGGACATCTCACCGAAGCCGCGCTTGGTGACGTTGTAACCGTCCACCACGAGGTGCGCCCGGGGCAGGGCGAGCAGTTGGTCGAGCCGGGCCGGGTCGTCGGTGTCGCGGGCGCGGGTGGCCGGGCCGGCCGGGGCGCTGCCCGGCTGCTCGGCGAACGCGTCGGCGACGAAGTCGGCGGGGAGTTTGTCGACCGGGTCGAGCGCCAGCTCCCGGCGCAACCCGACGGCGGCCTGGCCGATGGTCTCCAGGAGCAGCCAGAGCCGGGCGTCGTCGACCGAGCGTGCCTCCTTGGCACTGGCCCGCGCCACCCCGGCGGCGGCCTCGGCCTCGGCCAGCCGGGCCCGGGCGCGGCGGAGTTCGGCGTCCACGTCGGCGCTGGCGCGGGCGGCCCGGCCGCGTTCGGTGGCCAGCAGCTCGGTGGCCTTCCGTTCGCGGGCCTGGGTCTCCCGCAGGGTGCGGGCCAGTTGCCGGGACTCCTCGCGGAGCTGGCCCAGCTCCTCGCGGACCCGGGCCAGTTCGTCGCGGAGCTTGTCGGCCTCGACCCGGGCCACGGCGCGATCGTGCTCGGCTCGGGTGGCCCGCTGCTCGGCCTCGCGGACCAGCTCGGCGACGACGGCGCTGTCCGCCTCGGCGCGCACGGCCGCCCCGCTGGCGTCGATCAGTTCCCGCCAGCCCCGCGGCCGGGCCAGGTAGGCCAACGCGGCCACCTCGACCGGGTCGGCGGCGGCCGGCGCGGTGCCCTCGACCACTGCCGCGCCGAGGTCACCGGCGTCGGCCAGGACCCGCGCGGTGACCCGCTGCCGGAACAGCGGGTCGGCGGTGAGCTGGGCGGCGATGACCGGCGCGCCGAGCCGGGCGCGCCGGTTGGGGGCGAACTTGGCCACCCGGCGCAACGGCACCGGCACCTCGTCGGTGGGGAGGGTGGGCAGCACCGCCGCGGTCAGCGTCACGATCCGTTGCCGGACCGGCTCGGGCAGGGTCGGCTCGGGCTCGGCGGCGGGACCGTCGTCCGTCGTCGACTCCGGTGCGCCAGATGGGCCGTTGACTACGTTGTCGTCCGGGTTGCCCACACCGTCGAGCGCGACCGGATCCTCCTGCGGGAGGTGGTCGTCGAACGGCTCGGTGAGGGGCATGTGGCAAGTCTCCCACCGCGACCGGGCCCACCGCCCGGTGAGTGAGCCGATCTCTCATCCTAGCCCCATGGTGACGGATGGGACGGCTGCGACGGGAGTGTCGCACCGGGGCGCTAGCGTGCCGCCGATGGCACAGGCGGAGTACGTCCAGGAGTCACTTGCCGGTCTCGACCCGGCGGTGGGCGGGGTGGACCCGGCCCTGCCGCTCTACGCGACGACCTTCGTGGTGGTCGACCTGGAGACCACCGGCGGCGCGCCGGACGGCGGCGGCATCACCGAGATCGGCGCGGTGAAGGTGCGCGGTGGTGAGCAGTTGGGGGTGTTGGCGACACTGGTCAACCCGGGGCAGCCGATTCCGCCCTTCATCACGGTGCTGACCGGGATCACCCAGGCCATGCTGGTGCCGGCGCCCCCGATCGAGCAGGTGCTGCCGAGCTTCCTGGAGTTCATCGACGACGCGGTGCTGGTGGCCCACAACGCCCCGTACGACGTGGGCTTCCTCAAGGCCGCCTGCGCGAAGCACGGCTACCGCTGGCCCAACCCCCGGGTGCTGGACACGGCGGCGCTGGCCCGCCGGGTGCTGACCCGCGACGAGGTGCCCAACCGCAAGCTCGGCACCCTGGCCGCCTACTTCCGCACCAGCACCCAACCGACACACCGGGCCCTGGACGACGCGAAGGCCACCGTCGACGTGCTGCACGGGTTGATCGGCCGGCTCGGCGGGCACCGGGTGGACACGGTCGGCGACGCCATCGAGTTCGCCCGCGCGGTCACCCCGACCCAGCGCCGCAAACGGCACCTGGCCGAGGGGCTGCCCAAGGTCCCCGGGGTCTACATCTTCCGGGCCGCCGACGACCGACCGCTCTACGTGGGCACCTCCGTCGACATCGCCACCCGGGTGCGCAGCTACTTCACCGCCGGCGAGAAGCGCGCCCGGATCTCCGAGATGCTGGGCGCGGCCGAGCGGGTCGAGGCGGTGGAGTGCGCCCACTCGTTGGAGGCGGAGGTCCGTGAGCTGCGGTTGATCGCCGCCCACGCCCCGCCGTACAACCGCCGGTCCAAATACCCGGAACGGATGCTCTGGCTCAAGCTGACCGACGGTCCGTACCCTCGGCTGTCGATCGTGCGTGACCTCTCCCCCACCGACACCGCGTACCTCGGGCCGTTCACCTCCCGGCGCGCCGCCGAGCTGGCCGCCGCCGGTTTCCACGACGCGGTGCCGCTACGCCAGTGCACCCACCGGCTCTCGCTGCGCACCGTCACGCCGGCCTGCGCGCTGGCCGAGCTGGGTCGCTGCCCGGCACCCTGCGAGCACAAGATAACCCCCGAGGAGTACGACGACAGCGCCGTCGCGCCCTTCCGCGCGGCGACGGCCAGCGACCCCCAGCCGGTGGTGGACGCGCTGCTCGCCCGGATCGACGTGCTCTCCCGTGACCAGCGCTACGAGGAGGCCGCCGTGGTGCGCTCCCGGCTGGCCGCCGTGCTGCGGGCCACCGTGCGGATGCAGCGGCTGGCCGCGCTGACCGGCATCGTGGAGCTGGCCGCGGCCCGGCCGGCCGCCCGGGGCGGCTGGGAGTTGGCGCTGGTCCGCCACGGCCGGCTGGCCGGCGCGGGGGTCTCCCCGCCGGGCGTGCACCCACGGCCCACCCTGACCACGATCCGGGCCACCGCCGAGACGGTGTCGGGCGGGCACGGTCCGGTGCCGGCCGCCACCGCCGAGGAGTCCGAGCGGATCCTGTCCTGGTTGGAGCGGCCGGAGACCCGACTCGTCGAGATGTCCTCCGGTTGGTCCTCTCCGGCCAGTGGTGCGGGCCGGTTCCGTGACCTGCTGGCGAAGGCCGAGAGCGGCGCGTCCCACCAACTCTCGACCGAACGCTCATGACCAACTGACCGATCGGACTACGTCGACTCGCTTAGGCTGTTAGAGAAGTGCAGTCCTGCCCGATTCGTGGGCCTGCTCCCGCCGCCGGCTTCCGGTGACGCGGAGCCGGGGTGAGGAGGTGTCCCTCGTGGACGTCGACGCCGGACACGGCGCCGCCCTGGGGGGCGCCCTGCCGACACAGCCGGGTGAGCTGCCGCTCGCCCGCCGGCTGCGGTCGCTGCTCAGCTGGCCCACCACCGATTCCGACCCGGTCACCCAACTGGTCCGCACCCACCGGGGCATCCACGCCGGCACCGATCCCGCGGTGCTGCGCCGCGCCTACACGATCGCGGAGAACATGCACCGCGGGCAGTTCCGCAAGAGCGGTGAGCCCTACATCACCCACCCCCTCGCGGTGGCGCAGATCTGCGCCGAGCTGGGAATGGACACCACCACCCTGGTCGCCGCGCTGCTGCACGACACCGTGGAGGACACCCGCTACACCCTCCAGGCGCTCTCCGAGGATTTCGGCGGCGAGGTGGCCCACCTGGTCGACGGGGTGACCAAGTTCGACAAGGCGTTCTACGGCAAGGCCGCCGAGGCGGAGACGATCCGCAAGATGATCGTCGCGGCCGCCAAGGACGTCCGGGTGTTGATCATCAAGCTGGCCGACCGGCTGCACAACATGCGCACCCTCGGGGTGCGCTCCGCGTCGTCGCGGGAACGGATCGCCCGCAAGACCCAGGAGGTGCTGGTCCCGCTCTGTGACCGGCTGGGCATCCAGACCCTCAAGCGCGAGCTGGACGACGTGGTGCTGCTGCACCTGGAGCCCGAGGAGCACGCCCGGCTGGCCCGGCACGTGCACGACCGGCCAGGCTGGGACTCATACCTCGACTCGGTGGTCGCCCGGGCCCGGGTGGCGTTGCGGCGCAGCCGGGTCGACGCCGAGGTCAGCCCCCGCCCCCGGCACCTCTACTCGATCTGGAAGGACACCATCGCCGGCGGCCACACCGCCCCGTACGATCTGCCCCGCATCGTGGTGGTGGTCGACGGCCCGGCCACCGACTGCTACGCCGCGCTCGGCGCGATCCACGGCACCTGGCGACCGGTGCCCGGCCGTTTCAAGGACTTCATCGCGTCACCGAAGAACAACCTCTACCGGTCGCTGCACACGAGCGTCTGCGGCCCGCAGGACCGCACGGTGGAGGTGCTGATCCGCACCGAGGAGATGCACCGCTCCGCCGAGTACGGCATCGCCGCCGACTTCCGTTTCCCGCGCTCGGGCAACGGCGGCGCCGCGGCCCGCGCCGAGCAGTTGGACTGGCTGCGCCGGGTGCTCGACTGGGAACCGGACGCCGCCGACCCGGCACAGTTCTACGAGTCGCTGCGCTGCGACCTCGCCGAGGGGCAGATTCAGGTTTTCGCCGACGGGCGGCAGATCGTGCTGCCGGCCGGCGCCACGCCCGTCGACCTCGCCTACGAGCTGGGCAGCGAGCGGGGCGACCACTGCCTCGCCGCCCGCATCAACGGTCGACTCGCCCCCCTGAGCTCCGAGCTGGACGAGGGCGACGTGGTGGAGATCTTCACCGAGAACGACGGCGACAACGGCTTCGAGGCCGGGGTGGCGCCGCGGGGCCCCCGCCGGGAGTGGCTGAGCTTCGTCAAGTCGCCCAACGCGCAGATGCAGATCAACAGATGGTTCGCCGAGCACACCGAGCCGGGCATCACGATCAGCGACAAGGTGCGCCTCGGCCGAGCCACCATCGGGCTCGCCCTGCGTCAGCACAACCGGGGCCTCGCCAGTGACCTGCCGCTGCTGCGTCTCTCCGAGGAGTTGGGCTACCCCGACCTGGAGACCCTGCTGGTAGCGGTCTTCGACCGGGTGATCGAACCGGACACCGTGGTCCGCCAGCTCATCGACCTGGTCGACCATCGGCAGTGACCCGACGAGCCCCAGCGCGTCCGAAGGACATTCGCGACCACTAGCCTGGAGTCATGATCCCCCGCTCCCGCGCCACCGGTCGGGCCCTCTTCTACCAGGCCTTCTACCGGCTGCCGCTGCCGGTGCGCCGGCGTCTGGTCCGGCTGGCGGTGCCCAAGTACGTCGTCGGCGCGGTGACCCTGGTCCGTGACTCCGAAGCGACGGGCGCGGGTCGGCTGCTCATGCTGCGCCAGCCGCCCGGCAAGGCGTGGTCCCTCCCCGCCGGCCTGCTCGACCGGGGCGAGGCCCCGGTGGTCGGCGCGGCCCGTGAACTGTTCGAGGAGTCCGGCATCCGGCTTCCGCCGTCCCGGCTGCGCCCGGCGGTGCCGAACGCGATCGTGCACGCCAAGGGCTGGGTGGACATGGTCTTCGAGGCCGACGTGCCGGCGTCCAGCACCGACCTGACCGTCGACGGGGCGGAGGTCTTCGAGGCCGCCTGGCACCCCCTGGACGACCTGCCCAAGCTGACCTGGCCGACGGCCCGGCTGCTCGCCTACTACGACATCGGGCCGCTGGCCGGGAAGTTCCCGCCACCGGTGCCCGACGACACCCCGTGACCGGCGCGGCCGGTGTGCCGGCGCAGCTGTGCGCGGTGGTGCTCGCCGCCGGCGAGGGCACCCGGCTGCGCCCCCTCACCGAACGGGTGCCCAAGGCGCTCTGCCCGGTGGGCAACGTGCCCCTGCTGGATCGGGCGTTGGTGCGGTTGGCCGGCCTCGGCCTGACCGGTCCCGACCGGGTCGCTGTGAACGCCTGCTACCTCGGCGAGCAGATCGTGGAGCACGTCGGCGACCGGGCCCACCTGTCGGTGGAGCCGGGCGACCCGCTGGGCACCGCGGGCGGGGTGGCCAGGCTACGGGACTGGATCGACGGGCGGCCGGTGCTGGTCGGCAACGCCGACGCGTACCTCGCCGACCCGACCGCTCCCCCGGGCCCGGACGTGGCCGCACTGCTCGACGGCTGGGACGGGCACACCGTACGCCTGCTCGGCCAGCCCGCCGCGGACCCGGCGGCGCCGGGCACCTTCGCCGGGCACTGCTTCACCGGCTTCTCGCTGCTGCCCTGGCGTCTGGTCCGGGACCTGCCGGTCGTCTTCTCGGACCTGGTCCGGGCCGTGTGGCGGCCGGCCGAGGCGGCGGGCGCCCTGGCGGTGGTGCCCTATCCGGGCACCTTCTTCGACACCGGCACCCCGGCCGACTACCTGGCGGCCAACCTGCACGCCGCCGCCGGCGGCGCTCTCGTCGCGGAGTCCGCGACGGTGACCGGCCGCTGCGTGGAGTCCGTGGTCGGCGCTGGCGCGCGGGTGGACGGCGACGTGTTTCGCACTGTGGTGTGGCCGGGCGCGACAGTACGCGCCGGTGAGCGGCTGGAGAACGTGATCCGGGCCGGGAGCGACCTGACGGTGCCCTGCGCCGCCCAGGGCTGAGCGCGCCGGCTCCCGCCTCCGGTCCCGGGCCGGAACATCTAGCATGGGCGACGACGCCGACGAACGGAGAAATGCCCCGTGATCACCGCGATCGTGCTGATCGACTGCGCCACCGACGCGATCCCCGAGGTGGCGGAGAACCTGGCCAACCTTCCCGGTGTCAGCGAGGTCTACTCGGTGGCCGGGCACGTCGACCTCATCGCCATCGTCCGAGTCCGCGAGTTCGACCAGATCGCCCAGGTCATCGCGGGCAGCATCTCCAAGGTCGAGGGTGTGCTCAACACCGAGTCGCACATCGCCTTCCGGGCGTACTCCCAGCACGACCTGGAGGAGGCGTTCGCGATCGGCCTGGCCGGCGCCGACTGACCCGCTCACCGCTGCCGGGCCCACGCCGGCCGCACGGCGGCGCGTCAAGCGCACAGGGCGGCCGGCCCACCCCGCTGGGTGGACCGGCCGTCTGCTGTGGCTACGTCAGCTCTCGCTGGGAGCCGGTACCTCGGTGGAGCCACCGCCCGGAGCCGGCGACTCGGTGACGGTGCCACCCGGAGCCGGCGACTCGGTGACGGTGCCGCCCGGAGCCGGCGACTCAGTGCCGGTGCCGCCCGGGCTGGGCGTACCGCTGGCGCTGGTCTGCGGAACCGGGATGCCCAACTTGTTGGCGAGCGCCACCAACTCGTCGTAGTGCGTCTGCAGCGTCGGAAGCGCCGTCTGCGCCAGCTGGACCACCGACGGCTCGGAGCCCTGCGAGATCTCCGTCTGGGTGGCCTGGATGGCCTGGACGTGGCCGGCCAGCTCACTCGTCACCCAGAGCCGGTCGAACTCCGCGCCGCTGGCGTTGTTCAGCTTGTCGATGACCGCCTGCTGGTCGGCGCTGGGCTCGTTCGGCAGTTCCACGCCGAGCTGCGACGCGGTCTGCTGCACCGTCTGGTCCAGCTGGGTGTGGTCGGTCTTCAGCATCGCGCCCAGGTCCTTGACCCCCTGGTCCTTGCCCTTCTGCTGGGCGAGGTCACCAGCGGTGATCTCGAACAGGTTGACCTGGTGTACCGCCTGCAGGTACTGGGTGTCCTGCGTCGACGGCTGTGCCGCGGCCTGCGCGGCCGCGGCCGGCGCGACACCGACCAGTACCAGCGCGGCCAACAGGCCGAGGCGTTTGATACCCAACATGCTTCCCCCCCTTGAGACGTTGGACCGCACGGATACCCGGCTCACCGGGGTTATTCCTGCGATCCCCCGGGCGCGCGGGGTCGACCGGTCCTGCCGTGCCCGTCCGACTCCTGGTCGGATGGGCGGGGAGGGTGCGGATACGACGTGGCGCCCGCCGGAATCCGACGGGCGCCACGTAACGGTGCGACTGGGCGGTCAGTGGCGGCTCTCGCCGCTGCCGACCTCCTCGCGCTCGGGCCGGGGCTCGACCGGCGGGTGCCCCGGTGAGACCGGCGCCTCGACCGGCTTCTCGATCGGGTAGAAGAAGCCCCGGATGGCCGGGCCGAGGGCCCCCAGCCGGTTCATCTTCTTCGGTACGACCCAGCCGACGTAGTCGAGCTGGCCGTGGCCGTCCGCGTGCCCGTTGGCCGCGCTGAGCGGCTGGTGCACCTCGACGAACCGGCCGTCCGGCAGGCGCCGGATGATGCCGGTCTCCACGCCGTGCGCGAGCACCTCCCGGTCGTGCTGCTGCAGACCCAGGCAGAGCCGGTAGGTGACGTAGTACGCCAACGGCGGGGCCACCAGCAGGCCGATCCGGCCGGCCCAGGTCATCGCGTTCAAACTGATCTGGAACTTGTCCGCGATCACGTCGTTGGCGCCGGAGAGCGTCAGCACGACGTAGAACGCGACGGCCATGGCGCCGACGGCGGTCCGGGCCGGGGCGTCCCGGGGACGCTCGAGCAGGTTGTGGCTCTTGCGGTCCTTGAGTTGCCGGGCTTCCAGGAACGGGTACATCGTCGACAGGCCCACCAGGATGCCGGGTAGCACCACCGTCGGCCAGAACAGCGGCGGGATGACGTACCCGTCGCCGATCGGGATGTTGATCTCCCAGGCCGGCATGAGTCGGGTCGAGCCGTCGAGGAACATGACGTACCAGTCGGGCTGGCTGGCGGCCGAGACCACCCACGCCTCGTACGGGCCGAACAGCCAGATCGGGTTGATCTGGAACAGACCGCCCATCAGCGCGATGACGCCGAAGACGACCATGAAGAAGCCGCCCTGCTTCAACGCGTACCGCGGGAACATCCGCTCGCCGACCACGTTGTTGTTGGTCCGGCCGGGGCCGGGCCACTGGGTGTGCTTCTGCTTGAAGACCAGGCCCAGGTGGACGCTGATCAGCGCGACCAGCAGACCCGGGATGAGCAGCACGTGGGCGATGAAGAACCGGCTGATGATGATCGTGCCCGGGAACTCGCCACCGAAGATCGACGAGGTGACCCAGGAACCGATCACCGGGATGGACAGCATGATCGCCGAGGCGATCCGCAGGCCGGTGCCGGACAGGCCGTCGTCCGGCAGCGAGTAGCCGGTGAAGCCGGCGAGGAAGCCGACCCAGAACAGCAGCGAACCGATGATCCAGTTGGTCTCACGCGGCTTGCGGAACGCACCGGTGAAGAAGACCCGCAGCATGTGCACGACGATCGCGGCCATGAACAGCAGCGCCGCCCAGTGGTGCATCTGCCGCATCACCAGACCGCCCCGGACATCGAACGAGATGTCCAGGCTGGAGGCGTACGCGGCGGACATCGGGGTGCCCTGCAACGGCGCGTAGCTGCCGTCGTAGACCACCTCGGTCATCGCCGGCTCGAAGAAGAAGGTGAGGAACACACCGGTCAGCAGCAGCACGACGAACGAGAACAGCGCGATCTCGCCGAGCAGGAAGGACCAGTGGTCCGGGAAGACCTTGTTCAGCAGCTTGCGCAGCGGGGTGGCCACCGCGAAGCGGTCGTCCACTCCCACCGCTGCCTTGCCCGGCGTCGCCGCAAGGTCAAACTTTCGACGCTTCATGGCCGCTCCCAGAAATCAGGCCCGACGGTCTCGGTGTAGTCGGACTTCGCCACGAAGAAGCCCTCGGAGTCCACCTCGATCGGCAGCTGCGGCAGCCGCCGGCTGGCGGGGCCGAAGACGGGCCGGGCGTTGTCGGTGATCAGGAACTGGGACTGGTGGCACGGGCAGAGCAGCCGGTTGGTCTGCTGCTCGTACAGGCTGGCCGGGCATCCCGCGTGCGTGCAGATCTTGGAGAACGCCGCGTAGTTGCCCCACATGTAGTCACCGTGGCCGATCCGCTCGTTGGCCCGGCGCGACTCCTGCGCGTCCGAGTCGCGGAGGTGGATCAACAGCGTCGGCGAGTCGGCGTGCTTGTTGCTCACGCCGTGGTCGATGCCGGGGAAGACGGTCAGCTGACCACCGGTGCTGATGTCCGCCGGGCGGATCGGCCGGCCGTCCTCGCGGACCAGGCGGATCCGCTGGCCGCCCTCGGCCGTGGCGAACCCGGTGGTGAACATCTGGTTGTTCTTGTGCGGCTGCGAGATCAGACCGCCGACCAGCGGCGCCGCGGCGACCGCGGCGACCGGCGCGAGACCGGCCAGCAGCGAGATGCCGAGCAGCGGGCGACGCTTCACGCCCAGCTCGTCCGCCATGTAGAGCATGGTCTGGCCGGTGATGGTGCGGCCTTCGGAGTCCACCTGACCCTCGTGCCGGTCCTGGATCGAGACCTCCTTGGGCAGCAACTTCTTGCCCCAGGTCAGGATGCCGAAGCCGACGGCGAGCAGCGCCACGCCGAGGGTGAAGCCGAGCAGCGGGGTGTAGAACTTGTCGCCGCCCCGGCCGGCCTCGTACTGCCACGGCCACCAGATGTAGATGGCCAGGAAGGCGGTCGCGGCCAGACCGGTGATCAGGAAGAAGCCGGCGACCACCCGGGTCAGCCGACGCTCCGCCTTGGTGCCCGGCAGCACCTGCGGCTCGTAGTGGACGATCTCGATGTCGTCCCGGCGCGCACCCTCACGAACGATGTCGAACCGGGTCAGCTTGGGGTCGTTCACGTCGAGCGGCGCCGGGCCCTGCGAGGCCTGGTGCTCGGTGTGGGGGCTCATGCCGTCACCTCGCTACGGGTGGCGCCGAGCGGCACCACAGCACTGAATCGGATGGCCTGCTCGGTCACGACTTACCCGCAATCCACAGGCTAGCGAAGACGAGCGCCACGATGCCAACCAGGAAGATCGCCAGGCCCTCGGTGGACGGGCCGTACCGTCCGAGGTTGAACCCACCCGGGTCCTGGTCGTGCTTCAGCGTCTCCTGGATGTAGGCGATGATGTCGGCCTTCTGCTCCGGCCGGAGCTGGTTGTCGCCGAACACCGGCATGTTCTGCGGGCCGCTCAGCATCGCCGCGTAGATCTGACGGTCGGTCGCGGGGTGCAGGCTCGGGGCGAACTTGCCCGAGGAGAGCGCACCGCCGCCGCCACCGAACGCGTGGCACTGCGAGCAGTTGATCCGGAACAGCTCACCGCCGGCCGCGATGTTGCCGTCCTCGCGGAGGTCGTCGCCCTCGGGAACGACCGGGCCGCCACCCAGCTCCTGGATGTACTGGGCCAGCTGGCGGGTCTGCTCGTCGGTGAAGACCGGAGGCTTGCGGTGCGCCTGGGCCTCCTGGCGGGCCATCGGCATCCGCCCGGAGCTGACCTGGAACTCGACCGATGCCGCGCCGACGCCGATCAGGCTCGGCCCGCGGCCCTCGACGCCCTGGGCGTTGCGGCCGTGGCAGGTCACGCAGCTCACGTCGAACAACGCTTTGCCCTCGGCGGCGGCGCCGGTCAGCTGCGGGTTGTCCTGCGCCTGGGCGCCCGGGGCGAAGACGGTGTATGCGCCGCCGGCGAGCATCAGCGCGGCGATCAGCCGGACCGCGGCGCCCAGCCGGCGGCGGCCCCTGCTGCGCGCGGCGGGCCGCTCACGCAACCGCGCGAGCAGACCGCGTCGGCGGTCGTTGTCAGAAGTCATGAGCGGTGTCCTTAACCGGTTGGACCTGTCTCAGGGGACGGAGCAGCAGCGCGGAATGTGACGCGCAAGATCACTGGAGCCAGTAGATCATGGCGTACAGCCCGATCCACACGACGTCGACGAAGTGCCAGTAGTACGACACGACGATCGCCGACGTCGCCTGCGCCGGGGTGAACCGGCCCATGGTCGTACGGACCATGAAGATGACGAAGGCGATCAGACCACCGGTCACGTGCAGGCCGTGGAAACCGGTGGTCAGGTAGAACACCGATCCGTACCCGTCTTCGTTGATCTTGATGCCGTCGGCGACCAGGTGCCGGTACTCGTTCAGCTGGCCGAGGACGAAGATCAGGCCCATCACGAAGGTGACGGTGAACCAGCGCCGCAGCGCGTGCACGTCACCCTTCTCCGCCGCGAAGACGCCGAGCTGGCACGTCACCGAGGACAGCACCAGGATCACCGTGAAGGTGGTCGCGTACGGGATGTTCAGCGCCTCGGTGTGCTTCTCCCACTGCTCCGGCGCAGCCGCGCGGATCGAGAAGTACATCGCGAACAGCGCCGCGAAGAACATGAGTTCACTGGAGAGCCACACGATCGTCCCGACGCTGACCATGTTCGGTCGGGTCAGAGAGTGGATCCGGCTCTTGTCAATGGCTGGGGCCGCAGTCACGCCGTCATTATTGCCCCTGACCGGGGCCGGCGATCAGCGGGGTGGCAAACCTGCGCCTTCCGTGGCCCCAGCGTCGGGGTCCGGTTCGCCTGGCCTAGCCTGAAAAGCGTGCTGCACGTCGATCCGATCTTCGCCGCCACCTCGGCCCCGCCGCCGTTCACCGTCGGCGCGGTGCTGAGCGAGACCCGCCTGGACAGCTGGCTGGCCCTCGGCCTGGTGCTCGCCGCCGGCCTGTACCTCTACGGGGTGTACCGGCTGCGCCTGCGCGGCGACCGCTGGCCCGTCATCCGAACCGTGTTCTTCCTCGGCCCCGGGCTGGGCGGCATCGCGCTCGTCACGGTCAGCGGGCTGCACGCGTACGACACCGCGCTGCTGTCCGTGCACATGATCCAGCACATGGTGCTGTCCATGGTGGCGCCGATCTTCCTGGCGCTGGGCGCGCCGATGACCCTGGCCCTGCGGACCCTGCCGGTCGGGCCGCGCAAGCGCCTGCTCGCGATCGTGCACAGCCGCGTCGCCCGGGTCTACAGCTTCCCGCTGGTGGCGTTCGCCATCTTCGTGGTCAACCCGTTCGTGCTCTACTTCAGTGACCTGTACCGCTACACCCTGGAACACGCCTGGGCGCACGAGCTGGTGCACGCGCACTTCATCATGACCGGCTGCGTGTTCTTCTGGCCGCTGCTCGGCCTCGACCCGCTGCCCGGCCGCTGGCCGTACCCGGCGCGCGCCCTGCTGATGCTGCTCTCCGTGCCGTTCCACACCGTGCTCGGCCTCACCATCATGCAGAGCAGCACGCTCTTCGGGGGCGACTGGTACCCGTCGCTCAACCTGGGCTGGGTCGACCCCTGGCAGGACCAGGTGGTCGCCGGAGGCATCCTCTGGGCCGGTGGCGAGTTCGTCAGTGTGACCATGCTCGCCGTGCTGGTGGTGCAGTGGGTCAAGCAGTCCGAGCGGGAGGCACGCCGGGTGGACCGCGAACTGGACCGCCAGGAGGCCCGCGACGAGGCCCGCGACCGCGCCGCCGACGCCGCGCCCGCCTGAGCTGCCCGGACGTACGCCCCGACGGGTGCCGCCGGGCGGGATGTCGGCTACATCACGCCGCCCGGTACGATCTCCGGGCAGCTACGAGGTGGGAGTGCCGACATGAGCGATCGTCTTTGCACCGTCTTGCTCTACAGCGACGACCCGCAGGTCCGCGACCGCATGCGGATGGCCGTCGGCACCCGACCCGCGCCCGGTCTGCAGATCGAGTTCGTCGACGCGTCGACCTACGCCGAGACCATCCGGCTGGTCGACGACTACGAGATCGACCTGCTGCTGCTCGACGGTGAGGCGAGCCCGGGCGGCGGCATCGGCATCGCCCGACAGGTCAAGGACGACCGGGACGACGCTCCCCCGACCTGCCTGGTGATCGCGCGCGCCGCCGACCGATGGCTCGCCGCGTACGCCGAGGCCGACGCGGTGCTGGTGCACCCGCTCGACCCGGTGACCACCGGGGGCACGGTGGCCGAGCTGCTGCGGACGCACGCACCCGCCTGACGTCCCACGCTCCTCCGGCACCCCCACGGCGCCGGAACTCCTCGGCGCCGGTTCCAGCCCACCCGCACTTCGCATGCTCGGGAGGCCCGCCATGGGCGATCGGACCTGGCCGCACCTGCTCAACGCGCTGCTGCGCGGCAACGAACTCTCCACCGCCGACACCGCCTGGGCGATGGACGAGATCATGACCGGCTCGGCCAGCGCGGCGCAGATCGCCGCCTTCGCCGTCGCGCTGCGGGCCAAGGGCGAGACTCCCGCGGAGCTGGCCGGCCTGGTGGAGGCGATGCTGGGCCGAGCCGTCCCGGTGACGCTCCCCGAGGAGCTGCGCCGCACCGCGCTCGACGTGGTCGGCACCGGCGGTGACCTCGCCCACACTGTCAACATCTCCACGATGACGGCGCTGGTGGTCGCCGGTGCTGGCGTCCGTGTCGTCAAGCACGGCAACCGGGCCGCCTCCTCCCTGTGCGGCACCGCCGACCTGCTGGAGTTCCTCGGCATCCCCCTGGATCTCGGCCCGGAGCAGGTCGCCCGCTGTGTCGAGGAGGCCGGCATCGGGTTCTGCTTCGCGGCCCGGTTCCACCCCGGGATGCGCCACGCCGGCCCGGTCCGCCGCGAGGTGGGCGTGCCCACCTTCTTCAACTTCCTCGGCCCGCTGACCAACCCGGCCCGCCCCCGGGCCGGCGCGGTCGGCTGCTTCGACCTGCGGATGGCTCCGGTGATGGCCAGCGTGTTCGCCGCCCGTGGGGACTCGGCGATCGTGATGCGCGGCGAGGACGGCCTGGACGAGTTCAGCACCGCCGCGCCGACCCGGGTCTGGGCGGCCCAGGGCGGCACCGTACGCGAGGCTGTGCTGGACGCGACGGACCTCGGGGTACCCCGGTCCACCCTGGCGGACCTGCGCGGCGGTGACGCCGCGTACAACGCCGGCGTGGCCCGTCGCCTGCTGGCCGGTGAGACGGGCCCGGTCCGGGACGCGGTCCTGGTCAACGCGGCGGCGGCGCTGGCCACCCAGGGCCCGCTGGACGGCGACCTGACCGAGGCGCTGCGCGCCGGTCTGGCCCGCGCGGCCGAATCGATCGACTCCGGCGCGGCCGCCGCGACCCTGGATCGCTGGATCGCGATCGCCACCGCTTGACCTGTCGACGCCTGACCCGTCGGCGCCTGACCCGTCGGCGCCGTCTTCGGGCGGACTCCGGGGGGTGATCGACTCGGGTTCCTTGAATCTGCGGTGTCCCGGGAGCTTGGGCTCAAGTGGTTGTTGCAACGGGGTGGATTCTCGTCAGGATGAGGGGTCATGCCGGGGCAGAGGTTGTCGTC
>NZ_JBTLMN010000013.1:0-186689 GCF_054462275.1 Micromonospora sp. SD19
CGACTGAACATCAACAACCAGCGAGGGGGTCAACATTCGGCCGGAACAGAGGGGTCAAAGTTCGGCCGGCGTTGACAGCAGGACACATCGTGGCCGCGATCTGGTGGAGCGACCCCACAAAACCGGTCGCAGGAGTCTTCACCTGCTACTGGAATGATCTGGCATCCTCGTGGACGCCGCTACGTGACCTGTGGACGCAGGCCGACACGGCACCCGGCCAGCGATAGCCGGCCATGATGCGCCGGGCCTGCACCCGGCCAACCGCTGGCCACCGAAGCGATCCCCCCTCCGCGACCTCAGCCGTTCCCACCGTCCCGGGCCGCCTAACCGCGCCTCCGCCAGTCCGCGCCCAAGCCCTTGGCAGCACCGGCGGTGGTGTGATGGTGGAACACGCCGCAGCAGACGACGACTGGACCCGCTATAACCCTGGCCGCATCGCCCCCGTCAACGCCGCGCCGGGCTGGACCGCAGACGCAAGACAGGGCAGCTCGCTCAACCCTGCCAGTGCGACGGTCCGGCCTACGCCAAGCGTGGCCGGGCTCGTTGCGTCAGTCGTCGATTGGGTGGTCGCCCTCGCCGCGGCGCGCCGCGTCTCGGATCATGCCAGCGGCTTCATCGTTGGAGCAGCCGGTGGCGCGGATAAATCGCCGGCAGCGACGCACACCTGGGTAACGACGGCGTTGCCGTCGTTACCCACGTACTCGCGGCCGGCTTGTCCAGCTGACGAGCTTTCGGTTGTGCGGCAACGGCTTGAGGCGTTCGCCGCGGACGTGGTCACCCGCTGGTGCGGTCGGATCAGCGGGTGAAGGGTGAGACGGGACGTCGCCGGCTCAGCCCTGCCCCGCAGCGGCGCGGCGCACCATCCGGCGCGCCTCGTCGCGGGGCACGCCCGTGGCGCGCAGCAGGTCGTTGGCGATGGTCCGCAGCTGGGACACGACGATGGTGCCGGAGAATCCCATGTCCTGGCGGCACGCCTCGCCGGCCTCCCGGACCGCCGCCAGCACCCGCTCCCGCGCGCCGACGGGCTCCCGGGCGGCCAGGAACTCGCGGTGCAGCATCCGGACCGCCTCGCCGTAGTGTTCGACGGCGGCGGGCAGGCCGGGTGGCACCGGCTCGTGGTCGCGCAGAGTGGTGCCGATGCGGCGGACCAGGGTGCGGCTGTTGCGGAAGGCCCGTTTCATGTGCTCGACGCCGTCCCGGTAGGCCGCCAGCCTCCGCCGGCGGCGCCAGCGCAGCGGCGAGTGTCGGGCCACCTCGTCGGCGGCGATGACGACTTCGTCGAGCCGGTTGAGTTCCGGCTCGGCGGCGCGCATCCGGTCGAGCAGTTCCTCGGCGGCGCGGGCGTCGCCGCGGGCCAGGGCCTGTGCGGAGGCGCTCATCTGTCTGGCGAATACGTCGAGCGCGGGGTCGACGACGCGCCGTAGCGTCCGCGTCGGGTTGAGCGGGACGATGACGAGCACGACCAGCAGTCCGATAGCTCCGCCGATCAGTGCGTTGATGGTCCGGGGCAGTTCCAGGTCGGGGTTGTTCGGGGTGACGGTGGCGACCAGCACGCCCGTAGCGCCGGCCTGGGCCATCAGGGCGCCAGTGCCGCGGACCACCGCTGCCACGGCGATCGCCACAAAGACGGTGGCACCGGTCTGCCACGGCCCGGTGCCCAGCAGGCCGATCAGCATGTCGCCCACGGCGATGCCGAGCACCACCCCGGCGATCAGCTCGACGGTGCGGCGGGCGTTGTTGCCGATAGCGGCGGCGATCACACCGACCGCGGCGGCCGGGGCGAAGGTTGAATCCTCGTTTCCCAGCAACTCCCTGGCTGCCACCCACGACAGTGCTGCGGCGAGGCCGGCCTGCACCGCGAGGATGAAGTACGTCTGCAACCGCCGGTATGCCTCCTGGCAGGCCCGACGCAGCCCGGAGTCCGCCTTGGTCGCTGGCTGTTCACACTCCGAGACCCGCATAGGCGCGGGTACCCGGCTCATCCGGCGCCGAACGTCAGACGGGATGGGCCATGGCGCCGGTCAGCGCGACGACACCGGGTAGCCGGGTGTCCTGGCGCAGGAACTGCACCACCACCGGCACGGGTGAGCGCAGCAGGCAGCCGTAGGGACGGTCGAGTCGGACCGCCTCCGGGTCGATCAGGTCGTTGACCCGCACGTGCCGGATCCGCCGGGCGCCGACCAGGATCCGGTACGGCCCGACGGGCTCGGCGTCCTCGTAGTAGACGTCCAGGCTGACCTCGGTGTCCTGATCCGTGGCGTTGAGCACGCACAGCTGGTCGAAGCTGGTGAACTCCGGTTCCGGGCCGTTGCCGGGGAACGGCACGCGCCCACCCGGGACCACCCACGTCCGCGCGCCGATCTGCGGCATCACGCCTCCTCCAGCAGCCGGGCCAGGTCCGGGCTGAGGAACACCCCGTCCGGGTCCAGTCGGCGACGCAACGCCTGGAAGTCGTCCCAGCGGGGATAGAGGGGCCGCAGGTCGCGGGCGGTCAGCCAGTGTCTCTTGCCCCAGTGCGGCCGGCCGCCGTACTGCCGGAAGACCGCCTCCATGTCCCGGAAGTACTCCTCGTGCGGCAGCGAGGTGTTCTGCAGGCAGGCGACGGTCACGGTCGGCCGGCCGTAGGCGTTGCTGAGCCAGATGTCGTCCGCGGCGACGCTGCGCACAAGCACCCGCCACCCGGCCACCCGGCGGTGCCGTTGCATGATGCGCCGCCGTACCTCCGCGAAGCAGGCCGGAAAGGCCTCCACCGGCAGCATGTACTCGATCTCCTCGAAGCGCAGCTCCCGGTGCCGGGGGATGGCCCGGTGGGTGGG
The DNA here is from genome assembly GCF_054462275.1 of Micromonospora sp. SD19. Classification (NCBI taxonomy): domain Bacteria; kingdom Bacillati; phylum Actinomycetota; class Actinomycetes; order Micromonosporales; family Micromonosporaceae; genus Micromonospora; species Micromonospora sp. SD19. The sequence goes on from NZ_JBTLMN010000013.1 coordinate 2,817, forward strand.
GGCCACGTGGACCTCGCGGGGCTCGTCCACGGCCGCCGAGCCCGGTACCCGCGGCGCGTGCCACACCCGCTCGTCCGGCGTCTCGTCGACCCGGTTCATGACCCGGACCTGAGTCAGGTCGCTGCGGGGATACCAGTAGAAGTCCATGTTGCGGTTGGTGTGCTGCAACTCGGCCAGGTGCTCCAGGGTCCAGGCGACGGGCGCGCACCAGGACCGGCGGTGCAGCTGGTAGCGGGGCTGCACGGCCAGCGTGACCCGGGTGAGGACGCCGAGGGCGCCCAGCGAGAGCCGGGCCGCCGGCAGGAGCTCCGGGTTGCGGTCGGCGCTGACGTCCACCGTGTCGCCCGTGCCGGTGACCAACCGGACGCCGGCCACCTGCGTGGAGAGGTTGCCGAAGCCGAGGCCGGTGCCGTGGGTGCCGGTGGCGGTCGCGCCGGCGATCGACTGGTAGTCCACGTCCCCGAGGTTGTCCATCGCCAGCCCCGCGTCGTACAAGCCCTCACCCAACGCCCTGAGCTTGGTGCCGGCGCCGACCGTGGCGCGCACGCCGTCGTCGGCGATCACCCCAGCCAGCCGGTCGAGGCTGGCGAGGATCCCATCGGTACGCACCAGCGGGCTCGACGAGTGCCCAGAGCCCACCGGCCGCAACGTCGTCCCGGCCTCGCGGGCCCGCCACACCAACGCCCGCACCTCGTCCTCGTCCGCAGGCTCGGCATACTCCGCCGGGATGAACGACAGGCTGCCAGACCAGTTCACGAACTCTCGTTCCACGTCCCCTCCTCCTCCCACTGGACGCAATGGCTTACCCGCCGATACGACAGACAGTCACCCACATGATCTGCCGCCCGCGTGGCCCATGCCGGGGGCCGCCATGGATGAGTACCGTCGGCTGCTGACATGTCGAATTCGGTAACCTGTCGGGTGGGTAAGGGCTCCTCGGTCAAACCGAGGCCGACCGCTAGGTCGTGGCCGGCTGGCTCCTAGTACTCCAGCCGCAGCTGGTGGAGTCGGAGTCTTCGCTGGTAGTGGGCTGTTCTGGCGCGGTACTGGTGTCGGCGTCGCCATCGTGACCGTCGATGGATGTGGTCGAAGGGTCGGATGGTGGTCGATGACCTCGCCACCACCCCCGCGATCGTCATGGGCCGCCGGATGGACATCCTCGGCTGGTACCGCCTGGCAGCCGCCATGATCACCGACTTCGCCAAAGTTGCGGAAAAGCACCGCAACTATGTGCGTATCCTGTTCACCAATCCGGCCATGCGCACCCTCTACGCCGACTGGGAATCCGTCGCCAGAACTGCGGTCGCGCAACTGCGCATGCAAGCAGCGAAATACCCCGACGACCCCCGCCTGGCCGGGCTCGTCGAAGAACTGTCCGTGCGAGACCCCCAATTTCGCACCTGGTGGGCCGCCCGCACCGTCGCGAGCCTGACGACCGGCAGCAAAACCCTGATCCACCCCCACAATCGGCGAACTGGTTCTCGACTGGGACACCCTCGTCGAAGCCAACGACACGGAACAACAGCTCGTGATCTGGACCGCCCCACCCGGCAGCCCACCACGACGCCCTACGGTTCCTGGCCTCCTGGACCGACGAAACCCCCACTCCGAGACTCCATAAGCAGGAGGGCTAACCACTCTGTGACTTCCACCGCCGCGCCGATCGACGTTTTATGGCCAGACCCTCGGGTAGCACACCTGACAGCAAGCCTGCCCCGGGGACTGTAAGACGAACGGTGTAACTCCTGATCAAGGAGCAGCACCTGATGACGGATGTCGTGATCACCGGGTCGATATGTTGGCGAACGCGCAGGACTACCCACCGTCATAGTGGGTAGTCCTGCAGACCGATCGACCCACGGGTGGGAGAAGCCATGCCGGTCTACGGCTACCACGCCTCGCACGAGCAGTTCCCGCCGAGTGAGCTGCTGCGGCTGACGGAGAGCGCCGAAGAGGCCGGTTTTGGACGGGCGATGTGCTCGGACCACTTCGCGCCGTTCGGCGCCGAGCAGGGGCACTCCGGGTTCGCCTGGTCTTGGCTGGGTGCCGCGCTGGCCCGTACCGGCCTGCCGATGGGTGTGGTCAACGCTCCCGGTCAGCGGTACCACCCGGCGGTCGTGGCGCAGGCCGCCGCGACGCTGGCGGAGATGTTCCCGGGCCGGTTCTGGCTGGCGGTGGGCAGCGGGCAGGCACTCAACGAGCACATCACCGGGGATCGGTGGCCGAGTAAGTCGGAACGCAACGCCCGGTTGTGGGAGTGCGTGGAGGTGATCCGCCGGCTGTTCGCCGGCGAGTGCGTGACGCATCGTGGGCTGGTGACCGTGGACCGGGCGCTGCTGTGGTCGCGACCGGCGCAACCGCCTGCGGTGTACGCGGCGGCGGTGACTCCGGAGACTGCCGGCTGGGCCGGGTCGTGGGCGGACGGGCTGATCACCATCAACCAGGGCGTCGACGCGGTACGGCGGGTGCTCGCGGCGTACCGGGACGCCGGTGGGCGGGGGCCGGTGCTGTTGCAGGTGCACCTGTCCTGGGCCGTCGACGAGGACACGGCGCTGCGGGTGGCGCACGAGCAGTGGCGCGCCGCGATCCTGGGCAGCGACGTCGGCTGGGATTTGGTCACCCCGGCGGACTTCGCCGAGGCGACCGCGTATGTCCGGCCGGAGGACATGCGGCGGCACGTGCTCGTGTCCGGCGATCCGGCACGCCACGCGTACTGGCTGCGCGAATACGCCGACCTCGGCGTCGACGAGATCTACCTGCACCACGTCGGGCGCGACCAGGACCGCTTCCTCGACGTGTTCGGTACCCGGGTGCTGCCGGAACTGGCATGAGCTTTTCACCTATCGACTCGTACGCCTTCCTGTCCGACACCCACACCACCGCATTGGTGGGACCGGACGGCACCGTCGAGTGGATGTGCGTACCCGATGCGGCAGGCGACGCGGTCCTGGCCCGGCTGCTGGACCGCGACGTCGGGGGCCGGTTCTCCCTCGCCGTCGCCGGCTGCCCGGTGCCGGCCCGCCGCTACCCGCCCGGCACCCTGGTGCTGGAGAACCGGTGGGAGGGCCCGGACGGCACGGCGGTCGGCCAGGACATGCTGGCCATCGCGCCTGGCGACGCAGCTCAACCGATCAGGGCGGAGCACGTGCTGCTGCGCCGGGTGCGCGCCGAAGCAGGTGTGGTCCGGCTACGGGTGGAGCTGACCCCGCGCCCCGGCTTCGGCAAGCATCCGGTGCGGTGGGAACGCTGCGGCGACAGCTGGCACGCGCGGGGCACACCGCTGCGAGTGATCACGGACCTGCCTACGTCGGTGGCCGATGGGACCTTGATCGGCGAGGCGGAGCTGCGGGCCGGACAGAGCGTCACGCTCCTGTTCGGCTATGCCGACACTGTCCCCCCTCTCGCCGCCGCCGACGGGCTGTCCGCCCGGACCAGCGCCACCTGGCGGGACTGGTCGGCGCGCAGCACCTACACCGGCTTCGCCGCGGAGGCGGTGCGGCACAGCGCCCTGGTGCTGCGCGGTCTGTCGTACGACAGGACCGGCGCGCTGCTGGCCGCTGCGACCACCTCGCTGCCGGAAGAGGTCGGCGGGGTACGCAACTGGGACTACCGCTACACCTGGCACCGCGACGCAGCCCTGCTGCTGCTCGCCCTGTTCCGCCTCGGCCACGTGGAGGAAGGCCGCCGCTACATGCAATTCCTGCTCAAGTTGTGCGCTGACGAGCAGCCGCTTCCTCCGTTGACCGGCATCCACGGCCGGACAGACGAGGAACGGCAACTGCCACACCTGTCCGGCTACGCCCACAGCCGACCCGTTCGGATCGGCAACGCCGCCGCCGAACAGACCCAGTTCGACACCTACGGGCACGTCCTCGACGCGGCCCTGGCCTACCAGCAGCTCACCGGCGAACTGGCGAGCGACCAGTGGAAGCTGCTGCGGCGACACGTCGACACCATGGCCCAGCGGTGGCACGAACCCGACCACGGCCCTTGGGAGATCCGCGGTCCCTGCCGGCACTACGTCGCCTCCAAGATGATGACCTGGGTCTGCCTCGACCGGGGAATCCGCCTCGCCGAACTGCTCCACGACCGGGACGCACCGGTGTCGCGGTGGCAGCAGGCACGCGACACACTGCACGCCGAGATCCTCGACCGGGGCTACGACGAGCGGGTCGGCGCCTTCGTCATCGCGTACGATTCGACCGACCTGGACGCCGCGCTGCTGCGTATGCCGCTGGTCGGATTCCTGCCCGGCGACGATCCGCGGGTGGTCTCCACCATCGAGCGGATCCGCGAGGACCTCACCATCGCACCGGCCCTCATCCGCCGATACAAGATCGACGATGGCCTACCCGGTGAAGAGGGCGCGTTCCTGCTGAGCTGTTTCGAACTGGTCTCCGCCCTTGCGCTGGCCAAACAGCACACCGAAGCCCGGCGCCTCTTCGACCAACTCACGAACTATGCCGGACCCCTCGGGCTGCACCCCGAGGAACGTGACGCCGACGCAGCCGCACTGGGCAACCACCCGCAGGCGTTCACCCACCTCGCCCTCATCGAGGCGGCCATGAACCTGGACGCGATCGGCGATCGCGACGCCCTCCACGCTTGGGCCGAACGCCACACAGCCCGAGCCGACCCAACTCGAAGTCAGGTAAAAAGCTCATCTGACTGTGAGGCTGGCCGGGTCGGCCCTCAAGTCATGGACTGATGGTCGGTAGTAGTGGACGTGATCCTACCTCTGAGCGGCTTTGCGCCTTTGAGTGGCTTTGTCCGTCCGCTGCTGCCGGCACCCGGCCCGGCGGAAGACGTTTGGCCTGATCGGGAGCTTGACCGCGCCGGTGAAGCCGAAATGGCCGAACGGGGCTGAGTCGATCGCAGGGGGATGCGGCCTCCTGGGCGGGTGCGGCAGCGGTGGGAGGCGACTGCCTCGGATACGGCGTCGAGGTCGTCGGTGGTGGTGTAGGCGTGGGTGGCCAGGCGCAGGACGCCAGTGCGGGGTGCGGCGATGACGCCGCGGTGTCCGAGCCAGGCCGCCATGGCCTCCGCGTGTGGCTCGACGAGCGCCAGGTGCGGGCCTTGCGTGTCGACGTCGGCGGCCAGGCGCACAATCTCCATGGACAGGCCGGCGACGGCGGCGTAGACGGCGGCGACAGCGGGTGTGCCGGTCTCGTAGCGGCGGGCGTGTGGCGGGAAGTCCAGGACGGTGGCGCGGTGGGCGTGGGGGTCGGCGCGGCCGAGCCAGCCGGTGAGGGTCGGCCGTGGTCCGTCGGGGTTGCGGACGTAGAGGAAGGCCAGCCGGGGGAGCCCGAGCAGGTACTTGCCGGTGCCGGTGACGAGGTAGTCGCAGTGCAGGGCGTCGACTTCGAGGGGCATCACGCCGGCGGCCTGGTAGGCGTCGACGAACACGGCTGCGCCGGTGGCGTGCGCGGTGTCGGCGATACGGGCCACGTCGAGGCGCCGGGAGTCTCGGTAGGTCCCACCCGGGGGACTCGAAGCCTGAGCCGTTGCCCAGTGCCGTGCGGATGACGGCGAACCGGGCCGGCGGCAGAGACCTCAGCATGTGTAGCTGCTCGGTGGTCAGGCGCAGCGTTTCCGCGGCGCGATGCAGGAGCAGTTCGGCTGCGGACGGCCGGTCCGCGTCGAGGTGCGCCAGGGCCCGCAACAGGTGGGATCGGGTGAGCTTCAGCCACAGCTCGGTGCTCTGGTGCACGATCTGGAACAGCAGCTCGTCGGCGTGCACCCACTCCCCCGGCCCTCGTTGTAGGGACAGCAGGTCGTCGGTACGCATGTAGCGGGCGTAGTCGGTGTCACCGGATCCCGGCAGCACAGCGGGCAGAGGGGACGTAGGCATAGGGGTCTCCAAGGGCGTTCGGGCAACTGCCCGGGTGGCTATCGCGTCGGCAGAGGCGTGCCGGTGGCACATGCCGGGTCAGGTGCGCAGGGCGGCGAGCGTGGAGGCCGCTACGGCGCGCACTCGGGCAGGCAGATCCCCGCGCAGGACCGTCCCGGGACGCAGCGGAGCGGCAGTGACAGTCAGGTAGAGATTCGCGTCATAGGCGCAGATGGCGAAGCCGCTGGCCCGGTCCACGTAGGCGTAGGCGGCGGACCCAAGGCCAATCACGTCCATGCTCGGCCCATCAGACTGCTGGGCCTGGCGCAGGCCCTCGTACAGGAGCCTGCCGGAGCCGGGCGCCCCGATGTCGGCACGTACCGTCACCACGATGCCGTTGGGCAGGCGACCCACCGTGGCAGTGCATGCCGTGCTGACGGTGCTGCCGGCCGCGCGGGAGTCGTCCTGTTGGCTTCCGACCGGACCGACGATCTCGGAGATCGGTGTGAGGGCTACCTTCGAGCACAGCGCGTCTACCGGGCGATACGGCGCTGCGGTCGACGCGCCTGCGGTGGGCGTCGTTGCCTCGGCCGTCCTGGTGGTGCCGGCGGTGTCGGAAGCGGTGGTCGCCGTGGTCGTGCCCGAAGCGTCTTGAACTCCGGGATGTTCGGTACAGCCCGTTGCCGCCAGGACCACGGCGACAAAGACGGCCATCGCCGCAACTGCGCGGTGCCGCGCAAAGAACGGGTACGCCTTACGGCGGTCACGGTATTGATTTAGGGCAGACAATGGGGGCAGGATCACAGGATCCACCTATCCCGGGGATACAGGGTAGTTGCCCGCGCGAATTAACCGGGCATGCTTTGACGCAGACCCGCTCCCCAGTCATCGGGACTGCGTCGTTAACGCAGCAAATTCAGCACAGCCCTGACCTCAGTGTCCACAGTTTCGGCTACCCCTAGCCACATTTACTGCCCTGTTGTAACACGCTCGTACAACACCTGAGCAGGGATGAAGCGCTCATCAGACGCACAATCGAAGAATGCGCCTTTCGGGGGCAGGCGATTCGCCCTGCTCGAAAGCACAAGCGCTACGGCGTGAACCTGCTCGACTTGAGGGCGACTTCCAGGATGGCGAGGGTCCGGAGGTCGGCCTAGCGGTCGCCGTTGAGCACCGAGCCGAACCGGTCGACCCCGCCCCGGGTCGGTAGCGCCACCACTTGAGCGGACAGCCTCGCCGCTCCTATCACGCCTGCGCGATGCGCACCGATGGCAGCCTGTGGCGCTGGGGCGACAACTCGTTCGGGCAGCTCGGCGACGGCACCACCACTCACCGGTCGACCCCGGCACAGGTGGCCCTGCCGGGCTGACCGCCACCGGTGGACGAACTGGGCCGTCGATCCGCGCCGCTGCCACGTCAGCGACGGCGCGGGCCGACGGCACCGCGCCATCGGCCGGTGTCGCGCAAGGAGGTTGGGGAGAGCAACCGCACATTGCCGGCACCGAACGCGGTCTCTCACGCGACGCCACCCAGTGCCTCAACCGAGCCGCGGAGCAGGCATGTGTACCCGCTGGCACCGGGCACCGAGCCCGAAGAAACACCATCGAGGTCGACGAGAACACCCCGCAGGCGGGGTACCTGCCAAACGTGGCACGAGCGGCAGGCCTACCCATCGCCGATAGGCAGGCTAATCAGGCCGGGGCGCGGGTGCGGACATCGGCGGCGTGGCCGAGGCCAGCTATTGCATGATCAAAGGACGGCCGCCGCCCGCCGGGTATTCGACAAGGACCCGGACTTGGCGCCTCTCACCGCCACAATCAGAGATCGATGGCGACGGCTCCCCGCATTGGCGAAGCCGTGGGGCCGTCGGCGTAGGGGTCCGGCTCGCCGAGTTCGGGGCGCCATTCGTTGAGCGGCACCAGACCCGGTTCGATCAGCGTCAGGTCGCCGAAGAGAGCAGCGAGTTGCGCGTCGGTGCGCAGCGTAATCTCGGTGGCGGCACGGGCTCGGAAGACGGCCTTGCCCTCAGACACGGTCGTGTTGTCGTACCGATCGGTCACGACGGCGCTGATGTGGGAGATGACCATCGCGCTACCGGGGGCGAGCCGCTCGCGGATCGGGGTGACGACGGAATCGATACGAAGTGAACCAGGCGCGGTCAAGTGTCCCCGCTTTGTCGCCGCGCCAGCGGATCCACAACCCGAGCGTCGTCCACCGCAACTCGCCGTCGGGGGCCCGGAACCCGAACTCGAGCCACCACACCCCGGTTTTCTCTCGGCCCGGCGTCCGGTTGTGGTGGCGGTCAGCCAGGTTGCCGGATCCCCGCTGCGACATGGACAGGGCCGCCGGGCTAGTGTCGCCGTCGATCATGGTGGGAAACCACTGCCCGCTGGTCAGCGACTTACCGGAGCCGTTGGGCCCGACGAGGGCGCACCAGCCGTTGTGGAACAGGAACTGCTCATCAACCCAGGCCCAGGAGTTGACGACGCCAGCGCGCACCGGCTGCCAGCGTCCGACTGCAGCGGGAAGGGCGTCAACGGTGAGAGCGTGCGTGGCGCCGAATCCCGCGTCGAACAGGGTGACGTTCGCGGGCTGATCAATGGACTTGCTCATGCTTGCCGTCCTGGTCGAAGAGAGCGTCGTCGGTCAGGGGTAGCTCGCCGCGGCGGTCGGGGGTAGCGACGCGCACCCGCCAGTGGCCGTGTGCGCCGGTGGTGGTCCAGGCGGGCGGCCGGTCGCTGGTTCGGATGAGGATCCCGGCGGCGACGAGGCTTGCGAGGGCTTCCTGGGTCAGAGTCTGGAGCGCGGCGTTCGATCGGAAGGACTTGGCCCACTCGGGCTGGTCTGCCTTGGCCTCGGCGATGACCGCCTGGCAGGCATCCTCGGTCAGCGGCTGCGGCGCCCCGCCGGTGTTCAGCCACTGCACGATAAGCAGGGCGGCTTGGCCCGGGATGGAGTGGGGTTGAGGGAAGTCGAGGTCCGTGCTGCGGCGGCCGGAATCGGCGGTCAGCCACAGATCTCGGCGCACCACGCAGGTCAGCCCGGCGACCATCGCGGCTTGAACAGCCTGGCGGCGGCCACCCGGCGAGGCGAGATAGGTGGCCTCGATGCCGTCGCCCCCGAGAGGCACTACGGCATCGTCTATCACCGCGCGGAGCGCGCGGTGCCGCCGCTGCAGGTCACGCTGGTTCTCCGAGGCGTGGTCGGGAAGGGCGGCCTGGTCCTCGCACAGCTTGGCGACGTGTGTGTGCGGCTGGCTCAGGTCGATCTGCAGTTGGGAGATGGCTGGCGCTGCCAGTAGATCGTTGAGTCGTTCAGGGTTACAGGTGATCACGATGTCGTTGCCGGCATCTGTGCCGGCGGCCGTCAACGGGCCGTCGCTGGTGATGAAGCCCCACTCGCGCAGCAGCTCACACGCGTCGACGAACGCTCGCCGGTGTTGCTCGGCCTTGGCACGCGGCTCTCCGGCCTGTGTGACGACCTGGAACGCCGGTAGCCTGCCGGCGCCGGATTCTGCCGCGCACGTGCGGATCACTTCTCGCTGCAGATCGCCGAAGGTGATCTCGGGACGCCGCCAGAGCTGTTCAGCGATCAGGCACAGCAGAGTGAGCACCAGCACGGATACCTTGCCTGCGCCTTCGCGCGGCAGGCAGCTGCGGTCCTGCGGCGGTTGGTGACGCCGTTTGAAGAGCCGCACGTACCGCCCGAGGTTGGAAATCCTTACCCGCCATCCCAGGGTCGCGTGGAACCACTGCCGCAGGTCGTCCTCGCGGGCCCGGGCTGCTCGGAACAATTCCGGTTCCGTCTCCTCGGTCAGGAAGGGCTTTCGCAGAAGCGCCGGGATGACCGGCGCGAGGTTGGCCAGTCTGTCCTCACGGGGCTCAAGAAGGAACTCGTCGAGGGCGGTCATCGATGCGACCTGGTCGAATCGGCGACGACGGGAGAGATCTCGATCCAGACGTCGGGCGCGGTGAGGCTGCCCTCGGCGGTCTGGACGGTGGTCACCCTGCCGATACGGCCTGGTTTGAGTCGCATGCGGCACCGCAAGGTGAGCGCTTCCCCGTACCCTAGGTCGGCGTCGTAGCTGTCCATGGCTTCCTCCAGCAGGTCGATCAGTACCTGCAAATGGGCGCTGTCGATGCCAGCGAAGTGGGTCAGGCCCACTTGGCCCGGCGTTAACAGGCCTTCGGACAGCTCGGCGAGCCTGGCCATCTCTGCCAGGGCAGCCTGCTCCTCCGCCTCGCGCGACAGCGCCAGGTTTTCCATCCGGTGGGCGGTCCGTGGCGTCGATGTGCTGGGGGCGCGACTGCGGAGGCTCACAGAAACGTTGACGCTGGGCCCGGCGGCGACGGTGACTGCCGGCAGGATGTCGTCGTCCTCATGAGGGACCTTCGGGTGTTGGGCTGCCCACATCCCGGTGGCGGCGGCGAAAACGGCGTAGGCGTCGGCGTCGGCGCCTTGGGCGTGGATCATCAGCGCCAGCTGCCGGAAGTCCGCCGCGAGATCGCTGGTGCGGTTGGAGGCATGGTAGCGGCGGGTGATGGCCGAGAGCAGGGCATCGATTGCATACATGGCCGAGTCGATGATCTTGTCGATGTTGCCGCCGGGCGTGAACCACGCGTCGAGGCTCTCCAAGTGCGTCACAGCGTCGTCGATCCACGCCGCCGTGTCGCCCATTTCGACGGCGCCCGCGCCGGATGCGCCTGTTTCAGCGATAACGGCGTAGCCTTCCACCCGGATAGCCTCGAGGCTGCGCCTCAACGGCGCGAGCGCTGTCTGAGTGTGCTGCACGAACTGCCGCAGCACCACCATGATGCGCGTCCGGCTCTCGCCGAAGACCTCATCGTCGGTGACGTCATGCTGATTCAGCATGCGCATCGCCTCGTAGTAGTCGCCGGCTGCGTTGAGCAGCTGACCGACCTGCGACCGCACGGCGGCGATGTCCAGGGCGACCCGCATGGGCTCCTTGTCGAGGTGAAGGAGGAGCTGACGTAGCGTGTCCTGGATTGAGTCGATTAGCCGCGGGGGCAGCGCAAGCACCCGATCGAGGTCGTTGATCGCGTCGCGGACCGACCGGACAATGATGCGGCCCTTCTTGCTCAACGCCCACGCCTCCTGACGGCGGTGGCCGTCGCGGAGGTCCTCTCGCGATGCCGTTGGGCTCAAGAACGGCAGTACCAGACGCATCTGGACCAGCTCATCGAGCCGGCTTCGGAGAAGGTCGGCGGGCATAGGCTCGCCGTAGCCATCCCGCGTCATCTGCTCCGCGATGTCGCGCATCGTTGACAGCGGCGCAGTGCCGCTCAATCGCAGCAAAGCGGAGAGAACAGCGGCGTAGTCCTCGCGGGCGTTACCCAGCGGTTCGCCGACGAACCGCCACATGTCCGGCTCGATAGCCCGCCACCAATCGGTTCGCATCATCCTCCCTTCTCGCGCGACCATCAATGCAGTGGATGCTTACAGATGGGTGCGACAAAATCCGCCCTTCGTACATTTGTTCGGCAAGAGTGGATCACGCAGCCTGAATCGGCGACAATGTCGTAGCGCTCTGGCATCGCTCGACCTGGCAGGAATCGAGCAGCTCGGCGAGAGCCTTGGTTAGGTCGTGCAGGGGCTGGCACCGTCGGTGATGACTCGATCCTCTTCTTCCCTCCGGCGATGTAAACGGGAGAGCCGGGCAGCGCACGCCGTTGGGCCGGCCTGGGCGAATGGCGCGGGCGGTTGCGGTACTACGACTTGGAGGTCGAGGTCCGAGGCCGGGCCAGTCGCTCGACCTCGGCGGGCAACGGTCTGCCTTCCCTGTGCGGCCGATCCTGACCCAGGTGTCCGTTGGCTGGCCGCAGAGCGGCGATGGGCAGGGCCAGCGGTGGGATCGCGCGGACGGCGGTTCGCGGAGATCGTCTTCGCTGTGGTGCTTCGGCCGCGATAGTTGATCGGTCTGCCCGACGGGGCGCGAAGGCAGGCTGACGGGGCCTCCGGTAGGGCCATCCAGTCACGGCTGCGTTGAGGGGAGGGCGGCGCGGGTGCGCGGAGTCGTTACGGCGCCGGGTTGTTGAGCCTTTCGAGTAGGGCGAGTGTGTGCGGCTCGTGCGCGAAGCGGCTGGCCAGCGTCGTAGCGGTGGCTCGGGCTTGCGGCGTATTGTCGAAACGTAGGTGCAGGTCGACCCAGGCGGAGACGATGCCTGGATCGGTCACGTCGGGTCGCAGATGGCGGTACGACGTCCACGCCGCGTCCCACCGGTTCTGGTTGAGCTGAGAGATGATCAACGCCCATGCGTGATCACGGTTCGTGGGTTCGTCTTTGAGTGCTGCCCGGCAGCACGCTTCTACGCCAGCCCAGTCGTTCCGCGTGGCTCTGCGCTCTATGAGGCGGCGATGCAGGGCTTTGCGGTGCTCGGTTGCGAGTTCGCCGGTGGCGAGGAGATCCTTGGCGCATTCGTCGGCGGCGTCGAGGTCGCCTCGGATAGCCAGGATGTTGACTTTCTCCTGGAGCGCCTGGAGCGCCCCGTATCCTGTCCAGGTTTCTTCGCACACGGCGAGGGCCTCGTCGTAGCGTCCTGCCTCACGAAGGATCTCGATCAGCAACTCTCCCGCAGCGGGTGACCAGGCAGACCGCAGCAGCGTGACAGCTCCGTCGTGGTCACCGCTAGCAGCGGCGTTGCGTGCGGTGTAAGCGACACGGTCGCCGTCGTCGAGATTCGCCAACACCGCCACCCGGTCGAGGTCCGTTGCATCGAGGGCGCCTCTGGAGGCGAGTTGGTTCAGGCAGATCCTCGCCGCGAGCGGGGTGTCCGCATTGTCGAGCGCGATCCGCCACATGGCGACCGTAGCCGTGGCGGGTTGACGCGGGTCCGCAGCGAGCGCGCGGATCAGTGGCTCGGCGGGTGTGCCGCGCATGGCGTCGCCGAACCGGACGGCGCGAATGCGGTCGTCCAGGGCAATGCTGGCTTGGGCGCCCACGATCGCGACGACGGGGTCGCTCGCTTCGCGGTCGTTTGCTTGGCCGCCGAATGCGGTGGGCGTGGCCAGTTCGATGACCTCCATGAACGCGCCGACGAGCATGCGCTCCTGTACGAGAAGGCGGTGCACGGTCTCGCTGGGTCCAGCCCATCGCCGTAGGTCGTCCCGGACGGACGTGGCGAGCGCTACCACCTCCTGCTGGTCTTGAAACGGTAGCGTCGTGGCGCCGCGCAGCAGGCGCTCCATGAGCGCCCTGGCCCGGCCGAGCCTGCCACCGGTGCTGGTCGGTTGCCGTTCGCAGACGCGGTCATACAGGGCCAGCGCTTGGTCGAAGTCGCCCCGGCCGGCAGCGCGCTCCGCGAGGAACAACAGGCAGGTGGGCTCCGCATCGAGCTCACCGTCAGACCGATCGATTAGTAGCTTCTCCAGCAGGTCTTCCCTGCCTGATTCATCGGCTTCGAGGGCGCAGACGGCGACGTCCATGAGCAGGTTTGTCCCTGCCCGTTGCGGGCCCTGGACGGGACGGAGAAGGCCGGCGGCTTGGCTCCTGTCCCCGACAGTGATGGCCATGATCGCCGCGATGCCACGCAGCCGCGGCTGGTTGTCCGGATCCCGTTCGGCCGCCAGCGCGAACGCTTCCATTGCCAGGTCCTGGTGGCCGTGGTCGTTGGCATACGCCCCGACGGTCGCAAGCCGCGCCACTGTCGCGTGAACCCAGCCCCGGCTCGCGGCAAGGAGCGGCTCCACGACCGCCCTCGGGTCATCGCGGCCTCCGCTGAGCATCCGCGCGAGACGCCGCGCACCATCGGGGTCGACCTGGCTGAGAGCCGACAGCATCTCCACCGTGGAAGGTGGCAGCAGCGGCAGAACCTCCGCGACAGGATCCGGGTTGGCCGAAGGAGCGGCGAACGCGATGTCACGCAGGGTGTCACGCGATGACGCGTCGAGTACGTTCGCGGACGGCACCTCGATCGACCAGCCGCGGTCGGTCTCGCGCACCGCGTCGGCGGTAATCTGAACCCAGTAGCCGACTCGGGTCTCCGGGTCGACGATGACGAGCACCACGGGCATCAGGTTGGCCAGCCAGTACGTGAGGTGCCGAGGCTCTCCAGTAAAGCGCCAGCCGATCCGCGTCCTGCGTTTGAAGAACGTGGGCCCGCATTTAATCTGAACGGCTATGTACCGGCCGGTGGGGTTTGTGGTCAGACCATCGACCTCGACATGAGCATCGATACCCTGATCCGCCTCGCGCTGCTCCCGAAACGCCCAGGTCAGATTGGTGAACGCGAGTTGCACCTCGGCAACGCCGCGGCGCTCCATTCCCAACGACGACGTCTTCACCCTGCAACCCCATCCGCCTCGTTGCCAGCCGTGCGCGCCTGCCCGGCTGCCACCGTTTGCCTCGTCGACTTCACCGCCCCGTTCACACGGGCCGCCTCCGTCACCGTCTCGGTTACCAGGCCGAGGCCGCCATCACCGCCCGTCCTCGGAGCCCGCACATGCCACTTCCATACGGCTGGGATGGAAGCTCCGCAGCTCAAGTGCCGGTCGACCCTCACCCGAACCGAACCATCGCTGGGCCGGCATTCGCGTGCCCGGTGAGGTAACTCAGTCGTCTTGGTCGATGTCGGGGTCGAACTGGACGAGCCATTCCACGTCGCCGTTCGCCTCGGTGGCGACCAACCCGGAGACGAGCCAGATCAGGGCGGGAAGGAACGCGTCGCCGAGCCGGTCGAGTGCCTCGTTGACGGTCACCGTCGGTGCCAGAGGGCTACCGAGAAGACCCGCGAGTTGGAATGCCTGATCGGCGGGTTCGTCGTCAAGGTTCTGGCGGATCCACCCCAGCGCGGGGCCGGCGAGGTCAGTGGTCGCGGTTGCCTTCGCGCTGGTCAGCCAGGTCATCAGAACGGCGGTCAGGGTGGTGGCGGCGAGACCGGCGGCGTCGGGATCGTCGGCGTGGTCGAGGGCTTCCCCAATCCGCCAGGCGGGTTCCTCCATACCGCTGGTGATCGTCTCGTCGATCAGGTCCCGAAGCCCGTCCGCGGAGAGCTCGACCGTCGCCGCGAGGTCAATATCCTCGACGTCGCCCCGATGGCGGGTCACGGCGTCGGCGTAGGCCTGTACCTCGGCGGCGCTGAACAGGTGCTGGTTCTCCTCCGTGACGAGGTAGCCGACCTCCCGCCAGGCATGGATCGGGGCCGGGTCCACCCCCGCGTCCTCGGCGGCCTTGAGCATGTGGTCCACGGCGTCATCGAAGTTCCGCTGGCTCAACGGGGTCGGCTCGTCAGCGTCCGGGTCGAAGAACACCGGATCTTTCGGTCCCGGCTCGCGGCCGAACTTCTCCCGGAACGCCGCGAACTGCGCCTGGAACCCCTCACGCAACTCCGTACCCGTCTCGGACCCCGCGTCCCACGTCAACGTGGCAGCGCCGTCCGCGCCGACGGTGCGCTGCACGAACCGGGGGTCCCCCATCCGGTCGAGGACCAGACGGGCATGCTGTTCGTGGAACTCTTCCTGCCGAGCCACGTCTTGCCGCTGCTGCAGGCGTGCGCGTTGCTGCGCGGCGCGACGCTGGCGAGGTGTGCGCTTTTTCGGCATAACCCGCTCCTCCCGCCACCCCTTCGACGGGCGACCTGGGGCATTATCCCTCTGCGACAGTCCGATCCGGCTCCGCGACACAGGCCCGTTCGGGCGCGCCTGCCTTACCTGGCTCGGCGACCAGATCCGCCCTGTGGACAGCTTCCGGGTTGCCCACGCACCGGCCGGCTATCGTGCGGATGGAGGGCCACCACAGGAGGACGCGTGCGTCGGACGATCAAGTTCCAGGAAGCGGTCGAGCGGCTGCGCGAGGAAGGCCGCCGTCAAGGCCTGGACATCTCGGCGGTCACCGCCCAGGACATCCTCGCCGACCTTGTCAACACCACCGCCGCCACTCTCGGCATCCGCGCAGAGACCTACGTACGGTCCCACCTTCCTAACGTCGACCCCGCCGACCTCGTGACCCGTCTCAAGCAGGCGGACGACGCGCAGAAACGCGAAGTGGCCGACGCTTCCCCCGCGGTGATCAAGCTGGAGGACACCGGCCGGCTCATCGCGTCGCTCGCCCAAGCGGTGCGATGCGTCAGCCTCAACCACGACCGGCTAACAACAGGACGCCGCGACAAGTGGGAGGCCGTCGGCGTCCTCGACGACGCCAGCAACTGCCTGACCCTGCTCGGCGAAGCCGTGAGCAACAGCCACACCACCGCCCAGGGCACCGCCGTGCTCTGGAGCGACGAAAGCGTCGTGTACGCACGACGCGCTCTCACCCAGACCATCACCAACATCCGCGACGGCGGCTGGACCTTCGCCCACGGCCCGCAACTCGACGCCGACGTCGCCACCCGCATGAACGCCGACCTGAAGATCCTCCCGCCGGAGTGAACACGCCGCCAGCTTCAGATAATGCGACGACCGGCACCGCTCCCGACGCATTCCGCGATACCGGACTGGCGTTCTTGCTATGACCTCGGTCGCCGCACCCGAACCATCCGGTCCATCAGGCGCTCCCCTGCACGCTGAACGCCGACGGGCCGTTTGCTTGGTGACGGCGCTTGACGGCCAGCGCAGGGGAACCCCGATGGGGTTGATCCGAATCGCACAGGCGCCGGCGTGGGGCCGCCCTTGGGGTTGTCCTGCGCCGATGGCCAGGTCTACCGTGACGGCATCGTTGGGCAGGGCGGCTCCCCCCCGTGGTCGCCCTGCCCCACGTAAACAAGCCGGGATGCGCCAGGCGCCGGCCACGTCTCGAAGACACGCGCAGACCGTGCCCCATTCACCCGTTTAGCACATCCGTTCTAAGTTCGCGATATCGTCCTGGGATGACCGCTCCTGACGTGCCACCTGATCCGGTGTCGTTGACTGCCCGGCAACGGCAGATCCTCGACGTGATCCGTGGCTGGGTGCAGCGGCACGGCTACCCGCCGACGGTGCGGGAGATCGGTGCGGCCGTCGGGCTCGGTTCCCCCTCCTCGGTGGCGCATCACCTGAAGACCCTCACCCACCACGGCCTGATCCGACGGGCTCCTGGCGGGCCGCGAGCGGTCGACGCCCGCCCCATGCTCGGCCACGACCCGCCGGTGAAGTCGGAAGCCCCGCGCGGAACCGCCGTGCCTCTACTGGGAGCCATCGCCGCCGGAACGCCGATCCTCGCCGAGGAACTGGTGGAGGAGGTGCTGTCCCTGCCCGCCGAGCTGGTCGGCCGGGGCACGCTGTTCGCGCTACGGGTACGAGGCGACTCCATGATCGAAGCGGCCATCGCCGACGGCGACATCATCGTGGTACGGCAGCAGGCGGTCGCCGACAACGGCGACCTCGTCGCCGCAATGCTCGACGGGGAAGCCACCGTCAAGCAGTACCGAACCCGCGACGGCCGCGCCGAACTCGTCCCCCGCAACCCCCGCTACCCGGTACTGCCCGGCGATCACGCGACGATCCTCGGCAAGGTCATCTGCGTCCTGCACCGCCCGTGATCCCGACGATCGCCGCCACGACCTACCGCCGGCAGCACGGTGGCTCGCCTGGGCTTACTGCTCAGCCAGGTCCGGGCGCCACATCGTGATCTCATCGTCGAGGTCGCCGCTGCGGATGTCGTTCAAGGCGGCCATGTATCCAACCTCAGTGGCGTCGATAAGCATCCTCAGGACCTCGGTCGGTGCGTCCTGGTAGCCGTAAGCCGACCACACGTTGGCCATCGCCTCGTAGGCCCGCCGCACGTCACCCTCGTCCTGCGCGGTACTGCCGTGCAAGTTCGCCACAGCATCGGACCAGCCGGTCACATCACGCTCCGAATAGGACATAAAGAAAGTATGCCCGACGCGATCCCTGCTGCGGGGGGCTCGCTGGCAGCAGCGGACAAGCCCTACCGCCGTGGCCGAACCGGGCTGTTGCCAGGTCTTGCTCGCCCGGCCGCCCGGTGTGAGGGATACCCGCCGGTGTCGAGCTGAGCGAGTTCGCCGTCGATGTCGACCGAGTAGATGCCGTAGAAGTGCACCTTCTCGTGGTGGATCGGCCAGCGGGTCCCGACGAGGGACCGGCCCCGGCAGTATTGTCCGCCATGACGACCGTTCTGTATCCAGTGGTCGTTGTTGCGGTCTGGACAGCACCTGGTGGCATTCCTGTTCCTGTGGATGGCCGGTGGCACCGTCCCTGATGCCTGAGAGGCGGCCGCCAACCAACGACGGTGGTCGTGGGTCGACTCCCGCCGATACCACTCCCGGTGCTGATTCCCGGCCATCCGCCAGATGCACGAAGGGCCCGCATGAGCGGGCCCTAAGGCGGCTGCGGGATCCCCGAGAGGGCCTCCTGCACCAACCAGGCTAGCAGCAGTTTTTGCATCACATACAAACTTCCCGTATCCGACCACTGGCTGGCTGCCGTGCTGGCGAAGCACCCGCACTGGCCTGCGGAAATTGGCTACGGGGCCAGGCAAAGCGACCGTGTCCGGTCACCGGTGCCGAATGATGTTGTGGAACAGGGTCATCGCGCCACCGGCGGCCGCGCCGCCAGCGAGGACGGCGGCGGCCAGCAGTTGCTCGGCCAGGTGAGTCAGAACACCGGCCGCCACGCCGGTCAGGACGGCGAGCAGGAGCACCACGGCGGCGCTTCACGGGGCGAAGTGGGCGGTCGACGAGGAGGCGATCACACACTAAGCAGCCTCGGTGTCGCATGACGCGGTCGACAGGTCAGCCACGGTGATCACCTGCGCCAGCAGCGGTGAGGCGGGCGGAGACGCTCGCCCTCGCACTTCAGCTTGCGCTGTACCCGGATGCCGAACTGTTCGTCCCGGCCGCTCACCCTCACGGCCACCCCTTAGGAGCGTCGGGGTTCTGCGCAAACACCGCGCCGACGGCTCGTTCGTCGTCGTTGAGCCGGCTCAGCATCCGGCCGACGTCGGCGGATCGTCCCATCCGCCGACGTCGGCCGGGACCTGCTGCTCCATCACGTTCACACCCGGGATGATGTCGATCAGGGGGACGGTTCGGCCATCGGGTTCGGGAGGACGGGGTTGTCGAGCGAGCCGATCAGTCGACCCTTGATCTGCCGGTCCCAAATCGGCCGGTGCACTTCGTGCTACTCATTGACCCGTAGCCGCATCACGGTCGGGAAGTCCGTATCGTCAAGTGGTTCGGTGCCGAGCCCAACCCGACTGACGCAGCCCGTGCGCTGGCTACCTGGATGAGGTCAGGTCGCATGGTCAAGGCTGAATCGCGGGCCTTGCGCTCTCCGTCCGTACCTGCCGCTCGTACTCGGCGTCCACGTCCTACCCAACGGAGTGACGACCAAGATGCAGGGCGAGACGGAACGTAGCGCCCCACTCACCGACTCGGTACCTCAGCAGTGCTCCGTCCTGAACGTAGAGATCGGCGAGTGAGCGTCGCAGCCAGGCGCGACAAACCGGCTCATCCTCGCCAAGGTCCTTGACGACCTCCGGCCTACCCATGAACTGTCCGTCGGTATTGGTAGACCTGGGTGTCATCGACGAAGCCGCCCAAACATCGGTTGCCGCGTGCCGATGATCGGATGAACATCACCGAACTCGGTGGGTGGAGGCGCGGACGCACCGATGATCGGGAGTTACCCGCCGTGGAGGGCCCGTTCTCGGTGACGACGGAGCGCCTCCTTGTCTGGCTGACTAGCGGATTCGATCGGCCGCCGCAGCAAGACTCCATCGAACTCTGCATACTCCGTATCCCTGAGCTTCGGATCTACCCGGACGTGGTTGCGGCCGTCGATCCAGATGAGCATCTTGTCGAAGAGGTTATGCAGGTCAGCGCGCAGCAGTAGGCCGTTGCTGACGTGGTCGCGACCGCCATGAGCGACTGGATCGATGTGCGCGGCCTGAAGCACGTGGCTGACTTCGCACCCGCTGATCGCGCACCGTCCACGGTAGGCCTTCATGAGCTCGGCCCGGAATGCCGGTTGGCCTTGCCGGTCCAGTACCTGCTGAAGTCGCCGTATGCGGGCCTCCGGCAGTACCTGTGGTCGCGGTGCCTGCAAGGCATCGAGCCAGTCCTGGATGCGGCTGATCTCATCCATGTCGAGCCTGCGTACGGTCCGCGGTGAAGAGGAGAGGATCCCGGGTGGCGTCGAGGCGGAGAGGAGGCGCCTGGTCGTCTGCGTATCCCACTGGATGTAGATCCGCCAGTGATTGCCGTCTTCTGACCAGCGAGGATCATCAGTGGCAATGCCGCGTGCGACGATCCGAGAGTAGGGGACGCCGGCGTACACCCAGATTGTGTCGCCGGCTCTCATCAGGCGGAAGCTGCTGCCCAGATGCCAATCGGCGATGCCGCCTGGACGGACGGCTCGAAACGTGTCGAGTACAGGCTCGTCGTACCCCCACTCTTCTGGGTCGTTCTCATTGACTGGGTAGACGAACTCGTTCAACGGCCGACCTGCATTCCCTGCCATCGGGGTGCTAACCCTCTGCACTTGTCGTCACCCCTTGGGGTGCCAGATGCGGCCTCACGGCGATCACTGTACGGCGCGGCCGGAGACGTACCTCCACACCGCATGGTCTAGCTCCCGAGGATCTACTTCAAGGCGATCGGCGGCACCCAGGTAACAGCTATGCAGATCGGCGTATGAGAGAGCCGGAACCCCGGCCTCGACAGCAAACGAACGAAGGTGAACGTCGACTGCCGTCGTCGACTTGCCAGCGAGGATGCAGAGGTAGTCTGCAGTCTTCGGGCCGACACCGTTTACCGAACGGAGTCCAATGACGTTCTCGGGGCTACTCAGGAAGACCGCAAGTTGATCGACGGTATTCACGCCATGGTCGGCCAGGTGGAGCGCAAGTCGATGGATGCGGTCTGGCTTCCTGCCGGGCCACTTGAGAACCTCACGTAGGCGGTCGGGGCCGCCGAACGCCAACAGACCGCTTGTTGTATCGGCCCCTGGCTGGTCGGAGCGAAATCGAAGCGCCCGGGCGTTAACCGTCTCGTATCGCATCCCAGCCTGCAGAATCGCATCGACGAGAATGGCGCCCATGTGGCCGTAGCTGTTGTGGGGGTGCGCCTCGATGGATAGATCCACATGTCGGGCGTGGTCAACTAGCGCCACGATGTGCGGCACGAGGCGGGCGGCAGGGCTAGACATCCCACAATCCTCGCGTATCGAGGCCACCCCGATGCGATGGGTACGCACGCGTCTACCGCCAGTCGGGTAACGGCCACTACCGCTGAACACCGGACGTGGATCACTTCCGGTTCGCGGCGATGGTCACCATGACGTCGTTGCTTGGTCCTCGATCACCTTCACTCATCGGTGATGTCCCAGGCTTCGCAGGCGTTCCCAACAACGTGATCCCTTTCCGCCGACTCAAAACCTTAGACCTGCGGCCACGGGCGGATCGCGGCGGCCATGGACAGCGACGCGGTGGTTCAGGTTAGCGGTAGACCCGATCACCTACCTGTTCCAGTGGCTGGTCCCCACATGGCGGCAGGGGGCACGCCCAGATCGGCGTACGATCGTGCCGAGAACAGTGCAGCTGACCAAGTACCGGCGGCGTAGGCGCGGGACGGACCGGATGTCGCAGCCCACAGCACTAGGGTGATCGGCCAAGATCGATAGACGGTGGGCGTTGCCCGCGCTGCGGCAAGCGCGCGCCGTATCGCGAGCGCTTCAACTGCGGGCTCCCTACTGGACACAGGCAGTCATAATCGGGTTGGCTCGTACCCGTGGGCGGATTGACGGTTCGACGTGCAAGCCTGTGGCAGGACGCCGTGCGGCTGTTGCTGCTCCTCGACGCGGCGGTGGAACCTGTTGGCGATGACTCCGAGGCGCCACCAGGAGCCGCGGGTGTCGTTCGTGCGCAGGTTCGACTTCAGAAGCTGGACTTCTGGGTTCGGAATCCTGACTACCTGGCCAACGAGCTGCTGAACGACTTCGAGCGAGACCCTGAGTCTCCCGGCCTGGTCGGTGAGGCCGAACGAATCCTGACCGAGGAGGAGCCGGACCTCCGCCGCTTCCCGATGCTGCGACACCGCTTCGGCGCGTTCGAGCACCTCGACAATGCATTGGCGGTTCTCGTCGAGCGGGGGCTGGCTCGCAAGCGGCACCGCTTGGGTGGCGGCACCAGGATCATCCAGCACAACTACTACCTGCTCGACCGAGGCCGCATGACGGCTGTTGGCCTAGTGGCTGAAGCTCCGGCGCTGGCCTGGTACGTCGAGCGCACTCGGCTCGTGGTGAACCTGGTGGACGGGCTTGGAGGGAGCCAGATCAAGCAACGCCAGTACCTCCAGCGCGACTACGCGGACACGCCGATAGGTTCCTACATCCCTGGAATCACCGACCAGGTACGTGCGCGTCTGACGAAAATTCGGGAGGCGCATGCGCTGGGCACGAGTTCGACGGAGGCTTCGTGATGACCCGAGCAGAGAGCGCTGGTGCGCAAGCGTGGACCGCACCAAGCCCGGGCGAAGTCCTCAGACGCGTCGCGGCGAAATGTTCTATGGACGTTGCCGACGTGGAGACGGTGCTGACGGAAGCCGGCATAGCCCTTCCCAGCCCGGTGCCGGCAACCCGGCGAATCGACGTCCAGCGGTTGAGGGTCAACGGCGTCAAGAACGACGGCACCGAGTTCACCATTGATCGGACGATCGGCCCCGGCGTGTGGGCAATCATGTTTCCAAAGAACTTCGTCGGGAAGACGAGCCTGCTCGAGTTCCTGGTGTGGGCGCTCCGCGGCGCTCCGCGAGAGATCGCCCCGGACGTGCGAGCCTGGGTTCGCCGCATCATCGTCGATGTCGTGGTGAGCGGGCAGGCAGTACGGGTGATCCTGGTCCAGGGCTCGTACGGGGATCTCTCGTGCAGCATCCTCTCGGCCGGCTCCGCCGACGAACTCGTCACCGGGGAGGACGACAGCCTCCACCTGCTCGCCGAGGCCGAGGGCGAGGCCGAAATCGAGAAGCTCATCGGCACCTTCATGATGGAAGCACTCGGCCTCGGATATACGTCGATCTGGGATCCGACAGGGGGACTCGATGGCGGAGGCGCCTCACAGAATCATGGCTGGGCGGCCTACTTTGGCGCGTGTTACCTCAATCATGGTGGTAACAAGCTGCTCCTCGGGGACATTGCGAATCTGAGATGGTTGCCCGCCAAGCTCTTGGACCTGTTCATCGGCCTTCCCTACGCCGGCATCCTTTCCTCCCTGAACACCGCACAGAAGCGCCTCAACAAGACAGCTAGGCAAGCAGCCCACCGTGCTGAGTCGGACCGGACGGCCCGACAGGACGAGCGGAAGCAGTGGCAAGACGAGTTGAGCGAGGTTCGCAAGCAGCTGGAGCATGCGAACCGAGCGGCTGACCCTCTCATCACTGATGCGATCGCGGCCGTCGACAGCGCCCTTGATGACCTTCGGGCAGCCCGCTTAGCCCATGCCGACGCCGAGGAGCTGAAGGTTAGGGCTGATCAAGCATGTCTTCTTGCCGGGCAGCAGGTGATGGACGCCAAGGAGACCTGGCAGGCCCGTCGGGTGCTTGGGCTTCTCGACCCGGATTGTTGTCCACGCTGCGAGGAACCGATCGAGCCTGCACGACACGACGCGGAGCGCCAAGATGCGTCCTGTGCCGTATGTGCCCGGCCTATGCGTCAGGTGGACGAGGAGTTCGCCGAAGCGCGCATCCACGAGCTGGAGGAGGAACTGGCAGGACAGCAGGAGGCGCGCGGGAAGGCTAAGGAGGACCTTGCCGAGCGCACGCGAATCCTGACAGAGTCCCAACGGAGCCACAACGAGGCTGTCCAGCGACTGGATGAGGTGCGCGTCGCGACGGCGTACCGCGCGCAGCGCGACCTCGAAATCCGTGCGGCGCGGCTGGAAGGACAACTGCAAGCCACCGGATCTCCTGATGGGGCGCTGCCCGAGCCGACGCCTGACGCAACTGAGCAGGTCCTGGCCGCGGTCATCAAGGTTCTCGGGGGCGTCGTCAAAGAGGCCGCTGACTACCTGTTCCCGGAACTGGACCGCCAGATAGTCGCACTCGCTCGCGACTTCGGCGTGCCCAACCTCGACTCCGTTGACGTCAAGCGCAACGGAAACCTAAACGCCGTCAAGGGCGGCGAGAAGACCGCATTCCCGGACTTCCAACCTGGGGAACGTCTACGGGTGCGGATCGCCATGGTGATAGCCATGCTTCGGGTCAGCACGCAACGTGGGGTGCCGGCCCATCCCGGCCTCCTGCTCATCGATGCGATTGGCAGCGAGGAGGTGACCACCTCGGACGCGACGCGGCTGGTCAGGGAGTTGAACCGGCTAAGCGACGACCTGCCCGGGCTTCAGGTCATCCTGACGACGGCCAAACCGGAATACATCGGCGACGTGCTGCCCGAGGAAAGGATCATCACCAGCAAAGGCGACTACATGTTCTAGAGGCGAAACATGATTAGCTGACTACGCAGGACCTCAAGATCGCACCGCTGACCGAGGAGGACGCGATGGGCTCCGTCGAAGCCGCTCTCTCCGAGTGGGCAGCGCGCGCCACCGAGGAGCAACTCGAGCTCGGCCCAAGCCTCGACGACCTCGGCGGCAGCGAGACCGTCTCGGCCGAGGCGGAAGCCCTAGCCGCAGGACCGATGCTGCCGTACCTTCTCCAGGCATTGGCCCACCAGACGCACGATGCGGAGGACATCAGAAAGGTTCTGAAGCCCGCCATATCCGCTGGACTCATGGCTCCTTCCGCTGCCTGGGTACTCGCCGAAGCGATCGAGCTCCTGTGCTGCCAGCCGGCTCTCCTCGACTCCTACGCCACCATCACCGCGAAGGCCCTGTTGCGACACGCGGAGGACGCCTTTGCTGGCGAACAAGCGCCAGCGTTCGCACACGACGCCGTTGCGGGCCTGCTGCTTCTATCGCTGGGGGAACACACCAATCACCACCGCCTCCTGCTTCTGCTCACGGAGATCGACGGGACCGAGCCTGCTGAGGCCCTCGAGCGGCTACCACTGCTGATCGGCATCGCGCACGACCACTACGAGGACGCCGGCCTGATCAAGGTACTCCAAGCCCTTGAGAATGCTGAGTCGCTGCCGCCGGCAACTCGGAACGACGCCCGCTACGAACTGGCCTTGGCGACGCTACGGGCTGGACTACACGCCGACAACCAGCAGGAAATTCTGCGTCTGCTCCGCTCAGCGGCCATCCTTTTGCAAGCCGTTGAACATGCGGAAGAAGCACGCCTAGACGCTCGAGCCTACCGACTTGCCTTGGAAGCGCTCTTCACGTTCACCGAACTCGAGCAGCAGCCAGACATCGATGTGCAGGACCGGCTCGCCTCTCTCGCACATGATCTTGACAAAGCCGTCTCTCAGCGTGTCGCGTGGTCCGCGCGGATGCACCAGCCTCCCTGGCTAGAGGCTAGAGGCCATACTGAAGCATCCTGGCTCGAACTGGTGGCGACACTTCGCAACGCAGGAAATTGGCTGCTGCAGCCGAGTTGGCTCGACGCAAGCAAGGTCCTGGCAGGGGTGCTGCAGGTCTATCGAGCCAGCAGGTCGGTCTACGCGGTCACGGGGGCCGACAACAGCCTGGAGAGACTCATTTCCCCGCCGATTGAGGCAGCGTTCATACGAGAGATGGGACTCCTGCACCACCTGAGAGAAGGCCTCAAGCACGACCCGCAGTTGGCGCAGCACCCCGACGCTCTTCAACTCGACCAGAGAATCTCCGCGCGGCAACACGCGCTCGCTTCTGGGTCCTCAGCGGAGCCGCCGGGAAAATCCGAGGCCGGGCAGGGGCCCTGGGGCTCGCTGCTCAATGGGACTGACGAGGTCCTGAAGGAAAAAGTGCGTGGGCTCCTAGAAGAGCACGAGAGAGGGTTCGCACTCACCGGCGACCTCCTGCTCGATACTCAGCTAGCGCAGCTTCATGGACAACTAGTGCAGAGCCCGAAGTGGGAGGAACCCGCGCGAAGCTACTTCAGCGCCCTGCTGAACCACGTTCTTCGGTTCCTGCACCTTCGCTTCAACGCCCAGGCAGATTTATTGGGTGGTGTCACTGCGTATCTCGGTCCGCACCCCAAGGGCAAGCTGTGGCTTGAGGAGGATCTGCAGAACGACTGCCTGCAATACCTTGCCGGAATGCTCGAAGCCGGCAGTGTGCAGCGGGAGGTCATCGACGTCGCATCAGGGCGTGCCGACATCACGTACACTCCCGAACTCGGCATGCGGTTCGTGGTGGAGGTGAAACGGCACGAGAACAAGTGGACTCGGGAGAAAGTCGAAAACAAATACCTGGCCCAAGCCGTCAACTACACGGCGACTACACCGCCATTCTGCATCCTTCTCCTAGGCGATCACAGTGACCACTCCAAGGGCTACACCAGCCTTGAGGACAGCGTGTGGAGCACATGGCGGTCGCGTAGCCCTACGGAGACTCCGCGCTTCGTCGCAATCGGTGTACTGCCGATAGGCCGCCTGACGCCCTCGGAGCTGACCAAACGGGCCCGGGTCACCTCCTAGCAGCGAGCTGGCATCCAAGCGGCACTGCGGCCGAGAAGAAACTGCCGCCACCGTCGGATCACTGCCTGCACGCGGTGATCGTACGCATGTTCGAGGGCGGGTGGCGGCGGGGCCGTGCGCAAGACTTACTCGCACCGGTCCTCGCCGCCCCGGCCGTGGGGTTCGCAGTAGTCGGGGCGATGCCGGTACAACCGCAGGTCACGCCCGTGTCGTCGCCCGAGCTCGGGCGTGATCTCATACAGGCAGGCCCGCTACACAACGGTTTCCCTATCGCCGGTGACCACCTCGGCCTGCCCCCGCAGCAACTCCTCCATAGCCCGACGGTAGGTAACTGGCGCGGGCTCAGCCCGGCGTACAGGATCACCTCCGACCCGAACGGCGTGGAGAGGAAGCGGTTCCCGCAGCGGAACGTGCCGCCGCAGGGACCGGAGGTCAGTGGCTTGCGGCCAAAGCTGTTCCACCTGCACGCGGCCGTGTCCGGCAGCTCGAGCGGTGACCTCGCCGACCCGACCAGGATCCGTGCCCACACCGCTGGCGGTTTGGTGGAAGACCTGGTCACGCGACCCGAGCACTGCCTGCGACGGCAACTTGCTCGCCGGCGCCGATCAAGGTATTTGAGCCCGTGAGGCGACGGATAAAGTGCCGACGAGTCGATGGGGCAAGCCCGTGTCGGCGTCGTCAAACCGGCCCTGACCAAGGCCGCAAGCCCGGCTGAGAGCGCCGCACCCCGTGGCGGGTTTCGGCGCGAAGCTGTCGGTGGCCCAGCTACCGTGTACCGGCCAGCGCCCCGTCTAGTGCCCGCCGCTTGACAACATCTGCCCTATTCAGGGCGATGTTTCGGGCTAGAAAGACCTGCTGCCGTCCACAGCGGGCTGGCGGAAGAAGGTTCTGTTAATCCCGCCGCACGGCGCGGTGGGACCCAACCCCGCAAGGCCAGGTCCCACCGCACAATTAACTCAGGGGATGCGGCTCATTTGTGAGCGCCGACAACGCTGCGGCGATCTCCTGCATCGTCGCCCGCACGTAGGTGGCTGTAGTGCCAGCATCACTACCGCCCTCCGAATGACCGGCGTAGGCTCGTGCGACGCCGTAGCCGAAGTTCCTTTCCACCCAGGTCAGCGTGGTGTGACGCAACCAGTGTGTGCTGATCTGTTGTGTGTAAACCCACGGCAGGTGCTCGCCGATCCGCACCCACAGATGGTCATAACGCCGGTATGTGATGGGCTGCCCACTCCGATAGCGCAGCAGTTGCCCCGCCTCCGTCGCACCCCGCTCCTCAGCATGCCGTTGCAGGTACCGCATCAGCGTCGGAGAAATCGGCTGCCACCGCCTTGAGTCCCCCTTCTCTCGCAGCAGGATCAGACATTGATCCGGATCCAAATCGGCCGGACGAAGCGCCAGCGCGCCACCGCGTCGACACGCCGTCTCGGTGTGCAACCGCAGAAGCAACGTGTCGAGCGCCGGATCGTCGCCCGTGCTGGCTGCAACCTCGTTGATCTCGGCCAGCCGGGTATCCGCCACTGCCCTGCGCGTGCTCGGCAGCCGTCGCGGCTTCGCCACCTTCAATGCAGGGTTGTCCGAAGCAACGATGAAACCATCAGCGACTGCCCTCTTGTAAAGACAACGCAAGGCGGCAATCAGATGCTCCGCCGCGCTTCGACCTCCACGGGCGTTCCGCCGCGCCACCACGTGCGTCTTGACGTACTCCGCCAACTGCTCGATCTCCGACGGAGTGGGCTCGTCCAATCTTCGATGCCCCCAGTGCTCCACCACCCGCTTCCAATAGGAGCCGTAGGCACGCCGCGTCCCCGCCGTGACCGCAGCCGCCACCACCGGGACGTACTCGGCAAAGGTCGGCGACGGAGGCCGAGCCACCGCAGCGTCCAACAGCTCAGCAGGCGAGATGCCCATCCGAGCAAGAAGCAGCCGAGCCGCGTCCAACTCAGCACGATTCGCCGCGGTATCACTCATGCTCGCCCCCGAACACCGCGTCGTGAGCCTGGGTGATCAGCTCGTCGAGCTTCGCCGGCGGGTGAACTACCAGCCGTCCGCTGGCCGGTTCAGCGACGATAAGTACGCGGTCACCGGCGGCGAGGCCGCACCACTGGCGAACCACCGCCGGCAGCCGGACATGACCTTCCTTGGCCACCTTGAAGACGCCCTGTTGATCCGCGGAAACCACAATCAGCCCATGGCGCTCCCTGATGCTCAATCGCAGTCCGGGCGCCCACTGAAGCACCTTCATCGCCGACCGATCAGCGATCCGGCCGTGCGCATTCAGCGTGACCAGTCCGTAGACAGCCAGGCGACTGCGGGTGGCGGCGAGGGTTGGAAGGGGTAGCGGCGGTCGTCTCATCGCTGCGGCAGGAGTACCAGGAGCACCACGTGCGCTGGTCTGCTGACCGGGCAGGGCAACAGCGGGGATGACAGATGAGCTGGCGTGTGTTGTCGCAGCTCTCGCTCCGGGAGGCCTGTCACGAGGGGCAGCGCCGGCGCCTGTGTCGTAGGAGCTTCGGCGGTGGTCAAGCATACTTGACCACCGCTACGTCATACTGTGCACAAATGAAAGATACTCGTGTCCGAGGGGGGACTTGAACCCCCACGCCCTATACGGGCACTAGCACCTCAAGCTAGCGCGTCTGCCATTCCGCCACCCGGACCTACACGTTCAGCCTACCTCGCCGACCAGATGATCTTTCCATCCGGTGGTCGGCACGGCGGGCCGCACGGGGAGTTACTGTACACGCCGCTCGTGGATCATGCACATCGCCTTCCGGCGCCTCTCCCCCGGCGCTTCCGCCGCTGCTCAAGCCGCCTCAAACGGCGCGGCGACACACGGTCGAGGCGTGTCCGGGTAGCGTCCGGCAGCCCTCTGACGGCAGCATTGCCACGTGCCCCATCCCTCCCCCTTGGCAGCCGCCCAGCACCGAGCCCTCGCCCTGCGCGCCGCGGGCGACCTCAGCGCCGCCCGGCAACTGCTCGCGGAGGCCGTCGAATCCGCTCCTCCGCCGTACGGTGACGATCATCCGGAGGTGCTGCACACCGCGCACCTGCTGGCGCGGTTGCACCGGGAGGGGGACGACCCGCCGGCTGCCCGCCGGGTGTTGGAGGAGGCGTTCGCGGCGGGCGAGCGGCGCTGGGAGCACTCGGATCCGCTGATGCTCGCGCTCGCCTTCGAGTTGGCGGAGGTGGCGGAGGAGTTGGGCAACCGGCACGAGGCCCGCCGCAACTACACGCGCGTGGCCACCGCCGGGCCCGCCGTGCTCGGTGAGAACCACCCGGCGGTACGAGCGGCCCGCGACTATCTCGGCCCGCCCGCGTCGACGTCGGGCGAGCAGCACCCCGCGCGAACGTCCGGCCCGGTTCCGGTCGCCCCGGCGGGCGAGCCGGGTGCCCGGTCGGCGCTCACCGGCCCGACCCTGTCGCTGGCGACCCTCGCCGCGATGCGGCCCTCGGCGGGCGGTCCGCCGCCGGCCGTCTCACCCTGGGCGCCGCCGCAACCGCCGGCTGCACCCCCACCAACCCCTTCGGCGGTACGCGCACCCGCCGCACCCTCGTCGCCCCGCAACGCCGTCCCAGCGCCTCGGGCGATGCCCGTTCAGCCGGCAGCCTCCTCGACCCGGCCGACGCAGCCCGGCCCGCCGACGGCCGCACCCAGACCTGCGGCGACGCCAATTCCACCCGCTGACGAGCAACAGCCAGCGACCGCGATGTCGCTTGGCTCACGCTCCAGCGGGCAGTCCCCCACGAATGCGCCACCTCCGGTTCAACGCGCCGAGAAGTATCCGTCCGCACCGTCCCGGTCAACGGTCGACCCGACGCCCCGGCCCAGGGCTGAGGGCCCGCCGACAGCGCCGGCCGGGCAGCGACCACCACACGGACCGCCAGCCGGGCCAACCGTGGCACCACGTCAGCGGGTGGGTGACCAGGCGACTCCGCCGGTGGCCGACGCGCCACCACCGCCGCCCGCCGCACCGGCGGTGCCGGCACCTCGCTGGGACAACCCCACGATCCAGGTACGGCAGATCGAACCGCTGCTCGCCGAGGAGGCCGCCCGAGTCGCCGCCGGGCGAACCGCACCGGGCGATTCGCACAAGGTGTCCGACACCGAGGCGACGCTGCCGGGTAGGGCCGCCCCGGCCGTCGACCATCCGGGGCCGGCCTACCCGCCGAGCGGACCACCTACCCAGCCTGTCAGCGCACCCCCGGTGACCCCGCATCCGATCTCCGCGCCACCCAGCCAGCCGCACCCGGTCTCCGCGCCGCCGGCCCACCCATACCCGGTCTCCGCACCCCCCGGCTACGACCAGCCCGTCTCCGCACCACCCGGACACACCTACCCGGTCTCCGCACCCCCCGGCTACGGCCAACCCGTCTCCGCACCACCCGGACACACCTACCCGGTCTCCGCACCCCCCGGTTACGGGCAACCCGGGTTCGGGCAGCCTGTCTCCGGGCCGCCTTACGGGCCACCCGTCTCCGCGCCTCCGGTGAGCGCGCCACCCGTGCCGCCCTGGGGGTTGACCGCACCGCCCTGGAGCAGCAGCGCCCCACCGCAGCCTCTGCCGACTCCCGCTGCCGACCCCACCGACCCGCCCGCGACGCGCAATCAGCCCGCGACCGCCGCACAGGCCACGACCGCCGCACGGGGCATGACCGTCGGACAGGCCATGGCCGCCGGACAGCCCGCGACCGCCGCACAGGGGACGGCGGCCGGACCGGGCACGGCGGCCGGACAGACCATGATGGACGCGGGTGGCACCGGTGCGGACGGTGACCCCGGGCTGGGCATCCTCGACGCCCCGGCGGCGTCGAGCCGGCAGACCGGGGGTGCGCTGTCCGACCAGACCGTGGTGTTCCCGTCGCCCGGCGGGCCGCCCAGTCCGGGCTGGCCCGAAGCCGCCCCGCCCGCCCCGCTGGCCGCGCAGACGAAGCTCACCGCCGGGCCGACGAACGTCACCGGAGCCTCCCCAGCAGACCCGAGCATCGCTCAGGCAAGCCCTGTCGCACAGCCGGCCTGGTCACCGAGCGCCGGCCCGAGGCCGCCGGCCGCGCCGCCACCGGTGCAGCAGTACCACCATCAGCCGGCCCAGGCGCCGTACCCGATCCAGGACCAGTACCAGGCGCCGTACCCGGGTCAGCAGTACCACCCTCCGGCGTACGCCGATGATGGTGGGTCGACGGGCCGCAACCGGGCGGCGCTGATCGGTGCGGTGGTGGCGGCCGGGGTGGCCGTCGTGGCGGTGGCGGGTCTGGGCGCGGTGGTGCTGACCCGTGACGACCCGCCGCCGGCCGCGACCCCGACGACGGCGGCGACGCAGGCGCCGACGGCGGCCGGGCCGGCGCCGGGAGACCTGAAGCTGCGGGACGATTCGACCACGATCACGTTGACCTGGACGGACCCGACCGGTGGTGCGGTGCCGTTCATGGTCGCCGCCGGTCGGGCCGGGCAGGCGTTGGGGGTGATCGCCACCGTGGACCCGGGCCGGACCAGCTACACGGTCAACGGGCTGAACTCCCGGGTGGATCACTGTTTCACCGTGTTGGCGGTCTACTCCACTGACAGCTTTGCGACTTCCGGGCAGGTCTGCACGACGCGGGAGCGCCGAACCACGCCGACCGGGTCGCCCTCCGGCCGACCGTCGCCGCGCTGAATCGAGCGCGGAACCCGGCTGAGCTGGACGTCCACAACGCACACGCTCGGTATCCACAGGGGTGACAGTGCGGGTTCCCCCGCCACCACCAGCGCCATATGATGGCACCCGGCTCAGGGGAGGGGTCGCCGCGAGGCGCACGCCACCTGCCACGACTCACGGGAGGCAGCCGGCTGTGGCCAGCATCGACGACGCCGTACGGACCGAGGCCCCCCGCCCCCGGTCCCGGCTGCGCGGCGGGCTGGTGACCGTCGGCACGGTGGCCGCGCTGCTGGCTGCCATGGGGTTGACAGTCCTCGGGTTGGGCGCGGCGGACAACGCGGTGGCCAACTACGACGCGAGCTCCTGGTTGTGGAGTGCGGCGCGCAGCGAGCTGGCCCGGGTCAACGGGGTCACCGCCCGGGTGGACACCCGCACCGAGATCCCCGGTGCCCGGCAACATCCGATGCAGATCACCCAGACCGACCGGCTGCTGATCCTGCGTGACCTGCAGACGGGGCAGGTCAGCTCACTGGATCTGGCCACCCTCCAGCTCAGCGCGACCACCCGGACCACTCCTGGCCTGGGGGTGAGTGTGGCCCTGCACGAGGACGCGGCGTTCGTCGTCGATGCCGTGCAGGGCATCGTCCGGCAGCTCGACCCGCGATCGTTGACCCCGGTCGGTGAGCCGGTGCGCTATCCGCCGGGCATCGCCGGCGGCACCTTCGACGGTGCGGGTCGGCTCTGGATCGCGGTGCCCAGCGAGGGCACCGTCTCGGCGATCACCGCTGCCAAGCTGCCGTCCGCGCCGGCGTCGGCCGCGCCGGCGGGCACCGGGCTCAGCCCGCAGCGGGTCGAGTCGTACGACGTCGCCGACGCCAGCCACGAGCTGGTGGTCTCCACCCTGGACGACGGGGTGGCGGTGCTCGACCGGACGGCCGGCACGCTGGTGCGGGTGCAGCACGGTGAGGTGCACCCGACGCCGCTGACGCTGTCCGGCCCGGCGGCGCTTCCCGCGCGTACCAGCGGTTCACGGGTGCCGGTCACGGTGACCGCCGACCGGCGGGTGCTGCTGGTGGGTGACGGTGGGCAGGAGAGCGCGTTCACAGTGCCGGGTGAGGGGGGTCGGCTCAGCCCGGCGGTGGCCTGGGCGGACCGGTTCTACTGCGCCGACGAGGCCACCGGCATGATCTACTCCTTCGACGCGGCGGGGCAGCTGGTCGAGACCATCCGGGGGCGGGCCAACGGGCCGCTGGAGCTGGAGGTCCGGGAGAATCACCTGTTCATCAACTCCCCCGACTCGGCGACCGCCCGGGTGGTGGACGACAAGCACCAGGTGCGCGAGGTCAACAAGTACGCCAACGATGTGCTCGGCGGCGACCCGCCGCCGGTCCCACCGCCGCCGCCCCCACCGAAGAAGCCGCGGGTGGGCAAGCCGAGTGCGCCGCGCAGCGTCACGGCCGCCGCCGGTAACGCCCAGGCGCGGGTGAGTTGGCGGCCGGCCGCCGCCAACGGCGCCGAGATCATCAAGTACGTGGTGGAGGGCGCCGGCCAACGCCTGCAGGTGGGCGCCAACCAGCGGGCGGTGGAGGTCAAGGGTCTGACCAACGGCGAGACGTACCGGTTCGCGGTGCACGCCGTCAACGCGAAGGGCGACGGCCCGGCGCGCAACAGCAACCCGGTGACGCCGACCGCCGCGGTCCCCGACCCGCCGGCGAGCGTCACCGCGCAGGAACGGCCCGACGGCACGGTGCTGGTGAAGTGGCCGGCGGCGAACGGGCAGGGCAACACCATCGCGAGGTACGCGGTGACGGCCAGTTCGGCGGGGGCGAACGCGCCGGCTGGCGAGTCGACCAGGACGGAGCTGGTGGTGCCCGCCGGTGAGCTGGAGTACGGCACCCAGTACGCGTTCACAGTGGTGGCGGTCAACAGCAAGGGCGCCGGGTCGGCGGCGTCCCCGGTCAGCAACACGGTGGTGCCCTTCGCCGCGCCCGGTCGGCCGCTCAACCTGCGCGCCGGCACTGTCGCCAACCAGCCGGGTGCGGTGACGGTGCAGTGGGCGCCGGCCGAAGCCAACGGTCGGCCGGTGACGAAGTACCTGGTGGACGTCGGTGGGCGGGTCAGTGAGGTGACCGACACCCGCACCACGGTGACCGGGCTGGGCAACGGCCAGAACGTCACAGTGAAGGTGAAGGCGGTCAACCAGGCCGGGCCGGGGCCGGAGGCCACCGCCACCGCCCGGACGGTGGCCGAGCCTCGGGTCACGGTGACCGGCTCGTCGTCGACCGCCACCGGGGCGACTGTGACGTTCACAGTGGACGCGGGCGGCGGTCAGGCCACCTGCTCGCTGAGCACGGCGGGCGAGCCGGCGAAGGCCGGGGCCTGCTCCAGCATCACGATGGCGGGCCTGACGCCGGGCACGAAGTACACGTTCACGGTGACGGCCACCAACGCCGCCGGTAAGGGCACGGCGCAGAAGGCCCAGAACACGCAGCCGCTGTACGGAATCGCTACCTGCAACAACGGGCCGGACGGTGACCAGCGGACCTACTGCGACAAGGAGGTCGACGGCCGCAACGGCAACGAGGTCTTCAAGGTCACCCGGCAGGACAACGACCAGCAGGCCGGCTGGGCGAAACCCGGCACCCGGTTGAAGGCGTACTGCAAGAAGTCGGGCGAGAACGTCGACTCGTGGATCTACAACAACCAGAAGCAGAGCAACTGGTGGGTGCAGGTCGAGTTCAAGGGGAAGAACTACATCCCGTGGGCCTGGCTCAACCTGGAGGGCGGCGACACCATCAACGTCCTGCCCACCTGCTGAACCACCAGGCGAGGAGCACCACCGACCGTGAACACCCACGAGCCGCTCACCCAACCGGAGGTGCAGGGTTTCGCCGCCCTGGCCGCCCGGCTGGCCGAGAACGTCAACGCGGTGGTGCTCGGCAAGCCGCAGGTGGTGCGGCTGGCGCTGACCGCTTTGTTCGCCCAGGGTCACGTGCTGCTGGAGGACGTGCCCGGGGTCGGTAAGACGACCCTGGCGCGGGCCATCGCCGCCACCGTGAAGGGTGAGTGGCGGCGCATCCAGTTCACCCCCGACCTGCTCCCCTCGGACGTGTCCGGCGTGACGATCTTCA
Source organism: Micromonospora sp. SD19 (assembly GCF_054462275.1). Classification (NCBI taxonomy): domain Bacteria; kingdom Bacillati; phylum Actinomycetota; class Actinomycetes; order Micromonosporales; family Micromonosporaceae; genus Micromonospora; species Micromonospora sp. SD19. The sequence goes on from NZ_JBTLMN010000013.1 coordinate 37,877, forward strand.
ACCAGGCGACCCGGGACTTCGAGTTCCACCCGGGGCCGGTCTTCGCCAACATCGTCATCGCCGACGAGATCAACCGGGCGTCGCCGAAGACGCAGTCGGCGCTGCTGGAGGTGATGGAGGAACGGACTGTCACTGTGGACGGGGTCCGGCACCCGGTGCCGTCGCCGTTCCTGGTGGTGGCCACGCAGAACCCGGTGGAGATGGACGGCACCTATCGGCTGCCCGAGGCGCAACTGGACCGTTTCCTGGTGAAGCTCTCCGTGGGGTACCCGGACGAGGCGGTCGAGGTCGAGGTGCTGCGCGGGGCTACCGTGCGGTCCCCGGAGGCGCTCGCCCCGGTCACCGACACCGCCACCGTCGGCGAGATGGTGCGGATGGCCCGTCGGGTGCACATCGCCGAGCCGCTCTACGCGTACGCGGTCCGGCTGGCCGCCGCCACCCGCACCCACCCGCAGGTGCGCGTCGGGGTCAGCCCTCGGGGCGTGATCGCGTTGACCCGGGCGGCGTGCGCGTACGCGTTGATCGACGGGCGGGGCTGGATCATGCCGGAGGACCTCAAGGCGCTCGCCGAGGCGGTGTTCGCGCACCGGCTGTTGCTCACCCCGGACGCCCAGGTGCGCGGGATGACCGCCGCGGAGGTGCTGCGCCAGGCCGTGGCCTCGGTGCCGGTGCCGCTGCCGTCGGGGCAACCCGCTCCGGTGCAGGGCTGACCGGCAGCAGCGCGATGGGGATCACCGCCCGTGGGGTCGGGCTGCTCGTCGCCGCCGTGGTGCTGCTGGGGGCGGGTTTCCGGTTCGCGTACCCCGAGTTGACGTTGCTCGGCGCGGCGGCCGGAGCGGCCGTGGGCTACGCCGCGCTGGTCGCGGCGTGGCGGCCCCGGCTGGCGGTGACCCGCCGTGCGGACCCGGACCGGGTGGCCCGTGGCGAGCCGGCGAGCATGACGTTGACCGTGCGCAACACCGGCCGCCTGCGATCGGCGAACCTGCTGGCCGAGGACCGGTGCGGGGAGCGGACCGTGCCGGTGCCGGTGTTGCGGCTACGGCCCGGCCGGGACACCGAGGTCCGCTACGACGTGCCGACCGACCGTCGTGGGGTGGTGCCGGTCGGCCCGTTGCGGGTGACCCGGCGCGACCCGCTGGGGTTGGTGGCGCTGGCCCGCCCGTACGGTGCGACGGTGCCGGTCTGGGTGCACCCCCGGGTTCATCCGCTGGCGGCGGTGCCCACCGGCGCGGGGCGCAGCCTCGACGGTCGGGTGGACGGGGTCCCGCACGGGTCGATCACGTTCGACTCGTTGCGGGAGTACGTGGTCGGTGACGAGCTGCGCCGGGTGCACTGGCGTACCAGCGCCCGGGTGGGTGAGCTGATGGTGCGGGAGAACGTGGACACGAGTCTGCCGCGCCTGGTCGTCCTGCTGGACAACCGTGTGGCTGCGCATCCGGGGCGGGTCGGTGGGGTGGCGGAGTCGTTCGAGTCGGCGTGTGAGGCGGCGGCGTCGATCGTGACCGCCGCGCACCGCGCCGACCTGCCGGTGCTGTTGCTGCTGGCCGCCGGGGAGCCGGCGCAGGTCACGACGCCCGACGGCGAGGGCGACGGCGCGCTCGGGCCGCTGGACCGGCTGGCCGCCGCCGAGCTGTCCGGCGATGGTGCGGCGGTGCGCGCGGCCACCACCCGGCTGCGGCAGGACCGGCTGGGCGACACGCTGATCTTCCTGACCGGGCCGGGTGGCCGGGAGGAGTTGGGGCACGTCGGGGCGCTGCGGGGGGCGTACCCGTCGGTGGTGGTCGGGGTGTTCGGCGCGGCCGAGCCGACGCCGCCGGGCACCGCCGGCCTGGTGGTCGTCGATGCGGCGGACGGCGCGCAGTTCGCCGCCGAGTGGGACGGGGTACGCCGGTGGTGACGGGTGCCGCGCGGGTGCTGCGGGCGGCGGTTCTGCCGCTGGCGCTGATCGGGCTGACCGCGCTCGCCGGGGTGGTGCTCGGTCGGGTGTACGCCGGTGGCCTGCTGACCTGGCTGGTCGTCGGCGCGGCGGCGGGTTCGGTGCTGGTCAGTGTGGCCGCGCGGCGGCTGCCGTCCTGGCTGGTGGCGCCGGTGTCGGTGGCCGCGATGGCCGGTTGGACACTGTGGTCGCTGCGGCTGGCCGCCACCCGCGCTGACGTGCCGGGCGGCCTGCTGGAGGTCACCGCGGACGCCGCCCGCAACGGCATTCCCCGGCTGCTCACCGCGATGATCCCGGTGGAGCCCACACCGGACACGGTGCTGGTTCCCGTCGTGGCCGCTTGGCTGGCCGGGTTGGCCGGCGCGGAGGTGGCGCTGCGCACGGGCAGGGTGCTGCTGGGTTATCTGCCGGCGGCGGGGCTCTACGCCGCCGCCCTGTACGTGGTGGGCCCGAACGCCGAACCGGCGGTGGGGTCGACGGTGGCGTTCGTCGCGGTCGCGGCGGTGGGCCTGGCGACCCCGAGCCGGGCGGCGGCGTCGGGCGGCGATCCGACCGCCGACCTGACCCCCCGGGTGCGGGCGGCGGTGCGGTTGCGGCTGGCCGCCAGCGCGGCGCTCGGGGTGGCTCTGGTGGTCGGGTCGGTGGCGCTGCTCGGCCCGGTCGTCGCCGGGCAGGTCGACGGTCGGCCGGTGGACCCGCGCCGGTACGTGGAGCCGCCGCAGGTGCAGACGCTCGACGAGAACCCGTTGATCCGGATCTCCGGCTGGGCGCTGCACCCGGAGCAGAAGCTCCTCGACGTGAGCACGGAACGCCCTGACGCGCCGCCCGACACCGACCCGGCGGCGGACACCTCGCCCGGTGTGCGGATCCGCTTGGCGGTGCTCAGTGACTACGACGGGGTGACCTGGCGCGTCGGCGCGACGTACCGCAACGCCGGCCGGATCCTGCCGGCCGCGACCGCCGCCCGCGACAGCACGGTGCGCACGGTCCGGCAGCGGATCAGCGTGGCCGAGCTGACCGGCCGGTTGCTGCCGGCCGTGGCGACGCCCCGGGAGGTCAGCGGGGCGCGGGTGGCGTACGACCCGGCGAGCGGGACGCTGATCCGGCCGGAGGGGCTGGCGCCGGGGCTGCGGTACACGGTGACCTCCGCCGAGGAGCGCCCGGACCTGAACCTGTTGGCTACCGCGAACGTGCCCGCCGGTGGTGAGGTGGCCCGGGTGCTGCGGGTGGCGGACGGGGTGCCGGACCCGATGCGCCGGCTGGCCGGGCAGCTGGCTGAGGAGAACGGCGCGCCGTTCGCGCGGGCGTCGGCGATCGAGCAGTTCCTGGCCGAGCACTACCGGGTGGTGGCGGACGCGCCGAGCGGGCACGCGTACCCGAATCTGGGTTTCTTCCTGTTCGGGCCGCGCAACGGCGGCGGGCAGGAGGGCACCTCGGAGCAGTTCGCGGCGGCGTTCGCGGTCCTCGGCCGGCTTTCCGGGCTGCCTACTCGGGTGGTGGTGGGTTTCCGGACCAGCGGGCAGGGGCCGGTGCTGGCCGGTGACGCGTACGCCTGGCCGGAGGTGCTCTTCGACGGGTTGGGCTGGGTGTCGTTCGACCCGCTGCCCCGCCCGAACGACGAGCCGAGGCCGGTGGAGGAGGATTTCCGCCCGACGCCGGAGGACCCGCCGCCGTCGGAGGCGCCCGCGCCGACCGCGGAGCCGAGCGCCTCACCGGAACCGGTGACCGCCGCCGATGTCCCGTCCGGCCGCGACGGGGTCTCCACGCCGGTGCTGGTCGCCGCCGGCAGCGGTGGTCTGTTGCTGGTGGTGGGGGCGTTCCTGCTCACCCTGTTGGCGATGCGCCGCTCCCTCACCCGCGGTCGGCTCGTGCGGGGCGACCCCGGTCAGCGCATCGCCGGCGCCTGGCGGGAGGTCACCGACGCGCTCCGGCTGGCCGGGAGGCCGGTCGGCGACGACCTGGCCGCGACCGAGGTCGCCGGGCACGCCCGTCAGGCGCTCACCGACACCGGGGCGGGCAGCGACGGCGCCGACGGGCCGGCCGTCGACGAGCTGGCGGCCCTGCTCAACCGGGTGGGTTTCGCACCGGGTGCCGCAACAGCGGATCAGGCCGCCCGGGCCGCCGAGGTCGCCACCGCGTACGTGACCACCCTGCGCTCGGCGCGCCCCTGGTGGCGCCGTCTGCTGTGGTCGGTGCATCCCGCCCCGCTCCGCCGCGCCCGCCGCTCCCCCCGGTGATCGAAAACGTAGCGGGTCAGGCGGTCAGCCGGCGGACGAGTTTGCGCATGCCGGCCTGCCAACCGTCCGGGTCCTCGGCGCGGCGGCGCGCGTAGTCGGCGACCTCGGGGTGCGGAAGGATCAGGAAACGTTCCTCGGCCAGCCCGGCGATGGCCGCCTCGGCGACCTGGTCCGGGGTGAGCACCGCGCCGGACGCGGCGACCACCCGGGCGCCGAGGTGGCCGTCGGCGAGCCCGTCGGCGAGCATCGGGGTGTCCACTCCCTGGGGGCAGAGGGCGCTGACCCGGATGCCCCGGTCCCGGTAGGTGATGGCCAACCACTCCGCGAAGCCCACCGAGGCGTGTTTCGTCGCGGTGTACGCGGCGTCGCCCACCGCGGTCAGCACACCCGCAGCGGAGCAGGTGTGCAGCAGGTGCCCGCCGCCTCGGGCGAGCATGCCGGGCAGCACCGCGCGGGCCGAGTAGACGTGGGCCAGCACGTTGACCCGCCAGGCCCGGTCCCAACCGGTGTCGTCGACCTCCACTCCCCCGCCGGTGGTCACTCCCGCGTTGGCGCAGAACAGGTCGATCCGGCCGTACCGCTGCTCGGTGTCGGCGACCAGCGCGCGGACCTGCTCCTCGTCGGTGACGTCGACGGCGTGGGCGTGCGCGACCGGGCCGATGCCCTCGGCGACCGCGCGGGCCGCGTCGGCGTCCAGGTCGGCGACCACCACGGCCGCGGCTCCCTCGGCGGCGAACCGGCGGGACAGCGCGGCGCCGATGCCGCCGGCCCCGCCGGTGACCACGACGATCCGGTCGGTGAGGTTCACGCGGACGCCTCCACGAGGTTGGTGCCCAGTCGGGCGATGAGGCCCAGGAGCGCGGTCGCGCCACCGGCGGTGACCTCGGGGGTGGGCAGCAGCGCGATGATCGGCACGTCCACCCCGTTGTCGGCGTAGCGGCGCACCTCGGCGCGGCACCGCTCCGGTGAGCCGTGCAGCACCAGCGCGTCGACCACCTCGTCGGGCACCGCCGCGTTGGCACCGCGCCGGTCACCGGCGGCCCAGGCCGCCCACATCGGTGCGAGCGCCTCGTCGCGGCCGAGCCAGCGGTGGAAGTCGGCGTACGCGCCGACGGTGAGGTAGCTGGTGATGAGCCGGCGGCCCAGTGCCCGGGCGTACGCGGTGTCCTCGGTGGGGCAGACGAAGATCCGGGCGGCGACGTCGAAGTCGGCGCGGCGCTCGCCCAGCTCGGCGAGGGCACGCGGTACGTCGTCGGCGCTGAGCCAGTTGAGGATGACCCCGTCGGCCTCCGCGGCGGCCAGCCGGAGCATTCCCGGGCGCAGCGCGGCGAGCAGGATCTGTGGCGGCACCGCCGGCGGTCGTTCCAGCGTGAACCGGCGGACGGCGAACGTGTCGTAGACCTCGTCGACGGTCTCGCCGCGCAGCGCGGCGCGCAGGAAACGCAGCACGTCGCGGGTACGCCGGAACGGCTGGTCGAACGGCACGGCGTTCCAGTCCCGGACGAGCACCGGTGAGGACGCCCCGATGCCGAGCGAGAACCGGCCCGGCGCGGCCTCGGCCAGCGCCGCCGCGCTCATCGCGAGCAGCCCGGGACCCCTGGTGTAGACCGGGGTGATCGCGGTGCCCAGCCGCAGCCCGGGCTGCCAGGCGGCGGCGAGGGCCAGCGGGGTGAACGCGTCGGCCCCGGCGACCTCGGACGACCAGACGTCGGTGAACCCGGCCCGCTCCAGGGCCGCGTAGGCCGCGTCGTGCTGCGCCAGCGCGATCCCGCCCAGCGGCACGGTCATGCCCCATCGATTCGTCACCGATCGATCGTGCCCGTTGACGACGGCCCGGGCAAGATCCCCGGGTTGGGCAGAATCGCCGGTTTCCGGCCGTGCGGCCCAGTGGGAGGTGCTACCACTTCGAGGTGGACCGGACCGACGGCGCAGGCCGCTGACCATGGGTTCCAGGGCGGCGGGACGCCTGGAGCCGGTCCCGGCCGCGGCCGCGCCCGGCCGGGCGACGTTCCTGGAACTCTTCTTCGACCTGGTGTACGTCTTCGCGCTCACCCGGATCTCGGCACGCGCGTTCGAGGATCTGACTCAGGACCCGGGCCGGGAGCACGGCTGGGGGACGATCACCGGCAGCGGCAAGACGCTGCTGTTGCTGCTGGCGCTGTGGGCGGTCTGGCAGGGCACCGCGTGGACGACCAGCCGGTACGACCCGTACCGGGTGCCGTTGCAGACCGTGGTGATCACCGCGCTGGTGTGCAGCATGGTGATGGGGGTGGCGATCCCCCGGGCGTTCAGCGAGACCGCGCTGATGTTCGCCGTGGCGTACGTGATCGCGCAGGTGACCCGGCCGGTGATCCTGTCGGTCGCGCTGGGCCCGCACCCGTACCGCCGGTTGAAGGTGCGGATGGCGGTGATCTACGCCGTCAGCGGGGTGCTGTGGATCGGCGGCGCGATGCTGAGCACCAACGCGCAGGTGGTGCTCTGGTCGGTGGCGCTGGGCTTCGAGTACCTGGCCGCCCGCTGCGGCTGGCCGGTGCCCGGCCTGGGTCGTTCGACGATCTCCAAGTGGGAGATCGCCGGGGAGCACCTGGCCGAGCGGTACCAGCAGTTCTTCCTCGTCGCGCTGGGCGAGACGATCCTGGTGGCCGGTTTCTCGTACAGCAAGGGGCCGTACGAGAAGGGGCACGCCTGGGCGTTCGCGCTGGCGTTGGCCACCTCGATCATGTTGTGGCGGATCTATGTGCAGCGGGCTGGGCGGATCCTGGGCGAGGCGGTGATGAAGGCCCGGCACCCCGCCAATATCGGCCGGTCCGCGGCCGACACCCACCTGGTGATGGTGATCGGTCTCGCGTGCACCGCGATCGGCTACGAGCTGATCATCGAGGCTCCGTTGGAGCGGATCCCGGGCTCGTGGTTGGCCATGGTGCTCGGTGGCCCGGCCCTGTTCCTGGCCGGCCGGGCCCGCCTGGAGTACGAGGTGTTCGCGCGGGTCTCCCCGTCCCGGTGGATCGCCCTCACGGTGCTGGTGGTGTCGTCGGTGCCGTTGCTGCACCTGCCCGGTGTGCTCGCGACAGCGCTCGGGGCGCTGGCGTTGGCGGCGGTCGCGGTGGCCGACGCCCGGCGGGCGCACGGCGCCCCACCGGAGGCCGCCACGCCACCGTTCTGAGCGTTGCGCGCGAATGCCGTGCCGGACCGGAGGGTTACTCTCGGCCGGTGACCTTCTCGCTCGTCGCCCGCTCCGCCGACGGCCGCCTGCACGGCGTGGCCGTCGCCAGCAAGTTCCTCGCCGCCGGGGCGTTGGTGCCGGCCGCCGCCGCCGAGGTGGGTGCGCTGGCCACCCAGGCGCACGTGAACCTCGCCTACCGCCCGCAGGGACTCACCCTGCTACGCACCGGGGTGGCTGCCGCCGACGTGGTGGCCGGGCTGATCGCCGCCGACCCCGAGCGGGACCATCGTCAACTCGGCGTCGTGGGGGTCACCGGAACGGGGGCCAGCTGGACGGGGCCGGCCTGCCACCCGTGGGCCGGCGGGCGGACCGGCGACGGCTGGGCCGCGCAGGGCAACGTGCTCACCGGGCCGGAGGTCGTCGACGCCCTCGGTGCGGCCTGGGAGGCGGGAACGGCGCTGCCGTTCGCCGAGCGGCTGGTGGCCGCGTTGCGGGCCGGCGACGAGGCCGGCGGCGACCGGCGTGGGCGGCAGAGCGCCGGCCTGCTGGTGGTCGAGCGCGGCGGCGGGTACGGCGGCACCAGCGATGTGGTGGTGGACCTTCGGGTGGACGACCACCCCGACCCGGTGGCCGAGCTGGGTCGTCTGCTGTCGGTGCACACCATGCTGTTCGGCCGGCCGGACCCGGCCACCCTGCTCGACCTCACCGGCGCGGTCGCCGCCGAGGTGGCGGCGTTGCTCGCCGCGCTCGGTCATCCGGCGCGGGAGGACGACCCGGAAGCGGCGTTGATCTCCTGGGCCGGGTTGGAGAACCTGGAGGAGCGGCTGGTGCCGGGGCGGATCGACCCGGTGGTGCTGACGCACCTGCGCGGTGTCGCCCCGCACGTCCCCGCGCCCCGCTCGGCGAGCTGATTCAGCAACACCGGCGACGACCTCGCAGGGCCGGCCGTCAGCGGCCGAAGGCCAGCCAGCGGAAGCCGGCGGCGTCGACCGCTGCCCGTTCCGGGACGGTCACTGCCGTCCGGCCGGTGGCCTTGCGGATCAGCGTCAACCGGTCCCAGCCCAACCCAGCCGGCGTCGGTCGTCCGCCGGTGAGCAGCTCGGCGATGACCGCCGCCGCCGGTGGGGTGAGCCACGGGGACCGGCCCAGCGCGGCGGCCAGGTCCAACCCGTGCACGCCCACCTCGACGACCCGGGTCCGCAGGAACTCGCCGAGGCGCATCGCGTCGCCGTGGCGGGTTCGCACCACCCGGTCGGGCGCGGCGGCGGCGACGGCCGCCTCGGTGGCCCGCCAGGCCCGGTCGAACTCGGTCGCCAGCGCCGCCCGGTCCACCGGTAGCGCGTCCCGCTGCCCGCCGGCGATCCGGTCGGCGTCGACCTCGGCGGTGAACTTCGCCGCGCCGAAGTAGCCTGCGGCGTCCACCTCGGCGTGTGGCGGGGCGGGCGCGGCTAGCATGTCGGTCAGTCGGCCGACCCCGGTGCGGGTGTGCGCGATCAGCTCCCGGACGGTCCACGGCGGGCAGTCGGTGGGCCGGCCGAGATCATCGTCGGTCAGCTCGGTCAGGACCTCGGTGAACCGCGCGCACTCGGCGGAGAACGCCGCCCGGGTCGGCTCCACCGGGCGGCTCAGCCCTTGACCCGGGGCACCAGCCGGTGCACGACGGTGAGCACCAGCGCCATCACCACGGCCATCGTGCCGGCGATCCCGGCGGCGCTGCCCGCGTACCCGACGAACAACGGCCGGCGGGACAACTCCTGCGGCCCGGTGCCGCGTAGCTCGATCAGCCAGGACAGGGACAGTCCGCTGGCGACCAGGGCGAGCAGGCCGACCACCCCGAGCACCAGCGCGGCGACCCGGTGCGCGTCGCCGGGGGCGACCTCGGCCTGCTCCCGCTGGGTGATCAGCAGCAGCAGCCCGGCCAACGCCGCCCAGACACCCACCACCAGGTACGCGGCGACGGCGTCGCTGGGCCGGTGCCAGCCGGCGGAGAGGGTGGCGACTCCGGCGACGGCGGCGTAGCCGGCACCCACGAACGCGCCGACCGCCCGGACCTTGCGCGGCAGCACGAGCATCAGCGCGACCGCCACCGAGGCGGCCACCGTGGTGTGCCCGCTGGGCAGGCTGTTGCCCACCGCCGCGCGTTCCGGGTCGAGGCCGAAGTCGGGGCGGTTCAGCCCGTACTTGAGCAGTTGGGTGGTGACGTTCGCTCCGGCGATCAGCAGGGTCGCGGTGATCGCCAGGGCGATCCGCCCCCGGATCAACGCGATGAAGCCGATCATCGCGGTGGCGGCCAGCAACGAGACCACCGACATCGCGTTGAGGATCCGGTCGACCGGACCATCGATGGTGTCCTGTCCGATCCGGTTGCCGGTGAGGGCGACGGTGTCCACCCACTGACCGACCTCGGAGTGCACGGCCACCCGCCACACGGCGAGGAAGGCAGCCGCCTGGACAAGGGCCAGTACGACCAACCAGACCGCGGTCCAACCCCGTGCCGTCGCGCGCATCCGCACACCGTAGCGGCAGGTGTCGGCGGTCCGAGCGGTGGCCCGCCACCAATCGCCGGTTAGGTTGTGCCGGAGGTGAGGAGGCGGTGGTGAGCGGAACACCGGAGCGCGACAGCTGCCCGGCCGAGCCCGGTCCGGAGCAGCGCGGAGGCGGCGATCCGGGGCCGGAAGGGCCGGCGCGGGCCGGCGTCGACACCGGTCCGGGAGAGCCAGCGCGGGCCGGCGTCGACACCGGTCCGGGAGAGCCAGCGCGGGCCGAGTCGCTGACGGATCTGCTGGGCGGGCGACGCGGCGCCATCGACGCCACACTGCCGCCGCTGGCGTTCGCCGCGGGGTGGTTGTGGGGCGGCGAGTCGCTGTGGGGCGGGGTCGGCGCGGCGCTGGCAGTGGGCGCGGTGGTGGCCGGCGTACGCCTGCGTCGGGGTGACCGGCCGCGTTCGGTCCTGATCGGGCTGCTGGCCGTCTGTGTCGCCGCGCTGATCGCGGTGCGCACCGGTCGGGCCGAGAACTTCTTTCTGATCCAGGTGTTGTCAAACGCCGCGAGCGCTCTGGCGTGGACGGTCAGCATCGTGGTGCGGTGGCCACTGCTCGGTGTGCTGGTCGGCGCGGTGCTGGGCCAGCGCGCCCGGTGGCGGCGCGACCCGGTGCTGCTGCGCGGGTACGGCCGGGCGAGTTGGGTGTGGACGGCGACGTACCTGCTGCGGGTCGCCGTGTTCGTGCCGCTCTACCTGGGCGGGCAGGTGCTCGCGCTGGTGGTGGCCCGGGTGGCGCTGACCTGGCCGCTGGTGGCGGCGGCGCTGGCACTGAGTTGGGTGGTGCTGCGGCGCTCGCTGCCGGCCGGGCACCCGGGGCTGCGTCACCCGGTCGTGCCGCCTCGCTGAACCGGTCGCGCCGCCTCGCCGGTGCGGCGGGGCGGCGCGGACTCGCTGCAAAAGTGGAGAGGCCGCCACGGGGGGAGCGGCCTCTCCGGTGACGTACGTTACTCCGTCACGGACCTCGGTGTGATCCCGCGACGGCCCGAATTTCTGGGCTTTTTCGCGGCTAGCTTCAGTCCGGGCGGTGGGGCGGGCCAGCCGATCCGCTGCGTCGGCCAGATGGCCGGCCCACCCCGGCCTGACCGTGGGTGTCAGGCCGTCCGCCAGCCCTGGTCCGTCGTTCCCCGGACCGGGCCGGACCCCGGGGTGGGCGGTCCACGCCACCCACCCCGGGTCGTATCAGCCGTTCGGGAACAGGCTGCCGTAGTCGGCGTACGCCATGGCGACGTCAGCCTGCGCCCAGAACCGGTGGTAGTTGAACTCGGGCTCCGGACCACCGTCCAGGTACGCCTGCACCTTGGGCCAGTCCGGGTCGTTCTTGTAGAAGGACCGGATGTCCAGGAAGCTCTTGCCGGCGGCGATGGCGTCGCCGTTCGGCATCTTCCCGGTCCAGCCCGACGGGACGTAGAGGCCCTGTCCGGTGGACGCGTTGTAGACGTCGTCGAAGCGCCGGTAGTCGCCACGCTTCTCGGTGGTGGACACGCCCTTGGCGTCGCTGGCGGACGACAGCGCGTCGAGCAGCCCCTTGGCGGTGTCCTTCGCCGCGACGTTGCCCGACTTGGCCGCGTACGCGATCAGGGTCCGGGCGTAGGCGGCGGTGACGCCGACGTCCTGGCCCTTCACCGTGACCTCGACGTGCAGGTTGGTGTTGGGCTGCGGGTTGGACGGGTTCCAGGTGGTCGGCTGACCGGTCCACGCCATGTCCGACGGGATGGACCAGTTGGTGCCGAGGGTGGTGTTGGCGATCGCCCACGGCACCCACTTGTCCAGCAGCGCCTTGGCCTTCGCGTTGCCGGTCTGCAGGTACAGCTCGGCGATGCGCTGCATCGACCAGGCCTGCATGCCGAACCACTGGTTCGACGGCGGGTCGTTGTAGACCGGGTCGACGTCGTAGAACATGCCGTAGAAGGTGCTGGTGCCGGCCGGCGGCTGGGCGTAGCTGCCGTCCCAGCTGTTGGTGGCACCACCGGCGATGCCGCCCTCGGCGGACTGCAGCCAGGTGTAGAACTCCAGCTGCCGGTCGAGGCTCTTGGTCCAGTCGCTGGCGGCGGTCGGCGACTTCGGCGCCAGCTCCGGGGTGTTGGTCAGCGCCCAGGCCGCGAACGGGTTCTGGTAGCCGAAGTGGTTGTGGCTGGAGCCGATCCGCCAGGACCAGTTCTGGCTGGTGTCGTACGCGCCGCCCCAGGCGTAGTACCAGGACAGCAGGTAGTGCGCCGAGTCCTTGCCGCTGCCGGCGGGGCAGGTGCTGGCCCCGACGCAGTTGCCGATCTTCTTGAAGTACTTGTCGAACATCGCGTACCGCAGGTAGTCGCCCATCTTGGCGGCCTTGGTGATGGTGGCCGCGACGTCGGCCTGCTTGTTCTGCGCCTTGGCCCAGGTCAGCGCCCAGTACGCGGCCTGCACGGCGCGGGCGTCGGCGTCCGGAGCGTTGGTGTACTTCCACTGCTTGGCGGGGGCCCCGGTGTCCTTGACGAACAGGTCGAGGTAGCCGTACTGACCGCCGTGCTTGAAGGTGTCGCAGGACGGCTGCGGGACGGTCTCCCACACCGACTCCTGGGTGCCCCGCTGGAAGGTGTTGATGTACGCCGGCTTGGTGGTGCCGTCACCGCAGCGGCCGAAGCCGTAGGTGTTGTCGACGTCCATCAGCCAGTGCATGCCGTAGATGTCGCCGGTGCCGTAGGTGGACTGCAACTCCGAGCGGAGCGGGTCCTGGCCGACCGGGACGTTCGGGTCCAGCGCCGAGGGGTACTGGCTGGGCAGGTTGTACTCCGCGGCGTACTGCGGGGTGCCCGCGGAGCCGGCGGTCGGCTGGTCGGCGTGCGTCGGGATGATGTACTTCTCCATCACGGTCCACGCGTTGTTGAACGGGGCCCAGTTCTGGGTGACCCGCCCGTAGTTCGCCTCCAGCCAGAGCCAGAAGCTGAACGCCTCGGAGGTGGTCTCGTGACCGTGGTCGGGGGCTTCCACGATCAGCGTCTCCACCGAGTGGTACGGCACGCCCTCGGGGCTGAAGTAACCCGAGTTCTTGATCTTGCCGTACTGCTCGAGGAACTTCGCGATGTAGGTGTTGTCGCCGCCGGGGGTGTCGTTGTCGATCTCGGTGGCGGTGACCGCCAGCGAGGCCAGACCCGTGGCGGTGGCGGTGATGGTGGCGGCGCCGCCGACGGTGTCGGCGTCCTCGGCCGCGGCGACCGTGACGGTGGCCCCGGTGTTCCAGTTGCTCGGGGTCAGCGTGACGGTGCTCGGCGAGACCGTGACATCGGTGTCACCGGTGCGGGTGAGGGTGACCGGCACGTTGGCCGTCGGCGCGGCGCTGAGCTTCAGGTTGAAGGTGGCGGTGCCACCCTCGGCGACGCTCACCGCGGACGGCGTGGCGACCAGCGTCGGGCCGCTGGCGGCGCCGACGGTGAATGCCTTCTCGTCGACCCCGATGCCGTTGGCGTTGTCATACGCCTTGGCCTGCACGGTGTAGCTGCCGGCCGGCAGGTCTTCCTGGGTGTAGGCGTACGGGGCGCTGGTGTCGGTGTTGATCAGCAGGCCGTTGCGGTAGAACTCGACCTTGCTGATCGTCCCGTCCGGGTCGCTGGCGGTGGCGGTCAGCGGCACGTCGGCCGGCGCGGTGAACGGCCCGCTCGGCAGGCCGAGCGAAACCGTCGGCGGCTGGTTGGCCGGGGTGCCGTTGCACGGGGTGCCGTTGATGGTGAACGCGGTGGGCTTCGGGTTGCTCCCGGTGTGGGCGCCGTTGAAGCCGATGGTGGTGGAGGCCCCGGTGCCGAGGTTGCCGTTGTACGACTCGTTGGTCGCGGTGACCTCACTGCCGGTCTGGCTGTACCGGGCCGACCAGCCCTGGGTGACCCGTTGACCGCTGTTCGGGAAGGTCCACTTGAGCGTCCAGTTGGTGATCGGGTCGCCCAGGTTCTTGATGGTGACATTGGCGGTGAAGCCGGTGTTCCAGTCGTTGGTCGCGTAGACCACGTCGCAGGCGGGTGCGGCCTGTGCGGCGCCAGCGGGCAGGGTCACCCCGCCGATGGCGAGCGCGGCGGCGGCGATGATCGCCACTCGACGGCGTCGTGCCAGTTGTCTCATGTGCGCGGTGTCTCCTCGGACCGGGCCGGGACGGTCCCCGGCGAGGCGCCTGCCCGCGTGGGTGGTGGTCCGCGGGGATGTCGAGGCGCCGGGAAGGTGGTCTCCCCCGGGCCCGGCCGGGGTTCGGCGGTGCGAGCCCGCACGGGAGGGGTCCCGCCGGCTGATCGGGTGACCGTGACCGGAGCTGGTGCTGCCGGCTGCCCTCGGTGGACCCGCACTCACGCGATGTGGCTCCTGTCGCGTCGAATCGACAGTGTGCCATGGAAGCGCTCCCACAACAAGCGCACGGAGCCTCGGATCAGCTCCTTGTTTCGATCTCGTTTTGGGGCTTTCACAAAGGCGTGACGGGCGTTACAGTCGCAACATCGGTCGATGGGAGCGCTTCCATCGACAAGGTTCCAACAAGAAGATCGCTGGGATCGTCTCTGACGAGCTCAGGGAACCAGACCGAGGGCCGACGACGGGCCAGCCCGGACGCCGTCGTCAGCCATCGTCCCGCCACAGGGAGGGAGGTGGAACCAGAGCCACTCGCGTGGCCCGGCTCCCGCGCGACACGCACGGCAGGACCCAAATTCCGCCCGTGTGTGTGCAGTTACGGTGGGGACGGGGGTTGCCCTCCCCCGTCCCCACACTAAACCCCCGTACACGATAGGAAAAGAGGCCGACGGGACAGGCGCGCCGCGCCGCCCGGACGGCCTCGTTCGCTGCTCGGGGCCACATCCGTCTCCCACTCGCCAGCGCCGGCCGCCATGACGGCCGGCTGACCAGCCGGCAGCGCCTGCCCTATCATGGGAGCGCTCCCGAATCTTTCGGCGGTGGCCCCGTATCCATGAGGAGAATCCATGTCGATACCTATTGGGCCCGCCGGCCCGCTGCGCTTCCCGGACAACTTCGGCTGGGGCGCGGCCACCTCCGCGTACCAGATCGAGGGCGCCACCAAGGAGGACGGGCGCGGCGAGTCGGTCTGGGACACCTTCAGCCGCGTCCCGGGGCGCACCCGCAACGGAGACACCGGCGACGTGGCCATCGACCATTACCACCGGTACGCCGAGGACCTCGACCTCATGCGCGACCTCGGGTTGCGCAGCTACCGCTTCTCCATCTCCTGGCCCCGGATCCAACCCGACGGCACCGGCACGCCCAATCAGCGCGGCCTCGACTTCTACCGCCGGCTCCTCGACGGCCTGCACGAGCGCGGCATCACCCCGATGGCCACCCTCTTCCACTGGGATCTGCCCCAGGCGCTCCAGGACGCCGGCGGCTGGGAGTCGCGCGACACCGCCCACCGCTTCGCCGACTACGCCGACGTGGTCTTCCGCGCCCTCGGCGACCGGGTGCCGTCCTGGCTCACCATCAACGAGCCCAAGACCGTGGTGCAGAACGGCTACCTCACCGGCCACCACGCCCCCGGCCGGCAGGACCCGGACGCCGCCTACCTGGTCGCCCACCACCTGCAACTCGCGCACGGGTTCGCCGTCGGCGCGCTGCGGGCCACCGGCAGCGACAGCCGGATCGGCCCCGCGCTCAACCTGCACCCCTGCTACCCCGCCGACGACTCCCCGCAGGCGGCCGCTGCCGCCCACCTCTACGACGCCTACGAGAACCGCCTCTACCTCGACTCGCTGTTCAAGGGCAGCTACCCGGAGGACCTGCTGGCCGACCTGGGCCCGCAGAGCCGGATGGTCCAGGGCATCCGCGACGGCGAC
Organism: Micromonospora sp. SD19; assembly: GCF_054462275.1. Lineage (NCBI taxonomy): Bacteria > Bacillati > Actinomycetota > Actinomycetes > Micromonosporales > Micromonosporaceae > Micromonospora > Micromonospora sp. SD19. Next base: position 53,547 of record NZ_JBTLMN010000013.1, read on the forward strand.
CTGAAGGTCATCTCCGCGCCGGTCGACCTGCTGGCCGTGCAGTACTACACCCCGATCTACGTCACCGCCGACGGCGGCACCGCGCACCGGTGGGCGACCTCCGAGGCCGAGTGGCAGCAGATCTACCCCGAGGGGATGTACGACCTGCTCACCCGGATCACCCGCGACTACGGCCCGATCCCGCTCACCATCACCGAGAACGGGCTGCCCACCCCGGACACTCTGGACGCGGACGACACCGTCCAGGACACCGGCCGGATCAGCTTCCTGCGCGACCACCTCACCGCGGCGCACCGGGCCATCGCCGACGGGGTGCCGCTGGAGAGCTTCCACGTCTGGTCACTGCTCGACAACTTCGAGTGGGACCAGGGCTACGACCAGCGCTGGGGCCTGGTCTACGTCGACTACCCCACCCAGCGGCGGGTGCTCAAGAGCAGCGCCACCTGGTACCGCTCCGTCATCGCCGACGGCGGCTTCTGAACGCGCCGCCACCCGGACCGCCGGGCCCGGACGGCTCGGCTCGGGTGAGCCGGTGACCGTCCGGGCTCGGCCGGCTCACTCAGCGGGGCAGCGCCTGCTGCAACTCCGCCCGCAGGGCCGGGGTGAGCATCTCCCCCGCCTGCTTCGCCAGCCGGGCCATCTCGTAGCCCACCACGCCGATGTCCGCGTCACCGGCCGCCAAGGTCGCCAGAATCGAACCGTCGCGGATCTGCATCACCAGGAAGTAGCCACGGCCCATCTCGACCACCGTCTGCTTGACGACATCGCCGTCGAACATCTGGGCCGCGCCCGCGGTGATGCTCATCAGCCCGGAGGTCACCGCGGCGAGCTTGTCCGCGTTGTCACGCGGCAGGTGATCGGAGATCGCCACCAGCAGCCCGTCGGAGGAGACCACCACCGCGTGCGCCACACCCGGCACCCGCTCCGCGAACGCGCTCACCAGCCAGCTCAGGTCACGCGCCTCCTGGCTCAACGTCGTCACTGTCGTCGTCCCCCTTCGTCGTGCCCCCCGGACGGTGGCACGGGTATCTCGGTGGTGTCCTCAGCCTCGGCGCGCCGTACTCCGCTGTAGAGCCGCGAGAGCATGCCGCCGACCGCCTCCGGGTCCGGGTCGGTGCGGGTCGGTGCCGTCATCGGTTGGGCCGAACGGGTGACAGCGCTCAACTGCGCCATGGGCACCCGCACCGGCAGTCCCCGCTCGTTGGTGCCTGCGGTCACCGGGATGGTCGGTGGCGCCGCCGGTGCGGGCACCACCGGCGAGGTCGGGCCCTGCCGCGAATACCAGCCCCCACCGTTGCCGTTGCCGTTGGCAGCGGCCGGGGCCAGCACGTCCTCGGCGCGCACCGGCATCGGGCGGCCCTGACGCGGCACACCGACGCCCGGCGGGCGGCCGGCCACCGGCAGGTCCCGCACCGCGTTGCCGGGTGCGGCGGCAGCGCCCGGCCAGCCCGCCCCGGGCTGCGCAGCCAGCCCTCGCGCCGCGCTCGCCGCCAGCATCCGCGCCGACGGGGGCGCGTCCAGCTCCACGTTGCCCGGCGGAGCCAGCAACTCGGCGGGCAGGACGAGCCGGGCGACCAGGCCATCCTCGCCGCCCTCCAACCGCACGCGGAGGCCCAACCGGGCCGCCAGGTGGCTGACCACGAAGAGCCCCATCCGCTCCACCGCCGCCACGTCCGCGGCCGGCGGGCTGGCCAGCACCTCGTTCGCCTGCACCAGCGCGGCCGGGCTCATGCCCAGACCACGGTCGACGATCTCGATCAGCGGACCGCCCGCTCCGACCCGGGCGGTCACCACCACGACGGTGTCCGGGCGGGAGAAGGCCGTGGCGTTCTCCAGCAACTCGGCCAGCAGGTGCACCAGCTCGCCGACGGCGTGCCCGACCACGTGCACGTCCGCCACCGACTCGATCCGGACCCGCTGGTACTGCTCGATCTCGGCGGCGGCGGCCAGCAGCACCGCACCGAGACCGACCGGCCGGTTCCACCGGCGGGTGGAGTCGGTGCCGGCGAGCACCAACAGGCTCTCGTCGTTACGGCGCATCCGGGCGGCCAGGTGATCGAGCTTGAACAGGTTCTCCAGCTGGTCCGGGTCGCTCTCCTCGCGCTCCAGGTCGTCGAGCAGCTCCAACTGGCGCTCCACCAGCACCTGACTGCGCCGGGCCAGGTTGACGAACATCGCGTTGACGTTACGCCGCATGAGCGCCTGCTCGACGGCGACAGTGACCGCGCTGCGGTGCACCGCCACGAACGCCTCGGCCAGCTCGCCGATCTCGTCGAGCGAACGCACCACCGCCGGCGCGACCTCGATGCGGGGCACCCCGCCGGTGACGGTCTTCAGCCGGTCCAGGGCGTCGGGCAACTCGACCTGGGCGATCCGCAGCGCCTGGCTGCGCAGCAGCCGCATCGACCGGGCGACCGACCGGCCGATGAGCAACGAGATCAGCAGGGCGGCCAGCAGGACCGTCACGACCCCGCCGACCACCAGCAGGGTCGCCCGCAGCTGGTCGGCGCTGGCCTCCTCGGCCTGCCGCACGGCGTCGTCGAGCACGCCCGCCTCGAGCTGGCGCAGCGACTCCTGGCGTTGCTGGCTGGCCGACCACCACTGCTCCGACGGGAGCACCTGCGGCGACGCGCCACCGGAGGACAGGCTGCGCTCCTCCAGATCGGTGGCGACCAGAAACATCGGCGACACCGATGTCTCGTCGTAGCGGCGGATCTGCGCACTGGTCGCGGCCACCCGGAACGCGCCGAGCGCGGTGAGTTGCTGGCCGCGCAGGTCGGCGAGGATCACCCGGTCCTCGGTGCCGTACGCACCGGCGCGGGCGGCGGCGTAGAGCTGACCCCGCACCCGGGAGGACAGCTCCTTGACCCGGGCCAGCTGGACGTAGCGCAGCACCGCGTCGTTCAACGCCGGCTGGTTCTGACCCGGCGTCGGTTCGGCGAGCAGGTCGAGCAACGCCCCGACCGCCCGGTGGTAGTTGCTCAGGATGGTCTCGCTGCTGAGCACCGCCGGTGGGATCGCCGCGCGGATGTCGACCACCTGGTCGTACGCCTCCAACGCCTCCGAGAAGGCCACCCGCCAGGAGGCGTCCGCGTCCGCCAGTGGCTCGGCGGCCCGGCTGAGGTCCACGATGGCCTTGTCGGTGGCCGCCTGCAACGGCTTCAGGTCGTTCGCGGCGGCCTGCCGGTCACCACCCTTACGCAGCTCGCCCAGCTCCCCCGCCGAGCGGTCGCGCTCCTGCTGGAGCTGGTGCACCGCGGCGGTGATCTGGCGGCCGATGCCGACCTGACTGGAGAAGTCGTTCAACGCCGTCGTCCGCCCCACCAGCGTGCTGGTCTGCACCCCGGCGAGCAGGAGGAACGCCATCGACGGCACCACCAGCACGGTGGCGAGCTTCGTGCTCATCCGCCAGTCGCGCAGCCGGAACGGTGACCGCCGTCGATGCGGAACGACTCGGACGTCGAAGCGGCGGCGGCGATGGTTCGACACCGCACCGTTCGCCGGGTCGGGACCTGCCGCCACCCTGCCTCCTCCGTCCTACCGCGTCCACCGCGGTCGGGGGAGCGCAGTCCATCCAACCAGGCTCGGTACCGCTGTCAACGGCCCGGGCGAGGCCGAGGTTCAGGAAGGATACTGCGGGTGGGACCGTCCTGCCGTGGTCGGTAAAACCAGCTCGTCCGTCCGGCCGATGTCGGCGAGCTCGATCGCGTCACCGAAGCGCCCCAGCGCGACCAACGCGGCACCGGTGGCGCCGATTTCCGGGTTACGTTGATGCGACACCGGTCGCGGTGCGAGCGCAGTGGCGAAGGCCTGCCGCCACCACACCGAGGCGGCAACCGCGCCGCCGCCCAGCACCACGCCGACCGGTTTGTCGATGGTGGACTCCAACACCCCGAGGTCGTCGGCGACCAGCTCACACAGCCCCTGCATCAGCCCGGCCAGGATGTCGACAGATGTGGTGCTGAAGCTGAGCCCGCGCAGCGCTCCGCTGCCCGCCGGAGCCAGCCCGGGTGCCCGGTCGCCGCCGAAGCGGGGATCCGCCGGTCGACCACCGCCCGCCGGCACCAGCGCCAGCGCCGCGTCCAGCTCCGCGCCCTGGGGCAACCGCAACTCCCGGTTCGCCCAGGCGAAGAGGTTGCCGCCGTTGGCGTACGCGGCACCGGTCACCACGTGGTCGTGGTCGACTCGGTAACGCCACAACCGTTCCGGCAGGCGGGGCATCGGTTCGCCGGCCGGGATCCGCTGCATCAGCCGTACGGCTGCGGAGGTGCCCACTGTGACGGCGGCCCGGCTCGGGTCGACGCAGCCCGAGCCGACGTTCGACGCCCCTCCGTCACCGACCGGCGGTGACCAGCGGGCCTGCGCCAGCTGCGGCCACCGACGAGCCAGGTCGACCCGGAGCCGGCCGTGCCAGTCCAGCTCGCCGAGGGGCGGCAGCTGCGCCGGTGTCGCCTCGGCCAGTGCCAGCGCCTCATCGTCCCAGCGCAGGGTGCGCAGATCCAGCAGACCGGTCCCGGAGGCCTGGGAGATCGACATGGGCGCGGTGTCGAGCAGCTCACCCAGCACGTACTCGGGCAGACCGACGAACCGGGCGATCGGGGTGCCGGACTGCTCGCGCAACCAGGGCAACCGCATCGACCAGTACGACCGGTGCCACCAGCAGCCGGTGCGCTGGTGGAAGCCGTCCGGGTCCGCCGGTCCGGCGGTGCGGCCGACCGGGGCGGGCCGGGTGTCCAGCCAGGTGACCACCGGGCCCAGCGGAGCGCCGTCGCGGTCCAGCGGAAGCACCGAGTGCCACTGGGCGGAGACCGCCACCAGGTCGACGTCGTGCAGGTGCCCCGACTCGGCCAGCTCGTCCAGGCACTCGACCAGGCTCGCCAGGTAGTCCCGGCCGGACAGCGTGCCGGTGCCGTCGTCGCCGATGGCGAGGTCGACCTTGCGGCGGGCCAGTGCGCCGGGCAGCGGCTGCGTGTCCGCGTCCAGCACCAGCCCGCGTACCGAGGAGGTGCCCAGGTCGAGCGCGAGAATGTTCATCGCCGGTCAAGTTACCCCGTGCCAGCGGGGCGACGGGCGCGTAGGGTGGATCACATGCTCGCGCACCTGACCAGTTGGTGGCCCGCCGACCCGGCGGCCATCCCCCGCGCGTAGCTCCATCCACGCGGCCGCCATCGAGGCGGTCGCCGGATCTCCCGGTTCCAGGGCCGCCCGAGGGCGGCACCCGGCCCGACGGAGATTCCGATGACCCAGCTGACCGACCTGCTCGCCGCCGTCACGCACGGCGTCGACCCCGGCCCCTTCGCGCTGCTGCGCCGCGACGGCGCTGACGAACTGGACCTGTTCACCGGCCCGGTCGACACCGCCGAGGGGCTCACCGACATTCCGCTGCCGCCGGGCCCACCCGGGGCCCGGACGCTGGCCCTCGTGCCGTACCGGCAGATCACCGAACGTGGTTTCGCCTGCGTCGACGACGGTGCCCCGCTGGAGTTCCTCCAGGTCAGCGCCCACCAGCGGATCGCACTGGCCGACGCCCTCGCCACGCTGCCCGACGAGCCGGTCCACACCACCGACGCCGGCTTCGACGTCAGCGACGAGGAGTACGCGCGGACCGTGCAGCGCGTGCTGTCCGAGGAGATCGGTCGGGGCGAGGGCGCGAACTTCGTGATCCACCGCGCCCTGCACGCCACCGTGCAGGGTCCGCCGCTGCGGGCCGCGTTGGCCGCACTGCGCCGGTTGCTGGTCGGCGAGCGCGGCGCGTACTGGACGTTCGTGGTGCACACCGGCACCCGCACGCTGGTCGGCGCCAGTCCGGAGCGGCACGTCAGCGTCGACGACGGGCTGGTGATGATGAACCCGATCAGCGGCACCTTCCGCTGCCCGGGCGGCGTCGCGGACCGGACGGCCCTGCTGCGTTTCCTCGCCGACCCGAAGGAGGTCGAGGAGCTGTACATGGTGCTCGACGAGGAGCTGAAGATGATGGCCACCGTCGCCGAACACGGTGGGCAGGTGATCGGGCCGTACCTGAAGGAGATGTCGCACCTGGCGCACACCGAGTACCTGCTCGCCGGGCGGGGCACCCGGGACGTGCGGGAGGTGCTGCGCGAGACGATGTTCGCCCCCACCGTGACGGGCAGCCCGATCGAGAACGCCTGCCGGGTGATCGCCCGACACGAGCGCCGGGGTCGGGGCTACTACGGCGGTGTGCTGGCGTTGCTCGGTCACGACGAGGCCGGCCGGCAGACGCTCGATGCCCCGATCCTGATCCGGACCGCCGAGATCTCCCCCACCGGCCGACTGCGGGTGCCGGTCGGCGCGACCCTGGTCCGGCACTCGACGACGGCCGGCGAGGTGGCCGAGACGCACGCCAAGGCCGCCGGTGTGCTGGCCGCGCTCGGCCTCGGTCCGGCGGCGTCCGTCGGCGACCGCGGGCCGGTCGCGCGGCTGGCCGACGACCCGGCGGTACGCGACGCGCTGGCCGCGCGTAACGCACCGCTGGCGCGGTTCTGGCTGGACCAGCGGTCACCGGACGCGCCCGGACTGCCCGCACTGGTCGGCCGCCGGGCGTTGATCGTGGACGCCGAGGACACCTTCACCGCCATGCTGGCCCACCAGCTGAGCGCGTTGGGCCTCGCGGTGACCACCCGGCCGTGGCACGCGAGCGGCCCGGTCGACGACTACGACCTGGTGGTGGCCGGTCCCGGGCCGGGTGACCCGGGCAGCGCGGACGCGCCGAAGATGGTGGCGCTGCGCTCGCTGCTGACCGGGCTGCTGGCAACCGGTCGTCCCACCCTCGCGGTCTGCCTCGGCCATCAGGTGCTGGCCGGGCTGCTGGGGCTGACGCTGCACCGCCGGGAGGCGCCCTACCAGGGGTTGCAGCGGGAGGTACCGGTGTTCGGGCGGACCCGCCGGGTCGGGTTCTACTCGACGTTCACCGCCCGCGCCGAGGCCGACCGGTTGGCCACCGCGTACGGGCCGGTGGAGCTGGCCCGGGACCCGGGCGACGGTGCCGTGCACGCCCTGCGGGGGCGCGGCTTCGCCGGGGTGCAGTTCCACGCGGAGTCGGTGCTCAGCCCGGACGGGCTCGCCGTGCTGAGCGAGCTGTTGGCCGATCTGCTGCCGGCGGCGCGCACGCAGGCGCTGTCCGCGACGCGCGACGGCGCATAGTCACAGTGCCCCGGGGGTAGGGCTGGATGGACCGGTGGCGCGGACGGGCCGAGAGCCCCCGCCCGCGCCACCGGTCACCCTCGTCCGTCAGCCGGCCGCCGGCTCAATTTTTCCGCAACTTCCGGGTCGTTCCGGCCCGGCGCCGCGCGCGGACGACGATCCTGATGCCATCGGTGCCGGCGGGATCGAGCCGTCGCCCCGCACCGGGCGCCTGAACGGGGGATCGCGCTCCGCCGGCAACGGAGCTGGCGTAGCGCGATCAGGGGACCGGGTCCGCCCCGCCCGCGCTCAGTGGACCAGGGTCGCCATCAGCCGGTCCAGTTCGGCCGCCGGGTCCGCGGTGAGACCGGTGTGCACCGGCCCCGTCTGGATCATCGTGCTGCGCGGCGCGGCCAGCCAGTGGAACCGCTCGCCGAGGCGCATCCGGGTCGCCGGCCCGTCACCGGAGCAGGTCCGGTCCCAGGAGTCGAGCACCGCCGCCACCGCCGGCAGGTCGACGTCGGGTGCCAGCGCGCGAACCCGGTCGGCGTCCAGGTGCGTCCGCGCGGCCAGGTAGTCGCGCTGCTGGCAGTAGAGCAACACCCCGACGTTGATCTGCTCGCCGCGCTCGATGCGGGGTACGAGCCGGATCACCGCGTACTCGAAGGGTTGCCTCATGCCCCGCTCCCCGGTGGCAGCCAGTCGGCCGTGCGGGCGACCCGGCGGGTCAGGTGGTGCAGGTACGCCTCGCGCGCCGCGTCGGCCGTGTCGAAGTCGGCGGCGGTCAGCCACTCCCCCGGTACCAGGGCCAGCACCTCGCTGAGCAGCTCCGGGGTGACCTGGGGGGCCAACTCGGCGTCGGCCTCGGCCAGCCGCGACGCGTACGGCGCCAGCACGTGATCGTCCGCGCGGTAGGCCCGGTGCACGGCGGCGTCGGCGCGCGGCCAGTTGTGGTGGAAGTACAGCGAGGCGCCGTGGTCGATCAGCCACAGCTCCCGGTGCCAGACGAGCAGGTTCGGATTGCGCCAACTGCGGTCGACGTTCTCCACGTACGCGTCGAACCAGAGCACCCGGGAGGCCATCGCCGGGTCGACGGGGTGCGCCACCGGGTCGAAGCCCAGCGCCCCGGGCAGGAAGTCCATCCCGAGGTTGGCGCCACCGCTGCCGCGCAGCAGCTCCTGCACCTCCTGGTCGGGTTCGGCCCGCCCGATGACCGGGTCGATGTCGAGGACCACCAGCGGCGGCACCCGCAGCCCCAGCCGGCGGGCCAGCTCGCCGCAGATCACCTCGGCGATGAGCGCCTTGGGCCCCTGCCCGGCGCCGCGGAACTTCGCCACGTAGGTGCCCAGGTCGTCGGCCTCCACCACGCCCGGCAGCGACCCACCCTCGCGGAGCGGGGTGACGTAGCGGATCGCGGTGACCTGGCGGAGCACGCCGCCCACCCTACTGTGCTGCCCGGGACGGGTGGGCGGGCCGGCCCGGACCGGCACACGTGGGTCAGTCGAGCTTGTCGCGCAGCTTGTCGACCTGGGTCTGCAGGCGGTTCACCGCGTTCTCGTTGTTGACGAACGTGGTGGTCCCGGCGGCCAGGCCGAGCCCGATCAGCACGGCCAGGATGCTGAGCACCAGGCCGCCGATGGACACGCCACGACCGGTGACCCCGGGCCGGCGCGCCATCTTGAGCCCGACGATGCCGAGGATGATCCCGATGATGCCCAGCACCAGCCCCAGCCAGGCGAGGATCGCCGTCAACACGCTGAACAGGCCGGCCACTCCGAACACCAGGGCGAAGGTCGCTGCGGCGCTGGTCTTGGCGCGGGCGTCCCCCCGGTGGCCGCGGGACCCGGCCGTTACGCCGGCACCCCGGGCCGGCTCGCTTGCGGCAGTCATGAGAATCCCTTCCGTACGCGCGGCGCGCGCACTTCCGGCGAGCCGCATTCCCCCGAAGACCCCGCTTACGCCTCCCACCAGCAGAAGTGTCGGTGGTCGGCCCTAGGCTGGCCGCCCGGCCACGAAAAGGAGCGCCCGATGCCTGTCGACCTCAGCGCGGCCGAGGCGCTCGCGCTGCGGATGACCAGCTTGTTGCTGCGCCCGCAGCCGAGCACCCGACCCGGTACCGTCGCCGAGGTGGTCGAGTGGTTCGGCGCGATGCAGGCACAGGATCTGGCCAGCGGGTTGTGGTCGCTGGGGGCCCGACTGCCCGGTTGCCGGGTGACCGACGTGCAGGCGGCGTTGGAGCGGCGTGAGGCGCTGCGCACCTGGCCGATGCGGGGCACCGTGCACCTCGTGCCGTCCGCCGACGCCCGTTGGATGCTGGAGCTGACCGGTGTCCGATCGCTGGCCGCCGTGGCGACCCGGCGGGCGCAGCTCGGGCTCAGCGAGGCCGACGCGGACCGGGCGGTGGACGTCCTGGGTGCCGCGTTGGCCGGCGGTGGTCGGCTCACCCGCGCGCAGTGCCTGGCCGCCCTGCGGGCCGCCGGCCTGGGCACCGACGGGCAGCGCGGCTACCACCTGCTGTGGTATGCGAGCGTTCGCGGGGTGACCTGCGTGGCGCCCAACGTCGGCACCGAGCAGACCTTCGCCCTGCTCGACGAGTGGGCACCCGAGTCTCGCCGGTTGGAGCGGGACGAGGCGCTGGCCGTGCTCGCCCACCGCTACGTTCGCTCGCACGGCCCGGTCACCGACCGCGAGTTCGCCGGGTGGAGCGGGCTCACCCTCACCGACGCCCGGCGCGGCCTGACCGCCGCCGACGACGCGCTGAGCACCGTACGGGTCGACGGCACACCGATGTACGTCGACGCGGCAGTGCCAGACGCCCCGCGCACCAAGGCGGACGACGTGCTGGCGTTGCCCGGTTTCGACGAGTACCTGCTCGGCTTCCGGGACCGCACGTTGATGCTCGACCCCGCCCACCAGGCGGCGGTGGTGCCGGGCAACAACGGCATCTTCCAGGCCACAGTGGTGCGCGCCGGTCGGGTGGTCGGCGTGTGGAAGCGCAAGATCACCCGCACCGGGGTCACCGTGACCGTCCGGCCGCTCACGCCGCTGGACGTCGCCGCGCGGGCCCGGGTGGAGCAGGCGCTCGGGCGCTACGCCGACTTCCTCGGGCTGCCGGCCCGCTTCGACTGGCTGACCTGACCGACGGCGTCACGCGGCGGCGGCGGGTCGGCCGCTCGTGGGCGGGCGGCGCTGAGCAGGTCGGCGATCCGCCTCACCCGGGGATCTTCGCGGATCTGCGCCACGCTGGCCGGCAGCGGCAGCCGCCAGTTCGGGTACTCGTCCACCGTGCCCGGCATGTTGGGTTGGCGCACCTCGCCCAGCACGTCGTAGAGGGAGACGCCGAGCAGCCGGGTCGGGCTGGCCGCGAGCGCGGCGTGCATCGACACCACCACCTCGCCGTCGTCGGGTGTCGCTGGCGCGTCGGGCCGTGCCGGGTCGACGGTCGGCGTCGGTGTCGGTGTCGGTGTCGGTGTCGGCAGCAGGTTCTCGGTGCGCAGCATCGTGAGCAGCCGGTCGCGGTCGGCGGCGGCGCGGGCCCGCTCCACCGCCACGTCGGTGCCGAGCAGTTTCAACTCGTCGCGCACCCGCACGTGCTCACCGGTGAGGAAGCCCGGTGCGGTGGGCAGGTCGTGGGTGGAGATCGTGGCGAGGGCGTTGCGCGGCCACCGGGCCGGTGGGACGAAGTCACCGTTGTCGTCGCGGGCGAACCACAGCACTGTCGAGCCGAGCATGTTGCGCCCCCGCAACCCTCGGGTCACCGCCGGTTGGACGGTGCCGAGATCCTCGCCGACCACCACCGCGCCGGCCCGGTGCGCCTCCAGCGCGAGGATGCCGAGCATCGCCTCGGCGTCGTAGCGCACGTAGGTGCCCTCGGCCGCGCCGCCGCCCGGCGGCACCCACCACAGTCGCCACAGGCCGGCGACGTGATCGACCCGCAGGCCACCGGCGTGCCGCAGAGCCCGGCGCAGCATGTCCCGGTAGGCGGCGTAGCCGGTGGCGGCGAGCCGGTCCGGACGCCACGCGGCGAGGCCCCAGTCCTGGCCGAGCTGGTTGAAGTCGTCCGGCGGGGCACCGACCCGCACGCCCTGGGCCAGCACGTCGGCGAGCTGCCAGCCGTCCGCGCCGCCCGGGTCGATGCCGACGGCCAGGTCGTGCACGACGCCGACCGGCATCCCCGCCGCGCGGGCCGCCGCGGTGACGGCGTCGAGCTGCTCGTCGCACAGCTGTTGCAGCCAGGCGTAAAAGGTGACCCGGTCGGCGAGCTGCCGACGCTGCTCGGCGACCGCCGGGGCGTCCGGGTGGCGCAGCTGCGCCGGCCAGGCCCGCCAGTCGTTGCCGTGCCGCTCGGCGAGCGCGCACCAGGTGGCGAAGCTGGTCAGTGCCGGGTCCGCGGTGAGGTCCACCGGCCGGGCGTGAGGGTGCAGCAACTCCAGGGCGTGCCGCTTGGCGGACCACACCTCGTCGTAGTCGATCAGAGGTCCCCGGTCGGGGCGCAACGCGTCGACCACCGCACGGGTCGCCGGGTCCGCCGCGCGGTACGCGGCGGTGTCGCTGACCCGCAGGTACAGCGGGTTGACGAAGCGTCGGCTGGCGGGCGAATACGGTGAGGTGGCCACCGGGTGCGCCGGCCCCACCGCGTGCAGCGGGTTGAGCAGCACCAGCCCCGCCCCGGTCGCCCCGGCCCACTCGGTGAAGTCGGCGAGGTCACCGAGATCGCCCATGCCCCAGGAGCGCTCCGAATTGAGCGCGTAGAGCTGAAGCATCCAGCCCCAGGCCCGGGGTGGCACCGGGAGCCGGCGCGGCACCACCACCACTGTGACCTCCCGGTCGGCGCAGGCCAGCCGGTGCCAACCCAGCGGCAGGTTGGCCGGCAACTCACCGTCGACCGCCCGCCGACCACCGTCCTCCAGGGTGAGCACCCCCGGGCCGGGCAGCGCCCGGCTGCGGCCGTGGGTGAGCACGACCGTCTCCGGCAGGGCGCCCCGGTCGACAGCGCGGACGGCGGCGAGGGCGTCGGCGATCGCCGCCGGGCTGGTGGCGTCCACGCCGAGCAGCCCCAGCACACCCACCACGGTCTCCGGTGCGACCTCGACGCGGCGGTGCCGCCAATCCTCGTACCAGGTGGAAACACCGTGCGCGTTGGCCAGCGCGGCCAATCGTCGGTTCATCCCCATCCCCCGCCCCGAAACGTGACCTGCAACCACCCTCCCACCCCCGCGCCCTACCCGCTCACCGGCAGCGCCGATCTTGCACTTTCTGTCCCGACATAAGGGGCGTTCGACCTATGTCGACAACAGTTACTGCAAGATCGGCGCTAGCTGGCTAGCTGGCTAGTCGGCGAGCGCGCCGGCGGCCCGACCCTCGTGCAGGGTCAGGTTGCGGCCGTTGGTCGGGTCGAACAGGTGGATCTTCTCCAGGTTGAACCAGACCCGCCGCGTCTGCCCCTCGGCGACCGGGGACTCGGCGGACAGCCGGGTCACCAGGTTGCCGCCGGCACCGGCGAAGTCGGCGGCGCCCGCGTCGGCGGCCAACTCCTCCAACTCGGCGGCGCTGGCCTTCTCACCCTCGACGGTGAAGTAGACGTACTTGTCCGAGCCCATCGACTCGACGATGTCCACCGGCGCCTCGAACTCCATGCCCCGCCGACGCGTGTCGTCGTCGACCAGTTCGGCGTCCTCGAAGTGCTCCGGCCGGATGCCGAGGATCAGCTCACGGGGCGCGTCGGCCGCCTCCAACTCCCGGCGAACACGGTCGCCGAGCGGCACCTGCCCCAGGGCGGTGTGCAACTCGCCGTCCTGCACGGCGGCGTGCAGGAAGTTCATCGACGGTGAGCCGATGAAGCCGGCCACGAAGAGGTTGCGGGGGTGGTCGTACAGCTCCTGCGGTGGCCCGACCTGCTGTACCGCGCCACCCCGCATGATCACCACGCGGTCGCCGAGGGTCATCGCCTCGGTCTGGTCGTGGGTGACGTAGACGGTGGTGGTGCCGAGCTGCTTCTGCAGGCGGGACACCACCGTGCGCATCTGCACCCGCAGCTTGGCGTCGAGGTTGGACAACGGTTCGTCCATCAGGAACGCCTTCGGCTGGCGGACGATGGCGCGGCCCATCGCCACCCGCTGGCGCTGACCACCGGAGAGGTTGGCCGGCTTGCGGTCCAGCAGCGAGGTCAGCTCCAGCACCTTCGCCGCTTCGTCGACCTTCTGGTTGATGGTCTCCTTGTCCAGCTTCGCCAGCCGCAGCGGGAACGCCATGTTCTCCCGCACCGTCATGTTCGGGTAGAGCGCGTACGACTGGAACACCATGGCGATGTCCCGGTCCCGGGGAGCCTTGTCGTTGACCCGCTGCCCGCCGATGCGCAGCTCACCGGAGCTGATGTCCTCCAGCCCGGCGATCATGTTGAGGGTGGTGGACTTCCCGCAGCCGGACGGCCCGACCAGGATCACGAACTCGCCGTCGGCGATCTCCAGGTCGACGTCCTGCACGGCGACGGTCCCGTCCGGGAAGCTCTTGCTCACCTTGTCCAGCACGATGTCAGCCATGACTTTCCACCTATCCCTTGACTGCGCCGGAGGTCAGACCGGACACAATGCGACGCTGGAAGAAGAGGACGAACAGGATGATCGGAACGGTGATCACCACTGCGGCGGCGCAGATCGCCCCGGTGGGGTCCTCGAACTGCGACTCGCCGGTGAAGAACGACAGCGCGACCGGCACCGTACGGGCACGTTCGGTGGAGGTCAGCGTGATGGCGAACAGGAAGTCGTTCCAGCAGAAGATGAAGACCAGGATCGCCGTGGTGAACAACCCGGGCGCGGCCAGCGGCGCGATCACCCGCCGGAACGCCTGCCCCTGGGTGGCGCCGTCCATCTTCGCGGCCTTCTCCAGGTCCCAGGGGATCTGCTTGAAGAACGCCGACAGCGTGTAGATCGCCAGCGGCAGCGCGAAGGTGATGTACGGCAGGATCAGCCCGGGCCAGGTGTCGAACAGGCCCAGCTGCCGCTCGATCTCGAACAGCGGCGACACCAGTGACACCTGCGGGAACATCGCGATCAGCAGGGAGACGCCGACCAGCAGCTTCTTGCCGGGGAAGTCCAACCGGCTGATCGCGTACGCGGCCATCGCACCGAGCACCACAGCGATCAGCGTGGCGATCAACGCGATGCCGATCGAGTTGATCAGTGCCCGGACGAACTGGTCGGTGTCGAAGATGGTCCGGTAGTTGTCGAGCGTCCATTCCCGGGGGATGAAGTTCCCGTCGGTGAGGGTGGCCGGCGTCTTGAACGACAGCGACGCGATCCACAGCACCGGGACCAGCGCGAAGACGACCACGAGGACGTCGAGCAGACCCCAGCGCAGCTTCGCCCGGGTGGTGGTTTCGACAGCCATGTCAGCGCCTCTCTCCGTCGTCGCTACCCGGGGCAGCGGTGCCGAACAGCTTCACGAAGACGAACGCGATGATCGCCACGGTGATGAAGATCAGCACCGACATCGTCGAGCCGATGCCGAGGTTGAGGCCCCGGATCAGGTTGTTGTAGGCGAGCATCGACACCGACGACGTCTCGTTGCCTCCGGCGGTCAACACGAAGATGTTGTCGAAGACCCGGAACGCGTCCAGGGTGCGGAACAGCAACGCGACAAGGATCGCCGGCTTCATCACCGGCAGCATCACCTTGGTGAACTTCTGCCAGGCGGTCGCGCCGTCGGTGGAGGCCGCCTTGAGCAGGTCCTCCGGCACCAGCGCCAACCCGGCCATCAGCAGCAGCGCCATGAACGGGGTGGTCTTCCAGATCTCCGCGAGCATGATGATCGCCAGCGAGCTGGCCCGCTCGGTCAGCGGCGCGCCGTCGCTGAACAGGTTGGCCAGGTAGCCGGTGCCGGGCGTCCAGGCGTACCGCCAGGAGAACGCGGCGACCACCGTGACGATCCCGTACGGGATCAGCGCCGAGGTCCGGACCAGGCCGCGCCCGATCAGGGTGCGGTGCATGATGATCGCCAGGCCCATGCCGAGCACCAGCTCGACGGCCACGGTGACCACCGTGATCAGCATGGTCACCCCGAACGCGGTCCACCAGAACTCGTTGGTGAGCACCGTGACGTAGTTCTCCAACCCGATGAACTCACGCTGATCGGGGAAGCGCAGGTCGAAGCGCTGCAACGACAGCCAGACCGAGTAGATGATCGGGTACGCGGTCACCGCGATCATGACCAGCGCGGCGGGCGCGCAGAGCAGCAGGCCGAGCCGGCGTTCGGCTTTCTTGTTCTCGCTCAGTGGGGGCTTGCGACGGCCGCCACGTTGGGCGGGCACTGTGGCGCGCCGGCCGGTGGCGCCACTGGTCTCGTCGGCGGCGACATCGGCGCCGGTGGGCGTGGCGTTGATGCTCACGGCGTCACCTCTTCTCGCGACTGCGGGGCTCGCAAAACCGGCTCACTCCGAGCGCTCACGGCAGGACCCCCTTCGACTGGAGGGCGTCGGCGATGGCGTCGCGCAGCTCGTCGGCGGTCTGCTGCGGGCTGATCCCGGACGGCGGCGACAGGATCGCCGACATCACCGTGGAGATGCTCTGGTAGGCGGGGGTCAGCGGACGCGTCGCCGGCTCCTTCAGCTCCTCCAGGATGGTGTCCTTCATCGGGTACGCCTCGGTCATCTCCGGGTCGTCGAAGACCGCCTCGATGGTGGGCGGTACGCCGTCGTTGATGGCGGAGAACTTCTGGTGCTCGGCGCTGCGGATGCACCGGGCCGCCTCGAAGGACTGCTCGGGGTGCTTGGAGTAGGAGCTGACCGCCAGGTTGACCCCACCGATGGTGACCTTGCTGGGGGTGCCGTCGTCGATGCCCGGGATCCGAGCCCAGCCGACCTGCTTGGCCAGCTCCGGGTTCGCCTCCTGCAAAGCCGGGTAGACGAACGGCCAGTTCACCTGGAACGCGCCGGCGCCGGACTGGAACTCCAGCCGGACCGGGTCCTCAGTGGCGTTGCTGAACGACGGCGACGTCACGCCCGACGTGGCGAACTTCTTCAGCTGCTCCAACGCCCGGACGGTGCCCTGGTCCATCACGGCCTTCGTACCGTCGTCGTTGAGGATCTTCCCGCCGGCGCTCTCGGCGAGGGTGTTGTAGAGAACGACCAGGCCCTCGTACTGGGCGCCCATGGTGAGCACCTGGTACGGCTTGCCCTGCTCCTTGAGCTGCTGGGCGGCGCTGATCATCTGGTCCCAGGTGGTCGGCGGCTGCGGCACCAGGTCCTTGCGGTACCAGAGCAGCTGGACGTTGGTGTTCTTCGGTGCCGCGTACAGCTTGTCCTCGTACCGGGCGGTGGCCAGCGGTCCGGCGAGGGTGCCCTGCTCGACCTCGGCCTTGTCCTGGCCGGTCCACTCGCGGATCCAGTCGGCGCTGGCGAACTCCTGGGTCCAGGTGACGTCCAGCCCGAGCAGATCCATCCCGCTGTCCTCGGCGGCGAGCCGGCGCACCATCTGCACCCGCTGGTCGTCGGCCTGCCGGGGCAGCACCCGGTAGGCGATCTCGTACCGCCCCTGGGCCTGCGCGTTGCAGTCGTCGACGACCTTCTGCAGGTTCTGCTCGGGCGGGTAGTACAGGTTGATCGTCGGTGGGCCACCCGCGTCGTCGGCGCCGCACGCGGCCAGCGGCGCGACGAGTGCCAGCGCGGCAGCCGCCGCGCCCAGCCGAACAACCGGCCGGCGTCGGTGTCGAGCCGTGTCGGGGTCCGTCATCGCCCTCCCCCTCTCCTCGGCGAAAGACCGGGGAAGGGCATCCGTGCCCCGGCGCACGGCGAGCCGACTCCGACCCGGCAAGCTGCGGAAACGCCGGCGCGGAGGCTCTGTAGCGGCTACTCTGCCCCAGCCGTGAAGCCGCGAAACCTGGCTGTCAGAGCGAGAGCCCGGCCGCCTCTGCCGGCGCCGCCACCAGGTGCGTGATCAACTCGACTTCCTGAAAGTCGGGCCATCACCGCACCAGGGAAGCCTCGCTTTTCTGAAAGCCGAGTCGATCACGCGCGGGGACGGCGCTCCCGTGCGGAACGAGGCGCTCCCCCGCCGGCAGTCAACCGAGCTGATCAAGGAAGTGGCGAAGTCATGGGCATGCTGACCCCCCAATGGCGCAAGTCGACCCGGTCCGGCGGCAACGGTGGAGCCTGCGTCGAAGTCGCCGACAATCTGCCGAACGTGGTGCTGGTGCGCGACACCAAGGACCGCGACGGCGGCACTCTGCATGTCGACCCGGCAGCCTGGAAGGCGTTCGTCGCCTACGCCAGGCAGCACTGAACGCGAACTCGGAGATCTTGGACAGTTTCCGTCCGGGCAGAACGGAAACTGTCCAAGATCTACTCTGAAAGGTCTCGCGACCGCCGGCAGTCGCGCCCGGACCAGGCATGCTGGAACCATGCTGGCCCGTTTCAAGGATCTCTGTCTGGATGCCAACGACGCGCTGG
Organism: Micromonospora sp. SD19; assembly: GCF_054462275.1. Classification (NCBI taxonomy): domain Bacteria; kingdom Bacillati; phylum Actinomycetota; class Actinomycetes; order Micromonosporales; family Micromonosporaceae; genus Micromonospora; species Micromonospora sp. SD19. The sequence continues at coordinate 71,128 of NZ_JBTLMN010000013.1, forward strand.
CGCTCGGCGCCTTCTGGGCCCGGATACTCGACGGTGACGTGGCTGACGCCGGTGACGGCGACACCCGGGTGGACCCGCGCTCCGCGCGCTCGGACGCCGAGTCGATCTGGGTGAACAGGGTGCCCGAGCCCCGGGTCGGCCGGACCCGCGTACACCTGGATCTGCGGTTGGCCGACGCGGACCCGGCGGCGCTGCTCGCGGAGGGCGCCCGGCTGGTGCGCGAGCCGGACGACGACGCCGGCCGGTGGGTGCTGGCCGACCCCGACGGCAACGAGTTCTGTGCCCTCGCGGCCGACGCCGACAGCCACCCGGGCCCGTTCCAGCTGGTGGTGGACGCGCTCGACCCGGCCGCCCAGGCGATGTGGTGGGCCAGCGTGCTCGGCGGCACCGTCGAGTACGGGCCGACCGAAGCGGCGGTGCTCGGGGCCGCGGGCCTGCCCTGGGAGCGCTTTGTCTTCGACGGGGTGAGCGAGCCCAAGACGGTCAAGAACCGCATGCACTGGGACGTCGAGTTGGCCGACCCGGAGCCGACGGCGCTGATCGCGGCGGGCGCGACGCTGCTGCGGGAGCCGCTCGACGAGGCGCACTGGTGGTGGGTGCTGGCCGACCCGGAGGGCAACGAGTTCTGCGCCTTCGCACCAGAGCGCACCGGGTGAACGACCGACTACCGGGCGCGGGCGTCGTCGGCTAGCGTTTTCCTAGCGCCGCAGCCGGCGCGTTCGCCGCCGCCGTCGACACGCCTCCGGCCGACCCACGCCTGCCCGATCGGTTGGTAATCGCGGGAACGTCCCACCGCCGCTCCCCCGGTTCGGCAGGATCGTCCCAACGAGGAGGTGCCGTCGTGCAGGACACCCGCGCTCTCGCCCTGACATTCGAGGTGAGCGGCCTGCCACCGGTCAAGACCGAAGCGTTGTCCATCTTCGCCGCCGGGCATCGGCAGGCGACGAGGGTCCGCACCCTGCTCCAGGCCGCCCTCGGCGCGGCCCAGCGCACCGGCTGGACGCCGTTGCCCGGGCCGATCGAGGTGGACCTGGTGTTGCGCTGCCCGCCCGGGCACCGTACGTCCGACGCCAGCACCCTGCTCGGCGGCGTCTGCGCGGTGTTGCAGGACAAGAAGCGGGTGTCGAGCATCGGCCTCACCCACCTCGGCGTCCTGGTGGACGTCGCCCTCTACGACGACGACCGGCAGATCCGCCGGTTGTCGTACCACGAGGAGCCGGCGGAGGACTTCTCATACCAGGTGCGGGTCGCCGCCGTACCGAACGGGGTTTGACCGGCGTTCGCGGTGGGGTACCGCGGACGCCGACGAAGGGAGCACCGATGTCGGAGCCACATGTCACGCTCGACCCCCGCGGGCTCGACCCTGTGCAGCAGAAGCTGCGCGGCCCGCTGGAAGAGCAGCTCACCTCGGCGCTTCAGGCGGCCACCGACCGGGTCCGCGCCGACTACGCGGGCGAACCGGTGGAACAGGTCTGCCAGCGACTGCTGGAGGAGACCCGCTCCGGGTTGCACCCCGACATCGCCGCCGGGTTCAACCCGGACATGGACGAGTTCTGCCGGGTGGCGGTGGCGATCGTCCGGCGCGAGGCCGACTGAGCCCTCAGCGCCGGTCAGTACCGGCCGAGCTGGGCGTACGGGCTGAGCACGATGCGCGGTGACAGCGCCGGGTTCAGCCAGTTGAGCACGGCTACCAGGTGCCCGTGCGCGAGCGAGACGCAACCAGCAGTGGCGTTGCCGGCGCTGGTGCTGAACTGGTGCAGGAAGATCCCGCTGCCCTTGTTCGGCACCGGCTTCGGCACGTTCGGCGCCATGTTGTAGGTGATCACCGCGAAGTGCGTGTACGCGGGAACCTCCTGCCACAGTGCCTCGCTGGCCCCGCCCGGGTTGGTCGCACTGTGCTGGAAGGTGTTGTAGAGCGACGACGACGGGTTCTCGTTCCACCAGTCGCCGCTGACCAACCGGTGGTAGGGGTATCGCACGCCCGGGTTGGCGGCGATGCCGTACATGGTCTGACCGATCGAGTAGACGCCGGTCGGCGTGGTCGGCACCCCCTCCACGTGGTTGTCGCTGAAGCCCTTCGAGCCGATCCGGGCGGGCAACGGCGCCGAGACCGGCTGCCAACCGATGCGGGCCCGCACGAACATCTCCACTGTGGCGTAGGTGGTGGTGTAGCTGCTCGCGCCGACGATGATCACCTGCTTCGTCTCCGTCGGCAGCGTGGTCAGCGCGCTGGCCCGGTTCTGGCGCTGCCGCCCCGGCCACTGTCGCTGCGTCGGGTCCGTGCCCCAGCCCGGCCGCAGCGGCCCGCCCGCACCGATCGCGGGCGCGGCCGGGGCGAGCACGGTCGGGGCGGCCAGACCTGCCGCCACACCGAGGAGGAAAGATCTGCGCTTCATGCCCGCCATCCTGACAGTCGAACGGACCGGCGGCCCGCCCCCACGCGCCACTGTCGACGAATTCGCGGGCGGTCAGGACCGGGTCCGCAACTACCCGGCCCTGACCCCCGGCCGTCCGACAGGGGAGCGGACAGCTCCGGCACCCGCCGCGCGGGCGTGACACGACGCCGCGCGCCACAACGGGGTGAGCCGGCCCACTCCGCACTCAGCTCCACGGTGCTCACCCGCCGAACGCCGACGCGCCCCGGCACACCCCGAAAGGCCGTGAGCGCCGGACCAGGTTAGGTGGGCTCCGACCGGCCGGACAAGCCGCGTCGGACGACCGGGGGCAGGACTTATCCCACTGTGAAAATCGGGCAGGTCGGCGTAACACGACCATGATCGCGGACGCTGTTGGGATTCCCGGACGGTCAGAAGTGCCGCAGCAGGTCACGGAACGCGGCGAGCCGCAGCACCCCGTCGTCGGTCGGGTCCAGCTCGTCGTCCTCCAGCACCCACGTGTTCGCGTTCGGGATGAACACCGCGTTCAACCCGGCCGCCCGCGCCGGCAGGATGTCGGACTTCGGGGAGTTGCCGATCATCCACGCGCCGGCCGGCGCGAAGCCGTGCTCCCGAGTGAGCCACCGATACGTGTCGACGTTCTTCTCGGCGACGATGTGCGCGGCCCCGAAGTGGTGCAGCAGGCCGCAGGCGTCCAGCTTGCGTTGCTGCTCCTCCTGGTCACCCTTGGTCAGCAGCAACAGCTCGTGCCGGCCGGCCAGGTCGTCGAGCGCGTCGGCCACCCCGGGCATCAGCTCCACCTGGTGCTCGACGAGGGCCACCGCCAACCGGTCGATCTCCTGGCGTTCGCTTTCGGTGGCCGGTCGCTCGCGCAGCCGCTCCAGACACTCGGCCAGACTGCGCAGGAAGACCTTGCTGCCGTACCCGTGCGCCACCGCGTTGGCCCGTTCGATGTCGTCGAGGACGGCCCGCAGCTCGGCCCGGTCCAGGGTGGGATGGTCCAGCCAGCCCAGGAAGTCGTCGATCACCCGCTCGAAGACCACGTTGTTCTCCCACAACGTGTCGTCCGCGTCGAAGATCAGCACCTGCGCGTCCCGCCGTGCCCCCGCACCGACCGTCATGCCATCCCCTCCCCGCGCCCACCGCCCGGCAGGCCGAGGGACAGGGTAGGCGGCCGACACCCGGCAGAGCCCATGGTTTTCCGCCCGGCGAGCGTGGTCACGGCCACCGCAGCAACCGTTGGGCGATCAACGCCTCGCGGTCCTCCTGCCCCTCGGGTCGGAGCCGGCCACCACGGGTGAGCATCACCACGCCGTGCAACAGGCTCCAACCCACCTCGGCGAGGGTGTCCGGGTCCCGCCCCTCGGCCAGCGGGGTCAGGGCCGCCCGCAGCTCCGCGAAGACCGCCCGTGGCGCGGCCGGCACACCATCCGCGCCGAGGGCCAGGTCGGGGGTCAGCGCGAGCATCGCGTCATAGACCTCAGGATTCGTGTACGCGAAGTCGAGGTACGCGGTAGCGACGGCCGGCCAGACCCCGTCGGGGCTGCCGACGCTCTCCGCGTGCGCCTCGGCCAGATCGGCGGCCAGATCGGCGAAGGCACACACGGCGACGGCGGCGATCAGCGCCTCCAGGTCGGCGAAGTGCCGGTAGATGTCACCCATGTCGATCGCGGTCCGTTCGGCGAGTCGTCGGGTGGTCACCCCCGACCAGCCCTCCGTCTCGGCCAGTTCCCGCGCGGCCGTGACGATGCGGTCACGCCGGTCCTGTTCAGCGGCCTTCTCGGCAGGTCCGGGCACGCACCCGAGCGTAAGGGCGCACACCCGTCGTAGCGGCCGGGTGACGGATTGGTGACTGTTGTGGTTGGCCGGACGCCTCCCGTCCCGTGCCACCGCCGCCGTCCTGGCTCGTTAGGTGAGGAGATCACCACGACGGGAGGGCACGTGGTCGTACGGGGGCACCGACGCGTGGCGCGACGATGAGGAGCGCCAGCGACGTCCGGCTGCTCCGCGACGACGCCACCCGGCAGCGCGCGACCTTCCTGGAACTCTTCCTCGACCTGGTCTTCGTCTTCGCCCTCACCCGGATCTCCGCGCGGCTGATCGTCGACTTCACCGACGGCCACCGCGGCGTGTACGCGGGCCTCGGCCAGGCTCTGCTGCTGTTCCTGGCGCTCTGGGCGGTCTGGTCGGTGACGGTCTGGTCGACCAGTTGGCTGGACCCGGACGCCCCGATCGTCCAGACCGTCATCATCATGACGTTGGTCGGTGCCATGACGATGGCCGTCGCCGTGCCCGACGGCTTCGGCGCGCGGGCTTCCCTCTTCGCCATCACCCTGGTGACCCTCCAGATCGGCCGGGTGGTGTATTTCCACCTCGCCGGGCACGGCCGGCCGGATCCCCACCAGTCCATCCGGATCCTGTTCTGGTTCGGCCTGAGCACACCGCTCTGGGTCGGCGGCGGGCTGGTCACCGACGGCACCGTCCGCGGGGCACTCTGGACGCTCGCCGTGCTGATCGACTACACCGGGCTCTTCCTCGGCTGGCCGACCCCCCGACTCGGCGCGCGACGGATCGGCGTCCAGATGATCGCGGCCGAGCACCTGGCCGAGCGGTACCAGCAGTTCCTTCTCATCGCTCTCGGCGAGGCGATCTTCGTCATCGGGCTCGCCTTCAGCGGCAGCGAGTTCCACACCGACCAGACGGGTGGGTTCGTCCTGGCGCTGGCGAGCACCGTCCTGCTCTGGCGGATCTACTTCCACGTGGCGGGCGGAGTGTTGGGCGCGGCCGTCGACAGCTCCCGCGACCCGGCGCGGCTGGCGACCGGCATGGCGTTCGCCCACATGGTCATGATCGCGGGAATCGTGCTGACCGGCGTCGGCTTCGAGTTGTTCATCACCGAACCGCTCGGGCACCTCCCGACGGCCTGGCTCATCGCCATCCTCGGCGGCCCGGCGCTCTTCCTCACCGGGCGTTCCACCCTCGAATACCAGGTCTTCGCCCGGGTGTCCCGGTCCCGGCTGGCCGGCCTGCTGGCCCTCGGCCTGCTGGCACCGGCGGCACCGCACCTCCAACCGCTCACCGCCGGCGCGGTCGCCGCCGTGGTGCTGCTCGGCGTCGCCGCGGCGGACACCCGACGCTCACGCCGCCGTCCCGCGGAGACACCCGCTCCCCCGTACTAGCCGCAACGGCCGTCAACGGCCGTCAACGGCCGTCAACGGCACAGCGTGGTCGCCCGCCGCATGTGGGACAGCTTCTCCGGGTTACGCACCGCGTAGAGCGCGGTGATCACACCGTCGTCGACGCGCAGCGTGACCACCGAGTCGATCTCGCCGTCGAACCGGAGGACCAACGCCGGGTAGCCGTTGACCTCGGCGGGTCGCAGCGACATGGCGGCCACCTGGACCTTCCTGCTGGCCAGCAGCCGGGCCACCTTGTCGGCCCCGCTGACCGGCCGCAGCAGCGCCTGTTTGATCCCGCCTCCGTCGCCGAGGAGCACGACATCCGGCGCGAGAACGTCGAGCAGGCCCTGCACGTCGCCGACCTCGACGGCCCGCCGGAACGCGTCCAGCGCCCGCCGGGCGTCCGCCGGGGAGACCATCCCCCGGGGCCGGCGCGCCGCGACGTGCGTTCGTGCCCGGTGCGCGATCTGACGGACGGTGGCTGGGCTCTTGTCGACCGCCTCGGCGATCTCGTCGTACGCCAGGTCGAAGACCTCGCGGAGGACGAACACCGCACGCTCGGTCGGCGCGAGTGTCTCCAGCACCAGCATCATCGCCATCGAGACGCTCTCGGCGAGTTCGACGTCCTCGGCGACGTCGGGCGCGGTCAACAGTGGCTCCGGCAACCAACTGCCGACGTAGGACTCCCTGCGCCGGCCGACCGCCCGGAGCCGGTTGAGCGACAGCCGGGTGGTGATCCGGACCAGGTAGGACCGCTGGTCCCGCACCGCCGGAAGATCCACGTCCGCCCACCGCAGCCAGGTCTCCTGGAGTACGTCCTCCGCGTCGGCGGCCGAGCCGAGCATCTCGTAGGCGACCGTGAAGAGCAGGTTTCGGTGGGCAACGAACGCGTCGACAGCGGGCTGCCCGCTGCCGTCCGCGCTGATGATTCCGCCCTCGGCATCCATGCGTCCTCCAGTCTCGTCGATCTCGGCCGCCTCGCCCACCAGACACCGGCCGCCCACCTCCTGTGACACCCGATGCCGGTGCTCCTCGTCACTCGGGGCGGGTTGTCACAGCGCACCGGCCGGCGGTGTCTCCTGTGCGAACCGACGAGGAGGAAATCTCATGAATCTGGCTCTGTGGATCGCGGCCGGACTGCTGGCCGCGTTGGCCCTGGCCGGCGGCATCACCAAGACGTTCGTACCCAAGGAGAAGTTGGCGGCGGCCAACGGCGGAGGGTGGACCGACGGTGCCAGCGTCGGCTTCGTCAAAACCCTCGGGGTCCTTGAAATCCTGGCCGCGGCCGGTCTCATCCTGCCCGCCGTACTGGACGTCGCACCGGTGCTGGTGCCGGTGACCGCCATCTGCTGGATGGTGCTGATGGTCGGCGCGATGATCACCCACCTGCGTCACGACGAGGCCAGGTTCATCGTGCTGAACCTGGCCTACCTCGCGGTCGCCGCCTTCGTGGCCTGGGGCCGTCTCGACTCCTCGCCCTTCACCGGCTGACCGACCTCGTCCCGCTACCCTCACCCGATGAGTTCGCGGACCGCGCTGAGGAGACGAACGAAACACGCTCTGGTGGCCGTGTCCGTCACGCTGGGCCTGCTGTCCTGCCTGTGGGTTCTGTCCTTCGTGTGGTTGCAGATGTTCAAGACCGAGGGAGAGTTGCCACCGACGTCGCGGATGCCGCAGGTGCCGGCCGGAGCAAAGGTCACCGACGAGGGCATGGAATGCGCCTCCGGTGGGTGCTGGCGAACGATCACCGTGGCGCCGGCGGCGGGCCAGTCCTCAGCGGACCTGGCACGGGAGATGGGTCTCTCCAAGGAGCTGATCCTGCCGCCGACCCTCTTCGACCCCGCGTCTGTCTACGTGGGGGCCCACCCGGAAGACGGCGAGCTGATCGTCCACATCGGCTATCGGTGAGCGCCGCGACAGGACGCGCCGGCTGACGATCCGGCACGCGGGTCGGTGCGGCGACACTTGTGCCCGAGCTGCGAGAAGCGAGATCATCACGCATGATCGATCCCTCGCCCGAGGACGACGGGACTCCAGCTGCCTCGCCTCACCTCTCAAGGAGACACAGCCACGTGAAGAAACTATCGAGCGTCGCGTCCGTGCTCGCCCTCTCCGTCGGTATCGCCATCGCCCCGGCGGCTACTGCCTCCGCCGCTACCGACCGGAGCGGCGCGGAACGGCTGAACATCCCGAACAGCAGTGCGTGCAAGGCCGGCCGTACTGTCATGCAGGGCATGGTGGCGGGGCCGGGCGGTCAGCTCTACATCATCTTCACGAAGGCGGCCGGCGCGGAGCCGGTCCTGTCCCGGTGGCTTCGTGACGGCTCGACCTGGGACGGCGCCAGCTGGGTCTGCGCCGGTGCCCCCACCTCCATCCCGACACTCGGCCACGGCAACGACCTCGCCTACAACGCGAACTATCTGGGGCAGGGTCCTGCCTTGATCGCCACCCAGGGAAGCCAGTCCGCATTCCTGAGCGACAAGGTGACAATCGTTCGCCTGAACGCCAACGGAACCATCGGCACAACCAGCGAGGTGCGGCTGCCGATCGGCAACATCAGCGGCCTCTGCTACAGCGCGACGGCTGCCGGTGGAGCCGGCAAGTACGCGGCCCGCCGGTTGGGCAGTCTGTGGACCCATCCCGGCGCTGGCGCGCTCACCAGTGGTTGGACGCTGGTCAAGAGCAACCTGACGAGTCACGACAATCGTTCGGACCAGGGCATCGACTGCTCCGAGAACTACATCTGGAACACCAAGTCGATCAACACCTCAACGCCCACCACCGGGTGGAACTGGGTGTACCAGTACAACTGGTCCGGGGGCGACGTGGAGAGCGACATCGGCATCCCGGGCAACAACCTGACCGACGAGATCGAAGATGTCACCCACGTCGGCAGCGAGTTCTTCGTCGGCATCAACCGCAACGACGGGCTGGCCGACACCGTGAAGGTGCTCACCGAGTAGCCCCAAGCTGAACGGGGTGCGCCCGCACGCACCCGTGGACGGGGGTCGCTGGGCGTGTCGCCTGGCGGCCCCCCGACGCGGATCGCCGGTCGCCCGTCGCCCGTCGCCCGTCGCCCGTCGCCCGTCGCCCGTCGCCCGTCGCCCGTCGCCCGTCGCCCGTCGCCCGTCATGATCGTGCTCGATCCTGGATCGAGTGGCCTCCCGGCGCCAGCGACACCACTACATCATGGATCGAGCACGATCATGCCCAACGCCAGCGGGGTTGAGGCCGGGTGGCCCAGCAAGATCCGTGCAACATCCCTGATGTTGCTGCCTCCGCAGCCCCTGACACAGCAACATCCGAGAAGTTGCGCAGATCTTGCCGGCAGGTGGGTGATGCGGGGTGAGCAGGCGACAGGCGGGCAGGCGGGGCCGGGCGGGCCGGGGGCCGGGCGGGTGCGGGGGACGTCAGCGGCGCAACGTGAGGATCAGGTCGGCCACCAGGGCGGTCCAGCCGGTCTGGTGCCAGGCACCCAGGCCCGCGCCGTTGTCGCCGTGGAAGTACTCCGGGAAGGCGATCAGGTCCCGCCAGTCCGGGTGGGTCTGAAACAGCTGCGCGGCGCCGTAGATCGGGCGTCGACCCCAGTCATCCTGGGTGAAGAGCGCGATCAGCCGGGCCGAGAGGTCGTCGGCGATCTCGTCCAGGGTGCGCTTCACACCGGAGCGGGTCGGGTACTCCACCTGGAGGTCGTCGCCGAAGAACGCCGCGTAGTCCCGCAACGCGCTGATCAGCAGGAAGTTCGTCGGCATCCAGATCGGACCACGCCAGTTCGAGTTGCCTCCGAACAGCCCGCTGGTCGACTCGGCCGGCTCGTAGCCGACGGAGAACTCCTGCCCGCCGAGGGTGACCGAGAACGGCTTGTCCAGGTGCGCGCGGGACAGCGTACGGAGGCCGAACTCGGAGAGGAACTCGTCGGGGTCGAGCATCCGGGCGAGCAGCCGGACCACCTGCTCCGGGCCGACCATTGACAACAGCCGCTGCTGCCGGCCGTCGGGGCCCAGCCGGCGGGTGCCGATCACCTGGGCGTACTCCGGGCGGTTGGTCAGGAACCAGCGCAACCGCGCGCCCAGCTCCGGCAGACGGTGCAGGGTCTTCGCGGTGAGCCGGGTGGTGGCGGCCAACGGCAGCAATCCGACCACCGAACGGACCTTCAGCGGCACCTTCGTGCCGTCGGCGAGGCGCAGCACGTCGTAGAAGAAGGCGTCCTCCTCGTCCCACAACCCCTGCTCGTACGCGGCGGCGGCGATGTAGGCGAAGTGCTCGAAGAACTTGGTGGCGGTGTCCACCCAGGTCCGGTCGTGTTCGGCGAGCACGATCGCGATGTCCAGCAGGTTGAGGGCGTACATGCCCATCCAGCCGGTGCCGTCGGACTGTTCCAGCACACCGGCCACCGGCAGCGCCGCCGAGCGGTCGAACGGCCCGACGTTGTCGAGCCCGAGGAAACCGCCCTCGAAGACGTTGTTGCCGCCGGTGTCCTTGCGGTTGACCCACCAGGTGAAGTTGATCAGCAGCTTGTGCATCACCCGGGCCAGGAAGTCGTGGTCCCGGCTGCCGTCGATCTCGAACACCTTCAGCGCCGCCCAGGCGTGCACCGGCGGGTTCACGTCACCGAACGCCCACTCGTACGCCGGGATCTGGCCGTTGGGGTGCAGGTACCACTCGCGGAGCAGGAGCAGCAGTTGCTCCTTGGCGAAGCTCGGGTCGACCCGGGCGATGCTCACGCAGTGGAAGGCCAGGTCCCAGGCCGCGTACCAGGGGTATTCCCACGGGTCGGGCATGGAGATGACGTCGAAGCTGGTCATGTGCCACCAGGCGCTGTTGCGCCCGTGCCGACGCCCGGCCGGCGGCGTGGAACCCGGGTCGCCTTCCAGCCACCGCTTGACGTCGAAGTGGTAGAACTGCTTGCCCCACATCAGCCCGGCGATGGCCTGCCGGGCGACCAGCGCCTCGTCGGGGGTGGCGGCCGGCGGGATCACCCCGGCGAAGAACCGGTTCGCCTCGGCCCGTCGCGCCCACACCACTGCCTCGAAGCCCTCGCTGAGGTCGGCCGGGGGCGGCGGCGCGGCGGCCGGCGGCGACGCGGTACGGGTGAGCCGCAGCCGGATCTGGCGCTGCTCGCCGGCCGGCACGTCGAGCACGTAGTGCAGTGCACCCTTGGTGCCCTCCCGGGCCGGGTTGACGGTGGCCGCGCCGTTGACGACGTGGTCGTTGATGCCGTCCTTCGGGTACTTCGACCGGCCGGGCAGGCCCCACAGCCGTTCGGCGTTGGTGTCGTTGTCACAGAGCAGCGGCACGGGGCCGCCGTCGCCCTCCAGCAGCAGTTGCCCGAGCACCCGGTGCTCGCCGACGAGCCGGGTGCCCTGGCCGGTGAGCCGGGGGATCCGGTCGCCACCGGGCAGGCCCCAGGACCAGGTGTTACGGAACCACAGGGTGGGCAGGACGTGCAGGGTCGCCGCCTGGTCGCCCCGGTTGGCGACGGTCACCACCATGCAGAGGTCGGTCGGGGACGCCTTGGCGTAGTCGACGGTCACCGCCCAGTACCGGTCGTCGTCGAAGATCCCGGTGTCGACCAGCTCGTACTCGGTGTCGTCGCGGCCGCGCAACGCGTTCACCGCGACGAGTTCGTCGTACGGGAAGGCGGCCTGCGGGTAGTGGTAGCGCCAGCGCATCCAGGAGTGCGTGGGCGTGGAGTCCTCGTACCACCAGTACTCCTTGACGTCCTCGCCGTGGTTGCCGCCGTCGCCGCCGAGGCCGAACATCCGCTCCTTGAGGATCGGGTCCTTGCCGTTCCAGAGGGCGAGGGCGAAGGCGAAGGTCTGTCGGTCGTCGCAGACGCCGGCCATCCCGTCTTCATTCCACCGGTAGGCTCTGGACCGCGCGTGGTCGTGCGGGAAGTAGTCCCAGGCCGTACCGTGCTCGCTGTAGTCCTCCCGTACCGTCCCCCACGCCCGTTCGGACAGATAGGGACCCCATGCACGCCAGTCCTGCTCCCCCGAGTCGGCCTGGGCGAGCCGGAGCCGCTCAGCGTCGGGTGGCGAGGCGTCGGAGGACGATCGGTCAGTGATCACGTGCACATCTTTGACGTCGCCGCGGTACTTGACCACAGCGGCCATTCTCGTCGTGGCGTGTTACACCTTGCCGCCGGTGGAGGAAACTTGATCGACATTCACTTCGGCCCGCAGGTCTGCGGCGATCTGACCAGCGCCGCGAGCCGGGAGTGGCTGGTCCCCGACGGTCTCGGCGGCTACGCGATGGGCACTGTCGGCGGGCTGCGGACCCGTCGCTACCACGGTCTGTTGGTGGTTTCCGGCGAAACGCCGGCGTCCCGCCAGGTGGGACTGGTCAGTCTCGATCCGGCGGTCACACTGCCGTCCGGCACGCGGGTGCGCCTCGGCGCGCACGAGTGGGCCTCGGGTGACGTCGACCCGCGCGGCTTCGAGCTGTTGGAGCGCTTCGACCTGGTCGACGGGCTGCCCCGGTGGCGGTGGCGGATCGGCGACGTGGTGATCGAACGGGAGCTGGCCATGCTGCCCGGCCGCTCCTGTGTCGCGGTGGTGCACCGGCTGGTCGCCGGTGGCCCCGTCCGGCTGGAGCTGTCGGCCGCCTGCACCTGGCGGGACGCGCACGGCGAACGGCGGGCCGACGGCCCGATCCCCCAGGTCGAGGCGGTTGCCGACGGCGCGGTGGTCGAGGGCGCGTACCGGCTCGCCGGCCCGGGTTGGGCCCCCGAGGGGCAGTGGTGGCTGGGCGTGCACCATCGCGAGGAGGCCAACCGGGGGCTGCACCCGGACGAGGACGTCTGGTACGCGGGCCGTTTCTCCGGTGAGCTGGAACGCCCCGGTGACACCGTGTCGGTGCGGGCCTGGGCCGGTCGACTCGACGAGGAGCCGCCGCCGGCGACGGAGATCGTGGCGACGGCCCGACGGCGCAACCGGCGGGTGGTGGCGACGGCGAAGCCGGCCGACGACGTGGCGGCGACCCTGACGCTGGCCGCCGACGCGTTCGTGGTGCGCACCGAACACGCGGCGGTGGACGTGGTCGCCGGGTACCCGTGGTTCGGGGCCTGGTCGAGGGACACGATGATCTCGTACGAGGGGTTGTTCCTCTGCACCGGCCGCGCCGACGAGGGGCGGGACCTGCTGCGGGCGTACGCGGCGACGCTGTCCGAGGGGATGCTCGCCAACACTGCCGACACCGGTCGGGTGGAGTACAACACCGTCGACGGCACGTTGTGGTTCCTGCACGCGGTGAGCCGGCACGTCACCGTCACCGGCGACACCGACCTCGGCGACGCGTTGCTGCCCGCCCTGCACACGGTGATCGACGCTCATGTCGCCGGCACCCGGTACGGGATCCGCGTCGACCCGACCGACGGCCTGCTCACCCAGGGTGCCGCCGGCACCGCGCTGACCTGGATGGATGCCCGGGTGTACGGGGTGCCGGTCACCCCGCGTACCGGCAAGCCGGTCGAGGTCAACGCGTTGTGGATCAATGGCCTGGCCGGGCTCGCGGAGCTGACCGAGCTGGCCGGACGGAACGCCGACGGGCTGTGGCGACTCCACGCGCAGGCCACCGCCTCGTTCCGGGAGCGGTTCCCGGCGCCGACCGGGTGGTTGCACGACGTGCTGGACGCGCCCGCGCCGGCGTACCCGTTGGGTGGGGCGGCCCTGCACGACGACGACGCGTTGCGCCCCAACCAGCTGCTGGCCTGGTCGCTGCCGTACGCGCCGATGGAGCCGGACGAGCAGACGCTGCGCCGGGTGGCGGCGGGGCTGCTCACCCCGCTCGGGCCGCGCAGTCTCGCACCGGACTCCGCGGAGTTCGTGGGCCGGCACCGGGGTGGCCCCGCCGACCGGGACGGGGGCTACCACCAGGGCACTGTGTGGCCGTGGTTGCTCGGCCCGTACGTGGATGCCGCCCGCCGGGAGAAGATGTCCGTCGATGACGTGTTCGTCGGCATTGAGTCCCATTTGATGGAATATGGGATAGGCTCGGTGAGCGAGACGGCCGATGGCCTCGCGCCGCACACCGCTACCGGGTGCCCGTTCCAGGCATGGTCGGTGGCCGAGCTGCTGCGGGTGCGGCGAAAGAGCCAGTAGCGCTTTACACGACCGCAACGGTGGTGTCGCCGCTGGTTATCGCGATCCCGGCAGGATTGGCCCCGATCCAGACGCGACGGCGACATCGATTCCGGTGTCGGTCGGCGCGCGCCCGGGGACAACTCAAAGGGGGCCGCATGTCACTCGATGCCCACGTGATCGACATCAACCCCGCCCGACAGCTGCGGGTGCTGATGCTCTCCTGGGAGTACCCGCCGGTGCTCGTCGGCGGTCTCGGTCGACACGTGCACGCCCTCTCCGTCGCCCTCGCCGCCGCCGGCCACGAGGTCACCGTGGTCACCCGGCACAGCGAGGGCGCGCCCCTGGAGGAGTACGCCGAGGGCGTACGCATCCTGCGCGCTCCCGAGGACCCGGTCACCTTCCCCCTCGCCACCGGTTCGCTGCTGGCCTGGACGATGGCCTTCAACCACACCCTCACCCGCACCGCGCTGCGCGCCACCGAAGCCGGCTCGTACGACGTCATCCACGCCCACGACTGGCTCGTCGCCCACACGGCCGTCACCCTCGCCGAGCACCTGGACCTGCCCCTGGTCACCACCATGCACGCCACCGAGGCCGGTCGGCACCAGGGCTGGCTGCCGGAGGAGATGAACCGCACCATCCACGGCGTCGAGCACTGGCTCAGCAATTCCTCCGTCCGGGTGATCACCTGTTCCGGGTACATGCGCGAGCAGGTGACCACGCTCTTCGACATGCCGGCCAGCCAGGTCGACGTGGTACCCAACGGGGTCGACGACCGGGCCTGGCGGGCCCGTCCCCGAGCTGTCGCGTCGGCCCGGGCGCGCTTCGCCGGGGACGGCCCGCTGGTCGGGTACGCCGGACGGCTGGTCTACGAGAAGGGTGTCCAGCACCTGGTGCACGCCGTACCCCGGCTGCGGGAGCGGCATCCGGGGCTGCGCGTGGTGATCGCCGGCGACGGCCCGTACCGCACCGAGTTGGAGGCGGAGGCCCGGCGGCTGGCGCTGAGTTCGACGGTCCGGTTCACCGGCTTTCTCGACGCCACCCAACTGCCGGCGATGCTCGGCGCCACCGACGCGACAGTGGTCCCCAGCCTCTACGAGCCGTTCGGCATGGTGGCGCTGGAGGCGGCAGCCGCCGGAGCGCCCCTCGCCGTGGCCCGGACCGGGGGTCTCGCCGAGATCGTCGAACCCGGCGTGACCGGGGTGACGTTCCCGCACAGTGACCCGGACGCGCTCGCCGGCGCGGTCGGCCAACTGCTCGGCGACGAGGTCTTCGCCCGACGGCTGGCCCGCCAGGCACGCACCATGGTCGGCGAACGGTACGGCTGGGCGACCATCGCGGCCCGCACCGCCGCCAGCTACGCCACCGCTCGGCGCGAACACGGCCCCGTCCAGGCCCGCCGCGCCGCTGCCCGGCTGGCCGGCGGACGGACCCGGATCGCCATCCCGGAGGGGAATCTGCTGACCCGGGCCGACCCCGCCGCGTGCTGACGTACGTCGGATGACCTATAGGTGACTTCCGATCCGCTGGTTAGGGTGTAGCCCGAACAGCGGCTGAGGAGGAGCGTGCACAGGTGCTGATCGCCGGTCGGTACCGACTGCTCGACCTTGTGGGTCGCGGGGGCATGGGTCGGGTGTGGCGCGCCCGCGACGAGATGCTGCACCGCGAGGTGGCGGTCAAGGAGATCGTGCCACCGAGTTGGCTTGACGATCGTGGCCGGGCCGAGGTGCGCCTGCGCACCATGCGGGAGGCGCGGGCGGCGGCCCGGCTCAACCACCCCGCCGTGGTCCGGCTCTACGACGTGGTCGCGGTCGACGACAGCCCCTGGATCGTGATGGAGTACGTCCCGTCCCGCACCCTCCAGGACGTCGTGGACGCCGAGGGGCCCCTGGAGCCCGCCCGCGCGGCCCGGATCGGTCTGGCCGTGCTCGACGCATTGCAGGCCGCGCACAGCGCCGGGGTGCTGCACCGCGACATCAAACCGCAGAACGTGCTCGTGGCGCACGACGGGCGGGTGATGCTCACCGACTTCGGGCTGGCCACCTTCGACGGTGGCGACGGCGCGATGACCCGCCCCGGCATGGTCCTCGGCTCTCCGCAGTACGTGGCCCCGGAGCGGGCCTCCGACGGGGTGTCCTCGGTGGCCGCCGACCTGTGGTCGCTCGGCGCGACACTGCACGCCGCCGTGGAGGGGCAGTCCCCGTACGCCCGCAGCACCGCGATGGCCACCCTGAGCGCGCTGGCCGCCGGTCCGCCGGACCCGGCCCCGCACGCCGGCGCGCTCGCGCCGGTGCTGCACGGGCTGCTCCGCCGCAACCCGGACGACCGCCTCGGCCACGACGCGGCCCGTCGGTTGCTCAGGACGGCAGCGGGCGGCCGGGCCGACCCACCGGCGGTGACCGACCGCCCCTCGGCCGACGGGCCGGCGCCGGGGGCGCTCGACCCGGGCACCGCCGCCGACGACCTCGACCCCACCATTCCGCTGCCCGACCCGGCCGCGACGGAAGCCGGTGCTGCCTCCCCCGCACCGGACCCGTCCGCCGCCGGGCGTACCGCGCGCCGGGTGGCGGTGGTCGCCGTGGCGCTGCTGGTGGCCGTGGTGGCCGGCGTCGGCACCGCACTGACCATCACCGGTGACAAGCCCGGCGACGTCACCGGGTGGTCCTCTCCGACGCCGGGCGCCGGGCCGCTCGGTCCCGGCCCGCTGCCGAGGGGACGCGGTGTTCCCCCACCCCCGTTCGCGTGTGTCCGCCCGGACATCGTCGGGACGCCCGTACGGGCCGGCACTCCGAGCGCGGGCGACGGGTTCCAACCGCCGCCCGGCTGGATCTGGTACGCCGACGTCACCGGCTTCCGGGTCTCCGTACCGGCGACGTGGTGGACCTCCCGCGACGGCACTGTGGTGTGCTTCCAGGACCCGGCGACCGGCCGGGCCTTCAGCGTCGCCGAGGGCGGCGCTGTCGATCCGCTGCAGCGGGTGCGCGCCCTCCGCGACAAGGCAGCCGCGGCGGGGGCCCTGCCCGGCTACGACGAGATCCGGCTCGCCACCGGCGACGGCGCCGCCGAGTGGGAGTGTCGCTGGCAGACACCGCACGGGCGGTGGCTGCGCGCCCGCCAGCAGACCCTCGGCGCCGACCGCTGGACGCTGGGTTGGATCACCTTCGACGAGGACTGGACCGGGGCGGCCGGCGACTGGGAAATGGTGCGAAAGAGTTTCCGACCACCCCGCTGACCTGCACCGTATGGCCATGATCCGGACCACCGTCCGGTCTGGATCGAGGCCGCACAGTGGATGAGAAAGCCGACATTGGTGGCTATCGTGGATCCCGGGGTGACCGAGGGGGAGCGACCGTGCATCAGTTGCTGATCGCGGGTCGGTACCGGCTGCTCGACCTGGTCGGCACCGGCGGAATGGGCCGGGTGTGGCTTGCTCGCGACGAGATGCTGCACCGCGACGTGGCGCTGAAGGAGGTCGTGCCGCCGTCCTGGCTGGCCGAGACCGAACGTGCGGAGTTGCGGCTGCGCACCCTGCGGGAGGCACGCACCGCCGCCCGGCTCAACCATCCCAACGTGGTCCGCCTCTACGACGTGGTGCACGACCGGGACAGCCCCTGGATCGTGATGGAGTACGTGCCATCCCGGTCGGTGCAGCAGATCATCAGCGCCGAAGGGCCACTGAGTCCGCCGCGCACCGCCCGGATCGGGCTGGCGGTGCTCGCCGCGTTGCGGGCCGCGCACGCCGCCGGAGTGCTGCACCGCGATGTGAAGCCGCACAACGTGCTCGTGGCCGACGACGGGCGGGTGATGCTCACCGACTTCGGGTTGGCCACCTTCGACGGCGGCGACGGCACGATGACCGGGCCCGGCACGGTGCTCGGCTCACCGCAGTTCGTCGCGCCGGAGCGGGCCCGCGAAGGGGTGTCCGACGCGCGTACCGACATGTGGTCGCTGGGCGCGACGCTCTACGCGACGGTCGAGGGGCAGTCACCGTACGCGAGGTCGAGCGCCATGGCGACGCTCAGCGCACTGGCCACCGAACCACCTGACCCGATGCGTCGGGCCGGCCCGTTGCGTCCCGTCCTCACCGGCCTGTTGCAGCGGGACCCCTGGCGGCGGCTGACCGCCCTCGAGGTGGAGCCGCTGTTGCGCAGCGCCGCGGCGAGCCCCGACGAGCCCGCCGCGCCGGCCCGGTCGGCGGCGGTCGCGGCGGTCCGCAGCGCCGGCCGGGCGAGCACGCCCCACCCGGTCGAACCGGCGCCTCCGTCGGACGAACCGGCGACGCAGACCCCGCGCCCACCGCGCCGGACCGTCCGGCGACGCCGCCTGATCGCCCTGGGCGGTGCGGCGGCGGCCCTGCTCGTCGCGGGCGGCGTCACGCTGGCCCTGGTCGGTCGGCACGATGAGCGGACCCCACCGTCCGGCGCGGGTGGCGGCGCACCGACCCACCGGCCGGCGGCGTTCGCCTGCGCGTCGTCCCCGCCACCGTCGGCCACCCCGGTGGTGTCGGTGTCCCCGCCGGCCGACGCGAGATACCGGCTGCCCGAGGGGTGGACCTGGCACGACGACCCGACCGGGTTCCGGATCGCCGCGCCGGTGGGCTGGGCGCGCTGGACCGAAGGTCCGGTGACCTGCTTCCGCAGGTCCAGCGGGTCCCGGGTGCTCAGCGTCGAGGCGGGTCCGGCCCGCGCGGATCCGGTGGCGTACTGGAAGGCCGAGGAGTCGCGGTTGACCACGAGCGCGGCATTGCCGGGTTATCGCAAGGTGGACATCTCCGCGATGGACATCTTCGAGGGCGGCGCGGTGTGGGAGTGCGGCTGGCTGAACGCCCTCGGCGTTGCGGTGCACAGTTTCCGGCTGCTGATCAACACGTCGGCGGGCCGCTCGTACACCGTCTCCTGGTTGACAGAAGAGTTCGACTGGCAGGTCAACGCGGCATACTTGCCGATGATCCGGCAGAGCTTCACCCCCACCCCGTAACTCCGTCCGATGTGGACCTGACGGGTGATGCCCCTGCGGCGCTGAGGCTGACTACAGTGGCGTAGTTTTGGGCGCTCAAGATCCTTGGGGAGGGTGAGCCGAGATGATGGGACCGCAACACGCGCTGTCCGGCGCGGCGGTGTGGTTGGCTGGCTCCTGGGCACTGGAGCAGTTCGCCGACTACCACCAGTCGCCGCTCGCGTTGGCGGTGGGCACCGCGGTGTGCGCCGGTGGCGCGCTCTTCCCCGACCTCGACATGTCGGGCAAGGTGACCAAGAACCAGGGTGGGGCCACCGTGGCCCGTACCTTCGGGGTCTTCTCGCTCTTCGCCGCCGAGGTGATGGAGAAGGTCTCCCTCGGGGTCTACTACGCCACGAAGCTCAGCAAGGATCCGCGCCGCAACAACGGGCACCGGACGCTGACCCACACGCTGCCGTTCACCGTGCTGGTCGGCTGGGGCACCACCGCGCTCTGCGCCGCGTACGGCAAGTGGGCCGTCATCACCATCCTGTTCTTCATGTTCGGCCTGGCGCTGCGCGGGCTGTTCGACGAGTGGGCCGAGCGGGCCGGCTGGGTGATCATCACTCTCGCGTCGGCCGGGGCGGCCTGGTTCACCTACGCCAACCTGCCGGGCGGACGCGGCTATCCGCTGATCGGCACCGCGCTGGGCGTGGGCTGCTTCGTGCACATCCTCGGCGACATGATCACCCGTGCCGGCGTGCCGATCCTCTGGCCGATCCCGATCAAGCGGCGCATGTGGATGATGATCGGCCTGCCGAACCGCATCGCCCTGCGCGTCGGCAGCAAGGCCGAGGTGGTCGGCATGCGCATCGCGCTGACCGCCGTCTCGGCGCTCGCCACCGTCGGCCTGGTCGCGCCCTCCGTGCTGAGCCGATTCGACATCGAGATATGACCGGTCCGGCGCCGGTCGTCCCGCCGGTCGCCGACGAGCGCGTACCGGAGTTCTGCCGCGCGCTGGGGCTGCCGGGCCTCGCCGACGTGCACGTGCACTTCCTGCCGCCGCGACTGCTGCGTCGGGTGTGGGCCTACTTCGACGCCGCCGGGCCGCTGGTCGGCACCGAGTGGCCGATCCGTTACCGGTGGAGCGACGCCGACCGGGTCGCGCACCTGCGCCGGCTCGGGGTGCGGGCGTTCAGCGCGCTGGCGTACGCGCACCGGCCGGGCATGGCGGCCGACCTCAACCGCTGGACGCTGGACTTCGCCCGCGACACCCCGGGCTGCCTGGCCTCGGCCACGTTCTACCCGGAGCCGGAGGCCCCCGCGTACGTCGAGGCGGCCCTCGCCGAGGGTGCCCGGCTGTTCAAGCTGCACCTGCAGGTCGGCGGTTTCGCACCGACCGATCCGGCACTGGACCAGGTGTGGGGAATGCTGTCGGACGCGGGTGTGCCGGTGGTGGTGCACGCCGGGCACGCCCCGGTGGGCACCGCCCACACCGGCCCGGACCCGTTCGCCGCCCTGCTCGCCCGCCACCCTCGGCTGACCGCCGTGGTGGCGCACCTGGGCGCCCCGGATTACCGGGCGTTCCTGGACCTCGCCGAGACGTACGAGCGGGTTCGGCTGGACACCACAATGGCGTTCACGCCCTTCTTCGACCAGTTCGTCCCCTTCCCCGCCGACGAGTTGCCCCGGTTGCGGGAGCTGGGGCTGGCCGGCAAGGTGCTGCTGGGCAGCGACTTCCCGAACATCCCGTACCCGTACGCCGATCAGGTGGCCGGGCTGGCCCGGCTGGACCTGGGCGACGACTGGCTGCGCGCGGTCTGCTGGGACAGCGCCGCCGCCCTCTTCGACCTCGCCTGACCCGCCGCACCCTCCCGCCGCCGCGCCCGCCGCGCCCGCCGCGCCCGCCGCGCCCGCCGCCCCGCCGCCCCGCCGCGCCCGCCGCACCCTCCCGCCACCCCCGCCGCGCCCTCAAGATCGTGCTCGATCCTTGGTGTAGCGGCTTCCGCGACGACCCGAGGGGACTACAACCAGGATCGAGCGCGATCTTGAGGCGTGCCAGGAGCGCAGCCCCGGGGCCCGAGGGCCGGACACGGACTGAATTCTTTTCGACATCGGCTATTGACGTCGCCGTAACAGGTGGCCTAGCGTCCTGTCGAACCGCTTCGTCGAAGCGCTTCGACGAAGTCTCCGGGAGCGGTTCCACAGCAGGCCAAAGGAGGTACGCGGTGGCCACCATGCACGACGTCGCCCGCCTCGCCCACGTCTCGGTCAGCACCGTCTCGTACGTGCTCACCGGCGCCCGGCCGATCTCGCAGGCCACCCGCAACAAGGTGCTCGCCGCGATGGCACAGCTCGACTACCAGCCCAACGCGATGGCCCGAGGGCTGGCCAGTCGCCGCAGCCGGATCCTCGGCCTGCTGATGCCGATGGACGAGCGGGGCCTCGGTGCCACCGAGACCGCCTTCGTCACCGGTGCCGCCGCCGCGGCCAGCGTCGCCGGCTACCACCTGGTGCTCTCGCCGGTCGGCGGGGGCAACCTCGACGACCTGCGCCGGCTGGCCAGCCAGCGGATGCTCGACGGGGTCGTGCTGATGGAGGTGCAGCTGGCCGACGAGCGGGTCACCGTGCTCCAGGAGGCGGGGGTGCCGCTGGTGCTGATCGGCCGCACCGCCGACACCAGCACGCTCTCCTACGTCGACATCGACTTCGACCAGACCGTCCGGGACGCCGTCGCGCACCTGGTCGGTCTCGGGCACCGGCAGATCGTCTACGTCAACCACTCGGCCGCCACACTGGCCAGCGGTTACGGGCCGGCGCTGCGTACCCGGGACGCCTTCACCTCGGCGATGACCGGACACGGCCTGGATCCGGTGATGATCGCCGCCGAGGACAGCGCCGCCGGCGGGCGGGCCGCCCTGGCCGCCGCGTTCGCGCAGGCCCCGGAGCTGACCGCGGTGCTGGCCATGAACGAGACGGCGATCTTCGGCATCCTCGGCGAGCTGACCGGCCGGGGGTTGTCGGTGCCCGACGACGTCTCCGTCGTCTCGATGGTCACCTCGCCGCAGGTCGCCGAACTGGCCACCCCCGCGCTGACCGCGATGACGTCCCCCGGTTCGGCGCTGGGCCGGATCGCGATCGAGGCGCTGACGCGCCACCTGGACGGCCCCGCCGACCTTCGTCACCAGCAACTGCTGCCGTGCACGTTGGAGATCCGGGGGTCGACCGCCGCACCCCGGCGGCCGGCACTGGCTACCTCTGGTCCGGCGTCGAACGACGGCGGCTGACCAGCTAAGACGGCCCGCCATCGCGCTGCAACGCGACGACGGGCCCCGTGAAGTACCGGCTAGTACTCAACGAGGAGGATAGTAATGCAGCGATTCCACCGGCTCGTCGCCGCGATCGCCCTGGCGGCGACCGCGACGACCACCGTGGCCGCCTGCGGCGGTGGTGACAACGGGGACAGCAGCGACGCCAAGGTTCTGAAGCTCTGGCACTACGAGAGCGAGAACAGCGCCATGGGGATCGGCTGGGACCGGGCGATCGAGATCTTCAAGTCCGAGCACCCGGGCGTCGAGGTGCGCTTCGAGCGCAAGGCGTTCGAGCAGATCCAGCAGAACGCTGGCATGATCATCAACTCGTCCGAGGGCCCGGACATCATGGAGTACAACAAGGGCAACGCGACCGCCGGGCTGCTCTCCTCCCAGGGCCTGCTGGCCGACCTGAGCAGCGAGGCCGACAAGCGCGGCTGGGCCGGCAAGCTCAGCCCCAGCCTGCAGACCACCGCCCGGTACAGCGACAAGGGCGTGATGGGCTCCGGCAACTGGTTCGGTGTGCCGAACTACGGCGAGTACGTCACCGTCTACTACAACAAGGACCTGTTCCAGAGCAACGGCGTCAAGGTCCCGACCACCATGGCCGAGATGACCGCCGCGATGGACACCTTCGTCGGCAAGGGGATCACCCCGCTGGGCATGGCCGGCGCCGAGTACCCCGCCGGGCAGCTCTTCTACCAGCTCGCCCTCTCCAAGGCCGACCGGCAGTTCGTCGACAACTACCAGCTCTACAAGAACCCTGTCGACTTCAAGGCCGACCCGCTCAAGTACGGCGCGGAGACCTTCGCCCAGTGGGTGCAGAAGGGCTACGTCGCCAAGAACTCGGCCAGCCTCAAGGCCGAGGACATGGGCACCGCCTTCATCGGCGGCAAGGTTCCGATGATCGTCTCGGGTAGCTGGTGGTACGGCCGGTTCAAGGCCGAGATGAAGGCCAACTGGGACACCTTCCTCTTCCCCGGCAACACCCTTCAGGCCGGCTCCTCCGGCAACCTCTGGGTGGTCCCGGAGAACAGCAAGGCCAAGAGCCTGGCGTACGACTTCATCGACATCACCCTGCGCCCGGAGATCCAGGATCTGATCGGCAACAACGGTGGTGTTCCGGTCGCCGCTGACGCGTCGAAGATCACCGACCCGAAGGACCGCAAGCTGATCGAGGACTTCAACACGGTCAGCAAGTCCGACGGGCTCGCCTTCTACCCGGACTGGCCGGTCCCCGGCTACTACGACGTGCTGGTCTCCGGCTTCCAGGGTCTGATCAACGGCTCGAAGTCGCCCGACCAGGTCCTCGACACGATCGCCAAGCCGTACGCCGATGGCGTCAAGGAGATCACCGGCAAGTGACACGGCGAGCGGCGGGCGTGACCGGCACGACCGGCGCGCCCGCCCGCCCCGCCGGGAAGGATCTTCCATGGCAGTCTCCGAGACGGTCGCCGCCACACCGCCGGCCGCGGCCCCCACTCCGCCCGTGCCCCGCCGCCGACGCCGCGGCCGCAACGCGGCGTACTGGCTCTACCTGCTCCCCGGAGCGGTGCTCTTCCTCCTCGTCATCGGCGCGCCGCTTCTCGGCACCCTCTACCTGTCGCTGACCAAGTGGTCCGGCATCGGCGACCCCCGGTGGGTCGGCCTGGACAACTACCAGCAGTTGCTGCACGACGACGTGTTCTGGGCGTCGTTCCGCAACACCGTCTGGATGCTCGTCGCGATGGTGGTGGTGCCCACCGTGCTCGGTCTGCTGCTGGCCGCGGTGCTCTTCGACGTCATCGGCCGCCGGTTCAAGCCCCGCACCGCCGCCGCGCTGCGGGCCGCGTTCTACCTGCCGCAGGTGCTGCCCGTCGTGGTGGCCGGCATCGTCTGGGGCTGGATCCTGCGCCCCGACGGGGCGTTCAACAGCCTCCTCGACGCGGTCGGTCTCGGCGCGCTCCGCCATGACTGGCTCGGCGACCCGGGCACCGCCCTGCCGGCCGTGATGGCCGTGATGATCTGGGTGCAGATCGGCTACCCCGTCGTCGTGTTCATGGCGGCGTTGCAGCGGGTCGACCCCGAGCTGTACGAGGCGGCCGAGGTCGACGGCGCGAACTGGCTGCACCGGTTCCGGGCGATCACCCTCCCGCAGATCCGGCCGGAGACCTTCGTGGTGGCCCTGACCTGCACCATCGCCGCGTTGAAGGTGTTCGGGCCGATCTTCGCCCTGACCCGGGGCGGCCCGGACAACGCCACGAACGTGCCGTCGTACTTCGCCTACTACACGTTCTTCAAGAAGCTGCAGGTCGGCTACGGCTCGGCGATCTCCATGGTGCTGACCCTGATCATCGTGGTGGTGGCCGGGATCTTCATCTGGATGCAGGCCCGCAGCGAGCGCCGGGACCGGGGGTTCTGACATGGCCGTCATGCTCACACCGAGCACCGCGCCGGTGAAGCCGGCCCGGCCGGTACGCGACCGACACCACCGCGGCGTCAGCCGCTGGGTGGTGCTCGTCCTGGTCCTCCTCGGCGCGCTCGTCATGCTGGTGCCGTTCGCGTTCATGCTGCTCAACGCGTTCAAGTCGCCCGGCGACTACTCGTCGAGCGGGCCGCTGAGCTGGCCGACGGAGTTCTACACCAAGGGTCTGCGCACCTACTGGACCACTGTGAACTTCCCGCTCAAGTTCTGGAACTCGGCGATCATCGCCGGCTCGGTGGCGGTGCTCGGCGTCGCCGTGTCGCTGCTCAACGCGTACGCCCTGGGCATCGGCCGGGTCCGTGGCCGGCTGTGGATCGTCGGTCTCTTCCTGCTGGCGAACATGCTGCCGCAGGAGGCGCTGATCTACCCGCTGTACTACGTGGCGAAGCAGGTCGGCCTCTACAACACCCAGCTCTCGGTGATCATCATCTTCACCGTGATCCAGAGCGCGTTCGGCACCTACCTGCTCGCCTCGGTGATGAGCACGTTCCCGCGCTCGCTGCTGGAGGCCGCCGCGTTGGACGGCGCCGGCAAGTGGACGGTGCTGTGGCGGGTGGTCTTCCCCAACCTGCGGCCCACCCTCGCGGTGCTGCTCATCTTCTTCTTCATCTGGACGTGGAACGAGTTCCTCATCCCGCTGGTCATGCTGATCGACAACCAGACGCAGACCATCCCGGTCGCGCTCGCGTCGTTGCAGGGCGACCGGCTGATGGACGCCCCGACCACCAACGCCGGCGCGCTGATCAGCCTGGTGCCGGCCATCCTCTTCTTCCTCATCTTCCAGCGCACCCTTGCGCGCGGTATCACGGCAGGAGCCGAGAAGTGAAGTTCACCGACGGGTACTGGCAGCTGCGCCCCGGCGTCAGCGTCCTGCGCCCCGGCACCGTGGAGTCGGTCGAGCCGGACGAGCGCGGCTTCACCGTCTTCGCGCCGACCGGTCAGATCACCGGACGCGGCGACACCCTCAACCGTCCCCTGGTCACCGTCCGGTTCTTCTCCCCCGCCCCCGGCGTCATCGGGGTGACGATCGCCCACCACACCGGAGGGCTGCCCCGCGAACCGCACTTCGGGCTGAGCACCGACGAGACGCACCCGGTCACCGTCGACGTCACCGGGCTCAGCGCGACGCTGACCACCGGTGAGCTGACCGCACGGGTCTCGCTCATCGACGGGTGGCGGGTCGACTTCCTGCACGGCGACCGGCTGGTCACCTCGTCCACGGCGCGCAGCATCGGCGTCGTCACCGACGCCGAAGGCCGCCGGCACGTGCACGAACGGCTCGCCCTGGGCGTCGGTGAGACGGTGTACGGGCTGGGCGAGCGCTTCGGCCCGTTCGTCAAGAACGGGCAGACCGTCGACATCTGGAACGCCGACGGCGGCACCGCCAGCGAGCAGGCCTACAAGAACGTGCCGTTCTACCTCAGCAGCGCCGGCTACGGGGTCTTCGTGGACCACCCGGAGCACGTGTCGTTCGAGGTCGGCTCCGAGGTCGTCACGCAGACCCAGTTCAGCGTCGAGGGCCAGTCGCTGACCTACTACGTCATCGACGGGCCCCACCCGAAGGACGTGCTGCGCCGGTACACAGCGCTCACCGGCCGGCCGGCCCGGATCCCCGCGTGGTCGTACGGCCTCTGGCTGTCCACGTCGTTCACCACCTCGTACGACGAGAAGACGGTGACCGAGTTCGTCGACGGGATGGCCGAGCGCGGGCTGCCGCTGTCGGTGTTCCACTTCGACTGCTTCTGGATGCGCCAGTTCCACTGGGTCGACTTCGTCTGGGACCCGGCGACCTTCCCCGACCCGGAGGGGATGCTGCGCCGGCTGCACGAACGCGACCTGAAGGTGTGCGTCTGGATCAACCCGTACATCGCGCAGCGCTCGTACCTCTTCGAGGAGGGCCGCGAGGCCGGTTACCTGGTGCGCAACCCCGACGGCTCGGTCTGGCAGTGGGACAAGTGGCAGGCCGGCATGGCGCTGGTCGACTTCACCAACCCGGACGCGGTCGCCTGGTTCACCGGCAAGCTCAAGGTGCTGCTGGACATGGGCGTCGACTGCTTCAAGACCGACTTCGGTGAGCGCATCCCGACCGACGTGGTGTGGCACGACGGCTCCGACCCGCAGCGGATGCACAACTACTACTCGTACCTCTACAACAAGGCGGTCTTCGAACTGCTGGAGACCGAGCGCGGCAAGGGCGAGGCGGTGCTGTTCGCCCGCTCGGCCACCGCCGGCGGGCAGCAGTTCCCGGTGCACTGGGGCGGCGACTGCGAGTCGACGTTCGTCGCGATGGCCGAGTCGCTGCGCGGCGGGCTGTCCCTGGCGGCGTCCGGCTTCGGCTACTGGAGCCACGACATCGGCGGCTTCGAGGGCACTCCCGACCCGGCGGTGTTCAAGCGGTGGGTGGCCTTCGGGTTGCTCTCCTCGCACTCCCGGCTGCACGGGTCCGGCTCGTACCGGGTGCCGTGGGCCTTCGACGACGAGGCCGTCGACGTGCTGCGGCACTTCACCCAGCTCAAGCTCGGCCTGATGCCGTATCTGGCGGCCGCCGCCGAGGACGCGCACCGCGACGGAACGCCGATGATGCGGCCGATGTTCCTGGAGTTCCCGGACGACCCGGCGACCGCGCACCTGGACCGGCAGTACATGCTCGGCCCGGACGTGCTCGTCGCGCCGGTGCTCAGCGCCGACGGCGACGTCACGTACTACGTACCCGCCGGCACCTGGACGCACCTGGTCACCGGCGCGCAGGTCACCGGCCCGACCTGGGTGACCGAGAAGTACGGCTTCGACAGCCTGCCGGTGCTGGCCCGCCCGGGTGCGGTCATCCCGTTCGGCTCGCGCACCGACCGACCGGACTACGAGTGGGCCGACGACGTGCGGCTGCGGCTGTACGCACCGACCGACGGGCAGCGGGTCCGGGTACGGGTACCGTCACCCGGCGACGGACCGGGCGCCGAGTTCGACGTGCGCTACGAGGGCGGGACGGCCAGTGCCGAACTGGTCGCCGGCACCTCGACGGGCTACATCTGCGAGATCCAGGGGACGGAACGATGACGCGACACCACTTCCCGGAGAGCTTCATCTGGGGCTCGGCGACGGCGGCGTACCAGATCGAGGGTGCGGCGACCGAGGACGGGCGGGGCCCGTCCAT
Source organism: Micromonospora sp. SD19 (assembly GCF_054462275.1). Lineage (NCBI taxonomy): Bacteria > Bacillati > Actinomycetota > Actinomycetes > Micromonosporales > Micromonosporaceae > Micromonospora > Micromonospora sp. SD19. Next base: position 98,648 of record NZ_JBTLMN010000013.1, read on the forward strand.
CTGGGACACCTACAGCCACACCCCCGGCCGGACCCTCAACGGCGACACCGGGGACGTGGCCGCCGACCACTACCACCGGTGGGCCGACGACCTCGGGCACATCGCCGACCTCGGGCTCAGCGCGTACCGGTTCTCCATCTCCTGGCCCCGGGTGCAGCCGGGCGGTTCGGGCCGGTTCAACCAGGCGGGCATCGACTTCTACTCGCGGCTGGTGGACGGGCTGCTGGAGCGGGGCGTCCGCCCGGTGGCCACCATGTACCACTGGGACCTGCCGCAGGAGCTGGAGGACACCGGCGGGTGGGCGGCACGGGAGACCGCGTTGCGCTTCCAGGAGTACGCGGCGGGCATCGTCGGTGCGCTGGGCGACCGGGTGCACACCTGGACGACGCTGAACGAGCCGTGGTGCTCCGCGTACCTGGGTTACGCCTCCGGGGTGCACGCGCCGGGTCGCACCGAGCCGGCGGCGGCGCTGGCAGCGGTGCACCACCTCAACCTCGCGCACGGCCTGGCCGGCCGGGTGGTCCGGGAGCTGGCCCCGTCCGCCGAGCTGTCGGTGACGCTGAACCTGCACGTCGTCCGGGGTGCCTCCGACTCGGCCGCCGACCAGGACGCGGTCCGGCGGATCGACGCGTTGGCGAACCGGGCGTTCCTCGGCCCGATGCTGGACGGGGCGTACCCGGCCGACCTGCTGACCGACACCGCCTCCGTCACCGACTGGTCGTTCGTCCGCGAGGGTGACGAGAAGCTGATCGCGGTACCGCTGGACGTGCTCGGGGTCAACTACTACTCCAGCACCCTGGTCCGGGCCTGGGACGGGGTGTCGGCCCGCTCCGACGCCGACGGGCACGGCGCGTCGACCTCCACGCCGTGGGTCGCCGCCGACGACGTCGACTTCCTGCCGCAGCCCGGCCCGTACACGGCGATGGGTTGGAACATCGACCCGCCGGCGCTGACCGAGCTGCTGCTGCGCCTGCACCGCGAATACCCGAACCAGCCCATGATGATCACCGAGAACGGCGCGGCGTTCGACGACGTGGTGTCGGCCGACGGCCGCATCCACGACGAGCGGCGGATCAACTACCTGCGTCGGCACATTGGCGCGATGGCCGACGCCCGCGCCCAGGGTGCTGACGTCCGCGGCTACTTCGTCTGGTCGTTGCTGGACAACTTCGAGTGGGGCTACGGCTACGACCGTCGCTTCGGGATCATCCGGGTCGACTACGACACCCAGGTACGCACCTGGAAGGACAGCGCCCACTGGTACCAGCGCCTCGCCGCCACCGGAGAGCTGGACTCGGCGCAGGACTGAAGTACCCCGCCACGCCCGCACCGAGCTTGCGGCCATGTCCTGACGAGCGTGATGCCTGTGAGTCATCTTGATGCCTCACAGGCATCACGCATTCCGGGAAGCGCGACGCAACGCCTACCGTCGGGCTTCCACGGCTGTTGCCGCCTCAGACCCCGACGCGCTGCGGCGGGACGGTGAGGCCGTAGAGATCCATCAGCTCCGGGGTGTCGATCCGGCTGCCGTCGGCGACCGAGTCGCAGGCGATGTCGACAATCTGGTCCTTGTGCGCCAACAGGTACGGCCGGGCGCCCACGTCGGCGCTGGCCAGGGTGGCGATGCCGGGCCAGTGCCGGCGGCCGAACAACATCGGATAGCCGCGCAACCCGTCGTAGGTGGCGCAGACCAGCACGTCCGGGTACGGCAGCGCGGCCACCCGCCGGACCGCCGTCGCGGTCAGGCCCGGCATGTCGACCGGGACCACCACCACCGCCTCGATCCCGTCGTCGTCCATCGCGGCCAGACCGGCCCGGATGGACGAGCCGACTCCGGTGCCCCACGCCTTGTTGATCACAACGGTGGCCTTGCCCAGGTCAGCGGTCTCCTGGACCTGGTCGGCGGCGGCACCCAGGACGACCACGATCCGCTCGCAGCCCGCCTCGGTCATCGTGTCGATCATCTGATTGACCAGGGGCTTTCCCCCCTGGTGCAGCAGCGCCTCGGGACCACCGATCCGTCGTCCTCCGCCTGCGGCGATGATCATTCCTGCGATCCGGTTCAGCTGCGCCCCCTCCAGCACGGAACGGACCGTGACAGATCCGTCCCCTCCTACGGACACTGCAACGAGGACGGCCAGCCGAGGGTGGCGGGGCGAAAAGGAGAAATAGCACAACCGTTACACGCCCGGCATCTCCCGACGCAGCGGACGGTGCCGGTCGTCGAGGGCGCGGCGGTCGCCCGACGGCGCGGACCTGGCCGGTGTCCCGACGGTCGGCGTACGCTCGCGGGTCAGGCGGCGTCGGCGTAGCAGTCGACGATGGACAGATCCAGCGGAAACCGGACCGGCGTCGCACCGAAGAGCAGCGCCGAGGCCCGCTCGCCGCAGCGGCTGACAGCCTCGGCGACCGCGTCGGCCTGGCCCGCCGGCGCGTGCACGACCACCTCGTCATGCTGGAAGAACACCAACTCGGCGTCGGTGCCGGACAACTCCGTACGCAGCGTCGCCAGCAACGTCGAGGCCCACTCCGCGGCGGTGGCCTGAATGACGAAGTTGCGGGTGAAACGCCCCCGCGACCGCGCGGCACGCGCCCGTGGACTCTGCGGATCGGCAGGCCCCTCCGGATCGGCGGTCTCGTCGCCCAGCTCACCGAACCCGGCCGAGCCGGGCGGGCACGTCCGCCCCAGCCACGACCGCACCAACCCACCTGTCTCACCGGTGCGCGCCGCCGCCTCGACGTAACCGAACGCCGTCGGGTAACTGCGCTTCAGCACCGCCAACGCGGGCACCGCGGCCCCGCCGGTCTGCCCGTACATGGCACCGAGCAGGGCCACCTTGGCCTTCGCCCGGTCGCCACCGAACGAATCCCGGGCCAACGCGGCGTAGAGGTCGCCGGCACCGCCCGCCGCCGCCAACCGCGCGTCGCCGGAGACCGCTGCCAGCACCCGGGGCTCCAACTGGCCGGCGTCGGCGACCACCAACCGCCAACCCGGATCGGCCACCACCGCCCGCCGGATCACCTTGGGGATCTGCAACGCGCCACCACCCCGGGTGGCCCACCGGCCGGAGACGACACCACCCGGCACGTACTCCGGTTGGAACCGGCCGCCCCGCACCCACTGGTCGAGCCAGGCCCAGCCGTGCGCCGTCCAGATCCGGTAGAGCTCCTTGTATTCCAGCACCAGCGGCACCGCCGGATGGTCCACCCCGCGCAGCACCCAGGCCCGGGTGTTGGGCAGCTCCACCCCGGCCCGGGCGAACGCCTTCAGCAGCTCGGCCGGCGAGTCGGCGTGCAGGCCGCGTACGCCGAGGGCGTCGGCGATCCGGGCGGCCAGCTCGGCAAGTCGACGGGGCGGCCCGCCGACCGGGGACGCCTCACCGAGCAGCTCGTGCAGGATCTCGTTGTGCACGTCGGCACGCCACGGCAGCCCGGCGACGCCCATCTCCGTGGCGACCAGCGCGCCGGCCGACTCGGCGGCCACCAGCAACCGGAACCGGCCGGGGTGCTCGGTCCCGGCGACCCGGGCGAGCTGGTCCGCGTACACCCGGGTCAGTGCCTCGATGCCCGGCCCCGGCGGACCGGGCAGGGTGTCGAAGAGCGCGCCCTGCCCGTGCCCGGGTGGTGCGGCGGCGCGCGGCGGCGGGTCGGGCGGCACCGCCGCGCCGGTCAGCCGGGCCCAGGCGGCGGCCAGCGAGCGGGGCTCGCCCCAGCGGCCCGCGTGGCCGAGCAGCAACGCCTCGGTCAACTCCACGTCGTGACACCGGTCGACCCGGACGCCGGCGCGCAGCAGCGGCGGATAGACCGCCGAGGCGGTCGCCCAGACCCAGCGGGGGCGCTCTGCGGCCTCGCGCGCGGCGACCGCGGCGACCAGATCGGTGACGGTCTCCGCCGGGCCGCACGGCTGGCCGGTGGCGTCCAGCGGGCACAGCACTCCCCCGCCGCGTTCGTCGGACACCACCGCCACCAGCACGAACGTGATTCTGCCTCTATCGTCCGACAGAAACGGAGGCGCACCTCACCGGATTCGGGTCGGTGCGGTGTCGGAGCCGGTCGGTAGCGTGATCAGGTGCCTCCGCAGATCCCGCATCCCGATCCTGGCACCCCCGACACCCGTGGTCCGATGCGCTACCTGTGGTGGCTGGTCCGCTGCCAACCCTGGCGGGTGCTGCGTGGCAGCCTGCTCGGCACGGCCTGGATGATCGGGCTCTCGGCCCGGCCCTATCTGATCGCCCGGGCCGTCGACGACGGGCTGCGCACCGGCGACACCCGCGCGCTGGCGCTCTGGGTCGCGGCGATCGTGGTCGCCGGCGTGGGCCTGTCCTACCTGGGCATCATGCGGCACCGCACGATGACCTTCATCCGGGAGGACGCCAAGGCCCGCTCGGCGGAGGTCCTGCTGCGCCACCTGTCCCGGATCGGCGCGGTGCTGCCCCGCCGGGTGGGCGCGGGCGAGGTGTCCACCATCGGCGGCTCCGACATCGACTGGACGGCGCAGGTGCTGACGCTGACCGGGCCGGGCGTCGGCGCGGTCGTCGCGTACGGGGTGATCGCCGTGGTGCTCTGGTCGATCTCCCCGATGCTCGCGTTCTGCGTGCTGGTGGGGGTGCCGGTGGTCGGTCTGGTCGTGGGGCCGCTGCTGCGTCGCCTGGAGCGGGCCGAATCGGTCTACCGGCGGCAACAGGGCGCGCTCACGGCCCGGTCCGGTGACATCGTGGCCGGGCTGCGGGTGCTCGCCGGGGTCGGTGGTCGGGACCTGTTCGCCCGACGGTACGCGGCCCGGTCCCAGGAGCTGCGCGCCGAGGGCTACCGGGTCGGCGCGGTCAACAGCTGGATCGACGCGGCGACGGTCGCCATCCCCGGGTTGTTCCTGGCGGCGGTGGTGTGGCTGACCGCCCGGATGGCGGTGACCGGTGACGTCACGATCGGCGAGCTGGTCGCCGTCTACGGCTACGTGGCGACCCTGATCGTGCCGGTCTGGTTTCTGTTGGAGGGCAGTCACCAGCTGATCCGGGGTCGGGTCGCCGCCCGGCGCATCGCCGACCTGCTCAACGTGACACCTGACGACGTCGGTGGACCTGGTCGCCGCTGGCCCGATTCCACGCCCGAGGCACGCCGGCCCGAGGCACGCCGGCCCGGCTCCGTGCCCGAGGCACGTCGGCCACCTGGCCCGGCCGCGCCGGACGGCCCGGCCGACCTGCACGACCCGGTGACCGGGCTGACAGTGCGCGCCGGGTCGCTGACCGGCGTGGCGGTGGACGACCCGGCGACGGCCGTGGCGTTGGCCGACCGGCTCGGCCGGTACGTGGTCAGCGGTGTCACCTGGGGCGGTGTGCCGCTGCGCGACGTGGCCCTGGACGAGGTCCGCGCCCGGATCCTCGTCGCCGACCACGACTCGTACCTGTTCGCCGGCACGCTGCGCGACATCCTTGGCGCCGGGGCCGACGACGATGACGAGCGGATCGGCGCGGCCCTGCGAACCGCCTCCGCGCAGGACGTCGTCGACGCCCTGCGCGCCGGGCTGGACACCCCGATCGACGCCCGCGCCCGGACGCTCTCCGGCGGCCAGCGCCAACGGCTGCGCCTGGCCCGGGCGCTGCACCGCGAACCGGAGGTGCTGATCCTCATCGACCCGACGTCGGCGGTGGACGCGCACACCGAGGCGCGGATCGCCGAGCGGCTGCGGACCGCCCGGGCCGGGCGGACCACCGTGCTGATCGCCACGTCACCGCTGCTGCTCGGCCGGGCCGACCTGGTCGCGCATGTGAGCGCCGGCCGGGTCACCGGCACCGGCAGCCACACCGACCTGTTCGACAGCGACCCGGCCTACCGGCACCTGGTGGCCCGGGGCAGCGAGGAGGCGTACCGGTGAGCCGCCTGCCGGTGGCCGACCGCGCCACCGTACGCCGGGCCCTGCGCGACATGATCAGCCGACACCGGCGCGCCGTCGGGGTGGTGCTGGCGCTGCACAGCGCCGCCGCGGTCGCCGGGCTCGCCCCGCCGTGGCTGCTGGGCACCATCGTCGACCGGGTCGCCGCGGGCGCGGGCGTGGCCACTGTGGACCGGCTGGCACTGGCCATCGCCGGCTGTGTCCTGGTCAGTGCCCTGCTCTCCCGATACGCCCAGTATGCCGGCCACCGCTTCGGCGAACGGGCCGTCGCCGAACTGCGCGAGCAGTTCGTCTCCCGGACTCTCGGGCTGCCGGTCTCGGTCGTCGAGCGCGCCGGCTCTGGTGACCTGGCCACCCGCAGCTCCGTCGACGTGTCGACGGTCGGCAGCACGGTGCGCGACGTGGTGCCCACCATCGTCATCGCCACCGTGCAGCTGACGTTGCTGTTCGGTGCGGTCTTCCTGCTGCACCCGCTGCTCGGGCTGGCCGCGCTGGCCGGGCTCCCGTCGATCGTGGCGGTGACCCGTTGGTATCTGCGCCGGGCCAGCTCCGCGTACCTCACCGAGGGCGCGGCGGCCGCCGAGCTGACCGAGACGCTGACCACCACCGCCGAGGGCGCCCGCACGGTGGAGGCGCTGCGGCTGGCCGACGAGCGGGTCCGCCACGGCACCACCCGCGTCACGCTGGTGTGGCGGGCCCGTCGGGCGACCCTCGCGCTGCGTACCGTGTTCTTCTCGGTCGTCGAGGCCAGCTACCCGCTGCCGGTCGCCATGGTCCTGCTCGTCGGGGGCTACCTGCTGGCCCGGGACATGGTGTCGCTCGGCGCGGTGGTCGCCGCCGCGCTCTACCTGCAACAGGCGATCGACCCGTTGGACCGCCTGTTGCAGTGGACCGAGCAGGCGCAACGCGGCTTCGCGTCGTACGCCCGGGTGCTCGGTGTCGGCATGGTTCCGCCGGAACCACCCGGCACGACGGCCTCGTCCCCAGGTGAGCGGCTCGTCGTGCGGGGGGCACGGTTCTCCTACTCCGACGGGCCGGACGTGCTGCACGGCATCGACCTGGAGGTGCAGCCCGGCGAGCGGCTGGCCGTCGTCGGCCCGTCCGGCGCCGGCAAGTCCACACTGGCCCGGCTGCTGGCCGGGATCGACGCGCCACGGCAGGGTGTCGTCAGCATCGGCGGCTGCCCGGTCACCGACCTCGACCCGGCCGAGCGCCGCCGCCGGATCGCCCTGGTCACCCAGGAGCACCACGTCTTCATCGGTTCGGTACGCGACAACCTCTCGTTCGCCGCGCCCGACGCCTCCGACGACCAGATGCGCGCCGCGCTCGCCACGGTCGGCGCCGACTGGTTCGCCGCGCTCCCCGACGACCTGGACACCCCGCTCGGCGACGGGGCCCGTCAGCTCGGTGCGGCCGAGGCCCAGCAGCTCGCGCTGGCCCGGTTGGTGCTCGCCGACCCGCACACGCTGATCCTGGACGAGGCGACAGCGGCGCTCGACCCGTCCACTGCCCGACGGACCGAGCGCGCGCTGGCCGCGGTGCTCTCCGGACGGACCGTCATCGCGATCGCGCACCGGCTCAACACCGCGCACGACGCCGACCGGGTCGCCGTGCTCGCGGACGGCCGGATCACCGAGATCGGCAGCCATGACGAGCTGGTGGCGGCCGGTGGCGCGTACGCGGCCCTGTGGCGCTCCTGGCACACCCGCGTCGACGAGCGGTGAGACGCCCTACTTCACCGCACCGGAGGTGAGGCCGGCCTGGATCTGCCGCTGGAACAGCGCGTACACGAGGATCATCGGGAGGATGGCGATGGTCAGCGCGGCGAACAACCCGGACCAGTCCGCCTCGTAGCCGGCGTTGACCGAGATGTCGGCGATGCCCTGGGTGAGCACCCACTTGTCCTTGGCGTTGGAGAGCAGCACCAACGGGAGCTGGTACTGCGCCCACTGACCGATGATGTTGAAGATCGCGACGCTGATCAGGCCCGGCTTCGCCATCGGCATCATCACCTGGAAGAACAGTCGGCTGTGCCCACAGCCGTCGATCATCCCCGCCTCGGCCACCGACGACGGCAGCGTCTTGAAGAACGCCGCCAGGAAGAACACGGTGAACGGCAACGAGTACGCGGTGTAGACCAGCACCACGCCGGTGTGGGTGTCCAGCAGACCCAGGTTTTTCACCACGAAGAAGAGCGGCACCAGAGCCAGGAAGACCGGGAAGGCCAACCCCGAGACGAAGAGGAAGTAGACCGCCCGGTTGCCCCAGAACTTGTAGCGGGCCAGCACGTACGCGGCCATCGAGCCGAGCAGCATGGTGAGGAAGGTGCTGCACGACACCACGATCACGCTGTTCAGGAAGTACCGCCCGACGTGCGCCTTGGTCCAGGCCCGGGAGAAGTTCTCCCAGCGCAGCTCCGCCGGGAGCGTCCACGGGCTGCTGAAGATCTCGCTGGTGTTCTTGAACGCGGCGAGGAAGGTCCAGAGGATCGGCACGATCACGATCACCGCCCAGACGGCGAGCGCGACGTGCCCCAGGCTGGCAAAGAACCGTACCTCCGAGCGGGGGCCCTTACGCCCCGGCCCGGCGGGGGCGGACGGGTCACCGGTCTTCGGCGGCAGCGCCGCCGGGGGCGGCAGCGTCGACTGCGGATTCATCAGTACTCCACGCTTTCCCGCTTGGTGAGCCGCAGCGTCAGCGCCGCGAACGTGAGGGTGAGGAAGAACAACGCCACGCCCATCGCCGAGGCGTAGCCGTACTTCGAGTAGACGAACGCGTTGCGGTAGATCTCCATGGCCAGCACTGTGGTGGCGCCGTCCGGGCCGCCACCGTCCACCGAGAGCACCGCCACGATGGCGAACGCGTCGAACGCCGCGATCCCGAGGTAGACCCAGGCCACCTGGAGGGTGTCCCACAGCAGCGGCAGGGTGACCCGGAAGAACAGGGTCACCTTCGACGCCCCGTCCATCTCGGCGGCCTCGTAGATCTCACCGGGAATGGAGGCCATCCCCGCCGAGAAGAGCACCACGTAGAAGCCGACCGCCTGCCAGACCAGCACCGCGATGATCGACCAGAGGGCCAGGTTCGGCTTCACCAGGAAGAGGATCGGCTCCAGGCCGAACTTCATCAGTACGCCGTTGATCAGACCGGACTCGTTCGGCCGGTACACCATCTGGAACAACACCGCGATGATGGCCACCGCCAGGACCTGGGGGAAGAAGAACACCACCCGGTAGAACTTCGCCCCCCAGACCCCCTGGCGTTGACCACCGCTGCTCTTGCCGCCCACGTTGAGCAGGAAGGCGAAGAACAGGGCGATGGCGATAGTGATCAGCGGCAGGGCAAGCAGCAGTACGCCGTGGTGCTGGACCGCCTTCCAGAAGGCCCCGTCGTCGAGCAACCTCCGGTAGTTGTCGAAGCCCACCCACTGCGGGGCGGAGAGCCCCCGCCAGTTGGTCATCGAGATCTGGAACGCCTGCGCGTACGGCCAGATCACGAATGTCACGTACAGCGCGACCGGGGCGAACAGGAACCCGATCACGAATGGATACTTGCCGTGCCGCATGACCCTAGCTCCGATCGATCAGCGCTTGAACTTGGCGACGGAGCTGTCCTTCTTGATCGCGTCGGCACGCTTCTGGATCCGCTCCACGAAGGCGTCCGCGTTGATCCGGCCGAACATCAGCTCGTTGGTGGCGGTCCGCGCCTCCGTGTCGAGCTCCTTGTACCAGCCGTCGAAGTACAGGTTGAACACGTCCTGACCGGCCGCCTTGAGCGCGGCCTGCGAGCTGGCCACGCCGGGCGGGAAGGCGAAGCCCTCCGAACCGGCGGGGACCACGGTCGGGGCCTTGACGACCTCGGTGAAGCCCTTCGCGCCCTCCTTGGACAGCATCTGGCGCATGTACTCCAGGCCACCCTTGGGGTTCTTGCTCTTCGCCGAGACGAAGTAGCCCTCACCGGCGGTGGCCCGCAGCGCGGTGGCCGGCAGCTTGTCCGAGGCGGACATGCTCGGCACCGGCATGAGCTGGTAGTCGAAGCCGGCCGGCGTGTCCTTCTTCTGCTCGCCCTCCAGCCAGTCACCGCTCGGGTAGAGGGCCACCTTGTACTGGTTCTGCCGCAGCTGCACGTCGGTGTGCTTGAGGCCCTCGAAGCTCTTGTCGCTGAACTTCGCGCCGACCTCGGCCCACGCGGTGGCCGCCTGCTTCACGGCGTCCTGCTGCCAGGCGCCGTCCTCCAGGTTGTCGATGTTCTTCAGCACGTCCACGCCGCCGATCTTGGCGGCGTGGGTGAGGATCACGTTCCACTGGTAGTAGGCCGCGTTCGCACCGGCGTAGCCGTACGGGGTGATGCCCTTGGCCTTGATGGCCGTGAGCAGGGCGATGAACTCTTCCCAGTTCTTCGCCGGCGCCCAGCCGTTGTCCTTGAACAGCTTGCCCGAGTACCAGATGCCGAAGACCGTGGAGACGTAGTACAGGACGTACGGCTTGCCGTTGAACGAGCCCGCCTCGATGGTGCCGGGCACCACCGTGTCGCGGACCTTCTTCGCCGGGTCGTCGACCGACGGCGCGTCCCACAGCTCGGTGAGGTCCTGGAGCTGACCGTCGGCCACGAGCGCGCCGAAGTCCATCAGCTTCTCGCCCGAGTTGTTCACGAACTCCGGCGGGTTACCGGAGGCGAACCGCGGCTGGAGCACGGTGGAGACGGCCTGGGTGGCCTGGTGCTTGACCTCCGCCTTGGGGAACGCCTTCTTGTACAGCGGCTCGTGCACGTCGGTGGCGTACTTCTCGCCGTAGCCACCGTTGAAGATGACCACCTCGATCGCGGCGTCCTCCTTGACGCCCAGCGGGTTCTTCTCGCTCTTCGTGCCGCCGGCGACCTGCTCGTTGTCGCCGTCGTTGCTGCTGGTGGCGCAGGCACCGAGCAGGCCGATGGCCGGAGTGGCGAGCATGCCCACGGCGGCGGCGCGACGCAGCACCGTGCGACGGTCGAGTGCGGCCGGGTGTTCGGGGGTAATCGACATCGTCGTCTCTCCTTGTGGAATTCGGGTCATGCGGTACGCCGGAGACGTCCGGCGTACCGCGACTCGAGGGCGAGGTTGTGCTCGTCCCCTCCGGGGACGTTGGCGGAGAGGTAGATAGGGGGTACCTCTCCGGCCTGGTGGAACCGTCGTACGACCTCCGCGGTCAGCAGCTGCGCCAGCAGCGCCGTGGTGACCGAGGAGACCGCACAGACCGCGCCGCCGCCCTCGAGCGGCAGCAGTGCATCGCCGTACGGCGCGCCGTTGTCCAGCACGACGTCGGCGAGGTCGGCGAGCCGATGCCCGGACGGGTGCCGTGGCGCCACCCGTGCGGTGTGCTCGACCGAGGTGACCGCGATCAACGGGTGACCGCGCTCGGTGACCAGCGCCGCCAGCTCGACCACCGAGCCGTTGATGCCGGACTGGGACGCCACCACGAACACGTCGCGCGGCTGGGGCGCCGCGAGCGCGTAGATCTGGTGGGCGATGGAGGGGTCACGTTCCAGTTTGGGGTCGGCGAGCACGTCGCGCGGGGCGTCACCGTGCATCACGAGGTCCCGTACCGAGAGCCGGTTGGTGGGGACCAACCCGCCGGCCCGGGCGACCAGTTCGGCGGCGAACGCCTCCGAGTGCCCGGCGCCGAACGCCTGGAGCACGCCGCCGTCGCGCAGGCTGGTGGCGATCAGGTCGGCGGCCCGGGTGATCCCGTCGGCCTCCGAGTCGAGTAGCCGGTCGAGCACCGGGCGGACGGCGTCCGCGTACCCCTGGGCGCTGATCATGAGTCGGCTCCCTCGGATGTTGTCGGGAAACCTCGTGTCGGCTGCGGCGGGTGGCTTCCCGGCGGCCGCTTCGCCGACTTGTGTCCGTCGACGGCCTGTGCGGTCCGCCGGAAGGCCGCGTGCGCGCGGTCGTGCGTGCGTTGGGCGACGGCGATGTAGAGCAGGTCGAGCACCACCAGCTGGGGGTGCCGGGCGGAGAGCGCGTCCGGCCGGAAGGTGGTCGCCTGGCTGGCCGTGAGCAGCACGATGTCGGCCAGCTCGGCCAGTGGCGAGCGGGGGAAGCCGGTGAGCGCGAGCGTGGTGGCGCCCCGGCTGCCCGCCTCGGCGAGCATCTCGATGGTCTCCCGGGTCTGCCCGGTGTGCGAGATGCCGAGCGCCACATCCCCCGGTCGCAGCAGGGCGGCGCTGGCCAGCCCCTCGTGCACGTCGTTCCACGCCCACGCCGCCACCCCGATGCGGTGCAGACTGAACTGCATCTCCTCGCCGACCAGGGCGCTGCCGCTGGCGCCGAAGATGTTGACCCGGCTGGCGCCGGCGATCGCCACGGCGGCCCGCTCCACCTCGCCGAGGTCGAGCAGGGTGGCGGTGTCGTGCATGGCTCGGGTGTCGGCGGCCATGATCTGGTCGAGCACCCGGGCGAGCGGGTCGCTCGGCTGGATCTCCCGTCCGATGTCGACCGTCCAACCGGCCGAGCGCGCCCGCCCGGTCTCGGAGGCGATGCCCAGTCGCAGGTCGGCGTACCCCTCGAAGCCCATCGCCCGGCAGAACCGGGTGATGGTCGCCGGTGAGGTGCCGCTGCGCTCGGCCAGCTCGACGATTGTCGATCGGGCGGCGGCCTCCGGGTCGCTGAGCACGTGCTCGGCGACCCGGTGCAGGGCGCCGGTCAACTCCCCGAGCCCGTTGCGCACCCTTGCCAGCACCCCGTCGGAGGGCGAGGTTCTGCGGTCGATCACGTCGGCGTCGACCACCGCGGTCCCAGCGGCGGTGTCCACCTCGTGATCAACCATGAGTCGCCTCAACTTTCCGAAAAGACTGTTAACCGTTAGTGGTAAAAGTTCTTACTAGACGCCCCTCTATGTCAAGACCGTGGGCGAAGTTTTCAAACTGTTACCCGGCGCACAGCCCCGCACGGCCCCCACCACTTGCCCCGCACCACGCCGCCGACCAGCATGAACAAGCCAGATCGCCGTTCCACGCAAGGAGACCCGTGCCGATGTCCGACACCGTCGTGGTGGGGCTCGACGTCGGCGGTACGTCCACCCGGGCGACCGTCCTCACCCTCACCGGGCGCCGCGTCGGCACCGGCCGCGCCGGCGGCGGCAACCCCACCAGTCACGGCGCCGAACGCGCCGCCGCCGAGCTGCTGACCGCACTGCGCGAGGCGCTCGCCGACGTCGACCCGGCGCGGGCCGCCGCCGGCACCATCGGTCTCGCCGGAGCGGGCCGGCTGCTCGCCGACCCGGCCGGAAGGGCCGCCTTCGATCAGGCCTGGCGCGACGCCGGCCTGCGCTGCCCGTACGAGGTGCACGGCGACGCCCTGGTCGCCTACGCCTCCGGCACCGCCGCCCCGGACGGCACCATCCTCATCGCCGGCACGGGGGCAATCACCGCGCAGGTCCACGACCTGCGGCTCGACCGGATCGCCGACGGCCACGGCTGGCTCCTCGGCGACGCCGGCTCCGGCTTCTGGCTCGGCCGGGAAGCGGTACGCCGGCTACTCGCCGATCTCGACGCGGGGCGTGCCCCAGGCGCGCTGGCCACGACCGTCCTCACCGAACTGCTGGGCAGCGCCGACGTCGCCGCCCGCCCCCGGGACACCGTCGACGCCACCATCCAGACGGTGACCCGTCGACCCCCTGTCGAACTCGCCCGGCTCGCACCGCTGGTCGTCGACGCCGCCGCCCACGGCGACCCGGTCGCCACCGCGCTGATCACCGAAGCCGCCGCGCACCTGACCGAGAGCGTGAGTCGCATCCGCACCGCCGGGGCGGTGACACCCGTCGTGCTCGGCGGTGGCCTGCTCACCGCGGACACCCCGCTCGCCACCGCCGTCCGGGCCGAGATCGCCCGACGCTGGCCGGACGCGCCGGTGCGTACCGCCGGAGACGGGGCCGCCGCCGCGGCCTGGCTCGCCGCCCGCGGCCTACCCGAGGTCACCGACCCCGCAGCCCTGCACGCCCGCCTCTTCCCCGCCCCCTGACCCACCACACCCCACCACCCGGCCGCCAGCACCTGGCCGCCCCGCGCCCCCACCGCCCCCGCGCTCGCGTCGCATCGGGCCCGGGCGCGCCGGTCATGATCGTGCTCGAACCAGGAAGTAGTGGCCTCGTGCCACGAGGAGGGGACTACATCCAGGATCGAGCACGATCATGACCGGGCGAGGGGGTCGGGCGGACCGGGCGGAGGGTCGCGGCCGGGTCGGGCGGGAGGTCGTGTTCGGGCCGCACACCGGGTGGTCGTTATCGGTCAGGGTGGCGGGCCGCTACTTGAGTTGGCCGGCGGTCAGGCCAGCCTGCACCTGACGCTGGAACGCCACGTACAGGGCGAGCACCGGGAGCACCGCGATGCTCAGTCCGGCGAAGAGCCGGGCGTAGTCACCGGCGTAGCCCTGACTGACCGAGAGCGCGAACAGCCCCTGGGCCAGCATCCACTTGGACTCGTCGCCCTGCAACAGCACCTGCGGCAGCAGGAACTGGTTCCAGTGGCTGAGGAAGTTGAAGATCGCCACGCTGATCAGTCCCGGACGTGCCATCGGCAGCATCACCCGGAAGAAGAGCCGGAAGTGGCCGCAGCCGTCGACCAGCGCGGCCTCCGCCACCGACGTCGGCAGGGTCCGGAAGAACGCGGTCAGGAAGAACACCGTGAACGGCAGCGAGTACGCCGCGTAGACGAGGATCAACCCGAGCCAGGTGTTGAAGAGGCCGGCGTTGCGGACCACGAAGAAGAGCGGCACCAGGGCGAGGAACACCGGGAACATGAGGCCGCCGACGAACAGGTAGTAGACGACCTGGCGGCCCCGGAACTCGTAGCGGGCGAAGACGTACGCGGCGGTCGCCCCCATCAGCATGGTGAGGCTGACCGAACCGGCGACCACCACCATGCTGTTCAGGAAGTACCGGCCGATGTGCGCGCCGGTCCAGGCCCGCGCCCAGTTGTCCAGGTGCAACGCGCCGGGGAGACTCCACGGGTCGGCGAGGATCTCACCGTTGGTCTTGAACGAGCTGATGAACATCCACAGCAGTGGCAGGACGGTGAGCAGACCCCAGACCAGCAGGAAGCCGTGCGAGAGGGTGTTGGCCACGCCGAGTTCCCGGCGCACCGGGCGGTCCCGGCGGACGACCGGGGTCGGGGCGGTCGTGGTGGGCTGATCCAGAGTGGTCACGAGTACTCGATCCGTTCGCGCCGGCCGATGCGCAGCGACAGCACCGCCACCGAGAGGGTCAGGAAGAACATCACCACGCCGATCGCCGAGGCGTAGCCGAACTTGGTCTCGCTGCCGAAGGCGGTGTCGTACATCCGTACGCCGATCACGTCGGTGGAGAAGTTCGGGCCGCCGTTGGTCATGAGCTGCACCAGGATGAACCCGTCCAGGGCGAAGATGGCCAGGTAGACCCAGGCGACCTGGACGGTGTCCCAGAGCAGCGGCAGGGTGACCCGACGCAGGGTGGTGAACCGGGACGCGCCGTCGAGCAGCACCGCCTCGTAGATCTCCTTCGGCACTGCCGACATCGCCGCGCCGAACAGCACCACGTAGAAGCCGACGTTGCTCCACACCATCACCGCCAGGACGCACCAGAAGGCGGTCGCCGGGTCGCCGAGCCAGGTCGGCGAGGGCAGGCCGAGACCGTGCAGTGCGCTGGTCAGCAGCCCCTTGTTGGGGTGGTACACCTCCTTCCAGAGCAGCGCGATGATCACCACGGAGAGCACCTGCGGGAAGAAGTAGACGGTGCGGTAGAGCGCGCCACCGCGTACGCCGGTCACGCCGGCGCTGCCCTTGCGCCCACCCATGGCGAGCATGGTCGCGAAGAAGAGCCCCAGCACGATGGTCAGCACCGGCACGAGAGCCAACAGGATCACGTTGTTCTTCAGCGCGTTCCACACGTAGTCGTCGTGCCAGAGGGCCTTGAAGTTGGCCAGGCCGACCGGGTTCGCGTCGGCCGAGTAGCCGAGCCAGTCGGTGGTGGAGATCTGGAATGCCTGCAGGTACGGCGAGACGACGAAGAAGACGTACAACAGCACCGGCGGCACCAGGAACGTGACGATCAGCGGCCACTTGCCATGTTTCACGAGGTGGACCTCTCCGAGGGGGTACGGCCGGTGGGGAAGGGCGTCTCCCCCACCGGCCGGGCGGTCAGGCCGCTCGCTTGTACTTCTTGATCGAGCTGTCCTGGGCGATCGAGTCGGCGCCCTTCTGGCACTGCTCGAGGAACTCCGCGGGGCCGATCCGGCCACTGAAGAACTCGCCGCACGCGGCGTCGACGAGGTTGCGCTCCAACTTGCGGTAGAAGTTGTTGTAGACCCAGTTGAAGCCGTTGGCGCCGGACGCGTCGAGGGTCTTGACCACGGTGCTCAGCCCGTACGGCAGCTCGACACCCTCGGTGGCGCCGGCGACCACGGTGAGGCTGGCGACCTTCTTCGTGAAGTCCTGGGCGCCCTTCTTGGAGAGCATGGTCCGGAAGTACTCCAGGCCGCCAGCGACGTTGCGGGCCTTGGCGGGCACCATGAACGGTTCCCCGGCGGTGCCCCGGATCGCCTCGAACGGCAGTTTGTCGCCGCTGCCGAGGCTCGGCGTCGGCGCGATGGTCATGTTGAACCCGGCCGGGGTGACGTCCTTCTGTTCGCTCTCCAGCCAGGAGCCGCAGGAGATGAAGGCGGCCTTGCCCTGGCACCAGGCGGTCTGCGACTGCTTGTGGTCCAGGCCGGACGAACCGTCCAGGATGTACTTGTCCTTCACGATCTGGTGCCAGGCGTCGGCGGCGGTCCGCATCGAGTCGGACTTCCAGGCGTTCGGCTCCAGGTTGTCGATGGCGGTCGCCACCGACGGGCCACCGAGCTTGATGGCGGTGGAGATCAGCGGCCAGCTCATGTAGCGCGGGTGCAGGCCGGCGTACGTCCAGGGGGCGATGCCGGCGGCCTTGATCTGCTTGCAGAGCGCGATGTGGTCGTCCCAGGTCTTCGCGTACGACCAGCCGCGGTCGGCGAAGAGCTTGGCGGAGTGCCAGATGCCGTAGGCGGTGTAGGTGTAGTTGAGCACCAGGAACTTGCCGTCGTAGGAGCCGACCTCGACGGCGCCGGGCAGCAGGGTTTCCTTGACCGTCTTGCCGGGGATGTCGAGGCTCGGGGCGGCCAGCAGCTCGTCGAGGCCGGCGAGGGCGTTCTGGCTGACCAGCCCGTTGAAGTCGATCTGGCCGGAGCCGGAGTTGTTGACCACGTCGGGCGGGGTGCCGTCGACGAAGCGTGGCTGGAGAGTCTTGCTGATCTCCTGGGTGGAGGAGTGCTTGATCTTCGCCTTCGGGTACTTCTCGGTGTACATGGCCTCGTGGGCCTTGGCGTACTCCTCACCGAACCCGCCGCCGAAGATCACCACCTCAAGTGGGGCGTCCTCCTTCACGCCGAGCGGGTTCTGGGCGCTCTTGGTGCCCTGGTAGGTCTCGGCATCGTTCTTGTCACCGCCACCGCTGGTGGCGCAGCCGGACAGCAGGCCGGCGGCGGGGGTGGCCAGGAGGCCGGCGGCGGCGCTGCGCCGCAGGATGTCACGCCTGTTCATGGGTTCTCCTCGGGTCGGGTCGGGCGGCCGCCGGTGTGGGGGAGGCGTCCGCCGCGCGAGGCGCGGTGATTCTCTTCAGTTCGTGCTCTGTTGCTGAAGAATTTCTACGACAGCCGGGCCCGGACTTCAAGTCCTGACTGTCGAACCGTTATCACCACCAGCCGTCGCCGGGTCGCCTAGCCTGAGGCGATGCGCCGTCTGCGCCAGCTGGCCGAGCACACCCCGGCTGGGCGGGAACGGTACGTCGACCTGCTCCGCGCGCTCGCCATCACCATGGTCGTTGTCGGACACTGGAGCGTCACGGTGATCGGG
The DNA here is from genome assembly GCF_054462275.1 of Micromonospora sp. SD19. Taxonomy (NCBI): domain Bacteria; kingdom Bacillati; phylum Actinomycetota; class Actinomycetes; order Micromonosporales; family Micromonosporaceae; genus Micromonospora; species Micromonospora sp. SD19. The sequence continues at coordinate 116,413 of NZ_JBTLMN010000013.1, forward strand.
CGCGACGCCGCCGGGCAGGCCACCGGTCACTCCGCACTCGGCGACCTGCGCTGGGCGTACCCGCTGACCTGGCTGGCCCAGGTCATGCCGGTCTTCTTCCTGGTCGGGGGGTACGCCAACGCGGCCTCACTGACCCGGCTGCGGGCCCGCGGCGGCGACGCACCCGGCTGGCTGATCGACCGCAGTGCCCGCCTGGTCCGCCCCACCAGCACACTGCTGCTGGTGCTCACCGCCGCGGCGGCGGCCGCCTGGCTGCGTGGTGCCGAGCCGACCCGGATCCGCGAGGTCGTCTGGTTCGCCACCATTCCGCTCTGGTTCCTGGTCGCCTACCTGGCGGCGGTCGTGCTCACCCCGGCGATGTACGCGCTGCACCGCCGTCTCGGCCTGGCCGTGCCGCTGGTCCTGGTGGTTCTGGTCGGCCTCGGCGACCTCGGCCGGCTGATCGGGCCGGAGGAGCTGAGTTACGGCAACTACCTGTTCGGATGGCTCGCCGTCCACCAGCTCGGCTTCGCCTGGCACGACACCCGCACCGTGCCACCCGCCGGTCGGGCCGCGCCGCCGCAGCCGTCGACCGGCCCGGCCGGCCAGACCGCGCCACCACCCGCCGAGGCCGACGCCGCCGGGCCGTCGACACCCGACCGTCCCGGGGTACGCCGACGACGGCTGCCCACCTCCCGCCGGGCCGGCCTGGTGTTCCTGACCGCTGGGATTGGTGCGGCGCTGCTGCTCACCGTGCTCGGCCCGTGGCCGGTGGTCATGCTCAAGGTGCCCGACGAACGGTTCGACAACAGCGCGCCGCCCAGCCTCGCGTTGCTGGCCGTCGCCGCCGGCCAGCTCGGGGTGATCCTGCTGCTGCGCGGCCCGGCGGAGCGGCTGCTACGGCGCACCGGGCCGTGGCAGCTGGTGATCGGGGTCAACCTGGTGGTGCTGACCGTCTTCCTCTGGCACCTCACTGCCGCGATCCTGCTGATCGGGATGCTCGACGCGGTCGGGACGCTGCCCGCCCCGGCGGTCGACACTGCCGCCTGGTGGGCCTGGCGGGTGCCCTGGCTGCTGCTGCTCAGCGCCGTCCTGGTGGCGCTCGTCGCCATCTTCGGCCCGGTGGAGGCGCGCAGCGCCCGGCACCGCACCGGACGCCGGACCCGGGGCAGCCCCGCCCGGGCGGCGTTGGCGGTGGCCGGCTACGCCGCCGTGGTGGCCGCGTTGCTGATCAACAGCGCCACACCGCAGCGGGCCCCGGAGCCGCTCGGCACGCCCGTCCCGGCGCTGGTGGCGTACCTGGCCGGGGCGGGCGTGCTGCGACTGCTCAGGTCTGGGTGGGGAACCCGAGGTTGACCCCACCGTGTCGGGGATCCAACCAGCGACTGGTGACGACCTTGCCCCGGGTGAAGAACCGCACCCCGTCCTCACCGTGCGCGTGCAGGTCACCGAAGAGCGACGACTTCCAGCCGCCGAACGAGTGGTACGCCATCGGCACCGGAATCGGCACGTTGATCCCGACCATGCCCACCTCCACCTCGTGCTGGTAGCGGCGGGCCGCGCCGCCGTCGTTGGTGAAGATCGCCGTGCCGTTGCCGTACGGGCTGGCGTTGACCAGTTCCACCGCCTCGTCGTACGAGCCGACCCGGACCACACTCAGCACCGGTCCGAAGACCTCGTCGGTGTAGATCGACATGTCCGGGGTCACCCTGTCGAACAGCGTCGGGCCGAGCCAGAAACCGTCCGGGTCGCCGTCCGGCGTCACGTCCCGCCCGTCCACCACCGGCACCGCGCCGGCGGCCACACCCGCGTCCACGTAGGAGCGCACCTTCGCCGCGTGGGCGGCGGTCACCAGCGGGCCCATGTCGCAGCCCCGTCGACCGTCGCCGGTGCGCAGACCGGTCATCCGCTCGGCGATCCGCTCGACCAACTCGTCCGCCACCGGCTCCACCGCCACCAGCACCGAGATGGCCATGCACCGCTCCCCCGCCGAACCGAACCCGGCGTTGACCGCCGCGTCGGCGGCCAGATTCAGGTCGGCGTCCGGGAGCACCACCATGTGGTTCTTCGCCCCACCGAGCGCCTGCACCCGCTTACCGGCGGCTGTCCCGCGCTGGTAGACGTACCGGGCGATCGGGGTGGAGCCGACGAACGACACCGACCGCACCTCCGGGTGGTCCAGCAACGCGTCGACCGCCTCCTTGTCACCGTTCACCACGTTCAGCACCCCGTCGGGCAGGCCCGCCTCGGCGAACCACTCCGCCAGCAGCAGCGCCGCGCTCGGGTCCTTCTCGCTCGGCTTGAGCACCACCGCGTTGCCGCAGGCCACCGCCACCGGCACGAACCACAGCGACACCATCACCGGGAAGTTGAACGGCGAGATCACCGCCACCACCCCGAGCGGCTGCCGGATCGTGTACGAGTCGACCTCGGTCGACACGTTCTCGCTGAACGCGCCGCGCAGCGCCGACGGCAGCCCACACGCGTACTCGATGACCTCCAGGCCGCGCTGCACCTCGCCCGCGGCGTCGGCGAGCACCTTGCCGTGCTCGGCGGTGATCACCTCGGCGAGCCGGTCCCGGCGGGCGTGCACCAACTCCCGGAAGGCGAACAGCACCGCCGAGCGCTTCGCCAACGACGCGTCCCGCCAGGCCCGCGCCGCGCGGGCGGCGGCCTGCACCGCGACGTCGACGTCCGCGGTGCAGGCCAGCTCGACCTCGGCGGTACGCCGACCGGTCGCCGGATCGAACACGTCGCCGCGCCGCGCCGACGTGCCGCCGACCCGCTTGCCGTCGATGAAGTGACCGATGCTCATGCCGCCACCCCCGCGCACGAGCGGATCGCGTCGACGAGGATCGCCAGGCCCTCCCGGGCCTCCGCCTCGGTGAGCGTCAACGGTGGACCCATCCGCAGCACGTTGCCGTGCAGGCCGCCCTTGCCGGCCAGCAGACCACCCTCCCGGGCGGCCTCGAAGACCCGGTTGGTCAACGCCGGGTCCGGTTCGCTGGTGCCCGGCCGGACGAACTCGACGCCGAGCATCAGCCCCTTTCCGCGTACCTCGGCGACGCAGTCGAGCCCACCCACCGCGGACCGCAGGCCGTCGGCGAGGATTGCGCCGACGCGGGCCGCGTTCGCCTGGAGGTCGTGCTCCAGGAGATAGTCGAGCACCGCGTTGCCGGCCGCCGTGGAGATCGGGTTGCCGCCGAAGGTGGAGAAGCTGATGGCCGCCACCGACTCCAGCACCTCGGCCCGACCGACCACCCCCGCGAGGGCGAAGCCGTTGCCGATGCCCTTGGCGAAGGTGAGCAGATCCGGGGTGACGCCGTGCGCCTGGTAACCCCAGAAGTGCTCCCCGGTACGCCCCCAGCCGGTCTGCACCTCGTCGGCGATGAACAGGATGCCGTGCTCGTCGAGGACCTTCTTCCAGCCGGCGAAGAGCCCGTCCGGCGGGTGCACGAACCCGCCCACGCCCTGGATCGGTTCGGCGATCAGCGCGGCCACGTCACCGGCGGTCTGGGTGGCCAGCACCTCGCGCAGGTCCTCCACCGCCGCGTCGACCTGCTCGTCGGGGCTGAGCCGGGCCATCAGCCCGCGCACCCGGTCGCCCGAGTGCAGCCAGGCCACCTGGAGCGGGTTGAGGCCGCTGGCCGACCAGTTGCGGTTGCCGGTGACCCCCATCGCCGCGTACGACCGGCCGTGGTAACTGTTGCGCACGGCCAGGACCTGGTGCGATCGGCGGTGGTTGGTGGCGACCAGCAGCGCCGCCTCGTTCGCCTCCGTGCCGGAGTTGGTGAAGAACACCCGGGCGTCCGGGATGCCGGAGCGCTGGGCGATCTTCTCGGCCAGCTCCACCTGTTGGCGGATCAGGTAGAGCGTCGAGGTGTGCACGATGCCGGTGGCCAACTGCCGCTCGACGGCCTCCCGGATCTCCGGGATGTCGTACCCGATCATGTTGGTCAGCACCCCGCCGAAGAAATCCAGGTAGCTGCGACCCTGCGCGTCGGTGACCCGGCGGCCCGAGCCGGACACCAGCTCGATCGGCTCGGCGTAGTACAGCGGCATCCAGGACGGGAGCACGGCCCGGTGCCGGGCCAGCAGGTCGTCGGTCATCGTGGCAACCCTTCAGCGGCGTTCGTGGATACCGCACGCTCCCACCGCCAGCCGAGGCGAACAACTGCCAGCCTGTAGCCCATAGCTGCCCCGACCTGACAGCACGTCAACGGTTTCCGGGGTGAAGCTTCGCCTTGGCCACCGATTTGGGCAGTCTTCTTACGTTCGCTCCACTCGATCCGCAGCGTGGTGGCACACCGCTACCCTGGTTCGGTCCACTGTGACCGGGGAGGCACGCGGTGCGCATCGAAGAGACGATCGCCGAACTGGAGCGCGTCGCGGCGCGCGAGGTGGGCCGGGGCAGCGAGGCGCTGGCCGCGCCGGCGGCCGGTGGACTGCTCGCCGCCGCCCGGTCGCTCGCCACCGCCGGGCCGCCCGACGCCGCCGTCTTCACCGGGTTCTTCATCCCCGGCGCCGACCCACCCGCCGCGGAGACCGACGGCCCGCTCGGCGCGGTGCAGATCGCCGTCGCGCTGCGCCTTCTCGGCGGCCGATGCCGGCTCGTCACCGACGAGCCCTGCGCCCCCGTGCTCGAGGCGGCCGTCGCCGCCACCGCGCCCAACCTGCCGGTGGACGTCGCGCCACTGCGCGGGTACGAGGACTGGGCCGCCGCCCGCATCCCCGCGTACGGCCAGCTGACGCACCTCATCGCCTGCGAACGGGTCGGGCCCGGGGTGGACGGTCGGCCGCGGAACATGCGCGGCGAGGACATCGGCGCACACACGGCACCCCTTGACCAGCTCTACACCTCCGGGTCTGCCTTCCGGATCGGCATCGGCGACGGCGGCAACGAACTCGGCATGGGCCGCCTGCCGGCGGACCTGGTCGGGCGGGTGGTCGCCGCGGGCGAGCGGATCCGGTGCGTGGTGGGCGCGGACGCCCTACTCGTCGGTGGCACCTCGAACTGGGCTGCCGCCGCCCTGGTCGGCGCGCTGTCGCTGCTCCACCCCGAGGTGCCCGAGCTTCGTACGCTGCTGGAGCCGGCCTGGTCGTACGACCTGCTGAGCGCGGTAGTGGGCGCGGGCGCGGTGGACGGCGTACGCCGCCGCCCCACGCTCAGTGTCGATGGCCTCGACTGGCCCGCGTACGCCGAACCCCTCACCCGCATCGCCGAACTGGTCGGAACCAGCCGCTAGGACGTGTTCCGGGCCGCTCGTCGCCGATGACGTGCGGGCCAAGACGTGTCGGTCGAGCGCGCCGGAGTCCGGGCGTCGCCCGGCCAGCACCTCCGAGATCGCCCGCCAGGTGTCCTCATCGGACGGAAGGGGGTTCGGTCGCCGGCCGGAGTGGCCTTGGCGGGCGTACCTGCGCGGCCCTCCGCGCCACCGGCGGGCCGCCGCCCGTCAACGTGGCGGGATCGCGACGGCGCGCCGACTCACCGGGGGTCGCGTCGTCGGCGGGCGGCGTGGCCGGTCGCCGGTCCGGCAAGGGCTGGTGCGGCGGCGACGCGATGGTCGGGCCCGCCGTCGAAGGGTCCGGGGCCGCCGGTCGTGGGCGCAACGGCAGGTGCAGGGCCACAGCAACCACCGCGAAGGCGGCCCAACCGGCACCCAGCGCCACGGCCGACGAGACGTCCTGGAGGTAGTGGTACGCGGTGAGGAAACCGACAAGCGCGAGACTGTTGCGGGCGAAGTGACGACTGAATTCGCGCAACTGGTGGCGGGCCTCGACGGCGACCAGCACCCCCGAGTACGGGAAGGTCACCACCATGCCGCGCAGCACGGCACCGAGCAGCGCGGTGAGAATCGCCCCGACGAAGATCACCACCAACTTGAGCAACGCCGGCAGCCCGTCCGGGCGTCCTCCGTCCGAGGTCTCGGCGACGGCGGCCCCCTCATCGGTGGGGGCCGCCGGGGCATCAGCGGGGGCGACGCTCGGGCGAGCGCGGCGGTGCAGCAGCAGCATGGCCCCCGACCAGAGCACGAGCGTGCCGACGAGCGCCGCCTCGAACGGGATGACGACGGCCAGCAGGCCGGCGCTGAGCGCCACGTAGACGGCGATCCCCGCAGCGTCGGCGAGCAGGATCGGCCAGCGCAGCCGGTGGTAGGTGACCGCCACCGTGACGAAAAAGAGGTTGAGCCCGAGCACGCCGAGCAGTTGCGCGCCGCCCACCCGGTAATCGGTGCTGAGCAGGGCGAGCGTCATCGGCAGCGGCAGACTGTAGACCAGCGCTCGGAGCCGGACGGAGCGGATCACGCTGACCGCCCAGACCACGGCCGTCACCAGCAGGACCGCACTCCACGTCATGGCTCACCCGTCTCCGCCCCGGTGGGGCCGTCAGTCCTGGAAGGTCGCGGCATTCGAGCAGAGGTCGAACACGCGGGTGAGCCGGTTGACGTCCGTCCGGTTGACCGAGAACTGGTTCTCGCCGATCTCGCCGTGTGCGGTCATGTGGGCCTCCCAGCAGCTCGACCCGTCCCAGAGTGCCAGATTGACGTGTAGCTGGGGACTGACCACACCGTAGGGCAGCAACCCCACCCGTGCCCCCGCCGCACGCTGCTTCTCCACCAGGGCGGACAGCTCGTCGCTCATTCTGGCGTAGACGAACACCCGGGTGATCTGAACGCCCCGCTGCAGGGCTTCGAGGTTGGCCTCCCAGTAGCGCCGGCCGATCTCGCTGCGCCACCAGCTCAGCTCCCCGCTCGCCCGGGGCATCACGTTGGTCAGGGCGTCCAGTCGTTGGGTACAGGTGCGGGTCGCGCCGATCAGGTCCTCGTCCTCGTCGCCGCGCCGGATGATGCGACCCTCCGCGAGTTGCTCGGCCTCCACCCGGAACTGCTCATACCGCCGCTGCGCCTCCGCCGCGACCCGGGTGCCGGCGTGCTGCTCGGCCGCGTCCCGCATCGCCCCGGCGAGCTCCGTCGTGGTGCGGACGAGCCAGGGCGGGCCATCCAGCAGGGTTCGCAGGTGGAACCGGCGCTCCGCGCGGGCCAACGAGTCCACCAGGAGTGAGATGGTGATGCCCATCAGGCCGGCCAGCAGCGACTCCACCCCCGATGCGGCGTTGCTGAGGTCGAGCGTGATGCTCAGGGTGATCGACAGGGTGATGCCGACCAACGCCACCGGGTCGGTGTGCGCCACCAGACGGACGAAGCCTCCACTGGAGCTGCCCTGCCCGCGTATCCGCTCACGGGCCATGTCACGGGCCATCGACATCCCCCAATCAGCCGCTCCCGCCAGCGTAGACAGCTGCCACAACCGCCGGGTCCCGCCGCAGCGGGCCGGTAGCATCCGGCAGGTGCAGAGCGCGGACGCGGCGTCGTCGACCGGAACGGACGACGAGCAGATCACGGCGGAGATCCGGGCCTGGGTCTGCTCATCCCCGGTCCGCGGCCTGGTCGCCCGCTTCGGCGGCGCCTGGCCCGACGGCGATCTCACCGAGGTGCTTCGATTCCTGGACGAGTTCTCCGCCCGACACTGGGACTTCCGGGGTGGCCGGGAACGGCCCGACGCACGCGAACCCGACCTCGATCCGGCCACCGCCGCGCTGGTGCTCGACGCGGCAGCCGCGCTCGGGCTGGTCCATCCGGTGCCGCCGACCCGTGGCGCGTACGCCCACCTGGTGGTGCTCGGCGGCCTGGCACACGCCTGCGTGCGCCGCGTCACCTACGCCGCGCACCTGCTGCGTGCCGGGCTGGCGGTGGGCGGCGAGGTGGCCGTGCTGGGCAGCTTCCGGCCGCTGTCCGAGTGGGAACGCGCGACGCTGGCCGACGCTGGCCTGCCGGCCGACGACACCGAGGTGGACGTACTGGACACGGCGGTCCGGCGGGCGTTCGGGGTGGCCGTCCCGGCGGAGCGCGACGGGGTCGACGCAGGCCACCCGCACCACTCCTGGTCGTCGCGGACCTACCACCCCAGGGGCCTGCCGCCGGTACGGGTGCTGGCGGCGCCGTCGAGCGAACCGCACCTGCGGCGGGCGCACACCGCGGACACGCAGCGTTTCTGGGCCGGGCACGCCCAGGTCGCCCCGGGCGATCAGGTGCTGATGCTCACCGCGCCGATCTACGTGCCGTTCCAGCACTGCGACGCGCTGCGCACCCTGGCCCTGCCGTACGGCTGCGGGATCGACACCGTCGGGGTGGACCCCACCCTGCCCGACCTGGCCCGGCTGCCGGAGCAGACGCTCAGCCCCGGCCGCTACCTGCAGGAGATCCGCTCGGCCGTCCGGTCGATGCGGGCCCTGCACGCGGCGCTGGTCGCCGGCTGACCCGGGCATGGTCGAGGGCCGGCGCACGGCGGATCGCCCGCGCACCGGCCCGGTGGAGCATGGTCAGTTCACGTAGACGGCGGCGTTGCCCTTGGTGCTGTCGCGCACCGGCGAGTACGTCGCCGAGAAGTACGCGGTGCCGAAGCAGAGGGACGGGCCGGAGAACTTGGTGAACGGCTGATGGGTGAAGGTGATCGAGTTGGTGGCGTTGGCCGCCGTGCCGGTGAGGCTGTTGGTGCTGGTCCGGTAGACGCAGGTGATCGTGCCGAGCAACGAGTTCAGCACGACGGTGCTCTGCACCGGCGCCGCCGTGGTGCCGGAGATCTTGACCACGCCGGCGCTGGTGACGGAGGTGGCGTACGGCAGGTTGTTGAGGGCGATGCTCTGCACCCCGGTGGTGCCGAACACGTTGGTGGTGCAGGTGCCGAAGCTCTGGGCGGTGAGGCTCTCGGTGGCGGTGCCCGGGGCGGTCGGGTTGGTGAGCACCTTGGCGCTGAAGCTGGACGCGGCGCACTTGATGCCGGTGGTGCCCGAGGTGGAGCTGTAGAAGGTGGCGTTGGTGCCGGTCTTGAGGCTGGCCTGGATGACGTCGTTGACGGCGACGGCGGTGCCGCCAGTCGTGGGGTAGGTCAGGACGTTGCCGGCGAGCGCGGCTGACGGGTCGGCGGAGGCTGGCGGGGCGGCTACGAGACCGGTCAGCAGCGCGAGGGCGACGAGACCCCCGCCGATTTTTCCGTACCTGAGCATGATGCTTCCTTCCGGTGGCGGGACGGGAACGAGCGGACCGCGCAGGCGGTCACCGCCGGGCGGGCACGCCGGGCGGCGATCATGGCCGTCCGAGGTGGACGGCGGTGGTGGTGGAGGCGCCGGGCGACCGTCGGGTCGGGCGCGGGTGACGGAGGTGCCGCGGATCAGCGGGCGGGTCGGCGTGGTGCACTGCGGCGTAGCCGCGTCACCTGCGCCTTTCCGGCATTGGGAGAGCGTTCGTGTTCGGCGATAATGACAGCCATCGAGCCCTCCTTCGACGAGTCAGGGTGACCATCCGGGGAGATCACCAAAGGTGACGGGGAGCGAACTGAGCGTGAGGAAAGTTATAAACCCCGGAGGGTCGCAAAGTCAATGAATCAACGGAGGTCGATGAATTGACCACGCAGAGCCACCCTCAGCCGGCGCCGGCACCCCTGCCGGGTGCACGCCCGGGCCGCGACCCGGACCGCGCGATCAAGCGCGGCCCGCGACGGGTCTCCGCAGAGGTCGTGGCCGCGACCCAGCGAGACCGCCTCTTCGACGGGCTCGTGCACGAGGTGGCGACGAAGGGCTACGACAACGCCCGGGTCAGCGACATCTGCCAGGCCGCCGGCGTGACCCGGCCGGCCTTCTACGCCCTGTTCACGGGCAAGGAGGACGCCTTTCTCGCCGCGTACCGGCACGGGATCGCCGTGGTGTCACAACTGATGGAGAACGCCTACCGCGAGGCTGGCCCGACCTGGCCGGACGCGGCACGCGCCGCGCTGCGCACCCTGCTGGAGGTGCTGGCGAGCGTTCCGGCGTTCGCCCGGATGGCGCTCGTCGAGGTGGACGCGGCCGGCCCCGACGCCCGCCGCGAGCGCGACGCGCTGCTCACCAGCTTCCGTCGGTTCTTCGTCGACGCCGGCCCGGGGCCGGCGCTCGCCGAGGTGGGCCGCGACGAGCTGGTGTCCACAGTGGTCGGTGGCATCTACGCCACTGTCCGCGGCCGTGTGGCGCGGGGTCGGGCGGCGGAGTTGCCGCAACTGCTGCCGGTGCTCACCTACGCGGCCATGGCGCCGTTCCTGGGCACCGAGGCCGCGATTCAGGCGACCCGGCCGATACGGCCGGACGACGGCCCGAGTACGACCGCGCCATGCGCACCGGCCCACCCCTCCTGATCACACGGTCGGAAACCGCAGCGGTTTCTCACCTTGGCCACATTTAACAAATACCGCCCAAATGGCCGTCACGTGCCGTTGACCTCTCCTTTACTCGGCGGTAACTTCGGCTCTGCGCCCACAGAACGCGGGTCAGGGATGCAATTCCCATTGTCGCCGATGAATCGATCTTAAGGGGAGCCGCCATGTCGGAGGAAACCACACCCGTCGCACCCGGGCCGCCGCGCAGTGGCACGCGTTGGCGTCGGTTCGCCGCCACGTTCGGCATCGTCGTGGCGGGCGCCGCCGGCATGATCATGCTGACCGCCCAGGGCGTGCTGGGCGCGCAGTTCGCCATCTCGGGCATGCCGTTCACGGTCACCGCCGACAGGCTCACCGGCACCGGGTTCGAGCAGTTCGCCACCCTCGACCAGATGATCCCGGACAGCCCCAACCAGGGCGACACCGGTGGACAGGTCCTGGTGATGGTCTCGGCGATCGACAAGGCGGAGCTGACCAACCTCTGCCAGAGCATCAACCTCGGCGGTGTCTTCCTCAAGATCACCGCCGGCAACGGCGACAAACCGGTCACCGCCCGGACCCTTGTGGTCGACGGCGACGAGATCGCCGGCAACGCCGCTTTCCGGAACATCGACATCGGGCAGGACGCCAGCACCCTGGACAAGGTGCCCGGTGTGAAGGGTAACCCCGGCGTCTTCTCCCAGCAGGCGGACTCGATCGTCATCGAGAACCTGCGGCAGAACAACTACGCCACCACCGCTGCCGTCTTCAACCTGCCCAACCTGCGCATGGCGTTCACCTCCGACGGGTGCTGACATGAGCACCGAACAACACCAGACGGCGCCGGCCGTCCGCGAAACCCGCGGGCGGTGGCGCCGCTGGCGGCGGGCCCGCCCGTTCACCGCCGCAGTGCTGATCGCCCTCGGGGGCGCCGAGATGCTGGCGACCCTGCGCGCACCGCTCGGGGTGCTGCTGCACATCGGACCGCAGGGGCTCGCCGCATACCTGGTGCCCACCATCCTCGTGATCTGCGGCGTCCTGCTGATCACCACCCCGCAGCAGCGGGTCTTCTACGCCGTGATCTCGCTGGTGCTCGGGCTGGTCTCCTGGTTGACCTCGAACCTGGGCGGCTTCCTGGTCGGGATGCTGCTGGCCCTGATCGGCGGGGCACTCGCTTTCGCCTGGACTCCGGACAAGGACCACCCTCCCACCGGCGCCGCGACGAAACCCGCGTCGGACGAGGACGAGAACGAGCACGAGGACGCCGCCCACACAGTGCTGCTGCCCGGGATGCGGTCACCGGACCCCAGCCCGGTCGACCGGGGCTGAGTCAGCGGGCGGTGTCGGCGACGGCCTGGGCGAACACCTCGGAGCGGTGCTCGTAGTTGCGGAACCGTCCGTAACTGGGCGCGGCCGGGGAGAGCAGCACCACCCCGCCGGCCGGTGTCACCTCGCGGGACAGCCGGACCGCCGCCACCAGGTCGTCGACCAGTTCGGTACGCACCTTCGGCAGGTTGGCGAGCACCTCGACGATGCGGGCGCCGCTGTCCGGGATCCCGATCACGGTCAGCTCCCGCTCGGCCAGGTGCTCGGCCAGCGGCGTGTAGTCCAGACCTCGGTCGTTGCCCCCGACGATCACCGTCAACGGCCGCCCGTCGTACGCGTCGATGGCGTGCATGGCCGCGTACGGGCTGGTGGCCAGGGTGTCGTCGACGAACGTCAACCCGGACGGGTCGGTGATCTCGGTGAGCCGGTGGGCCAACCCCTGGAACTCGGCGACGGCGACGGCGAGGTGGTCCTTGCCGGCCAGCACGTCCACGCCGAGCGCGTCCAGCACGGCGAGCGCGACGCAGAGGTTGCCCTCGTTGTGCCGGCCGACCAGCGGCAGCACGGCGCGCGGGAAGAGCGGCTGGTCGCCGACGTGGAACCACTGCGTGCCGTCGGCGCCGGTGGCGACGTGGAAGGTGTCGGGGCGACCGGCCCGGATCGCCGGCAGCTCACCCAGCTCCGCGGCCAGTCGGGGGTCGGCACCGTTGACCACGATCGTCTGCGGGTCGTGGGCCAGCAGGTTCAGTTTGTCCCGGTAGTACTCCCGCTCCCCACCGTGCGCGTCCAGGTGCTCGGGGAACAGCGCGGTGACCACTGCCACCCGGGGCGAGTCGGTGAGGTCGCTGCACTGGTAGCTGGACAGCTCCAGCACGTACAGCTCCGCCTCCGGCAGGTCCAGGGTCGGCACCCCGATGTTGCCGCCGAAGACGTTGGGCCGGCCCATCGCGGTGAGCAGGTGACTGATCAGGCTGGAGGTGGTGCTCTTGCCCTTGCTGCCGGTGACCCCCACGGTGCGCGCGGCGTGGTCGGCCATCCACAGCGCGGTGCCCTGGGTCACCATGATCCCGCGTCGGCGCAGCTCGACCAGCCACGGGTGGGTCTGCGGCACGCCCGGGGAACGGACCACCACGTCCGCGGCGGCCAGCCGTTCGAAGCCCGCCTCACCGGTGACCAGCGGCGCCGCCTCGGCCAGCGGACCGTCCCAGGGCAGCGACAGGAAGTTCGCGCTGTCGTCGACGGCGACCAGCTCGGCCGGACCGTGCGCGGCGATGGCGGTCACAGCGGCCCGGCCCTCCCGGCCGGTGCCCCAGACGGCGACGGAACGACCGCGCAGGTCAGAAAGGCGCACGAGGATCTCCTCGGGGGTCACGGCGGCGGCGGGCAGGGCCCGGTCCGGACACGGCCGGACGAACCAGGGCCTAGTATGGCGTGTGCCCAACGAGCAGCTCCGGCGGATGGACGCCTTCACCTTCCCGTCCTACTCGATCGACTTCGCCACCGGCGAGGTGTTGTTCGACTACGCCCTGACCGGCCCGGCCGGTGAGCAGCGGTTCACCGAGGTGATCACGCTTCCACTGCCGGCGGAGCCGCCGTCCGACGAGACGGTGGCGACCCTCAACCGGGTGCTGGAGGTGCTGCACCTCGTCGCCGGGGTCAGTTACTACAAGGCCGCCGCGCCGCCCCGACTCGTGCTGCCGGCGCCGCTGGGCGCGGCCACCGTCGACTACGTCACGGCCATCTACACCAAGGGCCTCGCCGAGTACGCGTACCGCAACCAGCTGCCGCACGTGCTCCAGCTGCGCCCGGAGGTGCCGGCCGGCACCCCGGAGTCGCCCCGGGTGTACGACGACTCGGACCGTCGCCCGCTCTCGGCGGTCGGCGGCGGCAAGGACTCGATCGTCAGCCTGGAGGCGCTGCGCCGCGCCGAGCTGGACCCGGTGCCGTTCTCGGTCAACCCGAACCATGTGATCGTCGCCGTCAACGAGGCGTCCGGGCTGGTCCCGCTGGCCGCCCGGCGGCGCATCGACCCGGTGCTGTTCGACCTGAACGCGGCGGGCGCGCTGAACGGGCACATCCCGGTCACCGCCATCAACTCGCTGATCGCGGTGGCCACCGCCGTGCTGCACGGGTTGGGCCCGGTGGTGATGTCCAACGAGCGTTCGGCGTCCGACCCGAACCTGGTCTGGAACGGCCATGAGATCAACCACCAGTGGTCCAAGGGCGTCGAGGCGGAGGGGCTGCTGCGGGCGTCGCTGGCCGAGCACGCGGGCCTGACCGAACCGTACTTCTCGCTGCTGCGGTCGCTGTCCGAGCTGCACATCGCCCGGCTGTTCGCCGAGTTCACCCGGTACGACGACGTGGTGACCAGCTGCAACCAGGCGTTCAAGCTACGCGACGCGAGTGAGCGCTGGTGCCGTGACTGCCCGAAGTGCCGGTTCGTCTTCCTGGCCATGGCGCCGTTCATGCCACGGGAACGGGTCACCCACATCTTCGGCGGTGACCTGCTGGCCGACGAGTCGCAGATCCCCGGCTACCGCGAGCTGCTGGGCGTGGACGGGCACAAGCCGTTCGAGTGCGTGGGCGAGGTCGAGGAGTCGGTGGTGGCCCTCGGCCTGCTCGCCGAGCAGGACCAGTGGCGCGACGCCCCGGTGATCCAGGCCCTGGTGGACGCGGTGCCGGCGACGGCCTGGTCCGCGGTGGCCACGTCCGACGTCTTCACCCCCGGCGGCCCCAACCACATCCCCCCCACCTACGCAAAAGCCCTGAACCAACTTATGTGACGCGCTAGACGTTCAGGCCCGCGCTCCGGCCCCGGGCCGGTGTTGCGAGCCCTCCCCCCGCCGTGGGTCGCATGATCGCGGCGGCTGGCCGGTGGAGTGTGTGTGGCGCTGCGCCTTTGGAGCTGATGTCGTAAACGAATCGAGCGAGGCAGGCCGAGCCCCGGCCGGGACACGCCAAGCCCAGCACGTCAGGGCGGCCCATGGTCGAGCGGACCAGGGCCGGCCCAGGGCCGGGCCGGACCCAGGGCCGAACCATGACGGGGTCGGACCCAGGGCCGAACCATGACGGGGTCGGATTCGAGGCCGAACCAGGACCGGACCGGACCCAGGGCCGAACCAGGACCGGGCCGGACCCAAGGCCGAACCAGGACCGGGCCGGACCCAGGGCCCAACCGAAGTCAGCGCCCCGCCGAGTAAGGCCAGGGGATGATTCGTTTACGACATCAGCTCCAAAGCGTGCCCGACCCAGACGTTCACCCCGACGCCGAGCCGTCGCCGCCGAATCGGCAACACAAGGAGCCACGTCAGGGCGCTCGGACCGCTTCCAGGGCCAGGAGAGCTACGTGGAGCGACAGGGCGGCCTCTACCGAGTCGAGGTCCACGTCGAGGATCCGGGCGATGCGGGCCAGGCGTTCGTAGAAGGCCGGTCGGGACAGGTGGGCGACGGCGGCCGCGGCGGACTTGTTACGACCCTGCTCCAGGTAGGCGCGCAGGGTGTCGAGCAGCTGCTCCCGGGGGTGCCGGGCGTCGTACTCCAGCAGCGTCCCGAGTTCGCGTTCGACGAAGGTCTGCAACCGGGGCTCGTCGCGCAGCAGGTGCAACAACCCCGCCAGACCGACGTGGGGTAGCCGGAAGATCGGCAGGTCGCGCCGGTCCCGGCGGGCCGCCTCGGCGATCTGCCGCGCCTCGACGAGTGACCTCCGGGCCTCCCGCAGGCTCCCCACACCCGATCCGGCGGCGACGATCACGGCAGCCGGGCCGGCACCCCGGGCCGGGTCGACACAGGCGGTGGACGCGCGGCCGGTGCCGGCGTCGAGGCGTACCCGATGAAGGGCGCTGGCGAACGCGGACAGCGCGCGGTCCTCGGCGGCCGGGTCCGGTAGGGCCAGCAGCGCGCCCACCGAGTGGTCGTCGACGGCGCTGGTCAGTGCGGTCAGCTTCGCCTCCCGCACCGCCTGCCCGACCGCCTCGGCGAGATCCCGCAGCCGGGCCTGGGCGGCCTCGGGGCCGACCTCCCCGGCGGCGTCGTCGGCGCGGTGCCGGACCATCACGCCGACCAGGTGACGCCGGTCGAGCACCACGCCGAGCGCCTTGGCGCGCAGCCCCACCTCGTCCACCGGCCGGGAGTGGTCGAGCAGCGCGGTGAGCAGGGTGCGGTGGATCTGCCGTTCCAGGCCCTCGGCGTCGCGGCGGATCAGCCGGCCCAACGCGAGGGTGGACGCGGCCCGCTCGATCAGGATGGTGAGCCGGGTGGGTGGGCCGACGGTCGGTTCGCCGGCCTGGGCGCTGGGCACGTCCCCGCTGGCCGGCCAGCGCAGCAGCAGCCGACCCCAGTCCTGCCCCCGGGCGCCGACGGTGGTCACCAGCCAGCCGCTGTCCAGGTCGTACGCGGTCCGCCCGGCCGGGCGGATCCGGCGAGAGTGCTGCTCCCAGCCGTCGAGCAGCAGTTCGGCGCTCTCGCCCGCCGGGTCGTACCCGAGCACCTGCCGGGACAGGTTCTCCAGCACGACCGGGCAACCCGACAGCTCGGCGGCCTGCCTGATCACCTCGGCGGTGTCGGCGCCTTCGACGGAGAGGTCGTTGAACCGTTGGTGGATCTCCTCGGTGGCGCGCAGCTCGGTGAGCTGCGCGTCGACGATCAGCGCGTGCACCGCCTCGGTGATCCGGACGAACGGGGTGGCCCGGCGCAGCTCCACCAGCGGCAGCCCGCGCCGGTCGGCGGCGGCGGCCATCACCCGGGGCACCCCGCTGAGGTAGCGGCGGCCCAGCTCGACGACGAGCCCGGACACGCCGACGTCGGCGAGGTCGCCGATGAAGGCGCGCAACCCGGCGTCGTCCGCGGGCAGGCCGATGCCGGTGGTGAGCACCAGTTCACCGCCGCCGAGCAGGGTGGCGATGTCCGGCACCTCGGCCACGTGCACCCAGCGGACGGGTCGGTCCAGCCCGTCGTCCCCGGCGACCACGCGCGGCGCGCCGTGGCGGACCGGGTCCAGGGCGAGGACCTCACGGACGGTAGGGAACACGGCCGACACGCTACCGTCCGTGACGCCGGAACTCGACTTGCCGCCGCGGGCCGGGACCGCCGGGCTCAGTCGACGCCGAACTCCATAGCGGCGCGGTCGAGCGCCTCGTCCTCCGGCGAGGCGACGCCCCGGGAGGCGATGGCTTCCGCGCCGCCCTGGGGCATGGCACCGATCAGGCCGGTCGAGGCGGCCTGCGCGGCCCCGATCATGCGCTGCGGGTTGCCGCCGCCGACCAGGCCGAGGGAGGCGTACTGCTCCAGCTTCGACCGCGAGTCGGCGATGTCCAGGTTGCGCATGGTGAGCTGGCCGATCCGGTCCGACGGGCCGAACGCCGAGTCCTCGGTACGCTCCATCGACAGCTTGTCCGGGTGGTAGCTGAACGACGGGCCGGTGGTGTCCAGGATCGAGTAGTCCTCGCCCCGGCGCAGCCGCAGCGTCACCTCGCCGGTGACCGCCGTGCCGACCCACCGTTGCAGCGACTCGCGCAGCATCAGGGCCTGCGGGTCCAGCCAGCGGCCCTCGTACATCAGCCGACCGAGGCGGCGGCCCTCGTTGTGGTAGTTCGCCAGGGTGTCCTCGTTGTGGATGGCGTTGACCAGCCGCTCGTACGCGTAGTGCAGCAGCGCCATGCCGGGCGCCTCGTAGATGCCCCGGCTCTTGGCCTCGATGATCCGGTTCTCGATCTGGTCCGACATGCCCAGGCCGTGCCGGCCGCCGATGGCGTTGGCCTCCAGCACCAGGTCGACGGCGCTGCCGAACTCCTTGCCGTTGATGGTCACCGGGCGGCCCTGGTCGAAGCCGACGGTGACGTCCTCGGTCGGGATCTCCACCGACGGGTCCCAGAACCGGACGCCCATGATCGGGTTGACGGTCTCGATGCCCGTGTCGAGGTGCTCCAGGGTCTTCGCCTCGTGCGTGGCGCCCCAGATGTTGGCGTCGGTCGAGTACGCCTTCTCGGTGCTGTCCCGGTAGGGCAGGCCGCGCTCCAGCAGCCACTCGGACATCTCCTTACGCCCACCCAACTCGGTGACGAAGGCGGTGTCGAGCCACGGCTTGTAGATGCGCAGCATCGGGTTGGCCAGCAGGCCGTAGCGGTAGAACCGCTCGATGTCGTTGCCCTTGAAGGTCGAGCCGTCGCCCCAGATCTGGACGTCGTCGGCGACCATCGCGCGCACCAGCAGGGTGCCGGTCACGGCCCGGCCCAGCGGGGTGGTGTTGAAGTACGCCCGCCCGCCGGTGCGGATGTGGAAGGCGCCGCAGGTCAGCGCGGCCAGGCCCTCCTCGACCAGGGCGGCGCGGCAGTCGACCAGGCGGCCGAGTTCGGCGCCGTAGCTGAGCGCGCGACCGGGCACCGACGCGATGTCGGGCTCGTCGTACTGGCCGATGTCGGCGGTGTAGGCGCAGGGAATCGCGCCCTTGTCGCGCATCCACGCGACCGCGACGGAGGTGTCGAGGCCGCCGGAGAAGGCGATGCCGACACGTTCGCCCGTGGGCAGGGAGGTGAGAACCTTGGACACGGGGAAAATTATGCAATAGAACGCATGGCCATGCAAGCCGAAGGGTCTACTCGCCGCCGAAGGGCGGGTCGTCGCGGCCCAGCTCCCAGAACGCCACCGCCGCCGCGGCGGCGACGTTCAACGAGTCGACGCCACGGCGCATCGGGACGACCACCCGCACGTCGCTGGCGGCCTGGGCCGCCGCGGTGAGGCCGGGCCCCTCCGCGCCGAGCAGCAACGCCGCCCGCTCCCGCTGCGCCGGGGTCAACAGCTGGATCGGTACGGCGTCCGGCGCGGGCGTCATGGCGAGCACCGTGAAGCCGGCCTCCCGCACCTGGTCCAGGCCCCCGGGCCAGCTGTCGAGCTTCGCGTACGGCATCGCGAAGACCTCACCCATGCTGACCCGGACGCTGCGCCGGTACAGCGGGTCGGCGCAGGTCGGCGAGAGCAGCACCGCGTCGACACCGAGCGCGGCAGCCCCCCGGAAGATCGCGCCCAGGTTGGTGTGGTTGTTCACGTCCTCCAGGACGACGACCCGGCGCGCGGTGGCGAGCACCTCGGCCGCCGTCGGCAGCGGCCGGCGGTGGAACGACGCCAGCACCCCCCGGTGTACGTGGAAGCCGGTGGCCCGTTGCAGCACGTCCTGGGTGGCGGCGTAGACCAGTGCGTCGCCGGTGTCCAGGTCGGCGAGCTGGTCGATCCGCTTGGCGTCGACCAGGTACGACCGGGCCGGGTAGCCCGCGCGCAGCGCCCGGCGCAGCACCAACTCCCCCTCGGCGATGAACAGGCCGTGCGGTGGCTCCCAGCGGGTGCGCAGCTCGACGTCGGTGAGCGCCCGGTAGTCGGCGATCCGGTCGTCGTCAGGGTCGGTGATCTGGTGTACGGGCACCGGACGATTCTGCCGGACGCGGGGCAGCGCGCTCCGACGCCCGCGCGGCGGGGTGTTTTGTCCGAAGAAGAAGGGGAATGACCGGCGGAGTATCGGACTCGACGGGAAGGACCAGCCAGGTGAGCGCAGACCACACGGCACCCGGCGAAGTGGGAGCCCTGCCCCGGCGCCCGACCGTCGCGGACCACATCGTGTCGCGGCTGTTCAGCTGGGGCGTACACCGCTACTTCGGCTATCCCGGCGACGGCATCAACGGCATGACCTCCGCGCTGCAACGCACCAACGGGCGGGCCCAGTTCATCCAGGTCCGCCACGAGGAGACCGCCGGCTTCGCCGCCTCCGCGCACGTCAAGTACGGCGGCGGCCCGCTGGGCTGCGCGCTGGTGACCAGCGGACCGGGCGCGATCCACCTGCTCAACGGCCTGTACGACGCGAAGCTCGACCACCAGCCGGTGATCGCCCTGGTCGGGCACACCGCGACCACCGCCGAGGGCGGCGGCTACTACCAGGAGGTGGACCTGCTCGCCCTCTACAAGGACGTGGCCGCCGCGTTCCTGGCCCAGCTCGACAACCCGGCGCAGGTACGCCACCTGGTCGACCGGGCGTGCCGGACGGCGCTGGCCCGGCGTACCGTCACCGCCCTGGTCCTGCCCCTGGACATCCAGGACGAGCCAGCCGTGCCCAACCCGCCGCACGCGCACGGCTACTACCAGACCAGCAACGCGCCGAGCAGCACGCCGACGGTGCCACCGGAGGCGGACGTACGCCGGGCGGCCGAGGTGCTGCGCGGCGGGCAGCGGGTGGCCATGCTGGTCGGCCAGGGTGCCCTCGGCGCGCGCGACGAGGTCCGCGAGATCGCTGACCGGCTCGGGGCCGGCGTGGCCACCGCGCTGCTCGGCTTCACCGCCGTCGACCATCGCGAGCCGTGGGTGACCGGCGCGATCGGGCTGCTCGGCACCCGACCCAGCTGGCAGCTGATGAACGGCTGCGACCGGCTGCTCATCGTGGGCAGCAACATGCCGTACTCGGAGTTCTACCCGCCGCCCGGACAGGCCCGCGCGGTGCAGATCGACCTGGACGGCACCCAGCTCGGGCTGCGGTACCCGACCGAGGTGAACCTGACCGGCGACGCCCGCCCCACCCTGCGGGCGCTGCTGAACGAGCTGGGCCCCGGCCCCGGGCCGACCGCCTGGCGGGCGGAGGTCGCCGAGGCCACCTCCGCGTGGCGCCGGGTGCAACGCGACCTGGCCGAGCAGAGCGCCGAACCGGTCAACCCGCAGTTGCTCTTCCACACCCTGAACGAACGGCTACCCGACGACGTGCTGCTCGCTGTCGACTGCGGCACCACCACCGCCTGGTACGCCCGGCACATCCAGGTACGCCCCGGGATGCTGGCCAGCCTGTCCGGCACGCTGCTGTCCATGGGCGGTGCCATGCCGTACGCGCTGAGCGCCAAGTTCGCCCACCCGGACCGACCGCTGGTCGCGTTGATCGGCGACGGCGCCATGCAGATGAACGGCGTCAACGAGCTGATCACCGTGGCGAAGTACTGGCGCAGCTGGGCAGACCCGCGCTTCGTGGTGCTCGTGCTCAACAACCGGGACCTGGCGTTCGTCAGCTGGGAACAGCGCTCCACCGAGGGGACGCCGATGTTCCCGGACAGTCAGCAGTTGCCGGACATCGCCTACCACCAGTGGGCGGAGGTGCTCGGGCTGCACGGCGAACTGATCGACTCACCGGAGCAGGTGCGCGACGTCTGGGACCGGGCGCTCACCGCCGACCGGCCAGTGGTGATCAACGCCCTGGTCGACCCGGCCGAGCTGATGCTGCCCCCGCACTTCACCGCCGAGCAGGCCCGCAACACCGCTGCGGCGGTGCTGCGCGGCGACACCGACTGGGCCGGCATCATCCGCCGCGGCCTCCCTGCCACCCTGGCCAGCTACCGCCCCCGCCGCCGCGAACGCTGAGGCGTCAGCCTCGGCGGTCCAGCCAGCGTTGCAGGGCTGAGCGGGGGTCCTGGGTGGGCTCCTGGCGGTCGGGGACCGCTGGGCGCTCCACCGGGCGGCGTGGGTCGCCGGCCAGTTCCTTGCTCGGTGCGGCGAACGCCTTCTCCGGCTGGCCCTTCACGGCGGTGGCGATGACCCGGGCGACCGCGTCGATCACCTTGGTCTGCACGGCCGACCCCACCGAGTCTGCCGGGTCGTCCGGGTTGGCGGCGATACCGGCCACCGCGACCTGCGGGGTGAAGCCGACGAACGTCTCGGTGGAGTTCTGCTCCGAGCTACCCGTCTTACCGGCCACCGGCCGGCCGTCGAGGATGTCGTTCACGCCGGTGGCGGTGCCGCCGTTGCACTGCCCGAACGCGGACTGCTGACCCACCGGGCAGCGCGCCGCGTCGGTCGCGGCGCGGGCGACGTCGGCGTCGAGAACGCGCTTGCAGGAGGGCTGCCCGACCGGCACCTTCGCACCGTCCGCGCCGGTCACCGAGACCACCGGCAGCGGCGTGCAGTAGGTGCCCTCGGCGGCCACCGTGGCGTACGCGTTGGCCAGGTCGAGGGGGGTGGTGGCGGCCACGCCGAGGGTGAACGAACCCCAGTTCTTGGCGTTGTCCTTGGCGAAGGCGGCGTCCGAGTCGGCACGGAAGGTGATGCCGAGCCGCTGCGCCATCTCGACCACCTTGTCCTGGCCGACCTGTTCGGCCAGCCAGACGAAGTAGGTGTTCACCGAGCGGCCGAAGCCGTCCCACATCATCCGGTACCCGTCCATCCAGTCCGGGTTGGCGTTCGCCGGGCACCAGCGGCCGTCACAGCTGCCCGGCCCTTCGGCGGCGTACCGGGTGGGCAGCTTGGCGGGAGCGTCGAAACCGGTGGAGAGGGTACGGCCCGACTCCAGCGCGGCGAGCATGGTGAACAGCTTGAACGTCGAACCCGCCTGGTACCCGTCGACGCTGGCGCCGCCGGAGATCAACGGGTTGACGGTGTGCGGGTAGTTCGCCTGCCCGGCCGGGTTGTCGGCGAGGCTGTAGTGCCGGTTGACCGCCATCGCCAGCACCCGCCCGGTGCCGGGCTGGACCGCCGCGATCGGCAGGGCGCGCTTGTTGTCGTAGGAGTAGACCTTGGTGGCCTGCTGCTGCGCGGTGGCCTGGATCTTCGGGTCCAGCGAGGTGACCACCGTGTAGCCGCCGGAGCGCAGCGCCTGCTCGCGCTCCGCGACGGTGGCCCCGAAGGCCGGTTGGGTCAGCCACCAGCGGCGCAGGTAGTCGCAGAAGTAGCCCCAGTCGTCGTGGCCCTGGGAGACGGCGGTGCAGCCGTTGGGCTGGGCGGTGGGGCGCAGGGCCAGCGGCTCGGCCTTGGCCTGGGCGGCCTGCGCGGCGGTGATCGCGCCGGTGGCGACCATCGAGTCCAGCACGTACGACCGGCGGGCCAGCGCCTGGTCCTTGTCCCCGTCGATCGGGCTGTACGCGTCCGGGGACTGCACCAGACCGGCCAGCAGTGCCGACTCGTTGAGGGTCAGCTGCGCCGGAGATTTGCCGAAGTACCGCTGGCTGGCCGCCGCGATCCCGTACGCACCGGAGCCGAAGTAGGCGATGTTCAGGTACCTGTCGAGGATCTCGTCCTTGCCGAGGCTCTTGTCCAGCGCGCTCGCGTACCGGATCTCCTGGATCTTGCGCCCGACGGTGGGGTCGGTCGCGGCGGCGCGCTCCTCGGCGGTGCGGGTGGGGTCGGTCTTCAGCACGTTACGGACGTACTGCATGGTCAGCGTCGAGCCGCCCTGTTCGGTGCCGCCGCCCTTGACGTTGGCCACCAGTGCCCGGGCGAGGCCGCGCAGGTCCGCGCCACCGTGGTCGTAGAAGCGCCGGTCCTCGGCCGCCACGATCGCCTCCCGCATCACCGGAGCGATCTCGGACAACGGGACGTCGGTGCGGTTCACGTCGTAGAACGTGGTGATCAGCGTCTTGCCGTCGTTGGCGTACAGGTACGAACGCTGCGGCGTGGCCGGGGTCTTCAGCGAGGCCGGCAACGCGGCGTACGACCCGAGCGCGGAGCGGGCGGTGAGCCCGAGCAGCAGGTTGCCCGGCAGTGCGGCGACGGCCAGGACGAGCCCGGCCAACACGCCGGCGAGCAGCACGGTGAACAGCCGCGACAGCGGCGAGCGGGGGGCGGCCATGCAATCCAGGATTGCCACAAAAACCGCCAACCGACCACCCCCAGAGCCCGATTGTCACCAACTTCACGGCCCCCCACCAGCCAAACCCCAGCCAGCGGCTGCCTCCCCGCTCCCCGCTCCGATGATCATGGGGTTAGCGGGAGGTTTGATCACGGAATCGCCCGTCAACCTCATGATCACCGGAGCTGGCCGAGGTCCGGGGTGGGGCTGGCCGGGGGTTAGGGGTTGGGGTTGGGGGTGCTGAGGCTGGCGGAGGCGGCGTCTCTGGCGGTTTCGCGGGGCATCAGGCGGCCGGAGCGGTAGCCGATGCCGATGCCGGCGATCAGCACGAAGATCGCGCCGAAGGTCTGGAGCGACCCGATCAGTGCCCCGCCGAGGCCGAGCAGCGGCGCGGCGATGATCAGCATGACGCCGTCGCCGAGGCTGAAGGTGCCCGAGCGGGCCACCGCCCACCCGGTGAGGAACCAGCCCGCGCTGTAGAACGTCGCGCCGAGCAGGACCAGCGACCGCGCGGTGGTGCCGAAGACCGGTGTCTGCTCTTCGAACCCGGCGAACGGCAGCATGAGCACGGTGCCGGCGATGCTGACCAGCAGCCCGGCGGCGGCCACCCGGCGGCTGCGGGTCGCGGCCAGCAGCCCGGTGAGCGCCAGCAGCGCGAGCAGGCCGAGCCAGACCGCGGCGACCCAACCGATGAGGTACACCGCCTGGCCGTCGGCCGGATAGGGGTCGTTGCCCACCCCTCCGTCGCTGGCCATCGCCACCGCGCCGTAGAGGATGGCGTACGCGGGCAGCAGCCAGACGGCCGCCCGGGCGAACCGACGCACTGACCAGGCCCAACTGGCGTTCGTGGCGGGGGCGCCCGGGGTCGGCTCGCCGACGAAGGGCAGTACGCCGAACCCGCCGCCGCTGCGCCGGGAGCCCAGCGGGGCGACCGGGTCGTGCGCGCCGGGCACCGGGGCCGAGGACCACATCCGATTCGCCGGATCCTTCATGCGTCACCTCGCTCGTCGTCGAGCGGTGCACCGACGCGCCGGGGCGCCCCGATTGCCTGGTCACCACCCGTCCTAGGACCGATGGTGGCAGGCGTCGGAGCGCCCCATGAGTCTTTCTCGCATTTAGCCGGCCGGGTGGCCGGTGTCCTGCGTCAGCCGCGCTCGCGCTGGTCGGCCGGGTCCTCGGTCAGGCTGGCCGGAGACACCGGCTCCGGGGCGGGCAGCCCCTGCGGCTTGTTGCCGCCGGTGGCCTGCGCCTCGGCGACGCGTACCTCGTCGTGGATCTGCTGGGCGGCGGCCGCCGCGGCCTGCGCCGCCTCCGCAGCCTCGCGCTCCACCTGGCTCGCGTGGTCCGCGGCCTCCGGTGCGGGCAGGTCCCCCACCATCTGGCTCAGCCCACCGAGCGCGCCACCCATGCCCTCCAGGGCCTTGGTCAGTTCGGCCGGGACGATCCAGACCTTGTTGGCGCTGCCCTGAGCGATCTGCGGCAGGGCCTGCAGGTACTGGTAGGCGAGCACCTTCTGGCTCGGGTTCGCCTGGTGGATCGCGTCGAAGACCGTACGGATCGCCTTCGCCTGGCCCTCGGCCTGCAGGATCCGGGCCTGCCGGTCACCGTCGGCCCGCAGCACCGCCGACTGCTTCTCACCCTCGGCGGTGAGGATCTGCGACTGCTTGTGCCCCTCGGCGGTCAGGATCGCCGCGCGGCGGTCCCGCTCGGCGCGCATCTGCTTCTCCATCGAGTCGCGGATGCTGGCCGGCGGCTCGATCGCCTTGATCTCGACCCGGGTCACCTTGATGCCCCAGCGGCCGGTGGTCTCGTCCAGCACACCCGAGAGGTGCCGGTTGATCTCGTCCCGGCTGGTCAGCGCCCGCTCCAGATCGAGCGAACCGATCACGTTACGCAACGTGGTGACCGTCAACTGCTCGATGGCCTGGAGGAAGCTGGAGATCTCGTAGGTCGCCCGGACCGAGTCGACCACCTTGAAGTAGAGGACAGTGTCGATCGAGACCACCAGGTTGTCCGAGGTGATCACCGGTTGCGGCGGGAAGCTGACCACCTGCTCCCGCATGTCGACCTTGGTACGCACCGCGTCGATGAACGGCACCAGCAGATTGAGGCCGGGGCTGAGGGTGCGCTTGTACTTGCCGAGCCGTTCCACCACATCCTGGCGCTGCTGCGGCACGATCCGCACCGCCTTGGCCAGCGTAATCACGGCGATCAACGCCACCGCGATGATCAGCACACCGATGACCGTCATCCGTTCACCCTCTCGCTTCCGGCAGCTCGCCGGCGGAAGAAACATCGTCCTGCCACACCAGGGCTGTCGCGCCCCGGACCTTTATCACCCGAACCCGTTGACCGGGCTCGAAAGTCTGCGTCGTGTCATACGGTCGGGCCGTCCACAGTTCCCCGTCGATCTTGACCAGGCCGTGCTCGGCGTCCACCCGTTCCAGCACCAGCGCCGTGGAGCCCTCGATCGCCTCCACGCCGAACGGCTGCTCGCCGCTCTCCAGCGCGGAGCGGCTGTGCCGCCGGATGACCGGTCGAACCACCAGCAGGCTCAATGCCGACACCACCGCGAAGACCAGTGCCTGCACGGCGACCGGCGCCCCCAGGGCGGACGCACCGGCAGCGGCGAACGCACCGGCTCCGAACATGATCAGAAATAGCGTCGTCGTGAAAATCTCGGCGACCGCCAGCACCACACCCAAAACGATCCACACCACGGCGTCCACACCGCAAGGGTGACACGTTAATGCACGAGCAGCCCACCCGTGATCATCAGTAGGCTCGGCGAAACGATCGCCGCCCACCGAATCCACCGGCCGAACGAGGAGATCCCCGTGACTCTGCTGCCCGCGACCGCCCGACAGATCGACACCCAGGTGGCCCAGGCGCAGATCGACGGTCGTACCCCGTCACTGGTGCTGGGCGTGGTCCGCGACGGCGCGCTGGTCCACCTGGCCACCGCCGGCGAGCACCCCCGCCCGGACGCCGATCTGCAGTACCGGGTGGGCTCGATCAGCAAGACGATGACCGCCACCTTGATCATGCAGTTGCGTGATGCCGGCCAGCTGTCCCTCGACGACCCGCTGGAACGGCACCTGCCGGGCACCGCGGTGGGCGCGCTCACACTGCGTCAGCTGCTCGGGCACGCCAGCGGCATGCAACGCGAACCCGAGGGCGACTGGTGGGAGCGGAGCGCGGGCACCGACCTGGCCGGGCTGCTCGACGGGCTGAACGCCGACAAGATCGCCTATCCGCCGCACACCGCCTACCACTACTCCAACCTGGCGTACGGGCTCCTCGGCGGCCTGCTCGAACGGCTCACCGGAACGCGGTGGGCCGACCTGCTCGACGAACGGGTGTTCGGCCCGCTGGGAATGCGCCGCACCACCTACACGGCCACCGAGCCGTACGCCCGCGGCTACGTCGTCCACCCCTGGCACGGCACGTTGCGCGAGGAACCCCGTACCGACACCGGCGCGATGGCCCCCGCCGGGCAGCTCTGGTCGACGATCGAGGACCTGGGCCGCTGGGCCGCCTTCCTGGCCGACCCCGACCCGTCGGTGCTGGCCGCCGGGACGCTCACCGAGATGTGCGCGCCCGTGGTGATCAACGATCTCGACTCCTGGACCGGTGGGCACGGGCTGGGGCTGGAGCTCTACCGCGACGGCGAGCGGGTGTACGTCGGGCACGGCGGCTCGATGCCCGGGTACGTGGCCAGCCTCGTGGTACACCGACCCACCCGTACCGCCGTTGTCGGCTTCGCCAACTCGTACGGCTTCCCGATCACCGAACTCGGTCGCCGGGTGCTGACCAGCGTGCTGGACGCCGAGCCGGCGCTCCCGCAGCCGTGGCGGCCGGCCGCCGCCGCGCCCGGTGCCGACCTGGCCGAGCTGAGCGGCCGCTGGTGGTGGATGGGCCTTCCGCTGGATCTGCGCTGGGACGCGGGTGACCTGGTGGCCCATGTCCGTGGTGAGCGGGTGAGCCGGTTCACCGCCGAGGGGCCGGACCGCTGGCGGGGACGCTCCGGCCCGGAGAACGGCGAGATCCTGTCGGTGCTGCGCGACGACAACGGGCGGGCGACGGCTGTCGACATCGCCACCTTCGTCTTCACCCGCAGCCCGGACGAAGCCCCCTGAGCCAGCCGCCGACAGGGCCGGGCGGCGGCGGAGCCGGGCGGCGGCGGAGCCGGGCGGCGACAGGGCCGGCCGCCGGCGGGGCCGGGCGGTCAGGGGGTCTCGGTGACGAAGTCGATGAGGCGTTCCATGGCGTTGATCAGGGGCGTTTCCACGTCGGCGAAGCTGTTCACCCGGGACAGGATGTGCCGCCACATGTCGGCCGGCTCGGCCACCCCGAGGGCCGCGCAGACCCCTTCCTTCCACGGCCGCCCCGGCGGCACCACCGGCCACGCCGCGATGCCCAACGCCGCCGGCTTGACCGCCTGCCACACGTCCACATAGGGGTGGCCGGTCACCAGCACGTACGGCGAGTCGACCCGGGCCACGATCCGGCTCTCCTTGCTGCCAGGCACCAGGTGGTCGACGAGGACGCCGAGCCGTCGGGTCGGGCCGGGGCCGAAGTCGCGTACGTCGGCGTCGAGGGCGTCGATGCCGTCCAACGGCTCCACGACAACGCCCTCGATGCGCAGGTCGTCACCCCAGATCCGCTCGACCAGGGCGGCGTCGTGGATACCCTCCACCCAGATCCGGCTGGCCTTGGCCACCTGGGCGCGGACGTTGTCCACCGCCACCGAGCCGGACGCGGTCCGCCGCCGGGCGGCCGGCACCGGCGCGCGGGTGGGGCGGCGCAGCGTGACCGGGCGGCCGTCGAGCAGGAACGCCGCCGGCAGCAGCGGGAAGTTGCGCCGCTTGCCGTGCCGGTCCTCCAGCACCACGGCACCGGCCTCGAAGCCCACCACCGCTCCGCAGAACCCGGAGTCGGCGTCCTCCACCACGAGGTCCGGTTCGGCGTCCACCTCGGGGGTGACCTTCCGCCGTCGCCAGTCCCCCGCCAACACGTCCTCGCCGTATCGCCCCGCCATGTCGATCACGCTAACTCCCGCGCCATCACCCCGCCCTCCGACACACCGCCCCACCTCGTCCACCCGCCACCACCGCGGCGATCACACAGTGGATTCGAGGCGACCCAGGTCGCTGTCGACCGGTGCCGGCCAGACGGATTCCTCGCCTCCGCCGCGGCCGGTCACGGCCAGCAGGACGCCTGGCGTCCACCGGGGTTGGGCGCTGGCATTGCGCGCACGGTCGCTCCTGGGTGAGTTGGTGTTGGCCTGCCGTTCTGGCATGCTGCATATGTGGAACTTGGTTCCGCTAAAACATACGGAACGAGGTTCCGTTTTCCCCAAGGGATGTGACGGAGGCAACGGTGGCCAGCACCGGGACAGATCCCGCGCGCAAGCAGCGGGCGGATTCGCTGCGCAACCAGACGGCGCTCCTGGAGGCGGCCGCCGCCGCGTTCATCGCCTCCGGGGTCAACGCGCCGGTGCGCGACATCGCCGCCAGGGCCGGCGTCGGGGTCGGGACGATCTACCGCCACTTCCCGACCCGCGCCGACCTGATCGTCGCGGTGTACCGACACCAGGTCGAGGCCTGCGCCGAAGCCGGCCCCGTGCTCCTGGCGCAGAGCGCCACACCGCACGCCGCCCTGGCCAGTTGGATCCACCTCTTCGTCGACTTCCTGGTCACCAAGCACGGTCTGGCCGAGGCGATGCGGTCCGACGACGCCGCCTTCCAGACGCTGCACGCGTACTTCCTCGACCGGCTCGTCCCCGTCTGCGCCGACCTGCTCGCCGCCGCCAGCGCGGCGGGCGAGATCGTTCCCGACATGAACCCCCTGGTCCTGATGCAGGGCATCGGCAACCTCTGCATCGGCGCCGACAACCCCGCCTACGACGCGCGTCTCATGGTCGACGTGGTCATCGCCGGCCTACGGGTGCATTAGCGGCCGGAAAGACCCGCACCCCGGACCGTGCCGCACGCGGGATCGGGCGAAGGGGGCAGTTCGGGGCACGCAGGGCGGCCGGAGCGGCAGTCGAGACAGGGCCGGTCGTGACCACGTACCCTTTCGGCATGTCCACCCCCGCAACGGGCGCGGCCACACTCGCGCCGCGCCGGTCGAGCCGGTTCGTTGCCTGGGTGCGCGCGTGGCGCGCCGGGTTGGTGCCGTACGACGAGGTCGCCGACGCCATCGCCGGCGACGAGGAACATCTCGTTGCGGACGCCCCGGGCACCTGGACCGACGTCCCGCTGGGTTCCGCGCTGCCCACCCTGGCCAAGCTCTCCCCCGACGAGATCCGCCTGGTGCTGCCCGCACCCGGCGACCCCCGGGGTCTGCCCGGCCCCGGCGACTTCGCCGGCGCGGCGCTGGTAGCGGGTGAGGCGGTGGTCGCCGGCGGGCTCGGGTTGATCCCGGAGGTCCGCTCGCACACCTCCGGCTCCGGGGACTGTTTCGAAACGGTGCTGTGGCGGGTGTACCCGCTGCCGGCCAACGCGCCCGCCGCGTCGCTCTCGTTGCCCGGCGCCGCCGAGGCGGAGGCCGAACTGGCCGCCGCGCTGGCCGAGACGACCGCCGCGCTGACCCGCCTCGACGTCGCCCAGTGGCGGCCCGAGCTGGCAGGCGCGCTGGCCGCGTTGCGCCGCCCCGACGGCACCACCGACCTGCCACCAGGGTTCGACCCGAGGGCCCGCCGGCTCTTCGCCCGAGCCGCGGTGCTCGACCGGGTGCTCGCGCTGGCCGGGCACTCCGCGCCCGGCGGGGCGATCAACAACTATGAGGCGCAGCAGCGCGACGCCGCGCTGCGTCCGCTCACCGCCGCCTGCCGCCAGGCCCTGGTGGCCGCCTGCAACGCCCCCCTGCGCCCCTGACCGCCCCCTGACCGACGCGTTACCGCCCGGGACCGCCCGGGGACCGACGCGTTACTGCCCGGGACCGACGCGATACCCCTCATGATCATGCTCGAACATGGATGTAGTGGCCTCCGGCTCCGCCGGTGACCCCTACATCCTGGTTACAGCGCGATCATGGGGGCGGCGCGGCCCAGGAGCGGCGCAGCGCGGCCGCAGCGAGGTCAGACCTCGTCGAGGAGGTCTGCGACCGAGTTGATGATCCGGGAGGGGCGGTACGGGTAGCGCTCGGCCTCGGTGCGGCTGCTGATCCCGGTGAGCACCAGGATGGTCTCCAACCCGGCCTCCAGACCACACAGGATGTCGGTGTCCATCCGGTCACCGATCATCGCGGTGCTCTCCGAGTGCGCGTTGATGGTGTTGAGCGCCGAGCGCATCATCATCGGGTTGGGCTTGCCGACGAAGTACGGCTCCACCCCGGTCGCCTTGGAGATCATGGCGGCGACCGAGCCGGCGGCGGGCAGCGCGCCCTCCACGGACGGGCCGGTCACATCCGGGTTCGTGCAGATGAACCGGGCGCCGTCGTTGATCAGACGGACGGCCTTGGTGATCGCCTCGAAGCTGTAGGTGCGGGTCTCGCCGAGCACCACGTAGTCGGGGGCGAAGTCGGTCAGCACGTAGCCGACGGCGTGCAGGGCTGTGGTCAGCCCGGCCTCACCGATGACGTACGCGGTGCCACCCGGCCGCTGGTCGGCGAGGAACTGGCCGGTGGCCAGGGCCGAGGACCAGATCGACTCCTCCGGCACGTCCAGCCCCATCCGGCTGAGCCGGGCCGTCAGGTCGCGCGGGGTGTAGATCGAGTTGTTGGTCAGCACCAGGAACGGCTTGCCGGAGGCGCGCAACCGGTTGATGAACTCGGGCGCGCCGGGCACCGGCTGGCCCTCGTGCACCAGCACGCCGTCCATGTCGGTCAGCCAACTCTGCACGGGCTTACGGTCATGCATGATGATCCTCAGAGGTCAGGGACGACGGGTCGGCACGCAACAGACGGTGGGGCAGGTGTCCCACATCGGCAGCTCGCCCAGGCGGCGGCGCAACTGCGCGCCGTCCGGGTCGGTCCGCTCGGTGACCAGCTCACGCACCATGGTCACGAAGCGCGGGTCGGTGCCCGGCGTGGCGGCCCGGACGAAGTCCAGGCCGAGCTGCTTCGCCGTCTCCAGCGCTTCGGTGTCCAGGTCCCACACGACCTCCAGGTGATCGGAGACGAACCCGATCGGGCTGACCACCACGCCGGTGGTGCCGCCCTGCGCGAGGGTGGCCAGGTGGTCGTTGACGTCCGGTTCCAGCCATGGCACCTGCGGCGGGCCGGAGCGGCTCTGCCAGACCAGGTCGTATTCCAGGTCGGGGGCGGCGGCCGCGGCGACGAGCCGGGCGGTCTCGTGCAGCTGCGCCTCGTACCGGCCGCCGTGCGGGCCGGCGTTGGCCGCCATCGAGCTGGGGATGGAGTGGGCGGTGAAGACCAGCCGGGTGCTGTCCCGCTTCCCCGGGTCGAGCTGGCCCAGTGCCGCCCGGACCGCGTCGACGTGCGGCTCGACGAAACCGGGGTGGTCCCAGAACTGGCGCAGCTTCTCGATCACCGGGGCGTCCGGGCCGACGGCGGCACGGGCGGCGGCGATGTCCTCCTGGTACTGCCGGCAGGACGAGTAGCCGCCGTACGCGCTGGTGACGAAGGCCAGCGCACGGGTCACCCCGTCGTCGCGCATCCGGCTCACGGTGTCGGCGAGCATCGGGTCCCAGTTGCGGTTGCCCCAGTAGATGGGCAGGTCGACACCGTGCGCGGCGAAGTCGGCGCGAACGGCGGCCAGCAGGTCCCGACACTGCTGGTTGATCGGGGACACTCCACCGAAGTGCTGGTAGTGCTCGGCGACCTCGGCCAGCCGCTCGGGCGGCACACCTCGACCCCGGGTCACGTTCTGCAGGAACGGCATCACGTCCTCGGGCCGTTCCGGCCCGCCGAAGGACACCAGGACCACCGCGTCGTACGACATGGGGTCATTCTTGCCCCTCGGCCGGGACGCCCCGGCGACGCCCCCTGATCCGGATGCGTGGATCACGCGTCCGGACCTCGGCGGCGTCGCCGGAGAGCGTCAGGCGCCGATGGCGTGGTAGCCGCCGTCGACGTGGACGATCTCGCCGGTGGTGGCCGGGAACCAGTCGGAGAGCAGCGCCAGGCAGGCCCGCGCGGCGGGCTCCTGGTCGGTGAGGCTCCAGCCCAGCGGGGCCCGTTCGGTCCAGGCCTCCTCGAACTGGTCGAAGCCGGGGATCGACTTCGCGGCGATGGTGCGCAGCGGCCCGGCGGCCACCAGGTTGCTGCGGATGCCCTGCTTGCCCAGGTGCAGCGCCAGGTAGCGGGACGCCGACTCCAGGCCGGCCTTGGCCACGCCCATCCAGTCGTAGACCGGCCACGCCTTCGTCGCGTCGAAGGTCAGGCCGACCACCGCGCCACCGGGCGACATCAGCGGCAGCGCCGCCATCGCGAGGGACTTGTACGAGAAGGTGGAGACGTGCAGGGCGGTCGCCACGTCCTCCCAGGGCGCGTCGAGGAAGCCGCCGCCGAGGCAGCTCTGCGGGGCGAAGCCGATCGAGTGCACGACACCGTCGAGGCCGTCGACGTGCTCGCGCACCCGGTCGGCGAGGCCGGCCAGGTGCTCGGTGTTGGTGACGTCCACCTCGATCACCGGCGCCGGCTCGGGCAGCCGCTTCGCGATCCGCTCGACCAGGGAGAGCCGGCCGTAGCCGGTGAGCACGACCTGCGCGCCGTTCTCCTGAGCGAGCTTCGCCACCGAGAAGGCGATCGAGGCGTCGGTGATGACACCGGTGACGAGCAGTCGCTTACCGGCGAGCAGTCCGGACATGCAGATTTCCTCCGTAGTCAAAAGGGTTAGTGGCCCATTCCGAGGCCGCCGTCGACCGGGATGACGGCACCGGAGACGTACCCGGCGCTGTCGGAGGCCAGCCAGGTGACAACGGCCGCGACCTCGTCCGGGCTGGCCATCCGGCCGGCCGGGATGGACTTGAGGATCTCCGCCTTGCGGTCGTCGGAGAGGCCGGCGGTCATGTCCGTGTCGATGAAGCCGGGCGCCACCACGTTCGCGGTGATGTTGCGGCTGCCCAGCTCCCGGGTGATCGAGCGGGCGACGCCGACGAGGCCGGCCTTGCTGGCGGCGTAGTTGACCTGCCCGGCGCCGCCGGCGAGGCCGACCACCGACGAGATGAAGATCATGCGGCCCCACTTGGCGCGGAGCATCTTGCCGGAGGCCCGCTTGGCGACCCGGAACGCGCCGGTGAGGTTGGTGTCCACCACATCGGTGAACTGCTCCTCGGACATCCGCAGCAGCAGCGTGTCGGCGGTCATGCCGGCGTTGGCGACCAGCACCTCGACCGGCCCCAGCTCGGCCTCGACGGCGGCGAACGCGGCGTCGATCGAGGCGGCGTCGGTGACGTCGGCGCGGACGCCGAACAGCCCGTCGGGTGCCTCGCCGCTGCGGTGGGTGACCGCCACCCGGTCGCCCTGCTTGGCGAAGGCCTGCGCGATGGCCAGGCCGATTCCCCGGTTGCCCCCGGTCACCAGCACGGTACGGGCCACTGTTCCCCCTTGCGAATGGTCAGCACAGACGCGCGAAAGCCTAGGCGTTACCGACAGGTAAGCGCTAACGGGAGTCGCGTCACACTGGGGTACGACAGCGGGATCAACCCCTGGTGGCACGCCTCGTGACGGTCTCGGCCCGTAGCCTCCGGGTGGTGAACCGGCATCCGATCGCCGTGGCCCTGCGGGCCCTGCGGCAGACAGTGCTGGGCCCGGACGCACCGGTCGAACGGCCGCTGCTGGCCCGGTGGCCCGGGCCGGCCCGCTACGCCGCCCCGGTCGGCCTGCTGGCCGCTCTCGGCCTCTTCCTGATCACGCTGACCGTGGAGAGCGAGTGGGGCCTGCCGATACTGGTCGCGCTGCTGTTCGCGGCGATGACCGTGGCGCCGCTGCTGGCGCTGCCCCGGCGTCCGCTGCTGGCCTGGCGGCTGACGGTGCTGGCCCTGCTGATCTGCACGTTCAACGCGCCGGCCGACCAGGCCTGGCCGTGGACCCCGCCGCTGGCGCTCGGGTCGATCGTGGTGGTGGCGGTGGTCGTCACGCGGGTCGACCGGCCGGTGCTGGGCTGGGTGGTGGCGATCACGACGGTGCCGGTGCTCACCCTGGTCGAGCCCGAGAACCGGGTCGCTGTCCTGCTGCTGCTCGGGGCGTTGGCGATCGTCGGTGACCTGATCCGACGCAACCGGCTGTCCCGGCGGGCGCTGGCCGCGCAGACCGAGCTGAGCGAGCGGGAGCAGGAACGCCGCGGGGTGCTGGAGGAGCGCACCCGGATCGCCCGGGAGCTGCACGACGTGGTGGCCCACCACATGTCGCTGATCGCGGTGCAGGCGGAGACCGCCCCGTACCGGCTGACCGACGTGCCGGCGCCGGCAGCCGCGGAGTTCGTCGCCATCGCCGCGTCGGCCCGCGACGCGCTCACCGACATGCGGCGACTGCTGGGGGTGCTGCGCAGCGAGACGACCGGGCCGCAGACCGCGCCGCAGCCGGACCTGACCGACCTGGGCGCGATGGTGGACGCCGCCCGCCGGGCCGGGCTGTCGGTCACGCTGGACGCCGAGCAGGTGGACGACGACCGGGTGCCCGCGCCGGTCGGGCTGGCCGCGTACCGCATCGTGCAGGAGGGCCTGGCCAACGCGGCCCGCCACGCGGCCGGCGCCGCGGTGCGGGTCACCGTCCGCGCCGGTGCGTCCGGCCTGGGGGTACGGGTGGAGAACGCGCCACCCGCCACGGCGGGCTCCCGGCCTGGCGAGGCGGGCTCCGGGCACGGGCTGACCGGCATGCGGGAACGGGCCACCTCGCTGGGCGGTACGTTCACCGCCGGGCCGCTGCCCGACGGGGGTTACGCGGTGGCGGCCGAGTTGCCGTACGACGCGGAGGGTGGGGACCGATGATCCGGGTGCTGATCGCCGACGACCAGGCGATGGTCCGGCAGGGCTTCGGCGCGCTGCTCGCCGCCCAACCGGATCTGCTGGTGGTGGGTGACGCCGCCGACGGGGCGCAGGCCGTGGCCGCCGCCCGCCACCTCGACCCGGACGTGGTGCTGATGGACGTGCGGATGCCGGTGATGGACGGGCTGGAGGCCACCCGCACGCTGCTCGGTGACCGGTCGGCGCAGCGTCCCCGGGTGCTCATCCTCACCACGTTCGACCTGGACGACTACGTGTACGAGGCGCTGCGCGCCGGGGCCAGCGGTTTCCTGCTCAAGGACGCCCCGGCGGCCGACCTGGTGCAGGCGGTGCGGGTGGTGGCGGCCGGGGACGCGCTGCTCGCCCCCGCTGTCACCCGCCGGCTGATCGCCGAGTTCGCGGCCCGCCCGGACCGCCGCCGCCCCCGTCCCACCGACCTGGCCGGGCTCACTCCACGAGAGACCGAGGTGCTGCGGTTGATCGCCCGGGGCCGCAACAACGCGGAGATCGCGGGTGACCTGGTGGTGGCCGAGCAGACAGTGAAGACGCACGTCGGGCGGATCCTGGCCAAGCTGGGGCTGCGCGACCGGGCCCAGGCCGTGGTGCTGGCGTACGAGACGGGTCTGGTGGCCGCCGGCGAGTAGCCCCGTGGAGCCAGCACGGGAACGGCTCCGCGGCACGACGACCGGGCCCCGCCCCTGGGCGCACTCTCCCTCCGGACGACATTCCGGAGGGAGAACGTGATGCGACGACGAGGTGCCAGCCGGTTGGCGGTGGCCGCGCTGCTCGGCGTGAACCTGGTCCTGCCGACCCCGGCCAGGCCGGCCACGGCGGCGGGGTTCGTCGAGGCGTACCCGCAGATGGCGGCGGCGATGCGCGCGGCCGGCCCCCCGTACGCGGACTGGGCGGCCGACGGACGCCGGTTCCTGCTGTTCGACACGCGCGGTGACGGCCGCGCGGTCGAGGTGCTCGGCGACCTCGCCACCGCCGACCGGATCGCGGTGCTGGTGCCCGGGGTCGGCAACACGCTCGCCGACTTCGACAGGGGGTTGGGTGGGGTGGCCCGGCGGGCGCCCGCCGTGCAGGCCGGGCAGGTCTACCGGGAGCTGCGGGCGACCGACCCGGCGGCGCGGGTCGCGGTGCTGGCCTGGCTGGGCTACGACCCGCCCGACGGGGTGCTGACCGCCGCCGGTGGGGTCAGCGCCCGGCGCGGCGCGGCCGGGCTGGCCCCGCTGCTGCGCGAGCTGGCCGGGCAGCGTCCGGGCGCGACGATCACGCTGGTCGGGCACAGCTACGGGGCGCTGGTGGTGGCACTGGCGGCGGCGCACGCCCCGCCTCAGGTCACCGACGTGGTCAGCCTCGGTGGGGTGGGCGCTGGCGTGCAGCGCGCCGACGACCTGCCCGGCGGGCGGCGGTTCTGGGCCGCCGAGGCGCCGACGGACTGGATCCGACGGGTCCCGCCGCTGCGGCTGCCCGGGTTGGGCTTCGGTCGGCGACCCGGCGACCCGGCGTTCGGCGCCCGACCCCTGCCGGTCGGCGGGGTGGCGGGGCACGACGGCTATCTCGCGCCGGGCAGCGCCGCGCTGGTCGCGGTGGCGGCGGTCGTGCTGGGCGGCGTCGACGCCGACCGGACCGGGGACGCCCGGTGAGCCGGGATCGGGCCGTCGACGCGCTGCGGGCGTACGCCATCGGCGGGGTGGTGCTGGGGCACTGGCTGGTCACCGGCCTGGTGTTGACCGGCGACGGCGGGCTGCACCAGGCCAGTCCGCTGACCGCCCTGCCCGGCCTGGCCCCGCTGACCTGGGTGTTGCAGACGCTCGGGTTGTTCTTCTTCACCGCCGGGTTCGGCTCGGCCCGGTCGCTGGCCCGGCACCCGGGCGGTACGGGCGGTCGGCTGGCCGGTCGGCTGCGTCGGCTGCTGCTGCCCACCGTGGCGCTGCTCGGGGTGGGTGCGGCCGTCCTGCTCGCCGCCACCGTCGTCGGCACCTCCGACGACACGCTCGCCGTCGCGCTGCGGCTCGCGGTCAGCCCGCTGTGGTTCCTGCTACCGCTGGTGATCCTGGTCGCGTCGACCGGCCCGCTGCGCGCCGCCGTACGCCGCTGGGGTGTGCTGCGCTGCGCGACACCGGCGGTGGCCGTGGTGGCCGCGGCCGACCTGGCCGTCCGCCTGGTGCCGGCCGCCGGCGACCTGCCCCCGGTCACCGTGCTGGCGGCCTGGTCGGTGCCGTACCTGCTGGGGGTGGCGCACGCCGACGGGTGGCTGCGGAGCCGGCGGGCCGGTGGCACGGCGGCGGCCGGTGGGGCGCTCGCGCTGGCGACGCTGCTGGCGCTCGGCTACCCGGTGAGCGCGGTGGGGGTGCCCGGGGCCGGGGTGTCCAACCTGAACCCGCCGTCGCTGCTGGTCGTGGCGCTGGCGGTCACCCAGGTCGGGTTGGGGTTGCTGGCCCGGCCGGCGCTGCGACGGCTGCTGGCCCGGCCACTGCCGGGTCGGGCGGTGACCGAAGTGAACCGGTTCGCGGTCCGGATCTATCTGTGGCACCAGCCGGTCCTGGTGGCGGTGACAGCGCTCACCGCCCGTGGCGGGCTCGCCCTGCCCGGTCTGCACACCGTCCCGGACGACTCGGGGTGGGTGCTGGCCCGCTGCTGCTGGCTGCCGCTGCTCGCCGGGGTGCTGGTCACTGTCGTGCGGGTGGGCCAGCCGGGGTCGCCGCGCCGCCGAGGCGTCCGGGCTGGTGATCAGCGGCGTCGCCGACCGGGCGGTGGAGGGGTCGCCGGCCGGTCGGCCGAGTGCGTTCGGCCGGCACCGCAGGTGTACGATCATCGACGTTCCGGCCCGCCCGACTTGCAGGAGGTGATCGCTGTGCGAGATAGCGATCCTCCCAGTCGTGGCCGGGCCGATGGTCAGTCCCGCTGAGCCACGACTCAGTCTGGTGAGCTGACCCCGCTCCGCTCCCCACCACGTCGGCACCTGCCGAGGTGAGTGTGCCGCGCCGCCCGAACCCGGGCGGTCGCCGGGAGCCGCCCGGTCACGACTTCGTGTGCGCGTCCCTACCCCCTGCGGTCCGCCCCCGCACGCGGACCGTCCAGCCGCCACCCGGAGCCGTCCATGAGCCGCTACGTCGCCCCGCTGGGCTTCACCCTCGCCGCCGTCTGGGTGGCCATCGTCTTCGTCCTCGCCGGCGGCGGCCACTGAGCTGGTCGTCCTCCCCGGCGGCGGCCACTGAGCTGGTCGTCGTCACGGCGACGGCCACCGGGTTGGTGCCGACCGGCGGCGGTGGGTGACCGCCGCCGGTCCCACCGCTCAGAGCATCCGCGACGACCACAGCAGGCTGAGCGCACCGGCGCAGAGGGCCAGCAGCAGCGCCACCCCGGCGTACCACTGGGTCACCTCACGCGGCTCGGTGCGGAACCCGATCGAGCTGCCCATGTCCTGATAGACCTGCTTCAGCTCGCTCACCGAGGCCGCCTCGTAGAAGTAACCCTCGGTGGTCTCGGCGAGTTCGGCGAGGGCCAACCGGTCCACCGGCACCCGCTGCAACTGCCCGCCGATGTCGACCTGGCCGGTGTCCGTGCCGAAGGCGATCGTGGAAACCGGGACGTTGGCGGCCTGCGCGGCGGCCGCCGCCTCCTCCACCGCCCGACCGGAGGTGCGGAAGCCGTCCGAGAGCAGCACGATCCGCGCCGGTGGGATACCCGCCGCGCCGTCGGCGGGCACCGACCGGATCGCCTCCAGGCAGGTGAACACCGCCTCCCCGGTCGCTGTCGCCTCGGCCAGCACCAGCCCGTCGATGGCGCTGGTCACCGCGTCGCGGTCCTTGCCCGGCGGCACCAGCACGTTGGCCGCCTTGGCGAACGACACGAGGCCCAGGTTGTAGCTCTCCGGCAGCTCACTGACGAACTGCTTGGCGGCCTCCTGGGCCGCCTCCAGCCGGTTCGGTGACACGTCGTCGGCCTGCATCGACAACGACACGTCGATGGCGAGCATCACGGTGGCCCGCTCCAGCGGCTCCTTGGTGTCGACAGCGGGCCGGGCCAGTGCGGTGGCCAACACCAGCAGGCAAAGCAGGAACGCGGTCGCCGGGACGTGCCGACGCCAGCCCAGGCCCTTCGGCGCCACCGTCCGCAACAGGTCCACATTGGTGAACCGCATCGCGTACGCCCGGCGGTGCAGCTGCCGCCAGACGTAGAACGCGGCGAGGGCGAACACCGGCAGCACGGCCAGCAGCCACCACGGTTGCAGAAAACGGATCATCGTGTCGTCCCCCGGGTGCGTGCGTGCCGTTGCGCGGCCACGAATCGCACCATGTCCAGCAGCCAGTCTCGGTCGGTACGCAGACGCAGGTGGGCCGCACCGGCGCCGCGCAGGGCGGCGGCGATGGTGGCCCGTTGGGCGGTGGCGGCGTCGGCGTAGCGCTGCCGCAGCCGTGGGTCGGCGGTCTGCACCTCGTGCAGTTCGCCGCTCTCCGGGTCGACCACCGGCAACACGCCCACGTCGGGCAGTTCCAGCTCACGCGGGTCGACCACCTCGATCGCCAGTACGTCGTGCCGGACGCGCAGCTTACGCATCGGCCGGGCCCACTGCTCGGCCGGAGCGAGGAAGTCCGAGACGACCACTGCCACCCCACGGCGGCGGGGCGGGCGGTTGAGCATCTCGATCAGCGCGCCCAGATCACCACGACCGGGCTGGATGGCGGTGCCGGCGACGGCACGCAGCAGACCCTGCGCCTCCTTGCGCCCGGAGCGGGCCGGCAGCCGGGTGAGCACCCCGGGCCCCGGCGGCGGTGGTCTGCCCCGCCAGCGTCGGGCCGGCGCGGACACCCCGCCGCCGGTGCCGATCACGGCGCCGATCCGGTTACCGCCGCGCACGGTCAGGTGGGTGATGGCAGCGGCGGCGGCCACCACGACCTCCCGCTTGAGCCACTGCCCGGTGCCGAAGTCGAGGCTGGCGGAGAGGTCCAGCGCGAGCCAGGTCTCCAGTTCCCGGTCGGCGACCGTACGCCGCACGTGCGGTGTGGTCGTGCGTGCCGTGACCGGCCAGTCCATCCGACGCACGTCGTCGCCGGGGCGGTACTCCCGGGACTCCCCCGCCTCACTGCCCGGTCCGGGCAGCAGGCCGGCGTAGTCGCCCTGGAGCAGACCGTCGAGCTTGCGGGTGACGAGCAGCTGAAGCCGGGACAGCACGGCCTCGCTACGGTCGCCGAGGAGGGCTGGACGAGGGGTGGGTGAGGTCACGGCCGCTGCCCGGGCCAACCAGCGCCCGGCGGCGGCGCGATCGAGGGCGGGGTGGCCTGCTGCCGGGGCGCGACAGCGGGAAGCGGGATCGTCGACATCACCCGTTGCACGATGTGGTCGGCGGGCACGTCGTCGGCGAGCGCGTCGTAGCTGAGCACCAACCGGTGCCGCAGGATGTCCGGCGCGATGTCCTGCACGTCCTGCGGCAGCGCGTAGTCCCGCCCGCGCAGCAGCGCCAGGGCGCGGGTCGCCCGGACCAGACCCAGCGAGGCGCGCGGGCTGGCACCGTACTGGATCAGTTGCGCGACGTCGGGCATGCCGTGCTCGGCCGGGGCGCGGGTGGCCAGGACCAACCGGACCGCGTAGTCGACCAGGGCGTTGTGGACGAAGACCTGGTCCGCCTTGCGTTGCAGGGCGATCAGGTCCGGTGTGTCGAACACCGCGGTCGGCTCGGGCGCGGCCACGCCCATCCGGTAGACGATCTCCCGTTCCTCAGCGTCGGTCGGGTAGCCCACCACGATCTTCATGAGGAACCGGTCCCGTTGCGCCTCCGGCAGCGGATAGACGCCCTCCTGCTCGATCGGGTTCTGGGTGGCCATCACCAGGAACGGGTCGGGCACCCGGTGGCTCTCGCCGCCGATGGACACCTGCCGCTCGCTCATCACCTCCAGCAGCGCGGACTGCACCTTGGCCGGCGCCCGGTTGATCTCGTCGGCGAGCAGGAAGTTGACGAAGACCGGCCCCAGCTCGACGTCGAACTTCTCGCTCGACTGCCGGTAGATCCGGGTGCCCATGATGTCGGCGGGCACCAGGTCCGGCGTGAACTGCACCCGGGCGAAGGACCCACCGACGACCTTGGCGAGGGTTTCCACCGCCAGGGTCTTGGCCACCCCGGGCACGCCTTCGAGCAGGCAGTGACCACGGGAGAGCAGCGCGACGAACATCCGCTCCACCATCCGGTCCTGCCCGACGATCACACGTTTGATCTCGAACAGCGCCTTTTCCAGCAGGGTGGCGTCCTGCGCGGGTGTGGTCACCGGCGCAGGTGCCGCGCCGTTCGGCGTCGGGGCGTCGGGCATGGTCGGCTGGGCCACCGGTCCTCCACAGCGTTTGTCGGTCGTCGCGGCTTGTGCGGTATCAAGACTCGCACGCCTTGCTGAGTGCCGAGGTGGGGAGAAGCCGATTTTGGCCGCGCCGTCACCAGCAGCCGAATTGCGTATCGCGGGTGTGCACAGACCGGCCCGCCGCGTGTACGATTCACCCCGTCGCCGGGCGGCTCCCCCCGTGGTCGCCCGGCGCTCAACCTCTCCGTCCCGCCGCCCTACACTGGCCGGGATGAGCATTCCCTCCCCCGCCGACGAGGCCCTGGTCTGTTCGGCCCGGGGCTGCCGGTCGGCCGCCGTCTGGGTGCTGGAGTGGAACAATCCCCGTCTGCACGACCCCGATCGGCGCAAGACCTGGTTGGCCTGCGACGAGCACCGGGGCAGCCTCGGTGACTTCCTGGACGCCCGAGGCTTCCTGCGTGCCGTCACTCCGGTGCCCGGATCGCCTACGCTCGACCTGTGAGCGGCGACCCTCCGGCTTCCCCCGGCCCCACTTCTCCGTCCTGGCCGCCCACCCCGGCCGCCACCCCTCCCGGCGTCGATCCGCCGCCCGGCGCGTTCCCGGCGCCGGGCACGCTCGGCCCCGAGCCCGCCGCGCCGGACGTCTCGACGCCCGCCCCACTGCCACCGGGCGCGCTGCCACCCGGTCACCGGCCGACACCCGGCGCCGACCACCGCGCACCCGAACTGCCACCCCCCGGTCTCCTGCCGGCCGACCCCGGCGCGTCCGGGGCTCACCCGTCCGACCCCGGCGCGTCCGGGGTGCTGCTGACGGCCGCGCCGGGTGGTCGGGGGCCGCTGGAGCCCTGGCCGGACACCGTCAACTGGCAGCCGATCTCCACCGACCTGATCTGGGTGGAGCTGATCCGGCTGGCGGTCGTGGTCGCCATCGGGCTGGCGGTGACGGCGGTCGGCTGGGCCCTCAGCGGCCACTGGCTGTTCGGGCTCGCCGTCGCCGTGGTGCTGGTGCTCGGCGCGTGGCGGGCCGTCGCGATCGTCCGCGCCGTCCGGGCCTGGGGGTACGCAGAGCGGGAGAACGACCTGTTGGTCCGGCACGGGCTGCTGGTCCGCCGGCTCTCCATCGTGCCGTACTCGCGGATGCAGTTCGTCGACGTGAGCGCCGGGCCGTTGGAGCGCGCCTTCGACCTGGCCACCGTGCAGTTGCACACCGCGGCTGCGGCCAGCGACGCCCGGGTGCCCGGGCTGCGGCCGGCGGAGGCGTCCCGGCTGCGCGACCGGCTCACCGCGCTCGGCGAGGACCGGGCGGAGGGGCTGTGAACACCCGCGCGGGCAACCGCCGAACGCGTCGAGGGCCGCGCCGATGAGCGACGGACCCGCCGAGCCGAGCACCGTGCCACCCACCGGCCCGACGCCCCCGGGACCGGTGGTGCCCACCGGCACGGCACCCGGCGGCGCGCCGTTCGCTGAGACACCTGGTGGCGCGCCGTTCGCCGGCGGACCCGGTGGCCCGCCGTTCGCCGGTGCGGCGTCGTCCGGGCCGGTGCCGCCGGGGGTGCCCGCGCCGTGGCCGGGACCACCGGGCGGCGGCGTCGGCGAGCCCCGGCAGCGGCTGCATCCGCTCAGCCCGGTGCTGCACGGCGCCAAGTCCCTGGTCGTGGTGATCGCCGGGTTGTCCTGGTCGACGCTGTCCCGGGTGGGCTTCGGCTGGTTCGCCGTCACGGTGGCGGTGCTGGCGCTCGGCGCGACGGTGCTGTCGGTGATCAGCTGGTACAACACCGGCTACCACGTCGTGGGCCGGGAGCTTCGGGTGTACGAAGGGCTGCTCTGGCGGCGTACCCGGGCCATCCCGTTGGAACGGTTGCAGGCCGTGGAGGTGGTCCGGCCCCTGCTCGCGCAGCTCACCGGCCTGGCCGAGCTGCGTCTGGAGGTGGTCGGCGGCGGCAAGACCGAGGCGCCACTGGCGTACCTCGGGGTGGCCGACGCGACAGTGCTGCGCGAGCGCCTGCTGGCGCTGGCCGGGCGGGTGGCGCAGCCGCCCACGCCCGGCGACGCGGCGACCCCGGTCACCCCGGGTGCGCCGGCGCCGCCGCCGGCCGCGCCGGGCCGGCCACTGCACGCGGTACGCAACCAGAACCTGCTGATCAGCCAACTGCTCACCCCGCAGGCGTTCCTGCTCCCGTTCGGTGTGGCGTTCGTCGTGGTGCAGTTCCTCACCGCCGGCTCATGGTCGTTCGTCGCGGTGGCGAGCACCCTGACCGCGATGGCGGGTGTCCTGCTGCAACCGATCCGCCGGGTGCTCGACGACTGGAACTTCCGGCTGGCCCGCGACCGCGGCACGCTGCGGGTGCACAACGGCCTGCTGGAGACGCGCGCGCAGACCGTGCCGCTGGAGCGGGTGCAGACCGTGCGGGCCACCTGGCCGCTGCTGTGGCGGGTGAAGGGCTGGCTGCGGCTGCGGCTGGAGGTGGCCGGTTACTCCGTCGCGGAGGCCGACGACCGCAACCGGCCCGACCGGCTGCTGCCGGTCGGCGACCTGCCGACGGCGACGATGATCGTCGCC
This sequence comes from Micromonospora sp. SD19, assembly GCF_054462275.1. Lineage (NCBI taxonomy): Bacteria > Bacillati > Actinomycetota > Actinomycetes > Micromonosporales > Micromonosporaceae > Micromonospora > Micromonospora sp. SD19. Next base: position 160,288 of record NZ_JBTLMN010000013.1, read on the forward strand.
GAGGTGCTTCCCGGGGTACGCCTCGACGCGCTCCCGTTGAGCCCACCACCACCGCGAACCCGTTGGCTGCACCCGCTGGGCCGTACCGCGTTCGGTGCGGGCCTGTTCGAGCGGGTGTTCGCCACCCGGTCCGGGCTGCTCACCCGACAACTGGTGATCGTGCCGTACGCCCGGATCCAGAGCGTGCGGGTGGTCCAGGGGCCCATCCAACGCCGTCTGGGCCTGGCCTCCGTCCACGCGGACACCGCTGGCGGCTCCGGTGCCACCGCACAGGACCGCGACCTGGCCGAGGCCTGGGCCCTGGCCGCCGACCTGACCACCAGAGCCCACCAAGCCCGCACCCACCCCCACCCCTCACCTCGTTGATCATGAGGTTATTGCCCGACAGGCCGTGCTGGAGGGCAACAACTTCATGATCAACCGGCCCGGAAGCCGGGGCCGGGGGGGGTGGTTAGTGGTCGGCGGGGACTGAGGTGGGGGTGGTGGGGTCGGGTTCGCGGGGGGTGGGGGGTTCCGGCTGGTTGGTCGGGGTCGGTGGGGGTTCCTTGGCCTGGTCCGACTTGGCGCTCGGGTGGCGGGTGCGCCACGCCGCCCAGCCGCGCTCCGCCAGACCGACCACCAGGAAGGTCATCCCCACGTACGCCCAGCCGACCAGCACGTCGATCACATAGTGCTCACCCGAGTAGACCAGGGTGAAGGTCATCGCCAGCGGGTACGCGAGCAGCAGCGGCCACCAGCGACGACGGGTGGCGGTCAGGAAGAACAGCACCACGAACAGCGCCCACGCGGTGTGCAGCGAGGGCATCGCGGCGACCGGGTTGGAGGCGATCTGGCCGGCGTTGAGGACGTTGCCGGCGCCGTGCATGCCGAACGCCTTCCAACCCCGGGTCGAGATCCGGGCGACCTCGGTGAGCAGGCCGTTCTGCGCCGCCCACCAGGGCGGGGCGGCCGGGTAGACGAAGTAGGTGACCAGGCCGGCCGCGCAGAGGAAACCCCAGCGCCGCATGTACGCCGCCCAGCGGTGCCGGTCGCGTATCCAGAGCACCGCGGCGGCGGCCAGCGCCACCACGAAGTGGGAGAAGTACACCCAGCTCGCCGCGACGTCCCACCAGTGCACCTGCGGGTGGTAGAGGTGCTGCTGCAACCAGACGGTGGGCACCTCACCGCCGGTGGCCCAGCCGAACATGAACCGGTCGGCGACGATCAGCTCCATCGCGTGCGGCGTCGCCCCGTTGTCGGCGAACCCGCGTGAGAGGTTGTACACCACGAACAGCAGCACCACCGGCACCCAGTCCCGGGCGAAGCGCAGGTGACTGCGCCAGGGCCGTTCGCTGTTCCAGGCGATGGTCGCGGCCCAGATCCAGACGAAGGCGTACGCCGGGTCGGTGGGCAGGCCGATGGCCAGCCACGCGGCGACGAAGGCGACCGCCCAGACGGTCATGGCGACGATGCGCCGACGACCCCCGTCCGGGGACGCGGGCGGGTCGGTCCGGGCGGGGGGCTGGGGGTCAGTCACGACGGCCATCGGGGTCAAGGTTAACGACGGGGCCGGCATCGACCGACGGGGACCACCTGGCGGGGTCGTGCACAGGTGGGCGGGCGGGCGGTTCCGGATACCCGGCCGCTTGCTCGGCGGGCCCGGTGAGCACCTAGGCTGACGCCATGCAGGAGCAGCCTGAGCCGGCCCTCGCGCCGGGTCTGACCGCCCAGGTCGAGTTGACGGTCACCGACGCGGACACCGCCCAGGCGGTCGGTTCCGGGGACGTACCGGTGCTGGGCACTCCCCGGGTGCTGGCGCTGGCCGAGGCGGCCACCGTCGCGGCGACGGCGACCGGGATGCCGCCCGGTTCGACGACGGTGGGCACCCGGGTCGAGTTGGAGCACCTGGCGCCGACGGTGGTCGGCCGGACGGTCCGTGCGCAGGCGCTGCTGGCGGCCGTCGACGGCCGCCGGTTGTCGTTCGAGGTCACGGTCAGCGACGGGGACCAGACGGTGGCCCGGGGTCGGGTGGAACGGATCCTCGTCGACCGGGCACGTTTCGTCGAGCGCGCCGGGCGGGCGTCGTGAACGCCGGCTTCGCCGAGGTCGCCGACCGGGTGTACGTGCTGGCTGAGCCGCTGCTGCGGGTCAACGTCACACTGGTCGTCGGCGACGACGAGGCGCTGGTGGTCGACACGCTCTCGTCGGCCGCCCAGGCCACCGAGCTGGCCGGGGCCGTCCGGGCGGTCACTGACCGTCCGTTGACGCTGGTCAACACCCATCACCACTACGACCACTGCTTCGGCAACGCGGTACTGGCCGGCGACCCACCCCGCCCGGTGTACGCGCACGAGCTGGCCGCCGCCGCCCTGCGCGAGGAGCCGGAGCGGCTGCGCCGGGAGGCGTACGAGGAGTTGCGCACGCAGCATCCCACGCTCGCCGCGGAGCTGGCCGACACCCCGCTGCTCGCCCCGACGCACACCGTGCACGTCGAGACGGTCCTCGACCTGGGCGGCCGACGGGTGCTGCTGCGACACCCGGGGCGGGGGCACACCGAGGCCGACCTGGTGGTGCACGTGCCGGACGCCGACGTGCTGGTCGCCGGGGACCTGGTGGAGCAGAGCGGCCCGCCCGCCTTCGAGGACTCGTACCCCCTGCAGTGGCCGGACGCGGTCGCGGACCTGCTGCGGCTGACCACCGCGCGCACCGTGGTGGTCCCGGGCCACGGCGACCCGGTGGACGTCGACTTCGTCCGGGCCCAGCACGCGGAGCTGGCGAAGCTGGCCTGGCTGATCCGGGCCGCGCACACCGGCAGCGCCCCGCCGGAGCGGGTGGCCGCCGAGGCCCCGTTCGGCGCCCGCCCCGCCCTGGTCGCCGCCCACCGTGGCTACCTCGAACTGACCGGCACGGCCTGACCGCCTACACCGACGTACGGCGCCACTGCTGGTGGGTGCCGGTGCCGCAGGTCCACTGGGCGAGGCGGGCACCGTCGGTGGTGGCGGCGTTGAGCACCTCCAGGCACTTGCCGCTGTGCCGGGCGACGAGCTGCACGTACCCCGAGCCGACATCCTGAACGCGCCACTGCTGGTTGGTGCCGCCGTTGCAGCTCCACTGGATCACGCGGACCCCGTCGGCGGTCGCGGTCGCGCCGCCGTACACGTCGAGGCACTTGCCGCTGTGCACACTGACCACCGTCTGGTAACCCCCACCCGCATCCTGGAACCGCCACCGCTGGTTGGGTTGACCGTTCGCGGCCCACTGCACCACGTCGGCGCCGTCGGTGGTCGCGTTGTTGTACACGTCCAGCAGCTTGCCGCTGTGCCGCGCGGTGACGGTGTACGCGGTGGGTACCGGCACCGTGGTGTCCGGGGCCAGCCGGTACAGCCCGGACCCGTGGGCCGGGAGCGACCGGGTGAGGGTGCCGGTCACCGTGCCGAGTGCCGCGCCGGACCACAGGTCGGTCACGGCGGCCGACCCGATCCCGAGGTCGGCGAGGTTCACCGACACCTGTGCCGCGCTGCTGTTGCGGTTGAAGAGGGCGACGTAGCGATGGTTGCTGCCCGGCACGTCGGCGGCCCACACCTGCTGGCTGCCGCCGTAGAGCTGGCGGTTGTTAGTGCTGTTCTGGTTGACCCCGATGACCGCGGCGTTGGTCATCAACGCCAGCTCCGCGGCGCGGTTCTCGACCAGGTTGCCGCCCCACATCAGCGGCGCACGGTTGATCGCCCAGAGCGACATCAGGGTGCGCTGCTCGTCGGAGGTCAGGTTGGAGTATCGCGGCGACCCCACCGGCCCGTACTTGGAGAGCCGGCCGATCGGGATCATGTCGGCGTCGGGCCAGGCGCCGGTGGCGCGGTACGGGGTCCAGTTGCGCAGTTGGTCGAAGAGCGCGTCCACCGACGACCAGTTGTCCCACAGGTCGTTGACGATCCGCCACATGTGCGCGTTGGCCTGGACGTGTGCGCCGCTGGCCAGCGAGGTCGGGCCGGGTGACAGGCTCAGCACCATCGGCCGGCCGCTGCGCTGGATGGCCAGGCGGTACCCCTCGACCTCCGACTGCCGGTAGGTCGGGGCGGCGATGTCGTCCACCTTCACGTAGTCGACGCCCCAGGAGGCCAGCAGCTGGAACATCGAGTCGAGGTAGGTCTGCGCGCACTGGTTGGCCATGTTCAGGCCCCACATCAGGTTGAGCCAGGCCGCGGTGGTGCTGTTGTTGACCTGGTTGGCGCGGCAGGTGGTGCCGAGGATCGGAACGTTGTCGGCGACCGCCTGGCGGGGAATGCCACGCATCAGGTGGACGCCGAACTTCAGCCCCTTCTGGTGGACGTAGTCGGCCAGCGGTTTGAACCCGTTGTCACCGGCGGCGGAGGGGAACCGGGTGGTGTCCGGCAGCAGCCGCCCGTTGGCGTCCATCCGGAGCCGGGGTTGCAGGTTCGCGTCCTGGTTGGGGCTGTTGTTGTGCCGACCGGGGTAGTACCAGGCCCAGTCGATCACCACGTACTCCCAGCCGAACTGCCGCAGGTTGGTGGCCATGTAGTCGGCGTTGGCCCTGACGTCAGCCTCGGTGACGCTCCAGTTGAACGAGTCGTAGCTGTTCCACCCCATCGGCGGGGTGTCGGCCACCCCGTTGTCCCACGCGACCGCCCGCTCGGGTGGGTCGGCGGCGACCACTCCGGCGGCAACGAGAAGCACGACCAGCAGGGCCGCGACGCGGCGGAACGCCAGAGGAACCAGGACCACCCGCATCAGAGCCTCCCCGAGAACAGCACGTTTCCATCGCGTATCGTCGATGTTAACGTTCACAATTCCCCGAGGTCAACCCACTCCCCCACCCGCCATCCCGCGCCTCCCACCCGCCATCCCGCGCCCCCGCCCGCCATCCCGCGCCGATCTTGCACTTTCTGCGGCACCACATATGGGCAAACCGGACCAATCACTAACCGAAGGTGCAAGATCGGCGGAGTGAGGGCGGGGGCGCGGGGTGGGATCAGGGGTTGAAGCGGTTTTGGACGGCGGCGCGGGTGGGCATGGCGGTGGCACCGCCCGGGGACTCGCAGACCAGGCCGGCCACCCGCAGGGCGAAGGCCACCCGGTCGACCCAGCCCGACGGGTTCTCCGGTTCGCCGTCGACGAGCAGGTCGGCGATGAGCGCGGCCATCACCGAGTCGCCCGCGCCGGTGGCGTCGATCGCGGTGACCTTGGGAGCCGGAACTCGGACCGGGTCGGCGTCGGCGGCTGCCAGTACCGCACCCGCCGCGCCGAGCGTCACCACCACCGTGGCCGCCCCCAGCTCGCGCAGGTACGCCGCCACCCCCTCCACCGGCTCACCGGGATAGAGCAGGACGGCGTCGGCGGCGCTCAGCTTGACCAGGTGCGCGCCGGCCGCGAACTCCGCCACCACCTCGCGCAGCCCTTCCAGCGTCCCCGGCCCGGTCAGCAGCCGGGGACGGACGTTCGGGTCGAAGACCCGCAAACCCGTGGCGAGCGACCAGGCACGTCGGGCAGCGGCCAGCGTGCCGGGTTGGAGCAGCACTATCGAGCCGCAGTAGAGCACGTCGGCACCCTCCAGCAGCGCCAGCTCCAGATCGTCGGGGCCGAGCAGTCCGTAGGAGGTCGGTTCGCCGTAGAAACGGAAATCCGGTTCCGGCCCGGCATACGTGACGACCGCCAGCGTGGTCGGCGCGGGCACCGTGATCGCACCGGCCACCCCGACGTCGGCCGCGGTGAGGAACGCGCGGATCCGGCCGCCCAGCGCGTCATCACCGAGCGAGCCGACGAACTGTGCCGCGCCGCCGAGTCGGGCCACCCCGACCGCGACGTTGAGCGGCCCACCGCCGATGGCCTGCCGGTAGACCCGCTCCCCGTCCACCTCGCTGTCGAGCAGGTCGACGAGCGCTTCGCCGAGCACCACCGCGTATCCCATGCCGTTCCTCTCGTCGTCGCCACCGGCCGCCGCTCGCCGAACCGATCGCCGTGGCACCAGGCTGGCACAGCGCGCGCCCCGATGGGCGCCGAAGGCCCGGCACCGACGGGCGCGCTACCCCGACCGGTGGATCGGCCCGTCGAGCGCGGCGAGAGGGCGGCCGGTGCCGCCCCACCGGGCCGCGACGATCTGCGCGGCCACACTCACCGCGGTCTCCTCAGGGGTACGACCACCGAGGTCCAACCCGATCGGTGAGGCGAGCCGGGACAGCTGCTGCGGGCTGAGCCCCGCCTCGGTCAGCAGCTTGTGCCGCTCGTCGTGGGTGCGCCGTGAGCCCATCGCGCCGACGTACGCCAGCGGCTGGCGCAGCGCCAACTCCAGCAACGGCACGTCGAACTTCGGGTCGTGGGTCAACACGCACACCACAGTGCGCTCGTCGAGTCGACCGGCCGCCACCTCGGTAGCCAGGTAGCGGTGCGGCCACTGCACCACCACCTCGTCCGCCCCGGGAAAACGCCGCGCGGTGGCGAAGACCCGCCGGGCGTCGCAGACAGTGACCCGGTAGCCGAGGAACGCGCCGATCCGGGCCACCGCGGCAGCGAAGTCGATCGCCCCGAAGACGATCATCCGGGGTGGGGTGGCGTACGTGGTCACGAAGAGACCGACGCCGTTGCCTCGGCGCTGCCCGTGGTATCCGTACCGGAGCATCCCGCTGCGCCCCGCGGCGAGCAGCCCGAGGGCGTCGGCGCTGGCGGCGTCGTCGAGCCGGTCGTCGCCGAGCGAGCCGACGCGGCGCTGGCCGGTCAGCACCAGCCGCCGGCCGAGCCGCCGGGCCGGGTCGCTCGCTCCGGCGTGGTCAGCGGCGGCCGGCGAATCATGCGCGTCGGCCGGTCGACGGCCGGCGTCGGCGGCCGGTGTGTTGGTGGCGTCATCGACCGGTCGGCTCCCGGCGTCGGCGGCGACGCAGGTGGCGTCGGCGGTCGGTGGGTGGTGGGCGTCGGCGGCGACGCAGGTGACGACTGCCGCCGGGTGGCCGTCGCGGCGGGCGGCGGCGACCGCGTCCAGCGCCGGCAGGGCGCTCGCGTCGACACGCTCGACGAACACGTCGAGGATGCCGCCGCAGGTCAGGCCCACGGCGTACGCGTCATCGTCGCTGATCCCGTAGCGGCGCAGCTCGGGTTGGCCGGTGTCGAGCACCCGGCGGGCCCGTTCGTAGAGATCCGCCTCGACGCAGCCGCCGGAGACGCTGCCGACGACGGTGCCGTCGGTCGTGACCACCATGGCGGCGCCGGGTGGCTGCGGGGCGGATTGCCAGGTGGCCACGACGGTGGCCAGCGCGACCGGCTCGCCGTCGCGGCACCGGCGGTGCACCTCGTCGAACACGTCCGGCACCGGCGGCCGCCTCTCCGTTCCCGCTCCCCGTAGGCAGGATATGGCGTTCAACGGCGACCGGCGGGTCTTCTCCTGCATCGAGCAATGCCTATTGCGCCCGCCCGGTACGGCATGGTGGGATGACGCGTACCGGGCGGTGCGAGGGCTGCGGCGCCGCCGGTTGCCGGGTTGGTTAGACGCGAGGGCACCGGTCCAGGACAGGACCGTCGACGGCGCACGTCCACCGGCCGATTCCGCCGGGGCACGTCGCTGTGATCGTCGCACCGCTCACGACAGCGGGGCGATCAGGCCACATCCCACCCGATTGCGGCGAGGCGGCTCAGGCAGCGCGCCTCGCGAGTCAGGAGAACCCGTGAATCGTTCCCGTACGGCCGCGTTACTCACCGCGGCCGTGACCCTCGCGCTGGGCGCTGTCGCCGTGGCGTCCGGTCCGGCCGCCGCGCACGGCGCGGCGATGACGCCGGGCAGCCGCACGTACCTGTGCTGGCAGGACGGCCGCAGCCAGACCGGTGAGATCAGGCCGAACAACCCCGCGTGCGCCGCCGCGGTGGCGCAGAGCGGGGCGAACTCGCTCTACAACTGGTTCAGCGTGCTGCGCTCCGACGCGGGTGGCCGGACCACCGGCTTCATCCCGGACGGGCAACTGTGCAGCGGCGGCAACTCCGGTTTCCGCGGCTACGACCTGCCCCGCACCGACTGGCCGCTGACCCACCTGACCGCCGGGGCGCGGTTGGACTTCAAGTACAGCAACTGGGCGCACCACCCGGGCACGTTCTACTTCTACGTCACGAAGGACAGCTGGAGCCCGACCCGGGCGCTGGCCTGGAGTGACCTGGAGCAGCCGTTCCTCACGGTGACCAACCCGCCGCAGCGCGGCAGCGTCGGCAGCAACGACGGGCACTACTACTTCAGCGGCAACCTGCCGTCGGGTAAGAGTGGCCGGCACATCATCTACTCCCGTTGGGTCCGCTCGGACTCGCAGGAGAACTTCTTCGGCTGCTCCGACGTGACCTTCGACGGCGGCAGCGGCCAGGTCACCGGCGTGGGTCCGGGTGGTACGCCGACCGACCCGCCGACCGACCCCACCGATCCGCCGACCGACCCGACGGATCCGCCGACCGACCCGACCACCCCGCCGCCGTCCGGCGGTGCATGCATGGCGGCCTACAAGGTGAGCAGCTCCTGGCAGGGCGGCTTCCAGGGCGAGGTCACGATCATGAACCACGGCAGCACGCCGTTCTCCGGTTGGACCGCGAGCTGGACCTGGCCCAACGGGCAATCGATCAGTCAGATCTGGGGTGCCACCCAGACGTCGTCCGGTTCAACGGTGACAGCGACGAACGTCGCCTACAACGGCACCGTCGCACCGGAGGGCAGCACGACGTTCGGCTTCCTGGCCAGCAGCACAGGAACGAACGGACTTCCCACTGTCACGTGCGCCGGCCGCTGACCACCACCTGAAATGATCAAGAGGTTTGCGTCACCCGGAGTGCTTCCGGTGACGCAAACCTCTTGATCAACAGGGTGGGGCGTGGGTCAGCGGACCATGGAACCGACCACCGGCTTCGTGAGCAGCGCGGACTGGTTGCGCTGGATACCCGGGTCGAGCGTCTTGGCCACGAAGATCGCGTGCCAGATGCAGAAGATCAGCACCGTCCAGACCTTGCGGGAGTGGTCGGCCTCCTCCCGCTTGTGCTCGTCGAGCAGCCGCAGCGCGTACGACAGGTCGAGCAGATCGCCCGCACCCGAGGTGCTGAGCACGTGCCGGGCCCACTCGTACATCTCGCCGCGTAGCCAGACTCGGGTCGGGGTCGGGAAGCCCAGCTTCTTGCGGTTGACGATGGCCGGCGGCACGACCCCCTGCAACGCCTGACGCATCGCGTACTTGGTGGCGTCCGAGCGCGGCGGCAGCTTCAGGTCCACCGGGATCTTCGCCGCGACGTCGAAGACCTCGCGGTCGAGGAACGGCACCCGCACCTCCAGCGAGTGCGACATCGAGATCCGGTCGGCCTTGACCAGAATGTCGCCGCGCAGCCAGGTGTAGAGGTCGACGTACTGCATCTTGGTGACGTCGTCCAGCTCCGTGCACTCGGCGTAGATCGGGGCGGTGACATCCGTGTAGCGCACCGAGGGGTCGTAGCGGCGCATCAGCTGCTGCTTCTCCTCCTCGGTGAACATCCGGGCGTTGCCGTAGTAACGCTCCTCGATCGGGGTGGTGCCGCGCTCCAGGAAGCTCTTGCCCTTGACCCCCTGCGGGATCGCCCTGGAGACCGCGCGCAGCCCCTTCTGCACCCCGCCGGGCAGGCCGTTCACGGTGCCCAGCGACAGCGGCTCCCGGTAGATCGTGTAGCCGCCGAAGAACTCGTCCGCGCCCTCACCGGAGAGCACCACGGTGACGTGCTCGGCGGCCTTCTTGGCCACGAAGTAGAGCGGCACCAGCGCCGGGTCGGCCACCGGGTCGTCCAGGTGCCACACGATCTTCGGCAGCGCGTCGATCATGTCCTGCGGACCGATCTTGGTGGGGATCGTGGTGACGTCCAGGTGCCGGGCCGAGTCCTGCGCGACGTCGATCTCCGAGTAACCCGGCACGTCGTAGCCGACGGTGAAGGTGAGGATGTTCGGGTTGAACTCCCGGGCCAGCGCCACCACAGCCGTCGAGTCGATGCCGCTGGACAGGAACGAGCCGACCGGCACGTCCGAGCGCATGTGCATGCGCACGCTCTCCCGCAGCGTCTCCCGGATCTCGTGGTAGAGCTTCTGCTCGTCGTCCACCGGCGCCGGCCGGAACACCGGCCGGTACCACCGACGCACGTCGATCCGCCCGCCCGGGGTCCAGTTCAGGTACTCCCCCGAACCGATCCGGCTGATCCCCTTGTGCAGGGTGCCCGGCTCGGGGACGTACTGCAGGGTCAGGTAGTGGCTCAGGTTGGCCGTGTCGACGCCCGCGTCGCCCTGGTAGTTGCTGTGCGCGAACGGCAGCAGTGCCTTCTTCTCCGAGGCCAGGTAGAGGCCGTCGGCGGTCTCCAGGTAGTGCATCGGCTTGATGCCGAAGTAGTCGCGGGCACCGAACGCCCGGCGCTCCTGCCGGTCCCAGATGACGAAGGCGAACATGCCCCGCAGGCGGGTGAGCACCTGCTCACCCCAGAAGTGGTAGCCCGCGACGATCACCTCGCCGTCACCGGCGGTGGCGAACTGGGCACCGAAGTTCCTGATCAACTCCTCGCGCAGCTCGATGTAGTTGTAGATCTCGCCGTTGAAGGTCAGCAGGTAACGGCCGTTCGCGTAGGGCAGTGGCTCGTGGCTCGACGCGACGTCGATGATGGCCAGCCGCTTGTGGGCGAACACGCCGTCCGCGTACCGGCCGGAGGCGTCGCCGACCACCTCGACCCCGGTCTCGTCGGGGCCGCGGTGGTGCAGGCATTCCAACGCTCCGGCGATGTGGTCGCGGTGCGCCGCGGCGTTGCCGTTCGCGCTGAAGAAGGCCAGAAGTCCGCACATGGTCGTCATCTTTCCACGCGCGCTGTCGGCCCTTGCAGCCGTCCGTCGATCCACCCGACTCCCGGGGGGCGTTACCGCCAACCGCACGCGCGGTACCGTCGGGACCAGCAACGAAGCGGAGGGAGCGGCGCAATGACCGAGGGACGCACCGACGGTACGCCAACGGACGGTACGGAATCGCACGATCCGGACTTCCCGGAGGCGTTCCTGTCCTTCATGCGGCAGGGCTGGCGCGACACCGCGCTCCCCGTGACGCCCCGCCCGGAGACCCCCAACTACGCCAAGCGGCGGGCTGCCCTCTCGGCGGCCTTCCCCGGCGAGACGCTGGTGATCCCCACCGGCACCGAGAAGGTCCGGGCCAACGACACCGACTACCCGTTCCGGCCGGGCAGCGACTTCGCCTACCTGACCGGCGACCACGACGCCGACAGCGTGCTGGTGCTGCGCCCCAACGGCTCCGGGCACGACGCGATGCTGTACATGCGGCCCCGGTCCTCCCGGGAGACCGACGAGTTCTTCCGCAGCCGCAACGGCGAGCTGTGGGTGGGCCGGCGGCACACCCTCGCCGAGAAGTCGACCGAGCTGGGCCTGCCCACCGCTGACCTGACCGGCCTGGAGGCGACGCTCGCCGACCTGGCTCCGGGGCGTACCCGTGTGTTGCGCGGTTTCGACGCCCAGGTGGACGCGGCCGTCCGCCCCTATGACGGGCCGCGCGCCGACGGCCAACCGGCCCGGGACCGGGAGCTGGCGATCGCCATCTCGGAAATGAAGCTGGTCAAGGACGAGTGGGAGATCGGCCAACTCCAGGACGCGATCGACGCCACCGTCCGCGGCTTCGAGGACGTGGCCCGGATCCTGCCGGCCGACCGGGCGGTCTCCGAGCGGCTGCTGGAGGGTGTCTTCGCGCTGCGGGCCCGCCACGACGGCAACGACGTCGGGTACAGCTCGATCGTCGGTGCCGGCGAGCACGCCACCATCCTGCACTGGGTGCACAACCACGGCGCCACCCGACCGGGTGACCTGCTGCTGATGGACATGGGTGTCGAGGGCCGCAACCTCTACACCGCCGACGTGACCCGGGTGCTCCCGGTGAACGGGCGGTTCACCGCCCTGCAACGCCAGGTCTACGACATCGTGTACGCCTCGCAGCAGGCCGGCATCGAGGCCATCCGCCCCGGGGTGAAGTTCAAGGACGTCCACCTGACCTGCATGCGGGTGCTCGCCGAAGGGCTGTCCGACCTGGGCCTGCTGCCGGTGAGCGTGGACGAGGCGATGGACGAGAAGTCGACCGTCTACCGCCGGTGGACACTGCACGGCTTCGGGCACATGCTCGGCATCGACGTGCACGACTGCTCCAACGCCCGCAAGGAGACCTACCGCGACGGCGCGCTGGGCGAGGGTTACGTGCTCACCGTCGAGCCCGGTCTGTACTTCCAGCCGGAGGACGAGCTGGTCCCCGCCGAACTGCGCGGCGTCGGCATCCGAATCGAGGACGACGTGCTGGTCACCGCGACCGGCGCGGTGAACCTGTCGGCCGGGCTGCCCCGCACCTCTAACGAGGTGGAAACCTGGCTCGCCGAACAGCGCGAAGCCGGCCCCCGCCTGCCCAGCTAACCCGCCCCGCCCCTGGCCAGCCCGGCCAGGCCCGCCCCTGGCCCGCCCGGCCCCGGCCCGCCCGGCCCTGGCCCGCCCGGCCCTGGCCCGCCCGGCCCTGGCCCGCCCGGCCCCGGCCCACCAAGCCCCGGCCCACCAAGCCCCGGCCCGTCGACTGACGGGCCGGGGCCTGGCCCGTCTGGCCCCACCCCGCCAGGATGTGGACGTGGCCCCTGGTCCGCCTGGCCCTCGCCTGAGGGCCGGGTTGAGCCCCGCCCGTGATCCACTCGGTTTTCTTGAAGTCGTGCCATCCGCGTCGCTCGGATACCGCGTTATCAGGAAAACCGAGTGGATCACGCTGCAGGGACGAGCGGTGTTCGGTATCCGCACACCGCGACGGCCGCATCCGCGACAGCGACGGCCGTACACCGTCGTCCCCCGACGTCATCGCCATTCAACCTCGCGGCGGCCGACCTCGCCGTCGGCCCGACCTCGCCGTCGGCCCGACCTCGCCGTCGGCCCGACCTCGCCGTCGGCCCGACCTCGCCGCAGGCCACCCTGCGACAGACCGACCCCCGCACCACAAGGCCACCCCGCGACAGACCCCGCCGCACCAGGCCAACCCCGCGCCACACCAACCCCGCGCCACACCAACCCCGCGACAGACCCCCGCACCACCAGACCACCCCAAGACAGGCCGACCCCGCGGCAACCCCGCGACACCAGGCCACCCCCGCGACACCAGGGCCACCCCGTGACATCCGACCCCGCGACAGGCCCACGGCTCTCTGGTCCGGACGAGGCCCACCGAGCCGGCCCGAGCTAGGCCCGGGGGCAGAACCGGCCGCACCGCCAGTCGGCGTTTGTGCTGGTAGCAGCCTTCTTCTGCCAGCCCGGACGGGTTGATGACCCATGTCCGCCCTGCGCCTAATGTGTGGTTATCTCGGATCCGTCCGCATCGCGAAGATGGTTCTCATACGGTGGGGATCAGTTGGCTACAACCCATTTGTAGCCGGTCGTGGCGCCTCGGGCGATGCGATCCCGTCTGTAGCAGGAAAGGGCGGAAGGCTCTGATGTCCAACGACGTAACGAGTACCGACGGCGGGGCGTCGACAGCTCCGCCGACACGACGAAGGCGGGCGCTCTGGGTCGCCGGTGTGGCCGGGTTGACCGGGGTGGTCGGCCTGGCGGCGCTCGGCGGCGTCGCCGCTCGAGACGACAAGCCGAAGTCCGACCAGGTGTCCGACGCGCAGCCGTCGACCAACCGGCAGAACGTCAGCGACGACGGCGGCGCGGACAAGAGCGGCGCCAAGGGCGATGGTGGTCAGGACGACGAGTGGAGCGGCGGCGACTGGAGCGGCTTCGACGACCACCCCGGCAAGGACAGCAAAGACGGCAAAGACGGGAAGGACGGCAAGCACGACGAGAAGGACCGCGCCAAACAGGTCCCGTGCGACTCCGACAAGCTGATCCAGGCGATCACGTTCGCCAACAACGAGAACGGTGGCGTACTGGAGTTGGCCAAGGGCTGCACCTACACCCTGACCCGCAACCAGGACGGCAACGGCCTCCCGTTGATCACCGAGCACATCACCCTGAAGGGTGAGCACACCACCATCGGACGGGATGCCACGGCGGACTACTTCCGCATCCTCAACGTCGGCGCCGGCGGCCACCTCACCCTCAAGGGGCTGAGCATCAGGGGTGGCCAGACTCTTCAGCCCTCGATGACCGCCGACCCGGCGACGGTCTGGGCGCCGTACTCGGCTGCGGTCCGCTCGACGGTGGCCAAGCCGCCGGCCACTGCCGCACCCGGGACCGAGTCAGCGGCGGCAGCGGCGAAGCCCACGGCCACCGCCGCCAAACCGGCCGCGAAACCCGCCGCCAAGCCGGTCGCCAAGCCGGCCGCGAAGGCCACCACCAAGGCAGCACCCGCGAAAGCCACCACCAAGGCAGCACCGGCCAAGGCGACACCGACCAAGGCCGCTACGACAGCAAAGGCCGCCACGGCGACAGCCGCCAAGCCGGTACCCGCACCGGCGAAGCCGACGGGTGCCGGGCCGGCGGTGACGCCGCTGGTCGAGCAGCCTGGGTTCACCGACGGCGCGGGGGTGCTGGTGCAGCCCGGTGGCCGCGCGGAGATCCTGGACAGCGAGTTGCTCTACAACCAGTCCGGCGGCAACGGCGGCGGGTTGGCCAACTTCGGCAACACCAGGCTCAGCAAGACGACGGTCGCGCACAACACCGCCTTCTTCTTCGGTGGCGGCATCTTCAACGCCGGCGTACTCCAGGTCGACGAGTCGAAGATCAAGGACAACACCGGGATCATCGGCGGCGGTGGCATCGCCAACGGTGCGCCGCGGATCTTCACCGAGGACGTCGACGGCGGCGCGGTCTGGGTCTACAAGAGCGAGGTCACCGACAACGAGACGCTCGGCTTCGGCGGCGGTGTTCTGGATGTAGCGGGCACCACGACGCTGCACCAGACGACGGTCAGTGACAACACCGCGGTTCTCGCCGGTGGTGGCGTCGCGGTGGCCGACAGTCAGCTCACGCTCAAGGACGCCACGGTGGTCAAGAACAGCACCGCTGGCGTGGGTGGCGGCGTGGCGGTGGCTTTCGACAGCGTCGCGACGATCGAGAACAGCAGGATCAAGGACAACACCGCCGGGTTCTTCGGTGCCGGTCTCTACAACGACGACAGCGTCACCACACTGCGCGACAGCGAGGTGGTGGGCAACCGGGCGGTCGGCCCGTTCGCTCGCGGTGGCGGCATCTTCAACACCGAGGGGAGCGAGGTCACGCTCCACCGGACGACGGTGGCGCACAACTTCTCCACCCTCCCGCCGGGGGGCATCTTCAACAGCCTCGGCGGCACCGTGACGCTTGACGACAAGTCCGCGGTCACTGCCAACCGCCCGACCAACTGCTTCAACGTTCCGGACTGCTTCGCCTGATCTGGTGGGGCTGATCCACATAGAGGGCGCGCCCCTCCGAGCCGGTCACGGTTCGGAGGGGCGTACCCATTTGGGCAGGTCACAGGGCGCTCGGCCGGCTTGGGCGGTGGTGTGTCGGTCCGGACCCCGCTGGGGGCAACATGAACCGAATGTGGGCTTCTCTCGGATAAGCCCGCGAGGCGAGGAACCTTCTCATACGGTGGTTTTGGGAGCTACAACCGATTTGTAGCAGGGGACGCCCGTCTGACGGCGGCGACCCTGTCTGGTACGAGGAGAGGGCAGAGAGCTCCGATGTCCAACTACCTAACGAACAACGAAGCCTCCGGGCGGGCGGCGGCCAAGCGCCGCCGCAAGCTCTGGCTCGCCAGTGGCGTGGCCGGTTTGACGGGCGTGATCAGTCTCGCGGCGGTGGGCGTCGCGGGCAGCGCCGGTGCGGTCGGCTTGAACTGGAACACCACGCAGGTCAGCAAGGACGGCGACCAGCGGGGTGACGAGGGGCGCGACTGGAACAAGGACGAGGACCGGGACAAGGGCCGGGACAAGGACAAGGACCACGAGCGCGGGAAGGAGGTGCCCTGCGACACCGACAAGCTGATTCAGGCGATCGTGTTCGCCAACAACAAGCACGGCGGTGTGCTGGAGCTGGCCAAGGGCTGCACCTACAACCTGACCCGCAACGACTACGAGGGCAACGGTCTGCCGGTGATCACCGAGCGGATCACGCTCAAGGGTGAGCACACCACGATCGCCCGGGAAGCCACCGCTGACTACTTCCGCATCCTGAACGTCGGTGCCGGTGGTCACCTCACGATCAAGGGCCTGACCATCAAGGGTGGCCAGACCCTCGAGCTGCTCAACAGCGTCGAGCCGGCGGCCGTCTGGGCGTCCTACTCGGACTCCGAGGCGATCGCGGCTCAGGTGAAGGCGGGCGTTCCGCTGAACCAGGCGCTCACCGCCCGACAGGCCGACCCGAAGGCTGGCCTGAAGGCGGCACCCAAGGCCGCGGCCAAGGCCGCGCCGGCCGCTAAGGGTGGCGTCGTCACGCCGCTCGTCGAGTACCCGGAATCCACCGACGGTGCCGGCATCCTGGTTCAGCCGGGTGGCACCGCCGAGATCCTGGAGTCCGAGGTCGTCCTGAACCAGTCGGGCGGCAACGGTGGTGGTGTGGCCAACTTCGGCACCACGAAGATCTGGCACAGCACCGTCACCCGTAACACCGCCTTCTTCTTCGGTGGCGGCGTGTTCAACGCTGGCCTGCTCAAGGTCGAGGAGTCGAAGATCAAGGACAACACCGCCATCATCGGTGGTGGCGGCATCTCCAACGGAGCCGCGCCGATCTTCACCGACGACGTCAACGGTGGAACGGTCGAGCTCAAGAAGGCCGAGATCACCGACAACGAGACGCTGGGCTTCGGCGGCGGCTACCTCGACATCGAGGGCAACACCACGGCGTACGAGACCAAGTTCGCCTCGAACACCGCGGTCCTCGCTGGCGGCGGTATCGCTGCGGCGGACAGCCAGCTGAACCTGCACAACGTCTCGGTGGAGCGCAACAGCACCGCCGGTGTCGGTGGCGGTGTCGCCATCGCCTTCGGCAGCGCTGTCACGTTCGAGAAGAGCAGCATCAAGGACAACACCGCCGGCTTCTTCGGCGGCGGGCTCTTCAACACCCTGAGCGTCACCACGCTGCGCGACAGCGAGGTCGTCGGCAACCGGGCCATCGGCCCGATCGGGGTCGGCGGCGGCATCTTCAACATCTTCGGCGAGGTCAACCTGTCGAAGACGAAGGTCGCGCACAACTTCTCCACCTTTGCGCCGGGCGGTGTCTTCAGCTTCTTCGGAGACGTGAACGTGGACAACAAGTCCGCCATCACCGCGAACCGTCCGACCAACTGCCTGGCCATTCCGGGCGGCACCATCGAGAACTGCTTCGCCTGATCGATCACCCTCGGGTGACGATGACTCAGCACCCTCGGGTGACCAGAGCGCAGCACCAGCACTACCGGCCGGCCCCCTTCCGCGAGACGCGGAAGGGGGCCGGTTCACAGTCACTTCTGGACGAAGACCGCCACACTGCGCGCCGGTACGGTGAACGTGCCGGCCGCCCGGTCGAACGAGGCGGTCCGCAGCGCCGGGTCGGCCGAGTCGATCAGCACCGGGTGCAGTGCCACGTCCGCTCCGCGCAACCCGGTCACCGTCTGGGTGGCCGCCGACGGGGTGGCGTTGAAGACGACGGTCACCGACTGCCACGCACCGCCCAGCCCGCGGGCGTCCAGGGTCATGGTCAGCACACCCGGCGTCTCCTGGGCACCGGACAGCGGGAAGGCGACCCGCCGCTGCACCTGCTCGGCGCTGGTCAGCCCGAACACCGGCGACGACGCCCGGATGCGCAGCAACTCGGCGTACCGGGCGTCGGTGGTGTTGATCGCCGCGCAGTCCGGCACCAGCGCCGGGTCGGCCAGCAGCGGCTTCGCGTACGACCACTTGTCCTCGTTGTCGGGCGCCGGTGGCAGACCAGCGCCGAACCCGTTGCCCCGTTCACAGCCCCAGCGGATCTGGTTGAACCAGTCACCGGAGTTGTACGAGTTGCGGTCCAGCGACTTCGATCGCAGCCGCTCGGTGCCGGCGGTGACGAACCCGGTGCCCTGTCCCAGCACCACGGTGCCCAGTGCCAGCACCTGCATCCGGGAGCGGTCCGCCGCCGTGGTGGCCTGCGGCAGTTTGTACGCCAACGCGTCGTACAGGATCTCGTTGTCGTGCGCGTCGGCGTAGGTGACGGCCTCCCCCGGCGTCGCGGTGTAGCCGGCCGGGGAGCCGTTGTAGTCGACCTGCTCCCCGGTGACCTGCCGTCCGGCGGTGTCGGTGAACCGGTAGTCGCGCAGGTTGCCGGTGAGCCCCACCTTGATCAGGTCGTGGGCGTGCAGCAGCCGGGCCTTCTGCTCGGCCGGCGAGCCGTTGACCGGGTCGCCGTTCGGGTCGGTGTAGAGCCCGGAGGCGAAGCCCTGCACCCGGGGGTTGGCGTCGAACGGTCCGCCGCCGCGCACCGCGTCGCGCAGCCGGTCGTTGAAGGTGCCGATGCCGGTGCCGGCCATGTTGGCCTGGGTGGCCTGCACGAAACGGGCGTCGTTGGCGACCTCGCCGAAGTTCCAGCCCTCGCCGTAGAGCAGGATCGACCGGCCGTCCACGCCGTCGCGGGCGACGGTCAACCGGTCCAGTGCCGCCCGGACGGCCAGGATGTTGGCCTTCGGGTGGTGACCCATCAGGTCGAAGCGGAAGCCGTCCACCTTGTACTGGCGGGCCCAGGTGACCAGCGAGTCGACGACCAGCTTGCCCATCATGGCGTGCTCGGGGGCGGTGTTGGCGCAGCAGGTGGAGTTGGCCACCGTGCCGTCGTCCAGCAGCCGGTGGTAATAGCCGGGCACGATCTGGTCGAGCACCGACTTCGGGTCGGTGCCGGCCGCCGACGTGTGGTTGTAGACAACGTCCATGACCACCCGCAGCCCGGCGTCGTTCACCCCGGCGACCATCCGCCGGAACTCGGTGGTCCGCGCCGCGCCGGCCGGGTCGACGGCGTAGCCGCCCTCCGGGACGGTGTAGTGCAGCGGGTCGTACCCCCAGTTGTAGCCGTCGGTCTCGGCGACCGCCGCCACGCACTTCTGCTGCTCGGCCGAGTCGGGGGGCAGGGCCGGCAGGTCGCAGGCCGGCTGGCGCTGGTCGGCGCGCCGCTCGGGGATCGTCGCGAAGTCGAACGCCGGCAGCAGGTGCAGGTGGGTGACCCCGGCGGCGCCGACCGCCCGCAGGTGGCTCATGCCGGCGGTCTTCGGGTCGGTGAACGCGAGGAACGTCCCCCGTCGCTCGGCGGGCACCGTCTGGTCGGCGATGGAGAAGTCCCGCACGGACAGCTCGGTGATCTGCGCCTTCGCGGCCGGCACCGGCGCCGGTTTGCGCAGCGTGCGCCACCCGGGGGGTGCCAGCGCCGGGTCGTTGAGGTCGACCAGTTGGCTGTGCGTGGAGTCCGCGGCGAGGGCCACCGAGTAGGGGTCGGTGACCGACGCGGTGATCATTTTCTGCGCGGCTGGCTGCCAGGCCCGCACCTCGTACCGGTAGAACCTGCCGGTCCAGGTGTGGTCGCCGCGCACCGACCAGACGCCGGTGCGATCGTCGCGGCGCATCGGCACCGTCCTCGGGGTGCTGGTGGGCGAGTCGAACAGCTGCAACGCCACGCTCCGGGCGGTCGGCGCCCACAGCGCGAGGCTTGGCGTCCGGCCCGCGAAGGTGGGCCCGAGGGTGGCGTCGGCCGCCCGGGAGTACACGTCGTCGAGCACGCCGGGGATCTGCACGCCGGTGGCGGCGAGCAGCGCACCCTCGGCGTCGCGTGCGGTGACCAGCAACTGCCCGCGCAACGCCGCCGGGACCTTGGCCAGGTCCGCCCGGTCCAGCGCGAAGCTACGGTACGACCACAGGTGCGGGAACCTGTCGCGTTGCGCCTCGGTGAGCCCGTTGCGCTGCGCCCGCAACGGCAGGCTGGTGTACGTGCCGCTCAGCTCACCGTCGACCACGCTGACCCCACCGGTGGGCGCGGCGACCAGCGCGTACGTCCTGCCGTCGGTAGGGGGTGTCTGCCACGCCACGGTGGACCTGTCGATCCAGTGCGCCTTCTGCTTGCTGATGTCGGTGTCCCCGCTGGCGGTGGTGGCCGCCGACGGCAGCAGCCGGCCCGGTGTGGCGGCGAGCAGCCACACCTCCCGCCCGGCGCTGGCGAAGTCGAGCCGCTGGTCGTCGGGCAGGTCCTTGGTGTCGCCGTTGTGGATGATGTAGTTCAGGCCGGTGGCGCCGGCCGCCAGCGGCACCCGGAACACCGCCCCGAACGCGTCAATGGCGCTCGGCCGCAGCGGGGTGGACCATTCGGTCGGGTTGGCCGCCCCGTCCCACAGGTGCAGGCCCCAGCCGTCGTAGTTGCCGTCGGCCCGCCGGTAGTGCAGCACGGCGGTGCCCTCCTCGACCGGCGGATCCGGCTCACCGGTGGCCGCCTGCCTGCTCGGGTAGATCGCCGGGTCGCCCTGCTTGAGCCAGATCTCCCCGGTCCGGGTGAGGTCGATGCTGCGGTCCTGGGCGACGTCCTTCGTGCCGGCCTTGTCGACGACCAGGAAGTTCACCGACGTCGCGCCCGGCTTGAGCTTCACCCAGGCGAACCGGCCGTAGGAGTCCTCCCCGGTGAACGGCTGCCCCTTGGGCCACTCGGTGACGTACGCCGGGTCGATGTCCCCCCAGGCGTACAGCCCCCAGTCGTCGTACCCGCCGGCCGGGCGTTGGTAGTGCACCACCGCCCACTCCCGGGAGCCGCCCTGCTCCGGGGTGCCGACGACTGCGGTGGACCGGGCGGTGGCGGTCCGGCCCCGACCGTCGCGGACCACCGCCTTGTACTCGACCCGGGTACCCCCGGCCAGGCCGGTCAGGTCGTGCTGCACGGTGTACGGGGCGTGGTCGGCGCTGCCCAGCAGCGTCCACCGGCCACCGGCCACCCGGGCCGCGACGGTGACGCTGGCCAGCGGATCACCGGTGACCCGGGCGGTGACCGCGGCCCGGGTGGCGACCGGCGCGTCCGGGATCGGGCTGGTGATGGTGATGGTCGGCTTGTCGGCGGCCGGTGCGATGGGGCTGCCGGCCCGGTACACGACGGCCGACAACGGCGGCACGGTGAGGGCCACTTCGCCGTCACCGTTGGCCCGCGCGTCGCCGGAGGCGCCGTAGATGCCGGTGAAGGTGGCGCCGGCCGACCAGGTGTCCACAGTGACAGTCTGCGCGGTGTCGGCGTTGTTCACGGCCACCACGTACTCGGTGCGGTCGGCCGGGGCGATCCGGGAGGCGGCGAAGACGCCCGGCCCGTCGGCCGCGTACCGGGTGACCTGCGCGCCGTCGCGCAGCGCCGGGTGGGCCTGGCGCAGCCGGCCCAGCTCGGCGATGGTCCGGTACAGCGGATGGGAGGTGTCGAACTGGTCGCTGGCGTGGGTGCGGTCGGTGCCGAGCAGGTCGTCGTCGAGGTAGTCGGGGGTCTTCGACGCGAACATGTCCTGCCGGGCGTCCTTGTCTCCGCCCGGCCCGGTGAAGCCCTGTTCGTCGCCGGAGTACACCACCGGCTGACCACGGGTCAGGAACATCAACTGGTGCGCGAGCTGGTCGCGCCGCAGGTGGCTGGCCGGGTCGGTGCCACCTGCGGCGATGAACGAGCCGATCCGGCCCATGTCGTGGTTGCCGAGGAAGGTGGTCAACCGGCCCGCGTCGGTGTTCCGGGCGGCATAGAGGTCGTCGCGGGCGTACACGTCGGCGAGCGCCTTCGCGGAGCCGGCTGCGGCGGTGAAGCCGCGCGCGGCCTCCTGGAAGGCGAAGTCGAGGGTGGCCGGCAGGCCACCCTGGCGGACGTAGCTGGAGCTGATCTCCGGGTCGGCGCTGTACACCTCGCCGAACATGAAGAAGTCCTTCTTGCCGGCCTTCTCGGCGGCCCGTTGGATGCCCTGGCTGAACTGCGGCCAGAAGTCCATGTTGACGTGCTTCACGGTGTCCAACCGGAACCCGTCGACACCGGTCGCGCCGATCCAGTCCCCGTACGCCTTCGTCAGGCCCCGGACCACCTCGGGACGCTCGGTCCACAGGTCGTCGAGGCCGAAGAAGTCGCCGTACTCGCTGTTCTCTCCGGCGAAGGTGGAGTCACCCCGGTTGTGGTACATGGTGGCGTCGTTGAGCCAGGCCGGAACCTTGACGCTCGCGTCCTCCGGCTCGGCGAAGGTCGGCGTGTACGGGAAGGACTCCCTGTCGACCGGCGGGAACGCGCGGCTGCCGTCGGCGTAGTTGCGGTCCTCGAACGCCCGGCCCTGCGCGTCGGTGTACGGCGAGGTCGCCTTGTCCACGTACGCGTACCTGTCCTCGGCGTACTTGATGACGTCGGCGGTGTGGTTGACGATCACGTCGAGGTAGATCTTGATGCCGCGCTGGTGGGCGAGCCTGACCAGGCGCTTCATCTCCTCCATGGTGCCGAAGTGCGGGTCCACCTGGGTGAAGTCGGTGATCCAGTAGCCGTGGTAGCCGGCCGAGATGTCGTTGCCGGCACCCTGCACCGGCCGGTTCTTGAAGATCGGGGCGAGCCAGATGGCAGTGGTGCCCATCCCCTGGATGTAGTCCAGTTTGTCGATGACGCCCTTGAGGTCACCGCCGTGGTAGAAGCCCTTGCCGGTGGGGTCGAGGCCGGTGCGCAGCCGGTCACCGGTGAGGCCACCCTGGTCGTTGCGGGGGTCTCCGTTGGCGAACCGGTCCGGCAGGACGAAGTAGAACTGCTCGGCGCGGCCGGCGTTGCCGCCGGCCTTCAGCAGCGCGTCGGCGCTGGGTTCGTCGCGCCACTGGGTCGCGCCGCCGACCGCGAGTGAGGCACTGTCGGACGGTTGAGGGCTCGCGGCGGCGGGCTGCACGGCGACCGGAGCGCCGGCGAGGGTGACGGTGAGCAGGGAGGTAAGGGCCAGCAGGGCGGTACGCGGTATCGGCGGGGGTTTCATCGACGCCTTCCTCTGGTCGCTGATGGCCGCACGCTAACCCTTGCCGAAACATTCTGCAATACCTTGCAAACGTGGTCGCAACAAAGCAGCAACCTTGCGAAATCGCCGCTCAGAGGCCGCCGCAGCGCACCCCGTCCACAGTGCACTCCCGTGGCGTGCTCGACGCCCGCTCCATGTGGAACCGCAACGACACCGAACCGCCGGCCGACACCTCGACCCCGCTGACGTACGTGAAGCCGTCATCGCCCGGCCGGATCGTCCCCTGAGGGACGCCCTCCACCCAGGCGGTCACCAACCGTCCACCGGAGAACTCCAACCGCACCGTCCAGCCGCGGCTCCGGGTGGACGTGTTCACCATCGCCACCTCGCCGATGAAGCCGCCGTCGAAGCTCTGCACCACCCGGTACCGCCCGGCCATCCCCGGCTGACCCGGTGCCGCCCGGGTCGGCGACCGCGTCGCCGTCGGCCTGCCCGTCGCAGCGATCGTCGGAACTGCCGACGGTGCACCGGAACCGGCCGCGGCGCTCGGCGGCAGCCCGCTGGCCCGCCCGGACAACCCCGGCAGCACCGGTGCCGGAGACGGCACCGCGGACGCCACCGACGTGGGCACGCTCGGCTCCGCCGCCACGGACGGCACCGGCAGCGCCGGCGGCTGCGCGCCGTCCGGCGCAGGGCTACGTCCCCGGTACGCGCCCAGCGCCACGAAGAGCAGGACCACCATCACGACGACACCGGCACCCACCACGATCCAGGGCGACGATGCGATCGCGACCGGACCGTGCGGCGGACGCGGAGCACGGCGGCGCATGCCGGACATGTACCTCCCTCAGCGGATCGTCCGCGCAGCGTAGCGATCGGCGGCCCAGGCCGGAAAGCCTCGGCCACGCGGCGTAGCGATCGGCGCCCGGGCGGTAAGCCTCGGCCGTGCGTCGTCGCCGGGCCAGCTGCGGCTCAGCCGATCCGGCAGTCGACCCCGTTGATCGTGCACGCGAGCGGTCGTTGCGCCGACTCACCCAAGCCGACGCGCAGCCGCAGCGTCCGGGAGTCGCCCGGTTCCAGCGAACGGGCGCCGCGCACCACGAACTCGCCGTCCCCGCGCCCCCGTACCGAGACGCCCGAGTCGTCACCGACTCGCAGCGCCCAGGTGTCGTCGTCGAACGCCAACTCCACCTGCCAGTCCACCGACCGACTCGACGTGTTGGCGATCGACAGGATCGCCGCCTCCCCGTTCCAGCCGTTCGTGCCGACCTGGTACCGGGCGCTGACGGGGTCGTCCGCCGGTTCCGTCGGCGCGGACAGCACGCTCGTCCGCCCCGGCGTCGGCGAGCCGGTCACCGTGGCCCGCGGTGACGGTGACGGCGACGGTGACGGGCTGCTGCGTGACGGTCGCGGCGACACCGAGCGCCGCTCCACAGCGGCCGGGGTCGGCCCGCCGGTGGTGGATGCGCCGGCCGGCATGGTCGGCAGGAACGCCGGAGGCGCGGCCTGCGGCCCGGCGTCGCGCTCCCTTTCCCGGAACGACAACAGCGCCACCACCAGGAGCACCACCAGCGCGCACACACCGAGCAGCACCACGATCCACGGCACCGACACCAACACCCGCGCCGCCCGCGAATCTGCCGCACCGTCCGGCCGCACCGCCATCAGGTCTCCCCTCGTCCCCCACCGACGCGACAGCGTAGCCAGCGCCGCGCGGGCCGGGAACCTGGCGGGTACGGATCGGGCCGACCGGCCCCGGTCGGTCAGCCCGTCCGGACGACCGTGCAGATGAGTGGCCCATCATCGGAGGTACGCAACAGGTAGCGGTACCGCTCCCCGGGCACCGACCGCCCCCGACTGTCCAGGAACTCCCACTCCACCGCCACCATCGTCAACAGCGCGGACACCGGCTGCACGTCCTCGATCCGGGCGTGGGCCGCGACCAGCTCCCGGTCCTGGTAGTCAGGCGCGGCGCCCACGAAGGACAGCGCCACCGCCGCCGCGGTGGTGAACGAGAAGCTGTACGTGTCGGCCACCACCAACCCCGGCAGGGCGTAACAACCGGCGATGGCCGGCAGATCGCCGGAGGTCAGCGCCACGCCGTACCGGTCGAAGAAGTCGGCCAACGTGTCAAGATCCGTGGAGGCGTTCACGGTCACAGCAATTGCCGGTCGCCGCCCGGGTCAAACCTCAGCGCGGCGGCACCCGTACCTCGATCTCCGACCCCAACCGGGCGTCGGCGGCCAGACCGAGGTCGTCACCACTCCAGAACCGCCCCGGGTCATACCAGTTCGGACGCCGCCCCGCCGGCAGCAACCCCATGGCCTCGTAGGTCACCGCCACCACCTCGGCGCAGTACGCCGTCTCCAGCGCCCGGTCCCGCTCGCCCGCCGATCCGGACGGACTGGCCGGGGTCGCCTGGTCCCGCTCACCCGCCGATCCGGACGGGCCGGCAGGGATCGCCGGGGTCGCCGGGTTTCGCCGAGGTGCTGGCCGGCCGGGCAGGGGCAGCGTCGGCACCCGACCACGCACCCAGCGCCACGCCAGTTGCGCTGTCGACGGGAACGGTGTGCCGTCCAACCGCGCGATCGTCCGCAGCACCGCCCGTTCCATCTCCCCGTCGGCGGGCGGGTCGAGCTGTCGCAGCCAGGCCCGTTGGCCGTACCGGTTGGCCCAGACGCAGACCGCGTCCCGCAGGTCGTGCAGCTGCACGCCGCGCTGGTGGGTGCCCGACCACAGGTCCGGCAACGACCTGCCCAGCTCCGCGTGCCACATCAGCGGCGGCATGTCGTCCAACACCACCGCCATCCCGACGTGGTTCACCGGGCTGTTGGTGGTGAACTGGATGGCCCGGTCCGGCACGCTGCGACCCCGGAAAACCCACACGTCACCGGTGCGGGTCAACTCGACGGCCTCGTCCAGGCTGATGCTCATGAGGGACTAGCCTAGGCCGATGCGGCTACGAATGCGGTGGTGGAAGGTTCTCGGGCTGGCCGGGCTCGCCGGCGTCGCGGCCTCCGGTGTGGTCATCGCGCGGGCCGAACGGCGTCGGCGCGCGTACACCCCGGAGGAGATCCGGCAGCGACTCCTGGAGCGGCACGCCCAGGCCAACGACGCGGCGAAGCCCGCCGACCCCGCCTGACCGACCGTCCCCTGTAGAGAATCGGCGGGGAACCCGGCGGGCCACCCGGCGACCAACCGACTTGGGCAAACGGGCGAACAACCCGGCGAACGACCCGGGCAGACAGCCGACCCGGGCAGACAGCCGACCCGGGCGAACGGGCGGACGGCCCGGCGGGCGAACGGGGCCGCGGCGTGACCCAAGGGTGGGACCGGGTCCGGCCAGGTCGCCCGGTTCCGTCGGGCACTGTCTCCCCGCCTCGGCCCCGGTCGAGCGGGCGCAAATGGCGCAGACGGACGTGATCCACTCGGCTTTCAGGAAACCGCGGTATCCCCCGCACTTGGGCTCAAGTGGTTGTTGCAACGGGGTGGATTCTCGTCAGGATGAGGGGTCATGCCGGGGCAGAGGTTGTCGTC
>NZ_JBTLMN010000014.1:0-163877 GCF_054462275.1 Micromonospora sp. SD19
GACATCAGCCACGGTGAGTTGCTGCGGACCAGCGCTGACCAGACGATGACTGTCAACGCCTGCAACCTGCAACTGCTGTATCAGGGTCGGTCGCCGAACTCGGGTGGTGACTACGGTCTGCTGCCGTACCGGCCGGGTCTGCTGACGCTGCAGCGCTGACACGATGTGATCACGCTCGACTGACAGGGAACGGGCGGGCTCGGCAGGACGCCGAGCCCGCCCGCGCCACGCCAGGTGTGGTGCACCTCTCGCGACCGGCAACCGGTCAGTTCCCGCCGTTCCGGCCGGTGCCGACAGCCGTGCAAGGATGGTGTGTGAGCTGCGAATCCACGACGTCGCCGGCGGTCGGTCCCACCGCCTTCCCTCTCGTTGTGAAGGGGGAGGGGATCGTGCTGCGCGACTGGCTCGACGCGGATCTGCCGTCCATGCCGGGTCTCTTCGACGCGCCGGACATCGCGGCGAACACCGACATCCCCTCTCCGTTCGACGCGGACGCCTTTCTCAGCAGGATCCGACGGCGCCGCGCGCAGGGCGTCGTCGGCCTGGCCGTGACACGCGACGGCGGGGAGCCGCTCGGCCTCGTCGCGCTGCACGTGGCGATCGGGGTGCTCGGGTACGCCGTCGGCCCGGCGCACCGCGGCCGGGGTATGGCGTCGCGTTCGCTGCGGTTGATGACGGCGTTCTGCCACCAGGAACTCGGCTTCACCCGACTACGGTTGAGCATCGTGCAGGGCAACGTGCCCTCGCAGCGGGTCGCCGAGTCCGCCGGATACCTCCGAAGCGACGATGACGTCGTCGAGAGGACGAACGGGTTGGGGCAGTCGAAGCTGCTCGAAACGTGGCACTGGCTCGCTCCCGTGACGTCCGGCTGACAAAAAGACGGGATACGACACGCGTCATCGGGGCTGTCGGTGGCGGACGAGTTTGGGACGATGCGCCGGTCGACATCACCGACGCGAAGGGATCCCCCGCGATGGCAAAGGTCATCTCCACGCTGTTCATCTCGGCCGACGGCGTGGCCGAGATCGACCCTGACTGGCACTTCCCGTACTTCGACGAGAACATGGGACGCGCCGTCACCGAGGACTACGACACCGCCGACGTGCTGCTCATCGGCCGCGAGACGTACGACAGCTTCGCCGGGGCCTGGCCCGGCCGGGAGGCCGCCGGTGGTGACGACGCACCGTTCGCCAAGCAACTCGGCGACATGCGCAAGGTCGTCGTCTCGCGTCAGTCGCTGGAGTTCTCCTGGCGCAACTCGGAGCTGATCAACGGGGACCTCCTCGACGCCGTCAGCGCGCTCAAGGCCGATGCCGGCGTCCGGGGCATCCTCATCCCGGGGTCGATCTCGGTGGTGCAGCAACTGCTGGCCGCGGGCCTGGTCGACGAACTGCGCCTGCTGGTGCACCCGGTGGCCGCGCGCAAGGGCCGCAGGCTGTTCGACGAGGGCGAGGCGGCGTACCACCTGCGGCTCGTGGCTTCGGAGGCGTTCCCGACCGGGGTCCTCCGCGTGATCTACGCCCCGGGCACGGCGCCGACGCCGGTCGGCTACGACGAGGTCAAGGATCAGGTGCCGGCCGGCAACTAGGGCGTTCCTGGCCGGTCGCTCGCGGACCGGGATAGTCGTACGCCCATGTGAAGATCTCGTCGTGACTGAGTGGACGTACAACGACCGCCCCGAGGGCGTCAGGTTCCTCACCGATCGGGTCCCTGAGCCGGGCCGCACCGCCGTCGACGACGAGCTGTGGGGCTGGGTGGTGCGGGGTGAGAGCGACCCGGACGAGTTCGTCGACGTCTTCGACGACCCCGACGAGCGGTGCGGTGCCACCGACGACGACCTCAGGACGGCGTACGAGGCGGCGTTGGCGGTTCGGCGGGAGCAGCAGCGCGGGTGGGGTGAGGTGCGCGGCAACCTCACCCGTGCCTTCGCCGAGCTCAATGAGCTGGGGGTGTTGGCCCGGGAGGATTTCAGTTACTGCGGCACCTGCGCGAGCGCCGAGATCCACGACGAGCGGGACGACTCCCGCCACTGGCACGGGTTCCTCTGGTACCACCAGCAGGACACGGAGTCGCTGATCGCAAGCGAGGACGGCGAGGTCTACCTCGGCTACGGCGTCTATCCCGCTGCCGACTTCGACGAGGTCGCCTATGCCGCCCTGTCGGAGGCCGAGCAGCAGGCCGGCTACCAGGCCGACCTGGAACGACTGCTGGACGAGGTCGCGTTTCCGGTGCTCCGCAAGCACGGCATGCGGGTGGAGTGGAACCGTAAGCAGTCCCGGCGGATCCGGGTCACCGGCGCCCGATGGTATGCGCCGCTGGATTGACGGCTACCGATTCATCCCACACTCCGGACGGGTGTTTAGTGAGGCCGATCGATATTGACGGGGGCGGTCGGCGGCGACAGGATCTCGGGCACCACCACCCCTGATCCCCTCCTGGGAGCCTCCATGACCCGTCCCCGCCTGCCCCGGATGCGGGCAGCCACCCGGTTGGCCGCCCTCGCCCTCGCCACCGCCGGTGTGCTGCTCACCGTCGCCACCCCCGCCAGCGCGGCCGTGCCCACCGGCCGTTACGTCGCGCTGGGCGACTCGTACACCTCAGGTCCGCTGGTCCCCACCCAGATCGACCTCAACTGTCTGCGGTCCAACCGCAACTACCCGTCGCTGGTGGCGGCGTCCGCCGGCTCGTCGTCGTTCGCCGACGTGAGCTGCTCCGGCGCCACCACCGACGACATCCTCTACGGCGGTAGTGGCGCACTGGGCATCACGCTGCCGCCGCAGCTCAACGCGGTCACCTCGAACACCTCGCTGGTGACGGTGCAGATCGGGGGCAACGACATCGGCTTCGCCGGCATCATCGGCGACTGTGCGGAGGCCAGCGTCAGCAGCCCGCTCGGCTCGCCGTGCAAGAACCGGTACACCGCCGGAGGGGTCGACCAGTTGCAGGCGCGGATCGTCGCCGCCACGCCGAAGGTCACCGCCGTGCTGCAGGCGGTCCGGCGGGCCGCCCCGAACGCGCGGGTGGTGGTGCTCGGTTACCCGGCGATCCTGCCGGACACCGGTTACGGCTGCTGGCCGGTCGTCCCGATCGCCTACCAGGACGTGCCGTACCTGCGTGGCATCGAGAAGTCGCTCAACGCCATGCTGGCCGGCGCCGCGAGCGCCAACGGCGCCACCTACGCCGATGTCTACACCCCGTCGATCGGCCGCGACGCGTGCAAGAGCAGCGGCACCCGGTGGGTCGAGGGTCTGGTGCCGCAGAACTCGGCCGCGCCGTTCCACCCCAACGCCCGGGGTGAGCAGGGCATGGCCACCGCCCTGCTGGCCAGGCTGAACAGCTGACCGGACCCGGTTGAGCCGGCCCCGTCGGAAACGGCGGGGCCGGCGCAGCACCGTCGGCGCTGACGGTGCTTCCCGACGCGGCACCACCACCCGAGGCGACGTCGCGGTGCTTGAGATCGCGCAGTCCGGGGTACCGAACGTGTCATGCCGAGCGTGGGGCAAGTCATCGGAGGCCGTTACCGCCTGGTCGAGAGCATCGCCAGCGGTGGGATGGGTGACGTCTGGCGGGCGGTCGACGACACCCTGGACCGCTGCGTGGCGGTCAAGATGCTGCAACCTCGGCTGGTCGCCGACGCCGGCTTCGGCGAGCGCTTCCGCCGCGAGGCGCGGGCCATGGCGGCCCTGCGCCACCCGGGCGTGGCCCAGGTCTACGACTACGGCGAGGTGTCCCAGGCCGACGCGCCGGTCCTCGCGTACATCGTGATGGAGTGTGTGCAGGGACAACCCCTGTCGGAGCGGATCGCCGAGGTCGGCCGGCTGGGGGTGGCCGAGACGATGTCCATCGCCGCGCAGACCGCCCGTGCGCTTCAGGCCGCACACGACGCCGGCCTCGTGCACCGGGACGTGAAGCCCAGCAACCTGATCATCGAGCCGGACGGGCACGTCGTACTCGTCGACTTCGGCGTCGCGGTGACGCCGGAGGCGGCGAGCCTGACCGGCACGAACCAGGTCGTCGGCACCGCCCACTACATGGCCCCCGAGCAGATCACCAGGAACGAGACCACCTCGGCGATCGACATCTACGCGCTCGGTGCGGTCGTCTACCACTGCCTCGCCGGTAGGCCCCCGCACCAGGGCGAGCACGCCGTCGCGGTGGCGCTGCGCCATCTCGAGGAGGAGCCACCGGCGCTGCCGGAGGACGTTCCGGCGGAGGTCCAGCGCCTGGTCGCCACCGCGATGGCCAAGGAGCCGACCCGCCGTTTCCCGACGGCGGCGGCGATGGCCACCGCCGCGCAGACGCTCGCGGAGCCGTCCGATGAGTTGGTGCGGACGGCCGTCGGCGCGCCGGTCGCGGCGGCGGCCGGGCGCTTCCCGGCCCGGCGCTCGGTTGCCGGCGGCGCGGCGAAGCGGTCGGGGGGTCCCGGGCCGAAGGTGCTCGCGGTGCTTCTCGGATCGATGGCCGCCGCGGCCGCCGTCCTGGTGTTCGCCGATCCCACCGGCATGATGCCGGGCCCGGCCGGGCGATCGTCGACGCCACCCGGAGCGCCGTCCTCGGTGTCGCCAACGGCGCCCGCTCAGCAGGAGCCCGGGCCCGGCGTCGGCGGCGGTGAACCGGCCAACCGCGGTTCAGCAGGCGTGCCGGTGCGTGCGCCCGGGTCGCCGACGCCCAGCCGTTCGGCGGGCGGCGGGGCGGCGGGGCGACCGACTCCCTCCAGCACGAGCACCTCGGACGCGCCCGGACCCACCACCTCCGAGAGCCCCGATGCGGAGCCGACGACCGACCCGACCGGTGGAACAACGGCGCCATCCTCGGTGGCGCCGACCGAGGCACCAGCGGCCGACAGCGAGGAATCCGACGACACTGAGGAATCGCCGGAGCGGGAGACGGTGGCCGGCGAGAGCGCCGCGCCGCCGGTCTAGCGGACGGCGGCGACTGTCACGGCCGGGGCGCGCCCGTCGGGACCGTCGAGGCGTGGCGGCCGGGCACCTCTGGCGTGGCGGCCGGGGCCGCCACGCCAGAGGTGGTGTCAGGTGGTGCTCAGCGTCAACTGGTACGACAGGTGACCGTCGGCCAGGTCCAGTTGCCGTTGGCCATGATCGTCACACCGAAGTTGTTGCCGTTGCCGTTCGGCGTCGCGGTGACAGTGCCACTGTTGCCGTTCACCGCGGCGTTCCAGCTGTTCTGGATGCTCTGGCCGCCACCGAGGCCGAGGCTGACGACCCAGTTGTTGGTGCCACTGACCGCGACGTTGAGGTTGAACCGGTCACCCCACTGCTGGCCGGCGGAGAGCGTCGCGGTGCAGTTGCCGGTCCCCGGGTTGCCGGTGGTGGGCCCGGACGTGGGGTTGCCGCTACCGCCCTCCCGGACGGTGATGTCGGAGCTGCCGCTGCTCTGGTAACCCTCGGTGGCCATGATCTGGTAGCTGTGGTTGCCGAGGTTCAGGCCGGCGCGGGCCCAGGCGTCGAAGTGGTTGGCGGTGGTGATGGTGCCGCTGGAGCGCTTCTGCTGGCGGACGCTCCAGTACTGGTAGAACGTCTGGGTGCCGTCGATCGACGGGGCGTTGACCCGCTGGCTGCGGAGGATGTCGTAGGTGCCGCCGTCGGTGGTGACAGTGCCCAACCGCTGGGCGCCGCTGCTCGGGTTGTAGCTGCCGAAGTTCTCCACCACGTAGTACTCGACCAGCGGGTTGCGGGTCCACCCGTACAGGGCGAGGTAGGTGTTGTTGTTGCCCGGGTTGTAGCTGCCCGAGTAGCTGACCGTCCGTCGGTTGCCGGTGGCCCAACCCTTGCCGCCGACCCAGTTGTTGGTGCTCCGGTCCCAACTGCTGGTGTACCGGCCGTCGGCGCGCAGCGTCATGCTGGCGTTGCCGCTGTCCTTCCAGAACGAGAAGTAGTACCCGTTGTGCGTGCCGGTGAGGTTCGAGGTGAGCGTCCGGTCGGCCTCGGCGTACGCATTCGTGGCCGTCATCGTGCCGGCGACGGCCAGGACGGCGGTGCATGCGGCGCCGAGGAGCAACCGCATGCGGCCGCGACTTCTCGGTCTGGTGTGGCTGGTGTCGGTCATGGAACTGTTGCCTCCTCGTGACGGCTGGCGGGGGGCCAGCGGCGCGGTACGCCTCGGCAGGCTGCCGGTGGTCGGGTAAGGGCCACGGCGTCATACCGCTCTGGTGGTGGGGCCGGTCGTCCTGCACGACGACCGGAGAAGTGGGTCGCGGTGGTTTGGTGCTGACGACGATTGAGCGCCGTCGATGGCGACCGTATGACCCGGTCCACGGCTTGTCAACAATTTTCGGAAACACAATGGCAACACAGCCGTCGTCGCTGATTCCGCATTCATCCAGGTCAGTAGTGGATCAGAGCGCAGGGTGGTCATCGGACGTTCACAGTGGCGGAGCGAGGGCTCGGCGGAAGATCGCTGAAAGTTCCGGAGACTTTCCGGATCTCGTGCGCCGACAGTGGCAGATGGTGCGGACAACGACGCGTGGTGCGACCGGTCAGCGACGCCCGAGCGCGTTGAGCCGGGCGGCCTGGCGGGTCAGGTGGTCGCGTTCGGCGAGGTTGGGGGCCTGCCGGGCCGCCTCGGCGTACCGCCGCGCCGCCGTCGCCAGGTCGCCGTCGCGCTCGTGCAGGTACGCCGCCACCGCCGTGTACCGGGGCAGTGTGTCGTCCAGCGCCGCGAGAGCCCTCAGGCCGGCCCGGGGACCGTCGGCCTCACCGACCGCCACCGCCCGGTTGAGTCGGACGACCGGGTTGTCGGTCAGGCGCACGAGTTCGTCGTACCACTCCACGATCTGCACCCAGTCGGTCTCGGCGGCGGTGGGCGCGTCGGCGTGCAGCGCCGCGATGGCGGCCTGGGCCTGGAACTCGCCCAGTTGGTCGCGGGCCAGGGTCGCCTGGAGGATCTCGACGCCCTCGGCGATCAACCGGGTGTCCCAGCGGCCGCGGTCCTGCTCGGCGAGGGGCACGAGGGTGCCGTCGGGCGCGGTACGGGCGGCGCGGCGGGCGTGGTGCAACAGCATGAGGGCGAGCAGCCCCGCCACCTCGGGGTGGTCGATCGCGGCCGCGAGCTGTCGGGTGAGCCGGATGGCCTCGGCGGCGAGGTCCACGTCACCGGAGTAGCCCTCGTTGAAGACCAGGTAGAGGACGCGGAGCACGGTGGCGACGTCACCGGGTCGGTCGAACCGCAGCCCGGAGACGGTGCGTTTCGCCCGGCTGATGCGCTGCGCCATGGTCGCCTCGGGCACCAGGTAGGCGTGCGCGATCTGGCGGGTGGTCAAGCCGCCGACGGCGCGCAGCGTGAGTGCTACCGCCGACGACGCCGTCAGCGACGGGTGGGCGCAGAGGAAGTAGAGCGCAAGGGTGTCGTCCACGGTGGGGGCGGGCCCCGGCGCCGGCTCCTCGTCGACGAGATCCTCACGCCGACGGCGAGCGGCGTCGGCTCGGGCCGCGTCGAGGAACCGCCGCCACGCCACAGTGGTCAGCCAGCCCAACGGGTCGCGCGGCGGGTCGACCGGCCAGACGCGGACCGCCTCGACCAGGGCGTCCTGCACGGCGTCCTCGGCCGCCGCGAAGTCGATTCCGCGGCGGACGAGGATCCCGAGGACGCTCGGCGTGAGGTTGCGCAGCAGCGTCTCGTCCATCGGAGTTGTCACTCCGTGATGGTCGGCGGCTCGCTCAGGAACGGGCGCAGCTCCAGCCACTCGTGGATCGGCTTGCCGCCGGCACCGGGAGCGGCCGACAACTCCCCGGCCAGCTCGACCGCCCGGTCGTAGCTGTCGACGTCGATCACCATCCAGCCGGCGATGAGATCCTTGGTCTCGGCGAACGGGCCGTCGGTGACCGGCGGTCGGCCCGGGCCGTCGTACCGGACGAACGTGCCCTCGGGGGCGAGTGCCTGGCCGTCGACGAACTCGCCGGTTGCCTCGAGCCGGGCCGCGAAGTCGCGCATGTACTGCATGTGGGCGGAGATCTCCGCCGGCGTCCACTGGTCCATCGGCACGTCGTGCACCGCCGCCGGGCCGCCCCGGTAGTGCTTGAGCAGCAGGTACTTGGCCATCGTGATGCTCCTTGAAGCTGGCTGCGACCCATCGTGGTCACGTTCACCCCGGGGACGGAGCCGGTCGGGACTTCTCGACATGGCTGTCCGCTTTTTCTTCCCCCGCAGGTTAACCTCGGGTGAATCGTCCGCCGTTGGGGTACCTCGGGTGGGCCCAAAACTTGATTCGTTCCAAAAAAGTGAGCTAGTGTTCGTACCCGTGATGTCCGACTTCGAGGCGCAGCTGCGGGCCGTCTCGTTGCGCGTGACCCGGCCCCGGTTGGCGGTGCTCGCGGCGCTGCGCGACCACCCGCACATCGGCACCGAGGCGGTGATCTCGCTGGTTCGGGCGGGTCACCCCACGGTCTCCCACCAGGCGGTGTACGACGTGCTGCGCGTGCTCACCGACGCCGGGCTGGTGCGGCGCATCCAGCCCGCCGGGGCGACCGCCCGCTACGAGTCCCGGGTCGCGGACAATCACCACCATGTCGTCTGCCGCTCCTGCGGCACCATCGCCGACGTCGACTGCGCCGTCGGTCACGCCCCCTGTCTCACCGCCTCGGGCGACCACGGTTTCGTGGTCGACGAGGCGGAGGTCGTCTACTGGGGCACCTGCCCCGACTGCGCGACCGACCGCACGCCCCAGAGATCCGCAAGCTCGGAAGGAAGCACATGAGCGACACCCAGGAGAACCGCCCCACCAGTGCGCAGGGCGTGGACCAGAAGGCAGCGGCCGGCTGCCCGGTCGCGCACGACTCGGTGACCGCGCACGGCAGCGAGAGTGAGAACCCGGCGATCGACTCGCCGACCCCGAAGACCGGTGGTCGTCCGCGCACCAACCGGGACTGGTGGCCCAACCAGCTCGACCTCTCGGTGCTGCACGCCCACTCGAACAAGGGCAACCCGCTGGG
This sequence comes from Micromonospora sp. SD19, assembly GCF_054462275.1. Lineage (NCBI taxonomy): Bacteria > Bacillati > Actinomycetota > Actinomycetes > Micromonosporales > Micromonosporaceae > Micromonospora > Micromonospora sp. SD19. The sequence continues at coordinate 8,949 of NZ_JBTLMN010000014.1, forward strand.
CGAGAACTTCAGCTACGCCAAGGAGTTCGCGAAGCTCGACGTCGAGGCGCTCAAGCGCGACATCACCGACGTTCTCACCACCTCGCAGGACTGGTGGCCGGCCGACTTCGGCCACTACGGCGGCCTGATGATCCGGATGAGCTGGCACGCCGCCGGCACGTACCGCATCGAGGACGGCCGGGGCGGCGCCGGTGACGGTGGTCAGCGGTTCGCGCCGCTGAACAGCTGGCCGGACAACGCCAACCTGGACAAGGCCCGCCGGCTGCTCTGGCCGGTCAAGCAGAAGTACGGCCAGAAGATCTCCTGGGCCGACCTGCTCGTGCTCGCCGGCAACGTGGCCCTGGAGTCGATGGGCTTCAAGACCTTCGGCTTCGGCTTCGGTCGCGAGGACGTCTGGGAGCCCGAGGAGATCTTCTGGGGTCCGGAGGACACCTGGCTGGGCGACGAGCGCTACGCCTCCGAGAAGGAGATGGCGGCCGGCGTCGGCTCGACCGAGATGGGCCTCATCTACGTCAACCCGGAGGGTCCGCGCGGTAACGCCGACCCGGCCGCGGCGGCGCACTTCATCCGCGAGACCTTCCGCCGGATGGCGATGAACGACGAGGAGACCGTCGCCCTCATCGCCGGTGGTCACACCTTCGGCAAGACCCACGGCGCCGGCGTCGCCGACAACCACGTGGGTCCGGAGCCCGAGGGCGCCCCGCTGGAGGCGCAGGGCCTGGGCTGGCTGAGCACCCACGGCAGCGGCAAGGGCCGCGACACGATCACCAGTGGTCTCGAGGTGACGTGGACCGACGTGCCGACGCAGTGGAGCAACCGCTTCTTCGAGATCCTCTTCGGCTACGAGTGGGAGCTGACCACCAGCCCCGGTGGCGCGAAGCAGTGGGTCGCCAAGGACGCCGAGGCGATCATCCCGGACCCGTTCGACCCGGCGAAGAAGTACAAGCCGACGATGCTCACGACCGACCTGTCGCTGCGCGTCGACCCGGCGTACGAGAAGATCTCCCGCCGTTTCCTGGAGAACCCCGACGAGTTCGCGCTGGCCTTCGCCAAGGCGTGGTACAAGCTGCTGCACCGCGACATGGGCCCGATCGAGCGCTTCCTCGGGCCGTGGGTGGCCGAGCCGCAGCTGTGGCAGGACCCGGTGCCGGCCGTCGACCACGAGCTGGTGGGTGACGCCGACATCGCCGCGCTCAAGGCGAAGGTTCTGGAGTCCGGGCTCACGATCGACCAGTTGGTCTCCACCGCCTGGGCCTCCGCCGCGAGCTTCCGCTACACGGACAAGCGCGGCGGCGCCAACGGGGCGCGCATCCGCCTGGAGCCGCAGCGCAACTGGGAGGTCAACCAGCCCGAGCAGCTGGCGACTGTCCTGACCGCCCTTGAGGGCATCCAGCAGGAGTTCAACGCGGCCGGCGGGGCGAAGATCTCGCTCGCCGACCTGATCGTGCTGGCCGGTTCGGCCGCTGTGGAGAAGGCGGCGCGGGACGCCGGCGTCGAGGTGACTGTGCCGTTCCGGCCGGGCCGCACCGACGCGACCCAGGAGCAGACCGACGTCGAGTCCTTCAAGGTCATGGAGCCGCGTGCCGACGGGTTCCGCAACTACCTGCGTGCCGGCGAGAAGACCCAGCCGGAGGTGCTGCTCGTCGACCGCGCCTACATGCTCAACCTCACCGCGCCGGAGATGACCGTCCTCATCGGCGGTCTGCGTTCCCTCGGCGCCAACGTCGGCGGCAGCCGGCACGGTGTGCTCACCGACCGGCCGGGCGTGCTCACCAACGACTTCTTCGCCAACCTGCTCTCGCCAGGCACCCGGTGGAGCGCGTCGAAGTCCGAGGAGCACGTGTACGAGATCCGCGACCTGGCCACCGACGAGCTGAAGTGGACCGCCACCGCGGTCGACCTCATCTTCGGGTCCAACTCGCAGCTGCGCGCCCTCGCCGAGGTCTACGCCAGCCAGGACGCCCGCGACAAGTTCGTGGCCGACTTCGTGACCGCCTGGACCAAGGTCATGGAGCTGGACCGGTTCGATCTCGCCTGACAGGTAGCACCGAGAGCCCCGGCCGATCCGCTGTGATCGGCCGGGGCTCTTTCGGCATATGACACCCGATATGGCCGTTTTCTCGGCTACTGTTGGCAGGGTGGGTACCCCCGGGGGTATGGTTGCCTCCAGGAGGTGCCGATGAAGCTTCGACCGGAGATGACCTCGGATGCGCTGACCCGGCTCAAGCGGGCGCGTGGGCAGCTCAACGCGGTTATCGAGATGATGGAAAACGGTCAGGATTGCCGCGAGGCGCTGACCCAGCTGGCGGCGGTGTCGAAGGCGATCGACCGCGCGGGTTTCAAGATCATCGCGTCGGGCATGCGGCACTGTGGGGCCGCGCGTGACCGTGGCGAGGAGCCGGAGATGACCGAGGAGGAGCTCGAGAAGCTCTTCCTGGCTCTCGCCTGAGGCGTTCCCGGGTCCGCCCTCTCGGGGGCGGGCCCGGACCGTCCCGTCGAGGTGTGGCGCGGCGGGCTCATCGTGCCCGAGGGTCCGCCGCGCCGACTGGCAATGGTGTGGGCGGGTGACAGCGTGGGTGAAGAACCAGGCAGCAGTGTGTCGTCCACATACCCCCCGGGGTATCCGGAAAGGAGCGCAGGACATGTCAGTTGAGGTTTCCGTCGTCGCCACGTCCGCCCTCGGCGATCGCAGCTACCTGGCCTCGGACGGGCAGGTCGCGATCGTGGTCGACCCCCAGCGCGACATCGACCGGATCATGTACCTGGCGGGGGAGAAGGGCGTGCGGATCACCCACGTCCTGGAGACGCACCTGCACAACGACTACGTTTCCGGCGGGCTGGAACTCGCGCGGATCACCGGCGCGCACTACCTGGTGGCAGGGGCCGACGAGGTCGGCTTCGCGCGGACGTCGGTCGCCGACGGCGACCAGGTGAGCGTCTCCGACTCCCTGCGCCTGCGGGTGATCGGCACGCCGGGCCACACCTTCCACCACCTGTCGTACGTCCTGGACGTGGCCACCGACGGCGGCTGGGAGGCAACCGACGTCTTCACCGGCGGGTCGCTGCTGTTCGGCACGACGGGCCGTACCGACCTGCTGGGCCAGCAGCACGCCCACGAGTTGGCCCAGCAGCAGCACGCCTCGGCGAAACGGCTGGCGGATCTGCTGCCCGAGGGTGCGCAGGTGTGGCCCACGCACGGGTTCGGCAGCTTCTGTTCGGCCAGTCAGGCCGACGCTCCAGAGTCGACCATCGGCCGGGAGAAGGAGAAGAACCCCGTCCTGCGCCTGGCCGCTGACGACTTCGTCACCGAGACCCTCGCCGGCCTCGACGCCTACCCGGCGTACTACGCCCACATGGGGGTGGCCAACGCCGCCGGCCCGGCCCCGGTCGACCTCACGCCGGTGACCCGCGCCGACGCCGCCGAACTACGCGAGCGGATGACAGCAGGGGAGTGGGTGGTGGACCTGCGCCACCGCAAGGCGTACGCCGCCTCGCACCTGGCCGGCACTGTCAGTCTCGGTCTGGACGGTCCGATGGCCACCTGGCTCGGTTGGCTGATCGAGTGGGGGGTGCCGATCACCCTGCTCGCCGAGACACCGCAGCAGGTCGCCGACGCCCAACGTGAACTGGTCCGCATCGGTATCGACCATCCCGCCGCGCAGGCCACCGGCGACGCCACGCGCTGGGCGACTGACCCCGGTCAGCTGCGCGAGCTGCGGATGGCGGACTTCGGGGCCCTCGCGGCGGCGCGGAAGGGCCAGATCCCGGCCGGTCTGCCCGGCGCGGACGTGATCCTCGACGTGCGGATGACCAACGAGTGGCGGGCCGGCCACATTGACGGCGCCGCGCACATCCCGCTGCCCGACCTGCCCCGGCGGCTGGCCGACGTCCCGACGGGCACCGTCTGGGTGCACTGCGGCTCGGGCTACCGGGCCACCGTCGCCGCCTCTCTCCTGACGAACGCCGGCCGCGAGGTGGTCGTGGTCGACGACGCGTTCGGGCACGCCCGGACCGCCGGCCTGGACCTGGTCACCGCTGCCTGACCGGAACAGTCCGCACCACCGGCCGACGCCACCGCCGCCGGCCGGCTTCCCCTGCCGTGACAGCTGACACCCCATCCAAGAAAGCGGAGTAAGTGAGTACTTCCGAGACCGCGCGCCCTGCCACGCTCGACGCCACCGGCCTTCGCGAACTGATCGAATCCGGTCATGCGCCCCGGGTGCTGGACGTGCGTACCCCGGCGGAGTTCGAGACGGCGCACATCCCCGGCTCCTACAACGTGCCGCTCGACCTGCTCAAGGAGCACCGCCGGGAGTTGCGCGACCAGCTGGACGAGGACGTCGTTCTGGTCTGCCGCTCCGGTGCCCGCGCCCGCCAGGCCCAGCAGGCCCTGGCGGGGGTCGGCCTGCCCAACCTGACGGTGCTGGACGGCGGCATCATGTCCTGGCAGGCTGCCGACGCGCCGGTCACGCGGGGCGTGCCCCGCTGGGACCTCGAACGTCAGGTCCGCCTGGTGGCCGGCTCGATCGTGCTGGTCAGCATTCTCGCCTCGGTGTTCGTGCCGCAGCTCAAGTGGGTGGCCGGGGCCATCGGCGCCGGCTTGACCGTCGCTGCCGTCACCAACACCTGCGCCATGGGGATGTTGCTCGGCAAGCTGCCCTACAACCGGGGTGCCAGCCGCGACCTCGACACCGTCATGGGCCAGCTGCGTGGGAGCGCCGTGGAGCGGGCATGACCGCCACAGTGGCGCTGACCGTCGGGCTGGCCGTGCTGATCGGGGTCAGCCTCGGGCTGTTGGGCGGGGGCGGCTCGATCCTCGCCGTACCGCTGCTGGTCTACGTCGCCGATCTGCCCGCGAAGGAGGCCATCGCGACGTCGCTGCTCGTCGTCGGCGCCACCAGCCTGGTGGGCGTCATCCCGCACGTCCGCGCCCACCGGGTGCGCTGGCGCACCGGCCTGATCTTCGGTCTCGCCGGCATGACCGGCGCCTACGCCGGTGGTCGCCTGGCCGGGCTCATCCCCGCCGGAATCCTGCTCACCGGGTTCGCGGTGATGATGCTGGCCACCGCGGTGGCGATGATCCGTGGCCGACGCGAGGCCGCCGGCACCGTGGTGCCACACGAGCTGCCGGTGCCACGGGTGATCCTCGACGGTGTGGTGGTCGGCCTGGTGACCGGCCTGGTCGGCGCGGGCGGCGGCTTCCTGGTGGTGCCCGCCCTGGCGCTGCTCGGTGGCCTGCCGATGCCGGTAGCGGTCGGCACCTCGCTGGTGGTCATCGCCATGAAGTCGTTCGCCGGCCTGGCCGGCTATCTGGCCGGAGTGGACATCAACTGGGGCCTCGCGGCAGCGGTCACCGTCGCTGCCGTCGCCGGCAGCCTGGCAGGTGGACGACTCACCGAGCGGATCCCGGCGGACATCCTGCGCAAGGCGTTCGGCTGGTTCGTGGTGGTGATGGGCGTCTTCGTCCTCGGTCAGCAACTGCCCGACGACCTGCGGACCAGGCCGCTGCTCTGGGCCGGCGTCGGCGTCGCCGCCGCGATCACCGTGACGCTGACCGTCCTGCACACCAGGAGAGCGTCCGAACCGAGCGGATCGTCGCCCCGCCACTGACACCCGGCCGCCTGGCGCGCGCGGTGGGACGCAAGCCGTTGCGGCTGTTCATCCGCTGGTCGACCTGGTTTGACAGCCGTCTGCGTAGATGTCATCCGGATGGCATGTCACGAGCCACGAATCCCACCGATGATTTTTTTGTCTGGATGATCGGCTGGCGGACGGGCCCGTTCATGGCAAGGTGTTGATCTGCCCGGGCGCGGGCGCGCACCTAGTCACGCAGGGAGTCATCGTGGCCCACCCCGACCTGCAGACCGACAATGTGGACCAGGGCACCGGACATTCTGCGATTCCCCGGCAGCGGGGCGAGGGTGTCGCGGCGCGGCAGGCGCTCGACGCGTGGGCCGCCGGACGGGACAGCGCCGCAGCGGGCGCGAGCTGGCGTCCGCTGCGGATCGCGATGATCGGCCAGAAGGGGATGCCGGCGACCTACGGCGGGATCGAACGGCACGTGGAGGAGATGGCCAGCCGGCTCGCCGGCTACGGGCACGAGGTCACCGTCTACTGCCGCCGCAGCTACGGCGAGACACCCGCCGACGGCTACCGGGGGGTGCGGCTGCGCCAGACCCACACGATCGCGAGCAAGCACCTCGACGCCATCGTGCACGCGGCGACCTCGACCATGGCGGCGATGACCGCGCGGCCCGACATCGTGCACTACCACGGGCTCGGGCCGGCCCTGGTCGCCCCGCTCCCGCGCGCCCTGTCCCGGGCGCGGGTGGTGCTGACAGTGCACGGACTGGACAACCAGCGGGGCAAGTGGGGGCTCGCCGCCCGGGCGGTGCTGGGCAGCGCCCACTGGTTCAGCGGGTACGTCCCGCACCAGCGGGTGGCCGTCTCCCAGGGGCTCGCCGCCCACTACAGCACCCGGTTCGGCAGCCCGACGACCTACATCCCGAACGGCGTGAACCCGGCCCGAACGGCACGGACCCGGCAGATCCAGGACCGGTTCGGGCTGACCCCCGGCGGCTACCTGCTGCTGGTCGGGCGGCTGGTGCCGGAGAAGGCGGCCGACCTGCTGATCCGGGCCTTCCGGCGCACCGAGACCCCGATGCGCCTGGCGATCGTCGGCGGGTCGTCGTTCACCGACGACTTCGTGGACCGGCTGCGCCGTGAAGCCGGGGCGGACGACCGGATCGTCTTCACCGGGTTCGCCTACGGCGACCTGCTCGCCGAGCTGTACTCCGGTGCGGCCGGATTCGTCCAACCGTCCCGGCTGGAAGGGCTGCCGTTGACGTTGCTGGAGGCTGCCGCGTACGGGCTGCCGATCGTCGCGAGCGACATCGCGCCGCACGTCGAGGTGCTGAGCGCCGACGCCGCCGGAGGGCGGTTGTTCCGCGACGGCGACGAGGACGACCTGTTCCGGGCGCTGACGTCGCTACTCGCCGACCTGCCGGGCGAACGGGCCGGTGCCGTGGCACTGGGCGAGCGGGTCACCGGCAGGTACAGCTGGGACACCGCCGCCCGTGAGTTGGAGCAGCTCTACCTTCGCCTGGCACCGGAGCCGGGACGACGGGGAAGGGCACGACGTGCGGCGGCCGCCGACTGACCGGGCGGTGTTCGCCGGGGGAGCGGGGGATCAACCCGGCGGAGGACGCAACAGTCGGCGCAACGGCCCCTTCTACCGTCGAGGGGACAGGGCTAGATTGAACCGATCTTGTGCCGGGAGGACATTGGTTGGCCGCGCCCGGCAGCGGCCGGGCAGCGCCGATTCAGTTCAGTGGGATCAGTGGAACAACACACGCAGCAGGTCACTCCGCTCATGACCAGGCGGCTCGACCCGACCCGCCTCCTCACCGGCGGCGCGGCGCTGGCCGCCGCGGTCGTGGCGGTAATCGCCGGTGTCTCCATGGCGGCCGGTGACCGTCGGGGCATGGTGCTGCCACTCGCGGTGGTAGCGGGGATCGCGGTGGCCGTGCTCGCGCTGACCCGGTTCGCCGGGTACGTGCTGCTGATGCTCGCGGTGCGTTCCTGCGTGGACCTGTTCAAGCTGACCGGACCGAGCGCCGGCCAGGCCAACTCCGCCGGAACGGCCCGGGCGGCGGATCCCTCCACACTGCTCGCGGTGCTGTTCCTCCTCGCCGCCGGGCTCTGGCTGGCCGCACAGCTCAGCCGGCACGGGCGGCTGCGCGGTTCCCCGCTGAGCTGGGCGATGCTGCTCGTCGGTGCCAGCAGCGTGGTCAGCGCCCTCGGTGCCACCCGACCGGCGAACAGCCTGTTGGAGGCGCTGCGGATCCTCACCGTGGTGGTGATGTTCGTGGTGCTGGAACAGCTCATGCCGGACACCGCGGCGATCCGTCGGGTCCTGCTCGCCTGCTACGCCTCACTGGTGCTGGCGTTGGGCTACACCGTCGTCCTGTCGCTGCTGGGCAACCCGCCGGCCGAGGTGAAGGGCGACTTCACCCGGATAAGCGGCACGTTCAGCCAGTCGACCACGTTCGGCCGGTACCTGATGTTCATGGTGATCTTCGGGTTCGCGGTGTACCGCTTCCTGGACCGTCGGCTGCGGGCGTCCCTCGGAGTGCTGCTCGCGCTCTCGCTGCTGTTCCTGCTGCTCACCAACACCCGAAGCGCCCTGCTCGGCGCGGCGATCGGCCTGATCGTGGTCGCGGTGCTGCATCGCAGCAAGCGGATGCTGGTCACCCTCTGCGTGGTGGCGGTCGCCGGGGTGGCACTGGTGCCCGCCGTCGGCGAACGGTTCGCCCAACTCGGCGTGTCCCGCGCGGTCGGTGGCGACCCGACCGGAAACACCCTGCAGTGGCGGATCAGCTACTGGACCGAGATCGTCACGCTGGCCGACCGGAATCCGGTGACCGGCATCGGACCGAACATGACCCAGCGCGAGACCGACGAGGCGAAGAAGCCGCACAACGACTTCCTGCGGGCGTACGTGGAGACCGGGTTGCTGGGTCTCGGGGCGTACCTGCTGATGCTGTTCGCCTTTCTGTACACCGCCCGGACCGCGCTGCGGCGGGCCCCTCCGGGCAGCTTCGAGCGTGGCGTCGCGGTCGGGTTCACCGGCTGCGCCGCCGCCTTCGTGGCGGTCAGCGCCGCCTCCAACGTGATATCCAACGTGGTCACCCTCTGGTACTTCGTCGCGTTCGCCGCGGCGGCCAGTGTGATCGCCCGCCAACCGGCTCCGCACCTGACCGGCGAGCAGCCACGACGCACGTCCGTCCCGGTTTGACTGAACGACAGCATTGGGGAAAAAGTGGAGATCGTCGACTACCTGCGGGTCGCCCGGCGGCGCCTCTGGGTACTCGTGGGGGTGCCGGTACTCGCCACCGGGGCCGCGGCCGCCATCGTCCTGCTCGCGCCACAGCAGTTCAGCGGAACCGCGTACGTGGCGGCGCCGGCCCTGGTGGGTGGCACGGCCGGGACGCAGTACACCGGTACGCAGGCGGCGAGTCAGTTCGTCGCGGCGTTCGGCGCGGCGGTCACCTCACCCCGGGTCCTCGCCGACGTGGCCGCTGACACCGGGGTGCCGCCGGAGCGGCTGCGCGACGGGCTCGCCATCAGCCAGGTCGGCGCGAGCAGCCAGTTGGAGGTGACGTACACCGTCGGTGACCGGGCGACTGTCGCGCCGGTGCTGACCGCCACCACCACCCGGGCGCTGGCGTTCCTCTTCTCCTCCCAGGTCGGCATCGCCACCGGTGAGGTCGAGGCGGCCAACGCCGATGTCACAGCGGCGACCAGGGCGATCGGCGAGTGGGAGAAGGCGAACAAGGTCTCCCAGCCGGACCGGATCTACCAGGCGACGCTGGGCGAGCTGACCAGCCTGCGCCAGCAGCAGCTCTCCATGCAGGCGGTCGGCAACGGCCGTGGCGTCGACGCGGCGACGAGCGCGATCACCGCCGCCCAGAAGAAGCTCGACGAGCTGGGGCCGAAACTCCCCGACTACCAGGCGCTGCTCGCCCAACGGGACGCGGCGACCAACGCGCTGTCGCAGGCGCGGGAGGGGTTGCAGGCGGCGCGGGCGCAGGCCCAGGCCGCCGACCCGAAGCAGGTGACCAGCATCGGCGAGGCGCACGAGGTGAGCCGGCTGACCGAGCTGGTGCGTACCGCCCTGCCGGTGGGCGGTGCGGGTCTGCTGCTCGGCGTGCTGCTGGTGGGCGTACTCGAACTGCTTTCGCGGGGCCGAGCCGCCACCCGCCCGGCGGCCGCGAGCACCGCGGCCCCCGCGCTGCCGGCGGAGACCGTGACCGCGGCACGGCCGTGACCATCGGAGAACGGGCCGCCGGGTGCGCGAGGTGACCGGCCGGCCGCCGGCCGCGCCGGATGCCGGCGACCAGCAGGTACGCGGTATGGCCCGCGGCGGTGTGCTGAACCTGGCCAGCGCCGTGCTCAGCCAGGTGGCGCTCTTCCTGGTCATGCTGTTGCTGGCCCGGGCCCTGGGGGTACCCGAACTCGGCCGGTATGCCCAGGTCTACGCGGTGTTGTCGCTGCTGGGGTTGCTCTCGCTCTCCGGTTTCCGGGCCGGGCTGACCCGGTTCGTGGCGGTGCATCTCGCCGACGACGAGCCGGCTGCCCTGCGGGGCGCGATCCGGCTCGGGATCGGCATCTCGGCGGCCGCGTCCACGGTGATCGCCCTCGGTCTGGCGGTCGGCGCGCCGTGGCTCGCCGACGCCCTGCACGACCCGCAGCTCACCACCGGGCTACGGCTGGTGGCGCTGTGCCTGCCCGCCAGCACGGTCTGCGAGGCAGCGCTCGCGGCCACCCGGGGCTGGCGCACCCAACGGGCCTACGCGCTGATCGGCCAGGTCTACGAGCCGGCCGCCCGATTGGCGCTCACCGCGTTGGCGCTCGCCCTCGGGGCGGGCCTGACCGGCGCGTTCTGGGCACTGGTGGTGGCGAGCTGGAGCGCCGCCGCGTTCGCTCTCGTGGCGCTCGCCCGGATGGTGCGCCGGGTGCCCGCCGCCCGGCCCGCGTACCGGCCGGGGGAGTTGTTCCGGTTCTCCACCGTCAGCTGGGTCTCCTCGCTGTCGTCCACCGGGCTGATCTGGGTGGACGCGTTGCTGCTCGGCTTCTTCGACTACGGTGCCGACGCGATCGGTGTCTACCACGTGGCGACCCGGCTGGTCACCATCGCGGTGTTCGTGCTGGCACCGGTCAACGCCTCGTTCGGTCCGCACCTGGCGCACCTCTACCACCAGGGTCGACTGGACGAGGTGCGCCGCATCTACCGGGTCGCCACCGGTTGGGTGCTGCGGCTGTCGCTGCCGGCCTTCGTGGCGTTGCTGGTCTTCCCGGAGCAGTTGCTGCGGCTGGTCGGCGGGCCGGGCCTGGTCGGCGGCGCGGCGGTCACCGTGGTGCTGGCGCTCGGTCAGCTCGTCAACGCCGCGACCGGGCCCTGCGGGACGTTGCTGAACATGTCCGGCCGGGTCTCGGTGAACATGATGGACAACCTCGCCGCCCTGCTGCTCAACGTCCTGCTCAACCTCTGGCTCATCCCGGCGTACGGCATTCTCGGCGCGGCGGTGGCCTGGGCGGTGTCGTTGGCGGCGGTGAACGTCGCCCGGGTCTGGCAGGTGCGCGCGCAGGTGCACACGGTGCCGGTGACGGCGGGCATGGTCAAGGGCCTGGTCGCCGCGCTGGTCGCGATGGGTGTGGGGTTCGGTGTGCGCTGGCTGGTCGAGGGGTGGACCGCGCAACTCGTTGTCGGCCTCGCCGCGATCATGGTGGCGTACCTGGCCGTGGTGTTCGCCCTCGGGCTCAGTCGGGAGGACGTCATGGTGCTGCGCGCGGTGACCCGCCGAGGCGGTCGACGTGCCGCCGCCGACCCCGCCGAACCGGCCGACGGGGTGGGTGCCGCTGCGGGTGCCGGCCAGCGCGGGGCGCGCTCGTGAGCGGCGGCGCACGGCGTCAGGTCACCGACCGGCTGCGTCGGGGGGTGCGCACGGCACGGGCCTGGGGACGGGCGGCGCGACCGGGGGAGCCGGGACCGCTGCCGGACTTCCTGGTGATCGGCGCGCAGCGCTGCGGCACCACGTCGCTGTACCACCACCTCGCCGCGCATCCCCGGGTCCGGGTGCCCACCGGCAAGGAGTTGCAGTACTTCAGCGTCCACCACGCTCGGGGGGCGCGGTGGTACCGGGGGCACTTCCCGCGCCTCGCCCCGGGGGAGCGCACGTTCGAGGCGAGCCCCTACTACCTGTTCCATCCGAGCGTGCCGGCCCGGGTCGCGGCGGCCCTGCCGCAGGCCCGCTTCGTCGTCCTGCTGCGCGACCCGGTGCAGCGGGCCTACTCGCACTACCTGCACACCCGCTCGTACGGCGTCGAACCGCTTTCCTTCGCCGACGCGTTGGACGCCGAGGAGGAGCGGCTGGCGAGGGCGACGCGGCGCGGCCCGGACAGCCCGGCCGCGCACCGGGCGTTGCGTAACCACTCGTACGCTGCCCGGGGCCGCTACGCCGAGCAGCTGAACCGGTGGTTCGCGCACGTCCCCCGGGAGCGGATCCACGTTGCCCGGACCGAAGACCTGAACGCCGACCCGGCCGGCACGTACGGCGAGATCGTGCGCTTCCTCGGCCTGCCGGCCTTCACCCCGGAGGCGTTCACCCGGCACACCCGCCGGGTCGACCCGGGCGTCTCCGAGCTGACCCCGGCCCTGCGGGAGCGCCTGAGCGAGCAGTTCGCGCCGCACAACGCGCGCCTGGCCGCCCTGTTGGGCTGGTCCGACCCCTGGCTTGGACTAGGGCCTGTTTCATAAGAACTGGCCGGCCTGCGGCGGGCCCGGACGACGACCGGCGGCGTTGCGGTTTCGTCCGGATACGACACCGGTATCCGGACGAAACCGCGCCTTGCCGGATCGCCGCCCGGACTCCGCCTCGGCTCGGCCGCCCTTATGAAACAGGCCCTAGCGGACGGCGGCGAGGACCCGGTCCACCGGCTGGTCGGCGCGGAGCACGACGGGCACGTCGGTGATCGTGGTGCCGCCGCCGGCCACGCCCAGCGGGGAACCCACCGCCCCGGCCCGGGCGCCCGGTGCCGCGGGCACCGTCACCGGCGTGTTCGACGCCGACCAGAGCACCAGCGTGCTCTGACCACCCCGGACGAACGCGACCCCGTTCAGCCTGCCGGCCACCGAGGCGGGTAGCGGCGTGACGGTGGCGTCCCGGGCGGCGTCGGCCAGGGCCGCCAGCATCCGGCCGGCCTCCCGTTCGGTGCCGTCCGGGTCGAGCAGGCCGTAGCGGACCTCGCTGCCGGCCGCGTTGTTCGGGTTGTACGCCAACGGCAACCAACTGATCTCACCGATCCCACCGGCCGCCAGCAGGGTGACCGTCTTGACCATCTCCGTGGCCCGGCTGGCCGGGTCGCCGTCGCCGTCGCGCCAGAACTGACCGACCTCCCACGCCTGGATCGGGGTGCCCGGCGGTGTGGTGGCGCGCAGGTAGTCCAGCAGCGGGGCCACCCCGCTGAAGTGCTCGTAGAAGTGCACCTGCCGGACGTCGACGGTGCGGTCGGTCAGCAGCGACTCGGTCACCGCCAGGAAACGCAGGTTGCGGCTGTTGGTCTCGGTGCCGAGCGCCCGACGTAGCTGCGCCTCCCCGGTCACCGCCGGAATCTGCTGCCCCCGGGTGCCGACCCGACGCTGGAAGTACGCCTGATAGGCGGCGACGGCCTCGGGCACCCGATCGGCGCGCAGCAGCCGGTCGGCGACACCCATGCCGTACGCGACACTGCTGATGCCGGAGTCGACCACCCGCGCCTTCTGGTCGGTCGCGCGGATCGTCTCGGCGGCGGCCCGGAGCAGCCGCGCGTAGTCCTCGGGGCTGCCGGCCCAGTAGCTCGGCGCGTTGACCTCGTTCTCGATCGCGTACTCCCGCACCCCGTACGGGCCGTAGCGGTGCACCACCTCGCCGACGAACCGCTGGTACGCGCCGAGGTCGGTGGGCATCGCCGACTCGGTCTTGTTGGCCGCGCCCCGGGTGTAGCGTGCGGTGCCACCGGTCGCCCAGCACACACCGGTGCGGATCTTCAGGTGCAGTGTGATGCCCAGGTCCCGGCTGCGCGTGGCGATCTCGTCCAGCCCGGCCCAGTCCGCCTTACCGGGGGTCCGTTCGATCTCGCACCAGGAGATCTCCTCGTACGTCGCCGAACCGGCGAGCCGGCGCAGGTACGGCCCGAACTGCTGAAACCGCGACCAGTCCCAGTGCGCGCCGAACGGGTTGCTCACCTGCTCGCCGGTGGGTGCCGGCGCGCCGGTTGCGGGTGCCGCCGTCGCGGAGGGGGTGGCGGCCGGCGGCGGATCGTCGTCGCCGCCGGTGCAGCCGGCGGTGAGCAGGAGGGTGGCGGCGATGGCGGCGGTGGCGATCGCGCGCCGCCGGCTCGGGCGGGTCACCGGTAACCCAGGGCGCGCAGGGTCGGACCGGAGAAGACCCAGACGAGCAGGCGCAGGAACGGGTCGAGTTCGCGGCGGTAGGTGCCCACCCGGGAGCCGTAGATCGGTTCGGTGACGCTCGCCGCCGCCCGTCGTCGTTCCGCCTCGGTGGTGTACTTCTGGGCCACGTCGTGCTGCTTGCTGTCGTAGTCGAGGATGCCGTCCTCCCACGATTCGCCGAGGAACTCGAACAGGGCCCGCATCGTCTTCTCCGGCTCGCTGACCGCCTGCTCGTAGCGCAGCTCGTAGTAGCGGTCCGCCGGCAGGGTGGCGCCGACTGCCCGCGCGGCCCGGATGTAGCGCGGCCACTTCACCACGCACTTCACGGCGGACCAGTAGCCGAACCGTTTGCGGTGCGAGACCACCACGTCGCGGCCGTCCCGGATGAGGTGCACGATCTGGGCGTCCGGGAAGACCTCGGTGACGAAGTCCAGCGACATCGCGTACAGCGGGGTCTTGTCGGCCCACCGGGTCTTGCCCCGGGCGGCGGCGTAGTCGGCGTGCACGCCGCCGAAGAAGTCCCGGATCCGGCGCAGCCAGTCCTCGCGCGGAAACCCGAAGCGGGCCAGCCGTTCCCAGTCCCGGCCGACGATCCGTCGCAGGTCGGGCAGGAACCGGGTCTCCGGGCCGCAGCTGATCCGCGAGTGTGAGTCCAGGACGAGACGCACCATCGTGGTGCCCGACCGCTGGCAGCCGACCAGGAAGATCGGCGCGGTACGGGTTCCGGTCTCAGCCACTGTCGGCCGCCTTCGTGGTCTCGGGTCGGGCGTCGGCCGCGGCGCGGTCGAGCCGGTCGGTCAGCTCGTCGCAGCGGGCCCGCACGCGCCTGTCGATCGGCAGCCGCCGGTGCTCCGCCGGACCGTGCGACTGGCGGGGGCCGATGTGCGCGTGCAGCCGTGGGTGGTACGGGAAGTCGAGGAAGGCGCAGAGCCGCCGGAGCTGCGCGGCGGGGTCCGCGACCAGGCTGTCGTAGCGGCACAGCAGCACGTCGGCCCGCTGGTCCAGGCCGAGCTGAAAGACGAGCGAGTTGCGGACGTACCAGAACAGCGCCGCGCCGCTGTGCGGATCCAACCGTTGCGGGTCGTGGGCCCGGATCAGCTCGACGGCGTCGGCGTCGAGGCGCTGCCCCTGCCACCGTCGCCCGATGCTGCCGTCGGCGATCGCCCGCAGGGCCCGCAGGTTGGCGTCACCGAACTTGGCGACCTCGGAGCGGGCCCGGTCGTCGACGTCGCGGTAGACCCAGAGCGCGCGCCCGGGGGTCAGCCCCGGCAGGGCCAGCAACTCGTCCACACGGTGACTCTCGCAGAGCGGCTTGACCAGGACGTACGCGTGACGGCTGCGCTGGATGACGGCGGTCAGCACCGGGTCCGGGCGGAGTTGGAAGCGGTGGAAGAGGGTGCTGTCGTTCTCGTTGCGGACCTCGACCTCGGGTGCGGCGTCCAGGCCGCGGACCAGCATGTTCGTGCCGGAGCGTTGCAGACCGACCAGGTAGACCGGCATCGCCGAGCCGGGCGTGCGGCCGGCCCGCCGCCGCCAGCGTCGCTTCGCCAGTGCCGTGCCGATCCGGTCGACCGGGTTGAGGCGGTCCTCCTCGATCAGCCGTCC
The DNA here is from genome assembly GCF_054462275.1 of Micromonospora sp. SD19. Lineage (NCBI taxonomy): Bacteria > Bacillati > Actinomycetota > Actinomycetes > Micromonosporales > Micromonosporaceae > Micromonospora > Micromonospora sp. SD19. Next base: position 24,544 of record NZ_JBTLMN010000014.1, read on the forward strand.
GATCCCCTCGGTACGCGCCCAGCGCAGGTGCCGCCGGACCCGCCGCGCGGTGTACGCGAGCGCGGAGACCTCGTCGTCGGCTGCCACGGGTCCTCCTTGTCGGGGCACCGGCCCGGCCCCGCAGCAGAGCGGGTACGACCGGCGGCAGCCAGGCTATCGGGAGATCATGGCGGGAGGCCAGGCTGCGGACCGCACGGGCAGACGAAGATCACCCGTTCAGCCACATGGCTAATGTGAACTGGACTCGCTGACCCGGCCTGCATACCGTGGGCCGTGGCCGGGGCGGGCGGATCTCGGTCATCACCTCGGGGCCCGATTCGCCCGATCGACGTGAGCAGGCCGAGTCGATGCGCGTGCTGCATGTGAACAAGTTCCTCTACCGCCGTGGCGGTGCCGAGGGGTACTTGCTCGATCTCGCCGACCTGCAACGGGCCGCCGGCGACACTGTCGCCTACTTCGGCATGAGCCACCCGGAGAACGAGTCGCCGCTGCCGTACGCCGCGCGGTTCCCGTCCGAAGTGGAGTTGGAGCCGGCGCCGAGCGGGGTTCGGCCCCGGGCGGTGGCCGTCGGGCGGATGCTGTGGTCGCCGACGAGCCGGCGCGGACTGGCCCAGGTGATCGACGACTTCCGGCCGGACGTGCTGCACCTGCACAACATCTACCACCAGCTCTCCCCGTCGGTGCTCGCCGCGGCCCGCGCCGCTGGGGTGCCGTGCGTGCTGACCATGCACGACTACAAGCTCGCCTGCCCGAGTTACCAACTGCTGGACCGGGGCCGGCCCTGCCAGGCGTGCGTCACCGGTGGCCCGTTGCAGGCGGCCCGCCGCCGCTGCAAGGACGGCTCGCTGTCACGCAGCGGTCTGCTCGCCGTCGAGTCCTGGTTGCACCGGCGGCTCAACGCGTACGACCCGGTGCAGCTCTTCGTCAGCCCGAGTGGGTTCCTGGCCGACGTGATGCGCCGCGCGGGCGTCTACCCGGACCGGTTGCGGGTGGTCAACCACTTCGTCGACCTGACCGGTGTCACCGCCAAGCAGACGCCCGGCGGCGGTGTCGTCTTCGCCGGCAGGCTGGCCCCGGAGAAGGGCGTCGACGTGCTGATCGAGGCCGCCGCCGCGCTGCCGGACGGGGTCGGCGTGGACGTCGCCGGGGACGGGCCGGCCCGCCCGGAGATGGAGGCGCTCGCCGCCCGGCGGGTGCCCGGCCGGGTCCGGTTCCACGGTCGGCTCGACAAGCCCCGCCTGCACGAGCTGATCCGGTCGGCGGCGGTGGTCGCCGTCCCGTCCCGGTGGCACGAGAACCAACCGATGGCGGTGCTGGAGGCGTTCGCCTGCGGTGTCCCGGTGGTGACCACCGATCTGGGTGGGCTGCCCGAGCTGGTCGAGTCCGAGGTGGACGGGCGCATCGTCGCCGCCGACGAGCCCACCGCCCTCGCCGCCGCGCTGACCGACATCCTGGCCGACCCACAGCGGGCGTACCGGATGGGCCGGGCCGGCCGCACGAAGATCGCCGCCCAGTTCGCGCCGGACCGGCACCTGGAGCGCATTCGCGGGCTGTACGCCGAGGCCGCCGCGGCGCTGCCGGCGCGGCGGCGGACCGGTCGCGCCACGGCCGGTGGGGGAGCGGCCCGGTGAGCCGGGTACGGGTGCTCTACCTCGCCGGCAGCGGTCGCAGCGGCAGCACCCTGGTGACCACCGTCCTGGGCCAGTTGCCGGGCTTCTTCGCGGCCGGCGAGCTGCGGTACCTGTGGCGGCGCGGCATCCTGGAGAACCGGCAGTGCGGCTGCGGTTCCCCGGTGGTCGACTGCCCGCTCTGGGCCCGGGTGCGCGCCGACCTGAGCGACGCCGACCCGGCCGGGATCGCCGCCCGGTTGGCCCAGCGGCTGCGGCTGCGGCGGCTGCCAGCGCTGCTGCGCCGCCACCGTCGCGGCCAGCCGCCGGTCCCCGGCCACCCCGATGACAGGCACCTGGCCCGGCTCTACGCCTCGATCGCCGAACACGCACTGCCCGGCCGGTCCGACGGTGTCATCGTCGACTCCTCCAAGCTGCCGCCGTACGGCGCCCTGCTCGGCAGCCTGCCCGGCATCGACCTGTACGTCCTGCACGTGGTGCGTGACCCGCGCGCGACCGCGTACTCCTGGCGTCGTCGACGCCTCCTGGACGGTCCCGCCGACGACCAGCTGATGAGCCGACCACCCGTCGGCAAGGCCGCGCTGCTCTGGCTGGTCTGGAACACCGCGACCGTACGCCTGTGGGGTGGTCGCCGCGGTGCGCCGGGCCGCTACCTGCGGGTGCGGTACGAGGACTTCGTGGCCGACCCGGCGGGCACCACCGCCCAGATCGCCGGCTTCGTCGGCGCGACCCCCGACGAGCTTCCGTTCCCGACGCCGGCCACGGTGCGGCTCAGGCCGACCCACTCGGTGGCTGGCAACCCCTCGCGGCACCGCACCGGGCTGGTCGAGGTGGTCGCCGACACCGAGTGGCTGACCGGGCTCACCACCCGCGCGTACGCGGTGGTGACCGGGCTGACCGCCGTGGCCCTGACCCGCTTCGGCTACCCGTTACGCCACCCGGCGGCCACCTCGTCAGCCGTCCGCCGCGCCGCGGACCCGGCCGTCTCCCCGTCACCCGCCACCCGGCAGGAAGGCTGAACGATGCTCTCACTGGTGGTGGGCACCGGTCGCTGCGGTTCGACACTGGTCCAGGAGTTGCTCTCCCGGCATCCCGCTGTCGGCTTCGTCTCCGGCCTGGACGACAAACTGGCCCGGCTCAACCCCAAGGGCAGGTTCAACGGCCTGCTCTACCGGCGCTCGGCACCGCGCCCGGCGGGAATGACCTCGCTGCGACACAGTCGACGGTTGCTGGAGCGGGGTCGGCTCCGGGTGGCGCCGTCGGAGGCGTACCACCTGCTCGACCGGCAGGTGCTCGCCGGTTTCTCCCGACCGTGCCGGGACCTGGTCGCCGAGGACCTGACGCCGTTCGTGTCCCGACGGTTGCGGGCCTTCTTCGACGAGCGGATCGCCCGGCAGGGCTGTCAACAGCTGGTGCAGCACGTCACCGGGTGGCCGCGCACCGGTCTGCTGCACGCCGCGTACCCGGATCTGCGGGTGGTCAACGTGGTCCGCGACGGCCGCGCGGTGGCCAACTCGTGGCTCCAGATGGGCTGGTGGGACGGGTGGCGCGGGCCGGACAACTGGATCTACGGCCCGCTCCCGTCCGACCTGCGGGAGGAGTGGATCGAGTCCGGCCGTTCGTTCCCGGTGCTCGCCGCGCTCGGGTGGAAGATGCTGATGGAGGCCTTCGCCCAGGCCCGGCTGCGGCACCCGGCCGACCAGTGGCTCGACGTGCGCTACGAGGACCTGGTCGAGCAGCCACGTGAGCAGGTCGCCCGGATGCTCGACTTCCTCGGTCTGCGCTGGTCGACCGCCTTCGAGAAGGGCTTCTCCCGGTACGACTTCACGGTGGGGCGGGCGGAGGCGTACCGGGACGAACTCAGCCCGGCGCAGGTCACCGCCATCGAACGGGTGCTGGAGAAGCCGTTGGTCGAGTGGGGCTATCCGGTCTAGCGGTTCCCGCCGACACGGGTGTGCCGGTGCGGGTATCGGCGGCGCTATCGACTGACGTCACGAGGGGCGGCTAATCTTTGGCCCCACCCCATCGATGTGAGGAGATGCGATGGCGCGCCGCACCGGCCGACCCTCCTACCAGTTGGACACTGCCGCTGTGGGTCGTCGCCGCACCGCGCGGTACGCGGCCGTCGCGGGCGTGATCGCACTGGTCACCGCGTTGCTCGGTGGACTGGTCGGTTACCAGGTGGGCCGTCCGGACGCCACCGAGGCGACCATCGCGAGCATCAAGCAGGCCGAGGCAAAGCGGGACGCCCAGCAGATCGTGGAGTTGACCGAGACCGCGCGGCGCGTCCGCGACCAGGTCGCCCCGGTCCTGGCCGCCATCAAGACGGAGACGACCGGCGGACGCGCACCGGACGCCGCGCAGACCCGCCAGTGGCAGGAGGTCATGCGCCGGGCGGCCGAACCGTTCGCCGACCCGCCGTCGGGGACCACCGCCACCAACGTGGCGCGCGGCGGGCTGCGCGCAGCGGTCCAGCAGGCGTCGCTGGCTGTCGACGCGTACGCGCTGGCCGCCGGCGTTCCGGCCGCGCAGCGGGCGGCCGTGCTGGATGTCGCGGCCCGGCAGGCGGCCGAGGCCGCGACGATCTGGTCGGTGGCGGCGACCCAGCTCGACCAGGTCAGCGTCGACGCCGGCCACGGCCACCAGCACGTGTTCCTGGACACAGACCCGCACGGTGGGGCCCTCACCCCGGACGGGGCGGCCGAGGGAACCGGTGGTTGAGGCAGGTTGCTGCGTGAGTGTCCGGTTCGCCGGCGGTGACCCAGGTGTCGCGTCGCCCGGGTGACCACGGCGTGATCTGGGGGCGACGCGCCCGATCGGGTACGGTCGCTTATCGCAAAGTCTATGAACCAGATTGGCTTTCTGTGCAAGGGAAGCCGAATCGGAGGGACACAGCCGTGAGGTTCCCAAGCGCCGTCCGTCAGGCCGGCCTCGTCGTGGCCGTCGCCGCCCTCGCACTGACCGCGGGTTGCGCGAAGAAGGACGACAGTGAGGTCCAGGCCAGCGGCGTCAAGCTGGTCGCGGCGGGCAAGCTGACCGTCTGCACCCACCTGCCGTACCCGCCGTTCCAGTCCAAGGACGCGAGCGGCAAGGTGACCGGCTTCGACGTCGAGATCATGGACCTGGTCGCCAAGGAGCTCGGCGTCGAGCAGACGATCATCGACACCCCGTTCGAGGGGATCAAGTCCGGCCAGGACCTCAACACCGGCAAGTGCGACGCGGCCGCCGCCGGCATGACGATCACCGAGGAGCGGAAGAAGGTCATCGACTTCTCCGATCCCTACTTCGACGCCACCCAGGCGATGCTGGTGAAGACCGGCAAGACGTACAAGTCGCTGGACGACCTCCGGGACAAGAAGCTCGGCGTCCAGGCGGCCACCACCGGTCGTGACTACGCCAAGAAGCTCGAGGCGGAGAAGGGCCTGAAGCTGGTCGAGTTCGAGGACCTCGCCGCCCTGCAGCAGGCCGTCGCCAACGGCCAGGTCGAGGCCGCCATCAACGACCTGCCGGTCTGGACCGAGTACCTGAAGAAGAACCCGGGCGGGTTCGAGGTCGCCGCCGAGTTCGACACCGGCGAGCAGTACGGCTTCCCGGTCAAGAAGGACGCCAACCCGGAGCTGCTCAAGAAGATCAACGAGGTGCTGGCCAAGGCCAAGCAGGACGGCACGTACGACACGATCTACGAGAAGTGGATCGGCAAGCGGCCGAACGCCTGAGCCGCAGAGCCGGCCGAGCGCCTGAGCACCACGTAGTACCGGAGGGCGCGCGTCCCGCGCGCCCTCCGTGTCGGTAGACCTCCGGGAAGGCAACGAGCCAACGTGAAGCTGCGACGCCGCCAGCGGGAGCGGCTGTCCCTCGGGATCCAGTACCTGATCTTCATCGCCGTCATCGCCGTGGTGGCCTTCGCCGCGGACTGGGGCAGGCTGGCCGACGCGTTCTTCCGCGTCGACATCATCACGTCGATGTTCCCGACGATCATCACCGTGGCGCTGCGCAACACGGTCCTCTACACGCTCGGCGCGTTCGCCTTCGGCCTCGTGTTCGGCACCATCCTGGCGCTGATGCGGCTGTCCCGGGTGGCGCCGTACCGCTGGGTGGCGACGGCGTACATCGAGCTGTTCCGGGGTCTGCCCGCGCTGCTGGTGCTCTTCCTCGTCGGGTACGGCATCCCGATCGCCTTCCCGGAGCGCGAGATTCCGGGCGGGGTGTTCGGTTCGATAGCTATCGGCCTCGGGTTGACCGCCGCGGCGTACATGGCCGAGACCATCCGGGCCGGCATCCAGGCCGTTCCCAAGGGGCAGATGGAGGCGGCGCGGACCCTCGGCATGTCGCACTTCACCGCCATGCGCACGATCGTCATCCCGCAGGCGTTCCGGATCGTGATCCCGCCACTGACGAACGAGCTCATCCTGCTCACCAAGGACTCGTCACTGGCCTACGTGCTCGGCGTGACGGCGCAGACCATCGAGATCACCAAGTTCGGTCGGGACATGCTCAACGACCGGGTGAACGCGACACCACTGCTGGTGGCCGGCCTGGCCTACCTGGTGATCACCCTGCCGCTGTCGCAGGTGGTACGACGCCTCGAACTCCGCTACGCGAAGGCTCGGTGACCCCATGACGACCACGCCTTCCCGCCCCGCCGTGGAGATCCGCGACCTGCACAAGTCCTTCGGTCCGCTCGAGGTGCTCAAGGGCATCGACTTCGAGGTCGGCCAGGGCGAGGTGGTCTGCGTCATCGGGCCGTCCGGCTCCGGCAAGTCGACACTGTTGCGCTGCGTCGACCTGCTGGAGCAGCCGACGGCCGGCACGATCTGGGTGAACGGGGTCGAGATGACCGACCCGGACGTCGAGATCGACCAGGTCCGCCGTGGTATCGGCATGGTCTTCCAGTCGTTCAACCTGTTTCCGCACCTGACCGTCCTGAACAACCTCACCATCGCCCAGCGTCGGGTGCTCCGGCGGGGTCGGGCCGAGGCCGAGCGGATCGCCCGGGCCAACCTGGAGCGCGTCGGGCTGACCGACAAGGCCGACGCCTTCCCGGCCCAGCTCTCCGGTGGGCAGCAGCAGCGCGCGGCGATCGCCCGGTCGCTGTCGATGGAGCCGAAGCTGATGCTGTTCGACGAGCCGACCTCGGCGCTCGACCCGGAACTCGTCGGCGACGTGCTCACCGTGATGCGCAAGCTGGCCGAGGACGGCATGACGATGATGGTGGTCACCCACGAGATGGCGTTCGCCCGTGACGTCGCCGACCGGGTCGTCTTCATGGACGGTGGGGTGGTGGTCGAGCAGGGGCCGCCGCAGGAGGTGCTGGGCGCGCCGAAGCACGAACGGACCCGCGCGTTCCTCTCCCGGGTCCTCGACCCGACCCACGTCGCACAGCTCGGCCAGCCGGACCAGGCGCCCGAGCCACCGCAGGCCCCGAGCCTGCCTGCGGACGACCGCCACCAGCTCTGACAGACATCTTCCGGACGGCTGACGCCGGGTTGCCGCAGTGACGGCAGCCCGGCGTCCGCTTGTGTGTCAGCTTCATGTCAATCGACAGACGTCGTGATGTCAAGGTAATCTTTTTGCAATCAGAGCTGTACTTTCGTCGATGGATTACATAAGTTGCTGTCATCCATCGAAAGCTTTGAGTCTTCCGAGCAAAGTACGCGACGAGCCTCACCCTCAGTCGTGCCACCGCCCCCGTGCTCGGGTCGATGCACCCTGCCCTCGTCGCGTCTTCGCCCGGTCGGGAACGGAGACCCATGGACGATCACGCTGGTGGCCCTCACCGCCACCTGTCCCGTAGATCGCTGATCGCCACCGGTGCGCTCGCCGCCGGGGCACTGGGCGCGTCCGCCCCAGCGATCGGCAGCGCGTTCGGCGGCAGCCCCGCCCGGGCCGCCGCCGGTGTCACCAAGAAGATCACCATCTACGCCGAGCAGTTGCCCGGCAACCTGTTCGGGTACGGCCTGACACCCGGTCAGGCCACCGTTCCGGGCCCGATCCTGGAGATGTACGAGGGTGACACCCTGGAGATCACCCTGGTCAACACCACCGACCAGCGGCTCTCCATCCACCCGCACGGGGTGGACTACAGCACCGAATCCGACGGCAGCCCGTTCAACGCCTCGTTCAACAACCCCGGTGAGACCCGGACGTACGTCTGGCGCTCGCACGAGATGGTGGCCGCGGCGGGCCGGCGGTACATGCCCGGCAGCGCCGGCTACTGGCACTACCACGATCACGCGATGGGCACCGACCACGGCACCGGCGGTGTCGCGAAGGGGCTCTACGGCGCGTTGATCGTCCGGCGGCGCGGCGACATCCTGCCGTCGAAGCAGTTCACCGCCGTGTTCCACGACATGATGATCAACAACAAGATGGCACCGGCGACCCCGATGTTCGAGGCGAACCTGGGCGAGCGCGTCGAGTGGATCGCCATCGGCCACGGCAACCTGTTCCACACCTTCCACCTGCACGCGCACCGGTGGGCGGACAACCGCACCGGGATGTTGGAGGGGCCGAGCGACCCCAGCCTGGTGGTCGACAACAAGGACCTCAACCCCGGCAGCTCGTTCGGCTTCCAGGTGCTGGCCGGGGAGGGTGTCGGACCCGGCGCCTGGATGTACCACTGCCACGTGCAGACGCACTCCGACGGCGGCATGGCCGGGATCTTCCTGGTGCGCAACGCCGACGGCAGCATGCCGCCGGGCGCCGAAGAGGCCATCCACCGGTTCCAGGGCCACACCCACACGCACGGAAGCTGACCGAACCGAAAGTGGGGACGGGCATGACCAGAAACCTACGACGAACCCTCGCCGCCTTAGCGGCCCTCGCGACACTGCTCCCGGCGACGACGACGGCCGCGGCCGCCGCCGCGCCACGAACGGCCGCCGCCCCGCAGGCGGCGCAACCACAGAGGACAGCTGTCCTGGTGTTCCACGGGCCGGTGGCCGAGCAGCAGGACCCGGTGTCCCGTGCGGTCGACACCATCAAACAGCTTGCTGCCGGTCATGACATCGATGTCACGGCCACCACCGACCCCGGTGTGTTCACCACGGCGGGGCTGTCCGCGTACCGCAGCGTGGTTTTTCTCTCCGCGACGGGCGCCGCGCTCAACCGCGACCAGGAGTCGGCGCTACAGAGCTACATGAAGGCCGGCGGCGGTTTCGTCGGCATCGCCGACGCCGCCCGCGCCCAGGTCGACTCCACGTGGTTCACCGGCCTGATCGGCACCCGACCGGCCGGCGCCATCCCGGTGGCCGAGCCGGTGGCCCGGGTGACCGCCAGCGGCGAGAACCCGCCCAACGAGACCAAGGAGAAGCTGACCGACGGCGACGCCAACACGAAATGGCTGGTCCGCACCCCGACCGGCTGGGTGGCGTACGAGTTGGCCGCGCCGAAGCGGGTCACCGGGTACGCGCTCACGTCGGCCAACGACTCGGCCGGCCGGGACCCGAAGGACTGGACCCTGCAGGGCTCCACTGACGGGCAGAGCTGGACCGACCTGGACCGTCGCACCGGCCAGACCTTCCCGGACCGCTTCCAGACCCGCCGGTTCGACATCGCCACGCCGCAGGAGTTCACCCGCTACCGGCTCAACGTCACGGCGAACAGCGGAGAGCCGCTGGTCCAACTCGCCGACCTGCGCCTGTTCACCGGCAGCACCACCGCCCCGGAGCCGCCCGCGGTGAACCGCGCGGTGGTGAACATCCTGGACCGCAAGCACCCGGCCACCGCGTCGCTGCCGATGACCATCACCCGGTCCGACCGCTGGGAGAACTGGGACCCGAACCCGATCGGTACGGTGCACACGCTCGCCCAGGTGGAGGAGCGGCACTACAACCCGGGGGCGGCCGCCAACGGCCCGTTCCACCCGGTGTCCTGGTGCCGGGACTACGACGGCGGCCGGTCGTTCTACACCGGCATGGGCCACACCGAGGGCAGCTACGGGGAGGAGGCGTTCCGCACCCACCTCACCGGGGCGCTGAACTGGACCACCGGTCGGGTACGCGGCGACTGCCAGGCCACCATCGCGTCGAATTACAAGGTGGAGCGCCTCACCGCCGCCAACCAGACCGGTCAGCTGGACCAGATCGGCGAGCCGCACGGGCTCACCATCACGCCCGACGGCACCGTCTTCTACGTCGGCAAGGCGGCCTGCCCGAGCGGCCCGATCGCGGACTGGAACAACCCGAACGTCGGCCTGGGCTGCGGCACCATCCACTCCTGGGACCCGCGGACCAAGCAGGTCAAGCTGCTCACCACCCTGGAGGTGATGGGCAACCGGGGCAGCGGCTCCGAGCTGGTGAAGAACGAGGAGGGCCTGCTCGGCATCGTGCCCGACCCCGCGTTCGCCGAGAACGGCTGGCTCTACGTCTACTGGATGCCGCACGAGTCGGTCGACCGGGTGAAGCGGGTCGGTCAGCGCACCATCTCGCGGTTCACCTACGACCGTCAGGCGCAGACCATCGACCAGGCCACCCGCAAGGACCTGTTGCAGTTCCCCGTGCAGGTCCACAGCTGCTGCCACGCCGGTGGCGGCATGGCGTTCGACGCCAAGGGCAACCTCTACGTCGGCTCCGGCGACAACAACTCCTCCGAGGGGTCGCAGGGCTACGCCGGCAACAACTGGACCCAGGAGTACGAGGGGATCTCGTTCCAGGACGCCCGCCGCACGTCGGGTAACACCAACGACCTCGCCGGCAAGATCATCCGGATCCACCCGGAGCCGGACGGCACGTACACCATCCCGGAGGGCAACCTGTTCCCGCCGGGCACCGAGAAGACCCGACCGGAGATCTACGTGATGGGCGTGCGCAACATCGCCCGCCTCCAGATCGATCCGAAGCACCAGTGGCTGACCGCCGGCTGGGTCGGCCCGGACGCCTCGTCGCCCAGCCCCACCCTCGGCCCGGCGAAGTACGAGACGGCCACCATCATCACCTCGGCCGGCAACCAGGGCTGGCCGTACTGCATGGGCAACCGGCAGCCGTACCGCGACCGCAGCAACACCGACGCCACAGTGCTCACCGGCTGGTACGACTGCGACAACCTGAAGAACACCTCGCCGCGCAACACCGGGCTGGAGGACATCCCGGCGGCCCGGGACAACATGATCTGGTACTCGCCGGACGGCGGCGGCCCGGTCTTTCCGAAGCGCACCGACGGCAGCGGCCTGCCGACCTACGTCGCGGCCGACGCCACCTACACCCAGCCGTACCTGCGCGGCGGCGGCCAGGCCATCATGTCCGGTCCGACGTACCACCGCGACCTCGTCGACACCGACAGCGGCGTGGCGTGGCCGGAGCACTGGGACGGCAAGTGGTTCATCGGCGACCAGTCGAACGCCGCCAACCGGGTGGCGGTCACCGTCGACCCGGCCGGCGTGCCACAGGCCGCCCCACCGGTGTACGCCGAGTCGCTGCGGGCCATCATCCCGGGCGGTAACGGCGACACCAGGTTGCAGAGCTGGATGGACGCCAAGTTCGGCCCGGACGGCGCGCTCTACCTGCTCGACTACGGCGGCGGGTTCTTCAGCCTGCACGCCAACCAGAAACTGATCCGGATCACCTACACCGGCGGGGCGCCCACCCCGGCACCGGCGGCGACCTCGGTCGCCGTGCAGAACAAGCCGCTGACCGTGGCCTTCACCGGTTCCCGCTCCGGCGGCGTCAGCCACCGCTGGGAGTTCGGCGACGGCGCCACGTCGACCGAGGCGGACCCCCGGCACGTGTACGCCCGGGTCGGCACCTACACCGCGAAACTGACCGTCACCTACGCCGACGGTGAGACGGCGACGGTGCAGAGCACTGTCACGGTGGGCTGCGCGGTGCCGGACGACCGGACCAACGTGTGGCTCGGCGACACGGACACCGGGGTGCCCAGTCGCACTGTCGGGCAGGGCTGCACGGCCAACGACCTGATCGACGACGAGAGCACCTGGGCCGACCACAACGGTTTCGTCCGGCACGTGACCGCCGTGGCCCGCTCGTTGCAGGACGACGACCTGCTCAGCACCCGCGAGGCGGGCACCCTCACCCGGCTGGCCGCCGCGTCGGAGATCGGCCGGGACGGCCACACCGGGTACGAGCCGCTCTTCGACGGCACCGCCGAGTCGCTGCGCGGTTGGCAGCAGGCGCCGGACGGGAAGTTCGGCATCGAACCGGACGGGTCGCTGCGTTCCAGCGGTGGCATGGGCATGCTCTGGCACACCAAGGAGCTGGGCGACTTCTCGCTGAAGGTGCAGTTCCGCGACATTGCCCCGGGCACCGGCCGGGCCAACACCGGCGTCTTCATCCGGTTCCCGGACCTGCGAACCCCCCTCGACCAGCGACCGCCGGGCAGCTGCGGCACCGTCGGCTCGGCCCGGACCTCGCAGGCCTGGATGGCGATCTACTGCGGACACGAGATCCAGATCTACGACGGTGACACCGGTGAACCGCAGAAGACCGGCTCGGTCTACAACTTCGACCCGGTGCCGCTGGCCCAGGCCGGCGTCACCCCGAAGAACGAGTGGAACGACTACGAAATCCGCGCCGTCGGGCAGCACTACACGATGATCCGCAACGGTGTGGTGATCAACGAGTTCGACAACACCCCGGGCAAGCAGTCGTCGCGTGCCGGCGACCCACCGACGGACCTGCGGCAGTTCCTGCGCGGCTTCATCGGCCTGCAGAACCACGGTGACAACGACCTGGCCGAGTTCCGCAACATCCGCGTGCGGGAACTCTAGGAGAGACGATGACCCGACGACTGAAGGCCGCGCTGGCGGCGCTCCTGCTCACGGTGATCCCGTTGGCAGCGGTGCCCGCCTCCGCCGCCCCGCGCGTCGCCGCCGACCAGGTGCTGACCTGGACCGCCGACGACAGCATCACCCGCTACAAGTCCGCGCCCACCACGGCGGTGGCCGGGGCGACCACGATCATCTGGGAGAACAGCGCGGCCACCGGCAACACCACCGGGATGCCGCACACCCTGACCTTCGACACCAGCACCGAGGGCTACAACCACGACGTCACAGTCAACATCCTGGCCAGCCCGTTCGACGCCAACGACGGCCGCCACCAGGCGACAGTGACGCTGACCCCGGGCCGGTACCGGTACTTCTGCTCGATCCCCGGCCACAGCTCGATGGTCGGTGAGCTGGTGGTCACCGACGGCGGTGGGGGCGGTGACACCACCGCGCCCACAGTGACCGGCACCGTCTCCGGCGACCAGGACCAGGACGGCAACTACCTCGGCGCGGCCACCGTGACGGTGACGGCCACCGACGCCGACTCGGGGGTCGCGACCGTCGAGTACCAGGTCGACGACACCAGCTTCCACCCGTACACCGAACCGGTGCGGGTAACAGCGGTCGGCGACCACGCGGTGCAGTTCCGCGCCACCGACCAGGCCGGCAACACCAGCGCCGTCGGCTCGGTGCAGTTCCGGATCGTCGAGGCCGGGGAGCAGGACACCACCGCGCCGGAGGTGAAGGCCACGCTGGCCGGCGACCGCGACGGCGACGGCAACTACGTCGGTACGGCCACCGCCACGCTCACCGCCACCGACGCCGGATCCGGTGTCGCCACCATCGAGTACTCGTTGGACGGCGCTGCCTTCACCGCGTACACGAACCCGATCGTCGTGACCGCGGTCGGGATGCACATGCTGCACTACCGGGCCACCGACGTCGCCGGCAACACCTCGGCCGAGCAGATGGAACACTTCACCATCGTCGAGCCGCAGGCCGCCGACACCACCCCACCCACCGTCACCGCCACGGTGACCGGTGACCGCAACGACGACGGCGCGTACGTCGGCGGCGCGACGGTGACCGTCACCGCCACCGACGCCGACTCGGGTGTGGCGAGCGTGGAGTACGCGCTCGACACCGGTGCCTGGGCCGCGTACTCGACTCCGGTCACCGTTCGCGCCACCGGGGCGCACACGGTGCGCTTCCGGGCGACCGACACCGCCGGGAACGCCGCAGCCGAGCAGTCGACACCGTTCACCGTGGTGGCCGACGGCACCGACGCCTGCCCGGAGTCCGACACCCGGGCCACGGTGGTCATCGACGGTGACGACACCGGTGTCCGCAACGTCGACACCGGCGACGGCTGCACCATCAACGATCTGATCGACGAACACGCCGACTACCCCGGCCACGCCGAATTCGTCCGGCACGTCGAAGCGGTCACCGCCGCGCTGGTGACCGGTGGCACGCTCGACCGGCGGCAGCAGGGCGCCATCGTCCGGGCCGCGGCCCGATCGGACGTCGGCGCATGAGTCCTCGAACCTCATCGACAGGGAGAAACACGATGCCCGGACGTACCGTCGCCAAGCTGGCCACCGTGAGCGCCGTCATCGCGGCCTCGGTGCTGGCCGTGGCGCCCACCGCACACGCCGACCTGGTCACCCACTGCATCGGTACCGGCGGTGCGGTCACCGTGCCCAACGACCTGCTCGTGCCCGCCGGCGAGTCCTGCGCGCTGACCGGCACCACGATCACCGGCAACGTCACCGTCGCGGCCGGCGGCAACCTGGTGGTGACCGGTGGCCGGATCAGCGGCGAGGTACGCGTCGCGGCCGACGGGTACCTGGACGCGACCGAGACGACAGTCGCCGGCCAGGTGGTGCTCGCCGCCGGGGGCTACGGGATCTTCCTGAAGGACGCGAGCACCGGCACTCTCACCGTCCGGCCGAAGGGCTCCACGACCATCGACAGTTTCCTCTTCGCCGAGGCGTCGACGGTCAGCGGGCACGTCAACGTCAGTGCCGGTGAGGTCCGGCTGGACCGGGGCACGCAGGTGCAGCGCAACGTCAGCAGCACCGGCACCTACTACACCGACCTGCACGACTCGTTCGTCGACGGCACGCTGTCGGTGCTCAACAGCGCCACCGGCAGTGTGGTGTGTGGCAGTGCCGTCCAGGGCCGGGCCACCTTCGCCGGCAACCTGGGTGGTGTGCAGCTCGGCCCGAACGGCACCCTCGACAGCTGCGCCTCCGGCGGTTACTGGGGCGGGGACGTGAGCGTCACCAGCACGACCGGTGGCGTCACGGTCGACGACAACATCATCAACGGTCAGCTGGCAGTGACGTCCAACGACCCGGCCGCCCAGGTCGCCGCGAACAACCGGATCCGTGGCGGCGTGACCGGTGACCAGGCCGCGGCCACCACCAACCGGGCGGCGCGGGTGGCCGCACCGGACCGCGAGGAGGCCGGCGACGAGCGCGCCGAGGTACGCCGTACCTCGGCCGTACAGGAGGCCACCGAGGCGGGTGCCGCCCGGCTCTAGCTCATCGACGCGGCGGTGGCCGGTCACCCGGAATCGGGGGTGACCGGCCACCGCCGTCGTATCGGGCCGGACCGTCGCGAGCTGCGCTTGCGTGGTGTTTCCAGGGACTTGGATATCGGCATGGAGGGTGGTGTTGGCAGCGCGCGAATTGTGTCGGGCTATCAGGCGGCGGACAGCCCGCTAGTGTTTGGTGACGGCGGCCTGGCCGCCGATGGTCTGTCCTGCGCTACGAGGAGGCCCGTGATGGATTCCTTGCCGGAGTTGACCTTCGGGCAGCGGTTGAAGGTCTACCGGGAGCGGTCCGGAAAGACCCGTGCGGTGCTCGGTGGGTTGGTCGGGCGCAGCGCTGAGTGGGTCAAGGCAGTGGAGACCGATCGCATTTTGCCGCCGCGCATTCACATGCTGGATCGCATCGCGCGTGCGCTCAAGGTCGAGGTGTCTGCCCTGGCCGGTGAGTTGGGCGCCCGGTCTGCTGTGGTCAACGGGCCGGAGCATCCGGCGCTGGCGTCGGTCCGGGATGCGGTGAACCGTTTCGCAGTTTCCGATGAGGCTTCTCCGGAGTCGTTGACGAGCCTGAGGGGTCGGCTTGCGATGGCGTGGCGGGCGCGTCATCAGGCGTCGGATCACCGTACGGTGCTGGGCGGGTTGTTGCCGGGGCTGTTGCGCGACGTGCAGCGCGCCGCGTTGGCGTACGAGGGTGATGAGCGTCGGCAGGCGCAGGCCCTGTTGGCGCAGGCGTTCGGGTTGACGCAGATGTTCCTTGCCTACCAACCCGCTGCGGAGTTGTTGTGGCGGGTCGCGGACCGGGCGATGGTGGCGGGGCAGGAGTCCGGCGATCCGGAGGCGCTGGCGTGCGCGGGGTGGTTCCTGTGCCAGGTGCATCGGGATGCCGGGGACTGGGACACCGCGATGGTGGTGACCCTGGACCTTCTGTCGGTGCTGGAACCGCGGACGGCCGACGGGAACACGAACCTGTTGGCGCTGTGGGGTGCGTTGAACTTCGAGGCTGCCTACACCGCCGCCCGCGCCGGTGAGGAAGGGCGGGCCTGGCGGTACTGGGATCGCGCGGACCGGGTGGCGCAGCGACTGCCGCAGGGCTTCTACCAGCCGCAGACGTCGTTCTCGCAGGTCATCATGGGCGCTCACGCGGTGACCGTGGCGGTGGAGTTGCAGAAGTCGGGTGAGGCGGTTCGGCAGGCACGCCGCCACGATTCGGCGGCGATTCCGTCGAGGCCGCGCCGGGCACGCCATCTCATCGAGGTCGCGCGGGCGCACTACGGCAAGGACGACAAGGAAACGGCCGTGGCGACCCTCCGTCAGGCGTACGAGTCGGCCCCGGAGACGATCCGCTTCAACGGGTACGCCCGACAGATCACCCTGGACCTGCTCGACGGCCCGCGGTCCACCCGCGATGATGCCCGTGACCTCGCGGTGAAGGTTGGCCTGGTCTCGTGATCTAAGGGGTAGGAACCTTACCCATTCCGCACTGCGACGGTACGTAGCGTCGCCCTCACGGGATGCGGCGGGCGGTGCGGCAATCGCCTGGTCGCCGCGTCCCCCTCAGGAGAGGGCGATGATGCCGCCCTCCTGATCGACGAGGGAGGGCGCATGCGGCGCGTCTCGTACGACGAGTACCTCTCGGCCACCGCGTTGACTTTTGCCCGGCGGCATCGGCCGGTGTGGTCGTGGCAGCTCTGGCGGCGCATCTGCCGCTGCGGAGCCGACCTGCCCTGCCGTGGCCGGCACCGGATTCCGATCAGTCGGGGTCACTGGCCGCAGGTGGGTGAGGAGTGAACGGCGGCCAGGAGCAGGCGATCATCGCGGTGCACGTCCGAGGGCTGGACGGCATGTGTGTTGGTTGCCGGGCGTGGTGGGCACGGCTCACGCCGTACCCGTGCTGGCAGGTGGACTGGGCGACCAGCCGGCAGGCACGGGCGATCACGGATCGCTTCCTGGCGGGTGTGCGGTGACCGTGCACGGTCCGGTCATGCCGATCTGGAGCTGCGGAGGCTGCGGCCTGCCCTGGCCCTGCCGGACCCGCAAGCGCGAGCTGCGGGCGGAGTATGCGGATGCCCCCGTGTCGCTGACTCTCTACCTCGGGTCCTACCTCGTGCAGGCGACCGAGGACATGCCGTGGACACCGGCCGGGGTGCTGCACCGCCGGTTCCTCGGCTGGACCAGGGATGCCGACCTGCCGAATCCAGCAGTGCCGCAACAGTGCCGGTCCGCCCGAGCCGAGCCCTAGTCGACCGACGCCCTGGCCGGACCCGTGCCGCCACCCGGCCTGTGCTTGTGTCGCGGCCGGATACCCTGAGCCGCGGTGTCGCGCACCACGTGAGCAGAGGAGTCGATGCGGGGATGACGACCGGGCGACCGATCCCGACCCAGGACGACGTGCTCGGATACTTCGACACGCTGTCGAACTGGGGACGGTGGGGCGACGACGACGAGCGCGGAACGCTGAACCACATCACCGACGACGTGCGGCTGGCGGCGGCGCGGGCCGTACGCCACGGCAGAAGCGTGTCCTGCGCGTGGGAGGTCGCCGTACCGGGCGACATGGACCGGTCGACGACGGTCTGCCCGTGCGCCGCCGACATGCCGGGCGCCGAGAACATGCCGGCGCACTTCCACGCCGACCGGCACTGGGGTTTCTCATCCGAGCGGCTCGGCATCACGTTCCACGGCAACACCCTCACCCACCTCGACTCGCCGTGCCACATCTTCTGGGACGGCGCCCTGTACAACGGACGGCCGCACTCGTCTGTCGACGCCGCGACGGGTTCGGCGTGGGCGGCCGTCACGGCGGCGG
Source organism: Micromonospora sp. SD19 (assembly GCF_054462275.1). Lineage (NCBI taxonomy): Bacteria > Bacillati > Actinomycetota > Actinomycetes > Micromonosporales > Micromonosporaceae > Micromonospora > Micromonospora sp. SD19. The sequence goes on from NZ_JBTLMN010000014.1 coordinate 42,255, forward strand.
CGGACGGGATCGTCACCCGGGGTGTCCTGCTGGACGTGGCGGCGGCCCGCGATGTGCCATGGTTGACGCCGGGGCAGGGGGTGTTTCCCGACGATCTCGACGAGGCCGAGCGTCGCCAGGGCGTGCGGGTGCGACCCGGCGACGCGGTCCTTCTGCGTACCGGCTACGGCCGCTTCCGGCACGAGAACGGCGCGGCCAGCGGTTTCACCCAGGCGGGCTGGCACGCGTCCTGCCTGCCGTGGCTGCACGAACGCGGCGTCGCGCTGATCGGCGCCGACACCCCCCAGGACGTTCAGCCTTCGGGGTACGACGCCGTGTTGATGCCGGTCCACGCCGTGAGCCTCGTGGCGATGGGCCTGTGGCTGCTCGACAACTGCGACCTGGAGGCGTGCGCGGCGACGGCCACCGAGTTCGGCCAGTGGGATTTCCAACTGGCGGTCGCGCCGGTCCGTTTCGCCGGCACGTCCGGCAGCCCGGTCAACCCGATCGCCACCTTCTGACCCGGCTGGCGCGAGGTCTCCGGTGCCCGGTTCGGCAGGATCGCCGAACCATCCACCGGAGACCTCGCCGCTCTCCGACCGCTGACCCGCGACGCTCGGCCGGGCCAGGTCAGCTCAGAAGTTGCCTGCCGAGTCGCACTTCACGCCCTGGTCGAGACAGTTGCGCACCCGTGCGGCGAGCGCCTCGTCCCGCCACGCGTTGAAGAAGTCCGCGTGCATGGAGAACGACGTGCCGGAGGCGAGGGTGATGCCGTCGGTGTTCGCGCTCAACGGGTACGAGATCACGAAGGACACCGACGGCACGGGCACCGGGTGGCTCTTCGGGCAGGCCCCGGTGTGGTCCCCGTTGGCCATGTGTGCCTTGTGGTCGGGGCTGTCCAGGTGCTTGCCGTCCCAGCAGTCCGGGAAGGTGATCTGCCGGACGATGTTCGCGGTCTTGGCGCAGACCGGGAACGTCTTGTCGGCGCTGCGGCCGATCTCGCCGCCGATGCCGGCACACCAGAAATGGTTACCCTGCTTGTCCGCGGTGTCGACCTGGTTCTTGGCGTCGCCGGTGATCATTCGCAGGCCGAACGGGAAGGGCTGGGTTCTGCTCGGGTCCTTCAGACGGGAACCGTAGTAGACGGTCACCTCCTTCGGGTCCACGACCTTGCCGTTCTGGTACATCGTCGGCACCCAGTAGGCGGACTGGTCGTCAGGCGAGTTGCAGGTGGTCGCCTTCGACGCCCGCAGCGACTCGGCGGTCGAGGTGGCGTCGGTCGACCTGTTGCCCCAGAAGGTGTGGTTGTGCGAGGCGCCCACCAACTTGGGCAGCACGATCGGGTCGTCGCTGTTGTGGTGACTGGTCGTACAGCCGACGTTGAACTCGGGCACCGCGACCGGGTTTCCGGTCACCGGCTTGGGTTTGCGGGCGAAGAACGCCTTCGTCGCGGCGGCCTGCGCGGCCGCGTCGATGGTGATCCAGCCGCCGGAGACGGTGGGTGGGGCGGTGCTGGTCGCCGGGGTCGCCGGTGTGCCCGGCGCGGACGGGGTGGCCGACGGGCCCGGGGCGCCCGCTGTGGCCGACAGGCCGCCCGGTGCGGTGGCCGTCGGCGCGGCCGGGCCGGGCGAGCCGGTGCCGGTGCCGCTGGACGGGCCGGACGCGCCAGGAGCGGCCGGCGTTTCCTTGCAGCCGCCGACGAGCGCCACGCTCACCACCAGCAGGGCGGTGACCCAACGGCGGTGTCGAGGGGTGGATGGGTGATTCATCAATGGGGGCGCACCTTTCTTCCGAGCCCGAAGAATACGAGTCGGCCCCCTGCTCGTTTCCTACTGAAACGATTAATTCTCGCTTAAATAGCGCTCAGCGATTGCCTGTTCGGCTTTGTGGAGTCGTTTCGATGTCGACTCCGTCTCAATTCTCTGTCTCTCTTCGAAAAACTGTAATCGGCGGCTGCGGCGGCACTCCACCTTCCGGGCCGGTCGGCGGGGCCCGGTCAGCAGCTGTCGCGCGCCTTGCGCAGGAACGCGTCCCGGGAGACGAGCTTCGTCGAGTCACGTCCGTGCGGCGCGAGCACCTGGTCCGGCCCGATGCGCGGCAGGTCCGCGAGGGTGAAGTCCACCGAGATGGCGTCACGGCGACTCGACCCGCTGACGCTGTAGGTGACCTCGGGTCGAAGTTCGGTGAGTGGCTCGACGTCCACGTCCATGCCTGCCTCGGCCGCCGGAAGGTCGACAGGGTCAGCGACCTCCCAGCCCTGTGGCGGTTGGCCCAGCAGGGCGACCTCCACGACCTCGGTCGTGGGCCGGCCGGTGACTTTCCACCTGATGAAGGGGCGAGCGGACGCATCGTTGGGGTGGTCGTTCTCGAACACGTCGAGCTGAGCGAAATCGTCGTCGCAGGTGACCAGCACGCCGACCGGTCGGCCATCCTGGACGGCGAGAGCGACCAGCGGCTCATCCGCCGGGGTACAGGCGGTCAGCAGGAGGAGGGGGAGCGGTAGCAGAATCCATGGACGTCGTCTTCTCCGCATGTCGGCAGCATTCCATGGCACCATCACGCTTCGTTGTCCCGCGGGTCACGAAAGGGCGGCGCACCGGCGGCCGTCTCCGCCGGACGGTCCCACCTTCGTTGCGTGATTCCCGAGAAACAGCGCACCGCGTCGTCGGCGCGGAGAGAATTGCCGCCACGGAGAACACGAAGGCCGGGGGACGGTGGATGGGGATACGAAGGCGCATGGCGCTGGTGGCGGTGACCGTCGCGGCGACACCTCTGGTCCTCGGCGGGTGCACCGCCGAGCGGAAGCCTGCCGCCCGCCCCGCCGAGCGCGTGGCCCCGGCGCCGGAGTTGACCGTCGCGCCCGCCGACCTGTCCCGGGACGTGCCGCTCAGCGCCGAGGTGGTGCCGCTCGTCACGGGCGGGAAGATCACCGCCGTACGCCTTGTCGACGACACCGGCACGCTGGTCAGCGCGGAGCCACGGGAAGACCGCTCGGCCTGGGTGCCGACCGCTGCGCTGCGGCCGCGGCACACCTACACCGCGATGGTGACCGCCACCGCCGACTCCGGGCGGACCACCACCCGCACCACCACCTTCACCACTGCGGCGGCGTCGACGAAGCCGCAGGTGACCAGCACGTTGTCCATCGCCGACAAGCGGACCTACGGCACTGCCATGCCAGTGACCATCGGCTTCGAGCCACCCATCGCCCGCGAGGCCCGCGCCGACGTGCAGCGTCGGTTGTTCGTCACCACGAACCCACCCCAGCCGGGGGTGTGGTCCTGGGTGGACGACGGCAGTCAGGTATACTACCGGGCTCGCGATCTCTGGCGGCCGGGCACGACCATCAGTGTCCGGGCCGGCCTGGCGGGTCTGCCGATCGGCGGGAGTCACGTCGGTGACGCCGACCGCACCGCGACGTCCCGGATCGGACGGCAGGTGGCGCTCGACATCGACAACGCCACCAAGCAGATGCGCGTGCTGCGCGACGGCAAGCTGATCCGCACGATCCCGGTCAGCCTGGGCAAGCGGGGCACCCCCACGTCCAGCGGCAAGATGGTGATCATGGAGAAGCACCAGCAGACCACGTTCGACACGCGCGGCGAGCCGAACGGCGGCTACGTGGTGGACGTCGCTGACGCCCAACGGCTCACCTGGGGCGGCGAGTTCATCCACGGGGCGCCCTGGTCGGTGTCGGATCAGGGACACCGGAACGTCTCGCACGGCTGCACGAACATCTCGCCGGCCAACGCCGACTGGCTGATGGGCGTCACCCAGGTCGGTGACCTGGTCACCGTCACCGGCACCGAGGTCCGGCTCCAGCCGGGCAACGGCTGGACGGCCTGGAACACCAGTTGGGCCCAGTTCATCAAGGGCAGCGCACTACCCGTACCCACGGATCTTCGAGCGGCGCCGCCGGCCCGCGCGGTAGCGGACGGTGCACCGACGCCGGGGCCGTCCGCCGCCGGCGGCTGAACCAACCGGCGTCCGTCGGCGGACGCACCGCTTGTCCGGCGGCTCTACCCTCCGGGCCATGACGTACGAGCCGATGATGGTGCCCGGCCCGAGGCCCAACCGGACGCTTCGAACCGTCCTGATCGTCGTCGGCGCCCTGCTGGCGTTGTGCTGCGTTACTTCGCCCGGGTCCAGGGCGCGCAGTTGAAGGTCCGCAGTTACGAGATCACCGGGGTGAACGTCAGCAACTACAACGGTCGGGTCACCGCGACCGCCCACGTCGAGGCGGTCCAGGAGGTCACCGGCGCGCAGTTCAGCCAGGTGATGACGCTGGTCAAGGAGGACGGCGAGTGGCGGGTCTGCCAGTGAGGCACCGCGCCGTCGCGGCGCCTGCCTGACGGGCTCCCGGCCGGGTTGGGGACGAGCACCATACGAGCTACGGTGAAACCTGACGTTCATGTGAGGGGCGAGGTTGGGTGACTGCCGTCACCAGCCGGGGGAGGGGTCCATGCGGATCGGGGAACTCGCCACGAAGACCGGGGTGTCGGTACGAGCCCTGCGCTACTACGAGGAGCAGGGCCTGTTGACCGCCGCCCGAAGCGGTGGCGGCCAGCGCCACTACCTCGACGAGGCCATCGACCGGGTACGCCTGATCCAGATGCTGTACGCCGCCGGCCTGTCCAGCCGGACCATCCTGGACCTGCTGCCCTGCGTCGACGCGAAGGTCAACACACCGCAGTCGCGGGCCATGCTCCGCGCCGAACGCGACCGCATCGAGCGGCAGATCACCCAACTCCAGCAGGCGCGCGAGCGGCTCGACAGGGTCATCGCGCTCAGCGAGGGCCCGGCCAGCGGTTGCGCCTACACGGACACCGGTACACCGGACTCGTAGCGGTGCCGGTGGTCGGTGGTCAGCTCGCTGCCAGCGCCGGGATGCCGTAGTGCTGGTCGAGGACCTGTATCGCGGCGCCCGCGGCGATCACGTCCGCGCCCAGGCTGGACACTGTCACCCTCGTGCTGAGCCAGGCCGCACGCCGTGCGTCGGCCTGCACGGCCCCGGTGACCGCCGAGAGGTAGGTCTGCGGGTGCCGGAGGAGGTCCGCGCCCGCCAGCACCACGTGCGCGAGATCGAGGGTCTGGAGCAGGTTGACCACGCCCACGGCCAGCACCCGGGCGGCGTGTGCGACGTCCCCGGCCTCGGCGGCGTGCTGGTGCACGATCTCCAGACACCCGTGCCGGCCGCAGACGCAGCGGGGCCCGGTCAGGTCGACGACGGTGTGGCCGAATTCGCCCGCGTTGGTGTGCGCCCCACGGTGGGTCGCGCCGCCCAGCCAGAAGCCCGCGCCGATGCCGGACTCGACCATGATGAGGGCCGCGTCGCCGAACGTCGCGCCGTGCCGCCAGGCCTCCGCCGTGATCCCGGCGGTGACGTCCTTGTCCAGGTGGACGGGGAGGCCCAGGTGCTTCTCGGCGATCTCGCGCAGCGGTACGTCGTGCCAGTGCCGTAGGCCGTGGGCGTCGCGGACCAGGCCGTTGGCGTGGTCGAGTGGGCCGATCATGCCGATGCCCAGCCCGGTGAGCCGGCCCCGCAGGTCGCCGACGCCGGCCATCGTGTCGACGCCGGTGGCCAGGGCGTCGAGGAGCTGCTCCGGGGTGAAGTCGCGGGGCAGCGGGCTGACCGCCGAGTGGTGCACGGTGCCGGCCAGGTCGACCAGGACGAGCCGCAGTGTGCGCCGGGCCACGTGCGCGCCGATGGCGTACCGGCTGTCCGGGACGAGTTCGTAGACGACGGCGGGCTTGCCGATGCCCGGACGTCGGACACCGGCGGGGCGGATCAGGCCGTCGGCGGTCAGCCGGGCGATGACCTTGGAGACCGCCTGTGGCGTCAGGCCGGTGGCCTCGACCACCGTGGCGCGCTCGAAGGTGCCGGCGGTACGCCCCACCGCCATGACCAGTGCCTGGTTGTAGCCGCGCAGGAAGGTGACGTCGGCAGTGACGCGAGTCATCTCACCACCCTATTACGCAACGCTGTTGCTAAATTTTTTCGGTGATCGAGTTGAGCAGAGGTCGGCGGTTGGCGGCACTGGCCGCGCTGGCACTGGGTGGCGTCGCGGTCGGCCTGACCGAGTTCGTGGCGATGGGGCTGCTGCCCGACATCGCCCGCGGTCTGCTTCCGCACGAGTACGCGCAGTCGTCGTCGGACGCGGTCGCCCGCGCCGGATGGATGATCACCGCGTACGCGCTCGGTGTGGTCGTCGGCGCGCCGCTGATCGCCGCGTTGAGCGCGCGCCTGCCCCGCAAGAAGCTCGTCCTCGGGCTGCTCGTGCTGTTCGCCGTCGGCACCGTCGCCTCCGCGCTCGCCCCCACCTTCGACCTGGTGCTGGTGGCACGGTTCGCGGCGGCGCTGCCGCACGGCGCGTACTTCGGTGCGGCCGGTCTGCTCGCGGCGACCCTGATGGGCCCCGGCAACGAGGCGCGTGGGTTCGCCACGGTGCTCGGTGGTCTGACCGTGAGCAACCTGGTCGGCGTACCCCTCATCACGCGGCTCGGGCAGGCGGCCGGCTGGCGGGTGGCGTACCTGGTCATCGCCGGCTTCTTCCTGCTCACCCTGCTGGCGGTGCTGGCGGTCGTGCCGGAGGTCGCCGCGGCGGTCGACGGCTCGCCGGCGGCCGAGCTGCGGGCGCTGCGGACCTCGCAGGTCTGGCTGGTCGCCGCGACCGGCGCTGTCGGTTTCGCCGGCTTCTTCGCGGTGAACACCTACATCGCGCCGGTCACCACCGACGTCACCGGTCTCTCCGCCGCGACGGTGCCGTGGGCCCTGGTGGCGGTGGGTCTCGGGATGACTGTCGGCAATGCCCTGGGCGGTTGGTTGGCGGACCGCGACCTGCGGCGCAGCATGGTCATCGGCTTCGTGGCGATGATCGTGAGCATCGCCGTGTTCAGCCTCGTGGCGTCGACCCGCGTCGGTCTGTTCGTGGGCGCGTTCCTGGTCGGCGCGACCAGCCTCTATCTCGGTCCGGTCCTCCAGGCGCGCCTGATCACCGTCGCACCGGGAGCGCAGCTGATGGGCGCGGCGCTCAACCAGTCGGCAATGAACATCGCGAACAGCCTCGGCGCCGCCCTGGGCAGCGTTGCCATCGCCGCCGGCCTCGGTTACCTCGCGCCGGCCCGGGTGGGCGTCGTCCTGGCGGTCGTCGGGTTGGTCCTGGGGCTGGTCAGCTTCGCCGTCGGACGACGACAGCGGGTGCGCGTCCCGGCCACCGTCTGACAACCCCCCGGGCGGGTCCCGGCCATCCTCGCGGTTCGAGGTGGCCGGGCCGCCCCGGGGGACGCCGTCAGAAGTCGTCCACCGTGACCGTCACCCGGTCGGTGCTCGACTTCCAGTTCGGCACGTTGATCACCTCATGGCCACCACCGCGTTGACCCACGGTGATCCGCACCAGGCCGAGGTGTGCCGGCGTCGCCGGGATGAAGACGTCCATGCCGGTGATGAAGGTCTGGCTGAAGAACTCCGGCAGCGGGGCCGTCAGGTCCGTCACGCCATCGCTGCCGTCGTCGAAGGCGAAGATGCCGATCGTCCGCTTGGCGCGCGGGGTGTTCGCCGCGTTCAGGACATCAGTGCCGTTGATCCAGAGCCGGTCACCGGCGTCGCCCTGGTCGCCCCACCACTCCTTCTGCCGTTGGATGGTGAGCGCCGTGTGCCGGTCGCTGGTGTCGACCAGGGCGCTGAGGCCCTCGCCCGGCACGCTGGTCGCGAGGCGGACGAACGAGTCCGAGCGCAGGAACGGCTGGAAGTAGAAGTGGTGTGTCGCCGCGCCGGGGCGCACGATGGCGAACTCGTAGCGGGCCGTGGCGAGCACCGGGAGCGGGCCGAACGAGCCGTCGCCACCGAGCGACAGCCGATGCGCGGGCCGGTGTGACAGCCGGCCGCCGGTCAGCGGGCTGACCGGGTAGACCTCAAGCGTGGCACCGGTGACGCCGACGTTGCTCGGGAAGAGCACGGCGCGTCCGGAGACCAGGGCGGTGCCGAAGAGCTGGGGCACGATCCGCGTCGTGTGCGGCGCGCGGCCCCGCAGGAACCGGAAGACCTCGGTGAACGACTCCGCCGACGACACGGTCTGGGTGTGCGACTGGTCCGGCAGGTGCACGTTGGTCGCGCCGACGATGGCGCGGGCCGGGTCGCCCTCGCCCCAGATCGCCAGGGTGGGCACACCACCCGGCGGGGCGGCCGCGGTGCGCCCGTCCAGGTTGACGTAGTGCGCGACCCGGGCGGCGCGCTCCGGCGAGCTGGTGAGGAAGCCCTGGGTGACGAAGGTGCCCAGCGAGTGCGCGATCAGGTCGACCCGGTCCGCGCCGCTGGTCGCCAGCAGGCGGGAGATCCGCGCGTCGAGTCCCGCGTACAGCTGGGGCAGGACCGCCGCGACGTTCGGGGAGTCGTACTCGTGAGCTTCGATGATGTCGATCGGGTAGCCGTTGCTGGCCAGCCGTTTGGCCTGGGACTCGAACTGGGCCGCCGACCCCGCGCTGCCGTGGATGAAGATCACCGGACGGTACGTCGGTGCGGCGGCGGCTTCGGCGGCGCGGGGGACGGCGACGGCGGACAGGCTGGCGGCGAGGGCCACTCCGACCCCGACCAGCACGGAGAGCAGTCTCCGGCGAGATGTGTGCATCGATCCTCCACCTGACGGACGAAGTATTTGCACTGCTAGCGCAAGTATCGTGTCAGGGTGTGGCGCGATGGTCCACACCGCACGGTCTCCCGACCCGGGTCGGACGCCCCGTCCGTGCACCGAGCCCCTGGACGCGTCGGTCGACACGGCGTCAGCTGGCAGACACAGGTCGTTGCCGTTCGTTTGGTTGTGCGACGATCGGCGGGCATCACGTCGAACGACCGTCCACCGGCCTGCCCCGCGCACGGACGCGGGCAGTGACCGGGGAGGGCACACACCTCGTTACCCCCTTGGAGAGCACGATGTCCCTCTCCCCATCCCGGGTCTTCGCTGAGCTGAACGCGGCTCGACCCCCTGACCAGCCGGCACCGACGATGGGAAGGGCCGTCGTGGTCGGCGGCAGCGTCGCCGGTCTGCTCGCCGCCCGGGTGCTGTCCGACCACGCCGACACCGTCGTCATCATCGACCGGGACGACCCGCAGGTGACCGGCGCGCGTCCCGGCGTACCCCAGGGGACGCAGCTGCACGCGCTGCTGCCCGGCGGCCTCTTCCAGCTGGAGCGGCTGTTTCCCGGTTTCCGCGACGAGGCACTGGCACGCGGCGCGATCGAGGCGCCGCCCACGGCCCGACGCAACTACCTCGACGGGCGGCTGAAGGTCGTCGTCCCCGACGACGCCGACAGCCTGGCGGGCAGTCGGCCGCTGCTGGAGGGCCTGATCCGAAAGCAGGTGCTCCGACTGCCCAACGTCAAGACGATCACCGCCCGTGCGACCGGCCTCACGTTCGACGACGACGCGGTCACCGGGGTCCGGTGCGAGGTCGCCAGGGTGCCCGGTGTCGAGCGCGGCGACCTCGTGGTGGACGCCATGGGGCGGTCCAGCAAACTGTCCGACTGGCTGGAGCGGGCCGACTGGGAGCGACCGGTCACCCGGCGGATGACAGTGCACCTCAACTACGCGACCGCCCTGTTCCGTCGTCCGGAGCCCACCCCGGCCTCCACCGTCGTGCTGGCCCTGAACACACCGGGAACGGGGCTGGACGTGGCCGGGGCGGCGTTCTTCGCCATCGAGGACGGCCGGTGGATGGCCATGATGGCCGGTTACGGCGACGACCGTCCGGGCCGCACCGCGGAGGACTTCGTCCGCCGCCTGCGGGAGCAGTTCCCACCGGAGTTCGGCGAGGTCGCCGACCAGGAGATGATCGGCGACGTCCAGACCTACCACCACGCCGACAGCCGGCGACGGGACTTCCACGCGCTCAAGCGGTTCCCGGCCGGCCTGGTCAGCGTCGGCGACGCGGTCGCGTCGTTCAACCCGGTGTACGGGCAGGGCATGACGGCGGCGGCCCTGCACGCGGCGTGCCTGTCGACGTACCTCCGGTCCCACCCGGACCTGCGGGCGCCCGCGCGCCACTACCTCGCGCTCCAGAAGGTCGTGGTCGACGCCGCCTGGTCACTGTCGACCTCGGCGGACCTGGCGTTGCCCCACGTCGACGGGCCCTACCCGCGCGGCCACCGGCTCTCCAGCTGGGCCAGCCGGCAGGTCATCGCCGCGACAGTCACCGACGTGCCGACCGCGCGACGGTTCAACGACGTCGTCTCCATGCGCGAGCACCCCAGCTCACTGGCCCGGCCGAGCGTGCTGCTGGGCGCACTGCGGGCCAACCGTCGCGCCCACTGAGCGGTGCCCAGCGACCTCGTCGCGAGGCCGCTGGATGGTGCCCGGCGGCCTCGTCGCGAGGCCGCCGGGACGGCCCTAGCGGGGGAGCTTGCGGAGGATGTCGACCACGAAGCGGTGGTCGTCCAGCTGCGGCAGCCCGGAGACACCGACCCAGCCCACGACGCCGGTGCCGCGCACCCGCAGGGGCAGCGCGCCCCCGGCCGCCGCGTACCGCGAGGCCGGCAGGCCGAACCGCTCGGCCAGCGTCACCTGCTTGTCCTGGCACAGTCGGGCCATGTAGAGCGACGAGTGCTCGAACCGCATCACCACCCGGCCCTTGCGGCGCAGCCACGCGTCGTTGTCCGCCGTCGACCCCGGCAGACCACAGTGGAACAGCTGCCGTCCGGCCCGCCACACGCCCACCGAGACCGGCAGCCGCTGCTCGGTGGCGGCGGTGACGGCGAGCATCCCCAGCTCGTACGCGTCGGTCTCGGACAGGCCCGCGAGCTCCAGCTCGCTCTCCTCGCGCAGCAGCTCGTCAAGCGTCGGCCACGATTCACTGTCAGCTGACATGTCTCTTCTCCTCATGGTGCAGAGGCGATCATCGGTCGATCACCAGGCGCAGGGCGCGTAGTCCTTCAGGAAACAGCCGTACAGGTCCTCGCCCTGCTCGCCGCGGACGATCGGGTCGTACACCCGGGCCGCGCCGTCGACCAGGTCCAGCGGGGCGTGGAAGCCCTCGTCGGCCAGCCGCATCTTCGTCGGGTGCGGGCGTTCGTCGGTGATCCAGCCGGTGTCGACGCTGGTCATCAGGATGCCGTCGGTCAACATCTCCTCGGCGCTGGTGCGGGTCAGCATGTTCAACGCCGCCTTGGCCATGTTGGTGTGCGGATGCCCCGGCCCCTTGTAACCGCGGCCGAACTGGCCCTCCATGGCCGACACGTTCACCACGTACTTGCGCCGGGCCGACGCGGCGGCCATCGCCGGGCGCAGCCGGCTGACCAGCACGAACGGCGCGGTGACGTTGCACAGCTGCACCTCGAGCAGCTCGACCGGATCGACCTCCTGCACGCGCTGGACCCAGCTGTTGACCGAGTCGAGGTCGGGCACCAGCCCGCCGGCGTCGATGGCGGTGGACGCCGCGATCCGGTCCGGTGAGGCCGAGCCGCTGGTCAGTGCCAGCGCGGTCAACGCGTGCGGGGTGAGCGCTGTCGACTGGGGCCCGGCGGTCAGGCTGCCCACCGGGCCGCCCGGGCCGTCCGGCTTGGCGAACGTGATCAGCTCCGGCAGCGGACCGTCCGGCAGGGCCGCCGCCTCCGCGGCGATCAGCTGCGCGTACGCCCCGGGGGACCGGCGGACGGTCTGCGCCGCGTTGTTGATCAGGATGTCGAGAGGGCCCTGGCTGCTGACGTCGTCGGCGAGGGCGATCACCTGGGCGGGGTCACGCAGGTCGATCCCGACGATGCGCAGCCGGTGCAGCCAGTCCCCGCTGTCCGGCATCGCGGTGAAGCGGCGGACCGCGTCGTGCGGGAACCGGGTCGTCACCGTCGTGTGCGCGCCGTCGCGCAGCAGCCGCAGCGCGATGTACATGCCGATCTTGGCGCGTCCGCCGGTGAGCAGCGCGCGCCGGCCGGTCAGGTCGGTACGGGCGTCGCGGCGCTCCCGGTTGAGCGCGGCGCAGGACGGGCAGAGCTGGTGGTAGAACGCGTCCACCTGGCGGTAGCGCTGTTTGCAGACGTAGCACCCGCGCGGGTTGTGCAGGAAGCCCGCCGTCTCGCCCGCCACCGAGGACGCCAACGGAATGCCCTGCGTCTCGTCGTCGATCCGCCCGGGAGCGCCGGTGGCGGTGGCCTCCGTCACCGCCCGGTCGGCGGCGAGGATGGCGTCGCGCCGCTCCTCCCGCCGCCGCTGCTTGATCACCTTGTAGAGCCGGGCGGTGGCCCGCTGCACCCGCACCACGTCGGGATGGTCGGAGGGAAGTGCCTCCAACTCATCGAAGACGCTGAGGCAGGCCTCCAGCCGGCTCCGGTCAATACCGTGCTGACCGTTTTCGGTAATGTTGTCCACCGTCATGCGTCGTTGTCTCGTCCCGTATCCCGTGCCGGCTCCAGCCGGCCCGCCCCAAGTCCGACCCGAAACGGTACGCGCCTCACGGCCTCCGACGCACCTCGCGCCTGCCCGGCCGGTGCGCGGCGCGGTCAGCTGACGTCGGCCTGGCCGAGACGCCAGTAGCCCATGAAGGCCACCGCCCGCCGGTCCAGCCCCCGCTCGGCGACCAGGTGCCGGCGCAGGGTACGGATGACGCCGGCCTCCCCGGCCAGCCACGCGTACAGCGGCACCGGGGGCACCTCCTCCGGCACCTCCCACAGGATCTCCGTGTCCACGTCCACGTCCGGCACGGGCTGGGCGGCCCTCGACGCCTCGCTGGCCAGCAGCTCCCCGGCCGCGGCGGTGACGGCGGGCACCAGCCGGCTGCCGTACCCGCCGGTGCCCCGAGGTAGCCAGCGGACCTCGACGCCGGGCGGCGCGACCAGCGGCAACACGTCGGCCGCTTCCGGCACCTCCAGCACAACAGTGCCGCGGGCGTCCACCGGGAGCCGGGCACAGATGCCGCTGATCGCCGGCACGGCGGTCTCGTCCCCGGCCAACAGCAGGGTGCTGCCGGCCGACTGTCGGAACTCGACCCCGCCGTGGTTGCCGTCGTAGCCGGCGTCCGGCCCGACGAGTGCGATCTCGTCGCCGACGGTGGCCCGCCGGGCCCAGCGCGTCGCCGGGCCACCGTCGCCGTGCAGCACCAGGTCGACGTCGACCTCGGCCAGGTGTGGTCGGACCGCCCGCACCGTGTAGGTACGGATCGGATTGCGCAGGTGCTCCGGCAGGGCCCGCCACTGCGCGTACCAGTCCGCTCCGTGGGGCAGGGTCGCCGCGCGCTGACCGGCCAGCGGCAGCGCCAACTTGATCCGCTGGTCGTAGCCGTTGTCGGCGAAACGGTCCAGGTCCGCCCCGGTGAAGGTCACCCGGGTGAAGGACGGGCTGAGTCGGCGTACCGCGCGGACGGTGACGGTGAACACGCGCCACGGGGCGATGGGCAGGGTCTCGGTCATGGTGCCTCTCTCGACTCGGGTGGGCGTGCTACCGGGTGGTGCTCGCCACGGCGCGGGAGCGCCACAGCAGCCAGATGAAGTACGGGGTGCCGATCATGGCGGTGACCAGGCCGGCGGGGATCTGGGCCGGAGCGATGACCGTCCGGCCGAGGGTGTCGGCGATGCTGACCAGCGCCGCGCCGAGCAGGGCGGCCACCGGGAGCACCCGGGAGTGTCGGCCGCCGACGAGTGCCCGTGCGGCGTGCGGGGCGACCAGGCCGACGAAGCCGATGACCCCGACGGCCGAGACGGCGGTGGAGGTGAGCAGTGCCGCCGCGCCGAGCGCGATCAACCGGGTGCGTTCCAGGCGGACACCCAGCACCCGGGGGGTGTCGTCGTCCAGTGCCATCAGGTCGAGTTCCCGGCGGGCGGCGACCACGGCCGGGGTGAACACCAGCAGGGCTATCAGCACCGGCAGCACCTGGGCGGGCATCCGGCCGTAGGTGGAGCCGGACAGCCAGGTCAACGCCTTCCCGGTGTTCCACGGGTCGAAGGCGACGACCAGGTACGTGATGACCGCCAGGCCGCCCTGCCAGGCGCCGAAGCCGATCAGCACCAGCCGGTCGGAGCTCAGCCCGCCGCGCCAGGCCAGGCCGTAGACCAGCGCGAACGCCACCATCGCGCCGAGCCCGGCGACGCCGGAGACGGCCCACACACCGGCCAACGGCACGAAGGTGAGCAGCCCGACCGCCCCGAGCCCGGCCCCGGCGGTGATGCCGAGGATGCCCGGCTCGGCCAGCGGGTTGCGGCAGACCGCCTGCACCGTGGTGCCGGCGACCGCGAGCGCCGCGCCGGCCAGGACCGCCGCGGCGACGCGCGGCCACCGCTGGTCCAGCACGAAGGTGTACGCCGGCCCGGTGCTGCCGTTGACCCAGTTGAGCACGTCGCCGAGCAGCACCCAGGTGTCCCCGGCGAGCATGCCGACGGTGACGGCGGCGACGGTCAGGACGGCGGCGACGGCGACGACGCCGCAGTGGAAGGCGGCGGAGCGGACCGCCGCGTGCCCACCGGGCGGACGACGGGTGGGACCCGCGTCGCGGTGCCGGCGGGCCAGCCAGATGAGGATCGCCGCGCCGAGCATTGTGGTGACCACGCCGGTGGGGATGTCGACACCGGCCTGCCCGCCCAGCACGGCCCGCAGCAGCACGTCGGAGCCGAGCACGATGATGACCCCGGCGATGCCGGACAGCGGCAGCAGGACGCGGTGCCGGTGCACCCCCGGCACCACTGGCGCGAGCAGCCGGACGATCACCGGGGCGCACAGGCCGACGAAGCCGACCGGGCCGGTGAGGGTGACGGCCGCGGCGGACAGCAGCACAGCGAGGACCAGCACGGTGACTCGGGTGCGCCGCACGTCGAGGCCGAGCACTGTGGCGGTGTCGTCGCCGAGGGCGAGAATGTCGAGGCGGTGCCCGAGCAGTACGAGCACGACGACGGCGCCGACGATCACCGGGGCGAGTTGGGTCAGCGAGGTCAGGTCGCTCTGCACCAGCGAGCCGTTCCCCCAGGCGAACAGCCCGATGGTGGCCTGCTCGAACAGGAGCAGCAGCAGTGTCGTCACCGACCCGAGCGCCAGCGCGGTCGCCGAGCCGGCGAGGATCAGTCGGGTGGTGCCGGCCTGCCCACCGGAGGACATCGCCATCACCAGGCCGGCGGCGGCCAGCCCGCCGCAGAAGGCGAGGCCGCCGGCGGGCAGCGCGGGCAGCGAGACGCCGAACGCGGCGAACGCGACGATCGCCAGGTGGGCGCCCGCGTTGACAGCGAGGGTGTCCGGGGAGGCCAGCGGGTTGCGGGCGATCGACTGCAACGCCGCCCCGGCGAAACCGAGCGCCACCCCGATGGCCAGCCCGGCGAGCAGCCGGGGCAACCGGGAGGCGACCAGGACGCGGGCCGCCTCGTCGTCGGCGCCGGTGGCGAGCCGCAGCAGGTCGAGTGCGCCGACGTTCGAGGTGCCCTGGGTGAGGTGCACCGCGGTCACCACGAGTAGCAGCAGGATGGCGGCGACGAAGACACCGGCGACGCGGGGCACGGCGAGGCGTCCGCCCGGAGCCGGCCGGGTGGCCGGCTCCGGGCGTGGGGGCGCGTTCAGCACGCTCACACCGCGTACGTCTTGACGAGTTCGTCGATGTACTGCTTACCGGAGAGCGGACCGCCGAAGGTCCAGATGCCGTTGGGCATCTTGTGCAGGTTGCCCTGCTTGACGAAGGGCAGCGACATCCAGATGGCGTTGCCGGCGAGCCCGTCGGCGAACACGTCCTCGCCGTCGGAGGCGTTGTAGAACAGGTGCGTGTTCGGGTCCTTGAGGACGGTCATGCCCTCGACGTCGGTCTGGCCCAGGCCCCACACCTCGTCGGTCTTGCCGGTCCAGGCGTTGGTGAGGCCAAGTTGGATGCCGATCTGGGAGACCAGCGCGCCCTCGCCGAACATCCGGATGCTGACGGTGCTGCCCTCCTTCCAGCCGTCGGCGATGGCGAACGGGCGGCCGGCGGCCCCCGCGTCCGCGATCTTCTTCTTGCCGTCGGCGATGGCCGTGTCGAAGTCGGCGAGCAGCTTCTGCGCCTCGGTGGTCTTGCCGACCGCCTTCGCGATCATGTTGAGGTCGGTGCGCATCCGGCCGAGGTTGTCGGTGGCGTCACTGCCCTTGGCGACCAGGACGGGCACGAACTTCTCCAGCTGACTGACGATGGTGCCGCCCCGGTCGTCCTCCATCACGACGAGGTCGGGCTGGAGGGCGACGATCGAGTCGACGCTGGGCTCGCCGCGGACGCCGACGTCCTTGACGGTCGGGTCGAGCTTCGCGGAGGTGACCCAGGTGCCGTAGCCCTTGGGATCGGCGACACCGACGGGCATGACGCCCAGGCTGACCAGCAGCTCGACCTCGCCCCACTCAAGGCCGACGACCTTGGTCGCCGGCGCCTTGAGGGTGATCTCCTTACCCCGGCTGTCGGTGACGGTGACCGGGCCACCGGACGCCGGGGCGGAGGCCTCGGGGGCGGCGGCGTTCTCGGTGGTGCCGCAGGCGCCGAGTGTCAGCGCGGCCACGACGGCGATGAGGGCGGTGAAACGGGTACGGGTCATGACGGTCTTTCTCTGCTGGGGATGAGGGGTGTTCAGACCAGGGCGCGGATCTGGTGCCGCCCGACGGGGCGGGTGGTGACCAGTCCGCTGACCGGATCGGTGGTCACCTCGATGCGGATGCCGTAGGTCTCGGTGAGGGCGTCCTCGGTGAACACGGTGGCCGGGGTGCCGGTGGCGCGGACCCGGCCCTGGTGCAACAGGACCACCTCGTCCGCCACGGCCGCCGCCTGGTTGAGGTCGTGCAGCACGACGCCGACGGCGACGCCGTGATCGTCCGCGAGGTCACGGACCAGGTCGAGGATCTCCACCTGGTACCGCAGGTCGAGGAACGTGGTGGGCTCGTCGAGGAGCAGGACCGGGGTGTCCTGGGCGAGGCAGGTGGCCAACCACACCCGCTGCAACTCGCCTCCGGACAGTTCGTCGACCGGGCGATCGGCCATCGTGGCGACGCCGGTGACGTCCATGGCACGTGCGATGGCGGCGGGACCGTCCGGGTCCTCCGTGCGCCAGCGCCCCCGGTAGGGGTGGCGGCCGTAGCCGACGACGTCGCGGACGGTGACCCCGCTGGGCACCGGCCGGCTCTGGGCGAGCAGGGTGACCCGCCGGGCGAACTCCCGGGCGGCGAGACCGGCGGCGGTGACGCCGTCGGCGAGGTGCACAGTGCCGGCCTCGATCGGGTGCAGCCGGGCCAGGGCCCGCAGCAGGGTGGACTTGCCGCTGCCGTTGGGCCCCACGAGTGCGGTGACGGCGCCCTCGCGGAGGTCGATCACGGCACCGTGCACCACCGGCACACCGTGATAACCCAGACGGAGGTCGACGCCGGACAGGCGGCAAGCTCCGTTGGCCGACGCCAACTCGTTCTGCATGAGGTTAGGCTAACCTAACCAAACGATCACCTGTCAAGCCGGTCGTGGGCGCGTGACCAGCCGGGCGCACCGGTGGTCATCGGGTCCGTGCGCACGTGGGGGATGCTGGGTCCGTGCAGATCGCGACCCTCGGCCCCCTGGCCGTCGACGGCCAGCCCGTTCGGGGTGAACGGCTCGCGGCGGTGCTCCGCGCGCTCGTCGACGCGCGCGGGCGGGCGGTCTCCGTCACCCTGCTCGTGGACGCCGTCTGGGACGGCGCGCCACCCGACGACGCGACAGGCGCCGTCCAGGCGCTCGTGTCCCGGGTACGCCGCCTCGGCTTGCCAGTGGTCGCGGTGCCGGGCGGATACCGGTTGCCCGCCGAGGAGATCACCGTCGACGCGGTCGAGGCGCGCGCGCTCACCGACCAGGCGCGCACCGTGCTCCGGTGCGGTGACGTCCGGGCCGCCCGGGGCCTGGCCGATCAGGCCCGTGCCCTGTTCCCCGAGGTGCCGGAGTTGGTCGGCGCCGAGGACACCCGCCTGTTCGCCGACGTCGCCGCGCTGCGCGCCGAGGCGGCACTCGCCGGCGTGGGCCCGTTCGACGAGGCCGACCTGGGCCGGCTCGTCGCGCGTACGCCACCGGACGAGCCGTCCGCCGCCCTGCTCGTGCGGGTGCTGGCCGCCCAGGGGCGGGAGGCGGAGGCGCTGGAGCTGGTCGAGCGGCTGCGCGCCGACCTGGCCGACCGGTACGGCACCGACCCGTCACCGGTGATCACCGCCGCCCACCTGGCGTTGCTGCGCGGGGAACTCACCGCCCCGCCCGTCGCCACGCCACCCCGGCAACCGGCGCGGATCACGCTGCCCGCCGCGTGGCGTCGTCCGATGGCAGCCCTCGTCGGGCGGGAGGGGGACGTCGAGACCATCACCGGCGCTCTCACCGAGGCACCCGTCGTGACGATCGTGGCGACCGGCGGGGCGGGCAAGACCCGGCTCGCCGCCGAGGTGGCCAGGCGTACGGCGGCGGCCGGACGGGCGGTGCGCGTGATCGAACTCGCCGGCCTGCGCTCGCCGGACGAGGTGCTGCCCACTGTGCTCGCCGCGCTCGGTGGCGCGGACACCACGGCGACCGGCGGCAACCTGGGTCTGGAACGTCGGGTCCTCAACCCCGGGGAGCGGCTGCGTGCCGTCGCGCCGGACCTGGACGGGTTGCTGGTGCTGGACAACTGCGAGCACGTGCTCGACGCGGTGGCCGTCGTCGTCGCGGACCTGGTGGCCGCGGCCTCGCCGGAGGTCGCGGTGCTCGCGACGAGCCGCGCCCCACTGGGCCTGGTCGGCGAGTTGGTGCACCGGCTGACCGCGCTGCCGGACCCCGACGCGCTCGCGCTCGTCGAGTCGCGGGCACGGGCCGGCGGCGCCGTGCCCACCTGGGACACCGAACGGGCGCTCGTCCTGTGCCACCGGCTCGACAACCTGCCGCTGGCGCTCGAACTGGCCGCCGCGCGACTGCGGCACATGCCGATCGACGACGTGCTCGCCGGGCTGACCAACCGGTTCGCGCTGCTCGACGACGCCCTGCGGGGTCTACCCGAGCGGCACGCCAGCCTGTGGGCGCTGGTCGACTGGAGCCGGGAACTGCTCGCCGAGGACGACCGCGACCTGCTCCAGCGGGTAGCTGTCATTCCCGCGCCGTTCACCGCGGACCTCGCCGCCGCCGTCGCGCAGGTCCCGGACGTCCGTCGCGGCCTGGCGACCCTTGTGGAGCAGTCCCTGCTGACCCTGGTCGAGGGGGACGGTCCGCCCCGCTACCGGATGCTCGAAACGGTCCGTGAGTACGGCGAGGCCCGGCTGGACGCGGCCGGCGACCGGGGCCGGGCCATGGCCGGCCTGGTCGGCTGGGCGCGGGAACAGGCCGTCGCGCTCGCCGGCCGCTTCATCGGACCTGACCAGGTGGAGGCGCTGCACCGGTGCGCCGCCGAGCAGGACAACCTGGTCGCGGGCCTGCGCTGGGCGATGCGGGAGGACGACGAGCCCGCCTCGGTCGACGTCGCCACCGCGCTGTTCCACCTCTGGTCGGTGCGCGGCCTGCACCTTGAGGTCCTGGGCTGGGCGCGCGGACTGCTGCACATCGACGACCCCCGGCGGCGGCTGCGGTCGGCGATCCTGCGGGGTGCGGCCAGCGGCCGGCCACTGCCCAACGCCGACCGGCTGGCCTGGACGTGCGTGGTGATCAGCGTGAACGCCGGCATCAGCGCCGACCTGCGGCCCGCCGTGCTCGCCCGCCGGGCCCTGCGGTTGGTCCAGGCCGAACGACCCGCCGAGGTGTCTTCCCGGCTGACCGCCCTCGCGGCGGCGCTGCCCGGCTTCGACACGTCCGACCTGGAGCAGAGCCTGAAGAACGCGACCGAGCTGGTCGCCCACCCGGACCCGTACGTGCAGGGGCTCGGGTTGTTCGCACGCGCGGCGGTACGCGAGAACGGCGGCCAGCCGGAAGCGTCGATCAGTGACGCCGAGCAGGCGTACCACCGCTTCGAGGTGGTCGGCGACCACTGGGGCATGGCGATGGCGGCAGGTGCCGTCGGGCAGTTCCTGGTCCCGGGCGGAGACGCCCGGTCGGCCGAGTGGCTGACGCGCAGCGTGCACCACATGGAGCTGGTCGGCGCCGCGCAGGACGCGCGGTCGATCCGGCTCCGACTGGACGTGCAGCTCGCCCTCACCGGCGACGCGGAGGCGGAACGGCGACTGGGCGAGACCGCCACACCGGGCCAGGCCGACCAGATGGACGCCGCGCAGGCGGTGCTCGGCCTGGGGCACCTCGCCTGGCAGCGCGGGCGCTACGACGAGGCGCTCACCCACGTCGACGAGATGACCCGCATCCTCGCCGGTTGGGCCGGGCCGCAGCCACAGCCGCGGGCGATGCTCCGGGCCGCGGCGGCCGTCCTCTGCCTGCGGGTTGCCGAGGCGCGACCGGCGTCGGGTGACGACCCGGCCGTCCAGGCGACCGCGATGCTGTCGCTCACCCGCGACGACGCGCTCAACTCACGGGACCTGCCGGTGATCGGGGCGTGGGCGTCGGGCGGCGCGGAACTCGCGGCGTACCGGGGCGACGCCGACACCGCCCGCGAACTGTCAGTCCTCGCCAAGCGGATCGGCACCCACATCGAGATGTTCTTCCCCACCGGGATCAGCGAACGGCTCAACGCCATCCTCGGGGACGAGGAGCAGCGTGAGCCGTTGCTGACCGGGTGGCGCGAGCGGCCGCCCGCCGCGGCCGTCAACCGGATCCGCGAACTGATGGACGACCTGCTCGCCTGACTCAGATCTTCTTGCGGTACGCCCGCAGCGCCAACGGCATGAACAGCGCCACGAAGCCGGCGCACCAGGCGAGCGTCCACCACACGTGTGAGCCGAGCGGGGTGCCGAGGAACAGCCCGCGTACCGACGCCACCAGGTGGGTCATCGGGTTGACGTCCACGAACGTCCGCATCCAGCCCGGCAGGGTGTCCGCGTCGACGAACACGTTGGACGCGAAGCTCAGCGGCATGATCAGCGCGAACATCAGACCCTGCACGGCACCCGGCGTGCGCACCTTCATCGACACCAGCACCGGCAACCAGCTCAGGCAGAGCGCGAACAGCACCGCGAGCAGACACCCGGCGACCGCCCGGAACGGGTCGGTGTCGATCCGGAAACCCATCACGTAGCCGATCGCGAGGGTCGACACGGTGACGATGACGTACCTGACGACGTCGCCGAGGACCGCGCCGACAAGTGGCGCGGAGCGGGGGATCGGCAACGACCGGAACCGGTCGAAGATGCCCTTGGCGATGTCGGTGTTGAGGTTGACGCCGATCGCGATGGCGCCGGTGGCGATCGTCTGCGCCAAAATGCCGGGCAGCAGGAACTGCAGGTAGTCGTGGGTCGAGCCGGCGACCGCGCCGCCGAAGATGTACACGAAGATGACGAGGAACAGCACCGGCTGCACTGTGACGTCGATGAGCGCCTCGGGCGTACGCCAGGTCTTGATGAGGCTGCGCTTCGCGAGCGCCAACGAGTGCCGTACCAGCCGCAACGGCCGCGGGTTCGGGGCGGTCGTCGACAGCCCGCGGCGTGTCGTGGGCGCTGTGTCGGTGAGGGTGCTCATGCCGCGACCTCCGTGGGGCGGGTGGTGTCGTCGTCGGACGCCGTACGCCCGGTGAGGGTGAAGAACACCTCGTCAAGGCTCGGCAGGTGCAGGGAGAGTTCGGTGACGGCGATGCCGGCGGTGGCGAACCGCGCGACGCTCTCGGTCAGGGCCGCGTCGTCGCTGACCGGCACCGCGAGCACGCCCTTGCGGATCTCGTCGGCCTGCGCGCCGGAACCGACCCGGGTCAGGATCTCCGCGGTACGGGGCAGGTGCGCCGGGTCGGACGGGCGAACCTCCAGGGTCTGCCCGCCGACCACCCGCTTGAGCCCTTCCGGGGTGTCGTGCGCGATGACCCGGCCGTGGTCGATCACCGTGATCGCGTCGGCGAGCGCGTCGGCCTCCTCCAGGTACTGGGTGGTGAGCAGCACCGTCGAGCCATTGTTGACGAGCGACCGGACCACGTCCCACATGTCCTCGCGCTTGGCCGGGTCGAGCCCGGTCGTCGGCTCGTCCAGGAAGATCACGTCGGGGGAGCCGACCAGGCTGGCGGCCAGGTCCAGCCGCCGCCGCATGCCGCCGGAGTAGGTCTTCGCCGGCCGGTTCGCGGCGTCGGTCAGGTCGAACCAGTCGAGCAGTTCGGCGGCCCGTCGCCGGGCACCCGAGCGGCCCAGCTCCAGCAGGGTGCCGAACAGCTCCAGGTTCTGCCGGCCGGTCAGGTCCTCGTCGACCGAGGCGTACTGGCCGGTGAGGCCGATGCTCTGCCGAACGCGCTCGGCGTCCCGGACCACGTCGAAACCGCTGATCCGGGCGGTTCCGCCGTCCGGGGTGAGCAGGGTGGAGAGGATGCGCACGGCGGTGGTCTTGCCGGCGCCGTTGGGGCCGAGCACCCCGAGCACCGTCCCGCGGGGTACGGCGAGGTCCACGCCCTGAAGCGCCCTCGTCTTCCCGAATGTCTTCACGAGGCCCTCGGCCTCGATCACCAGGTCAGCTGTCATGCGCCGAGTCTGCGCGGGCCGGCTGACACCGCCCTGACACGCCACCGACATGGGCTGACATCGGGCGCGCGGGTGAGGGCGGCCGGGGCCCGCACCGCCACGCCGACGGTCGGCGGCACGATATGCTGACGACGGCAGAGCGCCTGCCAGCGCCCGATGTGGTGGCCCACGCCCAACCGCATGCCCGGGGCCAAGAGTCTCCGACTCCGCGCCGATCTGTCGACTCCCGGCGTGCCGGTCGCGCCGCCTGTTCGGTGGAGTGCGTGGGGCTGCACCGGAGGCGTCATGTCTGATTCCATCCCCCGACGGACCCCAGCCCCGGGACGCGCCCGCAAGCGCGCCATCCGCGAACATGCCGTCCGGGCCGGCGTCGCCTACTCGGAGGCCGCCCGGCAACTGGAGTCGGTCGGCCTCCGGCCCGGCGAAACCCTCTCCAGGTACGGGCGGACGATCTATCCGATCGGGTTCGACCCGCATCGCCAACTGCTCGTCGAACGTCGTGAGCGGCGGTCGTTCGCGGAGCGGTTGTCGGACAGCAGGCGGGCCGCGATCCTGCCACACGGCCGGGCGCGGCATCTCGTCGAGCGGTTCCCGCCCAGCCGGGGGCGTACCGGCAGCGGAGTCGGCCCGCTCTATCACGGCGAGGGCCGCGAGGAACTGCTCGCGATGCTGTACATAGTGGTCGTGGCGGAGTCGCCAGGGTTGCTACCCGAGGTGGGGGACCTCGCCTGGATCGCGGAACTCGGCGAGGACACCGCGCTCGACACGGCCTGCGCCGACATCGACCGCGAGGCCCGTCGCCTGCTCGACCAGGAGCCGATGGCCCTCTGGTCGCGCATCCAGAGGGCGCTGACCACCGCCGAACGGAGCGTGGACGGGCAGGTCCGCCAGGAGGCGGTCCGGCAGACCGCGCTGTTGAGCACGATGATGACGCCGCGTCTGGGACACGCGGGCGAGCCGTGGGTTCCGGGGCTGCCGGTCGCCGGTGCCCGGCAGATCCTCGACGCGCTGCTCATCGTCGCCGACGACGGACACGCGCCGGGCACCCGGGTACGCCTGCTTCCGCAGCCACATCACGGGAAGTCGGCCACCATCACCGGTGCCCGGTGGGGTCGGTCAGGTCCGCCGGTGGGTTATCTCGTGTGGCTCGACGGGGCGACGGCGCCGCTGTCGGCCAGCCCCGACGACCTGATTGTCCTGGCCGACCAGGAGACCATCCCCCGCTGAGCGAGCGAGGCCCCGGCCCCACGAGACCACCCACCCCCATGCCGCGATCTTGCACTTTCTGTCCCGACATAGGGGTCATTCCACGCCTCTCGGCAACCGAAACTGCAAGATCGCGGGGGCGCGGGGGCGCGGGGCGCGGGGCGCGGGCCGGCCGGGCTCCCTCGCGGGGGAGCCCGGCCGGTGCGGTCGAGGCCGTCGGCGGGCTGTCCGGCCGGCAGTCGGGGGGTGCTGCGGCGGGAGAGGTACGGACGGCGCGACCGCGCTCCGCGCGGTGGTTCACCTGCTCAGCTCGGCAGGCGGCCCCGCGTGGAGACGAAGTGGTACGACATGACGGCGAACCCGGGGTCACGCAGCAGCCGCCGGAACGCGTTCAGTTGCTGGGGCGACAGCCCGGCGGCCAGCAGGTCCGGTTCCAACTGGCGGGAGTTGGTCTCGTACAGCGACGTTCCGGTCGACCCGCCGGACCAGCTCTGCGAGTGGGTGATGGTGTCCAGGTCGGTCAGACCGGCGAGGGCCATCTCGGTGTGCACGTCCTGCGCCCAACCCAGGTCGGCGCCGTGGTCCTCCAGGACACCCATCATGGCGTCCATGACCTGCGCGAAGAGCTTCGCGGCGTCGTCGGTCGGTGCGGTGAGCACCCGCTGCGGTGCGGTGCAGTCGAACTCCTCGACCACCAGCCACCCGCCCGGCGCCAGCGCACCGGTGAGGGTGCGCAGGACCCGGCGGCGATCGGGGAGGTGCAGCAGCACCAGCCGGGCGTGGATCAGGTCGAACGCGTCACCGGGTGGCGGTTCGGTGCGCACGTCGTGCCGGCGTACCCGCAGGTTGCCCTCGGCCACCAGGTGGGTGGGGTCGATGTCGGTGGCCAGCACGTGACCGTCGTCGCCGACCGCGCGGGCGATTCGCCGGGCCATCGAGCCGCCGCCCGCCCCGACCTCCCAGCAGCTCGCGCCCTGTCGCAGCACCGGGCCGGCCAACCGGCGCGTGGTGATCGGATCCAGGAAGGACTCCAGCGCGTGCATCTGCGCGACGGCGTCCGGTGCGCCGTTGTCGAACGTGTACGTGTCGTCGCTCGTGACGGTTGTCATCGGTGTCTACCTCTCCGAGAAGGGTCGGGTGACTCGAGCACTGTCGGGTGCCTACGGGGTGTCGGCCCACAGCCGAGGGGTCGGTCGGTTGGGTGGGGGCGGCGCGACGGCGGCGATGCTCACCATCGCCGCCAGCGGGGCCGGATCGCGGCGGGCCTCCACTGTCGGCCGGTCGTAGACCATCCGGCCGTACTCCAGCACCGCCACCCGGTCGGCGATCTCGATGGCGTGTTGGAGTTGCTGCTCCACCAGCAGCACGGTCAGGCCGTCGGCGGCGAGATTGTTGACCAGCTCGCGGACCCGCGCCGCCAGATCGGGCGAGAGGCCCTCGCACGGTTCGTCGAGCAGCAGCACCCGGGGCTGGCCGAGCAGCGCACGGGCTATCGCCAGCATCTGCTGCTCGCCGCCGGAGAGTTCGCAGCCGCGGTGTCGCAGCCGCGCCGCCAGCCTCGGCAGGAGGTCCAGGGTCCGGGCGACCGTCCAGCCCTCGCCGCCGGAGGTGCGGGCCCGCCACGGCGCGGCCGCCAGGTGCAGGTGCTCGGCCACTGTCAACCGGGAGAAGACCCGCCGGCCCTGCGGTACGAGACCGACGCCGGCCTGGGCGATGCGGTGCGGTTGCCGGCCGGCGACGTGCACCCCGCCGACCTCGATGCGACCGCTGGACGGGCGGACCAGCCCGGCGATGGTGTGCACGAGCGTGCTCTTGCCCGCCCCGTTGCGGCCCACCACGGCCTGGATGCTGCCCTGGCGCACCCGCAGGGTGACCTCGTGCAGGACGGTTCCCCCGCCGTAGCCGGCGCAGAGACGATCCACAGTGAGCATCACGCCACCCCGTCCGCGTAGGCCTGCCGCACCAGCGGCGAGGTACGGATCTCGTCAGGTGTGCCGGCGGCCAGGGTCCGACCGTCGCGCAGCACCGTGACCGTGTCGGAGAGGGCGTACACCAGGTCCAGTCGATGTTCGACGAGCAGCACGGCGACGGCGCGGGGCGACGCCTGGAGCAGCTCGACCAGTCGGCCGACCTCGACGGCGGACAACCCGGCCGCCGGTTCGTCGAGGAGCAGCAGGCGGGGGCGACCGGCCAGGGCCATGGCGATCTCCAACTGGCGTCGTTGCCCGTGCGCGAGGTGCCCGGCGGGCACCGCCGCGACGGCGGTGAGCCCCATCTGTTCCAGCAGCGGACCGGCCAGCTGCTGCGCGGCGCGCCGACGTCCGGCCGGCCACCACCGGCGGCGGGGGATGACCCGTGGCAGCGCGGCCACCACCACGTTCTCCGCCGCGGTCAGCGTCGCGAAGACCGCCGGTCGTTGGTGGATGCGGTTGATGCCCCGCCGCGCCCGGGCCGCCGGGCCGAGCCGACCGATGTCCCGTCCGGCGAACCGCACCGTGCCGCGCTGCGGCCGCGTGGACCCACCGAGCACGTCGAGCAGGGTGCTCTTGCCGGCCCCGTTCGGGCCGATCAGCGCGTGCCGCTGACCGTCGTGGACGCACAGGTCCACGCCGTCGAGCGCGGCGAGTGAGCCGTACCGCACGCTCACCTCCTGGGCGTCGAGCAGGCCGGTCATCGGCCCACCTCCCCGACGGTGGCCCGCTCCTGGGCGGCGGGCGGGTCCGGCTGTGGCGCAGCGGCCTCCGACAGCCGAGACCGGGCCCGGTTGACCCCGGTGGGCAGCAGGTAGACAGTCGCCACGAACAGTGCGCCCAGCACCAGTGGCGCGTGGCCGGGCAGCACCCCGAACAACCAGTCCCGGACGGCGATGACCAGCGCCGCGCCCACCAGGGCGCCGCCCACCGAGGCGGTGCCCCCGATGACCACACCGAGCAGCAGCAGCGCCGACGTGTCGAAGCCGAAATCGGCGGGGGAGATGTACTGCTGGGCGACGACCAGGACCGACCCGGCGGCTCCGGCGATCGCCCCGGCCGCGATGTGCGCGCCGGACAGGTGCACCGCCACCCGGTGACCGCTGGCGCGCAACCGCGTCTCGTCGTCGCGGCCGGCCCGCAGTACCAGCCCGGCGCGGGTACGCAGCAGCACCAGCACCGCGCCGACAAGCGTGGCCACGACGACCAGGGCGTACAGGTAGCGGCCCTGGTCGCTGGCGAGCGCCGGGAGCCCCCAGAACGGGCGGACCGCGGGGACACCGGCCAGCCCGTCCGTGCCACCGGTCACCGACCGCCAGCGCCCGAGGACGACGACCACGAGTTCGCCGATGGCCAGGGTGATCATCAGGACGATCACCCCCCGGGCGTGCACGACGAGCGGCACGATGAGCGCGGCCAACAGCGCCCCGGCGCCCGCCGCGACGACGAGCTGCACCACGCCGACGTCGGAGACCCGGCTGCCGACCACGGCGCAGGCGTAGGCGCCCGCCGCGTACGGTGCGGTCTGCCCGAGGGTGGGCATGCCGGCGACGCCGGTGAGCAGCGCCACGCTCACCCCGACCAGGGCCAGCGCCAGCGTCCGGGCGAGCAGCGCCGTGGTGTAGTCGTCGACCACCCAGGGCGCCACGACCAGGCCCACCAGGACGAGCGCCGCGACGGCACCGCGTGCCCGTCGGATCACCTCGCCGCTCATGCCGTCCGCCACCTGACGGCCAGGCCGCGCGCCCGCGCCGCCAGCACCGCCGCCATGGCGGCGAACAGCAGGAACGGTGCGGCGGCCGGCAGCAACGCCACGCCCAGCGTCTGGATCTCGCCGATCGCGAGCGCGGCCAGCAGGGTGCCGGCCATCGACCCGAGACCACCGAGGACGACGACCACCAGGGAGAGCAGCAGCACGGTGTCGGCGGTGTCCGTGCCGGGGCCGATGATGGGCGCGCCGAGGACCCCGGCCGCGCCGGCCAGCGCACCGGCGGCGGCGAGCACACCGGCCCGGATCCGCGCCGGGCTCACGCCCAGACAGGCGACCATCTCCGGGTCGTCGACGGCCGCCCGGACCAGCATCCCGGCCCTGGTGCGTCGCACCACCAGGTAGAGCGCGGCGGCGAGCACCGCCGCGACGACGATGAACACCAACCGGTACGCGGCGTAGCGGTGACCGGCGACCATCACCGACCCCTCCAGCGTGGCGGGCACCTGGACCTGCGGGTCGTCGGGCCCGAAGCCGGCGACGAGCAGGCTGCCGCCGGCCAGCGCCACCCCGAACGTCAGCAGCGCCTGACTCAGGTGACTGCCGGTGGCGACCGGTGTGAGCAGACCGGCCAACAGAACCCCCGCCGCGGCGGCGGCCAGCACCCCGACCGCCAACGCCAACGCCAGGCTCGCCCAACCACCGTCGAGCAGCGCCGCGGCGGTGTACCCGCCGATCGCGTAGAGCAGGCCGTGCGCCAGGTTGAGGATGTTGGCGACGCCGAAACAGAGGACCAGGCCCGACGCCGCGACGAAGACCAGCAGCCCGTAGGCGACTCCGTCCAACGCCGGGATCAGGTACGGGTCGATCCGGTTCGTGCCGAACGCCACCGCTGTCACCGGCCGACGGTCGCGAGGTCACCCACGACGGTGTTGGACAGCGCCCGGCCGTCCTGGCGGACCTGCCGCAGGTACCACTTCTGCACCGGGGAGTGCGTGGTGGTGGAGAACTGCCAGGTGCCGCGCGGGCTGGCGATCTGGCCGAGTTGGCCGATGGCCGTGTTGATGGCCTCGGGGGTCGGGTCGCTTCCGGCCGCGCCGATCGCCCGGTCCAGCACCGCCGCCGCGTCGTACGAGGCGAGCGCGTAGGTCGTCGGTGAACCGTCGTGCTTCGCCTTCCACGCCGCCACGAAGGCGCGGTTCTCCGCGTTGTCCAGGTCCGGCGAGTAGTTGAGCACCGAGTAGATGTCCCGGGCGGCGTCGCCCTGCGCGTTGAGCACCCCGCCCTCGGTGAGGAACCCGGCCGCGTACAACGGGATGTCCTTGATCTCGGACTGCGCGTACTGCTTGACGAAGTCGACGGCGGCGCTGCCGGCGTAGAAGGTGTAGACGGCCGCCGCGCCGGAGGCCTTGATGCGGGCGAAGTACGGGAGGAAGTTCGTGGTGGCCGGGAACGGCGTGAAGGTCGTCTTGCCGTCGGCGTTCGCGAGCTTCCCGCCGATCTTGCTGAACGCGTCGGTGAAACCGCGCAGCTCGTCCCAACCACCCTGGTAGTCCGGGCCGATCGCGTACACGGAGCCCTTCACGTTGTCGCGGACGTGCTGGGCGATCGCCGCCCCGGGCTCGTCGGACAGGTACGAGGTGTGCCAGATGCGGGAGACGTCCTTGAGTTCCGGCCGACCGTTCGAGCCGACCAGTGGCACCTTGGTCTCGTTGAGCACCGGGGTGACTCCGGCGACCGAGCCGCCGCCGACGATGCCGGTGAGCGCCGACACCCGGTCCTGCTTGAGCAGCTTGGTCGCCGCCGGGACGGCCGTCTGGGCGCCGTTGCCCTCGTCGGCGACGATGAGGTCGACCTGCCGGCCGCCCAACTTGCCGTCGTGGGTGTCCAGGTAGAGCTGGAAGCCGTCGCGGATCTCCGTACCGACGGCCTGGTACGTCCCGGACAGCGACGCGAGCAGGCCGATCTTTATCGAGCCGCCGGCGCTCGGGCCCGGCGCGTCGTCGCCGCAGGCCGTACCGGTGGTCAGCACGGCCGCGAGCAGCGCGGCGGTGAGGGCACGGCTGCGCCAAGGCGTGGTGAGAGGCATGTCTGACTCCAGAGGAAGGGGAAGGGTCTCCGGCGTGGGGGTGCCGGGGTGGTCAGCGAGTGCGGGCGAGCGCCGCTCGGGCAGCCGGGGTCAGTGCGTCCCCGATCCGGTTGGCCAGCTCGGTCATCTCGTAGGAGACCTTGCCCACGTCGCACTCGGGGGCGGCGAGCACCAGCAGCGAGGCGCCGTCGTTGAAAGCCATCGAGAACATGAACCCGCCCTCGAGCTGCGTGACGTTGGAGATCACCGCGCCGGCGTCGAAGAAGGCCGCCGCCCCGCGCAGCAGGCTGACCAGCCCGCTACCCGTGGCGGCCAACTGGTCGGCCCGGTCCGGTGGCAGGTCGCGGGTGGCGGCCACCATCAGGCCGTCGCTGGAAATGGCGATCGCGTGGCTGACCTCGGCCGCGCGCGCCGCGAAGTTGTCCAGCAGCCAGCCGAGATCCTGTTGGTCGCTCACGTGCTCTCCTGTCGCGTCATGAGTTGCCGCTGTTGATCGGGGTGCGCCGTCGGTTCGCCACGCCCCGCGCGTACGCGGCCATCGCTGTCGCCACCTGCGCCGGGTCGCGGTACTCGGACCGTTGCTGCTGCTGGGGCACTGTCACACCGCCGGGCACGAGGTGCCGTTGCGGCTGCCGTTTGGGCAGGCCGGAGTTGGTGGTGGTGGCGACCTCGGGGGTCTGCGCCTGGGCGGCGGTACGCCAGGCGTCGTCGGCGGGGCTGGACCACTGCCGGCCGTTCTGACCGTTCGGGACGTCGACGACGTCGCTCTGGAACCAGTGGTTGACCTGTTCGAAGATGAGGAGCTCCTCGGTGGGTGCGTCACCCCGGTCCGGCGGTGGGGGAGCCGACCGGAACACCGGCGCCGCCGGCAGGGTCCGCTCCGCCGCCGGGCGTCCGGCGGTGGGTTCGGGGCGCGGCTGGTACGGCGGCGGCGGGTTGGCTGTGCGCGCCGCTCGCCGCGACAGGCGTCCGGGTGCGAGCAGGTACTCCTCCGGTGGCAGGGACCGGATGACCGCCGCGGGCAGTGTCGCCTCGGCGAGGACGCCGCGTCGGGGACCGCGTCGCAGTTGGACGGTGGCGCCCAGCCGGGCCGCGAGCTGACCCACCACGACCAGCCCCATCGCCCGTACGGCGGCGACGTCGATGGCCGGTGGGTGGGCCAGCAGCTCGTTGAGTTGCTGCATCCGCTGTGCGGACAGCCCCACGCCCTCGTCGCTGATCTGGACGATGACGCGGTCGCCCAGGCTCCGACCGCTCACCCAGGTCTCACTGCCCGGTGGCGAGTACGTCGTGGCGTTGTCCATGAGTTCGGCGAGCAGGTGCACGACCTCGTCGACGGTCTTGGCGGCCACCGCGACGTCCCCGTCGATCATGCCGAGCCGGACCCGCGCGTAGTGCTCGATCTGGGACAGCGCCGCCTGGAGCACCTGTTGCAGCGGGACGTCGCGCTGGCGTACACGACCCACGCCGACACCGCCGAGCACCAGCAGGCTGGCGTTGATCCGGCCCATCCGGGTCGCCAGGTTGTCCAGCGTGTACAGCTGGTCGAGCCGGTCGGGGTCGGTCTCGTCCCGCTCCACCAGGTCGACCTGGGCCAGGACGGCGTCGACCAGCCGCTGTTCGCGGCGGCTCAGGTGGATGAAGATGTCGGCGGTGTTGGCGCGCATGACGGCCTGTTCGGCGGCGGTCCGCACAGCCGCCTGGTGCACGGCGTTGAAGGCCTGGCCCAGCTCGCCGATCTCGTCGTCGCTGGACGGTTCGAGGGCGGCACTGGACTGCTGGTGGGCCAGCTTCTGCGGGTCGACGGTGGCGCTGCCGGGCTGTTGGAGCTGGGCCACCACGGCGGGAAGCTGTTCGAACGCCACGGCGTTTGCCGCGTCCCGTAGGCGGCGTAGCCGTCGGGTGATCTGCCGGGCGACGGCCCAGGTCACCAACGCGGTCAGGATCAGGGCCAGGATGACGCCGGCCGCCTCGGCCACGGCCCGACGGCGCTGGTCGGCGTGCGCGGCCCGGACGTCGTCGCGGACCGCGTCGTCGACCCGGGCGCGCAGGTCGGCCAGGCGGGTGGCGCGCGTCTGGGTGGTGGACACCCAGTCGTCGGTCTCCAGTTTCAGCTGCGACCCCGGCTGTGCCCGGGACACCTCGTCCTGCATCCGTTGCAGGGCGAGCGCCTCCTTGCCGGTGCCGGCCTGCTCCCACCAGAGGCTCCACTCGGGTGGGGCCAGCGCCAGAAACGACAGGCTCGACTCGGTGTAGCTGGTGCGGGCCGCGGTGATGTCCTGCTGCATGGCCGGGGTCAGCTCGCCGCCCGCGACGGCGCGCAGCACCGCCACCTGCTGCTGACCGATGGCCTCGGCCGTCTTCGACAGTGCTGCCGAGGCGCGGATCCCGTCGGCGAGTTGGGCGTCCACCACGCCGTGGGAGACGTTCTCCCGCAGGTTGATGAGGTCGGCGATGGCGATGCGGTAGCTGAAGGTCATCGCGGACACCGACGCGTGGGTGGCGGTGCGGACCTGGGTGCGCAGCGGGGCGAGGCCGTTCAGCGCCGCGTCGATGCGCCGCATCAGCTCGGGGTTGGCGTCGTTGTCGGCGGACAGCCGGCCTCGCTGCGCGCGGTAGCGGGCGACGGCTTCGTCGGTGGCGGCCACCTCCGCGACGAAGGCGTCCTGCTGCTCCGGCCGGGCGTAGGTGAGCAGGTCGGCGGCGGCGATGCGCTCGCGTTGCAGGCGGTGGGCCAGGTCGCCGGCCTCGGCACCGACCTGTGTCAGGAGCTGGAGGTCGCTGGCACGGGCCGTCTGACGGGCGCTCTCGGTCAGTGCGAGACCGGCGAAGCCGATCACCGCGATGAGCGGGGCTGCCACGATGAGGCGCATCCGACCGGCTATCTTCCAGCCGCGTCGGCGCGTCGGGTAGGGTCTGGCCGCGTGGGACCGGGTGCTCGACGCCAAGATTGACTCCCACGACTCGTCGATGACGGTCTATCCGCACGTTGCCGAATGCAAGTCCCATTCGGCCGGAAGCCGCGCTCGTAGACCAGACCTGGCCGTGGTACAAACTGCCCGTACCAGCATCTGTACCCAACGTCAGCGACCGGTGACGCCGCGCGGTCGTGGCGGATCCGCCGGGTCAGCGCTGGTTGTCGGGGGGCCCGACCGGTGGGTGCCGCCGCTGCGGGTCGTCCGGTTCGGGTTGGCCGTTGAGCACCTGGCCGATCAGTTCGCGCAACTCGTCGATCGCGTCCACGACGGCCTCCGGGTCCCGCGCGTCGCGCCGCCCACGCTGACGCGGCACCCGCCGATCCAGCCGGGCCGGCTCCGACCCGCGCGGGCCCCGGCGACCGTCGGCTGCCAGCTGCTCGGCCGCGACCTGCGGCCAGAGCGCGGCCAGTCGTCCGCCGGTGCCGAGCACGTCGTCGCAGCGCAGCGCGAACTCGTGGCTGCCGAACCGGCGACCTGACTCGACCGCGGCGACCGTCTCCCGGCTGAACCGCACCAGATCCGCCAGGGCCCGTTGGGTCAGGCCCCGTTTGACGCGACAGTTGCGCAACTCCCACCGGAACCGTTGACTGGCCGCGGAGTGAGCCGAGCTCGACGGGGACGTGTGCTCCATGCGCTCACCTTCGTGGAACGGACATTCAGCGACCGATGAGGGATCGAGGCCGGCCAATGAGCGGGACATTCGCAGAGAGCAATTCTTAACCCATGATGCGGTGGGTGTGAAGACGTTCACCGGCATGGATCGTCGGGCAAAGCGCGAACGGCGCGGGCCGGACCGGTGCCGGCACGGAGATGCGCCGGGCGGAGCGGACAACCCTCGCACGTCCCCACCCCTCGACCCGTCGGTAGGTCGACATCGCCGGCGCTCAGCCGGCGCGCACTTCGGCCGTCGCGCCACCGCGTGCCACCGGCTCGTCCGAGGACGCCGGGATATCGATTGTCGCGAGCAGTCTGCGGTGCGTGCGAAACGCGACATTGGGTTTGTATGAACGATGTTGCTCCGGCGACAGTCGGAGGCCGGGAATGGTTTGGGCGAGTCGGCTGATGGCGATGCCGGCCTCAAGTCGTGCCAATCCCGCGCCGATGCAGAAATGTGGACCGTGACCGAACGACAGGTGGTTGCCCACATCGGGTCGGTGTGGGTCGAACCGGTCCGGGTCCTGGAATGCCGCCGGGTCCCGGTTCGCCGCGCCGATCAACAGCAGGCAGCGTGCCCCGGCGGGGATCGTCACCGCACCCACTGTGACGTCGCGGGTGGTCACCCGGAGCCAGCCGTCGATGGCCGGCGCGAACCGGAGCGTCTCGGCCACGAAGGCGGGGACGAGCCCCGGATCCGCGGCGATCGCCGACCACCGCCGGGGATCGGACAGGGCCTGGTCGAGAGCGTGGGCGAGCAACCCGGCGGTGGTCTCGTGCCCCGCGACCAGGAGGTTGAAGGCAAGGCTCGCCACCTCGGGCACCGTCAGGACGCTGTCGTCGTCGTCGCGGTAGGTCAGGGCCCGGCTGATGAAGTCGTCGCCCTGCTGTCCACTGTCCACCCGCCGGCGGACCAGCTCTTCGCAGTAGTGCCAGAACTCCAGCAGGCCCTGCGCCAGGCGTACCTGCTCGGCCGGGTCGGGCTGCCCCCAGATGAGGGCGATCTGGCCGTCCGCCCAGCTCCGGATCCGCCCGATGTCCGCGTCGGGCACCCCGAGGATGTCCAGGACCACCAGCAGGGGAAGCTCGGTCGCGAAGTCCGGGATCAGGTCGACCTGCTCGCCCTGACGGGCGGCGAGACGGGACACCAGCTGCTCGACCCTTCGCCGGACGATCACCCCGTACTCGGCCTCGACCCGCTCGGCGGTGTTCGCGAAGGTCGCCCGCAGGGCCCGGCGGGTGCGTGGGTGCGTCGGTGGGTCCGCGGCGGCCGTCGTGGGTGGCGCGTCGATCTGCATGATCACGCTCAGTGCCGCCGGGCAGACCTCGTAGACCGGAACGAGGGTGAGGGCATTGGCGAATGTCGCGGCGTCGGCGAGGGCACGCCGGACGTGTGCGTGTCTGCTGATCAACCACAGGTCCAGATCTTCGGCGTAGTGCGCGCCGTCGGGACCGTCGAGAATGCGCCGCCACACGCCAGCCGGGTCGGTGAGATAGACCCTACTGAAGGGATTCAGACGCATGGAAAGCCTCCTGACGCACGCGGCGCGAAACCGGCAGCGCCCCCATTTGGCGATCCACTTCGGCGATGCCGATAATGGCGCTCATCTGCCTCTGGCCCTTTACGGTGCGCTGGCCAGGCGTACAAGTCAAGATTGGTTTTCGTCTATTTATTGCTCGGCCTGATTGCGTGTTGCAACAGCCGGGCGAACCTGGCGGGATGCAACTTGCGGCACGGCCCTTGCCCGGAAAAGCCGACCCGGTCGGACGGTGCAATCGACTCGCCGATTCCCCTCATGACCGGGGAAACGACCCCCGGGACGACGAGTGACGCCGCCGGGCCGGTGACAACGGTGCGGGGGGTTCCAGCCCAGGCCGGAACCCCCCGCACGTCGGGTCGTGACGACCCGGTCAGGGCGCCCATGGAGCGGCGATGCTCCAGGTGCTGTCGGCGGTCCACAACGTCGGCGTGTTGTACGCGTCGCCGCCGGTGCCGTTGCTGAGCCAGACCTCCGCGTTGTAGTGCCGCAGGTACTTACCTCGGAAGTTGTACGACTCCAGCGACACACCGGTGCCGGTCAGCCCGGTACGGGCGCACCAGGTGGCGTCGGCGCGCAGCAACGCGGAGCCGTCGTCCGGCGAGTTGCGGACCCGGGAGTTCTGGTGGCGCAGGTACTGCCCGGGGAAGTTGACCGACTCGAACGAGTAGCAACCCGTGCCGGCCAGGCCGGGCCGGATGGTGTACGTGGCGTCGGCCTTGAGCAGGCTGGGGCTCGCGGCGTCGACCACCTCGGTGTAGGCCAGGCCGTCCTGGTGGCGCAGGTAACGGTTGGTGAAGCCGGGCGTGGTCACCTGCAACGATCGGCGGGTGTTGGTCGGCAGGGCGACGGGCCCCGAACTGCCGATGGTCTTCGAGGCGTTGATCAGTGCGGTGTTGGCGGCGCGCACCCGCGCCTGGTCCATCTTGATCACCCGCCGGTCGTAGGTGAGGAAGCCGTTCAGCTCACCCTCCAGGTCGGTGATCTCAGTGTAGATGGAGGCGCTGAGCCCCTTGCCGAGCATCAGGTTCTGGCTGCCCTGCACCAGCCCCACGTAGCGGTCGGTGAGCGCTGTCGAGTTGGCCTGCCACTCGTAGGCGAAGAACTGACCGTTCGGGCTGTACTCGTGCCCCGGCGTGTGCAGGCCCAGGCCGCCGAACTCACCGAGCACGGCGATCCGGGTGCTCGACGGTACGGGGGAGTCCGGCCCGAGGTAGACGTGCCAGTCGTCGATGTCGCCGTTGCCGGGGTTGCCGAGGGACTGGCAGCAGTTGTGGCCGCTGTGCGGGTTGACCAGACGGGTCGGGTCCTGGTTCTTGATGTTCTGCGCGACCCGCCGGGTGTCGGCGAGGGACCGCTCGCCCCAGCCCTCGTTGTACGGCGTGTACGCGATCACGGCGGGTGAGCTGCGGTGCTCGTCGATGATCTCGCGCGCCTCGGCCTCGAACTGCGCCTGCTGCGCGTCGGTGGGGTCGACGTCCTGTGCGGTCAGCGACGGGATGTCCTGCCAGACCAGCAGGCCGAGCCGGTCGGCGTGGTAGAACCAGCGCTGCGGTTCGACCTTGATGTGCTTGCGCACCATGTTGAAGCCCAGGTCCTTGTGCTTCTGCAGGTCGAAGGCGAGCGCGGCGTCGGTCGGCGCGGTGTAGAGCCCGTCCGGCCAGAAGCCCTGGTCGAGGGTGCCGACCTGGAACACGAACTGGCCGTTGAGCTTGGGGCGCAGCACCCCGTTGACGAGACCGGTGGTGATCTCCCGCATGCCGAAGTAGTGCGTGGTCCGGTCCACCACGGCGCCGGCGGCGTTGCGCACCGTCACCCGGAGGTTGTAGAGGAACGGGTCGTCGGGTGACCAGCGGCGCGCGTTGGGCACGGGCACGGTGAACTCGGTGAAGCCGCCGGTGGCCGAGCCGACCACAGTGGCGCCGTTCAGCGCCTCGGCGAGCACGCTGTGGCCGCTCACGTCGCCCCTGGTGAAGACCCGGACCCGCACGGTGTTGGTGCTCAGGTTCGGGTAGAGGTCCACGCTGCTGATCGAGGCGGCGGGCACCGGCTCCATCCACACCGTCTGCCAGATGCCGGAGCTGGGGGTGTAGAAGATCCCGCCGGGTGTCTTGGTCTGCTTGCCGATGGCGGGCAGGCTGCCGTTCTGCCGGGTGTCGGTGGGGTCCCAGACCTTCACGACGATCTCGTTCGCCCCGGCGGTGAGCTGGGCAGTCACGTCGAAGGTGAAGGCGTCGTAGCCACCGGTGTGCGCACCGACCCGGACACCGTTGACCCAGACGGTGCTCTGCCAGTCGACGGCACCGAAGTGCAGCAGGGTCCGCCGGCCCGACCAGTTGGCCGGGATGGTGACGGTGCGTCGGTAGAACAGGTAGTTGCGGTTGTCGTTGGCGGCCCGTTGGATGCCGGACAGGGCGCTCTCCACCGGGAACGGCACGTTGACCCGCTCGGGCAGGTTGGTGCCGAACTGCGGGGCGTCGTCGGTGGTCGACTGGCGTAGCTGCCACTCGCCGTTGAGGTTGAGCCAGTCCGGCCGCGTCATCTGCGGTCGCGGGTACTCGGGCAGTGGGGTGCCGGCGAGGGCCTGGCTGGTCCAGGGGGTGGTCAGTGGCGGCGTCTTGGCCGGTGCGGCGGACGCCGACGAGGAGGGCGCGGCGAGAAAGCCGGCCACCACCGCGAGGACGAGCAGCAGGGGCAGGGCGGGGCGGATGGGGACGTGACGTGTCATGCCGTCTCCGAGGGGGGCGGGTTGCCACGGGCGGTGCAGCCAGGCCCGAAGCGCGTGGGTGGTGGGCATCGGGTGGTCATTGACGGGGGACGGGCGTCAGCGACGGACGTCGGGTGGGATCTCCACCCGCCGACGGTGGTCGGCATATTGACATCTGTCTTCGCCTGTATAACGTTATAGAGCCGCGCTGGGCGTCCCGTCAATGCTTGTTCGTCGATGCCCGGCCGGCCCGCCGGTCGACGTCGCGAAAGGGTGGTGGATGGGCGTCAGCCTGAAGGACATCGCCCAGCGCGCCGGTGTCTCGCTGGCTACTGTCTCGAACGTGGTGAACGGGTACCGCCCGGTGGGGGAGCGGACCCGACAACGGGTGCAGCAGGCGATCGACGAACTCGGTTACAGCCCCAACCTCGGCGCCCGGCACCTGCGCCGCGGTCGCACCGGCCTGATCGCCCTGGCTGTCCCGGAGCTGACCAACCCCTACTTCGCCGAACTCGCCGAGATCGCCATCTCCGAGGCCGCCGGGCTCGGCTACACCCTCGTCATGGAGAACACCGCCGCCGACCGGGAGGCGGAGCTGGCGCTCCTCGACGGCACCCGGCAGCGCGTCATCGACGGCCTGATCCTCAGCCCGGTGCGCATCGGTCGGGAGGAGGTGCTGGCCCGCACCGCCGGCGGTCCGCTCGTGCTGATCGGTGAGGGCGTCTACGACGTGCCGCACGACCACATCGCCATCGACAACGTCGCGGCCAGCCACGCGGCGATCCGGCATCTCGTGGCGATCGGCCGTCGCCGGATCGCGTTCATCGGCGCCACCGCTGGCGGCGACCGGCAGTCGGCCCACCTGCGGGTCCGGGGCTACCGGGAGGCCCTGGCGGCGGCCGGCCTGCCGTACCGACCGCTGTTGGTCGCCCGCACCGACGCGTTCGGCCGGCTCGACGGCAGGCGGGCCATGCACGACCTCCTCGCTCGCGGTGACCGGCCGGACGCGGTGTTCGCCTACAACGACCTGGTCGCCATCGGCGCGCTGCGGGCGCTGGCCGAGGCCGGCCACCGGGTTCCCGAGGACGTCGCGGTGGTCGGCATCGACGACATCGAGGACGGGCGGTTCAGCGCACCGACCCTCACCACCATCGCCCCGGACAAGAGGGAGATCGGCCGTCTCGCGGTACGCCGTCTCGTCGCCCGCATCGAGGGCGCGGAGGTCGCGGGGCCGCTGAGCGTGCAGACACCGTTCCGCCTCATCCGCCGGGAGAGCACCGGCACCCCGGGCGGCTGACAACCGGTCGCGCCGCAGCCCTGCGGCGCACCGGGCGAGATCCATAACGCCGGTGGTACGACCCAGAGAGGATGACCCGCGAGATCCATAACTCTCAATATGATGACCGCTATCTCGACTGCGGTGCGCTCACGAGGCGCGCCACCCTGATGCGGAGGAATGCATGGTTCGCTGGCGTACCCTCACTGGCCTGCTGGCCACCGCGTTGGCCGCGGTGACCGCGGCCAGCCTCACCCTCACCGCGCCGGCCGCCGCGGCCGACAGCCCCGTGACGCCGACCGTCGTCGGCGGCACCCGCGCCGCGCAGGGCGAGTTCCCGTTCATGGTGCGTCTCTCGATGGGCTGCGGCGGGGCGCTGTACAGCCCCCGGCTGGTGCTCACCGCGGCGCACTGCGTGGGCTCGACCGGCACCAACACCAGCATCACCGCGACGCTCGGGACGGTCGACCTCCAGTCGTCCAGCCGGATCACCGTCCGGTCCAACTACGTCTACCGGGCCCCCGGCTACAACGGCGCGGGCCGTGACTGGGCGCTGATCCGCCTGGCCAGCCCCGTCACCGGGCTGAGCACGCTGCCGATCGCCACCACCACCGCGTACGACAGCGGCACCTTCACCGTCGCCGGCTGGGGTGCCGCGCGGGAGGGCGGCGGCCAGCAGCGGTACCTGCTCAAGGCGACGGTGCCGTTCGTCAGCGACTCCGTGTGCAACGCCAACTACGGCGGCGACCTCATCCCCGCCCAGGAGATCTGCGCCGGCTACGCCAGCGGCGGCACCGACACCTGCCAGGGCGACTCGGGTGGTCCGATGTTCCGCCGCGACGCCAACAACGCCTGGATCCAGGTCGGCATCGTCAGTTGGGGCAACGGCTGCGCCCGACCCAACTACCCCGGCGTCTACACCCAGGTGAGCTACTTCGCCTCGTCGATCGCCTCGGCCGCGGCCAGCCTCGGCGGCTGACCGTACGACCGCGGCCAGCCTCGGCGGCTGACCGTACGACCGCGGTCAGCCTCGGCGGCTGACCGCACGCCCACTCGGGCGGTCCGGACGGCACGGTCCGGGCCGCCCGTTCGCGTCGTGCCCACGGGCGGGCGGCGAGTGGGCCACCCGACAGAAACGGCGGGCCGTCAGTGCGACGCCGGCCGCAGCGGCGATGATGGGCCGGTGAAGATCCTGTCCATCCAGTCGTCGGTCGCCTACGGCCACGTCGGCAACTCGGCGGCGGCCTTTCCGCTGCAACGCCTCGGGCACGAGGTCTGGCCGGTCCTGACCGTGCACTTCTCCAACCACACCGGGTACGGCGCGTGGCGGGGCCCGACGCTCCCCGCGGCGGACGTGGCGGAGGTGATCGCCGGAATCGGGGACCGCGGGGTCCTCGGCGACGCCGACGCGGTGCTCTCCGGCTACCAGGGCGACCCGGCGGTGGGCGCGGTGATCCTGGACGCGGTGGCGACGGTGAAGGCCGCCAACCCGGACGCCGTGTACTGCTGCGACCCGGTGATGGGCGACGCCGGCCGGGGCATGTTCGTCCGGCCCGGAATTCCGGAGTACCTCCGCGACACCGTCGTGCCCCGTGCGGACATCATCACGCCGAACCACTTCGAGCTGGACTTCCTCGCCGGCCGCACGACGACATCGCTGGCCGAGGTGCTCGACGCTGTCGACGTGGTGCGCGCGAACGGGCCACGGCACGTCCTGGTGACCAGCGTGCTGCACGGCGACCTGCCGCCGGACTCGCTGGAGGTGGTGGCGGTCTCCGACGAGGGCGCCTGGGCGGTGACCACACCGCTGCTGCCGATCAACCCGAACGGTGGGGGCGACGTCACCGCGGCGCTGTACCTCGCGCACCTGTGCACGACCGGCTCACCCGCGACCGCGCTGGAACGCACCATCGCCTCCGTCTACGCCGTGCTCGAGGCGACTGTCGCGGCCGGCACCCGGGAGATCCAGCTGATCGCGGCGCAGGACGTGATCGCCGACCCGCCGACCCGCTTCGCCGCCCGCCGGCTGCGCTGACGGCGGGTCGGGCCGCACGGGTCGGCGACGGTCAGCGGCCCTCGGGGACGGCCATCTCACCGAGCAGCGACCAGTCCTCCTGCGGCACCGTGGCGTTCACGATGCGCGGGGTCTCGGCCAGGTGCGGCGGAAGGGTCTCCTGGGCCGCGCGGAAATGGGCGGACTGCACGTGGGCCGCACCGGCCTGGTCGTCGCGGAACGCCTCGACCAGCACGTACTCGGTCGGGTCGTCCACACTGCGGGACCAGTCGAACCACAGGCAGCCCGGCTCGGCGCGGGTCGCCTCGGTGAACTCGGCGGCGATCTGCGGCCACCGGTCGGCGTGCTCGGGCCGGATCCGGAACTTGGCGGTAATGAAGATCATGGCCTCAGGCTACCCAGCCGGGCGGGCCCGGGCGACGACCTCCTCGGGGGTCAACGGCGCCTTCGGGTGGTGGGTCAGGCACAGCGGGGTGCGGACCTTGACGAACGAGAATCCCTCCCCGGCGGCGTAGAACTCACCGCTGTTGAGCAGGCCGATGTCCGGCAGCCGTCCACCCTTGGCCTCGGCGAGCTGCCGGGCCGCGTCGATCTGCGCCGGCGCGTTGAGCAGCCCGAAGAACTGCGTGGTCGCGTTGCCGGAGATCTGGTTGTGCAGACCCTTGGGCGCCTGCGTGGCGAAGACCAACCCGAGCCCGTACTTGCGGGCCTGCGAGGCCAGCGCGATCGTGCTGGCGGTGCAGGCCGTGGTGGCGGTCGAGGGCGCGAGCGTCTGCGCCTCGTCCATCACGAACAACCCACCCAGCGGTCGGTCACCGGCGGGGTGCCGTTTGATCCACGCGAAGAGCGCCATCTGCAACTGGTTGACGAAGCTCTGCCGCTCCTGATCGGAGGTGAGGCCGACGAAGCTGATCACCGACACCCGGGCCCGTCGCCCGGCCGACGGTGTCAGCAGCAGCCCTGGATCGGCAGGTGCGCCCACCCCGCCGAAGAGGGGATCGGTGACCATCGCCGCCTTGAGCGCCTCGGCCAACTCCTCGGCGAGCTTCCCGGCGCGGGCCAGCCGACTGACCCCGTCGGGCAGGTCGGTGAGGAACTCGGTGAAGCCGGGCAGGCCCACCATCCCGCTTCGCGCGTACGCCTGGAGGGCCTCGGTGAGGACGGCCTTGCCCTGCTGGGCGAGCCGGCTGGAGCGGTCCACGCCGGCCCGAGGCGCGAGCGCTTCCACGGCGGAGCGGACGGCCTGGTCGAACTCGTCCGGCCAGTCCCGCAGGGAGGTGAAGTCGGGCAGCGGTTGGAAGCTCAGCGGCCGACCGGCGGTGACCCGGGGCGTCCAGACCACCACCTCGGTGTGCGCGAGGTAGTCGGTGGCCCGTTCGGCGTCGCCGGGGCCCCAGCCGTCGGGCGGGTCGGGCCAGGCGTCACCGAGCCGGGCCAGGTCGTTGTTGGGGTCGAGAACGATCGCGGAGACACCCGCGCGGGCGCACTCCTCGACCAGCCGACGGATGAGCACGGTCTTGCCCGAGCCCGAGCCGGCGAACACCACGGCGTGCCGGCGCAGCGACTCCAGGGGCACCGTGAACGGGTGACCACCGTCGACGGTCCGCCCCAGCCCGACGGCCCGACCGTCCTCGTCGACAGCGGGGTCGACCGGGTCCGCGGGCGCCGAGCTGCTCGACTGACCGGCTGCCACCTCGCCGACCGGCGTGTCCGCGGCGTCGGGACCGGGGCCACCCGACGGTGGCTCGCCGTCGTCGGGCGTCGTCGACCCGGCCGCACCGCGCGTCCCGTCGGGCCTGGGCAGGACCGTCCGGAACAGCTCGGTGCCGCTGGCCGGACGGCGGGCCACCAGCCACTCCTGCAACGCCGTGGACGGCTCGGCCGCCATCACCCGCAGTGCCGCGAAGACCCGCAGGTCCGCCTCCGGCACGGCGCACCGCAGACCGCCGGCCGCGTCGAAACCGGTCAACACCTCGGTCGTACGCTTCCCGGTCGGCCACGGACCGTTGCGCAGCAGGACCAACCGCCGTTGGGGCAGGTCCCGGTCCAACCCGGCCAGGGTGCACGCCGCCTTGACCCGGGCGGTCACGGCGATGGCATTCGGGTGCGCGATGGCCCGGAAGCACCAGTGCGCCTCGTTCTCGGTGGCCTCGTCGAGCACCTCGATCAGCCGCCCGTGCAGCGCGGGCTTGCGACCGGGCGGCGGATCGTACTTGTAGGTGGCGCCGGTCGGCGCCTGCTCGGCGATCCACGCGGCCAGGCCGGCGGCGAGCAGCGGCGGCATGTGCACGTCCTCGCCGGCCGGGTCGACGGCGGCCGACACGTCCGCGGCCGCGACCAGATCGGCGAACCGTGCGTCCAACTCGTGCAGGCGGCGCTCGTCAGTCGTCGGGTCACCGGAAGCGGCACGGACGGCGCTCACCGCCGGCGTGGACTCGGCGCCGTCGATGAGCCGGTCCAGCTCGACCACCTCGTCGCGGTCCCGGCACCAGGCGAGGTGGCGGTCCACCCGGCGAAGCAGCGCGCGTGGGGTCAGGGTGGGTGCGTCGGCGAAGGCGGCGGGTGCGATCGGCCAGGTGGGGTGCGGTGGCACGAAGCGTGGGCCGGCGAAGGCGGCGGCGAGACGCTTCGCCACGATCGCCTGCCCGATCTCCGGGGTGGGGATCCGGTCCGGCAGGGTCGCCGTGCGGAAGCGGTCGCCGACCGGGGTGGGCGCGGTGCGGGTCATCAGCACCCAGGTGTCCGGCAGGCACGAGACCACGACAAGCGTGCGGCGGGTGATGTCGCGGAGCTTGAGCAGGCCGTCGGCGATCGGGCCGAGCACCTTGGCCTGGCCG
Organism: Micromonospora sp. SD19; assembly: GCF_054462275.1. Taxonomy (NCBI): domain Bacteria; kingdom Bacillati; phylum Actinomycetota; class Actinomycetes; order Micromonosporales; family Micromonosporaceae; genus Micromonospora; species Micromonospora sp. SD19. The sequence continues at coordinate 85,679 of NZ_JBTLMN010000014.1, forward strand.
TCCTCCAGCCCCTGGTGCTGGTTGAGCAGTGACGTGCTGGTCTGGGCGAACAGCGTGTCGAGCTGGTCCACGGCGATGACCGTCGGGTCCAGGGTCAGCGCCATCAGCCGGGAGATGTCCTGCACGACCTGCTGCGGCGTGCGGATCGCGGCGCTCAAGCCCCACGCCGCCCGCGCCGCCGGGTCACCCGGTTCGGAGATCAGGTGGGCGTAACCGACGTCCTGCGCCTCGAAGTCGACGGCACCGTGCAGGACGAGCGCCCGAGCGGTGTCCTGGGCGTCCCGCCCGACCTCCCGATCGCGCTCACGCAGCGCCCAGATGAAGGTGTCGAGCTGGGCGCGGGTCACCGGCCGGGCCCCGGCGACCGCGTCGCGGACCTCCACCGGCAGGCCGAGCTGCGGGGTGAGTCGACGGAGGAAGGTCTTCAGCTGGGTGCCCCAGCCGACATGGGCGCGGCCCATCCCCTCCACCAGGGCCAGGGCCACACTTTCCCAGAACGTCTTGCCACTGACCATGTCGACCAGGAAGAAGTAGCCACCGTCGCGCTGGATCCGTTCGCGCACCGCCCCGAGCAGGTGCGTCTTGCCGGCGCCCGCGCGGCCCTGCATGGCCACCCCGAGCGGCATGCTCGTGTCGTCGGTGCGGGCCCGCGCCACCCCGCGCAGGATCTCGGCGGCCACCTTCTCGTGCAGCTCCGGCACGTTGTGCGGGCTGGGTCGCCAGACGTCGTCCGGGGTGACCGCCGGGTTGAGACTCACCGCTTCCAGCGCGGCCCGCTGGTCGTCGGAGATCATGCCGGGCCGATCGCCAGGGCGTGGTTGTCCTCGTTCCCGATGCGGACGGCCGCGGCCCGGTCCCGTGCGGTCAGCGACTTGGTGTTCGCCACCGGAATGATGCGGACGTCCTCCCGACCGACCATCGCCCGCAGCGCGGCGTCCAGGGCATCCCGGTCGGTGTCGGCGAGCTGCTCGCGAACGTCGGCGAGGCCGACCCAGGCGCCCGGGGCGGTGGCCAGATCACGGTACGCCGACCGGACCAGCGCCTCGACCTCCGCTGCGGGCACCGGTGTGACCGCAGCGGGGGCCGGTGCCTCGTGCCGAGGCTCACTGGCCGCCAGCGCCGGTGCCCCGGTCTGCTTGAAGAAGTCGCCGTGGCTGACCCGCAGCCGGTCCAGCGAACGGTGCAGGTTGGACAGCACGACGAAGAGCGACCGCGTGGTCGAGCCGCCCTGCTTGGGCGGCGCGGAGCTGTGCAGCTGACGGGCCACCCGCCAGCCCTCGTCGGTCAGCTCGTGGGCGAACGGTCGGTGCGTCCGATCGGTGTCGACCAGGCCCAGGTCGACGAGCTTCGTGTTGTCCTTACCGGTCAGCGTGAAACCGGCCAGCTCTTTCAGCTCGACGTTGGTGAGTCGGCGCGCCTCGACCATCAGCACCACGAGGGCGTTGATCTGGTTCGGCGTCAGGTGCGGGACGTCCGCCGGGCTCGTCATGATGTCTCATCTCCGTGGGGGTGCGTGCCGCCCGCGCGTCGCCGGGCCAGCAGCCGACGGATCCCGTCGACCACCGCCGGCGCGTCGGTGAGCACCTGCTCGTTGGTGAAGCGGAGCACGTCCAGCCCGAGGAGTTGCAGCTGCACGTCCCTCCGCCGATCGTTGGCGAAAGCGATTCGCCCACGATGCTCCGGGCCGTCCACCTCGACCGCAAGACCCTCCGTGGGCCAAAACAGATCCAGTCGGTACGCCGAACCCAGGACATGCCACTCGTAGGTCTGGTTCCACCGCCGGCCGCGGGCCCAGTCATGCGGTGCGAGCGCGCGTTCCAACGCCTGCTCGGCGGCGCTGTCGCCGCGCGGCACGCCCGCGATCGGCGGCCAGGCCAACACCGTCGACCCCGGCTCGGCGGCGGTGGCCGGAAGCCGTTCGATCGTGCTGGTCAGCTCGGCGAATCGTGGCGGCAGCAGCAGCGGCACCGACCGCACCCGGTCGGCATGGCGCAGTGGCCCGCCGGCCAACCACACCGTGACGTCGCCGTGCCGCACCAGCCACTCGGCGGCGGCCACCAGTGTCCGCTCGGCGTCCGCCCCCAGATCGGGCAGGGCCACGATGAGCAGGCAACTCTCCCGGTGGTACGCCTCGGCGATCACCCGCGCGAGCCCGGCGGCGCGTACCCCGGGGGCGAAGCGGGACCGGCCGGCGGGGTGGCGCGGACCGCGCAGCCCTCGCTCGGCGAGGTCGGCCAGGAACGGGCCGAAGTGTCGGGAGCGGGCGGCGGTGCGGGCCGCGAGGGCGCGCACCGCCGCCATGCCGAGGCTGCCCTCGCTGTCGACATGGTCGGCCCCGGTCAGCCAGCGGGGGAACATCGTGAGGGCCGCGGTGTCGAGTTGGTCGAGCAGGGCGTCCACGAGGTCGCCGAGCGGACCCACCAGCGTGGGCCGGTAGTGCACGATCGCGGGCGCCGCCGCCGGCAACGGGTCGAGTGCCACCCGCAGCAACTCCGGGTCGACGCCCGGCAGGTGACTCACCCGCCGCGTCGGTGGGGCTGCCCACCAGGCACCGATGGCGTCGCCGTTGGCCCGGACGGGGTGCGCCATGCCGGCACCCTACGACAGAGGCGGGCCCGACCGGGCCCCCTCGGTGTGCTCGCCGTCAGCGCAGCCGGCGGATGTCGCCGTACGCGCGGTAGTAGCCACCGCGGCTGGACTCCCGCACCTCGGTCACCAGGTAGCGGGCGCCCGGCTCGCGGATCCCCTTGGGGAACTGCACGGACCAGTCGCGCCGGTAACCGTCGGACAGCACCTGAACCCGCAGCCGCCCCCGATCGTCCAGGCACTGCACCACGACGCCCGCGCCCGCGTCGCTGGTCACCTCGACCATCGTCGGTTGCACCGGCTGGGGCGCCTGACGGGGGGCCTTGATGTCGCGCACCTGCGGCACGTCCCCGGCCTGCGCCGCGCGGATCGCCGGCTCGCTCGCGTCGATGCAGGCCAGGTGCCCACCGGTGGTGACGACGTAGAGCCGGTCGTCGTGGTACTGCATGGAGTACGCCGAGCCGCAGCCGGTGCCGAGCTTCCACAGCCGGGTGCCCGCCGAGTCGAAGCAGTAGATCGAGGACTGGCTGTCACCGGCGAAGACGTACCGGCCGCCCTCGGCGGTGGCGCAGGAGAAGACCGGGGCGTCGCAGCGGTAGGTGCGCTCGTGCCGACCCGACTTGGACAGCCGCACCACCTCGCGGGTGCCCGTCCCGGCGAACACACTGCCCTGCTCCTGCCAGCCGAAGAGCACCGAGCCGGTTCTGGTGTGCCACAGCTCCCCGCCGGTACGCCACTCGTAGCCGGTCACGCCCTGCGAATGGCCGTGGTAGATGGCGTTGTCGTCGCAGCGCACCATCCAGGCCGAACGCCCCCGCCCGGGGCGTCGCCACAGGAACTCGTCCTCGTGGTCGACGGCGGTGATCCCGCCGTCGGCGTCAGAGACGCCGAGGACGCCGTCGTGGATGTCGAGCCAGTAGATGTCGATCTCCGGGGCGATCGCGTACGCCACCCGGGGCACCTTGCCGGACAGGTCGTAGACGTTGCCGTCGTCGCAGCCGGCGTAGATCCAGGCGTCGTCGGCGACGATGCACTTCACCCCGTCGGGCAGGCGGACCTGGCCGCGCACCTGGGCGTCGTGGTCGAGCGTGGTGATGACGCCGTGCTCGTTGCCGACCATGCAGTGCTGCCCGTCGACGAAGATGCCGAAGGCGGGAGCACCGGAGTCGTAGCGCCAGAGCACCGGGGCGGTGTGGGCGGTGGAGCGGGTGCTCACGATCTGCCGCCGTGACACGGTGCGCTTCTGACGGACGCCGGGGACGGCCGGCGCGTAGCCCTTGCGGATCTTCTCCCCGATCTTCTTCGCCGCGGCGGCCCGGGCCCGGGCGTTGTCCGGATAGGCGCTCGCCTTGACCTGCCCCTGGTCGCCGATCCGGCCGTAGCGCACCGTCAGCGTGGCGTTGTCGACGATGACCTCGTAGAACTTGTGCGCACCGTCCACTTCGGACAGTTCGAGGTAGGTCGTCTCCTGGGACATGGGGGGCCTCCGAGGGTCAGCGAGCGGCCAGATCCGGCCGGCGCGGCGACAGTGACCACACGTTAACGGCGACCTCCGACAGAATCGGCGTGCGGAAATCGCAGCGCGTCGTCGCGGAGGACGGCGTGCGCGCCGACGGTCTGGTTGACGATCTGCGTCACCCGTACGTCGACAGCGATGCTGGCCAGCGCCACCGCGTCCGCGCGGCTGAGGCCGTGCAGCCGCTGCATCAGTGTCAGCATCGACTCCAGGGCGGTGAAGGTGGCGTCGTCGAGGGAGGCACCGACGCCCAGGGTCAGCCACGCGTCGGGGGTGCGGGCCACCGGACCGGTGACCGGGAAGTCGTCGCGTACGTCGAAGGTCAACGTCACCTCGTCCATCGGGCACTCGATCGCGGTGCCGCCGACCTCGCCGTCACCCTGTGCGGCGTGACCGTCCCCGACGGAGAACAGCGCGTCGTCCACCGGGATCGGCAGCAGCAGGGTGCTGCCGGCGGTGAGGTCCCGGCAGTCCAGATTGCCGCCGTAGGGGCGCGGCGGGATCGTCGAGTGTCGTCCCGGCTCGGCGGGTGGCATGCCGAGCACTCCCATGAAGGGCCGCAGCGCGACCGAGTGGCCATGCTGGTTGCGGCCGGTCATCGTCTCCGGGTCCAGCGTCCAGGCGTGCACCACAGGTTGTTCCTGCACGCCGTAGCGCTGGTTGAACACGCTCGGCCAGCCGCCGGCCACCGTGGTTCCCCAGGTGGCCGGGGTGATCGCGTCGATGCGTACCGCGAGGGTCTGGCCGGCGCGCGCACCGCGGACCGCGACCGGACCGATCAGGGCGTGTCCGTGGTCGGGCCGGTGCTGCGCGACCCGGGGGCGGTCCCGGTTCGGCCCGCCGGGGTACGGGCCGGCGGACCACCAGCAGTCCAGCGTGCGGTAGGTGACGGTGTCGCCGGGGTCGATGGTGAGCACCGGCGGGAGATCGGGGGAGAAGTGGCCGTGCAGGCTGTCATCCCCGGGGATGAGGGTGTGTCGCATCAGTGCAGGCTAGTGGCGGCTGGTCCGCGCGCCGGGCCGCCAGGTGCGCGGTGGGTGCCGGGCGCACCCACCGCGCACGTCTCAACCTGGGCGATGTCAACCCGAGGTGCAGGAGCGGATCTGTGGGCGGGCGCTGCTGTTGCCGTTGGTCATCGTGGTGAAGCCGAAGGTGTTGCCGCTGCCGTTGGACCGCATCGTCATGACGGTGCCGCTGCTGTCCCAGGTGGCGGTGCCGTTCCAGACGGTGGAGATCCGTTGGGGTGAGGTGATGGCCACGACGACGGTCCACGTGTTGGCGCCGCTGACAGTGACCGACGTGTTGTACCGGTCGCCCCAGACGTTCGTGGTCGCGGCGGTCGCGGTGCAGGTGCCGCCGGCGGGCGGCGGGGTGGTGGTGGGCGGCGGCGTGGTGCCGTCCGGCGCGACGGCGCGGCCGGTGGACGGCGAGATCATGCCGGGGCACAGGTTGCGGCTGGTCAGGTTGGCCATGATCTGGGGGATCGCGTCGCGGGTGTTCTGGATCCCGTCGTGCATCAGGATGACCTGACCGGCCTGGAGCCGGCTCGCGTTGGCCACGATCTGGCTGACGCTGGCGCCGTTCCAGTCCTGGGAGTCCACGTCCCAGATCACCTGACGCATGCCCAGTGACGACGCGACGGACTGCAGGGTGGAGTTGGTCTCGCCGTAGGGCGGCCGGAACAGAACCGGTCGGCTGCCGGTCGCCGACTGGATCGCCGAGCTGGTCTGGGACAGGTCCGACTGCATCTGCGCCTGGGACATCGAGGTCATGTGGGCGTGGTTCCAGCTGTGGTTGGCGACCCACATGCCGGCGGACACCTGGGCCTGCGCGGCCGACCGGTTGTTCTGGACGTTCTGCCCGACGTTGAACATCGTGGCCCGTACGCCGTTGGCGCGCAGCACGTTCAGCAGCGCGCTGGTGCTGCCGGTCGGACCGTCGTCGAAGGTGAGGCCGACGTAGCCGTTGCAGGTGGCGGCGCTCGACGGGGTCGAGGTGGCCGCGAGGACGACACCGCACATGGCGACCGCGGTGGCGAGGACGGCGAGCGCCGCGCGCAACCGCCGGGACCACAGCGCCGTGCGGGGGAAGAGCCTGCTCATCTGGTGCCCCTTCGCGCAGACCCGGACACGCCCTGGATGTGGGCAGCACAGTCCGGACAGGTGTGGATGGGTGGGTAGCTGGAGCCGATACCACAGCGAAGCCGATCGCATTGACCTCAGTGGATCGGAGTATTACAGCGAGAATTCCAACACGTCAACAAGTTCCGGAAAATCACCGGAACAACTCAGGCGCGCGTCCGGGTGTTGGCCAGGCATGCCGTGATCGGGTTCGCGTTCTCGCGGCATCCCAATCTCGTGGGTCGACGCGGTCAGGGGCACTGTGCTCCGGAAAGTGCCTGGAAGTACCGGTCGTCGGTCGCCGGGCCCGCCCTCACCCGGTCATCACCGGAATAGTAAAGAGTGTGAACAGAAGATGTTACAGTCATTCCGGTCGATGTCCGCCCGGATTTCGGCCAGTGAGGTCCCAGGAAGGAGTGATCACATGACAAGACTGCGCGCGCTGGTCGCGCTGGTGGCACTGATCGTCGCCGGTGGACTGGTTGCGGTCATCCCGGCCACCGCCGCGTCGGCAGCGGCCTGCTCGGCATCGTGGCAGGCCTCGGCCGTCTACTGGGGAGACGCACAGGTCTCCCACAACGGCCGCAACTACCGGGCGAAGTGGTGGACCCAGAACGAGGCCCCGCCGGGTACGACAGGCGTCTGGGAGGACCTCGGAGCGTGCGGCGGAGGCACCACGCCACCCACCGGGGGGACCTGCAGCCACCCGAACTGGACGGCCGGAACCTGGTACGCCGCCGGGGCGATCGTGCGGTACACCAACGGTCTCTACTACATCGCCGAGCACGACAATCCCGGGTACGACCCGATCGTCAGCACCTGGTACTGGGAGCCCTACACCTGCGGCGGCCAGCCCCCGACCACCCCGCCGCCCACCAACCCGGGCGGCTTCGTGGTGACCGAGGCCCAGTTCAACCAGATGTTCCCGGGCCGCAACTCGTTCTACACGTACTCCGGACTCGTCGCCGCGCTCAGCGCCTACCCGGCGTTCGCGCGCACCGGCAGTGCCACCGTCCAGCGGCAGGAGGCCGCCGCCTTCCTGGCCAACGTTTACCACGAGACCGGCGGGCTGGTGCACATCGTCGAGCAGAACACCGCCAACTACCCGCACTACTGCGATCCCGGCCAGTCGTACGGCTGCCCCGCCGGGCAGGCCGCCTACTACGGGCGAGGGCCGATCCAGCTCAGTTGGAACTTCAACTACAACGCCGCCGGTAACGCCCTCAACCTGCCGCTGTTGACCAACCCGTGGCTGGTGCAGACCGACGCCGCGGTGGCCTGGAAGACCGGTATCTGGTACTGGATGACCCAGAACGGGCCGGGCACCATGACCGCCCACAACGCGATGGTCAACGGCGCCGGGTTCGGGCAGACGATCCGCAGCATCAACGGCTCGATCGAGTGCAACAACGGAAACCCCGCCCAGGTGCAGAGCCGTGTCACCAGGTACCAGCAGTTCGTCGGCATCCTCGGCGTGCCCGCCGGAGCCAACCTCTACTGCTGATTCGTGCCCGGGCCTCGGCGTACGTCCTCGGACGGCGTCGAGGCCCGGCACGTCGGCCGCCGGGCCCGGTGCGGGCGGTGGCCGTTTCGACCCGGTCAACCCGTTGACACGGCCGTGTTGCGCCCGGAACTATCAGCGGCAGTCCACTGCCCCGATCTTGTTGCTCACGAACTCTGATGACAACGATGTCAGGGCCTGACCCCCATTCGCTCCACACTGCCCAGACGTTCGACGTACTCGACCCCGTTCGAGTCGAAAGGCCCCGTCCCTCATGTCGCACAGACCACTTGCGAGCCCCCGCTCGCCCCGCCTGATCGCGGCGACGACAGCCGCCCTGCTACCGCTGGGCCTGCTCGTCGCCGCGCCCCTGGCCAACGCCGCGACCCCGGCAACGCCGGGCGACTTCGCGTCCTCGTTCGAGTCCGCCGACCCCAAGCCCGCCACCGGCACCGTCGAGGTCGGCGCGAACGGACAGCCGATCCAGGGCAACCTGAGCGGCAACGTCTCGACGCTGCCCGGCAGCCAGCTCGGCCAGGTCACCGCCGTGACCGCGAGCGACGAGCACCTGCCGAGGGAGATCGCCGCTAACCTCACCGACGAGGAGCCGTCGACCAAGTGGCTCACGTTCGCGAAGACCGGTTGGGTGACCTACCAGCTCGCCAAGCCGACGACGGTGGTCCGCTACTCGCTGACCGCCGCCAACGACGCACCAGGGCGAGACCCCAGGGACTTCGTCATCCAGGGGTCGAACGACGGCAGCACCTGGACCGATCTGGACAAGCGCACCGGCGAGAAGTTCCGCGGGCGCTTCGCGACGAACAAGTACAGCTTCACCAACACGACCGCGTACGGCTTCTACCGGCTGAACGTCACCGCCAACTCCGGTGACACGCTCGTGCAGCTCGGCGACTGGAACATCAGCGACGGCTCGGATGTCCGCCCGCCGACCACGCCCATGGTCAGCGTGGTCAGCGCCGGTCCGTACGACGGGTACACCACGAAGCCGGACGCCGGTTTCACCGGGCTCGCCGCGCTGCGCTACGCCGGCGGCGCCCTGGCCGGTGGCCGCTCGTACGGGACCAACAAGCTCTTCGACGTGAACATCCCGGTCGGGCCGAAGACCCGCCTGTCGTACAAGATCTTCCCTGAGTTCACCGATGGGGACGGTCAGTACCCGTCCACCTACGCCGCGCTCGACCTGCACTTCACCGACGGCAGCTACCTGAGTGGGCGCTCACCCGTCGACCAGCACGGCAACCTGCTCACCGGCCCCGGTCAGGCTGCCTCGAAGGCACTCTTCGCCGACCAGTGGAACCTGGTGCAGACCGACCTCGGCACCATCGCGCGCGGCAAGACGATCGACCGCATCCTGCTCGCGTACGACCACCCCAAGGCCACCGGGGAGACCCGCTTCCAGGGCTGGCTCGACGATGTCGAGGTGGAGGCCAACCCGGCGTCCATCGACGGCTCGAAGCTGACCAACTACGTCGACACCCGACGGGGCACCAACTCGACGAGCGGTTTCTCGCGCGGCAACAACCTGCCGATCACCGCGGTGCCGAACGGCTTCAACTTCTTCACCCCGGTGACCGACGCGGACTCCGACTCCTGGGAGTACGAGTACCACCGGATCAACAACGCGGCCAATCTGCCGATGCTGCAGGGCCTCGCGATCTCCCACGAGCCGAGCCCGTGGATGGGTGACCGCAACCAGATGTCGGTCATGCCGGTCGCCGGCGACCGGTCACTCACCGGTGATCCCGCCAGCCGCGCGCTCGCCTTCAGCCACGACGACGAGACCGCGCAGCCGGACCTCTACCGGGTGAAGCTGGAGAACGGCCTGATCGCCGAGGTGTCGCCCACCGACCACGCCGGGATCATGCGGTTCACCTTCCCCGCCGGGCAGGCGACCGGAAGCCTCGTCTTCCACAACGGCACCTTCACCATCGGCACGGACGGCACGTTCACCGGCTGGGTGGACAACGCCAGCGGCCTGTCGGCCGGTCAGACCCGGATGTTCGTCTCCGGCGCGTTCGACCGGGCGCCGACGGCGAGCGCCGCGACGTCCGCCACCTTCGACGTCACCAGGAGCCGGGAGGTGACGATGCGTCTCGCGACGTCGTTCCTCTCCGTCGACCAGGCGCGCAGGAACCTCGACCTGGAGGTCACCGGCAAGAGCTTCGACCAGATCCGCGCCGCCGCCACCGCCGCCTGGAAGGACCGGCTGGGCCGCGTCGAGGTGCGGGGCGCCACCGAGGCGCAGCTGGTCTCGATGTACTCGAACCTGTACCGGCTGAACCTCTACCCGAACTCGCAGTCGGAGAACACCGGCACCGCCGCCGCGCCGCGCTGGCAGTACGCGAGCCCGGTATCGGCCCCGACCGGCACGTCGACAGCCACCCACACCGGCGCGAAGATCGTCGACGGCCAGATCTACGTCAACAACGGTTTCTGGGACACCTACCGCACCGTGTGGCCCGCCTACTCGCTGCTCTACCCGGACATCGCCGCGAAGATCTCCGACGGGTTCGTCCAGCACTACCGCGACGGCGGCTGGATCGCCCGCTGGTCCTCGCCCGGCTACTCCGACCTGATGACCGGCACCAGCGCCAACGTGGCCCTGGCCCAGGCGTACCTCACCGGGGTCAAGCTGCCCGACCCGCTCGCCGCGTACGACGCCGCCGTCAAGGACGCGACCGTCGCGTCCGGGCGTCCCGAGGTCGGCCGTAAGGGCATCGAGAACTCCCTGTTCCTCGGCTACACGCCGACCTCCACCGCGGAGTCGGTGTCGTGGGCGCTGGAGGGCTACATCAACGACTACGGCATCGGCAACATGGGTGCGGCCCTGGCCAAGGACCCGGCCACGCCGAAGTCGGAGCGCGCCCGGCTCAAGGAGGAGTCGCGCTACTTCCTGGAGCGTGCCCGCAACTACGTTCACCTGTTCGACTCGAAGACGAAGCTCTTCCAGGGCCGTGACGCCGCTGGCACCTTCCGTGCCGACGACCCACTGGACTGGGGTGGCGTCTACACCGAGACGAACGGGTGGAACTTCGCCTTCACCGCGCAGCAGGACGGTCAGGGTCTGGCCAACCTGCTCGGCGGGCAGAAGGCGTTGCGCGACAAGCTCGACACCTACTTCTCCACCCCGGAGAACGCCGACCGCCCCGGCGGTTACGGCGGCATCATCCACGAGATGGTGGAGGCCCGGGCGGTACGGATGGGGCAGCTCGGCATGAGCAACCAGCCGTCGCACCACATCCCGTACATGTACAACTTCGCCGGCGCGCCGTCGAAGACCCAGGAGGCGGTCCGGGAGATCCTGCGCCGTCTCTACGTCGGCAGCGAGATCGGCCAGGGCTACCTGGGCGACGAGGACAACGGCGAGATGTCGTCCTGGTACATCCTCAGCTCGCTGGGCATGTACCCGCTGCAGGCCGGGTCGTCCGAGTGGACCATCGGCTCTCCGCAGTTCACCAGAATGACAGTGCACCGCAGCACCGGCGACATCGTCGTCAACGCCCCGAACAACAGCGTCGCGAACGTGTACGTGCAGGACGTCAAGGTCAACGGCAAGAAGCAGCGCGGCCTCTCCCTGGACGTGTCCGCGTTCGCCAAGGGCGGCACCATCGACTTCCAGATGGGCCCCAAGCCGTCGTCGTGGGGCAGCGGCAAGAACGACGCGCCGCCATCGCTGACCAAGGGTGGCGAGGCGCCGAAGCCGTTGCAGGACGTCACCGGCCCCGGTCTCGGCACCGCGACCGCCACCGGCGGTCAGGACGCGTCGAAGCTCTTCGACGACTCGTCCACCTCGCAGCTGACCTTCACCTCGGCGACCCCCCAGATCACCTGGGCGTTCCGCGGTGGCAAGCAGAAGCCGACGTCCTACACGGTCACCTCCGGGGCCGGCGCGGGCGACCCGGCGGACTGGCGCCTGCAGGGCTCCAACGACGGCCTCACATGGACCACTGTGGACTCCCGCACGGACCAGGTGTTCCCGTGGCGCAACCAGACCCGCCCGTACTCGATCGACAAGCCGGGACGGTTCGCGCAGTTCCGCCTTGCCGTGACGAAGACCGTCGGTGCCGCGCAGACCAACCTCGCCGAGGTGGAGCTGCTCGCCGGGGGTGACCTCGACCTCGCGGGCGGCGACATCACCGTCACGGCCACCCAGGGTGTGCACGCGACCGCCGGCGTGCCCGTCTCGGTGCCGCTGGCCACCGTCACCGGCGGTGACGCCAACGGCTACCAGGCCACCATCGACTGGGGTGACGGCACGCCGGCCACCGCCGGCACCGTGACGGTGAACTCGCGGGCCGTCTACCGCATCGATGGGTCGCACACCTACAGCACGCCGGGCTACCACCAGGCGAACGTCACGGTGACCGACGGCGAGAGCCAGAGCTCCGCGACGGTCGGCGTCGAGGTGGCGTACGCCCCGCCCTCCGGTCTCACCGCCGCGTTCGACAACCTCTGCATCGGTGACGAAGGGGTCCTCGCGGCGGACTGTGACGCCAAGTCGTGGGCGTACTCGCGGGCCGCCCTGGTGGCCGGCGGTGTGACCCAGGGCCAGCCGCAGCAGGTCCCCGGAACCGCGCTGCGGTTCACAGTGCCGGTGATCCCGGCCGGGCGGCCGGACAACGCCACCGGTAACGGGGCGACTGTCGTGCTCGACCTTCCGCAGGACGCGAAGAGCATCTCGTTCATCGGCGCCGGCACGCAGGGCAACCAGAGCACCACCGGCACGGCGACGTTCAGCGACGGCAGCACGGCCAGCGTTCCGATCCAGTTCAGCGACTGGACGCTGGGCGGCAACGCCAACGGCACCCCGTCCTACGGCAACATCATCGTCGCCCGGACGGCGTACCGCCTGCAGGGCACCAGCCGGGACGGCGCCCAGCCGTTCCTGTTCGCCACCGCGCCGTACCAGATTCCGGCGGGCAAGACGTTGGTGTCGGTGACCCTGCCGACGCAGACCGGCGACCCTCGCTCGGCGGGTCGGATCCACGTGTTCGCCGTGGCCAACGACGGCACGCCCGCCCCGGCGCTGGCGACCGTCGCCGGGAAGGACCAGACGGCGAGCGCCGGTCAGGCCCTCGCGGCGAACCTCGGCACGGTGACCGGCGGTGTTCCCGGTACGACGGGCTACCGGGCTCGCGTCCAGTGGGGTGACGGCACCGTTCCGCAGGACGTGACGATCGGCGCGTCCGGCGCGATGAGCGGCACGCACACCTACGCCCGGGAGGGCACCTACACGGTGCGCGTCACCGCGTGGGACACCCTGTCGAGCAGCACCGGGTCCTTCACTGTGACAGTGGCCCGGGGCGGGTCGCAGCCGGCGATCGCGCTCTCCGCGTCCGGCACCGTGAGCACCGGTGGCGCGATCACCGTCGAGGGCAGCGGCTTCGCCGCCGGCGAGCAGGTGACCGTCAGTGTCGGCACCGACCCGGGTCGGACCACGAAGGTCGCGGCCTCCGCGACCGGAAAGGTTCGCGCCTCGGTGCCGACCTCCGGTGACGCCGAGCCCGGCCGGTACGCCGTCACCGCGACGGGCGCGTCCTCGCGTACGCCGGCCACGGCCACCGTCCAGGTGACCGAGCGGGCGCAGGCGCGGACCTACCGGCCGAGGGTGGCGCTCCTGACCACCTCCGGGCCGCGCGGCACGTCGATCATGGTCGACGGTTCCGGGTTCGCTCCGAACGAGACGGTCACCATCACCCTCGGCGACGGGCTCGCGGTCAGCACCGTGCGCGCGAACGGTGACGGCGTCATCTCCGGCGCGACGGTCAGCGTCGCGGGTGCGGCGAAGGCGGGCGCGACCAGCGTCACGCTGAACGGCGCCACGTCGGCGACGAAGGTGTCCCGACCGTTCACCGTCACCGGCTAGCACCGAGCCGGAGACAGCGCAGCAAAGTGGGGCGGGCCGTGATCACGGCCCGCCCCACCCCACTGTCAGCGTCGTCTGTCATGGTCGATCACGCGCTGCTCGCCTCGGAACGCGACGCCGATGTCTTCGGGCTCGACGAGTCGCGGGTGCTGCGCCGCTACCGCCGGGGCGGGGAGACCGCCCCGGCGGCGGAGGTGATGGCGTACGTCGCGACGGCCGGTTACCCGGTGCCCTTGGCTGGCAGGTGCTGCTCTCCATGGTGCTCACCGGCGCGGGCATCGGCCTGGCGTTCGCCGCGATGTCCAACGCTTCTGGGTGTGCGCGGGCGTCGCCGTCCTGGCCGTCTTCGCGGCACTCGCTCTGCCGTCGGCGCGTCGCCGCCACGAACAGGCCGTCGCCGCCGGTGTCGACGATCTTCCGCCCGAGCCGGTCGAACTGCACCTGCGCGCCGGCACCAGTAAACAGTTGGCTGACAGTCGACTGACCCCCGCAGGCCGTGTCCACCTTCTGGTGGGCACGGCCCGCGCGGTTGCCGTCGGCTCACGCTGCCGGCGCGGCCAGTCGGAGTTGCCAGCGGGTGCCCTGGCTGGTGAGCCGGACGATCGCCAGCGGCTCCACGTCCACCTGCCGGTAGGCGGCCGTCGGCAGGCCGAGGGCGTGCACCACCGCGACCCGGATCACCAGCGGGTGGGTGACGGCGACGATGCGTCGACCGACGTCGCGCTGCCCGTCCAGCCAACGACCGACCCGGTCCCGCACCGCCGTGACGGACTCGCCGCCGTGCGGCGCGCTGTCCGGTGCGGACAGCCAGTCGCGCAGCGCCCGCTGCCGCGTGCCGGCGATCTCCTCGAGCGAACGGCCGGACCAGTCGCCGTAGTCACAGTCGGCCAACGCCGCCTCGATCGTCGGCAGCAGACCGAGGGCGTCGGCGGTCTGCCGGGCCGCCGCCGCCGGGCTGGACAGGCAGGTGTCGGTCACGCCGAGGTGCCCACGCCGCTCCGGGCCGACCTGGGCGAGAGCGGCCCGCAGGCCGCCCTCGTCCAGGCCTTCGTCGGCGCCGCCGAAGCGGGCGCGGCGCAGCGCGGCGGTGTGACCGTGGGCGACCAGCCGAAGGCTGGTCGCCCTCACGTGCCCGGCAGCGCGGTGGCGGCCCGGCGACGCCGCTCGTGGTGCATCAGGGCCGCGAAGAGCAGGCCGATGCCGGTCCAGAGCACGACCTGGGTGCCGAGCGAGGCCAACCGGAAGTTCCACAGCAGGGTCGCGGGGAAGGTCGACGGAACCTCCTCGAAGGACGGCATCACCACGTACGCCACTGCCGTGACCAGCAGGAATCCCCCCACTGCCGCAGCGGCGCGCAGCCACGGCGGGGCCTGCGCGCCGACCGACCGGTAGCCCAGCGAGCCGGCCCACACGGCCACCAGGCCGAGCACCACCATCAACAGGTAGGTGACGGTCCGTTGGTTGATGGTGGCCGGGTCGCCGACCGCCGGTGGGTTCGCCGGGTACTTGAGGAACGGCACGATCACCACACCGAGCAGCGCCGCGCCGGCCAGCAGCAGACCCGACCGCCCGTCGTCCTCGGCGCGCCGCCGACGGGACAGCAGAACGTACGCCGTGGCCAGCAGGCCACCCATCGCGGCCCCGAACAGGCCGGTGGCCAGGAACAGACCGCCGCGCTGACCCGTCCGGCTGACCAGGGCTTCCCCGTGATCGTGGGCACCCGCCGCGGGCTCGGCGTGCGTCGCGGCCTCCTCGATCGCGATGGCCGCCTCGACGTGTGGCTCGCCGGCCACGTACGCGAACCCCCCGGCGAGCAGGCCGGCGATCAGACCGGCGAGCAGCCCGCGGACGAGGACGGCGAGGAACGGGGGAGTGGTGGTGGGGGTCAGTGGCACGGGACGCCCAGCAGGTGCCGGCCGTCGTGCATCAGCTCGTGCAGGTACGTCCCGCTGCGCGACACCGCTCCCTGGTCGAAGGCGACGAGGTAGGTCAGCAGGGCGAGCACGACAACGGTTGCCAGGGCCGTCCACAGCAGACGGGTACTGCCGGCGGGGTGCACCACCGGCTGGCTGGACGCGGAGCTGGACATGAATACACGAACCTCCCCGGGGATGACGCGTCCCCATCGCAAGGCTGCGGACGACCGAGCGTCCTGGCTCGCGGCCCCCGTCGGGGAACCGCTCACAGTGGCGCGACCGCGCCGGATTCACACCGGCTTCCCTCGCGTCGCCGCAGATAGTGGCTCGACGGTATCGGTGCGGCCTCGGACGGTCAACCCGGACCCCGGGCACCGACGACGTCCGCCCACCGTGGTGTCGATGGGTCCGAGAGGTAGCGGCGGGCAGCGGGATTCGTCAGACCAAAAGACGACAGTGTCGGTAGCCGGCCGCGCCGCGCGTTCCGCCATCTATGAACAGTCTGTTACCGCTAACATGGTCAACCTGCCAGATCGGTGGTGTCTCCGGGTTGACCCGGTGGGGTTCGATCAGTGGCTGGGGCGGGGTGTGGGGTGGACGTGACGGCGCCGGGACGGGTCCGATGACGACGGGCGGGCTCGCGCGACAACCCGGCATCGTCGACGCGCACCACCACCTCTGGGTCCGGGCGCGGCACCCGCAGCAGTGGATCGATCCGCACACCATGGCCGCTATCGACGGCGACTTCACGCCGGTCGAACTCGCCCCGGCGGCTCGGGCCGCCGGGGTGACGCAGACAGTGGTCGTGCAGTCCGTCGCCGTCCGGTCGGAGACTCCCGAGCTGCTCGGCATCGCGGCCGACGACCCCCTCGTCGCCGGGGTCGTCGGCTGGGTCGACCTCACCGCTGCCGACGTCGGTCGTCGCCTCGACCGGCTACGCCGGGCGCGCGGCGGTGAACGGCTGGTCGGCATCCGCCACCTGGTCCAGTCCGAACCCGACCCGATCTATCTCGACCGTCCCGAGGTGCGGCGGGGTGTCGCCGCGGTCGGTGCCGCCGGTCTCGCGTTCGACCTCCTGGTGCGTCCGCACCAGCTGCCGGCGGCCACCCGGCTCGTCCGCGACCTGCCGCAGGTGCGGTTCGTCCTCGACCACCTCGGCAAGCCCTCGCTCGGGCGGGCCGACCTCGGTGACTGGCGCCGCGACCTGCGGGCGCTGGCGGCCGAGCCCAACACGACGGCGAAGCTCTCCGGCCTGGTGACCGAGGTGGAGGGTGGTTCCTGGACGGCCGCCGACCTGCGGCCCGCCGTCGAGCACGCGCTCGACGTGTTCGGGCCGGACCGGCTGATGTTCGGCTCGGACTGGCCGGTGTGCCTGCTCGTCACCTCGTACGTCCGCTGGGTCGCGGTCCTCGGCGACCTGTTGGCCCCGCTGTCCGACGACGAGCGGGCGGCGATCTGGCAGTGGACCGCCTCCCGGGTGTACCGGTTGCCCCCGTCCTGAGCGGGCAGTGGCCGCCGAGCTGGCGACATAGTGTGTTATCGATAACATGCTAACGGCGGCGGCCGATATCCGGTGGTCTGATGTATGCCTCCGGTGGTGCAGGTAACGATGGCAAAACATGCCCGTAAGACCTTGGCAACATACGTGAATGCGTGGCAAGGTAACGCCTGATCGTGGGAAACATCCGACCTATCTCTGAGGTCGTGCGGGCGCCTGGCCGCACTGACAGCTGAGCGGGTTGGTCGCTCACAGGCGTTCGGCTCGTCGGCGGGGTCCTCGTCGGGTGCTGGCGCCACGCTTGGGGAGGTCAGGTCCGACGATGAGTAGCGTCGAGGCAACCGCCGGCACGCAGCGCGGCGAGCTCAGCGACTGGTTTCGCGAACGCATTTCCCACGCCGTCTCCGAGTTCACCGCCGCCACCGCGTTGGTCGTCCTGTTCATCGCCCTGACCTTCGCGAGCCCCTACTTCCTGACTGCGGACAACCTCTTCAACATCGGGGCGCAGACGGCGGTGATCGCCATCATCGCCACGGCCCAGACGATGGTCATCATCACGAAGGGCATCGACCTGTCCGTCGGGTCGGTCGCCGCGCTCGCCGGCGTGGTGGGCGCGATGGTCGTGCGTGACCTCGGCTTCTCGATCTGGGCGGCCACGGCCGTCGCGATCGGCGTCGGCGCGCTGGCCGGGCTGTTGAACGGGCTGCTGGTGACGGTGGCCCGGATCCCGCCGTTCATCGCGACGTTGGGAACGATGTCCGTGGGCCGTGGCCTCGTCTTCATCATCACCGGAGCGGTCGGCGTCTACGGCCTGCCCCGATCCTTCCAACTGCTCGGCAACGGGGAGATCCTCGGGATTCCGTTCGCCGTGGTGATCACCATCCTGGTCGCGGTCGGGGTCGCCTTCCTGCTCTCCCAGACCCGCTTCGGTCAGTACACGTACGCGATGGGCTCCAATCTGGAGGCGGCCCGCCGCTCCGGCATCCGGGTGGGGCGGCAGCTGACCGGGGTGTACGTGCTGGCGGGTGTGCTGGTCGGGCTGGGCGGCATGATCGCCGCGTCCCGGGTCAACTCCGGCCAGCCCAACTACGGCATCTCGCTGGAGCTCGACGTCATCGCCGCCGCGGTCATCGGCGGAGCCAGCCTGTTCGGCGGGCAGGGCCGGATCGTCGGGACCATCATCGGCGCGTTCCTCATCGCCCTGGTCCGCAACGGCGCCGTCCTGCTCGACATCAGCATCCACTACCAGCAGGTGATCGTCGGTCTGATCATCTGGGCCGCCGTCTACTTCGACCAGTACCGCCGCCGGCGGCTGGAATCACGGGGTTGACATGCCATTCCGAGAGTCCGAACGAGGAAGGACACACCATGGCACACACCACCACCAGCCGGCGGACGCGAGGACCACTCCTGCGCGCGCAGGCGATCCTGGCCGTGGCCGCGGCGACCGCTCTGCTCAGCGCCTGCGGCGGGGTCGAGGTCCGCGACGGCGGTGACGGCGCGACCACTGACGCGAGCGGCCCCTTGAAGCTCGCCGTCGTACCCAAGGCGGTCGGGGCCGACTACTGGAACACCGTCAAGGCGGGCGCGGAGTGCGCCGCGCAGCGCGCGGGGGACGTCACCGTCCAGTGGGACGGGGTGACCACCGAGACCGACGTTGAGGGCCAGGTCAACCTGATCCAGAACTTCGTCACCAAGAAGGTCGACGGCATCGTCTACGCGGCGACCGACTCCAGCGCGCTGGCACCGGTGACCGACAAGGCGCTCGCCGCCAACATCCCGGTCACCATGATCGACTCCGGCACCAGCCCGCAACCGCCGAGTGTGCCCCTCTTCGCCACCGACAACCGGGCGTCGGCCACCGAGGCGGCGAAGCTGCTCGCCACCGAACTCGGCCCCGGCAACCACGAGGTGGCGCTCGTCGAGTTCCAGCCCGGGTCGCAGACCAACACCGAGCGGGTCGACGGCTTCAAGGCCGGCCTGGCCCAGTACCCCAACCTGAAGCTGGTCGGCCAGCAGCCGAGCAAGAGCGACGTCAACGAGGCCCGCCGGGTCACCGAGAACATCCTCACCGCCAACCCCAAACTGGCTGGCGTCTTCGCCGCCAACGAGCCGAGCGTGCTCGGCGCCGCGCAGGCCATCCAGGCGGCCGGCAAGTCCGGCAAGGTGGTCATCATCGGCTGGGACGCGGCCCCGGACGAGATCGCCGGGGTGCGCAACGGCCAGATCTCGGCGCTGGTCGTGCAGAACCCGTTCAAGATGGGCTACTTCGGCGTCGACAAGATGGTCAAGCACCTCCGGGACAAGGCGCCGCTGGCGTCGGCCGACACCGGCGTCACGTTCGTCACCAAGGAGAACATCGACTCGGCGGAGATCAAGGCGGTGCTCGAGCCCAGCTGCGCCAACCCGCCGGTGCAGTGATGGGAGGCATTCCCACGGCCACCGCCGACAACGCCCAGCAACCCACCGACGAGGAACCGCCGGTCCTCGAGGCCCGCGGCATCGTCAAGCGGTTCGGGCACGTCGAGGCGTTGCGGGGGGCCGACTTCACCGTCCGCCGGGGCGAGGTCGTCGCGTTGATCGGTGACAACGGTGCCGGAAAGAGCACCCTGATCAAGACCCTGTCCGGTGTGCATCCGCCGGACGAGGGCGAGATCCTGATCGGCGGCCGTCCGGTCCGGTTCTCCACCCCGGTCGATGCCCGCCGGGCCGGGGTGGAGACCGTCTACCAGGATCTCGCCGTCGCCGACGACCTGAGCGTGGCCGCCAACCTGTATCTCGGCCGGGAGATCCTGCGCTCCGGGCCGCTCGGTCGGCTCGGCCTGCTGGACAAGCGCGCCATGCGGCAGGGTGCCGCCGCCGCCCTCGACGAACTGGGCGTACGGATTCCCCGGGTGACCACCCCGATCGCCATGCTCTCCGGTGGGCAGCGGCAGTGCGTGGCGGTCGCCCGCGCCATCATCTGGGCGACCAACGTGGTCATCCTCGACGAGCCCACCGCGGCGCTGGGCGTGGTCCAGACCGGGCGGGTGCTCGACGTGGTCCGGCGGGCCCGCGACGCCGGCATGTCGGTGGTGCTGGTGAGCCACAACATGCCGCAGGTGCTCGACATCGCCGACCGTGTCGAGGTGCTGCGCCTCGGTCAGCGGGCCGCCCAGCTGCGCGCCGACGAGGTCACCACCGACGACCTGGTCGCGGCGATGACCGGCAGCACCAGTGTGGATCGGCGTGAGCGGTGACGGCGGCCGTGCGCCGGGGTGCGCGCGGTCGCACCCGTTGGGCGGGCTGGGCCGCCGGCGGGTCGCCGCCGCGGCTGAGCCCGCTGGGCTTCGGTGCCGCGCAGGGCGGCAACCTGTACCGGGCGACGTCGGATGAGCAGTTCGCCGCCGCAGTGGACACCGCCTGGGCGGGCGGCATCCGGTACTTCGACACCGCGCCGCACTACGGGCTGGGCCTGTCGGAGCGGCGGTTGGGTGCCGCCCTGCGCTCCCGCCCGCGCGACGAGTACGTGGTGTCGACGAAGGTCGGCCGGCTGCTCGTGCCGTCACCGGAGGCGGCGCACCGACGGGACCCGGAGGGTTTCGACGTTCCGGCCGATCATCGCCGGGTCTGGGACTTCAGCCGCGACGGCGTGCGCCGTTCGTTGGAGGCGAGCCTTCGGCGCACCGGCCTGGACCGGATCGACGTGGTGTATCTGCATGATCCGGACGAGCACTGGAAGCAGGCCGCGTACGAGGCGGTTCCGGCGTTGGTGGAGCTGCGCGAGCAGGGCGTGATCGGTGCCGTCGGTGCCGGCATGAACCAGTCCGCGATGCTGGCCCGGTTCGTGGCGGAGACCGACGTGGACGTGGTGATGTGCGCCGGCCGGTACACGCTGCTGGAGCAGGGCGCGTTGACCGACCTGCTGCCCGCCGCGCAGGAACGCCACGTCGCTGTGGTGGTCGCCGGGGTCTACAACTCCGGGTTGCTGGCCCGGGACATGCCGCCGACCGACGCCGTCTACGACTACCGGCAGGCGCCGGCGGAGGTGATCGACCAGGCCCGCCGGATAGCGCGGGTCTGCCAGGCGTACGGCGTCACGTTGCCCCAGGCGGCGTTGGCGTTCGTCCGTCGCCACCCGGCCGTGGTGTCGACGGTGGTCGGCATGCGTGACGAGGCCCAGGTGACCGAGACCCTGCGCCGAGCCGACGTCGACGTCCCCGATCAGCTCTGGGCGGCCCTGTACGACGAAGGGCTGCTCGACGTGCAGTCGTGAGCGGTCACGAGCGGGCCGTCTCGATGTTCGCGTCGGCGTCGTCGGGCAACCCCTGCAACGACTCCTCCACACCGATCAGGTGGTTGGCCATCCGGGTGCGGGCCCGCTCCGGGTCGCGCGCCACGAGGGCCTTCAGGATCGCCACATGTTCGTCGTGGGTCCGCAGGTCCGCGCCCTCCTCGTGCAGGCTGCGCCAGAGCCGGCCGCGGATGGTGCGCCCGGCGAAGGCCTCGATCAGGCCGACGAGCACCGGATTCTCGGCGTGCACCGCGATGATCCGGTGGAAGGCGATGTCGATCTCCATGATCCGCTCGTGGTCCTGCGGCGACTGGCCGACCAGCCGGGCCGCCTCGTCGAGCAGGTCCCCCGCCTGAGCCAACGCCTCGTCGGTGATCCTGGTGGCCGCCAACCGGGCGGCCTCGCACTCCAGCAGTCGCCGGACGGTGTGGATGTGCCGCGGGTCGCCCTGGCCCTGGAAGTCGACCACGAAACCCATCGGGGCCAGCAGTTGCGGGGCGTCGAGGTTGGTGACGTAGGTGCCGTCGCCCTGGCGGATGTTGACGATGCCGAGGATCGACAGCGCGGACATCCCCTCGCGCAGCGAGCCCCGGGAGACGCCGAGCGACTCGGCGAGGTCCTTCTCGACGGGCAGCCGGTCACCGGGCCTGAACTGCCCTTCGAGGATCATCCGTTTGATGCCGTTGACCACTTCGTCTGTGCGAGACATGCTTCCCCTAGCGGCCGACGGGGGTGGCCTGTCCACCCGCGATCACGTACGCCTCCGGAGATGACACGGTAGTCGGGTCTGCCGCGGCCCAGTAGTGGCCGTCGGGAAACCGGTAGAGCGTGACCGACTCCTGACGCATCCGGGTGGAGTAGCCGGGCTGGCTGGGCAGGACGTATCCGCTTCCCGAGCCGGTGTCACGGATGATGCACGGGTCGGTGAAGTGTTCGTGCAGGTGGTCGACGAACTCGGTGACCCGGTTGGTGAGATCCCCCGAGATCGCCACGTAGTCGAGCACCGAGACGTGTTGGACCATCTCGCACAGCCCGACTCCGCCGGCGTGGGGGCACACCGGGATGTCGAACTTCGCGGCGAGCAGCAGCACGGCGACGATCTCGTTGATGCTGGCCAACCTGCCGGTGTCGAGCTGGCAGAAGTCGATGGCCTCGGCCTGGAACAGCTGCTTGAACATCACCCGGTTGTGGCAGTGCTCGCCGGTGGCCACGCCGATCGGAGCGACGGCACGGCGAACGGCGGCGTGGCCGAGGATGTCGTCGGGGCTGGTCGGCTCCTCGATCCAGAGCGGCTTGAACCGGGCGAGGGCGCTGACCCACTCGATGGCCTGGCCGACATCCCACACCTGGTTGGCGTCGATCATCAGGTTGCGGTCCGGACCGAGGATCTCCCGGGCGATCGCGCAGCGGCGGATGTCGTCGTCGAGGTTGGCGCCGACCTTGAGCTTGACGTAGCCGTAGCCGCTGTCCACCGCCTCCTGGCACAGCCGGCGCAGCTTGTCGTCGCCGTAGCCGAGCCAGCCCGCCGAGGTGGTGTAGGCGGGGTAGCCGGTCCGGTCGAGTTCGGCGAGGCGGGCGGCCTTCGTGCTCTCCTTGGCGCGCAGGATGGCCAGCGCCTCGTCCCGGGTCAGGGCGTCGGAGAGGTAGCGCAGGTCCGCGATGTCGACAAGTTGCTCGGGGGACATGTCGACGAGCAGTCGCCACAGTGGCTTGTCAGCGACCCGGGCGGCCAGGTCCCACGACGCGTTCAGCACGGCCGCCAGCGACAGGTGGACGACGCCCTTCTCGGGGCCGAGCCAGCGCAGCTGCGAGTCGGAGGTCAGGAGGCGGTAGACAGCGCCCATGTCCGCCGCCATCGTCGCCACGTCCAGGCCCACGAGGCGCTGTGCCTGGTGGACCGCCGCCGCCGCGACGATGTCGTTGCCACGGCCGATGGTGAAGGTCAGCCCGTGCCCCGCGAGCGGCGCGCCCGCGCCGTCGACGCCGTCGGTGTGCAGCACGACGTAGGCCGCCGAGTAGTCGCCGTCCTTGTTCATGGCGTCTGACCCGTCAGCGGTCAGGGAGGTGGGGAAGCGGACGTCCTCGACGGTGACGGCAGTGATCTGCGGCATGCGCTCCTCGCCCGGCTAGGCTAAAGATCAGATGATCACTGGGAGTATACGGACGGCTCGTTGAGCGCGTCAACGTTGTCGATCACTAGGGACACCCAGACATATGATGTTTGTGTCGGCTGTCGACCCGCTGGCCACTGTCGACACCGGCGCGGAGAATCGTGCCTCCGTTGCCGGCGCCCTCCGGCGCGGCGCGCGCGGCCCGGGTGGTGACGGTGGTCACCGCGCTGGCCGCCGACACGCCCGAAACCGACATGTGGGGTGTGACAACGGCTCCGTCCCTATATATGGTGTCGAGCGCAGCTGGTTCGGCCGCTCATCCGGCGCGGTCGAGGCAACAGGGAACCCGGTGGAAATCCGGGACTGTCCCGCAGCGGTGAGTGGGAACGACCGCCGTCATCAGCACTGGGCCACCCATCGGCCTGGGAAGCGACGGCCACTAGGAGACCGGCGAGCCCGGTCGTGCCCGCGAGTCCGAAGACCTGCCAGCGCGCCGCGTACCCGAACCCGGGTGCGCGGCGGTCCGAGGCCGCGTGGGACGGCTGACGCCACCTGATCCCACGCCGCGCCGGCGTGGCGTCCGTCGGTGTCTGTCTCCTCGCGTCCGGGCCACCAGGTCTCGAACTCCGAGGAGCGAGTGGTGACAGTCACCCAGGTAGTCCCGGCCGGCGCCGACACGCCCGCGCGGCGGACGCCCATGCGGGTCCGCAAGCGCGACGGCGCGACCGAACCCGTGGACGTGAACAAGATCGTCCGGGCGGTGGAGCGGTGGGCCGACGACCTGACCGACGTCGACCCGATGCGGGTGGCCACCCGCACCATCAGCGGCCTCTACGACGGCGCCACCACCGCCGAACTGGACCGGCTCTCCATCCAGACCGCCGCTGAGATGATCGGTGAGGAGCCGCAGTACTCCCGCCTCGCCGCGCGGCTGCTGGCCGGCTACGTCGACAAGGAGGTACGCCGGCAGGGCGTCACCTCGTTCAGCGCGGCGATCCGGGTCGGCCACGCCGAGGGTCTGATCGGTGACGACACCGCCGTGTTCGTCGCCGCGCACGCCACGACCCTCGATGCCGCCGTCGACCCGGACGGCGACCGCCGGTTCGAGTACTTCGGCCTGCGCACCGTGTACGACCGCTACCTGCTGCGCCATCCCACCAGCCGACTGGTGCTGGAGACCCCGCAGTACTGGCTGCTGCGGGTGGCCTGCGGCCTGTCCCGTACGGCGGACGAGGCGGTCGGCTTCTACCGACTGATGTCCAGCCTGGCCTACCTGCCCAGCTCACCGACCCTGTTCAACTCCGGGACCCGGCACACCCAGATGTCCTCCTGCTATCTGGTCGACTCCCCGCTCGACGAGTTGGACTCGATCTACGCCCGGTACGCCCAGGTCGCCAACCTGTCCAAGTTCGCCGGTGGCATCGGCATCGCGTACTCCCGGGTCCGCTCCCGCGGCGCGCTGATCCGGGGCACCAACGGGCAGTCCAACGGGATCGTGCCGTGGCTGCGCACCCTGGACGCGAGCGTGGCGGCGGTCAACCAGGGCGGCCGGCGCAAGGGCGCGGCCTGCGTCTACCTGGAGCCGTGGCACCCGGACATCGAGGAGTTCCTGCACCTGCGGGACAACACCGGCGAGGATGCCCGGCGCACCCACAACCTGAACCTGGCCAACTGGATCCCGGACGAGTTCATGCGCCGGGTCGAGGCCGACGAGGTGTGGTCGCTGTTCGACCCGCACGAGGTGCCCGAGCTGCCCGACCTGTGGGGGGAGCGGTTCGACGCCGCGTACCGGGAGGCCGAGGCGCAGGGCCGGTACGTGCGGCAGGTCCCGGCGCGGGAGCTGTACGGCACGATGATGCGCACCCTGGCCCAGACCGGCAACGGCTGGATGACCTTCAAGGACGCGTCGAACCGGCTGTGCAACCAGACCGCCGAGCCGGGCAACGTGGTGCACCTGTCCAACCTCTGCACCGAGATCGTCGAGGTGTCCAGCGACGCCGAGACCGCCGTGTGCAACCTGGGCTCGGTGAACCTCGCCGCCCACCTCGGCGACGGCGGCATCGACTGGGAGCGGCTGCGCGCCACGGTGCGGACCGCGGTGACCTTCCTCGACCGGGTCATCGACATCAACTACTACCCGACCGCGCAGGCGGCGGCGAGCAACCCCCGCTGGCGGCCGGTCGGGCTCGGGCTGATGGGCCTGCAGGACGTCTTCTTCGCACTGCGGCTGCCCTTCGACTCGCCGGCCGCCCGGGAACTGTCCACCCGGATCAGCGAGGAGCTGTACCTGACCGCGCTGGAGACCTCCGCCGACCTGGCCCGCGACTTCGGCGCGCACCCGGCGTACCCGCAGACCCGGGCCGCGCGGGGCCAGCTCCAGCCCGACCTGTGGGGTGTCGAGGGTACGCAGACGGCCCGCTGGGATGCCCTGCGCGAGCGGGTCGAGGCGCACGGGCTGCGTAACTCACTGCTGGTGGCGGTCGCGCCGACCGCGACCATCGCCTCGATCGCCGGGTGCTACGAGTGCATCGAGCCGCAGGTGTCCAACCTGTTCAAGCGCGAAACCCTGTCGGGGGAGTTCCTCCAGGTCAACACCGCTCTGGTACGCGAGCTGAAGGCCCGCGGTCTGTGGACCGAGCGGATCCGTTCGGCGATCAAGCGGGCCGAGGGGTCGGTGCAGGACATCGCCGAGCTGCCGGCCGGCGTACGGGAGTTGTTCCGCACCGCGTGGGAGCTGCCGCAGCGGGCGTTGATCGACCTGGCCGCCGCCCGCGCCCCGTTCATCGACCAGTCCCAGTCGCTGAACCTGTTTCTGGCCGCACCGACCATCGGCAAGCTCTCCTCGATGTACCTGTACGCCTGGAAGGCCGGCCTGAAAACCACGTACTACCTGCGCTCGCGCCCCGCCACCCGGATCCAGCAGGCCACCGTCGGCGCTGTCTCGCCCGTCGCCGTCGACGCGGAGGCGCTGGCCTGCTCGCTGGAGAACCCCGAGTCGTGCGAAGCCTGCCAGTGAACCCCGCCGACGCCACCACCACCGATACGAGGACCACGCACATGCTGCTCGACCCCGGGATGGACCTCACCCTGCGCCCGATGCGCTACCCGCACTTCTTCGACCGGTTCCGCGACGCCATCCGCAACACCTGGACCGTGGAGGAGGTCGACCTGCACGCCGACCTCGCCGACCTGGACAAACTGTCGCCGGCCGAACGGCACCTGGTCAGCCGCCTGGTGGCGTTCTTCGCCACCGGCGACACGATCGTCGCCAACAACCTGGTGCTCAACCTCTACCAGCACGTCAACAGCCCCGAGGGCCGCCTCTACCTGTCCCGGCAGCTGTTCGAGGAGGCGGTGCACGTCCAGTTCTACCTCAACCTGCTCGACACGTACGTGCCCGACGAGACCGAACGTTTCGAGGCCTTCGCGGCGATCGAGAACATCCCCTCGATCCGGCGCAAGGCCGAGTTCTGCTTCCGCTGGATCGACTCGCTGGGCGACCTGCGGGAGCTGCGGACCCGCGACGACCGGCGGACGTTCCTGCTGAACCTGATCTGCTTCGCCGCCTGCATCGAAGGGTTGTTCTTCTACGGCGCGTTCGCCTACGTCTACTTCCTGCGCTCGCGCGGCCTGTTGCACGGCCTCGCCTCCGGCACCAACTGGGTGTTCCGCGACGAGTCCATGCACATGGCGTTCGCGTTCGACGTCGTCGACACCGTCCGTGCCGAGGAGCCGGACCTGTTCGACGACGACCTCGCCGACCAGGTCCGGCAGATGCTCACCGAGGCCGTCGAGTGTGAGGTGCAGTTCGCCGAGGACCTGTTGGGTCGCGGCGTGCCCGGTCTGACCCTGGCCGACATGCGGGAGTATCTCCAGCACGTCGCCGACCGCCGCCTCGCCCAGCTCGGCATCCCGGCGCACTACGGGTCGAGCAACCCGTTCGCCTTCATGGAGTTGCAGGACGTGCAGGAGCTGTCCAACTTCTTCGAGCGGCGGGTGTCGGCGTACCAGGTCGGGGTGAGCGGCACCGTCGCCTTCGACGACGATTTTTAGGCGGCAACCGATCCGGGGGCCTGGCGTCGCTTGGTGAGCCACCGCATCACGTGCAGGGGGTGCGACGCCGGGTCCTGGATCGGGTGGAAGACGTGTTCGACAACGCCGTCGGCAATGATCAACGTCAGCCGCTCGTAGAGTGTCATGTCGCCAGCGGTACGGGTCGGCAGGCGCAGCGCGGCGGCCAGGGTCAGCCTCGGGTCGGGGATCAGCGGGTAGGGCAGCCGCAGCCGGTGCGCGAGTTCCCGCTGGTAGCCGGTCGACTGGGCGGACAGTCCGTACACCCGGGCGGCGCCGGCGGCGCGCAGCTCCGCGTGGTGGTCGCGGAACCAGGCGGCCTGCTCGGTGCTGCCCCGGGCGCCGTGGATCTCCAACAGCCCGTTGGGCAGGTCGACGCCCGGTCGCCCGGTCAGCGGGTAGACGAAGATGACGGTGCGTCCGGCGCCGAGCGCGCCAAGGTCGACCGGGCGGCCGTCGGTGCCGTAGAAGGACAGCTGTGGCATCGTGGCGCCGACCAGCCCGGTGGGGTCGGCGCCCTCCACCTGACTGCCGGGTACGACCTGGGTCGCGGCGGCGTCGAGGCGCGCGTCCAACGCGTCGCGCTGGGCGGTCAACCTGCCGATCCGTTCCTGCAGGTTGGTGATGGTGCTGCGGTACGTGGCCACCGCCGCCGCGCACACGTCGGTGTCGTCGGCACCACCGGCGATCGACTCGACGAACGGGCGGGTCTCCTCGACGGTCAGGCCGAGCGCCATCAGCTCGCGGATCTGGGCGACCAGCCGCACCGCGATCGGGTCGTACTCCCGGTAGCCGTTGCTCAACCGCCGGGGCACGACCAGCCCGGCCGACTCGTAGTACCGCAGTGCCCGGACCGTGGTTCCGGTCCGTCGTGCCAACTCACCCACCCGCATCCCGCGACCCTAAACCCGCACCCCGGGGTACGGGTCAACGTGTCCATCGTCGCGGTGTCAGGGCCGCCGTTTCCTGCCAGTCTGGCGGTGAAACAGCAGCTTGAGCAGGGAGTGTGCGATGACGGCAATCAGTCGGGTGCGGGGTCGGCAGATCCTCGACAGCAGGGGCAACCCGACGGTGGAGGCCGACGTGGTCCTCGCCGACGGGTCGACCGGCCGGGCCGCCGTTCCGTCCGGCGCGTCGACGGGGGCCAACGAGGCGGTCGAGCGGCGCGACGGGGACCTGACGCGTTTTCACGGCAAGGGGGTGAGCGCGGCCGTCGCCGCGGTCAACGGGGAGATCGCCGACGCGGTGCGCGGGTTCGACGCGGAGGACCAGGCCCTGATCGACGAGACGATGATCGACCTCGACGGTTCCAAGGACAAGGGCCGACTGGGCGCCAACGCGATCCTGGCGGTGTCCCTGGCGACCGCGAAGGCGGCGGCGTCGGCCCACCGGCAGCCGCTCTACCGCTACGTCGGTGGGGTCGGCGCCCGCCTGCTGCCGGTGCCGATGATGAACATCATCAACGGCGGCGCGCACGCCGACAATCCGCTCGACTTCCAGGAGTTCATGATCGCCCCGGTCGGCGCGCGGACCTTCGCCGAGGCGGTGCGGATGGGCTCGGAGGTCTTCCACACCCTCAGGGCGTCCCTGGCCGCGGCCGGGCACAACACCAACGTCGGCGACGAGGGTGGCTTCGCGCCGAACGTCACGGACGCCGACGAGGCACTGCGGTTCGTGTTACGCGCCATCGAGGACACCGGTTACCAGCCCGGATCCGACGTGCTGATCTGCCTCGACCCGGCCAGCTCGGAGTTCTTCCACGACGGCGTCTACGACTACGTCGGCGAGGGACGTCAGCGCACCGTCGACGAGCACATCGACTACCTGCTGGACCTGATCTCCCGGTACCCGATCAGCTCGGTCGAGGACCCGATGGCCGAGGACGACATCGCCGGCTGGCAGCGGCTGACGGCGGCGGCGGGGGAGCGCGTGCAGTTGGTCGGCGACGACGTGTTCTGCACCGACGTCGACCGGCTGCGCGACGGGATCGACGGCGGTTACGCCAACGCGATCCTGGTCAAGGTCAACCAGATCGGCACGCTCACCGAGACCCTGGCGACGGTGGACGCCGCCCACAAGGCCGGGTACCGGGTGGTGATGTCGCACCGCTCCGGCGAGACCGAGGACACCACCATCGCCGACCTGGCCGTCGGCGTCGGTTGCGGGCAGATCAAGACCGGTTCCCTGTCGCGCTCGGACCGCACTGCCAAGTACAACCAGCTCATCCGCATCGAGGAGGAGCTCGGCGACCGCGCCCGCTACGCCGGTGGCCGCTGACGGCGGTGCGACTACCGTCGACTGGCGCACGCCACACAGGTACGCGCTGACGGGCGGGCGGCGAGACGCTCGGCGGGAATGGGACGCAGACACCGTTCGCACACCCCGTAGCTGCCGTCGTCCACCCGTCGCAGCGCGACGTCCAGCTCGGCCAGGCGTCGGCGGGTGGCGTCCAGGACGGCGATGAGCTGCGCGCGTTCGAAGGCGATCGTGGTGCCCTCGGGGTCGTGTTCGTCGTCGGCGTTGGACGACCGGGACGCCTCGAAGAGGCTCCGCAGGTCGCCCTCCAGGGCGGTGGCCTGAGCCTCGGTCTGCGCGCGCAGCCGTTGCAGTTCCTCACGCGGGTCACTGGTCATCGCCGTTCCACGGTACTGCTACACGAAGTTGCGGGTGTGCAGCGCGGAGAGCGCCGCCGCCTCGTCGGGCCGGAAACCCAGCCGGACGAGGCGGCGCTGGCGGCCCTGGTCCATGGCGTCTTGCAGAGCCCGCACCCGGTCGAAGCCGGCGGACACGTCGTCCGGATGCCACCCACCCGCCGCGAGCGTCGGATCACCGTCCGGTGCGGGCGTTGTCCCGGTGCGGTCGGCTGTGCCCGTCGTCCCGGTCGATGCGCAGCTCACGTTCCAATTCGGTGATGACCGCCCGCAGGTCGTCCAGCCGTTGGGTGAGCGCGATCCGGTCCACCTCGTCCGGTACGCCGTCGCCGTCCTCGTCGTACCCGGGCGCCAGTCGCTCGGTCATCTCCAACCGGCGGGCCTCCTCCATCGAGTTGACGATGACCGCGATGAGGATGTTGAGCAGCAGGTTGACGGTGATGACCACGTAGCTGACGTAGTAGAGCAGCGTCCATGGTGAGATCGCCATGCCCTGCTCGATGAGGTCCGGAAGCGTCTCCAGCGACAACAGCACGAACAACGTCAGCAGCGATCGGCCGATGTCGCCGTACTCCTCCGGATACCGGTTGCCGAAGATCAGCCAGCCGGCCATGCCGTACACGTAGAGCGTCACCACGGCCAGGGCGAGGAACCCGGTGACACCCGGCAGGCTTCGCCACAGCGCGGAGACGATGGTCCGCAGGCCCGGCGAGAACCGCACCAGGCGGACCATGCGGGCGACCCGCACGACCCGTAGCAGCGCCGGGTCGCCGTGCAGGCCCGGGATGAAGATCGCGGCGATCACCACGAAGTCGAAGACGTTCCAGCCGTGCCGGAAGAAGTCCTGAGGGCGCTTGCCGTACGCGGCCAGCCGGATGGCGATCTCGACGACGAAGACGGCCCGGAAGAGCACCTCCAGCCAGTGCAGCGCGGCGCCCGCCGGGCTCAGGTTGTCGTAGGTCTCCAGGCCGAGAACGATGCCGTTGGCGAGGATGACCACGACGATGGCGATCTCGAAGGGGCGGGACCGGGCGAGTCGGTCGCAATGGTCGGCCCAACCCGGCTGGTGCCGCTGTGGGGTGGCCGGTCCACCCCGTGGGGCGGGCACGGGTGCGTCGCTCACCAGGTGGCCGGCTCGATCGGGCGCGCCGAGCAGGTGGCCCACCTCCGGCCGTCGTCATGGCGGTGCCGATGGTGTGCGGGCATGCCCACCAGCCTAGCCAAGATCAATGACAGTGGTCGACCACGCCGCCTCGCGGCGACGACCCGACTGGCGAACGGCGGTTGCCGTTTAGTGTGGATCGGTGAGTGACGTACCGCCGCGCGTCGGCGACGGCGACCCCGACCGGCAGCCGATCTGGAGCAGGCCCGAACGGGGCAGCCGTGGCCCCGCTCCGGCGCGCAGCCGGGACAGCATCGTCGCCGCCGCCATCGCGCTGGCCGACGCCGAAGGGCTGGCCGCGGTGTCGATGCGCGCCGTGGCCGCCGCGCTCGGCACCGGCGCCGGCTCCCTCTACCGCTACCTGTCGTCCCGCGACGACCTGCTGGACCTGATGACCGACCGGGCGGTGCGGGAGTTGCGCCCGTACCCGCGGGTGGAGGGCGACTGGTTGGCGACGATGGTGCTGTTGGGACGCCGGCAGTTGGCGCTGTTCGGCGCCCACCCGTGGTTGCTCGACGTGTTCCACCGGCCGTCCGGCATCGGCCCGGAGACCCTGGCCTGGTTCGACAACTGCATCGAAGTCCTGGAACCCGTGCGCTGCCCGGTGGCCGCCAAGTTCGAGGCCATCGCGATGATGACCGGCGTGGCCAGCCTCTTCGCCCGTCAGGAGTCCGCCGCCGGGGCGTTCAGCTTCGCCGGGGTGGACCTGGCGGCGTACCCGCACCTGGTCGCGGCGTTCGGTCAGCCCTCCGGGCCGACGCCCCGGGCGGACCTCGTCGAGCGGACGCTGCGCGGTCTGCTGACCGGCCTGCTGCTCGCCGAGCCGACCGAGGCGGGGTGACCGGGTCACGAAGCGGTGGTGAGGTACCGGCGGTAGCCGAGGGCGGACTGCGTGAAACCGACGGACGCGTAGAACTGGTGGGCGTCGGTGCGCGCGGCGTTCGACACCAGTTGGACCTTGTAGCAGCCGGCCGCCGTCGCGTC
Source organism: Micromonospora sp. SD19 (assembly GCF_054462275.1). Taxonomy (NCBI): domain Bacteria; kingdom Bacillati; phylum Actinomycetota; class Actinomycetes; order Micromonosporales; family Micromonosporaceae; genus Micromonospora; species Micromonospora sp. SD19. The sequence goes on from NZ_JBTLMN010000014.1 coordinate 117,955, forward strand.
GTCGAGCGCCGCCAGCACGAGGGCCCGGGCGACGCCACGACGGCGCCATCCGGGCGCGACCACCACGTTCTCCACCACCATGTACGGTCGCGCGCCGTGGGTGAGGTTGGGGGCGACGAGGGTGTCCAGGGTCCCCACGAAGGTGTCCCCGGCGACGGCCAGCAGGAGGCGGCGGCCAGCCTGCGCGTGCAGGTCGCGCCAGGCGCTGGCCAGCCGGGAGGAGTCCGGCCGCGGGTCGCCGGGGGCGAGCTGCCACAGCACGTCGAAGACCCGCTCGGGGTCGTCCTGCTCGACGGCGGCGCGGACGACGACGTCGCCGCTCACCGGACCGACCCACAACGGTCCAGGTTGGACAGCGCGGGATCCCGGCGTGGCGGCCCGGCGTGCCGGCGGACCCGGTCATTGACGTGCCTGAGCATGCCGCCGAGGATACCCGGGCAGCAGCTGCCCGGGTGGCGGCGGCGACCGGACCCCGCCGCCCTCCTCGCTGCTGAACCCCGTCAGCCCCGCGCGGCCCGGATGGCGTCGCGCAGCGGAGTGCTCGGCCGGCCGAGTAGCCGGCTGAGGTCGTCGCTGTCGGTCGCCAACTCGCCGTCGGCGATCGACTGGTCGAGCGCGGCGACGAACCCGGCGGTGCCGGCGTCCAGGCCGACGTTCTCCAGGGCCGAGGCCAGCTCGGCCGCGGACATGTCCTGGTGCACGACGGTGGTGCCGGTCACCTCGGTGACGGCCTCGGCCAGTTCGTCGAACGTGAACGCGGCACCGCCCAGTTCGTAGACGGCGTTGCCGTCCTGCTCCCTGGTCAGCGCCGCCACGGCGGCCCCCGCGTAGTCGGCCCGGGTCGCGGCGGAGATCTTGCTGCCGCCGCTGGCGCCGAGGATCGTGCCGGAGCCCAGGTACTGCGGCAGCTGGTCGGTGTAGTTCTCCGTGTACCAGCCGTTGCGCAGCACTGTGTAGGTCAGCCCGGACGCGGCGAGGACCTCCTCGGTGGCCTTGTGCTCCGGGGCGAGCGGGTTCGCTGTGGTGTCGGCCTTCAGGATGCTGGTGTAGACGAGACGCTCCACACCGGCGAGCTTGGCCGCGTCGATGACCGCCGTGTGCTGCGCGACGCGCTGACCGGGAGCGTCGCCGGAGATGAGCAGCAGACGGCGTACGCCGGCCACGGCGCCGGGCAGCGTCGACGGGTCGTCGTAGTTGGCAGTGCGGATCTCGACGCCCCGCGCGGCCAGAGCGGCGGCCTTCTCCGGGCTGCGGACGATGGCGGCGATCTCGGCGGCGGGTACGCGGCTGTCGAGCAGTTGCTCGATCACCAGGCGGCCCAGTCGGCCGGTGGCGCCGGTGACGGCGTAGGTGGGCATGCGAACCTCCGAGGCTGGTGGCTTACCTGCAAGCACTTACTAATCTATAGCACTTATCATAGGTAAGCGTAGGTTAGGCTGGTGAGGTGAGCGACAGGCCGGCCCAGGACCCGGCGGGGCCTACCCAGGAATTCGTCAGCGATGTCTTCGCGCGGGGCTGCACCTCCCGTGCCGCCTTCGAGGACGTCACCTCGAAGTGGGCCTCGCTGGCCCTGTTGGCGCTCGGCGAGGGCCGCTACCGGTTCAACGCGCTGCGGCGACGCATCGACGGGGTCAGCGAGCGGATGCTCTCCCAGACCCTGCAGACCCTCGAACGCGACGGAATGCTCACCCGCGAGGTGCTCACCGCGATCCCACCGCGGGTCGAATACTCGTTGACCCCCCTCGGTGCCCGGGTCGCCGAGCAACTTCGTGGCCTCGCCGACCTGCTGGAGGCCTCGGTGCCCGAGTTGCAGACCGCCCGCGACAGAAACGACCGCGACCGAGGCTGACTCTCAGGTGTTCAGCGTCTCGCGCGGCGGCACGCCGTAGCTGGCGTGGTACCGCGCGGTGAACCTGCTGTGGCTGGCGAACCCCCACCGGCTGGCGATCGCCGAGACCGTCTCCTGGCGCGGGTCGGCGCGTACCAGGTCGTGGTGTGCCCGAACGAGCCGGATCCGACGCAGGTAGGCCATGGGGGTGGTGCCGAGATGACGGCGGAAGGCGAGTTGCACCGCCCGCAGGGAGACGCCGGCCGCACCGGCGATGTCGACCGCGCTGATGTCCCGATCGGCGTGCTCCTCCAGAAACGCGATGGCCCGGCGCAGCGTGGCGGTGGTGGCGTCGTTCCGGTCCGCGGCGGTCGGCTCGGTGAACGCGGTGTTGGGGAAGACCGCGAGCGCCGCCGCCGCCAGCATCCGGGCGGCGTTGCCGATCACCAGCGATTGCGCCCCGTCGGCTGGGCTGTTCAACACGACGTCGCGGACGAAGCTCGTGGTGTTGCGCCACTGCCGGGCGAGGGCCGTACCGGCGGCACCCAGCTCGGTGAACTCGATCCGACCGGGCCGGCGGGCCGGCGCGGTGGTGGCCACCTGCGCCAGCACCGACAGATCCAGTACGCACAGCTCCACCTCACCGGGATGCCACTGGACTGTGCACGGCTCGTCCGGCCTGGTGACGAGGAAGACCTCGCCGGGGCCGAACCGGTGGGTCGATCCCGCGCAGGAGCGACTGCCGCGCGCGGTGTTGGCGCGACCGATGACCAGCCCGCCGAGGGCGCTGGCATCGATTTCGAGGTGCCCGGTCTGTCGGGTGGTCGCGAGGGCGAAGGGAGCGGTGTCGACGCGCTGGTGGGTGAGCCGGTATCCGTTCCGGCTCTGAATGCGCAGCTTCGGGTCGTAGGTGGCGGACAGGAATTCCTGGATGGCCGACGGGTCACTGCTGTCGAACCGGTGGGTCTGCACTGGCGATGACGTCATCCGCTGTCTCCGTCCGGTGAAGGTGCCGCCGGGTGGTGGAACGCGTGTCGACGGCAGGATCGGGACGTGCCGGGGTGCGCGGCGGTGACCCGGCACGTCGGTGGCCGGCGGTGCGGTGGAACGTCGCGAGCGGGACGGCAGCGACCGGTTGAGGGCGTCGGATCTGGTCTGACGATTCGTGACGCTGGGATGCAATATCCGTGGATGGGAATGTCACCATACGACAATCACTCGCTCGCCGTCCCGCCAATCACCTCGGTGTGTCGGCAGCTCGACTTCGTTTTCCGGCTAGCCCGTCGAACGGTTCTACGTCTGCTGTCCTAGCCACCCTCGCGGCCGACAGCGAAATCTTGTTCATGATTCGTCGGAGGATGATCGTGGCACCGCCGGGAGACCGGCCCACGAAGGGGGGAAGCGTTGGACAGTACTGATCCTGACCGCGTCGTTCGGCTGGCCGTGGGCGAGGCGCTGGCCCGGGTGGCGGACGAGGACAGCCTGGGCCTGGGCGAGGGGGACGCGCTGGAGCGGCTCGGGGGTGGGCTGCGCGCGGTGCTGCGCCGCGCACTCGACGACCGGGTGCCGCTGACCACGCCGGACTTCGTCGACCTCTGCCGCGACCTGGGCCTGAACCGTGACGCCTTCGACCTGCTGGGGCACTACCTGATGACCGCGTTGCTGACCCAGCAGGTCGGACCGGACGCCCTGATTCGCGTCGGCGTGCTTTTCGGCACCGTCGGGCGCTACCTGCCCGGCGCCCGTCCGCCAGCCCACCGCAACGAGGGTCCCGCGATGCGGCGGCGCGACGTGCGTTCGGACAACAGTGTCGTCGGTCGGTACCGCCGCGCCAAGCTGCCGGAGCACCTCCCCAACCCGCCGAGCTGGACCTGCACCGGCTGCGGCCGCGAATGGCCCTGCGCCACCAAGCAGAGCCAACTGCTCGCCGAGTTCGGTGGAGCGCGCGCCTCCCTCGCGGTCTACCTCGGCTCCTGCCTTGTCGCCGCCGCCGAGGACCTGCCCACGCTGCCGCTGCCTCGGGTCCGGCACCGGTTCCTCGGCTGGTTGCCGCGCGCCCGGATCTGACCGGCTCGCTGCCACCCGCCCGGCTCCCCACCGGTCGGAGCAGGGTGTTCATCGTGAGCACCGGCTGCGTACGGCGGGTGTTCACCGGCCTCTTCAAGGCTCCTTGATCGAAAGAGCATTCGCTTGATCGAGGAGAGGCAACACGTGTCAGACACGCATTCCGAAGAGACCGAGCACCCGCAGCTGTCCCGGCGCAAGCTGGTCAAGTACGCGGGCGTCGGCGCGACGCTGGCCGCGGCCAGCCCCCTGGTCGGTGCCAGCGCGGCGTGGGCCGAGGAGGACCGCCGGCCGGGCAACGACGACAAGGCCGACCGGGGCAACTCCAGGAACCGGGTGTGGCGCGCGGGGGACCACCACATCCACTCCGAGTACAGCGGCGAGTTCGACACCACGAAGTCCCCGATCGTCTTCCACAAGGGCGCGGACGCGGTCTACCCGATCGTCACCAACGCCATCATGGCGAAGAACTTTGGCCTGACCTGGGCGATGTGCACCGACCACGGTGGACCGACCCACTCGAAGGTGAACATCGAGCAGGCGTATCCCGACCTGCTGCGTTCCCGCAAGCTCGTCCCCGAGGTGCTCCAGTTCTGGGGTATGGAGTTCGACGCGCCCTCGCTGGACCACCACACGCTGATGATCCCGCGTCACGACGACGAGGCGAAGCAGCTCTTCGAGTTGGAGAGCCGGTTCGCCAAGTACGACGCGTTCCCCACCGACCCGACCCGGGACACCGAGGCGAAGATGGTGGAGTTCCTCAAGGTCGCCCGGGGCATGCCGCACAAGCCGCTGGTGATCGCCCACCACGCGTCCCGTTCGGCGCCCGGCCTCGGCGTCTACGGCCAGGACACCCCGCGCGAGTTCCGCAACGGCAACAACGCCGCGCCGGACGTCTACATCGGCTTCGAGGGCGCACCCGGGCACCAGGCCGGCCCGCTCAATGGCGGGGCGCGCGGCGGGTACGGCAACCACCCCACCTACGGCGGCTTCGACCAGATGACCGCCCGGGTCGGTGGGCTGTGGGACTCACTGCTCGGCGAGGGCCGGCGCTGGTGGATCACCGCCACCTCGGACTCGCACGTGCACTGGACCCGTGGTGGGTCCGACTTCTGGCCGGGGGAGTACAGCAAGACCTACGTGCACGCCCGCCAGGACTACGGCGACATCATGGACGGCCTGCGCAACGGCCGGATCTGGGTCACCACCGGTGACCTGATCCGCAGCCTCGACGTCACCGCCACGTCCCAGGGCAAGACCGCCGAGGTGGGCGAGACGATCACGGTGAGCCGTCGGAGCCGTACCGACGTCGATATCGAGATCACCTTCCGCCCGCTGGGTGGGGTGAACGCGAACGGCGACCGGCCCGAGGTCCGCCGGGTCGACCTGATCGTCGGCCAGATCACCGGCCCGAGCGCCAGCCTGGACGCCGACACCAACCCCACCACCAAGGTGGTGGCCCGGTTCGGCCCGCGCGACTGGCGTCGGCAGGGCGACAGCTACGTCATCCGGCACACCCTGCGCAACGTCGAGGCGGACACCTACGCGCGGGTGCGTGGCACCAGCACGGACGAGGCCGAGCCGCTCGCCGACGGCCTGGAGAGCCCGTGGGACGACCTGTGGTTCTACTCGAACCCGGTGTTCGTGCACGTGCGCTGACCGGGCGGGTTGACGACACCGCGGGTCACTCGGCACCGCTCGACAAAGGACGTCGGGCGGTGCCGGGCGGCCCGTCGGTCAGCTGTCCGAGCCGGTGCTTCGGCGGGTTCGGGGGGAGGCGGTTCGTCCGCTTCGCGCCGCCGCGGCACCGGTCCGGCGGGCAGTGGGCGACGCCGGCTCGGGATGCACCTCGGTCACCACCTCACAGAGGTCACGCAGCGGGTCCGCCGCCTGGGCCGAGCAGGCGACCTTCTGCAACAGGGACCGCAGCGTCGCCGACTCGGGCGGCGTGAGGGCCCCCAGCAGATGCGACTCGACCTGCCGCAGTGCCGCTCGCCGCTGCTCCCACGCGGCCCGGCCGGCGTCGGTGACCTCGATCAGCCGGTTGCGTCGATCGGCCGGGTCCGCGCGACGGGCCACGAAGCCGGGCCCCTCCAGGTCATCGATCAGGTACGTGAGGACGGTGCGGTCGATGCCGATCTCCTCGGCGATCGCGCCCTGGTTCCGGGCCGGTCCGTTGATCGCCGCGGTGAGCAGCTGGTAGCCACGAGGGCCGCCGGGGAAGTTGGTGAGCGCGTGCTCGGCCGCGCGGACGTAGCCGCGGAAGACGATCCCGAGCATCCAGCCCAGGTCGTCGTCGAGCGGATCGGGCCGGCCCGGCCGGTGAGTGGCACCCGTCATCCCCCGACAATAGCGCAGTGAGTCAGACCTTGATGGCAGCAGAAGTTCTGTATGACATAAGGTTAAGGTCACGACGCATCAGCCGACGCGTCGGGCGAATCGGGAGGCTCGCAGATGAGCGACTACGGCCACGACCTGGTCTTCGGATCCTTCGTCACGCCCAGCGCAGGCGATCCGGACCGTACGGTCGGCGTCGCCGTCCTGGCCGAGCAGGTCGGGCTGGACCTGGTCACCTTCCAGGACCACCCGTACCAACCGGCGTTCCTCGACACCTGGACCCTGCTGAGTTTCGTCGCGGCCCGCACCCACCGGGTGCACCTCGCGGCGAACGTGACGAACCTGCCACTGCGCCCGCCCGCGGTGCTCGCCCGCAGCGTGGCCAGCCTGGACCTGCTCAGCGGTGGCCGGGTCAGCCTCGGCCTCGGGGCGGGGGCGTTCTGGGACGCCATCGAGGCGATGGGCGGCCGGCGGTTGACCCCCGGCGAGGGTGTGCGAGCGCTGACGGAGGCCATCGAGGTCATCCGTCAGCTCTGGGACGTCGAGACACGCGGCGGAGTGCGGGTCGACGGCGAGTTCTACCGGGTGGTGGGCGCCAAGCGCGGACCCGCCCCAGCCCACCACACGCCGATCTGGCTGGGTGCGTACAAGCCCCGGATGCTCCAGCTCACCGGCCGTCGGGCCGACGGCTGGCTGCCCTCGCTGGGCTACCTCCAGCCCGGCGACCTGGCCAAGGGCAACGCGATCATCGATGACGCCGCGCGGGAGGCCGGCCGCTCACCGCGGGACGTGCGCCGGCTGCTCAACATCGCCGGACAGTTCTCGGCCGTCGGACGCGGCCCCCTGAACGGGCCCGCCGAGCAGTGGGCCGAGGAGCTGGCCGAGCTGGCGGTGGAGGATGGCGTCGGCACCTTCATCCTGGCCAGCGACGACCCCGACGACCTGCGCCGCTTCGCCGGCGAGGTCGCCCCCGCCGTCCGCGAGCTGGTCGCGGCCGAACGGGAGCAGGGCGCGACGCCGGGGCGTACGCCAGCACAGCCGGAGCCGGAGCCGGAGCCGGTGCGGGCGAGCCGCGCCACCGCGACCGGCGGCGCGTTCGCCGTGGTGCCGACCCCCGACGACGGTGTACGGCGAAGCGAGCGGCGGGTGTGGGACGAGTCGACCCGGCCGAGCGGGCCCGCGCCCGACCCGGAGCGCACCTACACCGCGCAGGAGCAGGCCACCGGTGCGCACCTCGTGCAGATCCACGACGGTCTGCGTGCCGAGCTGGCCCAGATTCACGACCTGATCGACCAGGTGGCGGCCGGCGAGATCGACGCCGGCGCGGCCCGCTCCCACATCAACACCATGACCATGCGGCAGAACAGGTGGACGCTCGGCGTCTACTGCGAGTCGTACTGCCGCATCGTCACCACCCACCACACCATCGAGGACCAGTCGTTCTTCCCCCGGTTGCGGGCGCGCGACCCTCGACTCGGCCCGGTGGTCGACCGGTTGGAGCAGGAGCACCACGTCATCCACGACGTGCTGGAGGGCGTCGACCGGGCGCTGGTCGCGTACGTCGGGTCCCCGGACGGCCTCACCGAGCTGCGCGCCGCCGTGGACCTGCTGACCGACGCTCTCCTGTCGCACCTCAGCTACGAGGAGCGGGAGCTGGTCGAGCCGTTGGCGCGGTTGGGCATCGCCTGATCGGCGGGGTGCCGCAGCGGCGGGTCGGGGTTCCCCGATCGGATCTGAGAGGTTACTCTCGAAACATGTCTCTCAAGAATCCGTACGGGGATTTCGAGATCACCGAGCCGCAGGCGCTCCGGGCGCTGGCCCATCCGGTCCGGCTGGCCATCCTCGACCGCCTCCAGCGGCACGGCCCGGCCACCGCCACCGGGCTCTCGCCGCACGTCGGGGCCACCCCGTCGGTCGTCAGCTGGCACCTGCGACACCTCGCCACGTTCGGCCTGGTCGTCGATGCGGAGGGCACCGCCAGCAAGCGTGAGCGCTGGTGGCAGGCCGCGGCCCGGGGCTTCCGCTTCAACCTGCCCGACGATGCCGAGGGGCAGGCCGCCGGCCGTCAACTCCGCGGCGAGATGTTCGCCAGGACCGCCGAGGCCCCGCAGCGGTGGCTGCTGCACGACGAACCTCGGCTGGACACGCAGTGGCGCGGGGTGTCCGGGGTCTCCGACACCAGCTTCGTGGCCACCCCCGAGGAGCTGCAACAGCTGGAGGCCGCGATCGAGGAGCTGATCGCCCCGTACGTGCGGCGCAAGGACGACGACACGGCGCCGACCGACGCGCGGATCGTCCGGATGCTCCGCTACCTCCTGCCCGAACCCGGCGACGACCCGGCCTCGTCATGACCGCGACCGCCACCGCCACCGCGCCGCCCCTGCACCGCGATCGGCGGTTCCGCACCTTCTGGATCAGCGAGACGATCTCCCAGTTCGGTGACCGGGTCAGCGAACTGGCCCTACCGCTGATCGCCGTCACCCTGCTCACCGCCACACCCGTGCAGGTCAGCGTCCTCACCGCGCTGATCTGGCTGCCCAACCTGCTGGGCCTGTTTCTGGGTGCCTGGGTGGATCAGCGCACCCACAAGCGGCGACTCCTGATCATCGCGGACCTGATCCGCGCTGCGGTGCTGCTCAGCCTGCCGGTGGCCTACCTGTTCGACGCGATCACCCTCACCCAGCTCTACCTGGTGGCACTGCTCACCGGCCTGGGAGCGGTGCTGTTCGCCATGGCCCGTCAGGCGTTCTTCGTCGCACTGGTGCCCCGATCGGCGTACGTGGACGCGAACAGCAAACTGAGCATGAGCCGGTCGCTGTCCTTCATCGCCGGCCCGGCCGTCGGCGGTGGGCTGGTCCAGGCCCTCAGCGCGCCGGTCGCGATCCTCGTCGACGCGGTGTCCTTCCTCGGCTCCGCGCTGCTGCTCGGCCGCATCCCGGTGACCGAGACGCCTCCGCCGCCGCGTCGGACGTCCACGCTCGGGCTGGTCCGCGAAGGGCTCACGCTGGTGCTGCGACACCCGGTGCTGCGGGCCGCCCTCGGCTGCACCAGCACCGTCAACTTCTTCACCTTCATCATCAGCGCGCTGCTGGTGCTCTACGCCAGCCGCGACCTCGGCCTGTCGGCCGGTGCGATCGGCATCGCCTTCGGGGTCGGCGCGCTCGGCGGGTTCGCGGGTGCGGCGCTCGCCCCGCGCGTATCCCGCGCCATCGGTCTGGGCCGCACCGCCATGATCGGCGTGGTGCTCTTCCCCGCGCCGCTGGCGCTGACCGCGCTGGTCTCCGGACCGACCTGGACGAAGGTGGCCATGCTGGCGGCCATCGAGCTGGTCTCCAGCATCGGGGTGATGCTGATGGACGTGAACCTCAACGCCCTGATCACCGCCGTGACACCCGCCGACGCGCTGGGACGCCGGGCCGGTGCCTACAGCGCCGTCAACTACGGCATCCGACCGCTCGGCGCACTTGTCGGCGGCGCGTTGGGCACCACCATCGGCCTGCGGCCCACCCTGGTCATCGCCGGCCTGGGTGGCGTGCTCGCCGTGCTCTGGTTGCTCGCGTCACCGGTGCGCCACATCAGAACCCTCGACGAACCGGCGACCTGACCCCGGAGGCGGTCGCGCGGTCGCGCCGCCGCTCACCGGACCCGCGCCCCGAACGGACACGCCGCGCACCGGCGGAGCCTGTGCGCGGCCCGCGCCACCGGGTCAGGAGACCTCCGCCAGCAGCACCCGGGCCAGCTCGGCGGGCTGGGAGAACATCGGCCAGTGGCCGGTGTCCATCGTGACGAGTCGCCAGTGGTCGCTGGTCAGCAGCGTGGCCACCGTGTCGTTGGGCTCAGGCCCGTCGAGCAGGCACTTCACGTACGTCGCCGGCAGCTCACCCAGCGGTCGGCTCAACACGGCCGGCTCGGTCAGCGTGCCGCCCGGGTGCGGAGTGGACCCCTCGACCAGGCGCGCGATCTGCCCGTCGGTGAGACCCTGACCGTCCAGATCGGCAGCGCTGAGCGGAGCCCAGTGCCCGCCGTTGTCGGCGAGCTGCGCCTCGAAGGCCGCCTGGCCCTGCCACCAACCGGAGGCGAACGACCCGCCGTCGACAGGCACCTCGGAGTCGACGAAGACCACCCGGGTCAACCGGTCACCGATCCGCTCGGCGGCCTGACCCACCGGGATGCCCGAGTAGCTGTGCCCGACCAACACCACGTCGCGCAGGTCGCGGCGCTCGATCTCGTCGACGATGTCCCGCACGTGGGTCTGCTGCCCGGCGGGCACCTCCCGCCGCTCGGCGAGACCGGAGAGGGTCAGCGGGTGGGTGCCGTGGCCGGCCGCCCGCAGCGGCGGGACCACCTCGTCCCACGCCCACGACCCCAACCACGCCCCCGCCACCAACACGAAATCAGCCATGGCGCGGAGCCTATCGGCGACCTGCGACAGGCCGGCGGTCACGACTTCTGCCGGCCTCGGGCGGCGGACACCTGCGGCGGACCCGCCGCCGGCGGCACCCACCGCAGCTGGCCACCGGGGGGCGAACAGTCAGACGTGGTCGCGCGGGGGCGGCCCGGCCTCGACGGGCATCCGGTAGATGTGCACCGGGTAGTCGACGGCCGATCGCCCGCCGTTGAGCCCGGCGGTCAGGTGCAGCTGGGCCGCCGGCATCCAGAGCCGTGCCTCGGCGTCGATCCACATCGCGTCCACCCAGGCCAGCCGGGGATCGGCGACCAGCGTCCGGACGCTGCGGTCGGGCGCGAGGACGAGGACACGTCGTCGTTCCACGTCGCTGAGGTAGATGGTGCCGGTGGTGTCGATGGCTGTGCCACCGGTGCTGGGTGTGTCGCACCACCGTTCGACCCGCCGGGCCAGCTCCTCGGCGGACACCGACGGGTCGTCCAACCAGCGGGTGGCGATCCGGGACATCCCGCCGGAGGCCGGCTGGTAGTAGAGCCAGCGACCGTCCGGCGACACCTCCAGCTGGTCGACGTGCAGGCGTACCTCGGCACCGTCCGGGTCACGCAGCACGCGACCGTCGGCGACCAACGACCCGCCCACCGTGCTCGGATGCCCGTCCAGCACCCGCCGGGACCGACCCGAGTCGAGGTCCAGCACGATGATGCCGGCGGCCCCGGCGTCGCTGAGGTACGCCATCGGGCCGTTGAACCGGACATCGTCGACGTAGCTGTCCGGGTGGACCCCCTCGTCGAGGTGGTAGACCCGTTCCACCTGGTCGCCGTCGAGGTTCACCGCGATCAGCCGAGCGCCGCCGGGCACCTGCGTTGAGCCGATCTGGGGCGTGCCCGAGTCGACGATCCACAACCGGCCGTCCGGACCGGCCCGCAAGCCGTTGACGTGCACGAACGCCCCGTCCGGCGGCTGGTCGGCGCGGTTCCACGCGGCGTCGGGGTACGGCTCACGCCGGCCGTCCGGCAGCGCCTCGACCACCTGCACGCCGGGCCGGTCCGCCGACGGGTAGCTGAGGAACACCCGCCCGCGCACTGTTGTCACACCGGTGCACACCCGGCCCTCGTGCAGCACCGACGTCAACCGGGGATCCTCCTCGGTGGGCAGCGACGACATCGACCCGCTCCTCACCCGCCGGCCGGCGTCCTCGGCTCACGCCGGTGCCGACGGCTCCGGCCGTTCGGCGCGGTATCCCCGGCGCCTGCCGGCCGAAACCGCCGGTCGCAGGGCACCGCTGATCGCACGGCACGCCGGTTGCGGGGCACCACCGCCGACGGTCAGCCGCCCGCAGGCAGCGCCCGGCGCTCAGCCGGTCGGCGGTGCTGGCGGGCCGACCCGGCCCGCGAGCCGCTTCGGGGCCATCACGCAGTAGCTCTCGGTGAGCAACTCACCCACCTCCTCCCAGTCGGTGTCCCCGTCCACGATCATGCCCAGCACGTTCGCAGCCCAGTCCGGTTTGTAGAACGGGTGGCCCACGCCGAGGAGCCCGGCGATCTCGTCGAGGGGCGACCGGAAGGTCAGCAGGCAGGCGGGCCGGTCGAGGGCGGCGGCCCGGGCGTGGACCGGCTGACGGTCGGGGTCGACGGTGAGCACGTGGGCGAAGGTCCGCTTGCGGATGCGCCAGCGGATGCCCACCCAGGCGGGCTCTTCGTAGGTCTCCGGCAGCCCGAGGCAGATCGGCCGCAGCCGGTCGAGGACCTCGGGTGGGACGTCTCCAGGTGCGGTCACGGGCAACGACGCTAACCGGCGGGTGTGACAAGTCCCGCCCGTCGAACCCGGGTCGGGCCGGTGGTGCGGGCCCTGCCGATCGGCCAGGATGGGCGGGGCGACACTGGGCCGTCGCCCCGCCCGCCCCCCGTGCCCGCTGAGGAGTGCCGTGCCGTCCACCCTGCTCTCCCGCCGTGACCTCGACTTCCTGCTGCACGAGTGGCTGCGGGTGGCCGACCTCGTCGAGCGCCCCCGCTACGCCGAGCACTCCCGGGAGACCTTCGACGACGCCCTGGACCTCGCCGAGCGGGTGGCCACCGAGCAGTTCGCCCCGCACAACCGGGCCGCCGACCTCGCCGAGCCGACCTTCGACGGGCAGCGGGTGCGGCTGATCCCGCAGGTCCGGGCGGCGTTGGACAGCTTCGCCGAGACGGGCCTGCTCACCGCCGGGCTGGACGCCACCGTCGGTGGCCTGCAACTGCCGCACGCGGTCGCCGCGGCCTGCTTCACCTGGTTCCAGGCCGCCAACGTGGCCACCTCCGCGTACCCGTTCCTCACCCTGGGCAACGCCAACCTGCTGCTGGCGCACGGCAGTCCCGAGCAGGTGGACACGTACGTGCGGCCCATGTTGGACGGTCGGTTCTTCGGCACCATGTGCCTGTCCGAGCCGCACGCCGGCAGCTCACTGGCCGACATCACCACCCGCGCCGAGCCGCAGGCGGACGGCACGTACCGGCTCTTCGGCACCAAGATGTGGATCTCCGGTGGTGATCACGAGTTGGCGGAGAACATCGTCCACCTGGTGCTGGCCCGCATTCCGGGCGCGCCGCCCGGGGTCAAGGGCATCTCGCTGTTCATCGTGCCCAAGGTGCTGGTCGGCCCGGACGGGTCGCTCGGCGACCGTAACGACGTGGTGCTGGCGGGGCTCAACCACAAGATGGGGTTCCGGGGCACCACGAACACCCTGCTCAGCTTCGGCGACGGCGCGCACACCCCGGCCGGTCGCCCCGGAGCGGTCGGGCATCTGGTGGGCGCGCCCCATCAGGGTCTCGCGCAGATGTTCCACATGATGAACGAGGCCCGGATCGGGGTCGGGGCCGGCGCGACCGCGTTGGGTTACACCGGCTACCTCAAGAGCCTGGCGTACGCGAAGGAGAGGCCACAGGGCCGGCCGGTCGGCGCGAAGGACCCGGCCACCGCACAGGTGCCGATCATCGACCACCCCGACGTACGACGGATGCTGCTGGCCCAGAAGAGCTACGTGGAGGGGGCGCTGGCACTGGTGCTCTACTGCGCGCGGCTGCTCGACGAGCAGAAGACCGCACCTTCCGAGGCCGACCGCGAGCGCGCCCACCTGCTGCTGGACGTGCTCACCCCGATCACCAAGAGTTGGCCGTCGCAGTGGTGCCTGGCCGCCAACGACCTGGCGATCCAGGTGCTCGGCGGCGCTGGCTACACCCGTGACCACGACGTGGAGCAGCACTACCGGGACAACCGGCTCAACCCGATCCACGAGGGCACCCACGGCATCCAGGCGCTGGATCTGTTGGGGCGCAAGATGACCATGCAGGGCGGCGCTGGTCTCGTCCTGCTGACCGCGACGATCGGCGACACGGTCGAGCGGGCCCGGCAGGCCGGGGGCGAGGCCGCCGCGCTGGCGGGCCGGCTGGCGGCGGCGGTGGACCGGGTCACCGCTGTCACCGCTCGACTGTGGGCCGACGGTGATCCGGTGCTGGCGCTGGCCAACGCCAGCGCCTACCTGGAGGCCGTCGGGCACGTGGTGATCGCGTGGATGTGGTTGGAGCAGGTGCTGGCGCTGCCGCCGGAGGGGGCCGGCGACGCGTTCCACGCCGGCAAGCGGCAGGCCGCCCGCTACTTCTTCACCGTCGAGCTGCCCCGCACGGGGCCGCAGTTCGACCTGCTGGAGAGCCGGGACCGGACCACGCTCGACATGCGGCCGGACTGGTTCTGACCGGTCAACGTCGTCGGGACTGGTGGTTCATGGCCTGCCGCCCCTTGACGACGCCCCAGACGATCACGATCACCAGTGCGATCACACCGATGATGACCAACCAGCGGACCGCTTCGAGAAACAACCCGAGCAGGATCAGGATACCGGCGACCACGCCGACGACCCAGAGCAGTGCACGCATGTCGACCTCCCGTAACCGGCCGCGCCTGGTGCGGCCGACCCGGGTACACGTTCCCCGTCCGGCCGGCACCATGCCGATTGATCGACTCGGGTTCCCCGCGGTGGTGGGCCCGGCGCGCCGCGACACCTTGAGGTCCTGATGCGCGGGTCGATCCGGGGCGCTCAGCCGTCGGCGCGCGCCACGTAGACGGTGTTGGCCGACTCGCCACCGGTCAGCGGGTTGGCGAACGGCACGACGTGCGCCCGCACGTCCACGAACACCTCGGTGAGCGACGCGGTGAACTCGGCGTCCGGCGGGTCGTCCGACCAGAGCGCGAAGACACCCCCGGGCCGCAGCAGGGCGGCCAGGCGGCGTAAACCGGCCGGCGGGTAGAACGCCGCGTGGCTCGGGTGCAGGACGTTGCGGGGGGAGTGGTCGACGTCGAGCAGCACGGCGTCGAAGCGTCGACCGGGCACCTCGCTGTCGAAACCGGTGTCACCGGCGACCGCCGCGAAGAAGTCGGCCTGCACGAAGCGGGTCCGGGGGTCCTCGGCGAGCCCCGCCGCGAACGGCAGCAGCCCGCGCCGGTGCCAGTCGATCACGTCCTCGATCGCCTCCACCACGAGCAGTGAGCGCACCCGGGGGTCGCCCAGCGCCGCGCAGGCGGTGTAGCCCAACCCGAGACCGCCCACCACCACGTCGAGCGAGTCACCGGTCACCTCGGCGAGGCCGAGCCGGGCCAGCTCGATCTCCGCGACCGGGAAGAGGCTGGACATCAGATACTCGTCGTCGAGCTTGACCTCGTACACCTCGACCTGGAGTGCCGGGTCCCGGCGCCGGCGCAGGCTGATCGCGCCGATCGGAGTCTCCCGCCAGGCCAGCTCTTCGAAACGCGCGCCCACGGGTGCCCTCTCGCCGCCGGATTCGTCCCCGGATGGTACCGGTTGCCCCGCCACCGACGGCCACGCAGGGTCCACGGGACATCGACGCAGCGCATATCCTGTGCCCGGCCGATCCACCGGAGGGGACTCATGCCGTCGCGGCAGGACCAGCTGCACTCCTACCAGTTCAGCGTCCAGCGGGCGGTCGCCGCCCTGGTCATGCGGGAGACCGATCCCGCGCAGTCGCCGTTTCGGCGGCTGGCCGGTGCCGGCCTGGCCAGCGTCCTGGTGGCGGCGATCGGGCTCGGCGGTTTCGCCCTCTACGGGCTGTTCGCCGGCGGCGGCAAGGGGTGGCGTGACCCGGGCGCGGTGATCGTGGAGAAGGAGTCCGGCGCCCGGTTCGTCTACCGCGAGCAGAAGCTGCACCCGGTGCTCAACTACGCCTCGGCGCTGCTCATCGTCGGCGCGGACCGGTCGAAGACCGTGCTGGTGTCCCGGCGCACGATCGACGGGGTGCCGCGCGGGCTCCCGTTGGGCATCGCCGACGCCCCCGACTCGTTGCCCGCCCCCGGCCGGCTGGCCGCCACGGCGTGGACGGTCTGCTCGACGATCCCGGCCGGTGCGGGCGCCCAAGGGCCCCGCTCCGCGTTGCTGATCGGCACCGAACCCGACGGTGGCCGGCCGCTGGGCGACGACGCACTGCTGCTGCGCCACCCCGACGGCGGGCTGCACCTGGTCTGGCATCAGCGGCGTTACCTCGTCCGCGATCCCAGCCGGGTGCTGGCGGCGCTCGCCACCACTCGGGCGCAGGCGGTTGCGGCGGCGCCGGCACTGCTCAACTCGCTGCCCGCCGGCGTCGACCTCGCCCCGCTCGACCTGCCCGCGCTGGGCCGGCCGGCTTCTCGGGTGCCGGGCGCCGCGATCGGCACCGTCTACCTGGTGAGCAACTCCGGTGGCGGTCGGCAGTACGCGGTGGCGCTCGACGCCGGCCTGGCCGGCATCACCGAGTTGCAGGCGGGGCTGTTGCTGGCCCGCACCGGGCAGGTTGCGCCGGTGCCGATGACGTTGGGCCGGTTCGCCGCGCTGCCCACGGTGCCCGATCTCGCCCCGACCGGTCCGAACGCCCCGCCGCCGGTCCCGCCCCGGCTCGCGAGCGCCGACGGCGGCGCGCTCTGCACCCGCGTCGGCGACGACGGCGGGGTGGGTGAGGTGCGCTGGGGCGTACCGCTGCGGGACCTGACGGCCGTGCCGCGCACCGCGCCGACCGGCGGCGCGGTGCTGGCCGACCATGTGGTGGTGGAGCCGGGCCGCGGCGCGGTGGTCGAGGCCGCAGCGGCGCCCGGCGCGACCGGGGGCGCGGTCTCCGTGGTCACCGACCTGGGCCGGCGGTACGTGCTGGCAGACCGGGAGGTGCTGCCGATGCTCGGCTACCGCGACGTGCGACCGGTGCGGCTGCCGGCCGGGCTGGTCAGCCTGGTGCCCGCCGGCGCCACCCTCGACCCAACGGCCGCCCGAGCCGCCCCCACCCCCAACTAACCCCCAGCCCCACCCCCACCGCAGCCTTCCGTCACAGCTGCGGTGATCAAGAGGTTTGCGTCAGGATGTGGCGCGAATTTGACGCAAACCTCTTGATCACCGGGGAGGCGGGGAGGCGGGGAGGCGCTCAGTCTGCTGGGCGGCGCAGCACGGTGACCGCGAACGCGGCGTCGTCGCGCCACGGGCGCAGGTCCCAGGTGGCGAAGCGGTGCTCCACGCGCAGCCCGGCGGCCACCGCGTCGGCGTCGAACGCGGTCAGCGGGTAGCCGCGCTCGGTGCCGAAGCCCACCGCCAACACGCCGTCGGGTCGCAGGTGCGCGGCCACCCGGCGCAGCACCTGCGGTTCGGTGCCGACAGCGACGAAGGCGAGCACGTTGCCGGCCAGCACCGCCGCGTCGAACGGCTCCGCCTCACCCAGTGCCGGCAGGTCCAGCTCGGCGAGGTCGGCGACCAGCCACGTCGGGCCGGGATAGTCGGCGCGGGCGGCGTCCACCAACGCGGGGTCGGCGTCCACCCCGACCACCGTGTGCCCCCGCTCGGCCAGCGCGGCGCCGACCCGGCCGGTGCCGCTGCCGGCGTCGAGAATCCGTGAGCCGGGCGCGACGAGGGCGTCCACCAGGCGGGCCTCGCCGGCCAGGTCCTCACCCTCGGCCGCGAGCTTGCGGAACCGGTCGATGTACCACTGTGAGTGCTCGGGACCGGTGTCGGTCGCCCAGCGGGTCGGGTTGGCCATGAGGCCACCGTATCCGGGCCGGTGGGGGCCGGGCGGACGACCCGGACGAGACGATCATCCCTTCTCCGCGCCGCTGGTCAGCCCTTCGGTGAGCAGTCGTTCGCTGGCGAAGAAGAGGATCACGATGGGCACTGTGAGCACCACCGACCCGGCCATCAGCACCGTCTTGGGCACCTCCACCCCGTCGGCGAGCAGGGACAGCCCCAGCGACACCGTCCACCGGTTGGGCTTGTCGACCAGGAACAGCAGCGCGAAGAGGAACTCGTTCCAGGCGATCATGAAGTCGTAGAGCGCCACCGCCATGATCGACGGCATCGCGAGGGGCAGGCTGACGCGCCGGATGATGCCGAGCCGACCGGCACCGTCGATGGCTGCGGACTCCTCCAGACTGACCGGGATGGTCTCGAAGTAGTTCTTCAGCATGTAGACCGACACCGGCAACGTCTGCGAGATGTAGACCAGCACCAGGCCGAACAGTGAGCCGCGCAGCCCGGCCCGGGTGAAGACCACGAACAGCGGGATCGCGATGACGATCGACGGGAACAGGTAGACCGCCAGGAACAGGAAGTCCACCTGCCGCCGGCCGAAGAACCGCAGCCGGGCCACCGCGTACGCGCCGGGGATCGCTACCAGCAGGGTGAGCACTGTCGCCGCGACGGCGACCAGCCCGCTGTTGCGGATGAAGGTGAGGAAACCCTGGCCGCCGTCGTCGGTGGCCTTCAACACCTCGGCGTACGTGGCCACTGTCAGCTCACCGAAGCCGACCACCAGCGCGCCGGGGTCGAGCAGCAGCCGCTCGATGGGGCGCACCGAGAGCAGCAGCATGTAGTAGAAGGGGAAGACGGTGATCACCAGGAACACGGCGATCACCAGGCGGCGCAGCCATCGCAGGCTCACCGTCTCGACCACGTCCCGGTCCATCAGCTCACCCTCCGTCCGAAGAAGCGCAGATAGATCAGCACGAACACGATGAGCACCACGGCCAGCACGACAGCCTGCGCGGCGGCGGCCCCGATGTCGGTACGGGCGGTGAGGAACTCGTACACCCGCACGCTGACCACCTCGGTGCCGGCCGCACCGCCGGTGAGCAGGTAGACGTCGTCGAACTTGTTGAACGTCATGATGAAGCGCAGCACGCCCAGCAGGGCGATCACCGGCAGCAGCTGCGGCAGCAGGATGTGCCGGAACCGCTGGGTGGGGGTGGCCCCGTCGACGCGGGCGGCCTCCTCCAACTCGCCGGGCACCGCCTGGAGCCGGGCCAGCAGGAACAGGAACGCGAACGGGAAGTAGCGCCACGCCTCGAAGATGATCACCGTGGCCAGCGCTGTCGACTCCTGGGTGAGGAACGGGACCGGGGCGTCCCAGCCGAGCAGGCGTTGCCCCCACGCGTTGACGACGCCGAGCTGTGGGTCGAGCATCACCTGCCAGACAAACGTCGCCGCGACCACCGGTGCCACGTACGGCAGCAGCATGGACGCCCGGACCAGGGTGCGGCCCCGGAACGGCCGGCGGACCACCAGGGCGGCCACCAGGCCGAGCACTATCGACCCGACGGTGCCACCGATGCTGTAGATCAGCGTGACCCACAGCGTCTCGGCGAAGCCGGGGGTGTGCAGCACCCGGTCGATGTTGTCCATGGTGAAGTCGCCGAACAGGCCGGTCTTGCGCAGCGTGGCGAGCCGGACCCGCTGGAAGGCGAGCACCACTGTCCACACGATCGGGATGCCGATCACCGCGATGGTGACGAGCAGTGTCGGCGCGACCAGCGCGAGGCCGGCCCGGGATTCGCGGCGGCGCAGGGTCAGGGGTCGGCGCCGGGGTGGCGCCGGCCGCTCCCGGGTGGGGGAGCGGCCGGGGCCGGGCGCGGTGGTGGTCAATTGACGCCCGCCTTGATGGCGTCGACGTCCTTCTTGGCGCGGTTGGCGGTGGCCGCCGCGTCGGCCTTGCCCGCGATGAGGTCGCCCAGCACCTTGGGCACCGGCAGCTCGCCGAGCATCGCGCCGACCAGCTTGCCCTGGCCCTGACTGAGTCCCCACCGTCCGAAGGTGTCCGGGCTGCGGCGCAACGTGGCCAGCACCTCGTCGCCGTACACGTCGGCGAGGGGCTTCTTCGCGTCCACGCCCGCCTGGCTGGTGTTCCAGGCGGTCAGGTACGCCTCCGGCTCGGCCGGGGTGCCCTTGCGGACCGGGAAACGGCCCTCGGGTGACATGCCGAACCAGCGCGGGTAGCCGTCACTGAGCATGTACTCCACGAAGGACTTCGCCGGATCGGTCACCGCGCCGTCCAGCACCGCCCAGGAGCTGATCTCGCCGTACTGGGCGGGTTCGGTGCCGTTCGGTCCCTTGATCGCGGTGACGAACCCGCTGTTCTTCGCCAGGAACCCCGGGTCGGCCTGGCACTGCGGGCAGGTCGGCTTGGCGTCGTTACGCAGCCCGGCCAGCTCGTCGAGGATGAACGGGGACCAGACGACCATGGCCGCCTTGCCGGCGAAGTAGGTGGCCCGGGTGGTGTCCACGTCCTGCGCGCCCTTCACCGAGCTGGTGCGGATCAGGTCGCCGTAGAAGCGGAACGCCTCGACGCACTGGGGTGAGTCCAGGGTGACCGCGCCGGAGTCGTCGGTGAGCTGGCAGCCGTTGGCCAGCGCCAGGTGCTCGAAGGTCTGCTGGGTGAACACGTCGCTGGGGGCGGTGGCCGCGGTGATCCCGGCGACGCCGCCGGTGTTCAGCCGCGCCGCGGCGGCGGTGATCCGCTCGTACGTGTCGGGGGCGGGCAGGCCGGCCGCGGCGAACAGGTCCTTGCGGTAGACCAGCAGTTGCCCCCACCCGTCGCTGGGCACGGAGAGTTGTCCGCCGTCGTCGGAGGTCAACTCCAGCGCGCGCGGGGAGAACGTCTGCTTGCCCAGCTTGTCGACGACCTCCGCGTTCGCCGATGCGTGCAGCAGCTCGTTGCCGGCGAGCGTACGGATGCCGGCGAGGGAGACCGACCCGACCACGTCGGGCAGGTCGCCGGCGGCGGCGTTTGCGGCGATCAACGAGGGGAACTGGTCCTCGTTGACGGTCACCAGGTCGACCTGGATCCCGGTCTTCGCGGTGAAGTCGGCGATGATCGCCTTGGTGGCGGTGACCCGGTCGGCCACGTCCTCCAGACTCCAGACGGTGATCTTCTTGCTGTTGCTGTCCGGTTCGTCGTCGCCGCAGGCCAGCAGGGTGGACGCGGTCAGTGCCAGGATCACTGTGGTGGCGAGTATCCGCCTCGGAGGTGCTGACATCGATGGCACTCCTCTCGAAGGGTACATGACGGATCCAACACCTTCGATTGATCAATAGCAAGACATATGGCGATTTTTTGCTATCCTGGAACCCAGTGCTACCGGGATGTGACACATGGGCAACTGGGTGGTCTCTCTCGCCGGGCCTCGACGCATCAGCCTCGAGCCCTGTCCGCCGGATCCGCTCGGCCCCGGCCAGGTCCGAGTCCGCACCTGCTACTCGGGCATCTCCGCCGGCACCGAGCTGACCCTCTACCGGGGCAGCAATCCCCGGCTCAGCAAGGACTGGGACGACGCCGCCCGGATGTTCGTCCCCCGACAGACCCCGGTGCCCTACCCGCTGATCGGTTTCGGCTACGAAGAGGTCGGCGAGGTCATCGAGGTCGCCCCGGAGGTCACCGACCGGCATCCGGGGCAGCTCGTCTGGGGCATCTGGGGGCACCGGGCCGAGGCGGTGCTCGCCGCCGACGCGGTCCGTGCGCTCCCCACCGGGCTGGATCCGCTCGCCGCGGTCTTCGCCCGCCCCGGCGCCATCGCGCTGACCGCCGTGCTCGCCGGTGACCTGCACCTCGGCGACTGGGTCGGCGTCTTCGGGCAGGGCGTCATCGGGCTGCTCGCCACCCGGCTCGCCGTGCTCTCCGGGGCCCGGGTGGTGGCCGTCGACCCGGTGCCCACCCGGCTGGAGCACGCCGCACGGTACGGCGCGTACTCCATAGTGGACGCAACGACCACATCCGCCGCCGCCGTGCTGCGCCAGGCCACCGACGGCCGGGGAGCCGACGTCTGCCTGGAGTTGTCCGGCGCGTACCCGGCGCTGCACGAGGCGATCCGCTCCACCACCCACGCCGGCCGGGTCGTGGCCGCCGGCTTCTACCAGGGCCAGGCCGACGCGCTCGGCCTCGGCGAGGAGTTCCACCACAACCGCATCCAGTTGGTCGCCGCCCAGGTCTCCGGGCCCACCCCCGCGCCGAGCATGGCCGGCCGGTGGAGCGGAGACCGGGTCGCGCAGACCTTCATGGACCTGGTGGCCGACCGCAGCGTCGACCCGCTGCCACTGGTCAGCCACATCGTCGACGCCAGCGCGGTCGCCGACGCCCTCGCGCTGCTCGACGGCGGCGCCGGTGACGTCCTCCAAGTCGTGCTGAGGTTCTAGATGACCACCATCGCGCTGGCCTGTCAGGAACAACTCCTGCCGGGCGCCAACCTGATCCAGAAGTTCGCCCTCGCGGCCGCCCTCGGCTACCAGGGCATCGAGCTACGCGGGCGCGGCGACCTGGCCTTCGCCCGCCGGCTGCCCGAGCTGCGCCGCGCCCGCGCCGCCGGGGTGGTGATGCCCACCGTCTGCGTCGAGATGGACCACTTCATCGGCGACTTCGACGCCGCCCGGTCCGCCGACGCCATCCGCAACCTGCGCTCCCAGCTCTCGGTGATCGCCGAGCTGGGCGGCGTCGGGGTGATGACCCCGGCCGCCTGGGGGATGTTCTCCCGGCGGCTGCCACCGTTCGAGCCGCCCCGCCCGCCGGACGGCGACCGGCAGGTCCTCCTCGACGCCCTGGGCGAGCTGGGCGAGCACGCCCGGGCCGAGGGGGTCACCCTCTTCCTGGAACCCCTCAACAGGTACGAGGACCACATGGTCAACCGGCTCGACGAGGCCGTGGCGCTCTGCGCCACCCTCGGGCTGCCGTCGGTCCGGGTGGTCGCCGACACCTTCCACATGAACATCGAGGAGGACGACGTGCACCGCGCGCTGCGTGCCGCCGCGCCGTACCTCGGGCACGTGCAGGTCAGCGACTCCAACCGGTACCAGCCCGGCGCCGGGCACCTGGACTGGACGGCGCTGGTGCGTACCCTGCTGGAGCTGGACTACCGGGGGTGGCTGTCCCTGGAGTGCCGGCTGCGCGGCGACCCGGTCCGCGCCCTGCAACAGGCCGCCACCGTGCTGCGCCACGCGCTGCCCCGGCGGGCCGCCGCATGACCGCCGGTGCTGGGCAGACAGGTGTCGGCGCGCCCGCCGCCGAGTCGGCCCGCAACGGCGTGCCCGCCGACTCCCCAGCGACGCGCGCCGACGCCGCCCGCACCGGTGGCCCGGCCGACCCGAGCGGGCTGCGTCAGCTCGCGGTCGACACGCTCGACGCCAACTGGGAACACGACCACACGGTGCCGTCGCGCACCCTCTACCCGCACCAGTGGAGCTGGGACTCCGCGTTCATCGCGATCGGGCTGGCCCACGTCCGCCCCGAGCGCGCCTGGCGGGAGCTGGCGAGCCTGTTCCGGGCACAGTGGGCCGACGGCCGGGTGCCGCACATCGTGTTCAACCCGGCGCTGCGGGTCGGCGCGTACTTCCCCGGACCGGAGATGTGGCGCTCGGCCGACGTGCCCGGAGCACCGGCGGTGGCCACCTCCGGCCTGGTCCAACCCCCGGTGCACGCGCTCGCCGCGTTGCTGGCGTACCGGCGGGCACCCGACCCCGCCGGCCTGGCCGCGCTGCGCCGGCTCTATCCCGCGCTGGTCGCCCAGCAGCGCTACCTGGCCGACCGGCGGGACGTGGCCGGCGACGGGCTGGTCTGCGTCGTGCACCCGTGGGAGTCCGGATTGGACAACAGCCCGGCCTGGGACGAGCCGATGGCGGCGGTGCCGGCCGAGGCGGCTGTCATGTCCGCGTACCGTCGGCACGACACCGCGCACGCCGACGCCGCGCACCGCCCCACGGACCTGGACTACGCGCGTTACCTGGCGATCGTCGCCGCCTACCGCGACCACCGTTACGCCGACCGCGACCTGGCCGCCGGTCACCCGTTCCTGGTGGAGTGCCCGCTGTTCAACGCGGCCTTCGGGGCCGCCGAACACGCCCTCGCCGAGGTCGCCGCGCTCGTCGGCGGCGACCCCGGGCCGCACCGGGACCGCGCGGCCCAGATCACCGAAGCCCTGGTACGCCGGCTGTACGACCCGGACACCGGCACGTTCCAACCCCGCGACCTGCGCACCGACCGGGTGGTGAGCGCCCGGACCGTGCTCGGGCTGGCACCGCTGATCCTGCCCGACCTGCCGAGCCGGCAGGTCGACGCGCTGGTCGTCGAGGCCCGCTCGGCGCGTTTCGGGGTGGCCCGGCGGATGGACCGGCCGTTGCCCACCTACGACCGCACCGCGCCCGACTTCGAGCCGCTGCGCTACTGGCGCGGGCCGAGCTGGCTCAACATCGGCTGGCTGATCCGGCGGGGGCTGCTCACGCACGGACACCCGGAGTTGGCCGCCGGGCTGCGCCGCTCGATGGTCGGCCTGGTGGCCGGGGCCGGCTGCCACGAGTACTTCCACCCGGACACCGGCGCCGGGCTGGGCTCACCGGCGTTCAGCTGGACCGCCGCGCTGCTGCTCGACCTGCTGGCCGACTGAGCGCGGGATCCGGGTGGTAGCGTGCCCGATCCCACCGGCCGGAAGGAGCGTCGTGCGCGAGATCGACAAGGTGGCCTGGATCCTCATCGAGGACGGCAGGGTGCTGAGCACCAGGTCGCAGGGGAAGGACGTCTGGTACCTGCCGGGTGGAAAACGCGAGCCCGGCGAGACCGACCTGGAGACCCTGCGCCGGGAGATCGACGAGGAGTTGAGCGTCGAGGTCGACGTGTCCGGCGCCGTGCACCTGGGCACCTTCACCGCTCAGGCACACAGCCACGCGACCGGCACCACAGTGCGGATGACCTGCTACCGAGCCGGCTACCAGGGCCGGCTTCGGCCGGCGAGCGAGATCGCCGAGATGGCCTGGCTCGGGTACGCCGACCGGCACCGCACCTCGGCGGTCGACCAGATCATCTTTGACCACCTGCTGGCCGAGGGGCTGCTGACCTAGCGCCAGTTTGTCGCGCCCGGCCAGGGGTAACCGCCCGAGCGTGACCGACGGCGACGGGTTCCCGTACTTCATCGACGCGGTGTCCAACCGGTCCGGCCTGCCGGCCGAGCAGGCCGCGGTGCTCGCCCGGGCCGTACTCCAGACCATTGCCGAACGGGTGATCGGCAGCGCGCCCGGCGACCTGGTGGGGCACCTACCGGACGAGGTCGGCGGCTACCTGAGCGGCCCAGCCCCGGATGCGGCCGGGACCGGCGGACCGACCCCGGATCCGGTGGTGCCCGTCGGCTCGGACCCCGGCATGGACGCGATCCACACCGGCGTGGGTCTGGATGTCGGCGGCGCCACCGCCGTTCCACCGCCGGACGCCGGCCCCGCCGAGTTCCTGCGGCTGGTGGGAGAGCGCGCCGGGGTGGACCCGGCCACCGCCCGGGCCGGAACCGGGGCCGTCTTCGCCACCCTGCGGTCGGCGATGACGGTACGGGAGTTCCGGGAGATGGTGGCGCGACTGCCGCGCGACGGCGGCGGCAGCCCCAAGTTCCCGTAGTCCGGCCCGTACCCGCCCTGACCGGCCCCTGCGGCGAGGTCCGCTCGCGTTGCACGGGGTTGATGGGTCAGCGCCGCGTTCGGTACTTTCGCCTCTCATGCCGAGCAGTGCGGGGGCAACGCGATGGCAGAGCTGTCTGGTCCGAGCGGGCAGAGCACCACCGGGTGGCCGACCGATCACGATTGGTCCGCCCGCACCCACGACGACCAGATCCGCTGACGCCGTGTGGCGAATGGTCCGGTCGCAGCTGCGGAACACTCCCGGCCGATCGCTGGCGATGTTCGCCGCTGTCCTGATGGCGACCACCGGTTTCACGGTGCTGACCGGTGCCGCGAGCACCTCCCGGCTGGTCGCGAGCGGTTCCGTCGACGGGCAGTTCCGGCCGTCGTACGACATTCTGGTGCACCCTGCGGCACCGGTCACCGGCCTGCTGCATCAGGACCGACCCACCGCGGCCTACGGCGGCATCGCGCTGGAGCAGTGGCGGCAGATCGAACAGGTCCCCGGCGTCGAGGTGGCCGCACCGCTGGCGGTCCTCGGAATCGCCGACATCCAACCCGACCTGCGGGTGGACGTGACAGAGCAGGTCGACCGGGCGGCCGAGCGGCAGGTCATCGAGATCGCCCGCCGGATCAGCGGGGACCGCGGACTGAGCACGGTGACGGCCGCGCCGGCCTACATCTACGTGTCCCGGCGGCCGCTGGTGCCGCTGGCCGACCTGAACAGTCAGGCGTTCATCTACGCCGACGGCACCCGGGTTCGCCAGCCCACGTCCGCCGCCGAGTGCCCCGGCACCGGTGGCGGCGGCCCGCTGGAGGTGCAGCCGGACGGCCGGCGTCGGCAGGTGTGCGACATCGCGGCGGGCAGCTTCGACCCGGACGCCCGGCGCACCCAGGTCAGCACCATCGAGGCGTACCAGTTGCTCCCCGACGGCACCTTCCGGCGTGCCTCCGTGTTCACCTCCGGCCGGCCGGCGTCAGTGGTGCCGGCGACCGCCCGGCTGGAGATCCAGCTGCCGTCGGTGGCACCGGCGGTGATCGCCGCGATCGATCCGGCGGCTGAGGCGCGCCTGGTCGGCCTCGATCAGGCGGTGCGTCAGGGCCGCTACCTGACCGGGGTCGACGCCGTCGCCTCGGCGGGCCGCGTCGCGGGGACTTCCGCCCTGCCGCCGAGCGGCCCGGCCGGCCGGACGCTGCCGGTGCTCGCCGCCGACACCCTCGCCGTGGACGAGCGGATGGACATCTCCGTGTCCCGGCTGACCGGCCGGGTCGCCGACCAGGTGCCCGGCACCGCGACGCAGGCGCTCTGGCCGCTGCTGAACGCCTCGGCAAAGGGGCCGTCGCAGGCGGCCCGGCACGACCTGGCGCGGCTCTACCGCGCCCGGCTCGATGCCGCAGTGGCCGAGCGCGCTCCACTCTCCGCCATGATGACCCTGCTCCGGCCTGGACCGCCGACCTACGCGCCGCAGCCGGACGGGAGCGACCAGCTGCTGCCCCGATCCGACGGGCCCGACGCGGCCGACCCGACGATCGACGACGCGTGGCGGGACTCGTGGCTCGCTACCGGCGGTGTCGCCACCGGGGATCCGGTGAGCCTGGTCGACCGGTCGGGGTGGTCGGTCGCCCCGGTGGGCAGTTTCACGCCCGACGCGCTCGAATCCGCCGCCGGCGCCGCGCAGCAGGCACTCGACCTCTACCGTCCGACCCCGCCGGTGGGTGCCGACGCGCGCTCGCGTGATCTGCTCGGCGACCGTCCACTGCTTGCCACAGACGACCCGCTCGGTTACCCGCGCCACCCGCCCAGCCTGGTGACCAGCCTGACCGCTGCCGGCGAGCTGTACGCGAGCGTCGCGCCGGCGTTGGCCGCCGCCCCGCTGAGTTCCGTGCGGATCCGGGTCGCCGGGATCGACCGGTTCGACGCGGTGGCCCGGGAGCGGGTCCGGATGGTGGCGGACGAGGTCGTACGGCAGACCGGCCTCACCGTCGAGGTGGTCCTGGGTGGATCGACGGTACGCAGTCCGGTGCTGCTACCCGCTGGCGAGTTCGGTCGCCCCGACCTGAACCTGGCGGAGGCGCGTACCCGCAAGGGTGTGGCGACCGAGATCGTCACCGCCGTCGATCGGAAGAACATCCTGCTGCTGGGGCTGCTGCTGGTGGTCTGCGTTCTGCTCGTCGGCAACGCGGTCTCCACGGCGGTTCGGGTCCGCAGACGCGAACTGGCCGTCCTGGCCTGCATCGGTTGGCCGGGCTGGCGGCTGAGCATGCTGATCCTCGCCGAGACCACGGCGCTCGGGCTGACGGCGGGCGTGCTCGGCGCCGGCCTGTCGGTGCTGCTCGGTCGGTTTGCCGGGGTGCAGGTCTCCGGTGCGGTGACACTGCTGTGCGTGCCGCTCGCGGTGCTGCTGACCGCGGCGGCCAGTGCCCTGCCCGCACTGCGGGCCGCCCGGACCCGGTCGGCGGAGGCGCTACACCCGAGCGTGACACCGGCCCGACGAGCCGCGGCGGGAAGCCTCGCCGGGCTCGCGGTGGCCAATCTCCGACGGGCACCCGCGCGTACGATCGCCGGCGCGACGAGCCTGGCGGCGGGCGTCGGCGCGGTGACGCTGATCCTGGCGGCGCTCTGGGCGTTCAACGACGGCATGGTGGGTTCGCTGCTCGGTGAGGCGGTCTCCGTGCAGGTGCGCGACGTGGATCTGGTGGCGGTCGGCGGGGTGCTGCTGGTCGGGGTGCTCGGCGTGGCCGACGTGCTGTACCTCAACGTGCGGGAACGCTCGGCGGAGTTCGCCACGCTCCAGGCCGTGGGCTGGCCCGACCTCACGCTCAACCGCCTCGTGGTCTACGAGGCGCTCGGCGTCGGCGCGCTCGGCTGCGTCCTCGGGGTAGCCGCCGGTCTCGGCTCGGTCGCCCTGCTGGTCGGCCGGGTGGACGGACGGCTGGCGCTGGTGGCGCTGGCCGTCACGGGGGCGGCGCTGTTGCTCACCGTGCTCACCGCGCTCGTGCCGGCGATCCTGATCCGACGGTTGCCGATCGCCGATCTCCTCGGCGAGCAGTGACGAGGACTCGGGCCACGGCTCGCCGCTCCGGGGTCACCGGTCGGCGGCGTCGGCCTCGGGCAGCTCCTCCGGCTCGCTGATCCAGGCGGAGAAGACCGGCACCGCGTGCCACGGTCCGGTGCCACCGTCGCCCCGGGTGTCGGTGGCGACCGCCACGACGGCGTACGGGTGACCGAAGCGCAGCTCGGCGGTGCGGGCGACGCCCTCCGGCGGCAGACTGGTCAGCCCGAACATCCCGGTCACCGCCGCCGCCTCGAAGCCGTACCGGCCGAACCGGGCCATCGCCGTCTGTCGCGCCTCGACGTTCTCGATCGGCAGCGCCAACGTCTTCGCCACTGTTGCCGACGCGGCCGGGAAACCGAGCGCCGCAGCGGTCAGGTCGTGCTCGCTGTGGGCCGACCAGCAGGGGAGTACGGCGTGGTGTCGCTCCTCGCGGCCGCCGGCGGCCCGGGTGCGTACCCGCTGCTCGGTGACCGTCCACAGGGGAGTATCGCCGAGCGGCAGGTCGAACAGGGATCGGCTGTCGGCCGGTTGCGCGCCGTCGGCCGCGCCGGCGCTGAGGTCGTACGCGACGGCCAGCACGTCGGCCGGCGGCACCTGCGGCGCGGCGGCCACCGAGACCACCACCAGCCCCGCGCCGTCGGTCGTCCGGGCCGGCGCGGCGTGCACGATCACGTCACCGGCCCGCGCGGTGGTGACGATGGCACACCGGTGGCCCTGGCTCGGGCTGCGCAGCGCCCGCCGCAACTGGCCGGCCCACGGGCTGCCGGCGCCGAGTGCGCGGGCGTCGGCGACGTCGAACGGGGTGGCCCAGGACACCCGGGTGGCCAACGCGCTGGCCAGGGCCAGCACCACGTCCGGCCCGACCCGCAGGGGGAACGCCTCGATCAGGCCGAGGGTGTGCTCACGCGCCCAGGCGTCCAACCCGGCCTGGTCGGGCAGGACGCCGACGGCGGTGGTGGTGGGCAGCGCGGCCCGCCACGCGGCCGGCCCGTTGACCTGCCCCGGCCGGTGCCAGAGCGCGGTGGCGGCCCCGACCAGCGGGTGCGGCGCGTCCAGCAGGGTTCGGGCGACCTCGGCGGCGTCCGCCGGGTCGGTGCCCAGGGCGTGCGTCAGGTCCCTGGTGGCCGGGTCGGAGGTGCCCGCCGCAGCGGCGCAGACCGCGAGCAACAACCAGGCTCCGAGCGGGGACGCGACGTGATGCCGGTCGCCGATCGTCGCGTGCAGCCGTGCGGCGTACGCGGAGAGGGGCCCGTGCAGCGCTGTCGTCATGCCCCTACTCTGCCCGCCGGCCTGGCTCACGACCACAGCTCGAACGGCTCGTCGATCTCCGTGCCGGCGAGGAACGGGGTGATCAGCCGAGGGAGCTGCCCGGGGTAGAACCGTTCCCGGCTGGCCACCACCTCGGGCAACGGCCACCAGCGGAAGCCGAAGTAGTCCTCCCGCTCGTAGTCGAGCCGGTGCGTCTCGTCCACGTCCGGGCCGGGGCCGGCCAGTCGGACGGCGACGACAACCTCGTCCTGCAGGTGCCGTACCTGGCGGTGCAGGAAGCTGGCCCGGCGCCGCCAGGTCGGCGCGCCCACCTGGTCGGCGCTGATCACGATGCCGGTCTCCTCCCGCAGCTCCCGCACCGCCGTGTCGCGATGGGTCTCACCGGGATCCATGCCGCCGCCCGGCAGCTCCCACCAGGTGCCCAACCGGGGGTGGTCCGGGTCCCGGGTGTGGAACAGCAGGACCCGTTCGGTGCCGTCGGTGACCACCAGCCGCACCGCACGTCGCTCAAGGATCGGCAGGTCGCGGGGGAGCTCGTCCATCGGGCCAGTCTGTCGCACCCGCCCGCCACGGCGGCGGGTAGGCTGCCCGCCGTGGCTGGTCTGTTGAGGAATGTCGCGGCGCGTATCTCCCGGGTGGGTGCGGTGATCCCGTCGCCCCGGCGTACCGGGCCGGCGCCCGCGCAGGTGGCTCGCCGTCGTCAGGTGAGCGCGTTGCAGCGTCGGGAGCTGACCTACGCCCCGGAGCGCGACGGTCAGGCCGACCCGGGCGAGATCGTCTGGACGTGGGTGCCGTACGAGGACGACCCCCGGCAGGGCAAGGACCGGCCGGTGCTGGTCGTCGGGCGCCACAGCCGGACCCTGTTCGGGCTGATGCTGTCCAGCCAGAGCGAGCGCGACGGGCAGCGGCACTGGTTCGCGCTCGGGCCGGGGGAGTGGGACCGCGACAACCGGCCGAGCTGGGTCCGGCTGGACCGGGTGCTCACCATGCGCGAGGACAGCATCCGCCGGGAGGGCGCCGTGTTGGACCGGCCCCGGTTCGACCGGGTCGGGCAGGCGTTGCGCGCCGGCTACGGCTGGCGCTGACCGCGCCGGGTCCGGCCGGGGCGGATCGGTAGCGAGCCGCGCGCCGGGCTTCCCCAGCGGTGGGGCACCTGGCGGTGAGGTCTATTCGCGGCTCGGGCCGACCCCGGCACCCTTCGCGTCCGGCGGCGGGTAGGGCTGGTCGGCGAGGAGCCGGGCCAGGTGTGCGGTGTTGAGCGCCAAAGCCTTGGTGGTGCGGCCGGTGGTGTCGGGCTTGGGGCCGGCGTCGCGGTAGTCCACTGTGTCCAGCGCCTCGCCGACCCAGTAGGTCGCGGCGGCGGCGGCAATGGTGAACCCGACCTCGTTGAGTGCCTGCTGCACCTCGCCGATAGTGTGGTGGGCGCCGTCCTCGTTGCCGACCACGGCGACGCCGGCCACCTTGCCGTAGGTGCGGAGGCGGCCCTTGGCGTCGGTCTCGGAGAGTTCGGCGTCGAGGCGTTCGAGGACCATCTTGCAGACGCTGGAGGGCTGACCGAGCCAGATCGGCGTGGCGATGATCAGCACCTGGGCTGCCATCAGTTTGGCGCGGATGGCCGGCCAACCGTCGCCGTCGCCCTCGTCCGTGGACACCCCGAAACGCACATCGTGATCGACTACCCGGATCATTTCGCCCTCCACGCCCTGCGTGGCCAACTCGGCGAGCACTTCCCGACCGAGCTGCTCGGCGCTCGACGGCGCGGGCGACGGTTTGAGGGTGCAGTTGAGTACGAGGGCGCGGATGGTCGCCACGTCGGTTCCTCTCGGCGGTCGTAGCTGGTGCCGGTATCCCATACCCGGATAGGACGCCTCAGAACACCCCGGCGACCGGCAAAACCGCTGGGTCGGTGGCCGGAGCGCTGGCATGGTGTCCGCATGGAGCAGGACGACGCGCGGCAGGTGGCCGAACAGGTACGAACGGGCTTCGGCCTGCACCTGTCCACGATGGAGCGGGTCACCTCCGGCGCTGACCTGCATGCCCGACTGTGGCTGGCTCAGGCCGCCGACGGCTGTCGGTACGCGGTCAAGCTGAGCGGTGGCGGCACCCCGGCCGGCCTGGACGTGACGGCGTACCTGGCCGGACAGGGGGTGCCGGGCATCGCCGCGCCGCTGCGGTCCGTCGGCGGACGGCTGTCCATCGACCACGACGGCCGCCGCCTCTCGGTGGTGCCGTGGGTCTCCGACCAGCGGGCGCTCGACGGCCCGATGACCGACGCGCACTGGCGGGCGTACGGCGAGGTGCTGGCCGCCGTGCACGCGGTGCCGGTGACCGAGGAGCTCAGCCGGTTGCTGCCGACGGGCGGGGCGGCGTACCCCTCGATCGTGACCGCGACCCGGGCGGTGGCCGAGCGGCTGCGCGACCCGGACCCGGGCGATCTCGCGGACCCGCTGGTCGCGGACCTGGTGGGGGTGTGGTCAGCGGTGGCGGACCGGCTGCGGTTCGTGACCCGCGAGGTCGAGCGCCGCGCGGCCGAGCAGCGCGACCGGCCCGGCTCGCACGTCGTCTGCCACGGTGACCCGCACCTGGGCAACCTGCTGCTCGGCGCGGACGGGCAGGTCTGGCTGATCGACTGGGACGACGCGGTGCTCGCCCCGCCCGAGTGCGACCTGATGTTCGTGCTCGGCGGGGTGCTCGCCTTCGCACCGATCACTCCCGACCAGCAGCGGGCCGTGCTCGCCGGCTACGGCACGACCGAGGTCGACAGGGCGCGCCTGGCCTGGTTCCTCGCGGTCCGCGCGCTCGACGACCTCAGCGACTGGACCCGGCAGGCGTTGGACCTCGACGCCGAGGCGGCCGACCGGAGCCGCGCGGCGCGGATCGTGCGTGGGCTGGTGTCACCGGTGGGCCTGGTCAGCCTCGCCGACACGGCGTTGCGCGACCTTGACCGACAGCGCTGAGCGCCGGGCAGGTCGACTACGGCGGGCACGTCGGCTACGCGGGCAAAAAGGAGAGCAAAGAGCGAACACGCTCCCTGCCACCTCCAACGTATATCGCACCCCTGGCCTTGCGGCAAGACCCGGGTGGTGCAGCAGAATCTCCAGCCGACGCCCAAATCTGGGAAAATCGGGGGATTCCATGATCGATGTGATCATTGCTGGCGGTGGGCCGACCGGCTTGATGCTGGCCAGCGAGTTGCGACTGCACGGGTTGCACGTGCTGGTGCTGGAGAAGGAGACCGAGCCGACGAGCCACGTGCGCGCGCTCGGCCTGCACGCACGCAGCATCGAGGTGCTGGACCAGCGAGGTTTGCTGGAGCGGTTCCTCGCGGTCGGGCAGCAGCACCCGGTCGGGGGCTTCTTCGCCGCGATCTCCAAGCCGTCGCCGGGCGGGCTGGACACCGCGCACGGGTACGTCCTCGGCATCCCGCAGACCGTCACCGATCGCCTGCTGAGCGAGCACGCCAGCGAGGTCGGCGCCGAGATCCGGCGCGGCAGCGAACTGGTCGGACTGAGCCAGGACGACAGCGGGGTGACGGTGCGGCTGGCCGATGGCACCCAGCTGCGTGCCCGCTACCTCGTCGGCTGCGACGGCGGTCGCAGCACCGTACGCGGGCTGCTCGGCGTCGGCTTTCCCGGCGAGCCCAGCAGCGTCGAGACCCTGCTCGGTGAGATGGAGGTGGGGGTGCCGCCGGAGGCGGTGGCCGAGGTGGTGGCCGAGGTCCGCAGGACCCATCTCCGATTCGGTCTCGGGCCCCTCGGGGAGGGGGTGTACCGCGTCGTCGTCCCGGCCGAGGGGGTGGTCGAGGACCGCACGGTGCCGCCGACCATCGAGGACTTCAAACGCCAACTGCTGGTGTACGCGGGCACCGACTTCGGCGTGCACTCACCGCGCTGGCTCTCCCGCTTCGGTGACGCCACCCGGCTGGCCGAGCGGTACCGGGTCGGCCGGGTGCTGCTGGCCGGCGACGCGGCGCACATCCACCCGCCGACCGGTGGGCAGGGGCTCAACCTCGGCATCCAGGACGCGTTCAACCTCGGTTGGAAGCTGGCCGCCGAGATCGCCGGCTGGGCGCCGCAGGGGCTGCTGGACAGCTACCACAGCGAACGTCATCCGGTGGCCGAGGACGTCCTGACCAACACCCGGGCGCAGATGCTGCTGCTCTCACCGGAGCCGGGGCCCCGCTCGGTGCGCCGACTGTTGTCCGAGCTGATGGACTTCGACGACGTCAACCGGTACCTGATT
Source organism: Micromonospora sp. SD19 (assembly GCF_054462275.1). NCBI lineage: Bacteria > Bacillati > Actinomycetota > Actinomycetes > Micromonosporales > Micromonosporaceae > Micromonospora > Micromonospora sp. SD19. Next base: position 151,845 of record NZ_JBTLMN010000014.1, read on the forward strand.
GAGAAGGTCACCGCGATCGGGGTCCGCTACGACTTCGGCGAGGGCCACGACATGCTCGGTCGTCACCTGCGTGACGTACGGCTGAAGCGCGGGCGTCTCTACGAGCTGATGCACCGGGGCCGCGGCCTGCTGCTCGACCAGACCGGTCAGCTCTCGGTCGCCGGTTGGGCGGAGCGGGTCGACCACGTCGTCGATGTCAGCGAGGAGTTGGACGTGCCCGCGGTGCTGCTACGGCCGGACGGCCACGTGGCGTGGGCCGGCGACGATCAGAGCGACCTGCTTGGCCAGCTGTCCAGGTGGTTCGGCGCGCCGGTCGCCTGAACGGTCAGCGCTCGGTGAGGAACGCGCTGTCGACCAGTTGGCGGGGCGACCGGGCGCCCCCGAGGCTCTTGGCCTGGTACATGGCCGCGTCGGCGCGGCTGAGCGCGTCGGTGAGCTGGGCCGGGCCGGTCACCGGGGCCAGCCCGACGGAGGCGGTGACCCGGACGCTGCACCCGCTCAGCCGGATCGGCGCGGCGACGGTCTCGCTGAGCCGGCGGGTCGAGTGCTCGATCCAGCGGCGGTCGACGGTGGGGCTGGAGAGCAGACCGGCGAACTCGTCGCCGCCGAGGCGGGCCACGAGGTTGTCCCCGGCGAAGCCGGCGAGCCGCTCGGCCACACTGATCAGCACCTGGTCGCCGGCGGCGTGCCCGTACCGGTCGTTGATCTGCTTGAAGTCGTCCAGGTCGAGCACCACGGCGATCAGCGGCTGGCCGGCGGCGTCGGTGAGCAGGGCGGCAGCCAGGCGGTAGAAGGCGCGTCGGTTGGGCAGCCCGGTGAGCGGGTCGTGGCTGGCGGCGTGCCGCTCGGCGGCCAACTCGGCCTGGAGGTGGCTGATCTCGGCCTCGGCGCGCACCGCGCGGCGGCGTAGTTGCCAGGAGGAGAGCAGCGCGCCGGCCGCGCAGACGCCGGAGGCGACACTCATCGGATCCGGCACGAACCCTCCCATCGCCGCGACCGCCTCCAGCCTTCGGTTGACGCGGCGCGCCGCGTCAGGCCCAGTTTTGCCTGATCGTTGCCCGTGTGGGGGTAACACAAAGTGAACGGATGGGCACCGATCATGTGCGTTATCATGCTCGCCGTCGGATGCAGATGCAATAGCAGATGCACGTGCAGAACCGTCCAATGTCGATACCGCACCCCCTCGCCGTTACCGCTCCTCCCACGGCCACCGGCGGGCTCGTAACAGAAAGACGCCTCCATGCATCAGCCACCCAATGGCGTACCGATCCCTCAGTTGCCCCCGCTGAGCTGGCAGAAGAGCCGCCGCAGCAATCCCAGCGGCAACTGCGTCGAACTCGCCGAGCTGCCCGGGGGAGCGGGCATAGCGGTCCGCAACTCACGACACCCGGAGGGGCCGGCCCTGATCTACACAGTGGACGAGATCGCCGCCTTCGTTCTCGGCGCGCGGGACGGTGACTTCGACCACCTGATCAACTGACCGTCGGTTGTCCCGGCGACGGGACTTATTCACCGACGTGGAGGAGTTCATCTCACTGTCGGTCCATGGCATGCTTACACGTCGGCCGGGCCGGGGCGCCCGGCCGCCGTGGGTCGGTGTCCGGAGGTCCGCACGTGACGATGGTTCCCGCCGAGGGTGGCCCGACAACCGGGCCGACCGTGCTGCGCATGCTGCTCGGCGCCCAACTGCGCCGCCTCCGGGAGTCCAGCGGGGTGACCCGGGAGGGCGCCGGTTGGGAGATCCGCTCCTCCGAATCCAAGATCAGCCGGATGGAGCTGGGCCGGGTCGGCTTCAAGGAGCGCGACGTCGCCGACCTGTTGACGCTCTACGGCGTCACCGACGAGCACGAGCGCGACGCCCTGCTCAAGCTCGCGCGGGACGCGAACAGCCCCGGCTGGTGGCACCGCTACGGCGACGTGTTGCCGTCCTGGTTCCAGTCGTACCTGGGCCTGGAGGCCGCCGCCGCGCTGATCCGTAGCTACGAGGTGCAGTTCGTGCCCGGCCTGTTGCAGACCCCGGAATACGCCCGGGCGGTGGTGCTGCTGGGGCACGGGACGGCCGGTCCCGGCGAGATCGACAGGCGCGTCGCGTTGCGGATGCAGCGTCAGCAGCTGCTGCACCGGGAGAATCCGCCGCAGCTCTGGGCCGTGGTGGACGAGGCGGCGCTGCGCCGGCCCATCGGTGGCACCGAGGTCATGCGCGGTCAGCTCACCGCGCTCATCGAGGCGACCAAGTCGCCCCACATCCGACTCCAGGTGATCCCGTTCGCCGCCGGCGGTCACGCCGCCGCCGGGGGCGCCTTCACCATCCTGCGCTTCGGCGACCAGGAGCTGCCCGACATCGTCTACATCGAACAGCTCACCAGCGCCATCTACCTCGACAAGCGCGACGACCTGGATTACTACGCGGTGGCGATGGAACGGCTCTGTGTCGAGGCCGAGCCGCCGGAGCGTACGGCGGAGATCCTCGACCGGCTGCTGGACGACACGTACCCCGTCTGATCCTCCGCCGCGCCGGCCCCGCGGGCGGGGTCCCTCAGTTCACGTATTGACCGACGCCGACCGGTCGGGCTAGTCTCTGTATCGATACAGACTGGATCGATACAGAGAGGTGCCGGTGAAGCCAACACTGCAAGCCGTGGCCGACGCCGTCGGCGTCTCCCGCAGCACCGTGTCCAACGCCTACAGCCGCCCCGACCAGCTCTCCGCCGCCCTGCGCGAGCGGATCCTGGACGCCGCCCGGCAACTCGGCTACCCCGGCCCCAACCCCACCGCGCGCTCCCTGCGTCGAGGCTTCGTCGGGTCGATCGGGGTGCTGTTCACCTCGCAACTGTCGTACGCCTTCACCGACCCGTTCGCGGTCCGCTTCCTCGCCGGTGTCGGCGCGGCGGCCGAGCGGCACGGCACGAGCATGCTGCTGGTGCCGCTGCCGCCGGCGGTGACCGACGCCCGGCGGGCGGTGGAGAACGCCGCCGTCGACGGGTTCTGCGTCTACTGCGTCGCCGACGAGGAATGGGCGTTGGACGTCATCCGTCACCGCGGGCTGCCGTACGTCAGCACGGCGCCCCGCGACAACGCCGGCGCTGACGAACGGTACGTCGGCATCGACGAGCGGGCCGCCGCGCGCAGTGCCGCCGCGCACGTCGCCGGGCGCGGGCACCGGCGGGTGGCGTTGCTCGCCGACTCCGTGCTGCCCGACGCGCCGGCCGGCCCGCTCACCGTGGCCGGGGTCGACCAGGTGCCGCATCCGACCACCCGGGGCCGGCTCGCCGGGTTCGCCGACGCCTTCGCCGAGGTCGGCGTCGGCTGGGCGGAGTTGACAGTCGTCAACGCGCCCGGCAACAGCCGCAAAGCGGCGGCGGCGGCCATCGCCGAACTCTTCGACCAACCCGCACCGCCGACCGCCGTGCTGGCCGGCTCCGACGTCCTCGCGCTCGGTGTGCTGGACGCCCTGGCCGCGCGGCCGGCCCATGATCGTCCAACCGTCTCGGTGACCGGCTTCGACGACGTCCCCGAGGCCGCCGCGGCCGGTCTCACCACCGTCCGGCAACCGGCCGAGGAGAAGGGCCGGATCGCCGCCGAACTCCTGCTCGACCCGCCCGCGGACCCCGCGGCCGGTCACGTGTTGCTGCCCACCGCACTCGTCGTCCGGGACTCCACCGGACCTGTCCCGAGGAGTTGACCATGGAACTGCCCACCGGATACGTCACCGCGCTCGACGCCATGAACCGGCACGTCAACTCGGCCCGACCGGACGCCCCGGTCCAGGTCGAACACCCCCGCCGGGCACTGCTCGCGCCGACCCGGGTGGCCACCGCCCTCGCCCTGCGCCGGCTCGCCGACCGCATCCAACCGCGACCGCTGCCGGGCACCCCGCGCTGCTCCTGACCCGAACCAACCCCATTCCGGTACGCACGGGACGATCAGTACGGGTTCGGGCACGCAGAGTGGTCGACAGCGGCGTTGCCAGGCAGACTGGGGAAGCCATGTCTCCGCTCCGGCCCACCCTCCGCCTCCACGACCGCTACGTGCTGCACGAGCGGATCGGTCTCGGTGGCATGTCCGAGGTGTGGCGTGGCGACGACGAGGTGCTCGGGCGGCCGGTGGCGATCAAGGTGCTCGCCGGGCAGTTCGCCACCGACCCGCAGCTGCGGGCCACCATCCAACGCGAGGCCCGCGCGGCCGCCCGGCTGACCCACCCCCACGTCACCCAGGTGTACGACTACGCCGAGGCGACCCTGGCCGACGGCGTCGTCGTGCCGTACCTGGTGATGGAGCTGGTCGACGGTCACAACCTGGCTGACCGGCTACGGTCCGGGCCGATGCCCTGGCCGGAGGCCGTCCGGATGGCCGGGCAGATCGCCGCCGCGCTGGCCGCCGCGCACCGCATCGGCGTCGTGCACCGCGACGTCAAGCCCGGCAACGTCATGCTCACCGACACCGGCGCCAAGGTGCTCGACTTCGGCATCGCCGCGCTCGGCGGCCTCGACAGCCAGTCCGGCGAACCGGTGATGGGCACCCCCGCCTACTTCGCCCCGGAACGGCTCACCGCCGGCCCACCCGACCCGGCGAGCGACGTGTACGCCGTCGGCGCGCTGCTCTACCGCACCCTCACCGGGCAGGCGCCACTGCCCGTGCAGAGCTGGGAAGACGCCCTGGAGGTGCACCGGCGGGGCACCCCGGTGCCGCCGCTGCGGGTGCCCGGCCTCCCCGCCGACATCGCCCAGCTGACCGTCGCCTGCCTGGCCGCCAACCCGGCCGACCGGCCGAGCGCCGCGCAGCTGGCCCGCCGCTTCGGCGCCGGTCAGCCGGTCGAGCCGCCCACCGAGCTGCTGCGCGTCCGGCCGGCCGCCCACCCGCCCACCCTGATCGACCGGTCGGTTCTGGCGCGCCCCGTCCCGGCTCCCGCCGTGCCGGCTCGACGTCGACAGCGTCGGCCCCTCGCCGCGCTCGTCGCGGCCGTGCTGGCCGTGCTGGTCGGCGTCGGCGCCCTGTTCGCGCAGAATCCGTTCGACAACCCGGGCACACCCGACCCGGCAGAGATCGCCGAGGCGCCCTCGACCTCCGCGCCGGCCCCCGCGCCCACGACGCAGTCGCCGACGCCGGCCGCACCGTCCACGCCGTCCGTGCCCCCCGCCAGCACCGCACCGCCGACGGGCGGGCAGCAGATACCGGTCAGCTTCCGGGAGGTGACCAGCGAGTTCGCCGCCGTCCTCGCCACCGCCGTCGCCCGCGGCGACGTCGACCCGAAGACCGCCGAAGACCTGCGCGACGACCTCGCCGACCTCAACCGCCGCACCAGGGACCGCGCCAAGCGCGTCGACGACCTGCGGGACCGCATCGCCGAGTTGGTACGACGAGACCGCCTACCAGCGCAGACGGGCGCGAAGCTGGACGCTCTGCTCACCCAGGCGGGCGGCTCCTCCTTCGGCCGTACGGACGACTGATACCTCCGTCGATACCGCTGGCATGATGTCCCGATGCGGACACGTCTGATCTTCGTGCGACACGGCGAGTCGGTCCACCAGCTCGAAGGAATCGTCGGTGGGCCGCGTGGTTGTCGGGGCCTCACCGCCCTCGGCCACGAGCAGGCACACCACCTGGCCAACCGGCTCACCGGTGAGGTCGCCGCCGACGGGCCGGTGGCGGTCTACTCGTCGGTGCTGCGCAGGGCCGTCGAGACCGCGCAGCCGATCGGTGCGGCGTTCGGCGTCCGGCCCGTGGCCGACTGTGGTCTCTGCACCTGGCACACACCCCCGTACGCCGACGGCCTGCCGACCGCCCTCTTCCGCACCGACCACGCGGTGGCGGGCGGCGGCGTGTTCCGTCCGTTCGAGGAGGGCAACGAGAGCTGGGCCGAACTGGTGGTCCGCGTCAGCCGCGCGATCATGGAGATCGCCCACCGGCACCGGGGCTCCACAGTGGTTCTGGTCGGCCACAGCGAGACCGTCGAGGGCGCGTTCCACGCGCTCGGCGCGCAGCCGGTCTTCCGGGCGTTCGACCTGGACGTGCCCCCGGCCTCGATCACCGAGTGGACCACCGACCACGACCCCGGCGGGTGGCCACCGGCCCGCTGGACGCTGCGTCGTTTCGGCGACAACGGCCGGTGGGCTAGAGCGTGATCCAGTACCGCCGTGCGGAACCGGGTTCGGTGTCCCGGATCTCCTCGGGGACGCCGCCGTGGTGCTCGATCGTCGCCGCCGACGCGACGTTGTCCGCCGCGCAGACCAGCAGCACCCGACCCAGCCCGAGGGCCCGGGCCGTACCGAGCATCCGGCCCAGTGCCCACGTCGCCAGCCCACGCCGACGCGCGGACGGCCGGATGCCGTAACCGATGTGGCCCGCGACCCGCAACAGGCGGTCGTCGGGCCGGTGGCGAAGCGCGATCCCGCCGAGCACCCGGTCGTCCTCGACGATCCACCGGTACGTGCACACCGGGCCGGCGTCCGGCCGTTTCCCCGGGTCGGACTGGTCGGCCAGCCGGGTCACCCAGGCCGCGAAACCCTCCGGCGAGCGCACCTCATCTGTCGACCGCAGCCCGAACCCGTCCTCGTGCGGGCCAGGACCCCACTCGTCGTGGGCCGCCAACCAGGGGGCGTGCAGGCGGACGGTCGGTGCGACCAACTCGGGCATGCGTCGAGGCTATTCGGCGTTCACGATCTGCTCACGCAGGATCTCCGCGTGCCCGCAGTGCTGCGCCAGCTCCCGCAGCACGTGCAGGTACACCCAGCGCAGCGGCAACGGGCCACGGCGGTTGCCGCGAAGCACGTCGTCGAGGCCCAGGCCGGACGTGGCCCGGCGGGAGGCTTCGCAGGCTTCCCGGTGCGCGCGCTGGATGCTGGCGATCGTGTCGCCGTCATCGAGGATGAACGACTCGTCCGGCGTGGCGGGGATGCCGATCTCCGAGCGGGGTCGACACGTGACGGCCTCGTCGAACCAGACCTTCTCCACGAACGCGGCGTGCTTGACCAGGCCCAGCAACGTGGTCCGGGACGCCACCAACGAGCGGCGCGCCTGCTCCTCGGTCAACCCGTCCAGACAGCCGTTGAGCGCCCTGCGGTGCTCGTCGATGAACGCCTCGAACTGCGTCTGCGCTGACTGGCCGACGACATCATCGGCGAAGGTACCCGGGAAGGCGGTCATTCCCGAAGCATTACAAGGTCATCGCCGGTGCGCAAACACATTGGTCAGCCGATGCTGACGCTGACCGACCCGCCCGGGTCGGTGCCCGCGCGGGCGAAGACCCTGCCGTCCGGCGTCCAGACGCCCGAGCGCCCGGCCGCCTCACGGAAACCGCCGCCGGTCGACCCGGCGAAGCTCGCCACCGCCACCCAGACCCGGTGCGCGGTGGCGATCCGGTGCGCCCGCTGGTCCGTCACGGCGGCGTCGCGGGCGGACTCCAGGACGCCCCCCGCGTACACGTCGATCCCGAGCGCCGCGGTCCGCGCCGCGTGCGCGACCACGCCGGTGTCCTTGCAGATCGCCAAACCCACCCGCCAACCGTCCACATCGAGCACGGCCGGCGCACCGCCGGGCCGGAACCGGCGGGCTTCCGCGTCCCCCAGCCACATCTTCCGGTACGCCACCGTCGCACCGCCGCCGGTCACCGCCAGCATCGCGATGTGCTCGCCCGCGACCGGCGCACCGACCAGGGCCAGCGCGTTCGTCTCGGCGCACGCCTCGACCAGTGGCGTCAACAGCGGGTCGTCGACCGACACGACCGGCGCGTCCAACTCGTACCCGGTCAGCGACAGCTCCGGAAAGACCACCAACCGGGCACCCGCCGCGCGGACCGCGGCGGCGTGCGCCCGCGCGTTTGCCGCGACATCCAGGGGTACGCACAGCGGCTGCACCACCGCGAGCCGTAACGGGGTGCGGCTTTCCACACCCCCACCGGTGCGGTCGCCCCGCGCAGCCGGGCGGTCGGCCTCATGGTCGGTTCTCAGGATGACTTCGTAACGTGGGCGCATGATTCGAACGTCCCACGCCGTGTTCGCCACCGGAACCCCCGCCGCCGCAGCGGAACCACCGCAGGACGGGATCGTCGGCTACGTCACTGACCTGGTGGAACGACTCGGCGGGCCCGGTGCCGGCCTGGCGGTGGCGTTGGAGAACCTCTTCCCGCCGATCCCCAGTGAGGTGATCCTGCCGCTGGCCGGGTTCGTCGCCGCGCAGGGCCGGATGAGCCTCTTCGGTGCGATTTTCTGGACCACGCTGGGCTCGGTGCTGGGCGCGCTCGCGCTCTACCTGATCGGCGCGGCGCTGGGACGCGATCGCATGCGCGCCATCGTGGCCCGGCTTCCCCTGGTGAAGCTCAGCGACGTGGACCGGACCGAGGCGTGGTTCCTGCGGCACGGCGTGAAGGCCGTCTTCTTCGGCCGGATGATCCCGATCTTCCGGAGCCTGATCTCCATTCCGGCCGGCGTGGAGCGGATGCCGGTGAGCACATTCCTGCTCTACACCACCCTGGGCAGCCTGATCTGGAACACCACCTTCGTGCTCGCCGGCTACCTGCTCGGCGACAACTGGCACCTCGTCGAGGGCTACGTCGGCACGCTCCAGAAAGTGGTGATCGTGGTCTGCGTGGCGGCGGCGGCCTGGTTCGTCGGGTCCCGCGTGCTGCGCGCCCGCCGCGCCGCCCGCAACCCCGAGCCGACCGAACCCGAGCAGAGCGCACTGAACGGGGTGCCCGACCCGGGTGGTCGCGGCACGCTCTACCGCAGCGGATCGTGGGCCTCCGACGAGCGCTAGTCAGCGCCACTGGTGTCTCTGCTCCTTGCCTTCGCTCGGCTGCCCTGATGCGCCAGCCGGGGCACTTCGCGGGCGCGGCAGGTGATGCGTACCGTGCGGAACCGGCTCGGCCCGAAAGGCGGATGAGATGGCGGCGCAACAGCGAACCGGCAGGTGGTGGCTTCGACTGCCGGTCGGCGTCGCCGCCGGAACCGCGACGGCCGCCGTCGAGTTCGTCTTCCTCGTCGTCGCGGCCGTCGCGTTCACCGGGTGCGCGTTCGCGCCGGCCGCCGGCCGTCGGATCACCGGCCTGACCAGCAGGTACGCGGGATGGCTGGTGCGGATGGAACATCGCCGCCTCGTCGGACTGCTCGCCGCGGCGGATCTGCCCGCGCCGAACGCCGTGGCGACCCGTCGCCAGGTCGGCTACCTGGCCGCCCGACTGCTTCCCGGCACGCTCGGCCTGCTGGCGTACGCAGTGCTCGGCGTCGGCGTGGTGCTCGCCGGGATCGTGCTGACCGCGGCGGTGCGCGGAGAGCTGACAGTCCTCGACGCCGTGTCCCAGATCGCCGTCGGGGCGGTGTTGCTACTGCTCAACGGTCAGGCCGTCGCCAGCATCGCCGCACTGGACGTCCGGCTGGCCCACCGACTGCTCGGCCCGGGAAGCCGAGCGGAGCTGACCCGGCGGGTCCACGAGCTGACCACCAGCCGGGCCGGGGTCATCTCCGCCGTCGACGCCGAACGGCAGCGCATCGAACGCGACCTGCACGACGGCCTCCAACAGCGGCTGGTCGCCCTCGGCATGCTGCTCGGCCGCGCCCGGCGTACCCGCGACACCGACCGCACACACGCACTGCTCCTCCAGGCGCACGAGGACGTGCAGCGCGCCATCGAGGAGTTGCGCCAGGTGGCGTGGCGCGTCTACCCGTCGGCGCTCGACGGCGGCGATCTGGGCGAGGTGCTGACCATCGTCACCCGCGGCTCAGAGGTGCCGGTGCGGATCCGGTACGAGCTACCCGTCCGCCCCCAGCGGCAGACTGAGACGGTGCTGTACTTCGTGGCCTGCGAGGCGCTCACCAACGCCGCGAAACACGCCGCCGCTAACCTGGTCACCGTCGAGATCGGCGTACAGGATGGGTGGATCCGGATGCGCGTGCACGACGACGGCGTCGGCGGCGCCGACCCGACCGGGCGCGGATTGTCCGGGCTGGTGCGGCGGGTCGCCGCGCTGGACGGCCGGCTGACGGTCACCAGCCCGGCCGGCGGTCCGACGACGGTGCTGACGGAGTTGCCGTGCGACTAGTCCTCGCCGAAGACTCGACGCTGCTCCGGGAGGGTCTGACCCGGCTGCTCGCCGACGAGGACCACGAGGTGCTCGCGGCGGTCGGGACCGCCGCCCACCTGGTCGAGGCGGTCGAACGGTCCCGTCCCGACGTGGTCGTCACCGATGTCCGGATGCCACCCACCCACACCGATGACGGGCTGCGGGCCGCACTGGAGATCCGTCGCCGGTGGCCCGACACCGGCGTCCTCGTGCTCTCCCAGTACGTGGAGCGGCGGTACGCCGGGCGGCTGCTCGCGGATCGCCCCGAGGGGGTCGGCTACCTGCTCAAGGACCGGGTCGCCCAGGTGGACGACTTCCTCGACGCACTCGACCGGGTCGCCGCCGGCGGCACCGCCCTCGACCCGGAGGTGGTCCGTCAGGTGGTGGCCGGCTCGGAGCGGCCCGAACCGCTCGGTCGGCTCACCCCCCGGGAACGGGATGTGCTGCACGAGATGGCCCAGGGGCACACCAACCTCGCCATCGCCCAACGGCTGCACGTGTCGCAGAGCGCGGTCGAGAAGCACGTCAACGCCATCTTCGACAAACTCGACCTGGCCCACACAACCGGCTACAGCCGGCGGATCCTCGCCATCCTGCGCTACCTGGACACCTGACCCACCCCGCACCGAACGCCGCCCGCAACGGAACCGAGCCCCGTGGCCAGCGCTTTGCGCCGGCCCATGGCCGGCTGGCGGGGCCGGTGCGCCGGTCCGTGCCGGCATGCGGAGCCAGGCCGGCCGTGGGTGGGCCGGGCCGCCATGATCGACTCGGGTTTCATGAAGTCGGGGTGTCCCGGCGTCCCGGATGCCCCGGTTTCCGGGAACCCGAGTGGATCACGGCTGTGCGGGCCGGTTCGGCGCCGTGGGGCCGTTGTCGTGTGGGTGGTGTGTCGGGTTGTGGGTGTTTGTGGGTGGTGACGGGGCGCACCCGCAGGCGGGAATCGTGGCCGGGCCGGGGTCGTTACACACCCTGACGATCGCAGCACCACCTCCCGCCGCCCGGTCTTCACGGGCGCGGGATCCGAGGTCCGGCAGGGTGGAATGCCCCCCCCGCCACCCGGTCGTTATGGTCCCCACGACCGACCGCAGGCACCGCCGTGATGGGGGTGCCGACAGGTTGGGCCACCGGGGAATGACCCCGGCCCCCGGTCGTTAAGGTCCCCGCGATCGACCGCAGGCATCGCCTCCACCTGGGTGCCGACGGGTTGGGCCACCCCCGGAATGACCCCGGCCCTCCGGTCGTTACACCTGGACCCCGGCGCCACGAGCCCCGCGCCCGTGAAGTCGCCGACCGACGCCCCTAAAGGCGTCACCCCCAGACTTTCCCCTTGTTATGTGCAGCGCCGGACGAGGTGCTCACACCCGTGCGTCCCCCGACGTATGGGTGTTCCTTACCCCCGAAGGAGCTACCCCCATGAACACGATCTTCCGTAAGAGCATGCTGTCCGTTGCTGGTCTCGCGTTCGCCGGTGGTGTCTTCGCCGGCCCGATCGCCGCCCACGCCAACCCGGCCGTGGACGCCAAGCCCGCCGCCGCAGCGGTGGCGGTGCAGGCGGCGAAGCCGCAGGGCGAGCAGTCGCACATCTCCTTGAACGACGAGCAGACCGCCAACGTCAAGGCGATCATCGCGGCCACGAAGAAGGCCGGCCTGCCCGAACGCGCCGCGGTCATCTCGATCGCGACGAGCCTGCAGGAGTCGAAGCTGGAGAACCTGGGCCACCTCGGCGATATGAACGACCATGACTCGCTGGGCCTGTTCCAGCAGCGCCCGAGCTCGGGTTGGGGCACGCCGGAGCAGATCACCGATCCTGAGTACTCCACGACCGCGTTCCTGAAGGGTCTGAAGCAGGTTGACGGGTGGCAGGACATGCCGCTGACCGTGGCCGCGCAGACGGTGCAGGTGTCGGCGTACCCGGACGCCTACGCCCAGTGGGAGCAGCAGGCCACCGACCTCGTCGCCCAGCACTGGAACAGCTGACC
>NZ_JBTLMN010000015.1:0-111755 GCF_054462275.1 Micromonospora sp. SD19
CGGAAGCTAAGCCCTCCAGCGCCGATGGTACTGCACTCGTGAGGGTGTGGGAGAGTAGGACGCCGCCGGACAATCTTCCAGAAAAGGCCACCCCACCCGGGGTGGCCCTTTCTGCGTCTGCTCGTTTTCCGGTGAACTGGGCGCCGACCGGTGCGGGTCAGTTTCGGGTCTGCATGCCGTCGCGGAGGTCGCGTAGCAGGTCGCCGGCGTCATTGACCGACCGGCCCGGGAACATCGCCATGACCACGCTGCCGTGGTCGGCCCAACCGCACACCGCGAAGTCCCCTCCCTCGCCGCTGGTGCTGCCACACTTCAGCACGCCGCCGAGGTCGCCCGCGGGCAGCTCGCGCAGCCCGTTCACCGCACCGGTCTCGTCCGACATCAGGCGGAAGAGGCTGTCCAGGTCCCGTTCCGGCTGCCAGAGCAGGGTGGTGCCGCCGAAGATGAGCACCGAGCGCTTCTCGTCGGCCGGGTCGCGGTAGACGGTGCCGAAACTGCGGTCCAGCTCGATGTTCGCCGCCAGGCCGCTGCGCAGATAGTCGGCGGTGCTCTTCGCCCGCTCGCTGTCGTCGCGGGTCAGGCCCACCACCTGATCAGGTGAGGTCAGTTGGGTGTCCTTCTGCTGCGCCACCCGCCACCCAGCGACACCGAGCACCCCGGCACCGGCGAGACCGACCACCAGCGCGGCCCCCCAAGCGATCTTGCGGCGGCGGGACCAGCCACCGGATCGTTCGTCGGGATCGCCCCCGGAGTCTCGGGTGCTCAGCTGGATCGGCTCTTCGGTCAGCTCGACCGGCTCCCGGCCGCCGTCGAGCGACCGCTGGGTGAGATGTGCGTCGGACATAGCCGACACCGTACGCGAACGGCAGGTGGCGCACGTCAGGTCTGCGGAAGCGCTCCGTAGACTTGTCCGGTGACCGAGAGACTGGATGCCCGACGCCCCGACGCCCCGACCCTTGCCGGCCAGTATCAGCCCGGTGAGGTAGAGCAGCGACGGTACGAGCAGTGGGTAGCCGGCGGGCACTTCCGGGCCTCCGCCGACAGCGACAAGCCCCCCTTCACCATCGTCATCCCCCCGCCGAACGTCACCGGCTCCCTGCACATGGGCCACGCGTTCGAGCACACGCTGATGGACGCATTGACCCGTCGCAAGCGGATGCAGGGTTTCGAGGCGCTGTGGCTGCCCGGCATGGACCACGCCGGCATCGCCACCCAGAACCTGGTCGAGCGTCAGCTCGCCGCCGAGGGGCTGTCCCGACACGACCTCGGTCGGGAGAAGTTCGTCGAGCGGGTCTGGCAGTGGAAGGCCGAGTCCGGTGGGGCCATCCTCGGTCAGATGCGCCGCCTCGGCGACTCCGTCGACTGGGACCGCGAGCGCTTCACCATGGACGAGGGGCTGAGCCGCGCCGTCCAGACGATCTTCAAGAAGCTCTTCGACGACGGCCTCATCTACCGGGCCAACCGGATCATCAACTGGTGTCCGCGGTGTCTCACGGCGCTCTCCGACATCGAGGTCGAGCACACCGACGACGACGGCGAGCTGATCTCGATCCGCTACAGCGACGAGGTCGTGGTGGCCACCACCCGGGCCGAGACGATGCTCGGCGACACCGCCGTGGCGGTGCACCCCGACGACGAGCGCTACCAGCACCTGATCGGCACCGAGGTCGAGCTGCCGCTGACCGGCCGCCGGATCCCGATCGTCGCCGACGCGCACGTCGACCCGTCCTTCGGCACCGGCATGGTCAAGGTGACCCCGGCCCATGACCCGAACGACTTCGAGATCGGCCAGCGGCACGACCTGCCCGCGCTGACTGTGATGGACGAGCGGGGTGTGATCACCGTCCCCGGCCCGTTCGAAGGGCTGGACCGGTTCGAGGCGCGCCCGGCGATCGTGGCAGCGCTGCGGGAGCAGGGCCGGATCGTCGCCGAGAAGCGCCCGTACGTGCACGCCGTCGGGCACTGCTCGCGGTGCAAGACCACCGTCGAGCCGCGGCTGTCGTTGCAGTGGTTCGTCAACACCGCCCCGCTGGCCCAGGCCGCGGGTGACGCGGTGCGCGACGGCCGGGTCCGCATCGAGCCGGCCGAGCTGGCCAAGCGCTACTTCGCCTGGGTCGACAACATGCACGACTGGTGCATCTCCCGCCAGCTGTGGTGGGGGCACCGCATCCCGGTCTGGTACGGCCCGGCCGGTGAGATCGTCTGCGTCGGCCCGGACGAGGCGCCGCCGACCGGCGAGGGCTGGCACCAGGACGAGGACGTCCTGGACACCTGGTTCTCCAGCGGCCTGTGGCCGTTCTCCACACTGGGCTGGCCCGAGCAGACCCCGGACCTGGCGAAGTTCTACCCGACCAGCGTGCTGGTCACCGGGTACGACATCCTGTTCTTCTGGGTCGCCCGGATGATGATGTTCGGCCTCTACGCGATGGACGGCCGGCCGCCCTTCGACGTGGTCGCGCTGCACGGCATGGTGCGCGACCAGTTCGGCAAGAAGATGTCGAAGTCGTTCGGCAACGTGGTCGACCCGCTGGACTGGATCGACCGGTACGGCGCCGACGCCACCCGGTTCACCCTGGCCCGGGGCGCGAACCCCGGCCAGGACGTCCCGGTGAGCGAGGAGTGGTGCCAGGGCTCGCGCAACTTCTGCAACAAGCTCTGGAACGCCACCCGGTTCGCGCTGATGAACGGCGCCCACACCACGGGTGACCTGCCCCCGACCGAGCAGCTCTCCACCGTCGATCGGTGGATCCTGTCCCGGTTGGCGCACGTCACCGCCGAGGTCGACGAACAGTTCGAGGCGTACGAGTTCGCCAAGGTGTGCGACCTGCTGTACCACTTCGCGTGGGACGACGTCTGCGACTGGTACGTCGAGCTGAGCAAGCCGGTGCTCGCCGAGGGCGGCGAGCGGGCCGAGGCCAGCCGTCGGGTGCTCGGGCATGTGCTCGACCAGCTGCTGCGGCTGCTGCACCCGGTGATTCCGTTCGTCACCGAGGAGTTGTGGCTCGCGCTGACCGGCGGCGAGACGGTGCAGGCCGCCGCCTGGCCGGTGGCCGACCGGTCGCTGGTCGACGACGCCGCCGAGGCCGAGCTGCTCGGCGTGCAGCGGGTGGTCACCGAGATCCGCCGGTTCCGTTCCGACCAGGGGCTGCGTCCCACGCAGCGGGTGGCCGCCCGGCTGGACGGGCTGTCCGGTGCGGGTATCGCGGCCCACGAGCCGCTGATCCGTTCGCTGGTCCGGCTGGACCCGGCCGGTGACGACTTCCAGGCCAGCGCCACGCTGGCCATGCCCGGCGCGGTCGGTGTCGCGTTGGACACGCGGGGGTCGATCGACGTGGCCGCCGAGCGGGCCCGGCTGACCAAGGACCGCGCGGCGGCCGAGAAGGAGGCCGCGCAGGCCCGGGCGAAGCTCGGCAACCCGGCCTTCATCGGGAAGGCCCCCGAGCCGGTGGTCGCGAAGATCCGCGACCGGCTCGCCACCGCCGAGGCCGACCTGGTCCGGATCGACGCTGCTCTGGAGACACTGCCCTCGTGACCGACCGTACCGATTTCGCCGCCGTCGAAGCCGAGCTGAACGCCCGCGGTTTCACCCGCATGGTCTTCGAGCTGGACCGGATCGAGTCGCTGCTCGACCTGCTCGGCAGCCCGCAGCGGGCGTACCCCGCGATCCACCTGACCGGCACCAACGGTAAGACGTCCACCGCGCGGATGATCGACTCGCTGTTGCGGGCGTTCGGGCTGCACACCGGCCGTTACACCAGCCCGCACCTGGAGACCGTGCGGGAGCGGATCAGCCTGGACGGGGAACCGGTCAGCGAGGAGCGGTTCGCGGCGGTGTATCAGGAGATCAAACCGCTGGCCGAGCTGGTCGACGCGCGGTCGGACGAGCCGCTGACGTACTTCGACATGACCACCGCCCTGGCGTTCGCGACGTTCGCCGACGCGCCGGTCGACATCGCGGTGGTCGAGGTCGGTCTCGGCGGTGCCGAGGACGCCACGAACGTTCTCCAGGCCGGGGTCTGTGTGATCACCCCGATCGGGTTGGACCACACCGAGTGGCTCGGCGACACGCTCCAGGACATCGCGTTGGCCAAGGCCGGCATCATCCACCCGGGCGCCACCGTGATCGCGGCAGCGCAGGAGGAGGAAGCGGCGGGCCCGCTGCTCGAACGCTGCGCCGAGGTCGGGGCCACCATCGCCCGGGAGGGCGGCGAGTTCGGCGTGCTCGGTCGGGCGGTCGCGGTCGGCGGTCAGGTGCTGCGCCTCCAGGGCCTGGGTGGCGTGTACGACGACGTGTTCATCCCGCTGCACGGCGCCCACCAGGCGCAGAACGCGGCGGTGGCGCTCGCCGCGGTGGAGGCGTTCCTGGGTGCGGGGGCTCGACGTCAGCTCGACATCGAGGCGGTCCGGGAGGGTTTCGCCTCGACCAGCTCCCCGGGCCGGCTGGAGCGGGTCCGTAACGCCCCGACCGTCCTGCTGGACGGGGCGCACAACCCGCACGGCATGAAGGCCACCGTCACCGCGCTCCAGGAGGAGTTCGCGTTCAGCAAGCTGGTCGCCGTGCTCGGCGTCCTCGCCGACAAGGACGCGGAAGGGCTGCTGGAGCTGCTGGAGCCGGTGGTCGACCAGGTGGTGGTCACCCGCAACAGCTCGCCACGGGCGATGCCGACGGAACAGCTGGCCGCGCTGGCCGCCGAGATCTTCGGCGAGGAGCGGGTGGCCTCGGCCGAGGAGATGCCGGATGCGATCGAGCTGGCGGTGGCGATGGCCGAAGAGGACGTCCCCGGTGAGCTGAGCGGGGTCGGGGTGCTGGTCACTGGGTCCGTGGTGACTGTCGCCGACGCGCGCCGGCTGCTGAAGCGATGACCAGCCCGGAGCGGGACCCGCACACCTCCGAGGATCCGACCGGTTCGCCGGTCGAGCCGCCGGTGGGGGAGCAGCCCACGGCCGGGCAGCCACGGCGCTCCGGGTTGCGCAACCCGGAGCGGGCGGTACGCGGTCTCGGTGCGGGCACGCTCAGCCTGGAGGCGCTGGTGCTGCTGCTGGCGATCCAGCCGATCCGGGTGGTCGGCGGTGACCTCGGCGGCGCCGCGATCGGCGCGGTGGTGGCGTTGGCGGTGGCCGCCGTGGTGCTCGCCGGCATGATGCGCCGCCCGTGGGCCTGGAACGCCGGCACCGTGCTGCAGGGCCTGCTGCTGCTGGGCGGTCTGCTGCACTGGTCGCTGCTCGGGCTGGGCATCATCTTCGCCCTGGTCTGGGCGTACGCGTTGCATGTTCGCCGCGTCATCCTCGGCTGAGGACGACCCGTCGGCGACGCCCGGAGGCGGGAGCGGGCCGGGTCAGGCGTCGGCGCGTTCGCGCCACTGGGTGAGGGCGACACCGTGGCCGTCCGGGTCACGGAAGGCCGCCGCCCAGCCCTCCAGCTTGGTGCCCCGGTTGACCACCCGGGGCGCGTACGTGAAGCGGACGCCCGACCCGCGCAACCGTTCGTACGCGGCCTCGATGTCGTTGACCTCGAGGTTGACGTGCACGAGGCGGCGGCTGATGGGCGCCGCCCCGGTCACCTCGCGCAGCACGATCCGGGTCGCCCCGGAGGCGAGGACGGCGTTGTGGGCGCCCTGGTCGACCTCGCTGAAGCCGAGCACGTCGCGGTAGAAGCCGAGCGACCGGGACAGGTCGGTGACCAGCAGGGTGAGGCCCACCCCGCTGATCGGTGCGGCGGGATCCGCTGCCGAGTCGGCGGCGAACCCGAAGATCGCCCGGTCGAACTCCTCGTCGGTCACCGTCTCGGGTGCGGCACCGGCCGGGGAGGGATCGTCCAGCGGAAGGTCGAGCGGGTCCAACGGGTCGGCCGCACCGGGGCCGGACCGCTGCGCGGGCGGCGGGTCGAAGCGCTGCGCCGGCGGGTCGACGGTGTCGTCGGAGGGCGGGATGACAGTGTCGTCCTCCGTGGCGTCGAACCGGTCCGCGACGGGTTCGTCGAAGCGCTCCTCGGCGGGTGAGCGGGGGGCTGGGGTGGCCCGCCGTGGCAGCCCGCCGGCCTGCGGTTCGACGACGACGCCCTCCAACACCACCGGGCCGCCCGGGCTCTGGTGCATCACCACGGGCTCGCGTTCCTCGGCCACGACGCCCGCGTCGTCACGCCGGAGATCGTCACGCCGGGAGTCGGTGCGCAGCGGGTCGGCGCGCACAGGGTCACCGAGCGGGTCCCGGAACGGGTCACCGACCGGGTCACGGAAGTCCTCGCGGAAGTCGTCGTCCGGTGCGCGGTCGGCCCACGGCGGCGCGTCCTGCTGGATCAGCACCTCGTCCATCGCCTCCGCGTCGGCGAACTCCGGCGGGAGGTCGGCGACGGCGGCGGCGGTCTCGGCGTGGGTCGGCACCTCGTCCCAGAGGACCTTGACGTGCCGCTGGTCGTCCAACGCGACCCGGATCGGCAGGGTCTGGCCCAGCGACGGCCACTTGGAGACCGGCACCCTCGGCTCGATGATCTTCTTGGACCGGGGCGGCAGACCCGGGGCGTCGATCACCAGTTGGAGTTCGCAGCGGCCGAACGCGTACTGGGTGGGTGGTTCCGAGGCGCTGTGCACGTGCCCGACGCCGACCACCCAGGTACGCCCGCCGCCGCGTACGGTCGCCAGCGCGATCGCCAGCACCAGCAGAGCGACCCCGAGAGCCACGATGGCCCAACTGGTCATGCCCAGGCCGAAGAGGACGACGAACGTGGCAACGGTGCCCAGCACCGCGCCGATCAGCTTGCGTACCGGCGCGATGGGTCGGTTCCCGCCATTCGCCACAGTGGACCTCCCGGGGGTCAGGACCAGGCTAGGCCGGATCGGCCACCGGGGGAAAGACCGGCCGCCGCGCCGACGCCGGGGCCGGGTCGCTAGGCTGACCGTACCGACCCCGAGCGTGAAGCGCGTACAGGAGGAACCCAGCGTGTCCAGCAACAGCCCGGAAGAGCGCAGCCTCGTTCTGATCAAGCCCGACACGGTTCGCCGCGGCCTGGTCGGCGAGGTCCTCTCCCGCTTCGAGCGCAAGGGGCTGCGGATCGACGCGATGGTGCACCGGACGATGGACGCCGCGCTCGCCGACGAGCACTACGCCGAGCACGTCGACAAGGCGTTCTACCCGCCGCTGAAGGACTTCATGACCGGCGGCCCGTTGGTCGCCCTGGTGCTCTCCGGCGACCAGGTCATCGACGTGGTCCGTGGGCTGGTCGGGGCCACCGACGGGCGCAAGGCCGCCGCCGGCACCATCCGCGGTGACCTGTCGCTGTCCAACCGGGAGAACCTCGTGCACGCCTCCGACTCGACGGACAGCGCCAAGCGCGAGATCGCGCTCTGGTTCCCCGAGCTGGGCTGACGCCCCACCGGCCGAGGGCCCGACACCACTGACGGGCCCCCGGCACCACTGACGCCCGAATTCAGCCGGTCGCCGGCACCTTCGCCGGGTTGCCGATCACGTAGATCCCGGTGATCCGACCGTCGGCCGCGGCGATGGTCAGCGTGTACCGGCTGCCGTCCGCGCGGGTGACCAGCACCGCGGGTTCCGCGTTGAGTTCGATCGGCTCCATGGTCACCTGATGACGTGGGCCGTAGACCCCGGCGTAGAACCGGGCGATCCGGTCCGCGCCGGTGACCGGGTTGAGGGCGGCCCGGGCCCGCCCGCCGCCGTCGTTCCAGGCGGTGGCGTCGGCGGCCACCAGGTCGGTGAGGGTGGCCAGGTCGCCGTCGCGGGCGGCGGCGAGGAACGCGTTCAGCAGCCGGTCCCGCTCCGGGCGGCTGGCGGTGAACCGGCGCTGCTCCTGGCGTACCCGGGCGGTCGCCCGGTGGTACAGCTGCCGGCAGTCGGCGACGGACCGGTCCAGGATCTCGGCGATCTCCGCGTACGGCAGGTCGAAGGCCGTGTGCAGGACGTACACCGCCCGCTCCGGCGGGGTGAGCCGCTCCAGGACGTGCAGCAACGCGGTGGAGAGCGAGTCGCGCAGCTCCACCCGGTCCAACGGCCCGAACGGCGAGGGCGCGGTCGGCACCGGCTCGGGCAGCCACGTGCCCACGTACGTCTCGCGGGCCGCCTGCCGGGCGCGTAGGCGGTCCACTGCCAACCGGGTGACCACCCGGGACAGGTACCGGCGCGGCTCGTCGACCCGTGCCCGGTCCACACCCAGCCAGCGCAGGTACGCCTCCTGGAGCACGTCCTCCGCGTCGTGCAGGCTGCCGAGCAGCCGGTACGCGAGCCCAAGCAGCATCGGCCGGTGCGCCTCGAGCGCACCGGCCGCCTCTGCTGCCGCCCGGGTGGTCACGCCTGGGCCGGAGGCTCCAGCCGCATCGTCACCCCGATCCGATTCCACACGTTGATTGTGGCAATCGCGATGACCAGGTCGGCCAGTTCCTTCTCCGACCAGACCTTCGCGGCGTCATCCCACACCTCGTCCGGCACCCCGTGCTCGCCCAGCCGGGTGACCGCGTCGGTGAGGGCCAACGCGGCCCGTTCCCGCTCGTCGAAGAAGGGCGACTCGCGCCAGGTGGCGACCGCGAACAGCCGCCGGCTCGATTCGCCGCCGGCGAGCGCGTCCCGGCTGTGCATGTCCACGCAGTACGCGCACCCGTTGATCATCGACGCCCGGAGCTTCACCAGCTCCAGCACCGTGTGGTCGACGTTCGTCTGGACGTACTTCTCCAACCCGAGGACGGCCTTGTACGCCTGCGGCACGACCTCGGTCGGGTTCATCCGTTGCACGACTACCTCCTGATCGGTTCCGACACCCATACGACGGTTGCGCCGGGCGCGTCGTGACAACCGGGACTGTGACCCCGCTCATGCCGGCGCGGCGATCGGGTGGGCGACAGGCCGACCGACGACCGACGGCCGGCGTTCGCGTCCGCGTCACCCGGGCCGCCGCTCACTGTCACCTCCGCCCGATAGACCCACGGGGTCAACCCATGATCGGGAGGAAGCATGACCGAGCTTGATCGACGTACCCTGCTGCGCACCGGCCTGATGGTCGGCGCCGGAGCCGCCGGCGGCGCGCTGTTGGGCGGTGCCGGCGCGAACGCCGCCCCGGCCTGGCGCCCGGCGGCGCGCCCGGTGCTCACCCACGGGGTGCAGAGCGGCGACGTGACCGCGGACTCGGCGCTGGTCTGGACGCGGGCCGACCGGCCGGGCCGGATGCTGGTCGAGGTGAGCCGACGACCGGACTTCCGGGGGGCGCGTCAGCTGCGCGGTCCGGTGCTCACCCCGAACGGCGACTTCACCGGGAAGGTCCGGCTGCGGGGCCTGCCGGACGCCGAGCGGCTGCACTACCGGGTGCGGGTGGAGAGCCTGGATCGGCACGGGGTGGTCAGCGAGCCGCGGACCGGGACGCTGACCACCGCGCCGGGACGGCACCGCCGACGCGACGTGAAGTTCGTCTGGACCGGCGACGTGGTCGGGCAGGGCTGGGGCATCGCCCCCGACTTCGGCGGCATGTCGATCTTCCGGGCGATGCGGCAGGCCCGACCGGACTTCTTCCTGTGCAGCGGCGACACGGTGTACGCCGACGGCCCGCTGGTCGAGTCGGTGACGCTGCCCGACGGGCGGATCTGGCGCAACCTGGTCACACCGGAGAAGAGCAAGGTCGCCGAGACGCTGGCCGAGTATCGCGGGCAGTTCGCCTACAACCTGCTCGACGAGCACCTGCGGGAGTTCGCCGCGGCGGTGCCGCAGATCAACCAGTGGGACGACCACGAGGTCCTGAACAACTGGTACCCGGGCGAGATCCTGGACGACCCGCGCTACACCGAGCGGCGGGTGGACGTGCTCGCCGCGCGGGCCCGCCAGGCGTTCAACGAGTGGCTACCGGTGCCGGTCGACGGGCCGATGTACCGGCGGCTGTCGTACGGGCCGTCGCTTGACGTGTTCGTGCTCGACATGCGCACCCACAAGGACCCGAACGACGGCAACACGTACGCCGACCCGAAGCGTGGTCTGCTCGGCCGGCAGCAGCGGGAGTGGCTGATCCGGGAGCTGAAGCGCTCCACGGCGACCTGGAAGGTGATCGCCAACGACCTGCCGATCGGAGTGGTGGTGCCGGACGGTCCGGGCGCGCAGGAGGGTGTCGCGCAGGGCGACCCGGGTGCGCCGGCGGGTCGGGAGCTGGAGTTCGCCGAGGTGCTGCGGGCCACCCACCGGGCCGGTGTGACCGGCATGGTCTTCCTCACCGCCGATGTGCACTACTCCGCCGCGCACCACTACGACCCGTCCCGCGCGGCGGTCGGCGACTTCACCCCGTTCTGGGAGTTCGTCTCCGGCCCGGCGCACGCCGGCGCGTTCGGCCCGAACGCGTTGGACGGCACGTTCGGGCCCCGGGCGGCCTTCGTGCACGCGCCGCCGGTGGCCAACACGTCTCCGGCGGAGGGCTTCCAGCACTTCGGTGAGGTCACCATCGACGGTGAGTCCGAGGCCCTGACGGTCCACCTGCGCGACCGGGACGGCGCCTCGCTGTGGAGCACCACCCTCCCGGCCCCCTGACCACAGCTCGTTGGTCGTGAGGTTGGCGGGGCGGACTGGGCAACCTGCCGTCCGCCAACCTCATGATCAGCGGCGGTCGCCGCCGGGAGTGAGGGCCGGCAGGGCGGGCACCGTCCGCTCGTTGGGGTCGGCCGACATGGAGGGTTCGGGGGTCGTCGGCGCGGGGGACGTCGGCGTGGCGGCCGGTGTGGCGGGGACCACCTTTCCCCGGCCGGAGAACCGGCGTCCCACCCCGATCATCGGCTGCTCCACCCAGCGGTAGAGCAGATCGGCGGCGAGCAGACCGACCACCGTGGTGGCGACGAACAACCGGGTGCTGTGCCCGGCGTACGACGGGACCAACGCGATCACCGTCGTCATGGCGAGGTACTGCACCAGGTACAGCGAGTAGGAGCGTTCGCCCACGAACACCAGCGGTCGCCAGGAGAGCAGCTTCGTCGGCAGGCCCGAGGCCAGCATGGCCGGGAGCAGCACCGCCACCGCCACCGCGTAAACGCCGATCATCAACTCCGAGTGACCGTCCTCGGCGGGCGGCCAGTACGGCAGCGACAGGTGCACGGCGACGAACCCGACGAGTACGGCGAGGGACGCCACCGGATGGGTCAACGGCCGGAACAGCGCGTACCCCCGGGGGTGGTGCATGACGACCGCCAGCAGGCAACCCACCAGGATCGACACGTAGTGGATCGGCCAGTAGGGCCAGTCTTTCTCGAACGGGATCAGCGCGACCAGAGCGGCGATGGCCAGCAGCGTCACCGCCATCCGGCGCAGGAACGCGGTGCGGACGAACACGAAGGCGAGCAGCGGCCAGACCAGGTAGAACTTCCACTCGATCGCGATCGTCCAGGAGTGCGGGAACGCCTGGTTCGGCGCGAACTCGTTGACCATGAGCAGGTAGAACGGCATCGACTCGCGCAGCCTCGCGCTGGCGCCGTTGAGGTGCGCGAGGGCGTACGTCGCGGCGAGCACCACCAGGTAGACCGGCAGGATCCGGAAGATGCGCCGGACGTAGAAGGACCGCAGCGACACCCGCCCCCGCGACTCCTCCTCGCGCAGCATCAGCGTGGTGATCAGGAAGCCGGAGAGCACGAAGAACAGTTGGACGCCGACCCAGCCGGACAGCCAGGTCCATCGCGGCCCCCCGAAGTGGAAGGCGACGACGATCACCGCGGCGATCGCACGGAGCCCGTCGAGGGCAGGAAACCGGCGCATCGCTCGGTATTCGGCGTAACTTATCGTGGCCACCCGCTGAATTCTGGGGAGCGGCACACAACGCGTCAAGGCGGCTCTCTGACGCCGCCTCGCTCCGGAACGCCACCCTCCCCGTGACCCCGAGCCGTCGAGCGGGGCGACAACTCCTTGATCAACAACGGTTGGGTGCCGGTCTTGCCAGCGCCGTTCGGCCCGGGCAGGCCGAACAGCTCCCCGTTGCCGACCGTCAGGTCGACGCCGCGGACCGCCTGGACCTTACGACGCTGTGATCCGCAGGCTAGGAGCGACGGGGACGGGTGGGAAACGGATTCGGATCGAGCCGAATGCTCAGGCCGAGGCGTCCGCCGGCTCGTCACCGACGAGCTGTACCAGTGCCAGACCGGCCGGTTCCAGGCCGTACAACACCCGCCGGCCCACCCGGCGACGATGCACCACACCGGCGGCCAGCAGCGCGGAGAGCTGCTCCGACACCGTGCTCGGGGCGAGCCCCAGAGCGGCCGCGAGGCCAGCGGTGGTGGCTGGCCGCGCCAGCGCCCGCAGCACCTGGGCACGACCTCGGCCGACCAGCATCGCCAGCCGGTCCGTGACCGGTGTCGTCCGGGCCGTCGAGGTCGGCCCACCCTCGGCGAGCACCACCGCCCCGCGCGCCTGGTAGGAGACGGCGATGATCTCCGGATGGTCGGTGGCGCAGATGAGTGCTCCCTGCGCGAAGACCAGGGGAATCAGCAGCAGCCGCTGGTTCACCGCCGTGAACTCCTGCTCCGACGGCTTCACCAGCGTCAGCACCGGCTTGTCCCAGCGCACCCGCTCGTGCAGGTCGGCCAGCAGCGCGTCCGGACCGTACGCGGCGAGCGCCCGGGCCCGGTGCAGCACCTCCTCGTCCAGCGCCGCCTGCATCGCCGGCCACCACGGTGCGATGGCCGCGTCCCAGTACGCCTCGATGCCGTCGGCGAGTCGCTCCAGGGCGGCCCGCCGGTCCGTGACGAACGGGCGGAGCCACTCCGGCAGGTCGTCCGGCTGGTAGTAGTGGGGGATCTGCTCGGCGATCACCTCAGCCGGCGTCGCGCGCAGCTCGGCGAGCTGGTCGGCCAGGGTCGGCGCGGCCGACGTGGGGATCGGGCTGAGGAAGTCCGGTGCGGGTAGGCCGACGGTCAGCAGCCGGGCCGGCGCGGTCGCCGGCACCTCGTCGAGCACCCGCCGTGCGTGCCGCGCCCAGGCGGTGTACGGCCAGGGCGCCTGCACCGGATGGCGGTGCAGCACGAACAGGCTGGTCAGCACCTCCCAGAGCGGGCTGGTGGCGATCCGGGTGCGGGACAGGGTCGGCTCGTCCAACTCGATCCGGATCACCCGGTCAGCCTAGGGTGCGGGAGCGCGCGTCACTCGGCGGTGGGGTGGGGTGCGGGTCTTGTATCGTTGAGCACCGTAAGGCGATGACCCGGCCATCACCGGTGAGCCTCCGGAAGAACAGCCGGGCGACCGGCCCAGTAGAACCGGACGGGTGCGGCCCGTCACAGCCGGCAATGAGCGGGCGGTCGATCCTGACCGCCAAGCGGGGTGGTACCGCGGGCCACCCGGGAGCGCCGTCGTCGGCGTACCCGGACGGTTCGTCCTCGCAGACCCACGTTGAGTGAGCTGCGAGGAGAGCGACCCCCGATGGCCTATCCGTTGCACGACCCGACCGCCGCCGGTGTGCCGGCGAGCCCGGACCTGCCCGCGGTCGAGCGCCGGGTGCTGGAGCACTGGACGGCCGACAAGACCTTCGAGGCCAGCGTCGAGGCCCGTCCCGCCGGCACCGACGGCAAGAACGAGTACGTCTTCTACGACGGCCCGCCGTTCGCCAACGGTCTGCCGCACTACGGTCACCTCTTCACCGGCTACGTCAAGGACGTGGTGCCGCGCTACCAGACCATGCGCGGCCGGCACGTCGAGCGGCGCTTCGGGTGGGACTGCCACGGCCTGCCCGCCGAGGTGGTGGCCGAGAAGCAGCTCGGCATCACCAGCAAGGCGGAGATCATCGACCTGGGCGTGGCCCGGTTCAACGAGGCCTGCCGGACCTCGGTGCTGGAGTTCACCCAGGACTGGGAGCGGTACATCAACCGGCAGGCCCGCTGGGTCGACTTCACCAACGACTACAAGACCCTCGACCTGGACTACATGGAAAGCGTCATGTGGGCCTTCAAGACCCTGCACGACAAGGGTCTGATCTACGAGGGTTTCCGGGTGCTGGCGTACTGCTGGCGCTGCGAGACGCCGCTGTCGAACACCGAGACCCGGATGGACGACGTCTACCGGGACCGGCACGACCCCACCCTGTCGGTGTGGTTCGAGCTGACCGCCGACGAGTCCGCCCCGGAGCTGGTGCGCGGGCCGGTCAAGCTGGGCGTCTGGACCACCACGCCGTGGACCCTGCCGTCGAACCTGGCGCTCGCCGTCGGCCCGGACATCGAGTACGCGGTCCTGGAGCGTGAGGGCGAGCGGTTCGTGGTCGGGGCGGCGCGGCTGGCCGCGTACGCCAAGGAACTGGACGGGTTCGAGCAGGTCGGCACCGTGTACGGCCGGGACCTGGCCGGACGCCGCTACACGCCGCTGTTCGACTTCCTCGTCGAGCAGGCCGGGGAGAACGCCTACCAGGTGCTCGGCGCGGAGTTCGTCACCACCGAGGACGGCACCGGGATCGTGCACCTGGCCCCGGCCTTCGGTGAGGACGACCAGAACGTCTGCAACGCCGCCGGCATCCCCACCATCGTCACCGTGGACGACCACACCCGGTTCACCGCGCTGGTCCCGCCGTACCAGGGTGAGCAGGTCTTCGACGTCAACAAGCCGGTGATCCGGGAGCTGAAGGACCGGGGGGTGGTGCTCAAGCAGGACACCTACACCCACTCGTACCCGCACTGCTGGCGCTGTGACACCCCGCTGGTCTACAAGGCGGTCTCGTCGTGGTTCGTCGCCGTGACGAAGTTCCGGGACCGGATGGTCGAGCTGAACCAGGAGATCAACTGGACGCCGGCGCACATCAAGGACGGCTCGTTCGGCAAGTGGCTGGCCAACGCCCGGGACTGGTCGATCAGCCGTAACCGGTTCTGGGGCTCGCCGATCCCGGTGTGGAAGTCCGACGACCCGAACTACCCGCGCCTGGACGTCTACGGCTCCCTCGCCGACATCGAGCGGGACTTCGGCGTACGCCTGACCGACCTGCACCGGCCCGAAGTGGACGACCTGGTCCGCCCCAACCCGGACGACCCGAGCGGTCGGTCGATGATGCGCCGGGTGCCGGAGGTGCTGGACTGCTGGTTCGAGTCCGGTTCGATGCCGTTCGCCCAGGTGCACTACCCGTTCGAGAACGCGGACTGGTTCGAGCACCACTACCCGGGTGACTTCATCGTCGAGTACATCGGGCAGACCCGCGGCTGGTTCTACACGATGCACGTGCTGGCCACCGCGCTGTTCGACCGGCCGGCGTTCCGCAACTGCCTGAGCCACGGCATCCTGCTCGGCTCGGACGGGCGCAAGATGTCCAAGAGCCTGCGCAACTACCCGGACGTCTACCACGTCTTCGACTCGTACGGCTCGGACGCGATGCGCTGGATGCTGATGTCGTCGCCGGTGCTGCGCGGCGGGGACATGGCAGTGACCGAGACGCTGATCCGCGACGCGGTACGCCAGGTGCTGCTGCCGCTGTGGAACGTCTGGTACTTCTTCACGCTCTACGCCAACGCCGACGGGTATCAGGCGCGGCGGCGCACCGACTCCACCCATCTGCTCGACAGGTACATCCTGGCGAAGACGAACGAGCTGGTGTCGACGGTCGGCGCGCAGATGGACGCGTACGACATCTCCGGCGCGTGCGCCACCGTCCGGTCCTACCTGGACGCGCTGACCAACTGGTACGTGCGCCGGTCCCGGGACCGGTTCTGGTCCGGTGACGCCGACGCGTTCGACACCCTGTCGACGGTGCTGGAGACGCTCTGCCGGGTGGTGGCGCCGCTCGCGCCGCTGACCGCGGAGGAGATCTGGCGTGGGCTCACCGGTGAGCGGTCGGTGCACCTGACCGACTGGCCCTCGGCGGAGGAGTTCCCGGCCGACCACGACCTCGTCGCCGCGATGGACAACGTGCGGGCGGTCGCCTCGGCGGCGCTGTCGCTGCGCAAGGCCAAGGGGCTGCGGGTGCGCCTGCCGCTGTCGACGCTGACAGTGGCCTCGCCGGCGGCGGAGCAGTTGCGCCCGTTCGCCGACCTGGTCGCCGACGAGGTCAACGTGAAGACGGTGGAGTTCAGCGCGGAGCTGTCCGCGTACTGCGAGCAGGTGTTGACGGTGGTGCCCCGGGCCCTCGGCCCGCGCGTCGGCAAGCAGGTGCAGCAGGTGATCAAGGCGGTCAAGGCCGGTGACTGGGAGCTGGTCGACGGCGCCCCGGTGGCCGCCGGTGTCACCCTCGCCGAGGGCGAGTACGAGCTGCGCCTGATCGCGGCCGACGCCGAGCACTCCGCCCCGCTGCCCGGCGGCGAGGGCGTGGTGGTGCTGGACACCGACGTCACCCCGGAGCTGGCCGCCGAGGGGCTGGCCCGCGACGTGGTGCGGGTGGTGCAGCAGGCCCGCCGGGACGCCGACCTGGACGTCTCGGACCGGATCGTGGTGTCGGTGTCGGCGTCCGACGAGGTGCGCGCGGCGGTGGCGGGGTACCTCGACTTCGTGGCCGGCGAGGTCCTGGCCGACTCGGTGGACTTCGCCGAGGGCCTCGACGGCTTCGCCGGCGAGGTCGGCGAGGGCGAGCGGGTCACGGTCACCGTCCGCCGGTCGTAGCACGCGGGGCGGACGCCGCCGCACCTCCGTCTGCGGGGTGTGGCGGCGTCCGCTACCGTGACACCGCCCGCTCGCACCTCATCTGCCGGAGGACCAGTGCCCCTGCTCTACACCATCGGCAAGCTGACCGTGGCGCCCACGCTGCGGGTGGCGTTCCGCCCGACCGTGGAGGGTCTGGAACACGTGCCGGAGACCGGCGGCGCGATCTTCGCCGGCAACCATCTCTCGGTGGCCGACGAGCTGTTCCTCGGCACCGTCGTGCCCCGGCACCTGGCGTTCTGGGCGAAGTCGGAGTACTTCAAGGGCGCCGGCGTGAAGGGCGCGATCTCCAAGTTCGTGCTCACCGGCCTGGGCGCGATCCCGGTCGAGCGGGCCGGCGGTCGGGCGGCGCTGTCCGCGTTCGACGCGGCGATCCCGGCGCTCAAGGGCGGTGACCTGGTGGTGGTCTACCCGGAGGGCACCCGCTCGCCGGACGGCAAGCTCTACCGGGGGCGTACCGGCGCGGCCCGGCTGGCCATCTCGGCCGGCGTGCCGATCATCCCGGTCGGCATGATCGGTACGGACAAGGCGCAGCCGATCGGCGCCCGGGTGCCCCGGCCGGGCGCTGCCAAGATCACGGTCCGGTTCGGCAAGCCGCTGGACTTCACCGGCCGGCCGGACGATCGCACCTCGCTACGGCAGATGACCGACGAGCTGATGAGTGAGATCCAGAAGCTCACCGGCCAGGAGTACGTGCCGCGCTACGCCCCGCCGCGGGCCCACCCGGACCCGACCCGCGACGCCTGAGGGCACGGCTCAGCCCCGTTCGGGCTGCACGATCTGGGCGCGCAGGCTGGCCAGCAGGTCGGCGCTGTCGGCCACCGAGAGTCGGGTGAACACGCCGGTGGCGATGCTGCCGTGGTCGACCGACGTGCAGACCACCACGTCACTGCCGTCGGCGCTACCCACCGCGCATCGTTCGTGCCGGCCCCGGACACCGGTGTCCACGCTCTCCGGGGCGCTCAGCGCGTACCGATCGGTGAGCCGGCTGATCTCGGCCTCCGCGTCCGACTCCGGACTGAACCGGAAGCCGGTGCCGCCGAAGACCGTCACCCGCTTGCCGCTCGTCGTGGCGTAGACGCCGGCGAAGGTGTCCTCGGCCAGCCAGTGTTCCTTGCGTACCTCGTTCTCCAACTTCTTGGCGGTCTCGGTGCTGCGGTTGTCCTGGCGCAGGCTGAGGTCGTCCACCTGGACGGGCAGTGCCGCCCGCGCCGGGTACTGGGCCGAGATCGGGAACCCGTAGTAGGCGGGGCAGCCACAGCAGCAGGCCAGCGTGAGCAGCAGCAGCCACGGCCAGCGGCGTCGTCGGCGGACCGGGACCGGCACGTACCCCTTGGGCGCCTGCCAGCCCGGCGGCGGGGCGGGCGGTGGCGCGGTGAACCGCTTGCCCCGGCGCTGCTTGGGCACCTTCGGCGGCGCGGGTGGCGACATCGGTCGGGCCGGCACCATGGGTCCGGCGGCTCGCGGCGCGCTCGGGGCGGCCGGCGGCGGCGCCACAGGTCCGACGGCGCGCGGTGCGATCGGGGCCGACGGCGACACCGGATACGGCCCGACCGGGGGAGCGGGCGGCCCGGAGGACCACTGCCGGGTCTCCGGCGGCGCCGGGTACGACAACGTCGGTGGCAGCGGCGGCAGCTCGGCGGAGGGCAGGTCCCAGCCGCCGGTGTCCACGCCGGCCCACGGGTCGACGGGCGTCTGGTGCTCGGGCGGCCCGACGGAGACCGGCGGGACAGGGGTCGGCTCGGCCGACTCGCCCCAGGCGGCCCGGCGGGGCAGCGGCGGCGGCACCGGAGCCGAACCGCTCCACCTGGGCGCCGGGACCTCCGCGGTGGCGGCAGGTTCCGGCTCGTCCGGCGGGTCCGGCTGGCCCGAGGGGTCCGGGGGGTCCGGCTGGGTCGGTGGTTTCGGCTTGTCCGGCTGGTCCGAGGGGTCCGGCTGTTCCGAGCGGTCCGGCTGGGTCCGGGGTTCGGGTGGGGAGGTCGGCTCGTCGGCGACCGCCGGGTCCCGCTCCGGCTCGGTGCCCGGGGTGCTCCCGTCGGCCGGCCGTGCTCCCGGCTGGGGGTCCGGCATCGCGGCAATCTCCTCTCGCGCCGATCCGAGGTTAGTACCGCGCCGCCACCACCGCCGATCGGGCGTGCGCGCGATCCGCGCCGGGCGAACGCGTACCCTTGGGCATCATGAGTGCCCCGTCCACGACGCCGCGCGCGGCCGCGACCAATTCCGTGTGGTCCCAGCTCGAGCCGCTGCTGCCCCAGGTCTCCAAGCCCATCCAGTACGTCGGTGGCGAGTTGGGTGCGGTCACGAAGGACTGGGACGCCGCCACCGTGCGCTGGGCGCTGATGTATCCCGACGCGTACGAGGTGGGCCTGCCCAACCAGGGCGTGCAGATCCTCTACGAGGTGCTCAACGAACTGCCCGACACCCTCGCCGAGCGGACGTACGCGGTCTGGCCGGACCTGGAGACGCTGATGCGCACGCACGGCGTGCCGCAGTTCACCGTCGACGCGCACCGGTCGGTGCGCGGCTTCGACGTGTTCGGCATCTCCTTCTCCACCGAGCTGGGCTACACCAACATGCTCACCGCGATCGACCTGGCCGGCATCCCGATGCTGTCCGCCGACCGCACCGACGCCGACCCGGTGATCGTGGCCGGTGGGCACGCCGCGTTCAACCCGGAGCCGATCGCCGACTTCATCGACGCCGCGGTGCTCGGCGACGGTGAGGAGGCGGTCCTGGAGATCACCGCGATCGTCCGGGAGTGGAAGGCCGAGGGCTCCCCGGGT
Organism: Micromonospora sp. SD19; assembly: GCF_054462275.1. Taxonomy (NCBI): domain Bacteria; kingdom Bacillati; phylum Actinomycetota; class Actinomycetes; order Micromonosporales; family Micromonosporaceae; genus Micromonospora; species Micromonospora sp. SD19. The sequence continues at coordinate 19,344 of NZ_JBTLMN010000015.1, forward strand.
GGCCGCGACGAGCTGCTGCTGCGGCTGGCCCGCACCGAGAGCGTCTACGTGCCGCGCTTCTACGACGTCGACTACCTGCCCGACGGCCGGATCCAGCGGGTCGTGCCGAACCGGGCGGACGTGCCGTTCCGGGTGCACAAGCGCACGACGATGGACCTGGACGCCTGGCCGTACCCGAAGAAGCCCCTCGTGCCGCTGGCCGAGACGGTGCATGAGCGGTACGCGGTGGAGATCTTCCGGGGCTGCACCCGGGGTTGCCGGTTCTGCCAGGCCGGGATGATCACCCGGCCGGTGCGGGAGCGGTCGATCACCACGGTCGGGCAGATGGTCCGCGAGGGTCTGGAGTTCTCCGGCTTCTCCGAGGTCGGCCTGCTGTCGCTCTCCTCGGCGGACCACTCCGAGATCGGCGACATGTGCTCCGGCCTCGCCCAGCAGTACGAGGGCACGAACGTCTCGCTGTCGCTGCCGTCGACCCGGGTGGACGCCTTCAACATCGACCTCGCGCAGGAGCTGTCCCGCAATGGTCGGCGTACCGGCCTGACCTTCGCCCCGGAGGGCGGGTCGGAGCGGATCCGCAAGGTCATCAACAAGATGGTGTCGAAGGAAGACCTGATCCGGACAGTCGTCACCGCGTACACCAACGGCTGGCGACAGGTGAAGCTCTACTTCATGTGCGGCCTGCCCACCGAGACCGACGAGGACGTCCTCGAGATCGCGGAGATGGCCCACGAGGTGATCAGGGCCGGCCGCGCCGCGACCGGCTCCAAGGACATCCGCTGCACGGTCTCGATCGGCGGGTTCGTGCCGAAGCCGCACACCCCGTTCCAGTGGGCGGCGATGGACCGTCCGGAGGTCATCGACCACCGGCTCAAGATCCTCAAGCAGGCCATCAACGCGGACCGCTCGCTGGGCCGGGCCATTGGCTACCGCTACCACGACGGCGAGCCGTCCCTCATCGAAGGGCTGCTCTCCAGGGGTGACCGCCGGGTCGGCTCGGTCATCCGCAAGGTCTGGGAGAACGGCGGCCGGTTCGACGGGTGGAGCGAGCACTTCTCGTACCAGCGGTGGGTGGACGCGGCGGCCGAGACGCTGCCCGCGTACGGGGTGGACCTCGACTGGTTCACCACCCGTCAGCGCGACGAGCTGGAGGTCCTGCCCTGGGACCACCTCGACTCGGGCCTGGACAAGGACTGGCTCTGGCAGGACTGGCAGGACTCGGTGAGCGGGTTCGAGCAGGACGACTGCCGGTGGACGCCCTGCTTCGACTGCGGCGTCTGCCCGTCGATGGACACCGAGATCCAGATCGGCCCCACCGGCAAGAAGCTGCTGCCGCTCACGCCGCTGGGCGGCAACGGCATGAAGGTTCCGTCGGGCCACTCGCACCCCTGACCAGGCTGCCGCCGGCTGGCGGCGCCCGACCACCCTCCACATCCGACATGTTTTCCAACGGGCCCACGTCTCGCGGGCCCGTTGGCGTTGTCAGGGCCTCGCCGCGCTGTCGCCCGCACCGGACCCACCGGGATCGGCCGTCATCTGTACCACGTGGTGGTGGCTGGGGCTGCCCCGCCTAGGTCAGACTCGATACGCTGCGTCTGACATGGACCGACCCGGCGGGTCGGGGACGGGGGAGGAATCGCATGGGGAGCATCCCGCCGCCGAGCATCGGCGATCTGCACGTCAGCGTCGAGGACCTGGACGCCGCCGCAGCGTACGTCGAGCGGCTCAGGCAGTACGTCGACGACACCATCAAATACGAGATGGAACGCATCAAGACGCGGATGAAGGGCGACAGCAACAACGCCCAGACCGTCCCGAACGGCACCCCGTTCGGCGCGTACGAGGACGCCGTCATGCAGTGGCGGGCCCTGGAGACCTCCACTGCGAACATGGAAGCGCACCTCACGACGCTCTCCCAGAAGCTCGCCGCGCTGAAGGAGGGCACCGAGGAGATCGCCAAGGCGTTCCGCGACACCGAGGCGCGTAACGGCGCCAACGGCAAGGAGATCGAGCGGCTGCTGGAGTCGGCGTCGCCGCCGCCCACTGCCAGCGGCGCACCCACCTACCCGTACACGGCCTGAGGGGGACGTCATGGCTGGAGGAACCTGGGAGCGGTGCGTCCGCGAGGTGACGCTCTCCGCGGACCCGGAAACGGTCGGTTCGGTCGGAGCGGGCTGGAGCAATCTCTCCAGCGGCCTGCAACAGCTGCGCGACGCGCTCGTCGGTCGGTCGTTCGTCGGCCCGGTCGCGACAGGTCAGGAACGCCCCAACGTCGGCGGTCTGCCCGGGATGCTCGCCGGTTGGAAGGGCAGCGGTGGCGACGCGTACCGCGAGCACCTGGGCAAGATCGGCAAGCAGATCGAGGATCTGATCACCGACGCGACGAACGTCAGTGGCGCGTTGACGCGGATCGAGGGCGACATCCGCAAGTCGGTCTCCACGATCCCGATCCCGCTGATGGACGACTTCGGCTTCAACGAGTGGAGCCTGCCCAACGGCACCGAGCTCGACGACGCCCGCGACGGCGAGAGTTCGTCGGGGTTCCTCGCCGCCCTGCGTCAGGACTACCAGAACAATCCCGCCTCGTACGCCGACGGCGCGTTCCGGGACAAGGCCGACGACCTGGAAGCGACGATGAAGGTCGACGGTCAGGCCGGTGACCAGAAGCGGGGCGGCTGGTGGGACACCAAGTCCCACCTGGACAACTGGTACCGGGACAACCAGCAGGCGGCGAACACCGCGATGGCGCCGCTGCCCCAGGCGGTCTACACGGAGCGTCCCAAGCTGACAGTGGTCCCGCCGACAGGCATCGGTGATCCTCCGCGTGACGACGAGAACGACATCAGGCGTGACACCCGGATTCCGCCAACCGGGCGACCCGACATCGGTGGTGGGGATTTCGGCGGGAAGCCCGATATCGGTGGTGGCCCCACCATCGGCAGCAGGCCGCCGGGCATCGGCGAAACGGGCGGCCCGACGTCCACCGTCGGCCCGTTCTCCCCGACCACGCCGGGCGGGATCGGCGAGGGCTCACCCACCGGCGGCACCGGTCAGCTCACCTCCCCGTCGACCGGTTCCAGCTACCCGGGCAGCGACGCTGGCTACAGCAGCGGTCTGGCCGGCGCCAGTCCGAGCGGCGTCAGCGGCCTGGGCGGCGGCATCGGTGGCGGCGGGGTCGGCAGCGCCGGCCTCGGTGGCGCCGGCGGCGGGTTCGGTGGCGGCGGTGCCGGCGTCGGGTCGGCCGGCGGGATCGGTGCTGGTGGTGGCATCGGCGCGGGCGGTGGCATCGGCGTGGGCGGCATCCCCGGCATGGTGGGTGGCGGCAACGGAAAGCTGCCGCCGATGACGAGCGCCGCGAACGCGCTGCGCGCTGCCGCTGCCGCTGGCCCTGGTGGTGCCGGGATGGCGGGCGGCGCGCGTGGTGCGGGCATCGGCGGCGCCGGAATGATGGGCGGCGGCATGATGGGCGGCGCGGGCGGCGCCGGACACGGCGGTGGCGGCGGCTCCGAGCACTCGTCGTGGTTGACTGAGGACGACGATCCGTGGGGCCCCGGTGACGGGGCGTCGCCGGGCGTCCTTCGGTGAGGATGGACGGATGAGGGTGAACGTCGGAAGCCTCCGGCCGGTAGTCGCCTGTCTGTTGGCGGGGTTCCTGGTGGCGGGGGTCGCCCAGCCGGCGGCCGCCGCGCCTCGGCGGGCCGAGCAGTGGTATCTGGACGAGCTGCGGATCGACCAGGTGCACAAGGTCTCGACCGGGCGGGGCGTGGTCGTGGCCGTGCTCGACAGTGGCGTCGAGGCCAGCCACCCCGACCTGCGTGGCCAGGTGCTTGCGGGTGGTCGCAGCTACGGCGCGGCCGGCGACGGCCGGGCCGACGAGGACGGGCACGGCACGCACATCGCCGGCATCATCGCGGCGAAGGGTGGCTCCGACGGTGTGGACGGCATCGCTCCCGGCGCGAAGGTCCTGCCCATCAAGCTGCGCAAGGGCACCGGGAGCAACAGCGAGGCCGCGGTCGCCCTCGGCATCCGGATGGCCGTCGACGGCGGCGCCAAGGTGATCAACATGTCCTTCGGTGGCCCGGGCATGGCCAGCCCTCAGGAGGCGAGCGCGATCAAGTACGCGCTGGACCACGACGTCGTCGTGGTCGGCTCCGCCGGCAACACCGCCAACGGCAGAAACACAGTGAGCAGCCCGGCGAATACCCCGGGCGTGATCGCCGTGACCGGGACGACAAAGGGTGGCAAGTTCTGGTCCGGCTCCGTCCGGGGGCCGGAGGCGGTGGTCGCCGCTCCGGGCGACAGCGTCTACAACATCACCAACGAGGCGGGCTACGGCTGGGGCGACGGGACCTCCGATTCCAGCGCGATCGTCTCCGGCCTGGCCGCGCTGATCCGGGCGAAGTACCCGGACCTCAGCGCTCCGAGCGTGATCAACCGGATCATCCGGACCGCCCGGGACGCCGGCCCGTCCGGACGGGATCCGCAGTACGGCTTCGGGGTGATCGACCCGATGAAGGCGCTGACCGCCAACGTGCCGCCGGTCACCAGCAACCCGCTGCTCGGTCCGGCCGCCGCGACCGATCCGGACCCGGCCGGCACCGGCGGCCCGGCCCGTACCGGGGGTGCGGACGAGGAGTTCGACGTCACCCAGCACGGTGACCGCGGTGGTCCGACCGACCAGCAGGTGATGGTGGTGGGCATCGGCATCGCCGTGGTGCTGGTGTTGCTGCTGGGGCTGGCGGTGTTCCTCATCTGGAACCGGCGGCGCTACCGGCGGGAGGCGGCCCGAGCAGCCCAGATCCCGGACGAGGTGCTCGACCGGGTGACCCCTGGCGCACCTCCGTCGCCGGACGCGTACTACGCCCCGCCACCCGGCTACGCACCTCCTCCCGGCTACCCGCCGCCACCCGGCCACGGCCAGCCCTCCGGCTACGCACCTCCTCCCGGCTACGGCCCGCCGTCCGGTTACGGCCCGCCGGGCGGGCCACCGCCGGTCCCGCCGACAGAGCGGTAACCGGTCCCGATCGTGATGGCCGGCTGGTGACCTCCGGGTCACCGGCCGGCCATCGGCATTCGCACCGGGTGGTCGCGCCCCTGCTGACCGGTTTGCACCCGTCTGCCGGGGCCATTCGGCTGCCCCGGCTGCGTACCGCCACGGGCTCTGCGCCAGGATGGGCGGACACGCAGGTACACCCGAGGAGCCCACGATCGCCAAGAAGCCTCAACCCGAGGGCGGCCAGGCACCGGTCGTCCAGCGCGTCCGCATCCGGTACGCCAAGCGCGGGCCGCTGCGATTCACCTCGCACCGGGACTTCGCCCGGGCGTTCGAGCGCGCGCTACGCCGGGCCGCCGTGCCGGTCGCCTTCTCGCAGGGTTTCCACCCGCACCCGAAGATCTCCTACGCCAGCGCCGCGCCCACCGGGGTGGCCAGCGAGGCGGAGTACCTGGAGATCGCCCTGCAGGCCGCTGTCGACCCGGAGGCGCTGCGCGCCGCGTTGGACGCCGCGCTCTCGCCGGGGCTGGACGTCCTGGACGCTGTGATCGCCGAGGGCGGCAACCTGCCGGAGCGGATCGAGGCGTCGCGCTGGTACATCGAGTTGCCCGAGGTCGACCCGGCGGTGCTGCGCGCCGCCGTGGACGCCTTCGTCGCGGCCGAGGAGGTGCTGGTCGAGCGGATGACCAAGCAGGGGCGACGTACTTTCGACGCCCGCGCCGCCGTGATATCGATCGATGTCCAACTGCCTACGCCGACGCCTTCCGGGGCGCCGGCCGTACCGTGTGCGATACTCGAACTGGTCGTGCGGCAGGTCACCCCGTCCGTACGGCCCGATGACGTCCTTTCCGGCCTCCGCGTGGTGGCCGACCTGGAGCCGCCGGTTTCGCCGAGGGTGACCCGGCTGGCTCAGGGCACGTTGACCGCGCAGGGTGCGATCGTGGATCCGTTGGATGCGGACCGCGACGGGGCAGCCATCGTTGGGCACTGACCGACGGTCCGTGCTCTGGCAGGCAGACTTCGGCGGTCGCGCACCACGCGCGCCCGGCGGAAACACTTTTGCGGCGACCCTGCGTGGCAGCGCTCACCCGCGCCCGGGGTAGCCAGAACTGGAGAACGTCCATGCTCGAGAACGAGCCCGAGGGCGGCGAACGGACCGGTTCACAGCCGGCCGGCGAGACCGCCGACCAGAGCAGCACTGCCGACGGCGCCGCTGTCGCGCCCCCCACCACCGAGGTCGGTTCGGCCTCGGTGGAACCAGCCGGCGCCCAGAGCGCTCCCGAGGCCGCCGAGCCGGCCGCGCCGGTGCGGCGCACCCGGGCGACCCGTCGCCGGGCCGCCCCGCTCAACCAGCCGGAGCAGACCGACGCCCCGGTCGAGGCGTCCACCGGTGGTGCCGGCAGTGCCGAAGCACCGCAGGCGGAGGTCTTCGCACCGGTCTCCGGCGACCAGGACGTCGCTCCGAAGACCCCCCGGCGTCGCCGCAAGGCCACCGCCATCGAGACGACCGCTGAGGAGCCGCTGGTCGCCGCCTCCGCGGAGGCGGCCTCGGCCGAGGTGGTTCCGCCGGTCAAGGTGACCCGTACCCGGCGCAAGAAGGCCACGCCCGCCGCCGTCGAGGAGCCGCCCGCCACCGAGCAGCCGGCCGCCGCCGTCGAGGAGCCGGCCGTCGGAGAGCCGGTCGTCGAGGAGCCGGCGGAGTCCGACCTGCGCGAGGCCGAGGCCGAGTTGACCGACTCCCCGGCCCTCCCGAGCACGTCCGCCGCCGAGCTGGCCTGGAGCAGTGGCCCGCAGGAGCGCGCCGGCGACGTGGCACCGGGCGTGGCCGTGTCCGGTGTGACGGACGAGCCGAACGAGCCCGCCGAGATCGAGCCGGAGCAGCCGCGTACCCGTCGTCGCCGGGCTGCGCTCTCCGCGCCCACAGTGCTGTTCATGGCACCCCAGCCGGACGCGGTGCCGGTGACCCGACCGGTGGAGCCCGCCGCGGCGGCCGAGGAGCCGGCCGTCGAGGAAGCCGCCGAGCCGTCCCGTCGCCGTCGACGTGGCCGCCGCGAGGTCGAGCCGGTGGAGCCGATCGAGGCGATCGAGGCCGAAGAGGAGCCGACCGAGGAGGCCGACGAGGCCACCGAGGCGGATGAGGACGACGAGGACAGCGCCGCCGCGCGCCGTCGCCGCCGGCGTGGTCGTCGGGGTCGCGGCCGGGGCAAGGGCGGGGCCGACGACGCCGAGGACGAGGAGTCCGAGGAGGCGGCACAGACCGACGAGGAAGAGACCGCCGAGGCCGAGACCGAGGGTGACGAGGACGAGGAGTCCGAGGGCGGGGACGGCCTGACCCGTCGTCGCCGTCGTCGCCGCCGTCGTGGCGCCGGTGACACCGAGGGCGCCGCGGACGACGGCGTGCCCACTGTGGTGAAGATCCGCGAGCCGCGCCGCACCGTCGACGAGGTGCAGGGTGTGTCCGGCTCGACCCGGCTGGAGGCCAAGCGCCAGCGCCGCCGCGACGGCCGGGAGCAGCGCCGTACCCGCCCGCCGATCCTCAGCGAGTCGGAGTTCCTGGCGCGCCGGGAGGCCGTCGACCGGGTGATGGCGGTCCGCCAGCGCGGTGACCGTACCCAGATCGCCGTCCTGGAGGACGGGGTGCTGGTCGAGCACTACGTCACCCGCAACTCTTCCGCGACCATGGCCGGCAACGTGTACCTCGGTAAGGTGCAGAACGTGCTGCCGAGCATGGAGGCCGCGTTCGTCGACGTCGGCCGGGGCCGCAACGCGGTGCTGTACGCCGGTGAGGTCAACTGGGACACCTCCGGGCTGGAGGGGCGGGCCCGCTCGATCGAGCAGGCGCTGCGCTCCGGCGACTCGGTGCTGGTCCAGGTCACCAAGGACCCGATCGGGCACAAGGGCGCACGGCTGACCAGCCACATCGCGCTCTCGGGTCGGCACCTGGTCTACGTACCCAACGGCAACGCCTCCGGGATCAGCCGCAAGCTGCCGGACAACGAGCGTAAGCGGCTGCGGGACGTGCTCAAGAAGCTGGTCCCGGACGGCGCGGGCGTGATCGTCCGGACGGCCGCCGAGGGCGCCACCGAGGACGAGCTGGCCCGTGACGTCAAGCGGCTCCAGGCGCAGTGGGAGGACATCCAGGCCAAGGCCGCCGAGGGTGGTGCTCCGGTGCTGCTCTACGGGGAGCCCGACCTGGTCATCCGGGTGGTCCGGGACCTGTTCAACGAGGACTTCCGCGAGCTGGTGATCGAGGGCGAGCAGTCGTACGACATGGTCGAGTCGTACCTGTCGCACGTTTCTCCTGACCTGGTCGACCGGGTCCGCCGGCACGTCGGCACGAGTGACGTCTTCGCCGAGTACCGGATCGACGAGCAGATCATCAAGGGCCTGGACCGCAAGGTCTTCCTGCCCTCCGGTGGCTCGCTGGTGATCGACCGCACCGAGGCGATGACTGTCGTCGACGTCAACACCGGCAAGTACACCGGCTCCGGGGGCAACCTGGAGGAGACCGTCACCCGCAACAACCTGGAGGCGGCGGAGGAGATCGTCCGTCAGCTCCGGCTGCGCGACATCGGCGGCATCGTGGTGATCGACTTCATCGACATGGTGCTGGAGTCGAACCGTGAGCTGGTGCTGCGTCGGCTCACCGAGTGTCTGGGCCGGGACCGCACCAAGCACCAGGTCACCGAGATCACCTCGCTCGGTCTGGTGCAGATGACCCGGAAGCGGATCGGCGCGGGCCTGCTGGAGGCGTTCAGCGAGACCTGCGAGTGCTGCAAGGGCCGGGGCGTCATCATCCACACCGAGCCGGTGCCGGAGAAGCCGCGCCCCGCCGGTGCGGGAGAGAAGGTCAAGGCGGTCGCCGCGTCGGTGGCTCCCGCTCCGGCGGCCGAGCAGGGCGCCACGTCGTCCCGACGGCGGGCCCGCAAGAACGCCCCGGCGGCGGCCGAGCGGACCGTGGTCGAGGTCGTCGACACCGATTCCAGCCCTGAACCGGACGCCGACTACCAGGACACCATGGGCTACGACCTGTCCCGCTACGAGTCGGACACCCCGGCCGCGCCGGCGATCTCCGACGCCCAACAGGGTGAGTCGGCTCGGCTGGCCGCGGCGGACGACCCGGACGCGCTCGCTGACGGTGAGGGCGACGAGGAGAGCACCGACGGCGGTGGCGGCCGTCGTCGGTCGCGTCGGGGTGGCGCCCGTCGGCGGACCCGCCCCTGAGCACCTGACCGGCCACGTGCGTTGACAAGGTCCCTCTCCCTGGCACAGTGCCCGGGAGAGGGACCTTGCCGTTGCGGTCAGCTGGCGACACCACCCAGGTTCGCGCCGCCGCGCAGGCGGCCGGCCGGCCCCGCTGCCGTGTGGACCTGCCGGAGCGGGACCCGCCGCTCGCGGCGGTGGGCGCCGGGGACGGCCGTACGACCGAGGGCTGCCCGGCGGCGGGCCGGGGCGGCGCTGGTCGACTGACGGACCGTGCGGCGGGGGCGGTCGGAGTGGGCCGACGATCCGCAGCTCACGACCCTGCTCACCGGAGTCGGGCCGAGGTTCGCGCGCGCGGGGTCGACGTCGGGTCGATCGACGATGGCGAACCCGGCCGGCTTCAGCAGCGCCTCGACCGGCTCTGCGCGCGCTGACCAGGGCGGGCCGGTTTGGGGTCCGGGCCGGCAATGGCGTACTCTTGCCTGCGGCCCACCTTTGGTGTGCCGAGTTCCCGTGTGCCCGCGCCGCCGTGCACTGCTACCCGGCGAGCCGCTGCGGGGACGACCGCCAGCAGCCTCAACGACAGGGAGTCCGCCTCCGATGTACGCGATCGTCAAGACCGGCGGCAAGCAGTACAAGGTCGCCGAGGGCGACGTGATCGAGGTCGAGAAGCTCACCGGTGCCCCCGGTGACGCGGTGAAGCTCACCGCGGTGCTCCTCGTCGACGGTGACGACCTGGTGACCGACGCGGCGAAGCTTGCCGAGGTCGCGGTGTCCGGCGAAATCGCCGCGCACACCAAGGGCCCGAAGATCCGGATCCACAAGTTCAAGAACAAGACCGGCTACCACAAGCGCCAGGGTCACCGCCAGCCGTTGACCCAGGTCAAGGTGACCGGCATCTCCAGCGGGAAGTAGGTCGTCCTCCAATGGCTCACAAAAAGGGTGCGTCCAGCTCGCGTAACGGTCGTGACTCCGCGGCCCAGCGACTCGGCGTGAAGCGCTTCGGTGGTCAGGTTGTCAGCGCCGGTGAGATCATCATCCGGCAGCGTGGCACCAAGTTCCACCCCGGTGACCTGGTCGGCCGTGGCGGCGACGACACGCTGTTCGCGCTGTCCGCCGGTGCGGTCCTGTTCGGCACCAAGCGCGGTCGCAAGACCGTCAGCATCGTTCCGCAGCAGTAGTTCTCGGGCTTAAGCGGGCCGCGGACCTCCGGGTCCCGGCCCGCTTAGCCTTTTTCGCGAAGTGCGGGGGTGGACCTCGCTGGAAGGATTGACGCCGTGGCAACGTTCGTTGACCGGGTCGTTCTGCATCTGCAGGCCGGCGATGGCGGGCACGGTTGTGTCTCGATCCACCGCGAGAAGTTCAAGCCCTTCGGCGGGCCGGACGGCGGCAACGGCGGACACGGCGGCAGCGTGTCCCTGGTGGTCGACCCGCAGGTGACCACGCTGCTCGACTTCCACTTCCACCCGCACGTCAAGGCCGACAACGGCAAGGGCGGTGCCGGCTCGAACCGGGACGGGGCCAACGGCCACAACCTGGTGCTCAAGGTGCCCAACGGCACCGTGGTGCAGACCACCGACGGCACTGTGCTGGCCGACATGGTCGGCGCCGGCACCACCTTCGAGGTCGCGCGCGGCGGGCGCGGCGGGCGCGGCAACGCCTCGCTGGCCAACGCCAAGCGCAAGGCGCCCGGCTTCGCCGAGCTGGGGGAGCCCGGCGACCAACTCGACATCGTGCTGGAGCTGAAGAGCGTCGCCGATGTGGGCCTGGTGGGCTTCCCGTCCGCCGGTAAGTCGTCGCTGATCTCGGTCATCTCCGCCGCGAAGCCGAAGATCGCCGACTACCCGTTCACCACCCTGGTGCCCAACCTCGGTGTGGTCCGGATGGACAACCACACCTTCACCGTCGCTGACGTGCCGGGCCTCATCCCCGGCGCGGCCACCGGCAAGGGCCTGGGCCTGGAGTTCCTGCGGCACATCGAGCGCTGCGCGGTGTTGGTGCACGTCATCGACTCGGCGACGTTGGAGCCGGGCCGTGACCCGGTGGCCGACATCGACGCCATCGAGGCCGAGCTGAGCCAGTACGGCGGCCTGGCCGACCGCCCCCGGCTGGTCGCCGTCAACAAGGTCGACGTGCCGGACGGCCGCGACCTCGCCGAGATCGTGCGTCCCGACCTGGAGGAGCGCGGTTACCGGGTGTTCGAGGTCTCCGCGGCCACCCGGGAAGGGCTCAAGGAGCTGACCTACGCGATGGCCGAGCTGGTAGAGGCAGAGCGCAAGGCCGCGCCGCCCGCCGAGCCGACCCGGATCGTGATCCGCCCGATCGCCGTGGACGACGACGGTTTCACCATCACGGCCGAGGCGGACGGCTCGTTCACCGTGCGCGGTGTCCGCCCGGAACGCTGGGTCAAGCAGACCAACTTCGACAACGACGAGGCGGTCGGCTACCTGGCTGACCGGCTGGCCCGGCTCGGGGTGGAGGACAAGCTGGCCAAGGCCGGCGCGCAGCCCGGTGATCTGGTCCGGATCGGCGTGCGCGAGTTCGACTGGCAGCCGACGCTCTTCGCCGGCGTGGAGTTCGTACCCGGCAACCGGGGCACCGACGTCCGCCTGGAGGAGAAGTCGAACCGGGCCTCCGCCGCGGATCGGCTCGCGGCCCGCAAGGCTCGTCGGGTGCGGTCGGCGGACGAGGTGGGCGCGGACGCGTCCGACGACCCCGACGACGAGGACGAGGACGACGCCGAGTAGTTCGTTGCGCTCCGTGATGGGGTTGATTTCCGGAAACCTTCGCGAAATCGGCGCGTCCTAGCGTGGGGTGATGCTGATCGAGTCCCGGCCTGCCATCGATCCGGAGATCGCCGCCATGGTCACCGCGCAGCAGCGTGAGCTGCGCGAGGCCGATGGCGGGTTGGACGGGCAGGTCTTCATGCCGCACGACGACGTCCGCTACCTGGCGGTGGTGGTGAACGGTCGGGCGGTGGCCTGCGGTGGGCTCCAGGCGCTCGACGCCGAGACCGGCGAGGTCAAGCGGATGTACGTCCGGCCCGCGTACCGGGGGCGGGGGATCGGTCGTCAGTTGCTCGCCGCGTTGGAGGAGTGCGCGTTCCGGCAGGGGCACTCGGTGGTCTGCCTGGAGACGGGCACCTACCTGCCGGCGGCGATGGCGCTGTACACCTCGTGTGGCTACCAGCAGATCCCGGTCTACGGCGAGTACGTGGGCAACCCGTACAGCGTCTGTTTCGCCAAGCGGCTGCCGGTCGCGGCCTGACTGCCGCGTCGCCCCCTCAGGCGCCGGTGCTGGCGTGCGCGACGGTCACCGGCTTCGACTCCGGCGAGGCGTGCTGGCGCAGCACGATGCTCAGCAGGATCAGCGCGCCCACAGCGAGGAACTCGCTCTGCCAGTTCTGCATCGACTGGAACCAGAAGTCGCTGGTGCCGAGGAACTCCCACACCCCGATCGGCGGCGCGCCGCTCTGGAGCGCCTGCTCCTGGTTGTAGGCGGCGGTGCCACCGAGCAGGTGACCGACGAAGGAACCGGCGAAGATCAGCAGCAGCGCGATGGAGAGGCTGTTCCGGTAGACCACCAACGGCAGGCCGCCGACGCGGACCGGCCAGGGTGACTGCGGGGTCGCGCGGCGCTCGTCGTCCTCCGGCCGGTCGGTCTGGTCCACCGGCTTGGACTCGGCCGAGCCCCGCTGCACCAGGTACGCGGTGAGCAGTACGTAGCCGCCCATCTGGAGGAACTCCGACTCCCAGTTCTCGAAGACCGCCTCGGCGAAGTGCCCGCTGGTCAGGTACGCCGGCCAGCTCAGCGGTGCGGCCCCGAACTCGGTCAGCTCCTCGTTGTGGGTCTGCCAGCCGAAGACGCTCTGCAACACGAGGAAGACCAGGAACGCGCCCAGCATGGCGACCGCCAGGGCGTTGTCACGCAGCCAACGAGGCATGATCGCACCTCCTTCGCCGGTCGATTACCCCTGTTTGCCTGGCGGCGAAACAAAGAGCGCCAGGTCAGCGCCGTTCAGCGGGGCTGTCCAGGCGTCCACCGGTGCCCGCCTGGTTCGACAGCAGCAGCCCGAGCGCCAGCATCCCGAAGCCGAGCGCGAGGTGCAGCCAGTTGTCGGCGTCGTTGACCGGCAGGATGTTCGCCCCGCCTTCCGGGTTGACCGCCTCGATGGCCAGGCCGTACAGCCAGAGGGCGAGGTAGATCGCGCCGCCGGCGGCCAGGAACACGCGGGCGCCGGCGATGCTGCGGGCCAGCACCAGGCCAGCCAGCCCGAAGAGCAGGTGCACCGCGTTGTGCAGGATCGACACCTGGAACAGCCCGAGCAGGCGGGCGTCCGAGTGGTGCCCGGCGAACCTCAGCTCGCCGTAGTCGGTGGTGATGCCGGGGATGAAGCCGAGGACACCGATCAGCAGGAAGACCCCGGCCACGACCAGTGCGGCCAGCTGGACGCGGGGTCGGGGACCGGCCGCCCGACCGCCTCGTGCGCCTCGTGCCATCGCTGCCCCCTCCGTGGATCTGTCGGCCTCGCGAACCTCACTGTCCGCAGCGGCGACGTGACGCAGCCCGACGATCCTCCATTTTGAAGTTCATCCGGTGGGCCGCGCAGAGAAATGCACGAAGAGGTATGGAAGCCGAAACGCAGGGTAGGTCAATGGTCAGCGGCGGCAACATCGCGCCGCATCCCCCCAGCACATACCGCGACGACTTGCTGAGCGGAAGGGAAATCATGACTTACGATCTTTCACCGACCTCCTCCACGTACGGGCAGCCCTCGACCAACGGCGGCGGCGTCCGCGACCAGGCGCGCCAGGTCGGGTCGGAGGCCGCGCAGGCCGGCGGTGCGGTCGCCCAGACCGCCAAGGAGCAGGGCACCGAGGTCGGCCGTGAGGCGGCCCGGCAGGCCCGCAACCTGTACGGCGAGGCTCGCAACCAGCTCGCCAGCCAGACCGGTGAGCAGCAGCGCAAGGCGGCCGGTGGGCTGCGTTCGCTGGCCGACGAGATGCGCTCGATGGCCGAGCAGGGTGGCCAGGCCGGCCCGGTGACCGAGCTGGCCCGCCAGGCCGCCGACCGGGTGCACGGTGTGGCCGGCTGGCTCGAGGAGCGCCAGCCCGGTGACCTCGTCACCGAGGTCCGCGACTACGCGCGGCGCAACCCGGGCACCTTCCTGGTCGGCGCGGCGGTCCTCGGTGTGCTGGCGGGTCGGTTGACCCGTGGCATCTCGGCGGCGGGTGACGACTCCGGCAACGGTTCCGCCGGCTACCGGGGTGCCGGCGCGTACGACCCGGAGCAGACCGCGGTGATCCCGACGCCGCCGCCGGCGCCTCGCGCGGTGCCGGACGCCGTTCCGGCCGGTGGCTACCTCGACCCGACCCCCGGCACGCACACCCCGCCGACGTCCGGTGGCTACGCCGACCAGACGGCTGCCGGCTACGCCGACCCGGCGTCCGGTGGTTACGCCGAGCCCGGCCGGGGCGACCACCCGGAGCACTCCGGCACCGGTCAGCCGCTGCCGCCGGTGACCCAGACCGACCCGCTGCCGGGCGTGCCGTCCAGCGGCAACCCGCGCCCGTGAGCCGCCGAGTCATCCGAAGGGAGACGACGGCATGAGCATGCCGACGCAGGGGTCCGGCCTGGACTCCGGTTACCACCCCACCGCGGGGGCCCCGCACACCGACGCGGAGGTGAAGAACAGCTCGCTCGGCGACCTGATGCGTCAGGTCACCACCGACCTGTCGACGCTGATGCGTCAGGAGGTCGAGCTGGCCAAGGCCGAGATCCGCCAGGAGGGCAAGAAGGCCGGCAAGGCCGCGGGCCTCTTCGGCGGTGCCGGCTTCGGCGGCTACATGGTGGCTCTCTTCGTGTCCATCGCCGTGTGGCAGTTCCTGGACAACGTCATGGACTCCGGTCTGGCCGCGCTGATCGTGGCCGTGATCTGGGCCGTGGTCGCCGCCGTCCTCTACTCGGCGGCCAAGAAGAACGCCCAGCACGTACGCGGGCTCAAGCAGACCAACGACAGCGTGCAGCGGATCCCCGACGCGCTCAAGCCACACCCGGAGGGAGTCACCCGATGAGCACCGATCCCGATCAGATCCGCCGTGAGATCGAAGCCACCCGCAACAGCCTCAGCTCCGATGTGGATGCGCTGGCGTACAAGGTCAGCCCCAGCCGCATCGTCGACGACCGTAAGCAGCGGGCCCGCTCCGCTCTGCAGAATGTGAGGGACAAGGTCATGGGAACTGCGTCTGACCTCGGCCACGGCACCGGCCAGGCCGCCCACTCGGTGGGCGACCACGCCTCGTCGGCGGCCTCCAGCGTCAGCGACGCCGCGCACTCGGCGGCGGCCACCGTCAGCGACGCCGCCCACAGCGCGCCGCGGGTGATCCGGCAGAAGTCCCAGGGCAACCCGCTCGCCGCCGGTCTGATCGCGTTCGGGGTCGGCTGGCTGGCCTCGTCGCTGATCCCGGCCTCCCGTCGTGAGCAGCAGGCCGCGACCCAGCTCAAGGAGCGGGTCAGCGAGCACAGCGGGGCGGTGACGGAGAAGCTGGGCGCGGTCGCGAACGAGCTGAAGGAAGAACTGCGCGAGCCGGCCCAGCAGGCCGCCGCGTCGGTGAAGTCCACCGCTCAGGATGCCGTGCACGCGGTCAAGGACGACAGCAAGTCCGCCGCGCAGGACGTCAAGGACCAGGCCCAGCAGGCCCGGCACCAGGTCAGCCCCTGACCGGGTCGACCACCGTTGCGACAGCTCGCGGCCACTGCGGTGACCGCGAGCTGTCGTGCTGTCAGGGGCGGTCACCCACCTGTGGGCGCAGGGCCCGGACCGGGTGGGCGGCCCGGCGGATGCGGGTGTCGCCGTACCGGACGCCGCCGAGCAGGAACCGCTGGGCGACCGCGAGCCAGCCGCACACGCCACGCTCCAGCAGCCAGAGCGGTGCCGCCAGCGCCGTCGTCGCGGGGAAGACCGCGACACCGCCTGCTCGACGGCGACCGACCTCGGCGAGCGCGACAGTGCCGGCCGCCGCGCCGAACACCAACCCGGGTCGCCGGGCCGCGACCGCCGCGGCCAGTGCCGGAAGGACCGCGAGCGCGGTCAGCAGGCGCGCCGGCTGCGCCAGATCGTCGTACGCCTGACGGACCCGTTGGCCGCGGAAGTGCGCGGCGTCCGGTGGCAGTCGGCGGACGTACAGCCAGGCCGGGGCGGCCTCGGTGCCACCGTACGCGCGCACGGTGCGGATCAGCTCCAGGTTCTCGAAGAGCACGTCCGGGTCGTACCCGCCCATGCCGAGGAAGGTGCTGTGCCGCACGGCCAGGGTGCCCGGGTAGTCCGCCCCGAACGCCCGGTTGAGCAGCGTGCGACCGGTGTCCCACCAGGCGTGCCAGGGCAGCGGGTCGAAGTAGTTCTGCGGCCGGACCAGATCGACCTCGTCGAGCAGTAGGTGCACGGCGGTCAGCCCGGCCTGGTCGTACCGGACGTCGTCATCGGCGATCACCACGTGCTCGTGCTCCGCCGCGCGTACCCCGGTGCGTACGCCGACCACTTTTCCGTTGAGCCCGGCACCTGTGGCGTCGGGCGGGAGGTGCCGGACCAGCCCCGCCCAGGCGTCGGCGTGCCGGGCGAAGAGGTCCGGAGGGGAGCCGTCGACCACGAGCACCTCGACCCGGTCGGACAGCCAGCGCAGGTAGTCGGTCAACTCGGCCAGGCCGTTGTCGGAGTGCCAGCGCAGCGGCAGGACGTACGTCATCGGCAGACGGACCGGCGACGGGCCGGCGCCCTCGTGTTCGACCTCCCGCCGCGCACCGCGCCGGGTGTCACCAGTGGGGCTGAACGGGGACATGACAACTCCGTGACGGACAGGGCCGCGGCCGGTGCCGAGCAGCGTGTGCCCGCAATCGCGGGGATCAAACGGCCGGGTCGTTTCGACGGCCGGGCCCGGGGTAGCGCTGCCCGTAAGGGCGGTCCATGCCCGGTTTTCCGTGGAGGAGAGAGACGTGATGACCAACAACGGAACCAGGTGGGCGCTGCTCGGCGTCACCGCGGCGACGGCGGTCGGCGTGGGCCGGGCGGTGGCCCGCCGCCGGCATCGGCATCAGCCGCAGCGGCAGGACGGCTGGTACGTGGTGCGTCGCGCAGTGACAGTGGACCGGCCCCGGGACGAGGTGATCGGCTTCTGGGCCGACCGCGAACGGCGGGACCGGGCGCTGGCCGGCTGGGCCACGTTGCGACAGCTCGACGAACGCCGGTGGCGGTGCGTGGCCCGGGACCGGGCCGCCGGTGAGACGCAGTGGCAGGCCGAGATCACCGTCGAGGAGGCGGGCACGCTGCGGTGGCGGGTCGAGGACGGGCCGATGCCGCAGCTGGGGCGAATCGAGCTGGCCGAGGCCCCGCAGGGCCGCGGCACCGAGATCCGCGCCGAGATGCGCTACCGCTCCGGCCCGCTGCGCCGGTTGGTCGGCCTGGTCGGCGGCGACGAACCGGACCTGGCGCTGCGGGACGCGCTGCGGCGGGCGAAGGCGCTGGTCGAGTGCGGCCAGGTGTTGGACACCCGGGACGACCCGTCCGGCCGCAGCCGGGCCCAGGAGAAGAGGACCGACAGGATGCGGGAGACGTTGATGACGGGAGGACGGGCGTGAGGGCGCTCTGCTGGGAAGGCGTCGGCAAGCTGGCGGTCCGGGACGTGCCGGAGCCCCGGATCCGCGCCGAGGGGGACATCATCGTCCGGGTCCGGGCCAGCAGTGTCTGCGGATCCGACCTGCACCTGATCAACGGGTACCTGCCGGCGATGCGGGAGGGGGACATCCTCGGCCACGAGTTCATGGGCGAGGTGGTGGAGACCGGGCCCGGCGTACGGCGGCACCGGGTCGGCGACCGGGTGGTGGTGGGGTCGGTGGTCGCCTGCGGTGGCTGTTGGTACTGCCGGACGGAGCAGTACTCGCTCTGCGACAACTCCAACCCGCAGCCGGTGTTCACCGAGAAGCTGTGGGGGCACGCGGCGGCCGGCATCCTGGGGTATTCGCACGCCGCTGGCGGCTACGCCGGATCGCACGCCGAGTACATCAGGGTGCCGTTCGGTGACATCGGCGCATTCGCCGTACCCGAGGGAGTGCCGGACGACTCGGTGGTGTTCGCCTCCGACGCGATGCCCACGGGATGGATGGCGGCGGACTTCTGCGGGCTGACCGGTGGCGAGGTGGTGGCCGTCTGGGGTGCCGGGGGAGTCGGTCAGATGGCGGCCCGCTCGGCGCAGCTCCTGGGCGCCGAACGGGTCATCATGATCGACCGGTTTCCGGATCGGCTCGCCACCGCCGCCGAACGGATCGGGGTCGAGACGATCAACTACGCGGAGACCGACGTGTTGGAGGCGCTGCGGGAGTTGACCGCCGGGCGCGGGCCGGACGCCTGCGTCGAGGCCGTCGGAATGGAGTCGCACGACGTCGGGCCGACCTACGCGTACGACCGGGTGAAGCAGGCGGCCCGGTTGCAGACCGACCGCCCGACGTCGGTCCGGCAGGCGATCATGGCCTGCCGCAAGGGCGGCACGGTGAGCATCGTCGGTGTCTACGCCGGCCTGGTCGACAAGTTTCCGCTCGGCGCGGCCATGAACAAGGCCCTGGTGCTGCGGATGGGACAGATGCACGCGCAGCGCTACATTCCGATGCTGCTCGACCGGCTCGCCGCCGGCGAGATCGAGCCCGGCTATCTGGCCACCCACCCGCTCTCCCTGGACGAGGGCGTCCACGGGTACGAGCTGTTCGAGAAGAAGGAGGACGGCTGTCTGCGCAGCGTGCTGCATCCCTGACGGGCCGGGGGCACCCGTCTCGCCGGGCACCGTGACCGGTGGGGCGGGTCAGGCCGGGCGGAGGTCGGGCGCGCGGCGGACGTTGGTGACGGTCAGGCCCAGCGGCGGCAGCGCCGGCATCCGGTGCAGGTCCAGGGCCAGGTCCTGGACCGGCACGTCGTAGCGCATGGCGGCGGTCAGGTTGGTGACCGCCCGCTTCATCAGGTCGATGGTGAGCCACTCGCCGGCGCAGCGGTGACCGGCCCAGTGATCACCGCCGCCCTGCGGGATCAGCTCGAACGGGTCCACCCGGCGGCCGGCGAACCGCTCCGGACGAAACAGCTCAGGTTGCGGCCAGATCGCCGGGTGGTGGTTGGTGCCGTAGAGGTCGAGCAGCACCCGCCGGCCCTTCGGAAAGTGATGGCCCTGCCAGTCGAAGGACCGCCGGACCCGGGCCGCCGCCAGCGGGAAGAACGGGTAGTAGCGGCGGACCTCCTGGACGAAGTGCTCGGTGGCCTCGTCGTCGTCGCGGACCCGTTCCCGCCAGGCCGGATGGTCGTGCAGGGCGAGCGCGGCGAAGGCGATGTACTGGTCGACGGCGACCACCGGGCGCAACACGTTGAGCAGCTCCACCGCCGCGATCCGGCGGGGGAGGAGGCGGCCGGCTCGGTCCCGGTGTTCGGCGATCACGGCCAGGGCGCTGCCGGCCGGCGCCGGGGCTGAGCCGACCCGGGTCCGTTCGACGAGGTCGGTGAGCCAGTGTTGGGCGCGGTACCGGGCGAGCCGCCCCCGCCAGTGCCGGGGGCCGATCGCCGCTGGGGCTTCGATCATGGCGTGCAGCTCGGTGGCACGGCGCTCGACCTGCGACGTCGGCAGTGGCACCCCGGCCCAGGCGCAGACCACCCGGGTCAGCAACCGGCCCAGCTCGTCGTAGAGCGACACCGGGCCGGCGCCCTCCCAGGCGGTGATCCGGGTCCGCCACTCGTCGTCGAAGAGCTGGCCGAGTTGCCGGATCGCGGTCGGTGTCATGATCGACATGAACATGGCCTTGCGGTCGTCGTGCTCCGGCCCGTCCAGGCCCTGCACCCCACCCCGACCGGTCAGGGTCCGCTGCACGCGCAGCGGCATCGCGGTGTCACGTTGGAAGCGGTCGTTGTCGTAGAACAGCTCCGCCGCCGGCCGGCCCCGTAGGCAGATGGTCGGGGTGAGCAGGATCCGGGTCTGGAAGACGTCGCTGCCGTACCGCTCGCAGCGCTCGCTGACGAACCGGTAACCGGCGCGCAGCAGTGCGAGGGTGCTGTCCGGGCTGCGGTCGGCCGGCATGGTCGCCATCGGGTCTCCTCACGCGCGGGCGCGGCTGGTCGCCGCCGCCCACCGCGGTTACCCCGGTCGACGCCGCTGAACCCCGGTGCGGCTGGCCCCTCCCAGGGGCGGCGGAACCTGGTTTGCTGCTGGTGGGACAACCACGGGGAGGGCGGATGCGTGACAACAGATCGCCGCACTGGCGGCAGCGGCGAGCGGCCGGAGCACTGGGCGGAGGCCGCGACGGGCGGTCACTGATCGGGCCACCACGGCGGCCCACCCGTCCGCACCGGTTCTTCACAGTGCACCTGGGCTTCACCGCGCCCGGCCCGGCCGAGGCGCGTGAACTGGCAGTGGCGTACGCCGAGGCGTTGAGCCTGCTCCGCTCGGAGGTGGCACTCGGGGCGGCGGCCCTGTCACCGGCCGACGCCTGGCAGCGGGCCGAGCGGCTGTTCTGCGGCGCGGTCGGCCCGGACGGGGAGCGCTGCGTCGACGTGGCCGACCACCCGGGCTTCCACCACGCCCCCGGTCCCGGTGGCCTCGGCTGGGGCGGCGGCGACGGCCCTGGCGATGACTGACCAGCGGCCCCGGGTGGTCGACCCGGGAGGGCGTCGACCCGGCCGCCCGCGTGGCCGTGCCGGTGTCCGCAGCACGGGCACCGGCACGGCGATCCAGCACCGACGGGTCGGCGGGCGCGATCAGTCCAGGTCGAACTCGCCGTCCTGCGCGCCGGCCACGAAGGCGTCCCACTCGGCCTGGGTGAAGACCAGCACCGGCCCGTCCGGCTCGGCCGAGTTACGCATGCCGATCAGGTCGTCGACGAACGCGACCTCAACGGCGCTGTCGGAGGTGTCCCCCTCGGCCCGCTGCCAGACCGCCCGAGAGAGGTCGAAGTCGCCCTTGGGGTGCTGCGCCATGGTTCTTTCCTCCAGTGCCGAGGGTCGTCTGGTGACCGGGTGCCGATCCCCATCGGGCAGGATAAGCGGATGCCGAGCCTGACCCGTGTAGAGGCGACCGCGCGTGGCGCGGCGATTACTGTCGAGTCCTATCAGGTGGACCTCGACCTGACCGGTGACGGTGACGTGTTCCGTTCCCGCGTCGAGATCCGGTTCCGGGCGACCGCCGGCGCCGCGACCTTCGCCGAGGTCAAGCCCGCCAAACTGCTCGGGGTACGCCTCAACGACAGTGACCTCGACCTCGATTTGCTCACCGACAACCGGCTGCCGATCGGTGACCTGGCCGCGGAGAACACGCTCGTCGTCGAGGCGGAGATGGCGTACTCCAACGCGGGCGAGGGGATGCACCGCTTCGTCGACCCGGCCGACGGCGAGACCTATCTCTACGCGATGTCCTTCCTCGACAACGCGCAGCGCATCTTCGCCGCCTTCGACCAGCCCGACCTCAAGGCCCCGTTCACCCTCTCGGTGACCGCACCACCGCAGTGGCTCGTCGCGGGCAACGCCGAGCTGGCCGCCAACCCGGCCCCCGGGCGCTGGGAGTTCGCCCCGAGCGCGCCCCTGGCCACCTACTTCTTCTCGTTGATCGCCGGGCCGTACCACGTCCGGCGGGCCGAGCACGACGGCGTACCGCTGGGCATCTACTGCCGCCAGTCGCAGGCCGAGCACCTGGACGCCGACGCCGACGAGATCTTTACCGTCACCCGGCAGTGCCTGGACCGGTTCCACCAGCTCTTCACCGAGCGCTACCCGTTCGGCAAGTACGACCAGGCGTTCGTGCCCGAGTTCAACGCCGGGGCGATGGAGAACCCGGGCATCGTCACCTTCCGCGACGACTACATCTTCCGCTCGGCGGTCACCGACACCCAGCGCGAGCAGCGGGCCGGCACCATCGCCCACGAGATGGCCCACATGTGGTTCGGTGACCTGGTCACCATGCGCTGGTGGGACGACCTGTGGTTGAACGAGTCCTTCGCCGAATACCTGGGCACCCGGGTCACCGCCGAGGCGACCCGCTTCGACCAGTCCTGGACCACCTTCGCCATGCGCCGCAAGGCCTGGGGGTATGCAGCCGACCAGCGCCCCTCCACCCACCCGGTCGCCCCGCAGGAGGTGGCCGACGCCGACGAGGGCCTGCTCAACTTCGACGGCATCTCGTACGCCAAGGGGGCCAGCGTGCTGCGGCAGCTGGTCGCGTGGCTCGGCGACGAGGCGTTCCTGGCCGGCCTGAACGCGCACTTCGCGGCGCACCGCTTCGGCAACGCCACCCTCGACGACCTGCTCACCAGCCTCTCTGCCAGCAGCGGGCGGGAGTTGTCCGGTTGGGCCGAGCTGTGGCTGCGCCAGCCGCAGGTCAACACGTTGCGCGCCGAGGTCGCCGTCGACGCCGACGGCCGCTACACCGAGGTCGCCGTGGTGCAGACCGCACCCGAGTCGCACCCGGTGCTGCGCCCGCACCGAATCGGCGTGGGCCGCTATGCGGCGGACGGCACCGTCCGGCGCGACGAGGTGGACATCGACCCGGCCGCCGACGGTGGGCGCACCGTGCTGGGTCAGCTGACGGGTGAGCCGGCGGCCCGGCTTCTGCTGCTCAACGACGGTGACCTCACCTTCGCCAAGGTGCGTCTCGACCCGGCGTCGGCCGAGGCCGTCCCGCTGGTGCTGCCCGGCCTGACCGACCCGCTGGCCCGGGCGGTGCTGTGGGGTGAGGCGCTGGACGCGGCGACCGACGGGGAGCGGCCGGTCGCCGGCCTGGTCGACCTGATCGTCGCCGCGCTGCCCACCGAGACCGAGGTGATCATTGCGGAGGACGTGCTGACGCTCAGTCGGTCACTGATCGACCGATACCTCGACCCGCTGACCCGCTCGACAGCGTTGTCCCGGGTCGCCGAGGCGTGCCGGCGCCTGCTCGACGGCGCGCCGGCCGGGGAGTCGTTGCAGCTCGCCGCCGCACGGGGCTGGATCGCCGCCACCACCGACGCCGACCTGCTCGTCGGCTGGCTCGCCGGCCGGGACGTGCCGGCCGGCCTGAAGGTCGACGCGGAGCTGCGCTGGGCGGTGCTGCGCCGACTGGTGGTGCTGGGTGCCGCGGGCGAGGCGGAGATCGCCATCGAGGCGGCCGCAGACGTCAGCTCCGCTGGCGCGGAACGGGCCGCGCGGTGCCGGGCCGCCCTGCCCGACGCGGCGGCGAAGCAGGCGGCCTGGGAGATCATCGTGCGGGGCGACGACCTGTCCAACCGGCTGTTGGAAGCGACAGCCGAGGGGTTCTGGCAACCCGAGCAGGCCGAGCTGACCGCCGCGTACGTCGATCGGTACTTCGCGGAGATGCCGGCCGCCGCGCGCCGGCGTACCCCCTGGACGGCCGACCGGGTGGCGGCCCTGGCGTTCCCCCGCTACGCCGTGGCGCAGCCGACCCGGGAGGCGGCCGCGGCGTTGCTGGCCCGCGACGACCTGACCCCCGGCCTGCGCCGGGTGGTGACCGACGCCGCCGACGACCTGCGCCGCGCGCTGGTCGCCCGGACGGCGGTGGCCGCCGCCTCGGCCTGAACGTTGACCAGCGGGGTGGCCGGCCGGCCACCCCGCTGGCCCACAACCTCAGCGCGGGGCGGGTACCGCAGTGACCGGCGCGTCCCAGTCGATGACGTAGCGCTGCTCGTCGGCGACGGTCTTCTCCGGGTCCAGCACCGTGCGCACCATCAGTGGCATCAGCAACGGCATCAGCGTCCGCGCGACTGCCCCGGGAGCCTTCGCGTGGTTGATCCGGGCCGCGCGCGCCGCCACCTTCTCCACCCGGGTACGACGCAGCCGCACGTACGCGTCGAACGCCGCCTCGACGTCCGGCAGGTCGCGGAGGCAGCGGGCGAGTTGCACGGCGCTCTCGATGGCCAGTGACGCGCCCTGCCCCGAACTGTTCGACGGCGCGTGCGCCGCGTCGCCGACCAGCACCATCCGGCCCCGATGCCAGTGCGGCACCGGCGGCATGATCTGCAACGACCCGACCACCTGGAGGTCGGCGGCGTTGCTGGTCGCCATCAGGTCCCGGCCCGGGTCGTCGTCGCCGTAGCTGCTGCGCAGCGTGTCCAGCCACTGCTCCGCCGGCACCGCCCGGGCCTCGACCAGGCTCATCGGCCGCTGCTGCGGCAGGTTGGCCCCCCACCGGGTGCCGCCACTGGGCTCCGGCCAGTACAGGTAGTAGCCCTGTCGCCCGAACGCGAACGTCATCGTGCCCGGCTCGGCGTCGACCTCGTGTCGGGCCACCGCCTCGAAGCCGAGCAACCCGGTGAAATGAGGGCCGGGCGCGGCCGGGTCGATGAGACTCCGGACCGTGGAGCGGATTCCGTCCGCGCCGACGAGGATGTCGGCGGTGGCGGTGCTGCCGTCCTCGAAACGGGCGATCACGCCGTCGCCGGTCTGCTCGGCGGCGACCAGCCGCTTGCCGTACGCGAACGGCACGCCCTCAGCGGACGCCTGATCGTGCAGCACCTGGTGAAGCTCGGCCCGGTGCACCACGTGCAGCGGCGGCACCCCGGTCAGGGTGGGCAGGTCGATGCGTCGGCGGCCGACAGCCAGGGCGTTGCGTCCGATCGGTGTGGCGATCGCCGTCACCGCGTCGTGGACGCCGACCGTCCGCAGCGCCGCCATCCCGTTGGGCGCGAGGGCGAGGGTGCCGCCGATGCCGGTGGCCGTGCTCGGGTACGCCTCGTAGACGGTTGCGGTGATGCCGGCGCGGCGCAGCGCGAGCGCTGTCACCGGCCCGGCGATGCCACCGCCGATGACGGTCGCGGTTCGTACCGTGGTCATGGTCTCTCCCTTGGTGTGGTCGGTGCCGACGCGCGGACCTGGTGTGGTCGGTGCGCGGGCACGCGGACCTGGGAGGGAGCCCGGTTATCCTCGTGGTTGCCGCTTCGGGCCGGGTGCCTTCCCAGGCGTCGGTTCGGGGTCAGGGCCCCGGTGAGGTGTTGGCGCACCTCGCCGGGGCCGTTCTTTCAGCCGGTGGGATCACCCCCGCGGCTGTCGGTGCTGGTTCTCTCGGCCAGATCGGTCAATTCGGCGGGCATCTCGCCGGTCTCGTGGAAGGCCCGCCAGGTGTCCAGGCCGGGGTAGCTTCCCGAGGTCAGCTCGGCGAGCAGGGCCCGTAGCCAGGCTGCCTCCGCGTCCCGGATGGCGAGGTCGTACTCCGACTCCACCAGGAACAGCCGGGGAATCTCCCGCAGGTGCGCGTCGAGCGTTTCGCGGTCCTGGCGGATCGCGTCCTCCAGCCGGGAGAGCCGTTGCCGCAGCAGGTCGGTGGCCTCGTCGGGGTGCAACGCGGCGAGCACTGACAGCCCGGCCCGGAAGCGGGGGTGCTCCGCCATCGGGGTGGAGACCAGCTCGCGGGCCCAGTCGATCAGCTCCGCCCGCCCGGCGTCGGTGATCCGGTAGACGGTGCGTTCCGGGCGGCGGCCCTCGCGCAGGCTCTCCACCGCCTCGATCAGGTGGTGTTTGTCCAGGTTGCCGATCACCGTGTAGAAGGACCCCCACTTGAACTCCATGTCCTGGTCCTTGCCCCAGGCGCGGAGTGCGGTGGCGATCTCGTACGGGTGCATGGGCCGCTGGACCAGGGCGGACAGCACGGCCAGCGCCAGCAGGTTGCCGACCTTGCGCCGCTTCGGCACGACGACCCCCTCGCTCGTCGACGGCTACTCGTCTACGAATATACGCCGCCGTGCAGGCTGCCGCGACCCCCTGTCGCACCGATGTCCGGCGACGCACGGGCCGACGGTGCCGGGCCGGGACGGTCGTCAACGACGCTCGGCCTACGATCACTGGGTGGAGGAAGATATCCGGCGGATCGGGATCATGGGTGGCACCTTCGACCCGATCCACCACGGGCACCTCGTCGCGGCCAGCGAGGTGGCGGACCGGTTCGGCCTGGACGAGGTGGTCTTCGTCCCCACCGGCCAGCCGTGGCAGAAGGCCGACGAGCCGGTCAGCCCGGCCGAGGACCGGTACCTGATGACCGTCATCGCCACCGCCTCCAACCCCCGCTTCCAGGTCAGCCGGGTCGACATCGACCGCAGCGGACCCACCTACACCGTCGACACGCTGCGTGACCTCCAGGCTGAGTACGGCCCGAAGGTGCAGCTCTTCTTCATCACCGGCGCGGACGCCCTGCAACGCATCCTGTCCTGGAAGGACCTGGACGAGATCTTCGAGCTGGCGCACTTCATCGGGGTGACCCGGCCCGGCTTCCCGCTGAGCGACAAGCACCTTCCGGCGGACACCGTCAGCCTGATCCAGGTGCCCGCGATGTCCATCTCGTCGACCGACTGCCGCGCCCGGGTCGCCAGAGGTGAGCCGGTTTGGTATCTGGTGCCCGACGGTGTGGTGCAGTACATCGCCAAGCGGAGCCTCTATCAGCGCTGAGCGCACCCGTTATGCCCAGGTTTGTGCAGCTAACCGGGCAGAACTGCACGATCGCGATGCCGTCGGGTATGAGACGCTTGGAGGATCGCACGCTTGATCGAAGGAGAACGGTGACAGTTTCCGAACGCGCTCACGAGCTGGCTATCGCGGCCGCCCAGGCCGCCGCCGACAAGAAGGCGCAGGACATCACGATCATCGACGTCGGCGACCAGCTCGCCATCACCGACGCGTTCGTGCTCGCCGCCGCCCCCAATGAGCGTCAGGTGCTGGCCATCGTCGACGCCATCGAGGAGAGCCTGCTGGAGCTTCCGGAGAAGGCGAAGCCGGTGCGGCGCGAGGGCGAGCGCGGTGGCCGCTGGGTGCTGCTCGACTACGTCGACATCGTGGTGCACGTCCAGCACACCGAGGAGCGCGAGTTCTACGGGCTCGACCGCCTCTGGAAGGACTGCCCCACCATCCCGTTCGTCGATCGCGACCTGGTCGAGGCCGACGCCAGCGGGTCCGCCGCCGCCGAATGAGCCGACTGATCGTCTGGCGGCACGGCAACACCGACTGGAACGCCGCCAACCGCGTCCAGGGGCAGACCGACGTACCCCTCAACGAGCTGGGCCGCGACCAGGCCCGCGCCGCCGCCCCGCTGCTCGCGGCGCTGCGGCCCGACGCGATCGTGGCCAGCGACCTGAGCCGCGCCGCGGACACCGCCGCCGCGCTCGCGGCGCTGACCGGGCTGCCGGTCCGCACCGACGCCCGGCTCCGTGAGCGGCACTTCGGCCAGTGGCAGGGTCTGCACCTCACCGAGGTCGCCGCGCGCTTTCCCGACGAGTACGCGCGCTGGCGAGCCGGCGACCCCGACCCGGGGGCGGGCCTGGAGCCCCTGCACGACCTCGGCGAACGGGTCGGTGTCGCGTTGCAGGAGGCAGCCGAAGCGGCCGCGGGCGGCACCGTGGTGATCGCCACGCACGGTGGCGGCTCCCGGCAGGGCATCGGTCACCTGCTCGGTTGGGACAATGCCGTGCTGCGCACCGTCGGCTCGTTGGCCAACTGCCACTGGACCGAACTGCGTCACGACGACGTCCGTGGATGGCAGTTGCGGGCGCACAACGTCGGCCTCATCACCGCACCGGTCGCCGTCGACGCGGTCTGAGCAATCGCGCCTCGGCGTTCGCGGCCTCGATCGGCTAGCGTGCCGGGCATGCCCGTCGCGGTTGTCACCGACTCCACCGCCTACCTTCCGCCCGAGCTGGTGCAGGCGCACCGGCTGACCGTCGTGCCGTTGACCGTCGTCCTCAACGGCGCGGAAGGGCTGGAGGGGGTGGAGACCCAGCCGTCCGACGCGACAGTCGCACTGAGCGCCCGCCGGGTCACCGCGACCACCTCCCGCCCGGCACCGGAGCAGTTCGCCCGGACGTACCGCCAACTGCTCGACGCCGGCGCCGACGGGATCGTCTCGGTGCACCTCTCCGCCGCGCTGTCCGGCACCGTGGAGGCCGCCCGGCTGGCCGCCGCCGACCTGGACGGCCGGGTGGAGGTCGTGGACAGCCGCTCGACCGGCATGGGACTGGGCTTTCCCGCCATCGCCGCCGCCACCGCAGCCCAGGCCGGCGCCGATCTTGCCGTGGTACGCGACGCGGCGCTCGCCGCCGTGGCCCGCACCACCGTCTGGTTCTACGTCGACACGCTGGAGTTCCTCCGTCGCGGCGGCCGGATCAACGCCGCCGAGGCGCTGGTCGGCACCGCGCTGTCCGTCAAGCCGATTATGCACATGCCGGACGGGGCGATCGTGCTGCGCGAGAAGGTCCGCACCGCCAGCCGGGGAGTGGCCCGCCTCGTGGACCTGGCCGTCGAGGCGGCCGGCGACGACGACGTGGACCTCGGGGTGCACCACCTGGCCGCACCGCAACGGGCCGAGGCGTTGCGTGCCGCGCTGACCGAACGGTTCGGCGACCGGCTGCACGACACCTACGTCTCCGAGGCGGGTGCCGTCATCGCGGCGCACGCCGGGCCAGGGCTGGCCTGCGTGGTCGTCCACCGCCGCCCGCAGGGCTGAGCAGTGCCCACGTCGTACGTGGTGACCGGGGGTGGGCGCGGTGTCGGCCGGGCTGTGGTGCAACGGCTGGTGGCCACCGGTGCCACCGTCGTCGTCCTGGAACGCGACGCCGAGGCTGTGGACTGGTTGGCCGGCCACCCGGCCGCCGATCGGCTCGTCGCGGTTCTCGGCGACGCCGCCGACGAGCAGGTGGCCGAACGCGCCGTCGAGCTGGCGGACCGGGCCGCGCCGCTGACCGGCTGGGTGAACAACGCGGCGGTGTTCCGCGACGCCGCGCTGCACTCCGCGTCGGCCGACACGGTGCTGGACCTGATCACCGTGAACCTGCGCCCGGCGGTGGTGGGCGCCGCGGTCGCCGTCCGCCACTTCCTGGCCCACGCCAGCGGCGGCGCGATCGTCAACGTCTCGTCGCACCAGGCCCGCCGACCGGTGCCCGGTGCGCTGCCGTACGCGACGGCGAAGGCCGCCGTGGAGGGGCTGACCCGGGCGCTGGCCGTCGAGTACGGACGGCACGGCATCCGCGCCAACGCGGTAGCGCTCGGCTCGATCGCCACCGAACGGCACGCAGAGTTCCTGGCCGCTCAGGAGCCGTCCCAGGCTGAGTGGATCACCACCGAGCTGAACCGGCTGCACCCGGTGGGCCGGATCGGGCGTACCGACGAGGTGGCCGAGGCGGTCGCGTACCTACTGTCACCCGCGGCGAGCTTCATCAACGGGGTGACACTGCCGGTGGACGGGGGACGGGCCGTGCTCGGCCTCGACCCGGAGGCCCGCTGACAGGTTCTCGGGGGGCAGCTGCTCCGCGCCGCTGTGTTAGCCTCCGTGCGCGCCCCAGATGGGCCTACCCCCGGAGGTTCTGGCTACTTCAGCCACCACGCCGAGATCGACGCGTCGTCCGCGTCTCTCGTGCGGGATCCGGGGCGTCGGCGCCCTCGGGGCTTTGTCATCTGGGTGGCTGGGTGAATGCTGTGGGCCTGCGGTCGGGTCGTCGGATCGACCGGAAAGAAGACCGTACGCATGACAGTCACGTTCAACCACACCATCATCGCGAGCAAGGACAAGAGCGCCTCGGCCGCGTTCTACCGCGAGCTGTTCGACCTGCCGGAGGCCCCCTCGTGGGGGCCGTTCGCCAACGTGCGGTTGGACGACGGCGTACTGCTCCAGTTCGCCGAGCCGCCGGTGGACATCCAGATGCAGCACTACGCGTTCCTCGTCGACGACGAGGTGTTCGTGCGGTGCCTGGCGTTCGTCGAGGGGCGTGGCATCACGTACTGGGCCGACCCGCAGCTGAAGCGGGAGGGGGAGACCAACACCGAGCACGGTGGGCGGGGCTTCTACTTCTTCGACCCGGCCGGCCACGCCATCGAGATCATCACCCGGCCGTACCTGTAGGGGGCGACGGCGTCACCCTCAGCATGCGCGTGGTCTGGAGCCCGGTTACCCAGGCCACGCGCGGCGATTCGGCTCCGCCATAGCAGATCGGGGCATGATCAGGGCGTTGTCCACAGTGGGGGTGGTTGTCCACAGGATGCCGTCGTCACCCTCTACCGTCCCGGCCGCCGCCATAGCGTCGCGCTGTGTCGCACGACGAGGAGACAGAGGTACGCCAGCGCCTGCGCCGGCTGACGGAGGCGGCTGTCGCGCCGTCGCCCCGGCCGGCGGCGCCGCTCACGGGCGTACCCCCGTCGTCTCTGGTCGGCGCGCTGCCTGCGGACGGGCTGCCTTTCCAGCCTGCCGCGCCGGTCGCGGAGCCGGCGTCGGGCGGCCTCGCGCTCCCACCCGGGTCGCGGTTGCCCGGCCCGGGGGCGTTCGACCCCGGGCGACGCGGTGTGCGGGCGTTGGCGGTGGTCGCCGTGGTGGTGGTCCTGGCTGCGGCAGGTTGGGCCTGGCAGGCCCGGCCACAGTCGGAACCGGTCGCCCCTTTGCTCAGCGACGCCGCGTCGGCTGCACCGTCGGGTGGCCCCAGCGTGTCCAGCTCCGGCGAGGTGGTGGTGGCGGTCGCGGGCAAGGTCCGCAAGCCCGGTCTGGTACGTCTACCGGCCGGGTCCCGTCTCGCTGACGCGGTGCAGGCGGCCGGGGGCGCCTTGCCCGGGGTGGACGTGGCGCTGCTCAACCCCGCCCGCAAGGTCACCGACGGTGAGCTGATCGTGGTCGGGGTGACACCACCGCCGGTGCCGGGCGGCGCGGCCGGGCCGGCGGCGGGCGGTGCGGCATCCGCCGTCGGGCCGCTGAATCTCAACACCGCGACGCTGGCGCAGCTCGACGCACTGCCCGGGGTGGGTCCGGTGCTCGCCCAACGCATCCTCACCCACCGGGATCAGCACGGCGGGTTCACGTCCGTCGGCGACCTACGCCAGGTCGACGGGATCGGCGATGCCCGTTACGAGCAGCTCAAGGATCTGGTGACGGTGTGAGCGGGCCCGCCGCTGGTCCACCGCCGCCTCGCATCGCCCAGCCCGGCCCTCCGGTCGAGCAGTCGCAGACCGCGCCCCCGGCTGGTCGGGCCGGATCCGAGCCGCCGGACCTGCGACTGGCGGGGCTCGCCGTGGCGGCCTGGCTCACCGCGCTCGCCGGCCTGCACCTCGGCAGCCGCACCGTGCTGCTGGTGGCCGGCACGGCGGCCGGGCTGACGACGGTTGGGGCCGGGCACCTGCTGGGCCGCCTCGGCGGTCCCCGAGCCGTGGTGCGGCGTTACGGGTGGGTGGCGGTGGCGGTGGGCCTCGGTGTGGTCTGCGGTGGTGCGGCCACCGCCGCCCGGCTCGCCGTCCGCGACGCGCCGCCGATCCGGGCCCTCGCCGAGCAACGGGCTCCGGTCACCGCCGACCTTGTCGTCCGGGACGACCCCCGCCCGATCCGGAGCGCCGGTCGGCCGGGCATGTTGCTGGTGTCGACGCAGCTGGTCCGGCTCACCGGCCCGGACGGCCGGCGGATCCACGCGTCGGTGCGGCTGCTCGTGCTGACGACCGACCCGGCCTGGCGGGGCCTGCTGCCCGGGCAGCGCCTCACCGCCGACGGCCGGCTCGGCGTTCCGCGCGGAGGCGACCTCACCGCGGCGGTGCTCAGCACCAACAGTCCACCGCAGCGGCACGGCGCGCCGTCCTGGGCGCAGCGGGCCGCCGGGGTGCTGCGTACCGGCCTGCAACGCGCCTGCGCGCCGCTGCCCGACGACCCCGGTGGGCTGCTGCCCGGTCTGGTGGTGGGCGACACCAGCCGACTACCGCCCGCCGTCGAGGAGGACTTCCGAGCCACCGGGATGACCCACCTCAACGCGGTCTCCGGCTCCAACGTCGCGATTGTGGTGGGTGCGGTGTTGTTGCTGGCCCGGTGGGCACGGGCCGGTCCCTGGCTCGCCGCCGCGCTCTGTGCGGTGGCGCTGGTGGGGTTCGTCATCCTGGTCCGCCCGTCGCCGAGCGTCGTACGGGCCGCCACGATGGGGGCGATCGGGCTCGCCGCGCTCGCCGCCGGTCGTCCTCGGGCGGCGCTGCCCGCGTTGGCCGCTGCCGTGACCGTGCTGGTGCTCGTCGACCCGGAGTTGGCCGGGGACCCGGGGTTCGCGCTCTCCGTGCTGGCCACCGGTGGCCTGCTGCTGCTCGCGCCGCGCTGGCGGGACGGGTTGCGGCGGCGAGGCGTACCGACAGGGCTGGCCGAGGCGCTGGCCGTGCCGGCGGCCGCCCAACTTGCCTGCGGCCCGGTCGTCGCCGGCATCTCCGGCACGGTCAGCCTCGTGGCGGTGCCGGCGAACCTGCTGGCGGTGCCGGCCATCGCGCCAGCGACAGTGCTGGGCGTGCTGGCGGCACTGGTGTCGCCGATCTGGCCGGCCGGTGCCGGGTTCGTCGCGTGGCTGGCGAGTTGGCCGGCCTGGTGGTTGGTGCTCATCGCCCGGCAGGGGGCTCGGCTGCCGGGCGGCACCCTGCCGTGGCCGGGTGGTGTGCCCGGGGCCCTGCTGCTGACCGGGCTGACAGTCGCGCTGCTGATCGCGGTGCGCCGACCACTCGTCCGCCGGCTGGTCGCGGTGGTCGGTGTCGCCGCGGTGCTGGGTGCCCTGCCGGTGCGGCTGGTGGCCGCCGGCTGGCCGCCCGCCGGTTGGGTGGTGGTGGCCTGTGCGGTCGGGCAGGGCGACGCCGTGGTGCTTCCGGTCGGCAGCGGCCGGGCCGTGGTGGTGGACGCCGGGCCGGAACCAGGTGCGGTGGACGGTTGCCTGCGCCGGCTCGGAGTACGGGAGGTGCCGCTGCTGGTGATCAGCCACTTTCACGTGGACCACGTGGGCGGGGTGGCCGGGGTGTTCCGAGGGCGGCGGGTGGGTGCCGTGCTGACGCCGTCATCGACGGACCCGGAGAGCGGCCGGGACCTGGTCCGGGCGGCGGCCACCGGCGGGCGGGCCGCGCTGCTGACCACCGTGGCCGGCGCTCGCCATCCCGTGGGCGGGGTCGACCTGTTGGTGCTCGGCCCGCCGTACCCGCTGGCGGGGACCAGATCCGACCCGAACAACAACTCACTGGTGCTGCGCGCCACGGTGGCCGGGGTGCGGATCCTGCTGGCCGGCGACGCGGAGACCGAGGAGCAGCACGCGATGGTGACCCGGGCGGCGCCCGGCCAGTTGAGGGCGGACGTGTTGAAGGTCGCGCACCACGGTTCGGCGTATCAGGACCCGGGCTTCCTCGACGCGGTGCGGCCGGCGGTGGCGCTCGTGCCGGTGGGCACCGGCAACACCTACGGGCACCCGAGCCCGGGGCTGCTCGCCCGCCTCAACAGCGGCGGCGTCCGGGTGCTGCGCACCGACACGGACGGCGATGTGGCGGCGGTCCGAACGGGCAACGGTCTCGCGGTGGCCCGGCGAGGTCTGCCCGCAGGCCGGCAGCCCTGAGCCGCACTCCGATTCGATGAACGATTTGCGCATTAAGGGGGGAATCGAGTTAGATGTCTTGATTTGCACTGTGTGCGGGCTGCGCCGACCAAGCAGCGAATGAGCAGGCACGATCCCGCCGCAGGCCGTGCGAATATGGGCGACGTGACCCCCGCCAGCCTCGCCCCCATTCTGCTCGTCCTCGGTGACGAGGAACTGCTCGCCACGCGCGCGGTCACCGAAGCTGTCGCGAAGGTTCGCGGCGTCGACCCCGAGGTGGACGTCCGCGAGTACCAGGCCAGTGCGCTCACCGTCGGTGAGATCGCCGAGATGCTCAGCCCCTCACTGTTCGGCGGACGGCGGCTGCTGATCCTGCGCTCCGGCCAGGATGCCCGCAAGGACCTGGTCGCCGCGCTGTTGGCGTACGCGAAGAATCCCGACCCGGACGTCCAACTGCTGGTGCTGCACCTGGGCGGCGCGAAGGGCAAGGCGTTCGCCGACGGCCTGCGGGCTGCCGGCGCAACGGTGGTCCCGGCCGGCAAGCTCAAGGGGCACCGCGAGCGGGTGGCCTTCGTCCGTGACGAGATCCGCCGGGCCGGGGGGAAGTGCACCGACGACGCCGCCGAGGCGCTCATCGCCGCCGTCGGCAACGACCTGCGCGAGCTGGCCGCCGCCTGCTCCCAACTGATCGCCGACACCGATGGGCGGATCAGCGCCGAGACGGTGTCCCGTTACTACCGGGGTCGGGTCGAGGTGACCGGCTTCACCGTGGCGGACGCCACAATGGTCGGCGACGTGCCGGCCGCGCTCGAGGCACTGCGGTGGGCCCTGCACGTCGGGGTCGACCCGGTGCCCATCGCCGACGCGCTGGCCGACGGGGTGCGGACGGTGGCCCGGGTGGCGTCGGCCGGGCGGGGCAGCCCGTACCAGCTCGCCAGCAGCCTCGGCATGCCCGCCTGGAAGATCGAGCGGGCGCAGCGACAGGGGCGGGGCTGGACGCCGGAGGGACTGGTCCGGGCCATGCAGGTCGCCGCCGAGTGCAACGCGGCCGTCAAGGGCGGGTCCGACGACCGGGCGTACGCCCTGGAACGTGCGGTCTTCTCGGTTGCGGCGGCCCGGCAGGGCAGCGCCAGGTGACGGGGGCGAACCGCCCAGTGTGGGCCACCATGTCCGTGGACGAGGAGCGGTACCGGCCGCTCTACGCCCGGCTCCTCGGCCTGCGGTTCGTCAACCCCGGTGGCGTGCTGTGCTTCCTCTTCTTCGAGGGTGCCATCGCCCTGGCGGTCCTGCTCGCCCTCGCCGAGTTGGTCAGCTGGTGGGCGGTGCTGGTGCTGCCGGTCGTGGTGGCGGCCATGGTCAAGCTCAACGACATGGTGGCCGCGGTCGTGGTCCGCTCCGCCGCGCTCGTACCCGAGCAGGAACGGGACCGGTTTCGCCGGCAGATGGAACCGGTGGTCGGCCGAGCCCGGGTGGAGTGGATCTCGCACAGCGTTCCCGGCGTGGTGATCAGCGCCGACCCGCCGCCACCGCAGCGGCGGGCCAACCCGTCAGACTGAGCACCGACCCCGCAGGGGCCGGCACCGAGCGGCCGGCCCGGAGAAGCCCGGCCGGCCGGTGGCCCGGCGCTGTTCGAGGAGGCACGTCGGCCGACCGACGACTACCAGGACACACGGAAGCCCCGGGCCTGGGCCCGGGGCTTTCCGAATCAGTCTGACGGTGAAGTCGTCAGGCGGAGAGCGCCACCACGCGCTTTGCGATCGCGGACTTGCGGTTCGCGGCCTGGTTGGAGTGGATCACGCCCTTGCTGACGGCCTTGTCCAGCTTGCGAGAGGCGTCCAGCATGAGCGCGGTCGCCTTCTCGACGTCACCGGCCTCGGCAGCCTCGTGGAACTTCCGGACGGCGGTCTTCAGCGACGACTTGACCGACTTGTTGCGCAGCCGGGCCTTCTCGTTCTGCCGGTTGCGCTTGATCTGGGACTTGATGTTCGCCACGCGACAGCCTCGTCTTGATAGCTCGGGTTGGTCAGCTTATTGCGCATGATGACGAACATGCGTCACCGCTGCGCGAAGAGCCAGGTTACCAGGTCGCCCGGGACGAGCCAAAACGGCTCGGCCGAAACCGCCTCCGCCCGGTTCGCGGGCTCATCCGGACGCTCGACGCTTGATCCACTCGCCTTCCTGCAAACCGGGCCATCCGACCACGGCTGACAGCCCGACTTCAAGAAACCCGAGTCGATCACGATCCGCCGGCCCGCCGGCGGGCCGGCGGGCCGGCGGGGCCGCCGGGGCCGCCGTCACTGCCAGCCCTGGCGGTCGGCCAGCCAGCTGAGCGACTGCTCGCCGCTCCATCGCTGGTGTGCGCGCCGGTGCGGCGAGGCCGTGGGCGGTGCGGCCGCCGCGCCGGTGAGGTAGTAGCCGGCGAGCGCGGCGAGCGCGGCGTCCAACGCGTCGGCGGGCGCGCCCGCGCACGCCGGGTGCGTGGCGAAGAGCCGGTCCGCGTCCAGCCCACTGGCGTACGCGGTGAGCAGCAGGCCGGCCAGGTCGAACCAGGCGGGCCCGGAGCAGACCCAGGTCCAGTCGCAGAACCAGGCTCGGCCGTCCGACCCGATCAACACGTTGTCGAGCCGTAGGTCGCCGTGGATCAGACCGGTCGCCCCGGCGGCGTACCGGGGGAGGAGCGACTCCAACTCCACCAGCTCGGGCAGCCGGGCCAGCAGCGGCGCGGGCAGGGGTGGGGTCGGCTCGCGACCGGCGGCGACCTCCTCCCACCAGAGGATGTCCGACCGGGCCAGGTCGGCCAGGCGCGGCAGGCCGAGCGCGGTCAGCTC
This sequence comes from Micromonospora sp. SD19, assembly GCF_054462275.1. NCBI lineage: Bacteria > Bacillati > Actinomycetota > Actinomycetes > Micromonosporales > Micromonosporaceae > Micromonospora > Micromonospora sp. SD19. The sequence continues at coordinate 55,695 of NZ_JBTLMN010000015.1, forward strand.
GGCCGGCGGGTCGGCCAGGGCGGCGGCGATCTGCGCGTACCCGGCGAGGGTGGCGTCCAGCTCGGCGGGCGCCCAGGGCAGGCTCGGGGTGTGTCCGTCGACGGCGTCGGTGCACAGCACGAACCAGCCGGCCGCGGAGAGGGTCCACCGGGGGCGGGGCGCCGGCAGGTCCACCGGCAGCCGGTCGAGGATCGCGGCCTCTCGGGCGTACCAGTCGACCAGATGCGGTTGCTCGGCGGCGGGTGCGGCCTTGACGAAGGCCCGAGCACCGTCGGCGGTGTCGAGCACGGCGGCGAAACCCCTGGTGAAGCCCGCGCCCGCGACCCGGGCGGTGACCACCGGCGCGCCGAGCCGGTCCGCGACCGCGGCCCGCAGCGCCGCCGGCAACGCCGGCCACGACGGGCGCTGGGCGCTCGCGTGGTACGGCACCGGCGGCAGTTGGGGCGAGGACACCCCACCATGCTGCCCTGGGGTACGTGCACGACGCGCGGCGGCACTGCCAGACTGCCAAGCCATGAGGACCGAGGACTTCTGGCAGCTGATCGACGAGGCGCGGGCGGGCGGCGGTGGTGAGCCCGGCCCGGTCGCCGCGCGGGCCGTCGCGCTGCTCGCCGAGCGCGACCCGGAGGACATCATCGGGTACGCGCGGCATCAGACGCGGGTGCTCGCCGCCTCGCACAAGGCGGATCTGTGGGGCGCGGCGTACCTGATCAACGGTGGTGCCTCGGCCGACGGCTTCGAACACTTCCGGGGCTGGCTGATGACGCAGGGGCGTGCCGTCTTCGCCCGCGCTGTCGCCGAACCGGACTCGCTGGCCGAACTGCCCCAGGTGCGGGCGGCCTCGCTCACCGGCGAGGAGTTCTCCGCCGAGCAGATGCTCTCGGTGCCCTGGGACGCGTACCGCAAGGCCACCGCTACCGACCTGCCGGCGGACCGTGACCCGGTGCGGACGCCCGACCTCAACGACTTCTGGGACTTCGACGACGAGGACGAGGCGCGCCGGCGGCTGCCCCGGCTGGCCGCGCTCTTCGTCGAGCCGCCGATGGAGTGAGGGGTTCTCGGGCCGATCCATCGCCCGCGCAGTGGGGGCACCCCGGCGGCGTGGGAACATAGAGGGGGTCGGCGGCGCGCCGGCCTGTTCACGTCAGCCGACCAGAACGGACCGCTGTGCCACCGAAGCTCGATCCCGGCGCGAACGCCCCTGGTGCCACCGACCCCGGTCGCATCCGGAACTTCGGCATCATCGCCCACATCGACCACGGGAAGTCGACCCTGGCCGACCGGATGTTGCAGCTCACCGGCGTGGTCGACCCCCGGCAGATGCGCGCGCAGTACCTGGACCGGATGGACATCGAGCGCGAGCGCGGCATCACCATCAAGAGTCAGGCCGTCCGCATGCCGTGGACGATCCGCGAGGGTGAGCGGGCCGGCGAGCACGCCGTGCTCAACATGATCGACACCCCGGGGCACGTGGACTTCACCTACGAGGTGTCCCGGTCGCTGGCCGCCTGCGAGGGCGCTGTGCTGCTGGTCGACGCCGCCCAGGGCATCGAGGCGCAGACCCTGGCCAACCTCTACCTGGCCCTTGAGAACGACCTGCGCATCATCCCGGTGCTCAACAAGATCGACCTGCCGGCCGCGCAGCCGGAGAAGTACGCCGAGGAGCTGGCCCACCTCATCGGCGGCGACCCCGCCGACTGCATCCGGGTCTCCGGCAAGACCGGCGAGGGCGTCCCGCACCTGCTCGACGAGATCGTCCGGCAGTTCATCCCACCGGTCGGCGACGCCGAGGCGCCCGCCCGGGCGATGATCTTCGATTCGGTGTACGACGTCTACCGCGGCGTCGTCACCTACGTCCGCGTCATCGACGGTCGGATCAGCGCCCGCGAGCGGATCAAGATGATGTCCACCGGTGCGGTGCACGAGCTGCTGGAGATCGGCGTCATCTCACCCGAGATGGTCAAGGCCGAGGCGCTCGGCGTCGGCGAGGTCGGCTACCTGATCACCGGCGTGAAGGACGTCCGGCAGTCCCGGGTCGGTGACACTGTCACCATCAACAGCCGGCCGGCGGCCGAGGCGTTGGGTGGCTACAAGGACCCGAAGCCGATGGTCTACTCCGGCCTCTACCCGATCGACGGGTCCGACTACCCGAACCTGCGCGAGGCGTTGGACAAGCTCAAGCTCAACGACGCCGCGCTGGACTACGAGCCGGAGACCTCCGGGGCGCTCGGCTTCGGCTTCCGCTGCGGCTTCCTCGGCCTGCTCCACCTGGAGATCATCCGGGAGCGGCTGGAGCGCGAATACAACCTCGACCTGATCTCCACCGCCCCGAACGTCGTCTACCGGGCGATCACGGACGACGGCGAGGAGATCGTGGTGACCAACCCGAGCGAGTACCCCACCGGCAAGATCGCCGAGGTGTACGAGCCGGTGGTCCGGGCCACCGTGCTGACCCCGAACGACTACGTGGGCGCGGTGATGGAGCTGTGCCAGGGCCGGCGCGGCACCCTGCTCGGCATGGACTACCTCTCCGCGGACCGGGTGGAGCTGCGCTACACGCTGCCCCTCGCGGAGATCATCTACGACTTCTTCGACCAGCTGAAGAGCCGCACCAAGGGCTACGCGTCGCTGGACTACGAGCCCTCCGGCGAGCAGGCGTCCGACCTGGTGAAGGTGGACATCCTGCTGCACGGCGAGCCGGTGGACGCGTTCAGCGCCATCGTGCACAAGGACAAGGCGTACAACTACGGGGTCACCATCGCCGCGAAGCTGCGCACGTTGATCCCGCGCCAGCAGTTCGAGGTGCCGATCCAGGCGGCCATCGGCAGCCGGGTCATCGCCCGCGAGACCATCCGGGCGATCCGCAAGGATGTGCTCGCCAAGTGCTACGGCGGTGACATCAGCCGCAAGCGCAAGCTGCTGGAGAAGCAGAAGGAAGGCAAGAAGCGAATGAAGATGGTCGGCCGGGTCGAGGTGCCGCAGGAGGCCTTCATCGCCGCCCTCTCCTCCGACTCCGGCGACGGCAAGGCCGCCGGCAAGAAGTAGTTCACGACGCTGTACGCGCCCGGGTGTCACACGCCCGGGCGCGTCGCGTTTCAGGGCGTCCCGGTCGCCCCGCGTGGTGTGGGCGTCGGCGTCGGCACCGTCTCCACTGGCGCGGGCCGCGGGGCGGGGCGCGGAGTGCGGGGTGCTTCGTGCTGGGAGCGTCGGCGCTGTGGCGCGGGATGTTGGGGTGCTGGGGCTCGACGCTGTGGTGCGGCGGTGCGACCGTCGGTGCGGCAATTTTTTCCGTCGCTGTCGTCGGGTCGGTGGGTCGACGAAACCGCCTCCTACCTGTGTGGACGCAACCACGGGCCAATCGACGCGCCGCTGGAGCATCGACGGACGACGCTCTTCTTCGGGGTGAGTCGGTTTGGGTTTTCGGGGGGCCGGGCACTTAGCCGTCACGACAGGAAGCACACAGCTCGTGTGTCAGACATTCTTAGAAGGAGGGCGACCGTGGAGTTCACCGTGTGGGGCATCATCACTGCGATCGTTGTTGGTCTCATCGTCGGCGCGCTCGGCCGTCTGGTCGTCCCGGGCCGGCAGAACATGCCGATCTGGCTGCACATGCTGATCGGTATCGGTGCGGCACTGCTGGGCACCGTTCTGGCGCGGGCCATCGGCATCGCGACCGAGACGAGCGGTGTCGACTGGGGCGAGCTGCTGGTGCAGGTCGTGGTCGCGGCGATCGCTGTCGCGCTGGTGGCCGGTGTGGGTGGCCGCCGCCGCGTGACCCGGTAACACCACGGCACCAACCCTTACCAGCGACACCATCGATGGGCGCCCGGCCGACAGGTCGGGCGCCCATCGACGTTCCGCCCGCCACGGGTGGGCGTCGCCGTCTTCGTACCGTCGCGACGGCCTCCGCCCGACGTTTCGGCAGGCGGCCCGATGTCTGTTTGTGCGGCCGAAGGTCCGCGGCGTGCAGCTCGCGGTCTACGCGGCGCAGCCTCCCGAGTCTGCTGGCGACTTGCCAGGCGTGCGGCGAGCCGGACCGCGGTCATCGTTTCGGTTCCCGGGGGAGCCGGGGGTTCCGGGTCGCCGCACTGGCACGCCGCAGCCCCGTATCGAGAGATCTTGGACAGTTTCCGTTCAGACTGAACGGAAACTGTCCAAGATCTCTGCCAGCTCCGTCGAACGACGACACCGCCGAATGCGGCGACCCCTTGTTGAACGCGGCCAGTGGTCGCGGGCGGTGGAACGTGCTCCTGTCGGCCAGATCGTGATCGTTTGGTGAGTGAAGTCGGTTTGGAATTTGGGTGGGTCGGGCAATTAACGGTCACGACAGGAAGCACACGCACCGTGTGTCAGACATTCTTGAAGGAGGGTGGCCGTGGAGCTCACCGTGTGGGGCATCATCACTGCGATCGTTGTTGGTCTCATCGTCGGCGCGCTCGGCCGCCTGGTCGTTCCGGGCCGGCAGAACATGCCGATCTGGCTGCACCTGCTGATCGGTGTCGGTGCGGCGCTGCTGGGCACTGTCCTGGCGCGGGCCATCGGCATCGCGACCGAGACCAGCGGTGTCGACTGGGGCGAGCTGCTGGTGCAGGTCGTGGTGGCCGCGATCGCTGTCGCGCTGGTGGCCGGCGTGGGTCGCCGCCGCAGCATCACCCGATAACGACCCGGCATCATCTGGTAACACCCCACCACCGGTGGGACAGCACCACTCGAAAGAGCGCCCGGCCACGCCGGGCGCTCTTTCGTGTTGAAGCGCCCAACTTTGGCCCGACGTCGGAGTGCCCGCCGGTGGGGCGCTGCGGTACGTTCGCCACGCTTCGGCCAGCGCCACCCACTGTCGTAAAGGAATTCTCCGTACTAGGGTGCGGCGGAGAAGGTTAGTTCCAGGCGGCGCGAGGGGAGAAGTGGCGTGAACAGGTGGAAGCGGTTGGCCCCGGTCACCGCCATGGTGGCCTCGGCCGCGATGGTGCTGACCGGCTGTGGGGGCTCCGGCGACGACGCGGCCGACGACAGCAAGCTCACGGTCTGGATGATGGGCGAGGGCGGGGACGCGCAGAATTCCTTCCTCGACGGGGTCGAGGCCGAGTTCCGTCAGAAGCATCCCGACACCGATGTGGTCGTGCAGTACATCCCCTGGCTGGAGGCGCCCAAGAAGTTCCAGGCCGCGCTCGCCGGCGGTGAGGGACCGGACATCACCGAGCTGGGCAACACCGAGACCCAGGGGTGGGCCGCCCAGGAGGCGCTCGCCGACGTGAGCAGCCGGATGGGTGGCTGGGCGGACGGCAAGGACCTGCTGCCCGACCTGGTGCGTAACGCGCAGCTCGACGGCAAGCAGTACGGCGTGCCCTGGTACGCGGGTGTGCGGGCCATCTACTACCGCACCGACTGGTTCGCCGAGGCTGGCGTGCAGCCCCCGAAGACCTGGGACGACCTGGTCAGCGTGGCCAAGGCCGTGCAGGCGAAGAAGAAGGGCACGTACGGCATCGCCCTGCCGGGCAACTCCGAGCTGCCCTTCTACTCCTTCCTCTGGGGAGCCGGCGGTGAGATCGCCAGCAACCAGGGCGGCACCTGGAAGTCCGGCTACACCACGCCGGAGGCGCAGCGGGCGGTCAAGTTCTGGACCGACCTGGTGACCGTCCACAAGGTGGCCCCGCCGGCCGCCGCGGGCTGGAACGAGATCGACGCGCGTACCCAGTTCGCCACCGGCAAGGCCGCGATGGCCTTCGCCGGCAGCTGGCAGCAGGGTGCCATCAAGAAGGACAACCCCGAGATCGAGAAGGTCTGGGGTACGTTCCCGATCCCCGGCCCGGACGGCAAGGCGGCGCCCGGTTTCGCGGGCGGCTCGGACGTGGCGATCTGGAAGGACAGCGAGCGGCAGGACCTGGCCTGGGACTACCTGACCGTGCTGCTGAACAAGAAGAACGCGCAGAGCTTCGCGAGCAGCCTCGGCTTCTTCCCGGTCTACCAGGATCTGGTGTCCGGTGACGCGTACGCGAACGACAAGGTGATGGCGGCGTTCGCCACCACGATGCAGAACACCAAGCTCACGCCGCTCACCCCGAAGTGGGTGGAGGTCAGCCGGACGAAGACGGTGACCCAGGCGATGAACAGCTCGGTGATGAAGGGTCAGAAGACGGTCGAGAAGGCCACCGCCGACGCGGCCACCGAGATGGAAAGCATCCTCAACGCCAAGTGAGCACGCTGACCGAGGTGCCGGAGGCGGCCGCCGCGCGGGACACCCCCGCGCGGCGCCGTCGCCGGGTGGACCGCCTGCCCTACCTGCTGCTCCTGCCCGCCCTGCTGATCATCGGGGTGCTGCTGCTCTGGCCGCTCGGCCAGGTGGTGGTGATGTCCTTCTACCGGCTGAACAGCGTCCGGCAACTACGCGGCGATCGGGAGTGGCCGTGGGTGGGGCTCGGTAACTACACCGACATTCTCTCCGATCCGTTCTTCCTGACCGTGCTGCGCAACACGGTGCTGTTCGCCGCGGCCAATGTGCTGCTCACGATGGTGCTCGGCACCCTGGTGGGGTTGCTGCTCAACCGGCTCGGTCGCAAGATGGCGACGTTCGTGGCGAGCTGCGTGATGCTCGCCTGGGCCACGCCTGCGCTGACCGGCACCATCGTCTGGAAGTGGATCTTCGACGATACGAGCGGCCTGGTCACCTGGTTGTTCAACGCGCTGCCGGACGGGCTCTCGAACGGCCTGTTCGGGCGCAGCGACTGGACCGGCTACGGCTGGTTCAACTCGCCACTGCTCTTCTTCGCCATCCTCACGCTGGTGGTGGTCTGGCACTCGTTCCCGTTCATCGCGGTGAGCGTGCTCGCCGGGCTGAAGAGCGTGCCGAGTGAGCTGCACGAGGCGGCCCGGGTGGACGGCGCCAGCCCGTGGCGGGTCTTCTGGAAGATCACCTTTCCGTTGCTGCGCCCGGTCTTCGGAATCCTGATCGTGCTCTCCACGATCTGGGACTTCAAGGTCTTCACCCAGCAGTTCGTGCTGGCCGGCGGCACCCAGGACCGGCCGACGTTCATGCTCGCCATCTACTCGTACGCCGAAGCGTTCTCTCCGCCGCCGAAGTACGGGCTCGGCGCGGCCATCGCGGTCATCCTCACGCTGATCCTGTTGGTGGTCACCGGCTTCTACGTACGCATGGTGCTCAGGCAGGAGGACGAGTCGTGAAGAAGGTCGCCCTCAACGGCGCCGGGCTGCTGGTCGCGCTCTTCGCGGCGTTCCCGGTCTACTGGATGATCTCCACCTCGCTGAAGCCGAGCAGAGAGATCTTCTCGGCCACCCCGCAGCCGGTGCCGACCCACCCGACGCTTGAGCACTACCGGGAGATCCTGACCGGCAACCTGATCCCCGGTGTCAGCTTCCTCGACTTCTTCCTCAACAGCGCACTCGTCGCCGTCTCGACGGTGGTGCTCAGCGGTCTGGTGGCGTTGCTCGCCGCGACAGCTGTGGCCCGGTTCCGCTTCAAGCTGCGGACCAGCTTTCTGATCATGCTGCTGGTGGTGCAGATGATCCCGCTGGAGGCGTTGGTCATCCCGCTGTTCCTGATGATCCAGCGGCTGGGGCTCTACAACACCCTGCCCAGCCTGATCCTCACGTACCTGGGTTTCTCGCTGCCGTTCGCGGTCTGGATGCTGCGCGGCTTCGTCGCGGCGGTGCCGAAGGAGCTGGAGGAGGCGGCGGCGATCGACGGGGCCAGCCGGGCCCAGACCTTCCGCCGGGTGCTCTTCCCGCTGGTCGCGCCCGGCCTGGTGGCCACCAGCATCTTCTCCTTCATCACCGCGTGGAACGAGCTGATCTTCGCGTTGACGTTCATCAACGACCAGGGCAGCTACACGCTGCCGGTGGCGATGACCTTCTTCTTCGGTCGCGACGACACCAACTGGGGTCCGGTGATGGCCGCGTCCACCCTGTTCACCCTGCCGGTCATCATCTTCTTCCTGCTGGTGCAGCGTCGGATGGTCTCCGGTCTGGTGGCCGGCGCCGTCAAGGGCTGAGGGTCGCCCCGGTACCGGTAGACGATCTTGAAGGCGGGTCGACCCTGCCGGCCCCCGCTAGGCTGACCGTCATGACGGGCAGGGTGGCAGCGGTGAACCTCGGCGTGGTGACCGAGGCGGAGTGGGCCGGCGACGCGAGCGGGCGCAGCGGCATCGACAAGCGGTCGGTGGACTCGCCTGTGCTGTTCCGCGTCGACGGGGTGGTTGGCGACTTCATCGGCGAGCGGGCCCACCACGGGGGCGAGGACCAGGCGGTCTACGCCTACGCGGAAGAGGACGCCGCCTGGTGGGCCACCGAACTGGGGCGCGGTATCGGGCCCGGCGGCTTCGGCGAGAACCTCACCACGTACGCGGTGGACCTGACCGGCGCGGTGATCGGTGAGCAGTGGCAGGTCGGATCGGCAGTGCTCCAGGTGACCAAGCCGCGAACGCCGTGCGCCACCTTCGCCGGCTTCTGGGGGGTACCGGATCTGATCAAGCGGTTCACCGTCCGGGCGCTGCCCGGTGCCTACCTGCGGGTGCTTCGCGAGGGGGAGGTGGGGCCGGGTGACCCGGTCGACGTGGTGGACCGGCCCGCGCACGGGGTGACCATCGGTGAGGTGTTCCGGGCCACCACCCTGGAGCCGGAGCTGCTGCCCCGCCTGCTGGAGGCACCCGACCTGCCGGAGTCGATCCGGGACAAGGTCCGCCGGCGTCTCGCCACCCGTAGCTGACATCGAGGGCCGAAGGGCGACCCGGGTGGAACGCCACGCTTTGTTATCACTATCAATAGTGATAACGTTCGGGCGTGGAGATGTCGAGAGAACGCTGGGCGGACCTGGCGCTGCACCCGGTGCGGATCCGGATCCTGCGTGCGGTCGCGGGCACCCGCCTGACCACGCAGGGCCTGCTTGAGCTGCTGCCCGATGTCCCCCAGGCCACGATGTACCGGCACCTGGCGATCCTGGTAAAGGCCGGGCTGGTCGAGGTGATCGATGAACGCAGGGTGCGCGGTGCTGTCGAGCGGGTGTACGCGCTGCCCGCGCGCGGCGCGACGCTCGACCCTGCGGCCCTCGCCACAGCTACGCGGGAGGATCACGCCCGTTACTTCACGGCGTTCATGTCGAGCCTGCTGTCGGAGTTCTCCCGCTATCTCACCCGGGAGCGGATCGACTTCACCGCCGACGGCGTGGGCTACCAGCAACTCGTGCTGCACCTCACCGACGCCGAACTGGGCGAGTTCGCCGCCGGGTTCAACGCACTGGTGGGCCCGTTGCTCGGCAACCAACCCGGCGGCGGGCGGATACCGCGACTGTTGGCGACCGTCCTGCTGCCCACCGATCTGCCGACGGCCGACAGGCGCGCACCCGCGTCGACTGACGACTCCGACACGACGAGAGGGGAAGACTGATGGCATCGGTCATGGTGACCAACGATGTGATCGACATTCGATTCACCGGATGGGAGCGGGTCTGGGTCGGGCGGGAGCGGTTCGCACCGCCCCTCACCGCAGTGCGGCACGTCGCCCTGGTGGACAGCCCGCTCCGCCTGGCCCGTGGCGCACGCCGCGGATACGTGGTGTCCGGCTTCGCCAAGATCGGAGTGTGGGGCCTGTACGGGGGTCCTCGGCAGCTCGTGGCGGCCCGCCGGGCGGAACCAGGGCTGCACCTCGTTCTGGACCGGGCGGCGGTCGACGGCGAGTTCGACGAGGTGGTGCTCTCCAGCCCCGCCGCGCCGGGCCTCGTGGAGGCGATCACGCGTGCCATGGCGGCCCGCGCGTGACCGGCGACCACCTCGCGATCGAGGTGTCGCGCCTGACGAAGCGCTTCGGTGACGTCACCGCCGTGCGTGATCTGAGCTTCACCGTGCGACCCGGCGTGATCACCGGGTTCCTCGGCCCGAACGGCGCCGGCAAGACCACCACGATGCGCATGATGACCGGGCTGGTGTCGCCGACCGGTGGCACCGCCACGATCGGCGGGCGGACGTACGGCCAACTGGCCCGGCCGTCGCGCACGGTCGGCGCCGTGTTCGACGCCAACGCGTTCCACAGTGGACACACCGCCCGTGACCACCTGCGCGTCTACGCCGCGATGGGCGGATACCCGGACAGCCGCGTCACCGACCTGCTCGACATGCTCGGCCTCGCCGAGGCCGCACACCGGCGCACCCGAGGATTCTCCACGGGCATGCGGCAGCGGCTCAACCTCGCCACAGCGTTGCTCGGCGACCCCCGCGTCCTGCTGCTGGACGAGCCCGGCAACGGCCTGGACCCGGAAGGCGTGTCATGGCTACGCGGCTTCCTGCGCCAGTTCGCCGACGAGGGCCGCACCGTCCTGATCTCCAGCCACGCGCTCGGCGAGATCCAGCAGCTCGTGGATGACGTCGTGGTGATCCGGCGTGGCGAACTCGTCGCCGCCGGGCCCTGTTCCCAGCTCGCCGGCCCGCCGGCGGTGCTGGTCACCTCACCCGACGCGGCCGCGCTCGCTGCCGTCCTGACGGCCGGCCCCGCCAACGGCGGCCCGGCACCGCACGTCGAAGCCGCCGGGCCCGACCGGCTGCGGGTACGGGGGCTGGACGCGCCGGGCCTCGCCGACCTCGCCGCCGCCCATCACGTGCGGGTGCACGAGCTGGTCGTCGAGACCACCAGCCTCGAAGAACTCTTCCTCCACCTCACCAGGGACAAGGCGGTCAGCTGATGAACCTCCTGATCAGAGCGGAGTTCCGCAGGCTGCTGGCCACCCGGATGTGGGGCGGCCTGCTGCTCGCCGCCGCTGCGCTGGGCGGCGGCATGTTCGGGGCCATGGCGCTGGCGGGGCCGGAGAACTTCGACCCGCCGATGCCCGGTCTGGACACCGAGGCCGGCCTCCGCGCGATCCTCGGCATCCTCGGCTACACCGCGTTCGTGCCGGCCGCAGCCGGGGCCCTCGCGGTCACCTCCGAGCACCGACACCACACCGCCGCGGTCACCTTCCTGTTCGCGCCGCGCCGTGGGCGGGTGCTCGCCGCCAAACTCGCCACGTACGCGGTGGTCGGTCTCGCCTATGGGCTCGTCCTCGCGGGCACCGCCGCGGTGGCGCTGTTCGCCGTCGCCGCCGCCCGCGGCGTCGCACTCGGTCTGCCAGCCACCACAGTGCTGGCGCTGCTCGGCCGTATCGCCGTCGCGATGGTGGTCTACCTGCTCCTCGGGGCCGGGGTGGGCGCCCTCGTCCACCACCAGATCGCGGCGCTGTGTGTCGTGACCGGCTATCTGTACGTGGGGGAGCCGGTGCTGATGATGATCCCGGGCGTCAACACGCTGTACCCGATCCTCCCCGGCGGAGCCACCGCCGCGCTCACCGATTTCACCTACGTCGCCGACGCCATCTCCGCGGAACTCGGCAGCGGCGCCGTCCACCTCCTCCCACCGGCGGCCGGGGCTCTCCTGCTCACCGCGTACGCGGTGGCCGCCTCGGCGATCGCCGTGTTGCTGCCCCTGCGCCGGGACGTCACCTGACCGTCCCGTGCCGCCGGGACGACACGCCAGTGTCGGGGTGACCGGCGGACGGTAAGAAACGGATGACAGGGCCGAGCCCGAGCCGTTGCCCGTATTGTCCCCTTTGGGGGCGTGCGGTGGAGGCCGGGTGGAGCGCGATGTCGATGGCAACGGATGGCGGCGCCACGGCAGCGGCACCCACCGATCCGGACCTGGAACGTCCGGCGTTTCTGGAACTCTTCTTCGACCTCGTCTACGTCTTCGCGCTGGTCACTCTGGCGAACATGCTCGCCAACGACCTGACCTGGACCGGCCTCGCCGAGGCGTTGGTGCTGCTGCTCGCGTTCACGATGATCTGGGCGCTCACCGTGTGGACGGCGGACACCATCGACCTGACCCGTCCATCAGGGCAGGGGCATCTCATCTGGGTGGCGGCGGCCAGTCTGCTGTTGGCGGCGACCGCGGCCGACGCGTACGGCGATCGTGCGCTGCTCTTCGCGATCACCTTCGTGATCATTCCCCTCAGCACCACCGCCTACTACGCCGTTGTCGTCTCGAAGGGCTGGCCCCTGCGGCGTTCGACGATCCGGATCCAGACCTGGAAGTCCATCACCGCCGTCGGATGGATCGGCGGGGCGCTCGTGGGCGGCTCGGGCCAGCTGCCGATCTGGGCGCTCGCGGTCGTCGTCGAGTACGTCGGGGCGGTGTGCGGCTGGCCGCTGCCCCTGATCGGTCGCTCACGACCCCGGGACTGGCGGCTGGTCCACGCGCGGGTGGCCGAGCGCTACCGGCAGTTCGTCATCATCGCGCTCGGGGTGTCGATCTTCGTGACCGGGACGACCTTCAGCAGGAGCGAGTACACGCTGGAGAGCGCCTGGGCGCTGCTCGTGGTGTTCAGCACGGTGGTGCTGATGTGGCGGATCTACATCTACCGCGCCGGTGAGCTGCTGACCGACGCGATCGTCCGGTCGACCGACCCGGCGTTGTTCACCCAGTCCGCCGCGATCACCCATCTGATCATGGTGGCCGGCATCGCCGGCGCGGCGGTCACCAGCGACCTCGTGGTGAATCGACCGTTGGGCGAGACCCCGCCGTCGTGGGCCGCTGTCATCCTCGGCAGCCCCGCGTTGTACCTGCTCGGCCGGGGCCTCCTCGATTTCACCGTGTTCGGACGCATCTCGCGCTCCCGGCTGGCCGGCGTGGTGCTGCTGGGGTGCCTGGCGCCGGCCACGCCCGTGCTGCCGCCGATCCTGGTCGCCCTGCTCGCCATGATCGTGCTGGCCCTGATCGCCGTGGCGAACCTGGCCAGCACCCGACGACACACCCGTACCCCGGCGCCGCCGATGCTGGGGTGAGACTCCGCGCGGCCGGTGGGGCGACCTCTCATCGGGCCGCCGTGATGACCTCGGCCGGTCTGCGCCGTGCAGCCAGGCCTTCCCCGGCCAGGGTGAGCAGCAGGACCAGGTTCGCCACCACCAGGACTGTCAACGGCGGCAGCCGGAACGCGCCGGGCGCGACAAGCGCGCCCAGCAACACGCCCGCCAGCAGCACGATCGCCAGCACCCGGGACCAGAGAATCCGGGCCGTCACGACGGCATCGAACAGCACGCTGCCGAGCAGGAACAGCGCCGGGCCGCCGAGGATGGCAACCATCACATCCACCGGGGTGTGACCGGACGGCCGAGCGATGACCATCGAGGTGCCGGTCGAGACCAACACCACCCCGGCCACCATCACCAGGTGCGTGTACGAGGTGGAGGTGCCGGAGCGGACCCTCTCCACGGTCGTGACGCTCGGTGGGGCCAGGATCCGCTGGACGCGCTGGAAGTAGAGCTGGAACAGCAGGACCGCGCTGACGAACGCGACTGCGCTCGCGGTCACCTGACCGGCGGTGAACCCGCTGCCGGCCAGCCCCATGCCGGTGCTCAGGATCAACTCGCCGAGCGCGACGATGAAGATCGCCCGGTGCCGCTCGGAGAGGTGCACCCCGGTGAAGATCTGGCTGGCGAGTTCGGTGCGCCCCAGCCCCGGCGTCGGCCAGCCGAACCGTGCCGAGCCGAGGTCGACCACCACCGCGAGCGACCAGAGCGCCAGCCGAGCCGTCCCGTCCACGAACACCCCGGCCACCCAGGGCGCCACGGTCACGCCGAACCAGAAGAAGACCCTGATGCTCCGGGCCTGGATCGGACGATTGACCCGGGTGCCGGGGATCAGGACGGCGTCGCGGACCAGGTGGATGCCGAAGTACGCGGCGACGAAGAGCCACCCGTACCTGCCGAAGGCGTGCGGTGTCGCGATCGCCATCAGCAGGGTGCCGAGCATGACCAGCAGGACGGTCGCCTGGATGATCGGCAGTCGGGGGTCGAACAGGTCGGTGAGCCACGCCGTGAGCACCCAGACCCACCAGGCGGCCAGCAGCAGGACGGCGGTCTGCGCCGCGTTCCGTACGGTGAGGTCCTCGCCCAGGCTGGCGGAGAGCCGGGAGAGCAGGAAGATGTAGACCAGGTCGAAGAAGAGTTCCAGGAAGGTCGGGTATTCCGGCTCGCCGCGACGGCGGAGGATCCGGGGGAGCGGAGCGGACGTCACTGCGGCTGCCTCCTGTGCCACCCCGCGCCCCGGCCAGGCGCTGCGCCCCGGCTCTGCCTACCCGTCACGCTACCGACACCGCGGCGCCCGGTGGCCCGGAAGCGGATACGGGAACGGCCCCCGCCAGCGGTGGCGGGGGCCGTTCTCAGACGCAGGTGATCAGCGCAGCCAGGGGATGCTGCGGTCGAGCAGACCGCGCTCCTTGAGCTCCTTGCGCAGCGGGATCTCGTCGTCGACGTACCCGTCCCAGTTGATGCCCCAGTAGTTGGCGGTGTGGGTGCCCTCACCGATCAGCTGGCGCTGCACCGGGGTGCGGTTGCGGTACCACTCGCCGTTCACGTCGGGGTGCAGCTCGTCCAGCGGACGGATCCACCGGTAGGTGTAGCCGACGAAGAGCATCTTGCGGGTGATGGTCGACAGGTTCGTCGAGCGCGAGTGCCACTGCCGGCGGTCGAAGATGAACGCGTCGCCCGGGTTGGCGGTGATCTCCACCGTGCCCTCCGGGTCCGGGTTGTGCACGCTGAGGTCCTTGGGACGGTCCAGCGAGTTCCACAGGTGGCTGCCCGGGATGACCTTGGTGGCGCCACGGCCGGTCTCGGACAGGTCCGACAGCACGTACGCGACCTTCAGCGAGAACATCGGCCGGGGCAGGTTCGGGTCCATCGTCTCCGGGTCGGAGTTCTGCCGGTACCCGTCCTGGTGCCAACCCCAGTACGGCTTCTCCGGCTCGGCGGCCGGCGGGGTGACGTCCAGGTGGTTGTGGTGGGTGTAGATGTTCCAGCCGGCCAGCCCCCACATGTACGGGAAGGCGATCGGGTGGGTCAGCAGCTCACCGAAGAGCTCGTCGCGCTCCAGGAAGCCCAGCAGGTGCAGGGTGCCGTCCTTCTTGGTGGTGCCCTTCGCCTGCTCCTCCGCGTAGACGCGGTCGACCGCCGCCTCCAGCGCCGCCCGGTGGTCCTCGGTCAGGACGTTGCGCAGCAGGAGGAAACCCTGCTCGTGGAACTCCTTGCGGTCAATGTCGCTGATCGGTTCGTAACCGGTCCGGTCGCCGTAATCGAACACCGCGTCGTACCCCTCCCCATGAGGTGAAACCTTTTCTGGCACAGGCCGCCGATCGTAACGCGGTGGCCCAGGCATCGGGGAGGGTGTGTTGGGGGATTGGGTCGCAGTGGGACCCCACGCAGCGAGAGAAACGCACAGAGTGAGATCAAGGCGATCAATAGCCGGGTTTAATGCATTTTGCCGGATTGTGCGGTCACTGCCGGTTAGGAGATCCGGGTCGGGTCAACCCTCGTTGAACACCTCGGCCACCACCTGACCGGCCGGGCTCTGCTGCCCGTCCACCCGGCCCCACGAGCCGTTGCGCGCGGTCCACTCCAGGTTGCCGAAGCGAACCCGCTTCACCCCGTGGTCCTGGGCGTGTGACACCAGCCAGTGCGCGTACCGCCAGCCGTCGCGTTGGTCGCCCGGGGTGACCGCCAACCCCGTCGGGTCGGTCGGGTCGGTGCCCTTCAATCCCCAGTCCAGCACCAGGTTGCGGGTCAGCTGCGCCGCCGCAGCCGCGCCGTACATCGCCGGGGTGCGCCCCACGGTGCAGGCGACAGCGCCGCTGGCGTCGCCGAGCAGTGCCCGGCTGAGCACCTCGGAGTCGTCGGCCCACTTCTGGTACGCCTCGGGGAACGCCGAGCGCTGCACCCGCTGGGCGGCATCGGTGACGCGCATCTTCTCCCAGCCGCGCACCTTCTTGAGGGCCGCGTAGAACCGGTTGGCCGCGTAGCGCGGATCGCGGATCTGCGCCGGGGTGCCCCAGCCCTGGCTCGGTCGCTGCTGGAACAGGCCGACCGAGTCGCGGTCGCCGTCGGCGAGGTTGCGCAACCCGGACTCCTGGTACGCGGTGGCGAGCGCGACAACGACGGCCCGCTCGGGCATGCCACGCTTCGCGCCGATCGCCGCGATGGTCGCCGCGTTTGCCATCTGGTCGGCGTCCAGCGCGACCCGACCATCGGCCTGCACCGTGCACTTCCGCGCCACCAGCGGCAGCGTGAGGTTGTCGCCGACCTGCCGTACGACGAGCCAGATCGCGATCACGGCGACGAGGATGAGCACCACTCCACCCGCCACGGTTGCCCGAGTTCGCACCCACACCCCCAGATCGACAGTCCGCCAAGCGTACGTCCCCGCACGCCCCCTCCGGGTCGTCCGAGCGGTTCGGGCCCGACTCGGGCGCCTCGGACCGGTTCGGGTCGGCTCCGTTGTCGCGTACCGGTTGGCGACGTTCCCGCTTCGGTGGCGATCTCACCTGCTCGCTGGTTCTGTCACGTGCCGGGTGCCGGCCTGTCGGGAGTGTCACCGGGTGCGCGACGACGGGAAGCGATTGACCAGTCAAGGACTTATCCCTGTTGACATGTCAATCCGACCGACCGCCACCACCTGGGCGAGTCGGTCACCGAACGAGGAGGAGTGTCATGGGAACGCTTGACGGCAAGGTCGTGCTGATCACCGGCACCGGGGGTGGTCTGGGCCGCGTCGCGGCGCTGACCTTCGCCCGGGAGGGCGCGAAGGTCGTCGGGGCCGACCTCCAGGTCGCCGCGAACGACGAGACGGTCGACCTCGTCCGCCGCGCCGGGGGCGAGATGACCGGCATCGCGCCGGTCGACCTCACCGACCCCGAACAGGTACGCACGCTCGTCGACGACGCTGCCGCCGCCTACGGCGGGCTGGACGTGGTCTACAACAACGCGGCAGCGCTCCGCTTCGGCCCGATGCCCGACTTCTCCGTGGCGGACTGGCGCTACACCATCACCGGGGAACTCGACATTCCGTACTTCGTGTCGAAGTTCGCCTGGCCGCACCTGGTCCGGCGCGGCGGCGGCGTCATCATCAGCGCCGCCTCCATGGCCGGGACGATCGGCGGCCACGTGCCGCCGATGGTCGGTCACACCGCCGCGAACGCCGGCATCATCGGGATGACCCGACAGCTCGCGCTCGAAGGCGCCCCGCACGGGATCCGCGCCGTGGCGGTCAGCCCCGGGCCCACCCTCACCCCGGCCAGCGAACGCGACCTCGGTGACAACCAGGAGGCCCGGGACGCCATCACCGCCAAGACGCTGCTCAAGCGCTTCGCGCGCCCCGAGGAGGTCGTCGAGCTGGTGGTCTTCCTCGCCTCGGACCGGGCGTCGTACATCACCGGGGCGAACTACCCGGTCGACGGCGGCGCGACCGCCTGGTGACCCGAGCATGGGCGCCGCGGCTCCCGGCGGCGCCCCTGATCCTCAGTCGTCCTGAGCGGGCACCCAGCGCGCCGGACGTTTGTCGCGGAACGCGGTGACCCCCTCGCGTCCCTCGTCGGACAGGAAGTAACCGGTCGAGACGGCGGAGAGCCGGGCCAGCTCGGCACGCAGCTCGGCGGTGGCCGGCCGGCGCAGCAGATCCTTCGCGCCGGCCAACGCGCCCGGCGCGCCGCGCACCAGCGAGTCGCAGTAGCCGCGCACCGCGTCGTCCAGCCCGTCCGCCGGGACCGACGCCGTGACCAGGCCGATCTCGGCGGCCCGGCGACCGTCGAAGGTGTCGCCGGTCAGGTACAGCTCGGCGGCGGCGCGGGGGTGCAGCCGGGGCAGCACGGTCGCCGAGATCACCGCCGGGATCACCCCGATGCGGACCTCGGTGAACGCGAACGTCGCCTCGTCGGCGCAGACGGCCAGGTCGGCGGCGGCGATCAGGCCGAGCCCACCGGCCCGCGCCGGCCCGGCCACCCGAGCCAGCACGGGCTTCGGGCACTCCCAGACCGCGGCGAGCACATCACCCAACATGCCGGCCGGAACCGTCCCGCTGGCGTACGCCATGGCGGTTTCCTTCAGGTCCGCCCCGGAGCAGAAAACCGGGCCGGTGTGGTCGAGCACTACCGCTCGGACCGCCTCGTCGGCCACCGCGTCCGCCAGCCCGGCCAGCAACTGGGTCATCAGGGCGGTGGAGAGCGCGTTGCGGTTGTGTGGGCTGTCCAGGGTGAGGGTGGTCACCCCACGGGCCGTGGCGACCCGCACGAGGACGTCGGGAGAGGTCATGCCGGGCACACTAGTGGCCATGCCCGGCGTCCTTCCAGATGGTGAGACCGTCCCCGTCGACGGATCGTTGCCCGCCACCGCCACCGCAGCGGTCGGCGCGCGCGGCTTCGGCGTGTACGTGCACGTCCCGTTCTGCGCCAGTCGCTGCGGCTACTGCGACTTCAACACCTACACCGCAGCCGAACTGGGCGGCGGTGCCAGCCGCGAGGGGTACGCCGACACCGTCCTGGCCGAGCTGGCGCTCGCCGCCCGGGTGCTGGGCGACAACCCGCCGCCCCGGGTCGACACCGTCTTCGTCGGTGGTGGCACGCCCACCCTGCTCCCCGCCGACGACCTGGCCCGCATCCTCGACGGGATCGACCGCACCTGGGGGCTGGCCGCCGACGCCGAGGTGACCACCGAGGCCAACCCCGAGTCGGTCACCCCGGAATCGTTGAAGCTGCTGCGGGCGGCCGGCTACACCCGGATCTCGCTGGGCATGCAGTCCGCCTCCCCGGGGGTGCTGGCGATCCTGGACCGCACACACAGCGCCGGCCGGGCCACCGCCGCCGCCCTGGAGGCGCGCGACGCCGGGTTCGCGCACGTCAACCTGGACCTGATCTACGGCACTCCGGGGGAACGGGCCGAGGACTTCGCCGCCTCGCTGGAGCAGGTGGTCGCCGCCGGGGTGGACCACGTCAGCGCGTACGCCCTGATCGTCGAGGACGGCACCCGGCTCGCCGCCCGGATGCGGCGCGGCGAGCTGGCGTACCCCAGTGACGACGTGGCCGCGGACCGCTACCTGGCGGCGGAGGCCGCGCTCGACGCGGCCGGGTTCTCCTGGTACGAGGTCTCCAACTGGGCCCGCAGCGACCAGGCCCGGTGCCGGCACAACCTGCTCTACTGGACCGGCGCGGACTGGTGGGGCCTCGGCCCGGGGGCGCACAGCCACGTCGGCGGGGTGCGCTGGTGGAACGTCAAACACCCCTCCGCGTACGCCCAGCGGCTGGCCGCCGGTGCGTCTCCCGGGCTGGCCCGGGAGGTGCTCACTGTCGACGAGGCGCACATGGAGGACGTGATGCTGCGGCTGCGGCTGGCCAGCGGTCTCCCGCTGGCGGTGCTCGACGCCGCCGGGCGGGCCGGCGCGGAGCGGGCGCTGGCCGGCGGCCTACTGGCCGCCGACGAGTACGCCGCCGGCCGGGCGGTGCTCACAGTGCGCGGGCGACTGCTCGCCGACGCGGTCGTCCGCGATCTGCTGCCCTGAGCGCAGGGCGGGCGGTGTGCCGAACCGGCCGGGGGAGCGGCCGGCCCGGTTCACTTGATGAAGTTGGCGGTCATCGGGTAGCGGTACGGGGTGCCCTCGTTGGCCTTCACGCCGGCGATGATCCCGAACAGGATCTGGATCACCACGACGGCGATGCTGGGCAGGAAGAGCAGGCACCAGCTCACGAAGAGCAGCACGAACGCGATGATCGACCAGAGGATCTGGAAGTTCAGGGCGGCGAGGGCGTGCGCCCGGACGGTCGGCGACTGCTGGCCACGGGCCAGGTAGGCGATGAGCGGGGCGACGAAGCCCAGCGGACCGAAGCTGATCAGCGCGCCGAGCGCGCCGCCGAAGTGGGCGACCAACGCCCAGGTCTTGTCCTCGTTGGTGGCGTAGCCGCCGCCGGGGCCGCCGTAGGCCCCACCGGCCGGATAGCCGCCGGGCGGGTAGCCCCCGGGCGGGGGGTAGCCGCCTGCCGGAGGGTAGCCACCTGACGTCGGTTGGTCACCGGTGGGAGGCGGATAGCCACCGGCCGGGGGATAGCCGGCCGGGCCGGGTGCGCCCGACAGTGGTGCGGTGGGCGGCTCGGCCGACGGGAACGGGCCCGGGGAGGTCGGCTCCGGCGGGTAGTTGCCGGGCTCACCCGAACCGGGAGGGCGAGGAGGTTCAGTCATGGATGTCACGGTAGGGGCCCGTGGCAACGCCGCACCAGAGCGACACCGCCCGGCAGTGCGGGCCGATCGGCCCAGTGCGGTGGCGCGGGCCGCACCGACCGGTGGCCGTTGATCATCGCGTCGGCGGGCCTGCCGACGTAGACTGGCACTCGCTACAGTCGAGTGCCAGGACGGCTCGGCCGGCCCAGGGCGCCGGCGGCCGACGTGCGACAGGAGGTGCGGAGGATGGGTCTCGACGACCGGAAACTCGCAGTGCTCCGCGCCATCGTCGAAGACTACGTCTCCACCCAGGAGCCGGTCGGCAGCAAGGCGCTGGTCGAGCGGCACCAGCTCGGGGTCTCCCCGGCGACGGTCCGCAACGACATGGCCGTGCTGGAGGAGGAGGGTTACATCCGGCAGCCGCACACCAGTGCCGGCCGGGTGCCCACCGACCGCGGCTACCGCCTCTTCGTCGACCGGCTGTCCCGGGTCAAGCCGCTCAGCCCGGCCGAGCGCCGGGCCATCGAGCGCTTCCTGGTCGGCGCTGTCGACCTCGACGACGTGGTGCACCGCACGGTGCGGCTGCTCGCCCAGCTCACCCGGCAGGTCGCCGTCGTGCAGTACCCGAGCCTGGCCCGCTCCTCGGTGCGTCACCTGGAGCTGGTGCCGATCTCCACCACCCGGCTGATGCTCGTCATGATCGCGGACACCGGCCGGGTGGAGCAGCGACTCGTGGAGCTGCCCGGGCCGGTGCCCGCCGACGACGTCACCGACCTGCGCCGACTGATCAACGAGAAGCTCGCCAACGCCCGGCTGTCCGAGACGCCACCGCTGGTGCAGGCGCTGGTCGAGGAAGCGCCGACCGGGCTGCGACCGACCATGACCACGCTCGCCAGCGTGCTGCTGGAGACGCTCGTCGAACGGCACGAGGAACGGATCGCCCTCGCCGGCACCGCCAACCTCACCCGGGGCGGGCTGCTCGACTTCCAGGGCTCGCTGCGGCCGATCCTCGAGGCGCTGGAGGAGGAGGTCGTGCTGCTCAAGCTCATCGGTGAGACCGAGCCGAGCACGACCCGGGTGCTGATCGGCGACGAGAACGAGTTCGACAACCTGCGCGCCGCCTCGGTGGTCAGCACCGGCTACGGCCCGGGCACCACCATCGTGGGCGGGCTCGGGGTGCTGGGGCCCACCCGGATGGACTACCCCGGCAACATCGCCACGGTGCGCGCCGTGGCACGCTACGTGGGCGAGTTGCTGGCCCAGAACTGATTGGTCAGGGCCGATGCGGCCGGCTGCGGCCGCCGACCGGCGCAACGCGAGACGAACATGAGGACACGGAACGCAGTGGCCAGGGACTACTACGGCATTCTCGGTGTGAGCCGGGAAGCCTCCGATGACGAGATCAAGCGCGCCTACCGCAAGCTGGCACGCCAGTTCCACCCGGATGTCAATCCGGACCCGGAGGCTCAGGAGAAGTTCAAGGACATCAACGCCGCGTACGAGGTCCTCTCGGACGACCGGAAGCGGCAGATCGTCGACCTGGGTGGCGACCCGCTCGCCCCGGGTGGCGGCGCCGGTGGCCCGGGCGGCCCCGGTGGAGCCGGCCCGTTCGTCGGCTTCCAGGACATCATGGACGCGTTCTTCGGCGGCGCGGCGGGTGGCGCCCGTGGCCCTCGGCCGCGTACCCGCCCGGGTGCCGACGCGATCCTGCGACTCGAACTCGACCTGCACGAGACGGCGTTCGGCGTCGAGGCGCCGATCACCGTCGACACCGCTGTGCTCTGCACCACCTGCTCCGGTGCCGGCACCGCCGCCGGCACGCACCTGGCGACCTGCGAGGCGTGCGGCGGTCGGGGCGAGGTGCAATCGGTGCAGCGGACGTTCCTCGGTCAGGTGGTCTCCGCCCGGCCGTGCACCGTCTGCCAGGGCTACGGCACCACCATCCCGCACCCCTGCCCCACCTGCGCCGGTGACGGCCGGGTGCGCACCCGCCGGTCGCTGACCGTCAAGATCCCGGCCGGCGTCGAGGACGGCATGCGGATCCGGCTGGCCCAGCAGGGCGAGGTCGGCCCGGGCGGCGGCACCGCCGGTGACCTCTACGTGGAGATCCACGAACGTCCGCACGACGTCTACTCGCGCAAGGGCGACGACCTGCACTGCCGGGTCACCGTGCCGATGACCGCCGCCGCGCTCGGCACCCGGCTGACCATCAAGACGCTGGACAGCGAGGAGCCGGTCGACGTCAAGCCCGGCACCCAGCCGGGCAGCACGCTGCGGCTGCGCGCCCGAGGCGTCCCGCACCTGCGCGGCACCGGCCGGGGTGACCTCTACGTCCACCTGGACGTGCGAACCCCGACCAAGCTCGACGCCGACCAGGAGAAGATGCTGCGCGACTTCGCCAAGACCCGTGGCGAGGAGGTCGCCGAGCTGTCCAAGCAGGGCGGCTTCTTCTCCCGGATGCGCGACGCGTTCAACGGGCACGCCTGAGTGTCCGCGCCGCTGTTCCTGGTCGAGGCGCTGCCCACCGGCGACACGCTGACCCTGGACGGCCCGGAGGGGCACCACGCCGCCACCGTGCAGCGGCTGCGCGTCGGCGAGGAGCTGCTGCTCGCCGACGGCCGGGGTGGCACGGCCGCCGCCGTGGTCACGGCCGTCGGCCGGGGCAGCCTGGAGGTCACCGTCACCTCCCGGGGGTACGCGGACGCGCCCGTACCCCGGCTGGTGACGGTGCAGGGCATCGCCAAGGGCGACCGGGGCGAGCTGGCCGTGCAGGCGATGACCGAGGTCGGGGTGGACGAGATCGTCCCCTGGGCGGCATCGCGTTCGGTGGTCCAGTGGCGCGGCGACCGGGGCGTACGCGCCCGGGAGAAGTGGGTGGCCACCGCCCGGGAGGCGGCCAAGCAGGCCCGCCGACCGTGGCTACCGGTGGTGGCCGGTGCGCCGGACGAGTCCACCGCCACGGTGGCCCGCCGGATCGCCGGTGCCGCCGCCGGGTTCGTGCTGCACGAGGAGGCCGAGGAGCCGCTGACCGGCGTCGACCTGCCGTCGGCCGGGGAGATCGTCCTCGTCGTCGGCCCCGAGGGTGGCATCGCCCCGGCTGAGCTGACAGCCTTCCGCGAGGCCGGTGGCCGGCCGGTACGCCTCGGGCCGGAGGTCCTGCGTACCTCCACGGCCGGCGTGGCCGCGCTCAGCGTGCTCGCCACCCGCCTCGGCCGCTGGTAGCTGGCCACCCCTGACGCCGCCGCTCGTTGCGGCCGCTGGTGGCCCGTCGCTCGTTTCGGCCGCTGGTGTTCCGCCGCGCGCTGGCTTGTGGTCCGGCCGGATCGGAGCCGCCCGCTCGATTGAGCGTGATGCCTCTGGGTCATCACGATGACTGACAGGCATCACGCTCAATGTGGTGTTCGCCGTCGGCCCGCAGGGCCGCGGCCCACCGCCGGTCGGTCGGGGGCCGCGGCCCACCGCCGGTCCGTCGGGCGGACGCCGCAGCGGGTTCGGGTCGCGAGGTCAGCTGCGCAGGTACGAGGCGCCGTTGAGGTCGACGATCGTGCCGGAGGCCCACGTGGCCTGCGGCGAGGCCAGCCAGTGCACGGCCGCGGCGATCTCCTCCGGTTCGCCCACCCGGTCGAACGGGCTCTGCGCCCGGATGGCGGCGCCCTCCTCACCGCGCAGGTACTCGGTGACCATGTCGGTCGCCACGAACCCCGGCGCGACGGTTGCCACCGTGATGCCGTACGGCGCGAGCGCCACCGCGAGGGACTGACCCAACGCGTTCAGCCCCGCCTTGCTGGCACCGTACGCCGGTTGGTGCGGCTCGCCGCGGAACGCGCCCCGGGACGAGACGTTGACGATCCGCCCGCCGCGCTCCCGCATGTGCTGGGCGGCGCACCAGATGACGTTGCCGGCACCGGTCAGGTTGGTCTCCAGCACCTGCCGCCAGCGGTTCTGCCACTGTTCGTACGAGGCGCCGAAGACCGGGTGCGGGTCGTCGCGGTCGCCGTACGTCCCGGCGTTGTTGACCAGCACGTCCAGCCCGCCGAGCAGCTCCGCGGCCCGGTCGACCATGGCCCGGACCGCGTCCGGATCGGTGAGGTCGGCGCGGACCACCACGTGCCCGGCGCCGGGTAGCCGCGCGCGCAGCCGCTCGGCCGCGTCGGCGGAGTCGCGGTGGTGGATGGCCACCCGGTCACCGCTGGCCGCGAACGCCATTGCCACCGCGCTGCCGATCCCGCGCGAGGCCCCGGTCACGAGTACCGCCCGATCCGTCATGCCGGCCATCCTGCCTCAGCCGTTTCTATGCCGGCGAACGGGCCGGCGGCGCGGGCCGCGCCACGGCGGCACCGGCCCGTTACTCCTTACACTGCCCCGATGGGATCCGACTGCCTGTTCTGCCGCATCGTCGCCGGGGAGATCCCGGCCACCGTGGTCCGGGAGACCGACACCACGCTCGCCTTCCGTGACATCGACCCGAAGGCGCCGGTGCACGTGCTGGTCATTCCGAAGGAGCACTACGCCGACGTGGCGACGCTCGCCCAGGGTGACCCGGCGCTCGCCGCCGACGTGCTGGCGACGTCCGCCGCCGTGGCCGAGGACGAGGGCCTGCTCGGCGACGGTTTCCGGCTGATGTTCAACACCGGCGCGTACGGCGGGCAGGAGGTGTTCCACGTGCACGCGCACCTGCTCGGTGGCGCGCCGCTGGGCCCGATGCTGGCCCGGGACCTCGGGTGAGCGTGCCGGACAGCCGCGTGCACGAGCACCTGGACCGGCTCGTCCGGCGGGTGCAGGCCGACGCCCGGGTGCCGGCGGTGTCGGCGGCGCTGCACCGGGCCGACCGACCGCTCTGGACCCGTACCGTCGGCGGGACCGGCACCGACAACCCGCTGGGGCCGGGCACCCAGTTCCGGATCGGCTCGGTCACCAAGACGTTCACCGCGGTGCTGGTCCTGCAGTGCCGCGACGACGGGCTGCTGGACCTGGACGACCCGGTGGGCCGGCACCTCGACCTCCCGGCGCACGGCGAGCTGACCGTACGCCGGTTGCTGTCGCACACCGCTGGCCTGCAACGCGAGCCGTTCGGCGACGTCTGGGACAGCCTGCGCGCACCGGACGCCGACCAACTGGTCGCCGAGCTGGACCGCGCCGAGCGGGTGCTGCCGACCGGCCGCCGGTTCCACTACTCGAACCTGGGTATGGCAGTCCTC
Source organism: Micromonospora sp. SD19 (assembly GCF_054462275.1). Classification (NCBI taxonomy): domain Bacteria; kingdom Bacillati; phylum Actinomycetota; class Actinomycetes; order Micromonosporales; family Micromonosporaceae; genus Micromonospora; species Micromonospora sp. SD19. Next base: position 80,896 of record NZ_JBTLMN010000015.1, read on the forward strand.
GGCCAGCTCGTCGCCCGGCTGCGGGGCGGGAGCTGGGCGCAGGCCCTCACCGAGCGGATCCTGACGCCGCTGGGGCTGACCGACACCACAGTGACCCCACGGCCGACGGCGGCCACCGGGTTCCTGGTCGACGCGTACTCCGACGAGGCGCACCCGGAACCGCCGACCGACTTCGGCGCTGTCGGCCCGGCCGCCCATTTGTGGAGCACCGCCACCGACATGGCCCGCTGGGCGGCGTTCCTGGCCGACCCCGCTGCCCTGGACCCGGCCGGCGCGGTCCTCGCCCCGGCCACCCTGGACGAGATGCGCTGGCCGTTGACCACCACCGACGAGACGCTCTGGGGCGCGGGCTTCGGGCTCGGGCTGATCCTGATCCCACAGGGGGAACGGGTGATGCACGTGGGGCACGACGGGGCGATGCCCGGCTTCCTCGCCGGGGTGTACGGCCGTCGCGGTGGTGACGGCACGGCAGGTGCGATGGGCGCCGCGGTGCTCGGCTCGTCCGGCACGGCCGCCGAACTGCTCGGCCTGCCGCACCGGCTGCTCGCGGTGGCGGTCGAGCACGACCCGGCCGAGATCGAGCCCTGGCGTCCCGGGGCGCCCGCGCCGGCGGCCCTGCGGGGTGCGCTCGGCCGTTGGTGGGGCGAGGGCAGCGAGTACGTCTTCTCCTGGCACGACGGCGCCCTGCGGGCGCGCGGGGTCGACGACCCGGCCGGACGACCGCCGGCGATCTTCACCCCGTTGGCGGACCAGCCGGACGTGTTCCGGGTGGTCTCCGGTCGGGAGGCCGGTGAGCTGCTGCGACTGACCCGGGACGAGGCCGGCGTGGTGGTCCGGATGCACTGGGCGACGTACCGGTTCACCCGCCACCAGGAGACCTTCGACCGGTACGACTTCCGGGCCGGGGGTTGATCGCGGCCAGCGGAAATGGGCGCGATGCGGCCCGTGTTGAACCGATACGATGGGTGTAACGTCCGCACGCCAGGCCAGCAGGCCGGCGCCGAGATCGAGAGCAGGTGGCGCAGGGCCCTTCGGCCCGACCTATGACCGGCACCCCACCTCCCGGCCCGCCCCGGGTGCAGACCAGGATCACCGTGCCCGACCCGAAGATCATGGTGAATCTGCTCGGCGCGGGCGACGAGATCCTCCGACTCGTCGAACGCTCGGTCACCAGTGACGTGCACGTCCGCGGCAACGAGATCACCATCACCGGTGACCCCGCGGACAACGCTCTCGCCGAGCGGGTCTTCAGCGAGCTCCTCGAACTCATCGAGAAAGGCGAGACCCTGACCACTGACGCCGTCCGGCGTACCGTCGGCATGCTCGAGCAGGGCAGCGCCGAGCGGCCCGCCGAGGTTCTGACGCTCAACATCCTCTCCCGGCGCGGGCGCACCATCCGCCCCAAGACGCTCGGGCAGAAGCGGTACGTCGACGCGATCGACACCCACACCATCGTCTTCGGCATCGGCCCGGCCGGCACCGGCAAGACCTACCTGGCGATGGCGAAGGCCGTCCAGGCGTTGCAGGCCAAGCAGGTCAACCGGATCATCCTCACCCGTCCGGCGGTCGAGGCGGGCGAGCGGCTGGGCTTCCTGCCCGGCACGCTCAACGAGAAGATCGACCCTTACCTTCGCCCGCTCTACGACGCGCTGCACGACATGCTCGACCCGGAGACGATCCCGAAGCTGATGGCCGCCGGCACGATCGAGGTCGCGCCGCTGGCCTACATGCGGGGCCGCACGCTCAACGACGCGTTCATCATCCTGGACGAGGCGCAGAACACCACGCCCGAGCAGATGAAGATGTTCCTCACCCGGCTCGGCTTCAACTCGAAGATCGTCGTGACCGGTGACATCACCCAGGTGGACCTTCCCGGCGGGACGAGCAGCGGCCTGCGGGTGGTCCGGGAGATCCTGGAAAACGTCGACGACGTGCACTTCTCGCAGCTGTCCAGCTCCGACGTGGTCCGCCACCGGCTGGTCGGCGAGATCGTCGACGCGTACGCCCGCTGGGACGCCGAGCGGGAGAATCAGCAGGCGCAGGGCGTTCACGCCGTGCCTGGGCGACCCGCCCAGGGCGGCCGGGCCGGCCGCCGCCGCTAAAGCAGAGGAAAGCAGTTGTCCATCGAGATCGCCAACGAGTCCGGTGTCGACGTCGACACCGACGCCGTGCTCGCCGTCGCCCGGCACGCCCTCGACGAGATGGGGGTCAACCCCCTCGCCGAGCTGTCAGTGCTGCTGGTCGACATCGACTACATGACCGAGCTGAACCACCGCTGGATGGGTGGCGACGGCCCGACCGACGTGCTCGCCTTCCCCATGGACGAGGGCAGCGTCGACCACGGCCCGGGTGAGTCCGCACCGGCCGGCGGCGAGCCCGCACTGCTCGGCGACATCGTGCTCTGCCCCGAGGTGGCGGCCAAGCAGGCGGCGACCGCCGGGCACGCGTCGGCCGACGAGCTGCACCTGCTCACCGTGCACGGGGTGCTGCACCTGCTCGGTTACGACCACGCCGAGCCGGAGGAGGAGCGGGAGATGTTCGCGCTCCAGGCTCGGCTGCTGGCGAGCTGGCGGTCGACCCGCACCCAGTGATGTCAACTCCTCCGTTACTGGCGGCCGGCGCCACCGCCGGCCTTCCCGACTTCCAGCTGATCGTCTTCGCGGCCGGCCTGGTGGTGCTGGCCGGCCTGATCGCGATGACCGAGGCGGCCCTCGCCGCCGTCTCACCCGCCCGCGCCGCCGAGCTGGCCCGCGACGGTGTGCGCGGCGCCCGTACCCTCCAGGTCGTCGCCGGCGACGTGGTCCGGCACCTCAACCTGCTCCTGCTGTTGCGGCTGCTCGCCGAGCTGACCGCCACCACGCTGGTGGCGCTCGTCGCGGTGGACAGCTTGGGCGCCGGCTGGTGGGCCGCGCTGGTGACCGCCGGTGCGATGACAGTGGTCAGCTTCGTGGTCGTGGGCGTCGCCCCGCGCACCCTCGGCCGGCAGCACGCCTACGCCGTGGGTCGTGCGGTGGCGCCGCTGGTCCGTTGGTTGGGCCGGGCGCTCAACCCGCTCGCGTCGTTGCTGATCCTGATCGGCAACGCGGTCACCCCGGGGCGCGGCTTCCGGGAGGGCCCGTTCGCCTCCCAGGTGGAGCTGCGGGAACTGGTCGACCTGGCCGAGCAACGCGGCGTGGTCGAGCACGGCGAGCGCCAGATGATCCACTCCGTCTTCGCGCTCGGCGACACCATCGCCCGCGAGGTGATGGTGCCGCGTACGGAGATGGTGTGGATCGAGGAGGGCAAGACGCTCGCGCAGGCGCTGGCGCTGTTCCTGCGCTCTGGCTTCTCCCGCATCCCGGTGATCGGCGAGAGCGTCGACGACGTGCTGGGCGTGCTCTACCTCAAGGACCTGATCCGGCGCTCCCGCGGCGGAGACCCGGGAGCCGAGCAGTTGCCGGTGGCCGAGCTGATGCGCCCGGCGACCTTCGTACCGGAGTCCAAGCCGGTCGACGACCTGCTGTCCGAGATGCAGGCGGCCCGCAACCACCTGGTCATCGTGGTCGACGAGTACGGCGGCACCGGCGGTCTGGTCACCATCGAGGACATCCTGGAGGAAATCGTCGGTGAGATCACCGACGAGTACGATGTCGAGCGCCCGCCTGTCGAACGGCTGGGGGACTCCTCGGTGCGGGTGACCGCCCGCCTGCCGGTGGAGAATCTCGGCGAGATGTTCGACACCGACCTGCCCACCGACGAGGTGGAGACGGTTGGCGGCCTGCTCGCCCAGTCCCTGGGGCGGGTGCCGATCCCGGGTGCCGAGGCCGAGGTCGCCGGCCTCCGCCTGGTCGCCGAGGGCACCACCGGCCGGCGCAACCGGATCGACACCGTGCTGGTCAGCCGGGTGGAGCCGGGCCACGAGCAGGACACCGCGGGGCGCGGCGAGCACGCCGGCCCCGGGGACGACACGGACAACTACCGAGACGACGAGAGGCAACCCGCCGATGCCTGACACACCCGCCGCGCCTGTCGCCCGGCCCACCCCCACCGCGTCGGGCGCGCTGAGCGCCGAGGACGGCAAGCTCGTCGTCCTGGCCCGGGGAGCCCGCGCCCGGGTCGGTGCCGTGGAGGGTGCCGCGGTCCGCGACCAGGACGGCCGGACGTACGCGGCGGCAAGTGTCGCGCTGCCGTCGCTGACGCTCACCGCGTTGCAGTTGGCTGTCGCTTCGGCGGTGGCGGCCGGGGCTAGCCGGTTGGAGGCAGCGGTGGTGGTGACCGAGGCGTCGACGCTGGACGGTGCCGGGCACGCGGCGGTGCGGGACCTCGCGGCCGACGCGCCGGTCCACGTGGCCGCTCCGGACGGCACGGTGCTCGGCACGGTGACCGAGTGAGCCCGGTGCAGGATCCGCAGGCGCGACCGTACCGGGCCGGGTTCGGCTGCTTCGTCGGTCGTCCCAACGCTGGCAAGTCGACGCTCACCAACGCCATCGTCGGCACCAAGATCGCCATCACCTCGAACAAGCCGCAGACCACCCGGCACGTCATCCGGGCGGTGCTGCACCGCCCGGAGTCGCAGCTGGTCCTCGTCGACACGCCGGGCCTGCACCGCCCCCGTACGCTGCTCGGTGAACGTCTCAACGACCTGGTCCGGTCCACCTGGACCGAGGTCGACGTGATCGGCCTGTGCATCCCGGCCGACGAGCCGGTCGGGCGCGGTGACCGGTTCATCACCGGTGAGCTGGCCGGGTTGAAGGCGACAGTGCTGGCGGTGGTGACCAAGACCGACCTGGTGGACAAGCGTCGCCTGGCGGAGCAGCTGCTAGCGGTCAGCGAGATGGGGGAGTTCGCCGAGATCGTGCCGGTGAGCGCGGTGTCCGGGCACCAGGTGGACACCCTGGTCGACGTGATGACCAGTTACCTGCCACCGTCGCCGCAGCTCTATCCGGACGACATGCTCACCGACGACCCCGAGCAGGTGCTGGTCGCCGAGCTGATCCGGGAGGCCGCGCTGGAGGGGGTCCGCGACGAGCTGCCGCACTCCATCGCCGTGGTGGTGGAGGAGATGATCCCCGAGGGCCAGGTCATGAAGATCTACGCTGACCTGTACGTGGAGCGGCCCAGTCAGAAGGCCATCGTGCTCGGGCACAAGGCGAGTCGGCTCAAGGAGGTCGGCACCACCGCCCGCAAGCAGATCGAGGAGCTGCTGGGCAGCCGGGTCTACCTCGACCTGCACGTGCGGGTCGCGAAGGACTGGCAGCGTGACCCGAGGCAGCTGCGCAAGCTGGGTTTCTGATCCACCAGCATTCACCGGCCGGGTGATCCGGTCACCCCTCGCCCGGACGTGCGGCCCAGAAGCGGACCCGGAACCGTTCCACGCCCATGATGGGGATGGGGTGGTCCGGTCGGGCTTCGACGCGGCGCAGTTCGGCACGCTCGGTGACATCGACCCGGGCGTGGTAACGGCCCGGCGGACCGAGGGTCAGGATCGGGCTGGCCAGTGGTTCAGTCATCGTCCCTCACGGTGGTTGCGGGGCCGGCTGAGCCGCCGGCCCCGCAATCGTCGGTGTTCCGGCAGTTGGATCTCGATTAGCCAGAGGTCATTTCGGTCAGCTGGGTGGAAAGGATCACGTTTGGTCGGGGTGGTGACCGTTTCGCGCGGGCACCGCGCAGGGTAGGGGAGTTACGCCCCGCGTCCCCGACCCAGATGCAGGCTGATGCGCAACCGGTATCTCGATCTGCTCCGTTCCCTGGCCATCGTTCGAGTCGTCGTCTACCACGTCACCGGATGGGCGACCCTCACCCTCGTCTTCCCCGCCATGTCGGTGATGTTCGCGCTGGCCGGCTCGCTGATGGCCGCCTCGCTGACCCGCTCCGGGCCGGCGGCGGTCGGGCGTCGGCTGCGTCGGCTGCTGCCGTCGCTGTGGGTGGTCGCTGTGGTCTTCGTGCCAGCGATGCTGTTCACCGGGCTGCCGGTGAGCCCCCGGGTGCTGCTGTGGCTGTTCCCGGTGGCCGACCCGCCGGCCAACCACTGGGGCGCGCTGGCGCTGAGCGTCATCTGGTACCTGCGCGACTACCTGTGGTTCGTGTTCGCCTCACCGGTCGCGTTCTGGCTGTTCCGGCGTGCCCCACTGCCGACCCTGCTCGCCCCGTACCTCCTGCTGGTGATGATCGAGGTGGGGATCTACCCGGCGCCGCCGGTGCTGCGCGAGTTCGGGCTCTACTTCGGAGCGTGGCTGCTCGGCTTCGCCCACCACGCCGGGATGCTGCGCCGACTTTCCGGTTGGCTGCTGTACCCGTTGGCGCTCGCTCTCGCCGTGGGCGGCGGTGCCTGGATCGTCGGGCATCCCGGGCCGCGTGGGTACGACCTGAACGACAACCACCTCGGCAACGCCCTCTGGTCGGCCGCATTCATCCTGATCGTGCTGGGTCGGGCACCGGCCGGGGTCTCCTGGCTGAGCCGGAGCCGACTGGCCGAGCGGGCGGTCACCGTGCTCAACCGGCGCGCGCTCACCGTCTACCTCTGGCACATGCCGTTCGTGGTGGCGCTCACTCCACTGGTCGACGTGGTGGGCTGGTCCCACCAGGACCCGGTGGGCCTGGCCATCCGGGTGCTGCTGGTCTTCGCCCTGGTCGGGTTGGTCACACTGGCCGTCGGCTGGGTCGAGGACGTCGCCGCCCGCCGCCGCCCGGAGCTGATCCCCGGTGGCGCGGCGCAGCCCGCCGACGAGGCGGCCCAGCCGGGCGGCGACACGTCGGACGGTGCCGGGACGATCGGCGGTCGAGTGGTGGTGCCGGCGCAGCGGGTGGCCCGGGAGGAGGCCAGCGTCACGCTCAACGCTGGCTGATCGTGAGGTTGCCGCTGTTGGCCGAACCGTCGAGCACCAGGGACGCGGCCGGGTTGTCGGCGACGGTGACGGTCTCGTCGCCGGAGTCGGCGTTGGACCGGACCCGGTAGCTGCCCTGGGGCACCAGCAGCGTGACATCACCGCTGGAGGCGTGCACCCGGGCCGAGGCGGGCTGGTCGAGCTGGACGTCGACGTTGCCGGAGTTGGCCTCGGCGTCGACAGTGCCGGCCAGCCGGCGTGCGGTGATATCCCCGGACGAGGCACGCAACCGTACCGCCGCGGTGGCCTCGCTCACCTCGATGTTGCCCGAGCGGGCCTCCACCCCGACCGCGCCCGACGCGCCGGAGATCCGCACGTCGCCCGAGCTCACCTGCAGCTCCACCGCGCCGACCCGGCTCAGCTCGACGTTGCCGGAGCTGGTCTCGCCCTGCACCGCCACGCCCTCCGGCACCGTCACCTCGTAGGAGATGCTGCACCGCGAGCCGCAGTCGGTGTCCAGCACCAGTTCGGTGCCCTTGATCTCGTACCGGGTGTTGTCCGGTTCACCGCCCTGGTAACGCACCACCCGCTTGATCCGCACCTCGGACGCCGGGCCGGTGCCCCGCACCACCACGTCACCCGAGCCACCGGAGACCCGGACCGTGGTGATCCGGACCGCCTCGGTGTTGTCGTAGTCGAGCCGGCGGAACGACAGGTTGTCGCACCCGGCGAGCACGATGAGGGTGGCGGTGAGTCCCAGCGCGACGGGAGCGGCGACGCGACGCCGGCGGGGGGTGGTGGAGGTCAGGCGCAGTTGCATGAGCAGCACGCTACGGCCGGGCACGACTCGGCCGCATCGGGGTTCATCCGCGCTTGCACCCCGAACCAACCCTGATTTCACACCCCGAGGGAGAATGGCCCGATGGCCGGGTATCGCCGACAGCTCTACCGCGACGACGCGGTGGTGCTGCGTGTGCAGAAGCTCGGCGAGTCCGACCGGATCATCACCCTGCTCACCCGCCGGCACGGCCGGCTGCGCGCGGTGGCCCGAGGGATCCGCCGCACCACCAGCAAGTTCGGTGCCCGGCTGGAGCCGTTCGGCCACGTCGACCTCCAGCTCGCCGGTGACCCGAAGGGCAACCAGGGCAGCTCGCTGCACACCGTCAGCCAGGTCGAGGGCATCGACCTGTACGGCAAACGGTTCCTGGGTGACTATCCGCGCTACACGGCGGCCAGCGCGATCGCCGAGACCGCGGAGCGGCTGACCCCGGTGGAGCGGGAGCCGTCGCTGCGGCTGTTCCAGCTCACCGTGGGCGCCCTGAAGGCGCTGTCCCGGGGCGAGCACGCCACCACCCTGGTGCTCGACGCGTACCTGCTGCGGGGGATGTCGCTGGCCGGCTGGGCACCGGCGCTGGTCGCCTGCGCGGTCTGTGGCACGCCCGGGCGGCACCGGGCGTTCTCCGTACCGGCCGGTGGTGCGGTCTGTCCGGATTGTCGGCCACCCGGGGCGGCTCATCCCGCGCCGGCCACCATCGATCTGATGTCCGCGCTGACCACCGGCGACTGGGTGATCGCCGACGCCACCGACGCCGCCGTACGTCGGGAGTGCAGTGGGCTGGTCGCGGCTCACCTGCAGTGGCACCTGGAGCGCGCGCTACGCTCGCTGCCGCTGGTCGACCGGGGTCCCTCGGCGGCCGGCGCGGCCTCGCCGCCGGAAGGCACCGGGGCCGTGGTGCTCCGGTCACGTGGCGACGTCGAGGCCGGGGCGGACGGCGCGAACAGGGAGTGACCGAGTGATCCGATCGAAGAAGGCTGGCCGGCGCGAGCCGACCCCGCCGGTGCCACACCCGTCCGGGGCCCGCCCCCCGGCGCTGCCCGCCGAGGCGGTGCCGAGGCACGTGGCGGTGGTGATGGACGGCAACGGCCGCTGGGCCAAGGACCGCGGGCTGCCCCGCACCAAGGGGCACGAGGCGGGGGAGCACAGCCTCTTCGACACCATCGAGGGCGCCATCGAGATGGGCATCCCGTACCTGTCGGCGTACGCGTTCTCCACGGAAAACTGGCGGCGCTCGCCCGACGAGGTCCGGTTCCTGATGGGGTTCAACCGGGACGTGATCCGTCGCCGTCGTGACCAGCTGGTCGACCTCGGTGTCCGGGTGGTGTGGTCGGGCCGGTCCGGGCGGCTGTGGAAGAGCGTCATCTCCGAGCTGCAGACCGCCGAGGAGATGTCCCGCGACAACTCGACGTTGACCCTGCAGTTCTGCGTGAACTACGGCGGGCAGGCCGAGATCGGTGACGCCGCCGCCGCGATCGCGCGGGACGTGGCCGCCGGCCGGCTGGACCCGGCGAAGGTCACCGAGAAGACCGTGGCGAAGTACCTCTACCACCCGGAGGTCCCGGAGGTGGACCTGTTCCTGCGCCCCTCCGGGGAGGAGCGGATCTCCAACTTCCTGCTCTGGCAGACCGCGTACGCCGAGTTGGTCTTCCTGGACACGCTCTGGCCCGACTTCGACCGCCGCCACCTCTGGTACGCGTGCGAGTTGTACGCGCAGCGGGACCGACGCTTCGGCGGCGCGCTGCCCAACCCGGTCGCCCCGGTTATCTGAGCCGACGCGCTTACCCGCACGTCACTCTGGGTATCAGAGTCGTCAGGAGCCACTGACGGAGGTGAACCCACATGATCCAGAAGCGCATTGCCCAGTGGGCGGTGATGGCGATCGCGGTGCCGCTGGCCGCTGCCGGTGCCCGCCGGCTCAGCCACACCCTGGAGGCCCGGCGTGGTCCCTCCGGGGCGACCCGGTTGCTGACGAAGGGTGCGGACCTGATCCGTCCGCAGAAGGCCAAGCGCCGCCGCTTCTTCTGACCAACCCCCCAGCTCTCCCCGGCGCCGCCCGCACCCCGTGCGGGCGGCGCCGTCGTATCCCTCGATGGCGAGACGACGTTGCCGGCCGACGCGCGGGTGGGAAGCGGTGTGCCGAGCCGGGGTGGTGTGCTCGTTTCGGGGTCCTGCGCAAGGGCGGCGGGTAGGGTCCGGAGGTGGTGGGACGACGGCGGCGGGGGGCGAGATGCGGGATCTCCGATTCAAGATGATCATGGCGTTGAACGCCGCCGATCTGGGCGACCCGATCTGTGAGCAGGTGGCCGAGATCTGCGCCGAGATCGCCGAGCAGCACTGCGCCGAGTTCGGCCACACACCGTCGCTGCGCAGCGGTGAGATCGCCGAACTGGCCATCGGTGAGCCGGCCCTGGGCTGGGCGCCGTCGACCCCCGACGCCGGGCAGCGTGCCTGGTGACCGCACCCGCGCCCGCCGTCGACATCCGGCGGGCCGATGATCGCTTCGCCACCCGGATCTCCTGGCTGGACTCCAAGCACTCCTTCTCGTTCTCCCGGCACTACGACCCGGCCAACACCCACCACGGCCTGCTCCTGGTCAACAACGACGACGTGGTCCGGCCGGGGGCCGGCTTCGAGACCCACCCGCACCAGGACATGGAGATCGTGACCTGGGTGCTGCGCGGCTCGCTGGTGCACCAGGACTCGACCGGGCACTCCGGGGTGATCTACCCGGGTCTGGCCCAGCGGATGAGCGCCGGCACGGGCATCCTGCACTCGGAGAAGAACGACGCCTGGCGGCTGAACAACCAGGAGCCGCACAGCGACCCGGTGCACTTCGTGCAGATGTGGGTGCTCCCCGACGAGCAGGGCGTCGACCCCGGCTACGAGCAGCTGGAGATCGAGGACGAGCTGCTGCGCGGCGGTCTGGTGCCGATCGCCTCCGGGATGGACCGCTACGACGGCGCGTCCGCGATCCGCATCCGCAACCGGTACGCGACCCTGCACGCCGCCCGCCTCGCGCCCGGCGACGAGGTCACCATCCCCGACGCGCCCTATGTGCACCTCTACGTGCCCAACGGCACCGTGACGCTGGAGGGCAGCGGCCCGCTCGGCACCGGCGACGCCGCCCGGCTCACCATGACCGGTGGCCGACGGGTCACCGCCGACGAACCGGCCGAGATCCTCGTCTGGGAGATGCACGCCACGGTCGCCTGACCGCCGCCGGCTCGCGTCGCCCTCCCACGATCACGCTGGAACATGGATGTAGTGGCCTCCGCCTTCGCGGAGGCCACTACATCATGGATCCAGCACGATCATGCTGGGCGCTGGGCGCTGGGCGCTGGGCGCGCGGGGTGCCGGGCGCCCGAGGTGTCGGTCGCGCGGGGTGTCGGGCGCGCGGGGCGCCGAGGTGCTGCGCCGGCTACGCCGGGGACTCGGTGCGGTCGCCGGCCCAGGTGGTGTGGAACGAGCCGTCGTGGTCCACCCGCTGGTAGGTGTGCGCGCCGAAGTTGTCCCGCAGACCCTGGATCAGCGCCGCGGGCAGCCGCTCGGCGCGCAACGCGTCGAAGTACGCCAGCGACGACGAGAACGCGGGCGTCGGCACCCCGGCCCGGGTCGCGTCGCCCACCACCCGTCGCCAGCTCGGCACACCGGCGCTGACCGCCTCGGCGAAGTACGGGGCCACCAGCAGCGTCGGCAGGTCCGGCTGCTCGTCGTACGCCTCACGGATCCGGTTGAGGAAGCGGGCCCGGATGATGCAGCCGCCCCGCCAGATCGTCGCGGTGCCCCCGAGATCGATGTCCCAGTTGTATTCCTGGCTGCCCGCGCGGATGTGGTCGAAGCCCTGCGCGTACGCGACGATCTTGGAAGCGAGCAGCGCCCGGCGGACGTCCTCGATGAAGGTCTCCCGGTCGGTGACCTGCCACTTCTCACCCGCGTCGGGGAACGCCCGGCGGGCCGCCTCACGCTGGTCGACGTGCCCGGAGAGCGAGCGGGCGAAGGTCGCCTCGGCGATCCCGGTGATCGGGATGCCCAGGTCCAGGGCGCTCTGCACGGTCCACCGACCGGTGCCCTTCTGCTCGGCCCGGTCCTGCACGATGTCCACGAAGGAGCGGCCGGTCGTCGCGTCAGTGTGTGCCAGCACGTCGGCGGTGATCTCGATGAGGAACGACTCCAACTCGCCGTTGTTCCACTCCCGGAAGATCTCCGCGATCTCGGCCGGCGTCGCGTCCAGGCCGGCCCGGAGCAGGTCGTACGCCTCGGCGATGAGCTGCATGTCGGCGTACTCGATGCCGTTGTGCACCATCTTGACGAAGTGCCCGGCGCCGTCCGGCCCGACGTGCATGCAGCACGGCACACCGTCCACCTGGGCGGCGATCTTCTCGAACATCGGCCCGAGCTTCGCGTACGACTCGGCGGAACCGCCCGGCATGATGCTCGGCCCGCGCAGCGCGCCCTCCTCGCCGCCGGAGACGCCAGTGCCGCTGAAGTGCAGCCCCTGCGCCCGCAGCGCCTCCTCACGGCGACGGGTGTCCGCGAAGTGGGCGTTACCGCAGTCGACGATGATGTCGCCCTCGTCGAGCAGCGGCACCAACTCGTCGATCACCGCGTCGGTGGGCGCGCCGGCCTTCACCATCACGATGACAGCGCGGGGCCGCTCCAGCGACGCCACGAAATCGGCCATCGTCTCGCCCGGCACGAACGTGCCCTCGTCGCCGTGCTCGGCGACCAGGCTGCGGGTGCGCTCCGGCGAGCGGTTGTGCACTGCCACCGTGAAGCCGTTGCGAGCCAGGTTGCGAGCCACATTGCGACCCATCACCGCCAGCCCGGTCACCCCGATTTGAGCCCTCGCCTGATCAGCCATCCGTGCCGCCACCTCTCGTCACACCACTATCAGCGTTTGGAAACTTACCGTGATGTGAGCCGATACGGACCAGTGACCGACGTCGCGTTACTGCACGTGATGTGGACGATGACGCTGGCGGTTTCGACGCCCGACGATGGTCGGCGAGCCCCGCACAGGGAAACCTGTCGTCATTGCCCGCCGCGCGCGTCAGCCTTCGGCGAGACGGGCTTCGATACGGGCGATCTTCCCGGTGAGCGCGTCGGTGACCCCGGGCCGGACGTCGGCCTTGAGCACCACACTCACCCGGGGTGCCCGCGCGGCGACCACGTCGACCGCTCGCTTCACCACCGCCATCACCTCGTCCCACTCACCCTCGACGGTGGTGAACATGGCATCGGTCCGGTTGGGCAGGCCGGACGCACGGACCACCCGAACCGCCTCAGCGACCAGGTCACCCACCGAATCGTCACCGCCGAGCGGGGTGATCGAGAACGCGATCAGCATGAGCCGATGGTGCCAGGAAAAACGGATGCGCGCCGGTGCGGCGGTGGCTAGGGTACGGACATGCGTAACTGACGCCCCACTTCCGAGCCGGCCCGCCGTCCCGCGTCGCGGTCCGTGCGCTCCCGGGCGTCCCGCATCCCCCTCCCGCCGTTCGGCGGCGACGGTCTGCCCGACGCCGGTGAGCAGTCCCTTCCCCACTCGACCGTCGCGCGACGGCGGTCACCAGCCGATCCGACCGACCGCCGCTGCGCGGGACCGGCCGTGCCGGTCGGCACTGAAGGAGGCCCGGATGCCTGCCAGGCGTAACCCGAAGAAGACCCGTACCCCCAGCGCGACGCCGCTCGGTGTCGACCCGGCGGCCGGCCACGGCCCGCTGCCACCCGCCCTGCCGTCCCGCGACCCGTCCCTGCCGGCGGCGCTGATGGAGCCCGGGGCGCTGGCCGAGCCGGCGGCGCTGGTGGAGCCGGGAGCGCTGGCCAAGCCGGGGGCGCTGGTGGAGTTGGCGCAGTCGGCGGCCGTCCCGGACGAGGTGGTGCTGCCGGTCGACCTGCCGGACGCGGTCGACGTGCCGGTGGTTGTCGACGCGCCGAAGGTGGCAGACCTGCCGAAGCCAACCGGGCGGCCGAAGGCACCGACGGCCGGTCCGCCGCAGGGCGGCGGCAACCGCTCCGGCAGCGGCCGCAGCCAACAGGCCGGCCAAGCCCGCCGCTACGCCTTCCGCCGCAGCTAACCAACCCACCCCACCCCACTCCGCCCACCCCACCCGCCCCGCCCGCCGATCTTGCACTTTCTGTCCTCGCACAACCGGCATACCGGGATGAAACAACGACAGGAATCGCAAGATCGATGGGGGTGCGGCGGGGCTGGGCCGGGCGGGGGTTGCGGCGTGGACGGTGGGTGGTGGGTGGTGGGTGGTGGGTGGTGACGACAACATCAGGGATGTAGTGGTCTCCGTCGGCAGCGAGGCCACTACATCCCTGATGTTGTGCGGATCTTGCCGCCGGCAGGCGCCAGAGCCGGGCGGCGCCGCGCGGTGAGTGCGCGGCGCGCGGCGGGTGGGGTCAGCTGATCAGGGGGCGGAAGGTGCCTAGGAGAATGCTCGTGGTCAGGGCTGCTGCGGCGAGCACGACGGCCCCGGCGATGAGGAGCGCGTCGGCGCGGGTGAAGTGCTGCCGGCGGGCGACGGTACGGGGGGTGCCGGCGTCGAAGCCACGCGCGTCCATCGCCACGGCCAGCCGGGTGCCTCGACGGATCGCCCCTACCAGCAGGGCGAACGCGGTGGAGGTGAAGAGCCGCAGCTTCGCCACCGGATTGCGTCCCGCGTCGACGCCGCGCGCACGCCGAGCCATGCTGATCATCTGCCACTCCTGACCGAGCAGCGGCACCAGCCGGAACGCGGCCAGCGCCCCGATGGCGAACCGGGCCGGCGCCTTCGCGTTCTGGATCAACGCGTCGGCCAGGTCGGTGGGGTCGGTGGTCGCGAACACGATCACGCCGGGCAGCGCCACCGCGAACACCCGCAGCACCAGGCCGAGCGCGGTGAGCAGCACGCCGGTGCTCACCAGCACCGGCCCCGCGTCCAGCAGGACCCGACCGGACCGGTCGGCGGCGAACAGCACCAGGGTGACCAGGATGCCGGCGGCGCTGAGCAGCAGGGGCCAGGCCCGTCGGGCCAGTACCCGGTAGCGGATGCCGAACAGCGGCAGCACGGCCAGTTCGAGGGCGATGGCGATCGCCGGGGCGACTGGGTCCAGGGTGGCCAGCAGGATGAACGAGAAGGCGAGTGCGGCGGCGACCTTCGCCACCGGGTTGCGGCGGGCCAACGGCGCGTCCGGCGCGGCGACCGGCTCGATGCTGATCATCGGTGGTCGTCCGGGGCGCGGTGCAGGGTGACGGTGCGGTCGGCGAGCGCGGCGACGAAGTCCGCGTCGTGGGTGACGGTGACCACCCCGTGCCCGGCGTCGCGCAGGTCGGCGAAGAGGTCGACCAACTCCCGCCAGGTCCGCCGGTCCTGGCCGAAGGTGGGTTCGTCGCAGATCAACAGGCGGGGCGCGGTGGCCAGGGCGGTCGCCACGCTCAGCCGCCGCGCCTCACCACCGGAGAGGGTGTACGGGTTGGCGGCGGCGAGTCGGGCCAGCCGCAGCCGTTCCAGCAGCCCGGCCACCGTCTCGTTGACCACCGCCTCCGGTTGACCGGTGCGGCGTGGGCCGAGCGCCAGCTCGTCGAAGACGGTGCTGGTGACGAACTGGTGTTCCGGATCCTGGAAGACCGACCCGATCCGCCGGGCCAGCGCGGGCGCCCGCCAGCGGTGCGGGGGAGTGCGGTGGTCCGGGCCGGCCAGTTCGGCGGACGCGGTGACCCGCCCACTGCCCGGCCGGAGCAGACCGCCGAGCAGCAACGCCAGGGTGGACTTGCCGGCACCGTTGGGTCCGCGTACGGCGAGTGCCTCACCGGCGCGTACCGACAGGTTGGTGTCGCCCAGCCGGGGTGGCAGGCCGACCTGGTCGGCGGTGAGCAACAGCTCCCCGGGCCCGGCGGTGGCGGCCCGGGGCGTGATGGGGTGACCGGGCACCCAGACGCCCTCGGCGGCCAGGGCGGCGCCGTGGGCGGCGAAGACCGCCTCGGGGGTGCCGTCCGCGCGGACGCCGCCTCCCGGTTCCAGGACGACCACCCGGTCCACCAGTGGCAACGCCTCGGCGACCCGGTGCTCAACCAGGATCAGCGTGGTGTCGACGTCCAGCGCGCCGGCCACCGCGTGCCGGACCAGGTCGGCCCCGGCCGGGTCGAGGTTGGCGGTCGGCTCGTCGAGCAGCAGCAGGGCGGGGCGCAGGGCCAGCGCGCCGGCCAGGGCGAGGCGTTGCTGCTCGCCGCCGGAGAGCGCCGCCGTGCGGCGGTCCCGAGGGTACGGGAAGCCGACCCGGTGCAGGGCCTCGTCGACCCGGGGCCAGATCTCGTCGGCAGGTACCCCCCGGTTCTCCAGCC
Source organism: Micromonospora sp. SD19 (assembly GCF_054462275.1). Taxonomy (NCBI): domain Bacteria; kingdom Bacillati; phylum Actinomycetota; class Actinomycetes; order Micromonosporales; family Micromonosporaceae; genus Micromonospora; species Micromonospora sp. SD19. The sequence continues at coordinate 96,866 of NZ_JBTLMN010000015.1, forward strand.
CGAACGCGACGTCGTCGCCGCAGCGGGCCATCACCAGTTGGGTCTCCGGGTCCTGGAAGACGACGCCGACCCGTTCCCGCCCCTTGCGCGGGTCGAGCCCGTCGATCTCGACGGTGCCCTCCTGCTCGCCGGAGTCGTCGGGAAGCAGCCCGGCCAGCGCGCTGAGCAGGGTGCTCTTGCCGGCCCCCGAGGGCCCGAGCAGCAGCACCCGTTCCCCGACCTCGATGCGCAGGTCGACCCCGCGCAGCGCCCAGGCCCGCCGCCCGGCGTGCCGCCACCCGAACCCCCGCAACACCACAGCGCCCACCGAACCCCCTCCCAACCTGTCCAGCCCCGCCTCATCCACGTTGATCAAGAGGTTTGCGTCAGAAAACCGGCTTCTGTTGACGCAAACCTCTTGATCAACGCCATCGGGTGGGGGTTAGACCAGGGCGCGGTCTCGGCCTACCGGGAAGCGGTCCAGGACGCCGGTGTTGGCCAGGGCCCTGGTCAGCAGCCAGCCGCCCGCGCCGGCGATCACGGTGGCGCTGACGACGGTGAGCAGCGCGTACGGGATGCGGTAGTCGGCCAGCGCGTAGTCGACGTTCCAGACGAAGAAGTCGAACAACGCGGCGCTGAGACCGGTCAGCGCGCCGGCGAGCACGGCTGTCGGCAGCCGGAACGACCGGTACCGGAAGGCGGCGAAGGCCAGCTCGGCGCCGATGCCCTGCACGATCCCCTGCGGGATCACCGTGCCGGCCCACTGGCTGCCCAGCAGCGCGGACAGGACCGCGGCCACGGTCTCGCAGTAGAGCGCGGCACCGGGCTTGCGGATGACCAGCCCACCGATCACCGCCGGCATCAACCAGACGCCGTAGAGCAGCGTCTGCGCCGGCGGGAAGAAGGCGAACGCGCCCTCGGTGGCGCTCCAGACCAGGCCCCAGGCCCAGAAGATGACGCCGAAGGCGACCGCGATCACCGAGGCGACCACGATGTCGATGGTGCGCCAACGGTTGGTGGTGTTGTCCATGATTGCTCCCAGTTCAACGAAGAGAACCAGGAGAAGACGCACGCCGCGTCCGGTGGCACCGGACTGCGGCGCGGCTGGAGGTCGACCGAACTCCCTGCGCTGGCATTACCCAGATCAGGTTCGAGGGTCTGCGGGCGTACCCGCACTCTCAGCGCTGTGCGCTCCCCTGTCGGATATGAAGTTGTCTCGGTGACGCTAACACCGACCCGGGTCGTGGGCCCAGCAGGGCATGCGCCTGACCTGCGGGAGCGGCCGGCCCACCGTCTTCTGGGTACGCTTCCGATCATGCGGGTTGATGCACGAGGCCTCACGTTCGACGTGACAGTCGACGGTCCACCGGACGGCGTGCCCGTCCTGCTGCTGCACGGTTTCCCTCAGCACAGCGGTGAGTGGGACGACGTGGTGCCGCGGCTGCACACGGGTGGGCTGCGCACGTACGCGCTGGACCAGCGCGGCTACTCGCCCGGCGCCCGGCCTACTGCGGTGGCCGACTACCGCATCCCCGAACTCGTCGCCGACGTGGTGGCGGTGCTCGACGCGCTGGAGCTGGACGCCGTGCACCTGGTCGGCCACGACTGGGGCGCGGTGGTGGCGTGGGCGGTTGCCGCCCGGCACCCCGACCGGGTGCACACACTGACCGCGGTGTCCGTGCCGCATCCGGCGGCCATGGCGCACGCCCTGAGCACCGACAGCGGACAGAAGGCCCGCTCGTCGTACATGGCGTTGTTCCGCAAGCCGGACAAGGCGGAGAAGGTGCTGCTGGCGTGGCACGCCGCCGCGCTGCGCAAGCTGCTCGGCGGGGTGGGCGACGCGTCCCGGGTGAACAGGTACGCCGACCCGATGCGCGAGCCGGGGGCGCTCACGGCGGCCCTGAACTGGTACCGGGCGATGTCCCGCGCCGACCTGGCCGGCGTCGGCCCGGTCACGGTGCCCACCACGTACGTCTGGAGTGACCGGGACGTCGCCATCGGCCGGACCGCCGCCGAGGCGTGCGCGCCGAACGTCACCGGGGACTACCGCTTCGTGCGGCTGTCCGGGGTGAGTCACTGGATTCCGGACGAGGCGCCGGCCCCACTCGCCGAGGCGATCCTGGCCCGGGCCGGCTAAGTGGCAGGCAATCGAACGACGGAGGACGTATGACGGTGAGTGCCGAGGACTACCTGGCCGTGGTGACCGAGACGATCGGCCGGGTGGCCGCCAGCCAGCGGGAGGCGGTGGGGCGGGCCGCCGACCTGATCGCCGAGGCGGTCCGGGCCGACGGCGTGGTGCACGCGTTCGGCACCGGGCACTCGGAGGCCCTCGCGATGGAGATCGCCGGGCGGGCGGGTGGTCTGGTGCCGACCAACCGGATCGCGCTGCGCGACCTGGTGCTGATCGGCGGCGAGCCGGCCGACCGGCTCGGCCCGCTGCTGGAGCGGGACCCGGCCGTCGCGCACCGCCTCTACGAGCTGGCCCCGGTTCGCCCCACCGACGTCTTCGTGCTCGCCTCGAACTCCGGGGTCAACGGCGCGATGGTGGAATTCGCCACGCTGGTGAAGGAGCACGGTCACGGGCTGGTGGCGATCACCTCGGCGCAGCACTCCGGCCGGATGACGTCCCGGCACCCGTCGGGGCGCAAGCTGAGCGACCTCGCCGACGTGGTGCTCGACAACGGTGCCCCGTACGGCGACGCGACGCTGCCCCTGCCCGGCGGTGGCGCGGTCGGCGCGGTCTCCTCGATCACCGCGGCGTTGCTGGCCCAGCAGGTGACGGTGGAGGTCGTGGCGCGGTTGCTGGCGGCGGGGCAGCGGCCCCCGGTCTACCTGTCGGCGAACATCCCCGACGGCGACGCACACAACAACGAGCTGGAAGCCCGGTACGCGGGCCGCATCCGACGCGGGTCCTGACGTTGCCACACGATGAACGGCCGATGTCGTGAACCTGTTTCGCGCTCGGCCGGGTGGGGCATTGGCGTTGCTGCCGGCGGCCGGGACCGCCGGCAGTAGCGTCTCACCGGAGGTAGCGCGTGTCCAAGGAGACCGAGAAGCAGCGTTGGCAGCGCAACTTCGCCGACCTGCTGCAGGAGTTGCGGGTCGCTCAGACTGGCGTTCAGATCCTCTTCGCCTTCCTGCTCACCCTGCCGTTCAGTAACGGGTTCACCAGGACCAGCGAGTTCCAACGCGACGTGTACATCGTGGCGTTGCTCGCGGCGGCCGCCGCCACCGCGATGATCATCTCGCCGGTGGCGTTCCACCGGGCGCTCTTCCGGCAGGGGCGTAAGCCCGAACTGGTGCGGTTCGCCCACCGGATGGCCACCGGCGGTCTCGCCTTCATGCTGATCGCGATGGTCAGCGCCGTCCTGCTGATCACCGACTTCGTGTTGGACCGGCCGATCGCCTTCCTGCTCAGCGCCCTGACCGGGCTGTGGTTCCTCACGTTCTGGATGATCCTGCCGTTCGCCCGGCGCAACTGGGGTGAGGACGACATCGACGACGATGACGACGACCCGGACACGATCGACGGCCGCTGACCCCACCGATCCGCACGCAGCGCTACCCCCGGGTAACAACCGGGGGTAGCGTGACGGGTAGTCGCACACGTCGACGCAGCCGCACCGAACTTCGAGGGGGCAGCCGTGACCACGACGCAGAACGGCCGACCGGCACCGGACGGCCCCGACTCCGAAGCCACCGCCCAGGCCGCGGCGCCACTGCCCGCGGAAGCCGGACAGGTCTCCGAGAAGGAGGCCCGGCAGGTCGCCGAAGCCGCCCGAGAGTCCACCTGGGACCGACCCAGCTTCGGCAAGGAGTTGTTCCTCGGCCGCTTCCGGCTCGACCTGATCGACCCGTGGCCCCGATCCGACCCGGACGACGTGGCCCGGGCGGAGGAGTTCCTTGGTCGGTTCCGCGCCTTCCTGGCCTCCGAGGTGGACGGCGCCGCCATCGAACGGGACGGCTCCATACCCGACTCGGTGTTCCACGGCCTGGCTGACCTCGGCGCGTTCGGCATGAAGATCGACCGGAAGTACGGCGGGCTCGGGCTGAGCAACCTGCACTACTGCCGGGCGCTCATGCTGGCCGGCTCGGTCAGCCCGGCCATCGGCGCGCTGCTCTCGGCCCACCAGTCGATCGGTGTGCCACAGCCACTGAAGATGTTCGGCACCGCCGAGCAGAAGCAGCGCTTCCTGCCCCGGCTCGCGGCCGGTGAGGTGTCGGCGTTCCTGCTCACCGAGCCCGACGTCGGCTCCGACCCGGCCCGGCTGGCCACCGTCGCCGAGCCGACCGAGGACGGCACCGGTTACCGGCTCAACGGGGTGAAGCTCTGGGCCACCAACGGCATCGTGGCGACCCTGCTGGTGGTGATGGCCCGGGTGCCGGCCACTGAGGGCCGCCGGGGCGGGATCACCGCGTTCGTGGTGGACGGCGACAGCGAGGGCATCACCGTCGAGCGGCGCAACGAGTTCATCGGCCTGCGCGGCCTGGAGAACAGCCTGACCCGGTTCCACGACGTGTTCGTCCCCGCCGAGAACGTCATCGGCGGCGAGGGCAAGGGGCTGAAGATCGCCCTGACCACCCTGAACACCGGCCGGCTCTCACTGCCGGCGATGTGCGTGGGCGCCGGCAAGTGGGCGTTGAACGTGGCCCGTGGCTGGGCCGCCGACCGGGTCCAGTGGGGTCGACCGGTGGGCGAGCACGAAGCGGTCGCGCAGAAGCTGTCCTTCATCGCCGCCACCACGTACGGCATGGAGACCATGCTCGACCTCTGCTGCCTGCTCGCCGACGACGACCGCAACGACATTCGGATCGAGGCGGCGCTGGTCAAGCTGTACGCCAGCGAGATGGCCTGGAAGATCGCCGACGAGCTGGTCCAGATCCGGGGCGGGCGCGGCTACGAGACGGCCGACTCGCTGGCGGCCCGTGGCGAACGCCCGGCCGCCGTCGAGCAGATGCTGCGCGACCTGCGGATCAACCGGATCTTCGAGGGCTCCACCGAGATCATGCACCTGCTGATCGCGCGGGAGGCGGTCGACGCCCACCTGTCGGTGGCCGGCGACATCATCGATCCGGACGCGGGGCTGGGCCGCAAGGCCCGCGCCGGCGCGCGAGCGGGCGCCTTCTACGCGAAGTGGCTACCCACCCTCGCCGTGGGCCGGGGGCAGACCCCCTCGGCGTACGCCGAGTTCGCCCCGCTCGCCGCGCACCTGCGCCAGGTGGAGCGTTCCTCGCGCAAGCTGGCCCGGTCGACGTTCTACGCGATGTCCCGCTGGCAGGGAAAGATGGAACGTAAGCAGGCGTTCCTCGGCCGGGTGGTGGACATCGGCGCCGAGTTGTTCGCGATGTCGGCGGTCTGCGTCCGGGCCACCGCCGAACGTGACAGCCGACCGGAGAACGTCGAGCTGGCCGACCTGTTCTGCCGGCAGGCGCGGGTGCGGGTCGACGCCCTGTTCGCCGCGCTCTGGGACAACACCGACTCGGTCGACACCGCCGCCGCGAAGCGCATCCTCGCCGGCCGCTACGCGGGCCTGGAGGAGGGTGTGCTCACCCCGTCCGAGGAGCTGCCCTGGGTGGCCCGCTGGTCGCCCGGTCCGTCCACCGCCGAGGACGTCCGCCGCCGCATCCCCCCGAAGCCGTGAGCGCCGCGCCGCGCGGACTGGCCGCCGTGCCGGCCCGCCGTGCCGGCCGGCGGTGCGGGTCGTCGACCGGTCGGGCCGGCGGTGTTGGTCAGCGGGAGACCGCCCAGGCCAGCACCCCCGCCAGGATCAGACCGTTGAGCCCGGCCAGCGCCAGGTACGCCGCAGGTGGGATCTTCTTGCCCCGGCGGACGAAGGAGACCAGGACGGCGGCGTAGCCGAGCAGCAGGACGGCGATGACGACGAGGAAGTAGAACACCCGACGACCTTAGCGGCCCCGGCCGCGCAGACCGAGTTGGCGCAGCTCCAAGGCGGCCAGAGCGTCGACAGTCGCGTCGTCGCCGCGACGCCACGCCTCGGCGACGTCCGGGCCGATCCGGGTCAGCTGGCCCAGCGGCTGGGTAGCCAGCGCGCGCAGGGCGAGCAGGTCCCGGCCGGCCGGCCCGGCCGCCAGCTTCGCCGCCGACCCGGCCCGACGCATCCAGCGGACCCGCAACGGCAGCCAACCGAGGAGCACGATGCCGAGCGGGAAGATCAGCACCGCGATGGCCAGGGCGAGGGCCAACTGGTCGACCAGGTGCTGCTGATCGCGGCCGGCGTCGGCGAGCGATCGGGCGGCATCGGCGGCGCGTTGGAACGGGGCGGTGAGTTCGTCGCCGACCAGCGGCACCCGGCCGACCTTGCTGCCGGCGTCGCCCAGGTTGTCGGCGAGGCCACTACCGGCGCCCTCCAGCTTCTGCCCCGGTACGGCGAGCTTCTGCACCAGGTCGTGCAGCCACAGCGCACCGCGGATCGCCGCGTACACCCAGACGACGACGAGCAGGTCGGTGAGCACCTGACGGACGGCGGTCGGAAACCGATCGGCATAGATTTTCACGCCGGCCAGCGTGCCACGAACGTCCCGCTCCGTGCAGCAGTGATGTGAGCGCGGCACGCGACCGGCCGCCGACCGCACCGGAGCGTCGCGCCAGCGGCGGCGCTGCCGGTCAGCGCGGGCAGGTCGGGCAGGTGCCGAAGATCTCCAGCGTGTGGCTGACGTCGGCGTAGCCGTGCTGCGCGGCGACCCGGTCGGCCCAGCTCTCCACTGCCGGGCCGGCCACCTCGACGGTACGACCGCAGACCCGGCAGACCAGGTGGTGGTGATGCCCCTCGCTGCACCGGCGGTAGAGGTGCTCGCCGCCCGGCGGGCGCATCACGTCGATCTCACCCGCGTCGGCCAACCCCTGCAGGGTGCGGTAGACGGTGGTCAGGCCGACCCGCTCGCCGCGCTGGCGCAGCATCGCGTGCAGGTCCTGAGCGCTGTGGAAGCCTTCCATCTCGCCCAGCAGCGCGCTCACCGCCGAGCGTTGCCGGGTGTTGCGCACCGCGGCGCCGCTCTCGCTCATGATCCCTCCCCGGCGTGGCTGACCGCGTCCGCCACGATGTGCGCGACGTGTTCGTCGACCAGGCTGTAGGCGATCTCCCGACCTCGGCGGGAGCCGCGCACCACGCCCGCTCCGCGCAACACCCGCAGGTGCTGTGAGACCAGCGGTTGCGCGGCCCCGAGCTTCTCGACCAGCTCGTGCACGCACCGCTCGCCGCCGGCCAGCTCACTGACGATGGCCAGCCGAATGGGCGCGGACAGGGCGCGGAGCAACTCGCTGGCCCCGTCGAATCCGTCGTAGCCCGTCGCGCTGGTCATCCTGCAACGGTAACCAATACCACCGACGTCCACCGCGCAGGCTCAGCTCAGCACGACCTCGTGCGGCTCCGGTGCCGGTGCGGCGGTCGGCGTCGTGCGGCGGCGCACCACCCGCCAGACACCGCCCGCCACGGCCACCACCAGGAACGAGGCGATCGCCACCAGCACCACCGACGCGCCCGGCGCGGTGTCCGCGGTGGCCGCCACCCAGACACCCGAGCCGGCGGCGAACAACCCGAGCGCCATCGCGGCCGCCATCGTGCTGCGGAAACCCCGGGTGACCTGTTGAGCGGTGGCGACCGGCACCACCATCAGCGCGCTGATCAACAGCACCCCGACGGCCCGCATGGCGATGGTCACGGTGACCGCCGTGGCGACCGCGATCAGCAGGTTCAGCGTGCGGACCGGGAGGCCGGAGACCCGGGCGTACTCCTCGTCGTGGCTCACCGCGAACAGCGCCGGGCGCAGCGCGATCATCGTGACCAGGATCGCCGCGCCGAGCACCGCGATGGTGGTCAGGTCGGCGGGCGAGATGGTGGTCAGCGACCCGAACAGGTACGCGTTCAGGTTCGCGCTCGTCGCGTCGGAAAGACCGACCAGGAGTACGCCGCCCGCGATACCGCCGTAGAAGAGCAGGGCCAGGGCAAGATCACCGGAGGTACGCCCGCGAGCGCGGACGATCTCGATGGCGATCGCGCCGATGGTGGCGGCGATCACCGCGACCAGCACCGGTGAGCGGTTGAGCAGCAGCCCCGCCCCAACCCCGGTCAGCGCCACGTGCCCCACCCCGTCGCCGATCAACGCCAGCCGGCGCTGCACCAGGTAGATGCCGAGCGCCGGCGCGGCCAGGCCGATCACCAGCGCGCCGATCAGGGCGCGCTGCATGTAGGGGTACTGGAAGAGTTCCATGGGTCAGTTGCTCCACAGCCCGGCGGGCTCGTCGTAGCAGTGCGGGTGCACGTGGTCGTGGTCGGGCTCCGCGTGGTGGCCGGCCGGGTCCGGCACCGCGCCGTCATGGGCGATGCGACCCTCGTGGACGACCACGGCCCGGCTGATCACCGGGCGCAGCGGGCCCAGCTCGTGGGCGACGAGCAGCACGGTCCCGCCACGGGCGACGAAGTCGCGCAGCGCGCCGGCGAACGCCTCCTGACTGGCCGCGTCCACCCCGGCGGTCGGCTCGTCGAGGACCAGCAGCTCCGGCTCGCCGGCCAGGGCGCGGGCGATCAGGGTGCGCTGCTGCTGGCCGCCGGAAAGCGTGGACACCGGGTCGCCGGCCCGGTCGGCGAGCCCGACCGCGCGCAGCGCCGCGTCGACGGCGGCCCGGTCGGCCCGACCCGGCGGACGCAGCACCCCTCGACGGGCCAGCCGGCCGGAGGCCACCACCTCGCGGACGGTGGCCGGCACGCCGCCGCCGGCGCCCAGGCGCTGCGGGACGTACCCGATGCGCGCCCACTGTCGGAAACGGCGCAACGGCCGGTCGAAGAGGGTGACCGAGCCGGCGCTGATCGGCACCAGGCCGAGCACGGCGCGGATCAGGGTGGACTTGCCGGAGCCGTTGGCGCCGAGAATCGCGACCACCTCGCCCGCGCTCACGGTGAGCGAGATGTCCCGGAGCACGGGGCGGCCGTCGTAGCCGACCACCCCGTGCTCGACGGTGATGACAGGTGAGGTCACGAGCAGCCCAGGGCGGTCTGCAGGGTCCGCAGGTTGGTGCGCATCACCGAAAGGTAGTCCCCGTCGCTGCCGGCGGCGAGCCCTTCGATCGGGTCGAGCACGGCGGTCTTCGCGCCGACCTGACCGGCGATGGTCTCGGCCACCTTCGGGCTGACCAGGGTCTCGAAGAAGATCGTGGTGGCCTGGTGCTCCTTCGCCTCCTCGATCACGTGCGCGAGGCGCTGCGGCGAGGGCTCGACGTCGGGGCTCAGCCCGGTGATGCCGACCTGGTCGAGCTGGTACCGGTCGGCGAGGTAGCCGAACGCGGCGTGGCTGGTCACGATCTCCCGCCGCTGGCAGGTCGCCAGACCGTGCTTGAACTCGTCGTCAAGCGTCGTCAGATCGGCGCGCAGGGCCGCCGCCCGGGCGGTGTAGTCGGCGGCGTGGTCCGGGTCGGCAGTGCCGAGTCGCTGGGCGAGCTGGTCGCCGATGCCGGCCAACCGGGTCGGGTCGAGCCAGACGTGCGGATCCTTGCCGCCGCTCTCCTCGGTGTGCCCCTCCTCGCCCTCGTGGTCGTGGCCGCCGGCGGACGCGTCCAGCAGCGGCTGCACGCTTGTCACGTCGAACGCCCGGTCGCCGCCGTTCTGGGCCACGGCGTCGTCCACCGCCGGCTGGAACCCCTTGAGGTAGACGATCAGCTCGGCGTCGCTGACCTCACCGACCTGGCTCGGGTTGAGTTCCAGGTCGTGCGGCTCGGCGCCGGGCTTGGCCAGGTTGGTGACCCGGACCGCGTCGCCGCCGATCCGCTCGGCCAGGAACTGGAGGGGGTAGAACGCGGCCACCACGTCGACTCGTTGCGGGTCGGCGCCGGCGCCGCTGGAGGAACAGCCGGCCCCGGCGGCCAGGGTGAGCAGGGCGGTCGCGGCGGCCAGGACACGGTACGTGGTGCGGTTGGTCATGTCGTCAACTGTCCGTGGCAACGATAATGATTGTCAAAAACGCATGATTGCATGTCAGAGGAGCTTCGCGAGACCCACCGTCACCAGCAGGGTGAGCATCACCAGCCGGATCAGCCGGGTCTGCGGCGCCTGAACCGCCCAGGTCGTCGCCAACAGGGCGATCAGGACCCCGGCGAGCGCGAGCGTCAGCAGCCCGCCGATCACCCCGGGCGTGAAGAACGCCACCAGCACCACCACCAGGGTGAGCAGGAACACCGACGTCGGGTTCGCCCCGGCCAACCGGGCGAGCAGAGGGCGCTGCGTACGCTGCATCCCACAGACTCTACGAGGAGGAACCCCCGGTGCTGGTGACCAACCGGTTCGTGGTCGACGTCGATACCGCCGACGACTTCACCGAACGGGCGCACGCCGCCCTCACCGCGCTGGCCGCCCGCCCCGGCTACCTGCGCGGTCAACTGGTCCGGGCACTCGACGACCCCCGGCACTGGTCACTGGTCACCGAATGGGAGTCGGTCGGCACCTACCGGCGGGCCCTGGGCGCCTTCGAGGTCAAGGTCAGCGCCGTACCGCTGCTCGCGGAGTCGATCGACGAACCCTCCGCCTACGAGGCACTGGCCACCGCCGCCCCCGGCGGGGCCGTGGTCGTCGCCGAGAGTGATCGGGCCGCGGGTCCTTACCGCTGAGCCGCCGGACACTACGCTGCTCCTATGACCGCACCCGCCCCGCCACCCGGTCCCGGGGTGGCTCCGCCGTTCGCCGCGCCCCCCACCGAGGGCCGCCGGACCCGGCTCTGGATCGGCCTCGGCGTCGGCGCGCTCGCCGTGGCGCTCTGCTGCGGCGGGGGTGGCACCGCCGTCGTCGGCCTGGCCGTCAGCGGAGTCCAGGCGATCCGGGAACAGGGCCGCACCGTGACCGGCGACTACTACCAGGCGCTGGTCGAGCGGGACTACGGGCGGGCGTACGACCAGCTCTGCGACGACGCGCAGCGGCGTGAGTCCCGGCCGGAGTTCGAGCGGCGCGCCGCCGCCGAGCCGCAGGTGACCGCGTTCCGGGTGGGTGAGGTGGACACCACCTACCTGACCGTGCCGGTCGACGTGACCCTTGCCGGCGGCGATCGGGAGCGGCAACAGGTCAGCCTCGGCCAGGACGGTCAGACCGGCGGCGTGGAGGTCTGCGAGGTCAGCTGACCCGTCCCCGGTATTCTGCTGGGGCTCGGGGGGTCGATCGTCGTACCGTGGTCCCCGAACCGACCGTTCCATCCACATCTCGCCCCCGCCGACCGCCAGCCGGCGTAGGAGGAAACATGCCAGCCGACCGTATCGACGCCGTCGTCAGCCTCGCCAAGCGCCGAGGCTTCGTCTTCCCCTCCAGTGAGATCTACGGGGGCACCCGATCGGCGTGGGACTACGGTCCGCTCGGCGTGGAGCTCAAGGAGAACGTCCGCCGGCAGTGGTGGAAGACCATGGTCCAGCAGCGCGACGACGTCGTCGGCCTGGACTCCGCCGTGATCCTGGCCCGGAAGGTGTGGGAGGCGTCCGGCCACATCGCCGAGTTCGTCGACCCGCTCACCGAGTGCCAGTTCTGTCACAAGCGGTTCCGCGCGGACCACCTTGAGGAGGCGTACGCCGAGAAGCACGGCAAGCCGCTCACCTCCCTGTCGGAGCTGAATTGCCCCAACTGCGGCAACAAGGGCACCTTCACCGAGCCGAAGATGTTCAACGGCCTGATGAAGACCTACCTGGGCCCGGTGGAGAGCGACGAAGGGCTGCACTACCTGCGCCCGGAGACCGCGCAGGGCATCTTCGTCAACTACAAGAACGTCGAGACGGTCGCCCGCAAGAAGCCGCCGTTCGGCATCGCGCAGACCGGCAAGTCGTTCCGCAACGAGATCACCCCGGGCAACTTCATCTTCCGGACCCGCGAGTTCGAGCAGATGGAGATGGAGTTCTTCGTCGAGCCGGGCACCGACGAGCAGTGGCACGAGTACTGGCTCCAGGAGCGCTGGAACTGGTACCTCGACCTGGGCCTCTCGGCGGACAACCTGCGCCTGTACGAGCACCCCAAGGAGAAGCTGTCGCACTACTCGAAGCGGACTGTGGATATTGAGTACCGCTTCCAGTTCGGCGGCACCGAGTTCGCCGAGCTGGAGGGTGTCGCCAACCGCACCGACTTCGACCTCTCCACGCACAGCAAGCACTCCGGCGTCGACCTGTCGTACTTCGACCAGAGCAAGAGCGAGCGGTGGATGCCGTACGTCATCGAGCCGGCCGCCGGTCTGACCCGGGCGGTGCTCGCCTTCCTGCTGGAGGCGTACGACGAGGACGAGGCGCCGAACACCAAGGGCGGCGTGGACAAGCGCACCGTGATGCGGTTCGACCCGAGGCTCGCCCCGGTCAAGGTGGCGGTGCTGCCGCTGTCCCGCAACGAGGCGCTGTCGCCCAAGGCGAAGGACCTCGCCACGCTGCTGCGCAAGCGCTGGGTGGTGGAGTTCGACGACTCGCAGGCGATCGGCCGCCGCTACCGCCGGCAGGACGAGATCGGCACCCCGTTCTGCGTCACCGTCGACTTCGACACCCTGGACGACAACGCCGTGACGGTGCGCAACCGGGACACCATGGCCCAGGAGCGGGTCTCCCTGGACCAGGTCGAGCGCTACCTGATCGAGCGACTCCCGGGCTGCTGAGACTCCGCCCACGGGGCCTCGGCCGACGCGATCAGCGCCGGTCGGGGCCCCGTACACTTGTGCGGTGACTGCCTCGACCGTGCCGGCGCTGCGCCCGCTGACTCTCGGCCAGCACCAGGTGTGGCCGCCTGTCGTGCTCGCGCCGATGGCCGGGATCACCAACGTCGGGTTCCGCCAGCTCTGCCGTGAGCAGGGCGGCGGCATCTACGTCTGCGAGATGATCACCACTCGGGCGCTGGTCGAGCGCAACCCGAAGACACTGCGCATGATCGCGTTCGGCGACGACGAGAAGCCCCGCAGCCTCCAGCTCTACGGCACCGACCCGGAGATCACCGCCGCCGCCGTGCGGATCGTCGTCGAGCGCAACCTGGCCGATCACATCGACCTCAACTTCGGCTGCCCCGTACCCAAGGTCACCCGGCGGGGCGGCGGCGCGGCGCTGCCGTGGCGGCGCCGGCTTTTCGCGCGGCTGGTGCGGGCCGCGGTGGCTGCCGCGGCGCCGTCCGGGGTGCCCGTCACGGTCAAGATGCGCAAGGGCATCGACGACGACCACCTGACGTACGTCGAAGCCGGGCTCGCCGCCCAGGACGCCGGCGTGGCCGCGGTGGCCCTGCACGGGCGAACGGCCTCGCAGCGCTACTCCGGCACCGCCGACTGGGACGCGATCGCCACCCTCAAGCAGGCCCTCGACGTGCCGGTGCTCGGCAACGGCGACATCTGGGAGGCCGACGACGCGCTGCGGATGGTGGCCCACACCGGCGTCGACGGCGTGGTCGTCGGGCGCGGCTGCCTGGGCCGGCCGTGGCTCTTCGCCGACCTGGAAGCCGCCTTCAACGGTCGGCCGGAGCGGCGGCTGCCCACCCTCGGCGAGGTGGCGGTGACCATGCGGCGGCACGCCGAACTGCTGGTCGACCAGTTCAGCGCCGGCGCGCGCAACCCGGCCCGAGGCGAACGCGACGGCTGCACTGACTTCCGCAAGCACGTCGCCTGGTACCTCAAGGGCTTCCCGGTCGGCGGCGAGCTGCGCCGCTCCCTGGCGATGATCGAAAGCCTGGCCCAGCTCGACGACCTGCTCGGCAAGCTCGACCCGGCGGAGCCGTTCCCGGTGACCGCCCTCGGGCAGCCGCGCGGGCGCACCAACTCGCCGGGCAAGGTCGCACTGCCAGACGGTTGGCTGGCCAGCCGGGACGACGACACCGTCCCCGAGGGCGCCGAGATGGACGACTCCGGCGGCTGAACCCTCGGTCCGCGACGGGTCGCCGTCGGCGGGCGCGTCTCCGGCGGGGCGCGCGACCAGGTCGCGCCGGGCGCAGGGGGCGCGTCTCTGCCGGGGCGCGCGACCAGGTCGCGCCGGGCGCAGGGGGACGGACATAGGTGTACGGCAGGCTGTAGAGCTGATGTCGTAAACGAGTCATGACCTCAGCTCGTCATGACCTCAGCTCGGAGTGCGCTGCTCGGCGCTGCCGCCGAACTTCTACGGCCACCAATACCCCGTCGTTGCCTGCGGGCGGGGTTGCCTGCGCGTCGCGTCGCGTTGCCCCGGCAAGGCGTTGCCTGGGTGCGGGGTTGCCTGCGCGTCGCGTTGCCTGCGTGCGGCGTTACCCCGCTCGGCGTTGCCCCGGCAAGGCGTCGCCTGGGTGCGGCTCGCCCCCGCACGGTGTTGCCTGCGTGCGGTGTTGCCCTCGCGCGGTGTTGCCCTCGCGCGGCCCTTGCAGCAGGACCAAGTGCTGCCACCGCAATGCCCTGGATGCCGTCGCGACGCTGATTCGTCTACGACATCAGCTCCAAAGGATCCGTGACCCCAACCAAAGGGCTCGCCCCGGGCGCTCGTTGCCATGATGCGCGCAACTTCCAGGATGTTGGTGTCTCCTGCGTGTCTGAGGCAGCAACATCCTGGAAGTTGTGAGGATCTTGGGCGCGGGGCGCGGGGCGCGGGGCGCGGGGCGCGGGGCGCGGGGCGCGGGGCGCGGGGCGCGGGGCGCGGGGCGCGGGGCGCGGGGCGCGGGGCGCGGGGCGCGGCCTGGACATGCTGAAGGGCCGGGCCCCGTGGTGGGGTCCGGCCCTTCGGCGGTGTGCTGGGGTGCTGGGGTGCTGGTGTGCTGGTGTGCTGGTGTGCTGTGCAGCTGGTGTGCTGTGGGTCAGCTGGTGGCGTAGCCGCGGGTGGCGATCCAGTCGGCGAGGTGCTCGACGGTGACCTCGTAGGAGGCGGTGTTCGGGTCGGCGGAGTCGGCGATCTTCACCACGTTCCCGCCATCGCGGTAGCCGACGACGCTGATGTAGTGCCCGCCCTCGAAGG
>NZ_JBTLMN010000016.1:0-76074 GCF_054462275.1 Micromonospora sp. SD19
GACCGCCGACGGCGGAAACATCGTGCAGTACGACGACTGGAACGGCACCAACCAGCAGTGGCAGTTCGTCCGCGTCGACGGCGGGACCGACCCCACCACGCCGCCCCCGTCGAACGGCACCTTCTCGAACCCGGCGATCTGGCAGGACTTCGCCGACGTCGACATCATCCGGGTCGACAACGCGTACTACCTCACGTCGTCCACCATGCACTACTCGCCGGGCGCGCCGGTGCTGCGCTCCTACGACCTGGTGAACTGGGAGTTCGCCGGGCACGCCGTGCCCCGGCTCGACTTCGGCTCGAAGTACGACATGAGCGGTGGCAACGCGTACGTCGACGGGATCTGGGCGTCGACGCTGAACTACCGGCCGAGCAACCGGACGTACTACTGGGCCGGGTGCATCGACTTCGCGCAGACCCACATCTACACCGCGTCCGCCGTCGACGGCGCGTGGAGCAAGCACGCCACCATCCCCAACTGCTACTACGACGCCGGGTTGCTGGTCGACGACAACGACACGATGTACGTGGCGTACGGCAACAGCACCATCAGCGTGGCCCAGCTCTCCGCCGACGGGAAGTCCCAGGTCCGCGCCCAGCAGGTCTACCAGACGCCGTCGAGCATCGGGACGCTGGAGGGCGCCCGCTTCTACAAGCGCAACGGCGCCTACTACATCTGGCTCACCCGACCGGCGAACGGCCAGTACGTGCTGAAGTCGACGAACGGTCCGTTCGGCCCGTACGAGCAGCGTCAGGTCCTGCTCAACCTGCCCGGTCCGATCTCCGGCGGCGGTGTGCCGCACCAGGGCGGTCTGGTGCAGACCCAGAACGGCGACTGGTACTACATGTCCTTCGTCGACGCGTACCCCGGTGGTCGGATGCCGGCCCTGGCGCCGATCACCTGGACCGGCGACGGTTGGCCGGTGTTGCAGACGGTCAACGGCGCGTGGGGCAGCTCGTACCCGAAGCCGAACCTGCCGGCGCCGCCCCGGGCGGTCAAGCCGCTCACCGGCACCGACACCTTCGCCGGCACCACGCTGGGCCCGCAGTGGGAGTGGAACCACAACCCGGACAACAGCAGGTGGTCGGTCAACAACGGCCTGAACCTGCAGACCGCCACCGTCACCGGCGACCTGTACAAGGCGCGCAACACGCTGACCCACCGCATCCAGGGCCCCACCTCGACCGCGACCATCGAGTTGGACTACTCCACCATGCGCGACGGTGACCGCACCGGCCTGGCGGTGCTGCGCAACTCGTCGGCCTGGATCGGCATCCGACGGGACAACGGGTCCACCCGGCTGGTCATGCAGAACGGCCTGACGATGGACGGCAGCTGGAACACCACCAGCACCGGCAGCGAGGTGGCGAGCACCGCCGTCTCCGGTGGCCGGATCTGGTTGCGCGCCAACGCCGACATCAGACCCGGCTCCGGCCGGCAGGCCCGTTTCTCGTACAGCACCGACGGGGTCAACTTCACCTCGTTCGGCAACGCCCTGACGCTGGCGAACAACTGGCAGTTCTTCATGGGCTACCGGTTCGCCATCTTCAACCACGCAACACAGGCGCTCGGTGGCGCGGTCACCGTGCGGCGATTCGACCTGACGACGCCGTGACACCAGTCACACGACGTCCGGTCTGACCGGTGGCGCCGGCCGCACACGCCGTACGGCATGTCGAGTCGGCGCCACCGTGTCGGGCCCGCGCCGGCCTGCTCCACGCTCTGTCCAGGAGCGCGGGCGGGCCGGCGTACCACGTCGGGGGCCGCGCGCCGCACCGGCTGGCGCGCACCTCCGGCGGGGACCGGGTGGTACGGCGTGGGCGGGTTGCGCAGACCCGACAGAGCCATGCCGTGTTCAGGACGGTTGCTGGCGTAGACTGTCGGCGATCCAGCGCTGGTCACCTGGGATTCAGCACCGGCGTGGTGACTGAGCGAGGGGGATCGGGCCGGGCCGCTCCAGTCGACGTCGACGGGCCGCGGGCCGGAGATGTAGCGGGGGGAGTGAAATGGCCGTCCACGGTCCCGCGATGACGGACGTTGCTCGTCTCGCCGGTGTCTCCCATCAGACGGTGTCGCGGGTGCTCAACGGGCATCCCAACGTCCGTGAGCAGACCCGGCTTCGGGTGCGCGCGGCGATCGCCGAACTCGGCTACCGCCCCAACGGCGCGGCGCGCGCCCTGGTGACCGGTCGATCACAGGTCATCGGCGTGGTCGCGCAGAACACGACGCTCTACGGTCCGGCGTCGCTGCTGGCCGCGTTGGAGCAGACCGCCGCGGAAGAGGGTTTCGCGGTCAGTGTCGGCAGCGTGCGCAATCTCGACCACCGGTCCATCTCGGCGGCCGTCGAGCGGCACCTGTCGCACCGGGTCGCCGGCATCGTGGTCATCGCCCCGGTCGAGTCGGCCGGTGAGGCGTTGGAGCGCCTGCCCAAGGACGTCCCGCTGGTCACTGTCGACGGCGACCCGAGCCGGCCGGTGCCGCTGGTGACCGTCGACCAGGTGGCGGGCGCCCGGGCGGCCACGCAACATCTCCTCGACGCCGGGCACCGCACCGTCTGGCACGTCTCCGGGCCGACCGACTGGTTCGACAGCGTCGGCCGGATCGACGGCTGGCGGCAGGCGTTGCTGGCCGCCGGGCTGGATCCGCCGCCGCCGATGCCGGGGGACTGGTCGGCCGCGTCGGGCTACCGGTGCGGGCAGATGTTGGCGCGGATGCCGGAGGTCACCGCCGTCTTCACCGCCAACGACCATCTCGCGTTGGGCGTGCTGCGGGCGCTGCACGAGTTCGGCCGGCGGGTGCCGGACGAGATCAGTGTGGTCGGCTTCGACGACGTGCCGGAGGCGGCGTACTTCATTCCGCCGCTGACCACCGTCCGACCGGACTTCGACGCGGTGGCGCGGGCGAGCCTGCAGATGTTGCTGTCGCAGATCGAGTCGGGCACCGGCGGGGCGCTGCGGCAGACCGTCGCCCCGGCTCTGGTCGCCCGCCAGAGTGTCGCCCCACCGCGCTGACCATCAGAGGTGCCCCCGCGGCGGGCATCGGTCCCGCCGCGGTTGCCCGTTGAGCGGGTGCGGGTGCGGGTGCGGGTCCGGCCGGGGGTGCGGGGCCGACGTCGGCGTGCGGCAATTTCCGGCATCGTCACCGATAAGACGTGACTCGATGCGTTGCGCAGTGTAGTCAATCGACCTCGGGCGATACGACCTCGTGAAGGTATTGAACCTCGTGAAATGTCGCCGTAACATGATGGGCGTCTCTGTTAACGCTAACAAAAATAGGCGCACAACTATCGGCGCACCAACCGGAGATCGTAGTCACGGCCGGGCGCCACCGACAAGGAGGCTCGATGAACCGCACTACCCGAGGTCGTCGCTGGGGGAGCGTACTGGCCGCCGGAATACTGCTCGCCGGCACACTGGTCGGCCTTCGCGCTCCGACGGCGCAGGCACTGGACAACGGCGTGGCGCGCACTCCCCCCATGGGGTGGAATTCGTGGAACTCGTTCGGCTGCAACATCAACGAGGCGCTGATCCGGCAGACGGCGGACGCGATCGTCAGCAGCGGTATGCGGGATTTGGGCTACAACTACGTCGTCGTCGACGACTGCTGGTTCAACCCCAACCGGGACTCCTCCGGCAACATCCAGGGCGACCCCGGCCGGTTCCCCAGCGGCATGAAGGCGCTCGGCGACTACCTGCACGCCCGGGACCTGAAGTTCGGCCTCTATCAGGTACCGGTCGACAAGACCTGCGCGCAGTACTTCGGCTCCTACCCGGGCGCGACCGGCAGCCGTGGTCACGAGGTGCAGGACGCGCGCCAGTTCGCCGCCTGGGGCGTCGACTTCCTCAAGTACGACTGGTGCTCGCCGGAGGGCAGCATCAACGACCAGGTGGCCACCTTCGCCAAGATGCGTGACGCGCTGGCCGCCACCGGCCGGCCGATCGTCTACAGCATCAACCCCAACAGCATCCACGCCAAGACCGGCCCGCAGCGCAACTGGGGCGACGTGGCCAACATGTGGCGAACCACCGAGGACATCACCAACGCGTGGGACACCGGCCAGACCAACGGCTACCCGATGGGCATCCAGAACATCATCAACGTGACAGTTCCGCTGGCGTCGTACGCGAGGCCGGGTGGGTTCAACGACCCGGACATGATGGAGGTCGGCCGCGGTGGCATGAACGACACGGAGATGCGCAGCCACTTCGCGATGTGGGCGATCATGGCGTCTCCGCTGATCGCCGGCAACGACGTGCGGAACATGAACGCCGCGACGCAGACCATCCTCAAGAACGCCAACCTGATCGCCATCAACCAGGACTCGCTCGGGTTGCAGGGGACGCAGGTGTCGTTCGACGGTACGCGTCGGGTGCTGGCCAAGCGGCTCGCCAACGGTGACGTCGCCGTCGCCCTGTTCAACCAGGGTGGCTCGACGACGACGATCTCGACCACCGCCGCGGCCATCGGCAAGTCCGGCTCGTCGTTCACGCTGGTGGACGCGTGGACCGGCGGCACCAGCTCCAGCAGCGGGACCATCAGCGCCAGCGTCCCGGCGCACGGCACCGTGGTGTACCGGGTCAGCGGTGGCGGCACGACGACGCCGCCGCCGACCACGTCGAGCGCGTATGCCAGCGCCGCCTCCGGGCGCTGCCTCGACGTGCCGAACAGCAACACGACCAACGGCACCCAGCCGGTCATCTGGGACTGCAACGGCGCCGCCAACCAGCGCTGGACCCGCAGCGGTCAGACCCTGCAGGCCCTCGGCAAGTGCCTGGACGCGCCCCTCAACGCCACGGCCGGCGTCAAGGTGCAGATCTGGGACTGCAACGGCGGGACCAACCAGCAGTGGGCGGTCAACGCCAACGGCACGATCAGCGCCGTGCAGTCGGGGCTCTGCCTGGACGTCAACAACAACGGCACCGCCAACGGCACCACGGTGATCCTCTGGACCTGCACCGGTGCGGCGAACCAGCGGTGGTCGCAGCGGTAGCCGATCGGGTTCGCCGGCCGACGAGGCCCCGGCGACCCATCTGACCCGACGGTAGTGCTGGTGCCCGCGGACGACAGACGTCGTCCGCGGGCACCGGTCTGTCGGTGCCGTGGACGACCACGCTGAGTTGTCGCGTCCTGCCCTTCCGGCTGATCGGTCGTATCGCTACGCTCGCCTGGATGCTCCGTTACGAGACCGTGACACCGGTATTTCGGATCAGGTGTTGACGCAATGTTTGTGAGCGCTAACACTACCCGAAAGATGACAGTTGGCCCCGGGCAGTCGGCGGGGGAGTCCTGAGAGGAGAAGCCGGTGGGCAGGAAATTCCTGGTTGCTCTCGGCGGCGCGGCACTCGCGCTGAGCTTGGCGGCATGCAGCGGCGGGGGTGCGGGCAGCGGTGACAAGACCGGTGACGAGAAGCCCAGCGATCTGACCATCGGTGTGTCGATGCCGACCCAGACCTCGGAGCGGTGGATTGCCGACGGCAACGCGGTGAAGTCGAAGCTCGAGGCCAAGGGCTACAAGGTCGACCTCCAGTACGCCGGCGACGACATCCCCACGCAGTCGCAGCAGGTCGACCAGATGATCACCCAGGGCGCGGATGTCCTCATCCTCGCGGCGATCGACGGCACGGCGCTCAGCAGCCAGCTGCAGGCCGCCGCGGCCGCGAAGATCCCGGTCATCTCCTACGACCGGCTGATCCGCGGCAGCAAGGACGTCGACTTCTACGTCAGCTTCGACAACTACAAAGTCGGCGTCGCCCAGGGCACCGCGCTGCTGGTCGGTCTCGGCCTGCTGAACAAGGACGGCACGAAGGGCACGGCCAAGGGGCCGCTGAACGTCGAGCTCTTCGCCGGGTCGCTGGATGACAACAACACCCAGTACTTCTTCGGCGGCGCGATGGACACTCTGAAGCCGTTCATCGAGGACGGCACGCTGGTCGTCAAGTCCAAGCAGACCACCCCCGAGCAGGTCGCCATCCTGCGGTGGCAGCAGGAGACCGCGCAGAAGCGGATGGAGAACCTGCTCACCTCCAGCTACAACGACGGCTCGAAGGTCGACGGGGTGCTGTCGCCGTACGACGGCATCTCCCGGGGCATCATCACCGCCCTGCAGAACGCCGGCTACGGCAAGGGCGCGAAGAAGCTCCCGGTCGTGACCGGCCAGGACGCGGAGATCGCCTCGATCAAGCTGATCAACGATGGCGTGCAGAGCTCCACGGTCTTCAAGGACACCCGACTGCTGGCCGAGCAGGCCGTGAACGCGGCCGAGGCGTTCCTGCAGAAGAAGCAGCCGCAGGCCAACGACACCGAGACGTACAACAACGGCGTCAAGGTCGTCCCGGCGTACCTGCTGCCGATCGCGACCGTCTACAAGGACGACATCAAGGCGACGCTGATCGACTCCGGCTACTGGACGGCGGAAGAGGTCGCCGCCGGTCAGGCCAAGAAGTAAGCCACTCGTCGGGCCCGGCGGTCATCCGCCGGGCCCGACGCCTGGGCGTGTACCGCGTCCAGACCTGACGGAGGACAGTGACCATGGACGACACCATCCTCGAGATGCGTCGCATCACCAAGACCTTCCCCGGCGTGACCGCGCTGGAGGACGTCACCCTCGCAGTGCGCCGCGGCGAGATCCACGCCATCTGCGGTGAGAACGGCGCCGGCAAGTCCACCCTGATGAAGGTGCTGTCCGGCGTCTACCCGTCCGGCTCGTACGATGGCGAGATTCTCTTCGACGGCAAGCCGATGCAGTTCCGCGGCATCCGCGACAGCGAGGCCAACGGCATCGTCATCATCCACCAGGAGCTCGCCCTGGTGCCGTACCTGTCGATCGCGGAGAACATCTTCCTCGGCAACGAGCGGCGTGGCCGCAGCGGGCTCATCGACTGGAACTTCGCCAACGCCGAAGCGGCGAAGCTGCTGGCATCCGTCGGGCTGCACGAGAACCCGGTCACCCCGGTCATCCAGCTCGGCGTCGGCAAACAGCAGCTGGTGGAGATCGCCAAGGCGCTGTCGAAGAAGGTGCGCCTGCTCATCCTGGACGAGCCGACGGCCGCGCTCAACGACATCGACTCGGCGCACCTGCTCGACCTGCTGCGGGCCCTCAAGGAGCAGGGCATCACCTGCATCATGATCTCGCACAAGCTCAACGAGATCACCGCCATCGCCGACTCCACCACGGTGATCCGCGACGGGCGCGCGGTGGAGACCCTCGACATGACGGCCGACGACGTGAACCAGCAGCGGATCATCCGGGGCATGGTCGGGCGCGACCTGGACAGCTTCTACCCCGACCGCGAGTCGTCCCCCGGTGACGAGGTCCTGCGCATCGAGGACTGGACGGTGCGGCACCCGGTCCAGGACCGGATGGTCGTCGAGGGCGTCGGCCTGTCCGTACGCGCCGGTGAGGTCGTCGGCATCGCGGGCCTCATGGGAGCCGGTCGCACCGAGCTGGCGATGAGCGTGTTCGGTCGGTCCTACGGGCGCGACATCCGGGGCCGGCTCTTCGTCCACGGGCGGGAGGTACAGGCCCGCACGGTCGCCGAGGCGATCGACAACGGCATCGCCTACGTCACCGAGGACCGCAAGCGCTACGGGCTCAACCTCATCGACGACGTGCGGCGCAACGTGTCCGCCGCCGCGTTGGACCGGCTGTCCCGCCTGGGCTGGGTGAACGGCAACGAGGAGATCAAGGTTGCCGAGACGAGCCGCAAGGAGATGAACATCCGTACGCCGAGCGTCATGGCGGTGGTCGGCAAGCTCTCCGGCGGCAACCAGCAGAAGGTGGTGCTGTCGAAGTGGCTGTTCACCGACCCGGACGTGTTGATCCTCGACGAACCGACCCGCGGTATCGACGTCGGCGCCAAGTACGAGATCTACACGATCATCAACCGGCTGGTGGCGGCCGGTAAGGCGGTGATCGTCATCTCCTCCGAGCTTCCGGAGCTGCTCGGAATGTGCGACCGCATCTACACCCTCGCCGCCGGCCGGATCACCGGCGAGATGCCGGTGGCCGAGGCGACTCAGGAGAGCCTCATGGAGCTGATGACCAAGGACAAGGAGCTCGTCGGATGACCAGCATCAAGACCCCTTCGACGGAGCGCCCCACGCCGCCGGACAGCACACCCACCGCAGCCCTGCACAGCGGGACGAACGACCTGCGCGCGCTGGTGTTGAACAACCTGCGGCAGAGCGGCATCTACGTCGCCCTGGTCGTCATCGTCGCGCTCTTCGCGGTCCTGACCGACGGGGTGTTGCTGAGCCCCGGCAACATCACCAACATCGTTCTCCAGTACTCGTACATCCTGGTCCTCGCGATCGGCATGGTCATCCTGATCATCGGCGGGCACATCGACCTGTCGGTCGGATCGGTCGTCGCGCTCACCGGAGCGGTCTCCGCCGTCCTGGTGATCCAGCAGGGCCATCCCTGGTGGATCGGCGTCGTCGCGGCGCTTGTCGTCGGCGTCGCGGTAGGCGCCTGGCACGGGTTCTGGGTGGCGTACGCCGGCATTCCGGCCTTCATCGTGACCCTGGCCGGCATGCTGCTGTTCCGGGGTCTCACCTTGCGGGTGCTCGACAACATCTCGCTGTCGCCGTTCCCCTCCGAGTACCAGCAGGTCGCGGCGGGCTTCCTCAACGGCCTGCTCGGTGGCGAGGGCTTCGACGCCTTTACGTTGCTGATCGGCGCCATCGCCGTGGCCGGCTACGCGGTCAGCGGCTTCCGCACCCGCGTGGCGCGGATCCGCTACCAGCAGCCGGTCGAGTCGTTCCCGCTGTTCGTCGCCCGGGTCGTGCTGGTCGGCGCGGTCCTCATGTACTTCGCCTGGCAGTTGGCGCACGCCCGAGGGCTGCCGATCGTGCTGATCATCCTGGCGGTCCTGGTGCTGGTTTACGGCCTGCTCACCCGGCGTACCGTCTTCGGCCGCCAGGTCTACGCGATCGGCGGCAACCTGTCGGCGGCGGCGCTGTCCGGGGTGAAGGTCCGCACCGTCAACTTCTGGATGTTCGTCAACATGGGCTTCCTGGCGGCGGTGGCCGGCGTCATCTACTCGTCGCGGTCCAACGGCGCCCAGCCCGCCGCTGGCAACATGTTCGAGCTGGACGCGATCGCCGCGGCCTTCATCGGCGGCGCGGCGGTCACCGGCGGCGTGGGCACCGTGGTGGGCGCGATGGTCGGTGGTCTGATCATGGCGGTGATGAGCAACGGCATGCAGCTCATGGGCATCGACCAGTCGACCCAGTCCGTGGTGAAGGGCCTCGTCCTGCTCGTCGCGGTCGCCTTCGACGTCTACAACAAGCGTCGCGCCGGCACGTCCCGCTGACGCCCTGACGTACGCCCGTGTGCCCCTGCCCGCGTTCCGGGCGGGGGCACACGTCGTTCGGTCGCGTGCCGTCGGGACTTGACCGGGTCGGCCCTGGCAGCGGATCGCGGCGCCGGACGTGGCGATTTTCGTAGATCTTGGACAGTTTCCGTTCCGGGTGAACGGAAACTGTCCAAGATCTCGCCGTGGAACCGCGCGGGTCGCCGCGATCGAGCGGGCTCCGTCGGCCAGGGGGAGCGAGGGTCCCGCTGCGCCGCTGACGGCGCAGCGGGACCGCGCGGTCAGTGGCAGGAGGTGGTGCCGGTGTCCGTGTAGGTCTGGCCGGCCACCGGGACGAACTGCCAGTCGTAGCTGTTGGAGTGCAGGGTGAACTTCAGCAGGCCCCACGCCGAGCTGTTACGTGCCTCGCTGTTGGGCTGGATGGTGCCGAAGCCGTAGTGGCCGGCGCCGCCCATCCCGGCGACGAAGCTACGCAGCCCCCGACTCGAGTCGGCGGCACCGGCCGGGTTCATCGGGGCGAACCGCTCGTACACGTGGTTGTGCCCCCACACCACGACGTCGGCGTTGTAGTCGTAGAGGGCCTGGTACAGCGGACGCGTCGACGTCGACGGCGCGTGGTTGGAGCTGGACGTGAACAGTGGGTGGTGCCAGTACGCGAGCGTGCACGGCTTGCCGCTGGCGGCCAGGTCCGCACGCAACCACTGCTCCTGCGCCGAGCCGGCCGACATGCTGATGTTCGAGTTCAGCGACACGATGTGCCAGTTGCCGAGGTCGTACGAGTAGTAGCCGCGACCGCTCGGGCCGGCGGACGTACCGAAGTAGTTGTAGTAGCCGGTCGCGCCCGACGTGTTGTAGTCGTGGTTGCCCGGCGACGGGCGGGTACGGGACTTGTGCCGACCCCAGGTGGGCTCGTAGTAGCTGTTGAACTGCGACGCCGTCCCACTGTCGTAGACGTTGTCGCCGGTGGTGAAGACAGTGCCCGGGATGGTGTCGAGCAGCGCCGCCGTGGCACTGTCGCCGGAGCCCGAGTCGGCGATGTCGCCAGCGCCGACGAAGACCGGGTCGCCCGACGGGGGCGGCGTGGTGGTCCCGGTGGTGACCACCAGCTGCGGGGCGTCAGCGCCACTCTCCCGGGTGTCGTAGTAGGCGCCGTCGCCGCTGGCCGAGGTGGCGCCGAAGCTGTACGTACCGTTGCCGGTGACCGCGGCCGTGACATCGACCTCGTACCAGGTGTTGCCGCTGACCGCGCCGATGGTGCCGAGCGTGGCCCCGTCGATGGCCGGCTGGTTGTTCCAGGTGGTGCCGGTCTCCGACCAGGTGGTGTTGGACATCCGGCGGAACGTGCCGCCGGCGTCGCTGCCGCTGTTACCGCTGATCGTGCGCAGTCGCAGCTTGGCGGCGGTCACCGTGCCGCTGACACCGCTCACGGTGAAGCGCAGGAACGAGCGCCGCACCGGTGAGTTGTCCACCACGACCTGCGTGGACGTGCCGTAGTTGGTGGTGGCCGTGTCGCTCTGGACGTAGGTGTCGGCGACCGGCGTGAAGGTCACGCTCGCCGCCGACGCCGCGCCAGCGCCGGTCACGACGACGGCGGCGGTCGCGGCGACGATCACCGTGACCAGCCCCAGCGTCACCGACGGACGGGGGAATCGAATGTCCATCCAGGACTCCTTACCTCGTGGGAAGAGCGCAAGGAATGTAGGAAGGTCGATGAGCCGGCGGGCGACGGGCGGATGAACACTGCGTCCCGGCAGGCGAACACCTCGTTGTTGGAAAGCCGTTCACCCGGCCCTCGCCCGGATGCCACCGACGGTCCGTTGTGTCCACCGCGGCGAGTACGGACGATGGCTGCCCGTCAGCCGTCGATCCGAGGAGATGCGCGTGTACCTGTCGACCGTCTCCCGACCCGTCGCCGACCCGCCCGGACCGGGGCCCCGACGTGGCCGGTTCGCGATGGTCAGCGGCAACGTCATCGCGCTCGGCACGGTCAGCCTGATCACCGACGTGTCGGCCGAGATGGTGGCCGCGGTCCTGCCTCTCTACCTGGTGCTGGGCCTGAACCTCAGCCCGGTGGCCTTCGGCGTGCTGGACGGCGTCCACACCGGCGCCACCGCGCTGTTGCGGGTCGTCGGCGGTTTCGCCGCCGACCGGTTCCGGCGGCGCAAACTGATCGCCGGCCTCGGGTACGCGCTCTCGGCGGTGGCGAAACTCGGACTGCTGCTCGCCGACCGGTCGATCCCGGCGATCGGTGCCGTCATCGCCGTCGACCGGCTCGGCAAGGGGGTGCGCAGCGCGCCACGCGATGCTCTGATCACCCTCTCCACCCCGCCCGAGGCGCTGGGTCGGGCATTCGGGGTGCACCGGGCGATGGACAGCTTCGGCGCGTTCCTCGGGCCGCTCGCCGCGTTCGCGGTGCTGCTGGTCGTCGGGCAGTCGTACGACGCGGTCTTCGTCACCAGCTTCTGCGTCGCCGCACTGGCCGTCGTGGTGCTGGTGCTCTTCGTCCGGGAACGGCCCACCGGTCCGACAGCGGACGGCGAAACGGCGGACGGCCCGGCGGCGGAGGGGTCGAACGACCCGAAGGTGTCCGTCCGCGAGGCGTTCGGCCTGCTGCGCGGCGGGCCTGCCCGGCGGTTGGTGCTGGCCGCCGCGATGCTCGGCCTGGCCACCATCGGGGACGGTTTCGTCTACCTGCTGCTGCAACGCCGGATGGACCTCGGTCTGCGCTGGTTTCCGCTGCTCGCGGTGGGGACCAGCCTGGCCTACCTGGTGCTCGCGGCCCCGCTCGGCGCGCTCGCCGACCGGGTCGGTCGCCTGCCCGTGGTGATCGGCGGCTACACCGCCCTCGGTGCGACGTACCTGCTGCTGGCCGGCCCGGTCGACGGCTGGCCACTGATCGCTCTGGCGCTGACGCTGTACGGCGCCTTCTACGCGGCCACCGACGGTGTGCTCATCGCGCTCGCCGGGCCCGTGCTGCCGGCGCGACTGCGGACCACCGGAATCGCGCTGGTGCAGACCGGGCAGGCCCTGGCGTACCTCGTCTCCTCAGTGCTGTTCGGTCTGGCCTGGCAGGCGTGGGGACCGGAGCACGCGGTCCGCGCGGCGGCGGTGGCCGTCGCCGGCGTCCTGGTCGGCACGCTGCTCCTGCTGACCTCCCCGTCCCGACCCACCACCCGGAAGGTGCTCCGATGACCGCGATGTCGACCCGAGCGAAACTCGGCGTGGTGGTCGCCTCGGCCGTGCTGCTGGGCACGGTGGCGGCCGGCTACGCCGCCACGGCCGCGCAGGCTCCCCGGACACCGCCGCCCGTCGGCGGCGAGCAGGCGGTCAGCCTGGCACCCGGGCCGCGTCTGCTGGCGATCACCGACCGGCACGTCTCCACCGTCGCCGCGACCGACCCCGCCGGGCCGCGCACGGTCGGCGGTCTGGAATGCCTGCGGGTCTACGCCGCGGCCGGCACCGGGGTCTGCCTGAAGCCGGAGACCGCGTGGTCGTACCAGGTTGTCGTGCTCGACGCGGAGCTGCGCCAGACCCGGGCGGTCGGTGTACCCGGTCTGCCGAACCGGGCCCGGGTCTCGGCCTCCGGCCGGATGGTCTCCTGGACCACGTTCGTCGGCGGTGACTCGTACACCTCCAGTGGCTTCTCCACCCGCACCGGGATCCTCGACACCGTCACCGGTGCCACTGTGGCGTCGCTCGAAGACTTCGCGATCACGATGGACGGCCGCCGCCACCGCAACCCGGACGTCAACTACTGGGGCGTCACCTTCACCGCCGACGACAACCGCTTCTACGCGACCATGTCCACCGGGGGTCGGCGGTACCTCGTCCGGGGTGACGTCGCCGCCCGCACCGTCGAGACGCTCAAGGAGAACGTCGAGTGCCCGTCGCTGTCACCGGACGGCACCCGGCTCGCGTTCAAGGAGGCGATCGACGCCGACCCGGCGAAGGGCTGGCGGTTGTCGGTCCTCGACCTGTCGAGCATGCGGGTCACCACGACCGCGGAGACCCGCAGCGTCGATGACCAGGCGGCCTGGCTGGACAGCGGAAAGCTGGCCTACACGCTGCGTCGGGACGACGGCCAACCCGACGTGTGGAGCGTCCCGGCGGACGGATCGGGTACACCGGCGCTGACGATCCCCGGCGCCGAGTCGCCGTCACCGCTCACCTGACCGCGACCGCGGACAACACGGCCCACCGAGCCGAGCGGGGCCGTTCAGACGGCCTGGTCAGGGCGGGTCGCCGACGCTGGTCACCCCGTCGTCTCCGGGGCGGGACGACGGGGTGGTCACGGCGCGCAGGGTGATCGACTGATCGGTGTGCTCGACCTCGAACAACGTCCCGGCGGGGAAGGCCGCCGACGTCTCGGGCGGCAACTGGATCGTGCCGTCACCGGCCACCACGGCGAAGTCCCGGCCGTCACGCCCCTCGGCGCCGACCCGGCCGTCGCGGATCGTGACCGCCCGGCCCAGTCGGGCGCCCACCTCACCGTCGTGGGTCACCACCACCACTGTGGTGCCCCGCTGCGCGTTGACGGTGGTCAGCGCGGCAAGCACCTCGTCACGACCGGCCACGTCGAGTTGACTGGTCGGCTCGTCGACCAGGAGCAGGCCGGGCCCGGCGGCGAGCCCCTGCGCCAGCGCCGCCCGCTGGCGCTGACCCGGGGTCAGGTCGGCGACCCGCCGCGCGCCGGCACCGCCGAGACCGACCAGCTCCAGGATCGCCTCCGGTGGGTCGAGCCGGCGTCTGGCCGTGCGCGCCACGGCTCGCTGCGCCAACCAGATGTTGCGCGACAGCGACAGGTACGGCAGCAGGTTGCGTTCGGCGCCCTGGAGCACGGTGCCGACAGTGGTGCCGCGCAGGGCGGCCAGGCCCTTGGCGGGGAGCCGGGACAGCTCGTGGTCGCCCACCTGGACCCGTCCGGCGGAGGGCTGCATGAGCCCACCGAGGATCGCCACCAACGTGGACTTGCCGGAGCCGGACGGACCTACCAGCGCCAGCATCTCACCGGCCGCGATGCTCAGGTCCACGCCGGAGAGAGCGACGACGTCGCCGGTGGCGGTGGGGTAGATGTGGATCAGTCGATGGCAGGTGACGGCCACCCCCTCGGCCGGCTGTGCGGCGGTCACCGGCGCGTCCTGCCGGGCCGCGGTCATCGACCGCTCCGGCGGCGCACCGAGGCGGCGGTGATCCGACCGAGCACGACCGCGGTGAGGGCGAACAGGACGACGGCCGGCACCGCGAACAACAGCAGCCGGTCGACGGTCGGCCAGTCGGGTATCGGGACCGGTGAGCGGCCGTCGCTGAACAGGCGCTGCCCGCCCCGGGTGAGGAGCCAGATCACCAGGGTGACGAGAGCACCCGACCCCAC
The DNA here is from genome assembly GCF_054462275.1 of Micromonospora sp. SD19. Classification (NCBI taxonomy): domain Bacteria; kingdom Bacillati; phylum Actinomycetota; class Actinomycetes; order Micromonosporales; family Micromonosporaceae; genus Micromonospora; species Micromonospora sp. SD19. The sequence goes on from NZ_JBTLMN010000016.1 coordinate 14,686, forward strand.
CGCGAACGCGACCGGCCATCCGTAGCCGCCCCGCACGGCGCGTGGCGGCAACCCCTGCCGACGCAGCGCCACCAGCGTGGCCACCCGGGCGCGTTGCTCGGCGGAGGCCGTCGCCACCATGCCGGCCGCCCCGATCAGCACCCCGGCCAGCGCGGCGAAGACGTTGAAGCGCAGCGCCAGGGCCGCTCCCTGTCGATCGAAGTCCGCTCGGACCTGGGTGATCGTCCGGTCGCCCCGCACGACCAGGCCCTGTTCGCGAAGCCGGTCGAGGACGTCGGTGGGAGCCGACCGCGCCAACCAGACCTCCTCGCTGCCGTTCTGACTGGCGACGGCGAGTCGGTCCGCGTACTCCAGGTCGGCGATGAGACCGGACGCGCCGAGCCGCGGCAGGCGGTCGACCAGACCTCGAACCGACCCGTTGGTCGGTGTCCCGTCGACACCGTCGTACGGATGAGACCCGCCGAGGCTCGTCCCCTTCGACCGGGTCAGGTAGATGGGCAGCGGGAACGGCGAATCGAGCACACCGACACCGGCCGGCCTCGCGCGCGGGCCTTCCGCGACTTCGAGGACCAACGCGGCTTTCGTCCCGCTCGCTGTGCTGATGGACGTGTCATCCGTATCGAGCAGCCGCCACCGTTGCAGATCGGCGAGCTGTGCGCCGGTCAGCACGACCGACTCGCCCTCGCCCTCGCCGCCGGCGGTGCTCAGCTCCTCGAACTGGACCGTGAGTGGCCGGGACACCACGGGAGCATCGATCTCGATCTTGACGAGTCGGCATTCCTGCGCGCACTCGGGCACCTGGAGGTCGTAATCCTTCCGGCCGGGCGTGATGTCCTCGCGGGCAAGGACAACCCGGGTGCCGTTCCGTCCGGAGATCGTGATCGCGAGGCGGACCCGATGCCCGCCGAAGATCTCGGCGTCGAAGTCGGCGGAGAGCGCCATGATGAGCTGCTGACCCCGCAGCCGCACCGGTTGCCCGGGTGCGGGCGGGTGGATGTCTCGGGCGATGTCCGCCAGCGAGGCGCCGTAGGACGGATGCGGCGCGGCCACCGTCGCCAGCCTCTCGGAGTCCACTGCCAGCAGCGGCGTGCCGGCCGCGGCGGGCGTACCCGACACCACGGCGGCCATCGCGAATCTGCCCTCGGGGTCGAGCGCCCGCACGGCTGTCAACAGATGTGCACGCGACGTCGCGTCGACCTCGACGACGCGGGGCGCGCCGACCTCGACGACCGACCGGTCGAGGTAGGCGGCCGAGGCGACCTCACTCGTCGCGACGGTGAAGGCGAGCATGGCGACGGCCACGGTGAGCAGGGCGATCAGCGGCCGGAACCGGGGTTGGCGGGCCACCTGCACCAGGGCGAGGCCGACCGCTGTGCGGCCACGCGCGAGCAGCGCCGCGCCCACAGCGGCGCCGGCGAGCATCGCGACCCGCGCCAGCAGCACGCCTGCGGCGAGCGCTCCGGCGATCGGTGCCACCAGCGCCAGACCACTGGGCGATCCGCCGGAGCGCAACTGCACCACGGCGCCCACGGCGATGGACACCGCGACGACGTCGCCGATGGTGGCCCGCCACCCTCGTACCCGGGCCGGCACCCTACGCAGCAGGTCGACGACCGGCGCGGACATCATCCGGGCCTGGGCCAACAGCACCGCGGCGAGCGCGCCGAGGGCGGCGACAGCGGCGAAGACGATCGTCGTCGCGTCCACGGCGACGTCGGCGTGGGCCGGGAGGGTGCGCGCGGCGAGCAGGTCGGCGGCGGCCAGACCCGCCAGGCAGCCGAGGGGGATCGCGACCAGGACGGGCACGGCGTGCTCACCGATCGCCAGCACCCACAGCCGTCGACGCTGCACGCCACGGAGCAGGAGCAGGCCCTGCTCCGGTCGGCGTTGGTCGGCCGCCGAACCGACAGCGACGAAGAGGACCAGCCAGCAGAGCAGGACGAGCAGCCCCGCGCCCAGCACCACGCCGTCGGCCAGCTGCCCGCGTTGCAGTGTGACGCGGTCCAACAGACTCGGCAGGCTGCTGCCGGCCCCGTAACCCTCACGCCCCCCGTCGCGCTCCAGCACCGCGATCGTCTCCCGCAGGTCCGGCACGGATCGGCCGTCCAGCAACCGTTCGGTGGCGTAGAGATCGGCTGTCGAGCGGGACAGGATCACGTCGTCGTCGGCGAGGGGTGACGACTCGGCGCTGAAGATGGCGTCCTCGGCGCTACCCGGGATCGACGTGGTGGCCGTGTCCGCGGCGGGCGGCCGGATGAGCTCCTCGCCGAGCCAGTACGGATCCCGCACGTCCAACGGTTGGTAGACGCCGGACACCCGCACCGGCACGGCGCCGAAGGTGAACTGATCCCCGACGCCGACACCGAGCCGCGCCGCGGTGTGCGTACTGACCATGACCTCGGGGACCTGACCTCTCGCTGTGGCCCGGGGGCAGGCACCGGTCACGGCGACCCGCTCGCAGACCCCCGCCCGATAGGTCAGGTTCGAGGTCACCCTGCCGGCGCGACCGGCGGCGACACCGCCGCTCTGGGCGCCCAGGACGACGTCGAACCCGGCCGGCGTCAACTGACGGACCCTGTCGGCGAACACCGTCCTGGTCGGATCGCCGGGCATCCCCGGATACTCGACGGGCTCGGCGAGTCGCACCCGCCGCTCGTTCGGCTGCGCGGTGGACAGTTCGTAGCGCCACAGGGCCTGCCCGGCCGCGGCGGTGTAACTCGGTGCGGCCGCGGCGGCGGCACTGGCGAGCAACGCGAGCAGGAGCACGGCGGCGGCCTGCGCCCGACGGGCCGCGAGCGCTGCCCAGATGATGGTCAGCATTGACGGCGATGCTATCGGCGGTGCCTTTCGCCCGCCGTCCCGTGCGGATGGACTGAGATCTGCCGGTTATCGCAGGCCCGTCAATCGCGGACGATCTCCGCCCGACCCTCGACGAGATGCAGCTCCGCCTCGCAGGCGGCGGCCACCTCCGGGTCGTGGGTGGCGAACACGACCGCCGCGCCCCGGCGTGCCTCGTCGTGCAGCAGATCCAGCACGCGCTGCCGATTACCCGCGTCCAGCTCGCTGGTCACCTCGTCGGCCAGCAGCACGCCGCCGCGCAGCGCCAGACCGCGAGCGATGGCCGTCCGCTGCTGCTGGCCGCCGGACAGCTCCTCGACCAACTGGTCGGCCTGGCCGGAGAGACCCAGCCGATCCAGCATCGTTGCGGTCTGCTGGCGGGCCTGCGCCGCTGCCACACCGCCGGCGACCAGCGCCACCTGCAGGTTCTCGGTGGCGGTCAGGATCGGGGCCAGACCGTTGTCCTGCGGGACGAGGACGATCCGGTGCTCGACCGCGTGGTCGCGGTCGCGAAGCGCCTGCCCGTCGACTGTCACCGCGCCGTCTCGCGGGCGTAGCAGCCCGGCCATCGCGTGCAGCAGGGTGGTCTTGCCGGCACCCGACGAACCGGTCAACGCCAGCACCCGACCCGGACGGACCGTCACCGACACGTCCCGGAGCACGGTCGGCGCATGGCCGTAGCCGATCGACACCCGTTGAAGAGTCAACATCCGCGCTCGCCCCCTCCGGTAGCGGCGTTCCGCACAGTGCCGCGCCCTACCGCATGGCGCAATTCTCGTTCAGGGGTGGTGCGGCGCGCAGCCCGGCCGAGGCCGGCTCGGGCGCGAATCCAGGGATGTAGAAAACCTTCGATGGGTTCGTTGACTTTTGACGATTTGCTACACAACAATCGGCGTCAATATCGACGGTTGTCTCTCGGTTGTGATCCGGCGGGAGGCATCCGTGGCGGAACTCGACGGTCCGAGAACCCATCCGAAAGTGAGGCCACGATGAGACACGGTCGACGACTGGTCGGCGGCACAGCCGCCGCCCTCTTGATGGTCACGAGCCTGATCGGGGCGGCGCCCAGCGCCGCCGCCGCGGCCGTCACCCCCGCGCTCACCGCCGCGGTGACCGCCAAGCTGCTCGGTTCCGCCGAACTGTCAGTGGCCGGAGCGCGACCGGAGACCCGGGTCACCGTCAGCCGTACCAGCGGCCGGTGGGCATTCGGCACCGCCGTCGCCCTCGCGCCCCGGCAGGAGGACGCCCACCCCACCGGGTCGATCTTCATCGCCCGGTCCGAGCCTGCCGGGTGGCGGATCGCCTTCGACGGCGAGGCCGCCTTCGGCGCCCTGGCCGCCGAGTCGCCGCTGACGACCGCGCAGGAGAGGGACGTGCTCACCACCACCCCGAGCCCGATGTACGCGGGCGGCGACTACCGGACCGGGATGGCCCTGCCGTTCGGCGTTGGCCAGACGTGGACGCTCACCAGCGGCCCGCACGGCTGGGGTGGAACCGAGTCGCCGTACAGCTCGGTCGACCTGGCCGGCGGCGACCAGGTGGTCCGTGCCGCCCGGGCGGGCGCGGCGTACACGATGTGCCAGGGGTGGATCCGGGTGATCCACGACCGGGGCTACTCGACCGACTACTACCACCTGTGGAACAGCATCTCCGTCAACGGCGCCAGCGTCGGTCAGGGCGCCGTCCTGGGTAACACCGGCACCGACGTCACCTGCGGCGGTGCCGCCTACGGCCGGCACGTCCACTTCGGGCTCCGGCAGAACAGCGCGTACGTGCCGATCGCCGGGCACGACATCGGCAAGTGGGTGCTGGCCAACGGGGCCGCCGCGTACCAGGGCGGTGCACGGCACGGGTCGGCCTGGGCCGGTGCTGGTGGCGGTCTCTACAACTACGGCGCGCTCGGCTTCAACCAGGGGGTGGTCGACGCGAACGGCGGCGGGGCGCTCACCCGACGTGCCGGGCCGGGGACCGGCTACGGCTCACTCGGCTCGGTGGCCGACGGCGCCACTGTCACCATCTCCTGCTCCGCCAACGGCACCTCGCACACCGGCCGGTACGGCACCACGGCGCTCTGGAACCGGTTGAGCGACGGCAGTTGGGTGTCCGACGCCTACCTGTCGACAGGTGTGAACGGTCCGGTCAACGGCTGGTGCTGACGAGCCCGACCCCGAGGTGGGCGGCCCCGCGCCGCCCACCTCCGTCACCGCGAGGAGTGCTGATGTCCGCTCGAACCTCCCACCGAAGCCGCTTCCTGCTCGCCCTGACCACCGCCCTGACCGGGGTCGTCGTGGGTGCCACCCCCGCCGCCGCCGACCCCGGCGGGACACCAGCGACGGCCACCCCGCTGGCCGTCGCGTTCGACACCGCCGCCGCGCGCTACGACGTTCCGCGCGACCTGCTGGTGGCGCTCGGGTACGCCGAGTCGCGGCTGGACATGCACGGCGGCGCGCCGAGCGCGGCCGGCGGGTACGGGCTGATGCACCTGACGAGCAACCCCGAGGTGCGCACACTGGACGAAGCCGCCACGCTCACCCGGCTCAGTCCGGCCGCGCTGCGGACCGACGCTACGGCGAACGTCCTCGGGGCGGCAGCAGTGCTGCGCGCGTACGCCGATCAGGCCGGCCGCACCGCCGCGGACCGCGACGACGTGAACGCCTGGCATCCGGCGCTGGCCCGCTACGGCGGCGCGCACGACCCGTCGGTGGCGCGGCGCTACGCGGACAGCGTCTACGACCTGTTGCGCGCCGGGTTCAGCGAGCGCGGCGAGACGGTGCCGGGTCGACCGGTCGCGCCGCGCCGGGGCGGGCTGGAGCGCGCCGGCGGGGTCGGCACGCTCAGCACCGACTACGGGCCGGCCGTCTGGGCGCCGGCCAGCACCAGCAACTACACGGTGGCCAGTCGACCGGGCAGCCACCCGGTCACCCGTATCGTCATCCACACCGCGCAGGGTTCGTACTCCGGCACCGTCGGCTGGTTCCAGAACCCGGCCGCGCAGGCCAGCGCGCACTACACCTTCCGCTCCTCCGACGGGGCCGTCACCCAGTCGGTGCGGGAGAAGGACATCGCCTGGCACGCCGGCAACTGGACCTACAACACCCAGTCGATCGGCATCGAGCACGAGGGGTACGTCGACAATCCCGCCTGGCTCACCGACGCGATGTACCGCGCGTCCGCCGCACTCACCCGCAGCCTCGCCACCAGGTACGGCATCCCGAAGGACCGGGCGCACATCATCGGGCACAACGAGGTGCCCGGCGCGACGCACACCGACCCGGGCCCGAACTGGAACTGGACCTACTACCTGCAGTTGGTCAACGGCATCACCGGCGTCGGCTCCGGCACGGTGAGCACCAGCGCGAGCACCCTGAACGTCCGCTCCGGCCCCGGTGCCAGTTATCCGGTCGTCGGCTCGGTCGCCGACGGCGCCACCGTCGCCGTCTACTGTCAGGCCGTCGGCAGCACTGTCACCGGCCCGTACGGCACGACGTCCGTCTGGAACCGGATCGGCACCAACCGCTACGTCTCCGACGCCTACGTGCTGACCGGCTACGACGGGTACATCCCGAACGTGCCGCGCTGCTGACGGCCCGGTACGACCACTACCGCTCAGGCGGTCGACGACGCGCCGAAGAGCAGGTCCAGCTGGGCGTCCAGCGCGCCCAGCGCCTGCTCGGCGGTGTACTGCCCGCCGAGCAGGTAGACACCCAGCCCTTCCATCAGCGCCAGCAGACCGGCCGCGGCGGCGGCGTCGTGCCGCTCGGGCAGGAGACCGGCGATGAACTCGGTGAGCTGCCGGGTGCCCTCCCGCAGGCCGGTCGCGGCGGCCGGACGTACCGCCGTGTAGGCGAGGAACGCCAGCGCCACCCGACCGTCGTCGCGGGTGTGCGCGTCGACCGGCAGCAACGCGGCGAGCAGGGTCCGCAGCAGCAGCCGGGGCGGTGGGTCAGCACCCAGCCGGGCCACCGCCTCGGTGACCCGGATCTGGCTGCGCTCGCGGACCACGCTCAACGCGAACGCCATCATCTCGTCCTTGGTCCGGAAGTAGTGCTGGACCATGCCGGCGGACACGCCGGCCGCGGCGGCCACGTGTCGGAGGCTGACCGCTTCCAGCCCCTGAGTCGCGGCGACCCGCATCAACGCGTCCGCGATGAGGGTGCGTCGCTCCTGGTGGTCGACCTTCTTCGGCATGGCCTCGATCGTTTCACAGTGGTTGGCCCGGGTGCCCCGCCAGCGGCGGTGGTTACCGGCTGACGGTGCCGCCCGTGGGGGTGCCCCGGGCGCTGCGCAGCAGGCCGTCGGGGTCGTCGGCGTACAGTCGCAGCTCGTTCGTCGGCGCGGACCCGCCCCTCGGCAGGTCGAAGGTCAGCGGCCGGCGCAGCAGGACGTCGACGCTCGTCTGGCTGCCGACGGCGATGGACACCACCCGGCGGTCGCCCCCCTGCTCGACCTGGACCGACCTGCTCGACGGCAGCGAACGGTACCGCTTGCGCAGTGCCTCGACGTCGGTCCACGGGATGAAGATGTCGATGCCCGCGTTGAGCCGCACCCGCAGGCCACTGTCACCCACGACGTGGGGGTGGATGGTCATGCCGGCGTACAGCCCGATCATCCAGAGCAGACCCCAGACGCCGAGGCCGAGCACGATCCAGCGGGCGGGCCGCCAGGGCACCACGTGGGTGACGACGACATCGAAGATCGGGATCTCCACGACCGACAGCCCGATGAAGATGCCCAGGATCGGCTTGACCACGCCGAGGTAGCCGAACGGCTCGTCGCCGGGCCGCAGCGGCAGTGCACGCCGCCGCGCCCACACGTAGAGGTTGCGCCACGTCGCGGCTTCGGCCTCGGCCGCGCGACGCAGCAGCGGGCCCACCCGCGCCCTGGTCGTCGCCGTGGTGTCGCTCATCGTCGTCCTTCTCGGTAGGGGGTGGACGGTCAGTGGACCGTGACGGTGCCGGCGCCGCCGTCGACAGTGACGAGTTGCCCCGTGGTGATCGTGCGGGTGGCGTCCGGCACGCAGATGACGGCGGGAATGCCGTACTCGCGGGCCACCGTCGGGCCGTGCGCCATGATCGCGCCGGTCTCGGTGACCAGCGCCGCGGCGGTGAGGAACAGCGGGGTCCACCCGGGGTCCGTGGTCGCGGCCACCAGGACGTCGCCGGGCTCGACGTGGGCGGTGCCCGGGTCGTGGACGACCCGGGCGGGGCCGGTCACCCGACCCGCCGACGCGCCCACGCCGGCGAGCGTCCCGTCGCCGGCCGCCGTCGGGGGCAGGACCGCCTCGACGTCGGTGCCGTCGGAGAGCAGCGCCACCGGCACCGTCGCGCGGCGCAGCTCCCGGCGGTGCACGGCCCGCCGGGAGGTGACTGTCGCTCGCGGGTCGACACCCTGGTGTACGGCGGCGTGCACCTCGTCGAGGGTCAGGAACATGATGTCGTCGGGTTGGTCCAGCAACCCGGTGCCGTGCAGGTCGGCGCCGATGAGCAGCAGTTGCCGGCGGGTCTCGCGCAGTGGGTACAACCCGGCGAACTTGCCGGCCTCGCGCAGACCGGCCAACGACCGCGCCCGGCGCAGCAGGAAACCGGCGATGGTGCCGCGCACCGGCCGCCGACGGCGGGCTCGCCCGATCAGCTCCGCCAGCGCTCGCTCGGCGGCGACGGCGGCCTGTCGGAAACGTTCGTCGGGGCCCTGGCGTGGATCGGTGACCCGCAGGTAGTTGGCGACAGCGGCGAAGACCGGCGCGGGGTCCTCCTCCCAGCGCGGCACGCCGAGGTCGACTTCGGCGACGCCCCGGTGGCCGTAGGTCTCCAGGAAGGCGGCCATGCCGATGTCGGGCAGGGTTCCGCGCAGGTAGCGCGTGGCCAGCTCGGCCGGCGGGGTGTCGAGCAGGAGTCGGCGGTGCTCGCCCGCGCCCTGGGCCAGCCGCCACAGCGCCAGGTCCATCTCGATGGTGACGTTGTGCGGCATGCCGCCCAGCACGGTGTGGATCTCGTCCGGCCCGGTGAGGCCCTTGAGCAGCGCGGCCGGCAGCGCGGCGGCCAGCATTCCCGCGACGATCGGCCACATGATCGCATCGGCGCTGTCGTCGGCCTCCTGCGCCGTCTGCACGAAGCGCAGCCGGTCGGCGGCGGTGCGCAGGTCGGCGGGGGCCGCAGACCGGGTCCTCAGCCGCTCGACGGCCTCGAACATCCGAATCCGTGCGGTGTCGGGACGGGCCAGCGCCCGCAGGATCCCGACCACCGCACGCCGGGCCGTCCGCAGCGAGGCGGCCCCCGGGGCCCGGCCGCGGCGGGGGCCGCCGTTGGTCGGGGCGAAGCGGGGGTCGTCCAGCACGTGCTGCATCACCGCCTGGGCGCGCGGCCCGAAGTCGACAGCCATGAGCTTGACCAGCCGTTTGCGCGACGACCGGTCCCGGGCCAGGTCGGTCAGGTCGCCGTAGAGCCGTCCACCGATGTCCACGATCTCCACCCGCACCCCGAGCGCGGCCAGCATGGCGGTGATCTGCGTCCGCAGTGTGGCCATGCCCATCGGGGTGACCGGTCGCAGCATGCCCTGGACGTGACCGAACTCCAGGTAGACCCGGGGGAGGGGCTTGTCGGTGGCCGGCGGCTGCGGAAACATCGTGGTGATCGGCCGGGCCTGCAGCAGCCACTGGACGTCGTGCGCGTCGATCGCCCACTCGATGTCCTGCGGGCAACCGAAGTGGGCCTGCAACCGTTCGCCGGTGGCGCGCAGATCGGCCAGGTGTGCGGAGGTCAGGCAGCCGGTGTCGGCTCGGCTGACGCCGTTGAGGACGTAGTGGTCCACAGTCGCCGCGCCGTCCACCACGGCCGTGCCGAGACCGGGGGCCGCGTCGACGGTCATCTCGTCGCGCCGCCCGCTCAGCGGGTTCGCGGTGAACAGCACCCCGGCCACCGTGGGCGTGATCATGCGTTGCACCACGACGGCCATCCGCACCTGCCGGTTGTCGATCTGTCGGGCGTCGCGGTAGGCGGTCGCCCGGTCGCTGTGCAGCGAGGCCCAGCACTTCTCGACGGCGGCGATCAGCTCGGCGTCGCCGACGACGTCGAGCACGGTGTCGTGTTGCCCGGCGAAGCTCGCGTCGGGCAGGTCCTCCGCCGTGGCGCTGGAGCGCACCGCGACCCGGCCCGCGCCGAGCCGTTGGTACGCGGCGACAACCTCGGCGGCCGGTACCACGCCGAGTCGGTGTGCCTCGGTGGTGACGCAGAAGCCCTCGGGGACCCGTTCGCCGCGCCGGATCAGCTCGCCCAACCCGGCGGCCTTGCCGCCGACCAGGTCGAGCAGGTCGGTGGTCGCCTCGGACAACGGGATCACGTGCATGGGGTCCCACTCTCTTTGCAATACAACTGCATTGAATGCGACGGTACCTCGTTGACGATGCGACTGCAATGTCACCGCTCGCGGTGCGACAGGGCTTTGAGGCGCTGACCCGGCGCCGTGGCGTTGCCGGGATCTGCCATGCTCGGGCCGGTGACGACCGGCCGCCCCGCCAGAGCCCGTACCCACCGCCGTCCCCGACGCCGTGCCATCCGCGTCCTCCTCGCGCTCGTCGCGGTGGCGGCCGTCCTGGGCATCGCGGTGGTGGCGGTGCCGATGCTGCGACCGGCCGGGCCGCGTCCGCTCTTCCAGATGCCGGTGGCCTGTGGGGAGACGTGGCAGCTCAGCACCTATCCCGGCCACGACGACTACGACGTCGACTTCTTTCCCGTCGAGGGCGAGACGTGGGGGCGGCCGGTGCTCGCGTCCTATGCCGGAACTGTCACCGTGGCGGGCGTCAACGGGTCGCTCGGTGGTCGTACCCCGGAGAACCCGGACGGCCCACGGGGACGCGGCGGCGGCTACTGGGTGAAGATCGATCACGGCGGCAAGTGGGAGACGCAGTACCTGCACCTGCTCGAACCGCCGCTGGTCGAGGTGGGTCAGAAGGTCGCCCAGGGCGAACAGATCGGAAAGCTGGGCAGCACCGGCAACTCCGGCGCGCCGCACCTGCACTACGAGCAGCGTCGCGGCTGGGAGAAGGTCGAGACGCACTTCGACGGCGAGCCGTCGGGCATCACCACCGACGAACGCGAACAGATCCTGCGGCGGGTGAGCAACAACTGCCCGGCCGTCTCCTGAGGACGGCGGTTTGCCCGGTGCTTCTCGGGGCACTGATTCGGGGAACAGTTCGGACCCAGGGAGGAGCCGGCCATGGTCAAGGGTGACGTCGACACGTACCACGAGGACGGTCAGTGGAAGAACAAGCCGGAGGGCAACGAGCGGGCCAGCAGCACGCATGACGTGAAGGCCGACGCGCAGGCCCAGGGCCGCGAGATGGCGGCCGACCGCGGCGTCGAACACGTGGTCAAGAAGCAGGACGGCACCATCGGGGAGAAGAACACCTACCCCCGCAGCCGTGACCCCCGCGACATCGAGGGCTGAGCGCCCTCGTCCCGAATCTCGCACGGACCGACCCCCTCGGCAGGAGTGCCGGCGGGGGTCGGTCCGTTTCCGCTGGCGGTCGTCGGCCTGCCGCGGTTATCCGAGTACCGAAATTATGGGTGTTTTGGGGGGTTATAGTCCGAATCGGTGCTGGAGTGAAAGCTGGGAGTGGGCATGTCGTTGTGGAACCGGCGTGGTCCGTCGAGCGCCGGGGCGCTGATCATCGTCGTGCTCGCCGGGATGCTCGTGGTCGGACCACTCCCGGCGTCGGCGGCCGGCTCCGTCCTGTTCGACCAGCCCTTTCACCAGAACACCGCGAACGGCATCGGCGCGGTGTCGCTGCCAGCAGTGCCCGGCACCGGGACTACCAACGCCGCCTGCCTGAGCGCGGCCGGCAACTCCACCACCGGCCCGCTGCTGAGTTGCACCACAGCCACCGACCCGCAGGGTGCGGGCAAACTGCGCCTCACCCCCGCGACCGTCAACCGGCAGGGCGGGGTGTTCGGCGCGGTGAGCGTCCCCACCTCGCAGGGCCTGCACCTGACCTTCAACACCTACCAGTACGGCGGCGGCAACCCGGGCGCGGACGGCCTCGCCTTCGCGCTGGCCGCCGTCGACCCGGCCAACCCGAGGTCGCCGTCCACCCTCGGCCCGTCGGGCGGCTCGCTGGGCTACTCGGCGGCCTTCAACGGCGTGTCGGCGGGACTCTCCAACGGCTACCTGGGCATCGGCCTGGACGTCTTCGGCAACTTCAGCAACAGCACGTACCAGGGCACCGGCTGTACGAACCCGCCGTACATCTCGACCACCAACGCGCGGGTCCCCGGCCAGGTGGTGGTCCGGGGACCGGGCCGCAACGGGGTCGGCTACTGCGCGCTGAACAGCACCGCCGCAAGCACCTCGGCTCCTGCGCTGCCGCTGCGGGCCAGCACCCGAGCGGCGTCGGTGGTGCCGGTCGAGGTCGTCGTCAACACCACCTCGTCGTCGTACACCACCGACACCGGCATCACCGCTCCCGCCGGCCAGTACCGGGTCAGATTCACCCCGGTCGGCGGGCAGGCCCGAACCCTGGAAGGCGCGCTCCCGGTGGTGTCGCCCAGCCTGTACCCGTCGCCGACCTGGCTCAACGCCAACGGCTACCCTCGGCAACTCGCCTTCGGCTGGGTGGGCTCGACCGGCTCGGTCACCGACTTCCACGAGGTCGACGACGCCCGGGCGGTCAGCTTCAACCCGGTACCCGACCTGAACGTGGCGCAGACCAGCGCGGTCGGTGCCACCCCACAGCCCGGTGACCCGGTGACCTACTCGATCACCGCGGGAGTCGACGCCGGCACCGCCGAGACGGCACCGATCTCGGTCGCCCAGACCCTCCCCGCCGGTGTCGTCCCGCGCGGCGCGTTCGGCTCCGGTTGGGTCTGCGGCGCACCCTCCGGTCAGAGCGTCACCTGCACCAACAGCAACGGCCCGTTCGCCGGCGGAACCTTCCTGCCGCCCATCACGGTCACCGCGACCGTCACCGGCACCGGCGTGACGCCGGCACAGATCCAGACCGCGACGGTGGCGACCTCGTCGTCGATCGACGCGAACCCGGGTCTCGCCACCGGCACCACCCCGGTCGCGCCGGCCACCGCACCGAGCGGCGTCACCGTCACCCCGGCGCAGAGCACGGTCTCCGGAGGCATCCCGGTCACCGTCGGCGGCAGCAACCTCACCGCAGCGACAGCGATCACCATCGGTACGGCCGCCGAGCAGCAGGCCGGCACGTCGGTGCTGCTGGTGCCGTGCACCTCCGGCCCGGCCGCCGGCTGCTTCACCGTGAACCCCGACGGCACCCTCGGCATCTCCGCCATGCCCGCCCGGTCCAGCCCGGCGACAGTCACGGTCAGCGTCGTCACCCGAGGCTCCGCCGGATCGGCGAGCTACGTCTACGCGTCCGCCCCCGGCACGCCGAGCACGCCCACCGCTGTCGCTGGTGGCGCCAGCGCCACCGTGAGCTGGACCGCGCCGGCGAACAACGGCAGCCCGATCACCAGTTACCTGATCACCCCGATCCGGGACGGCGTCACCCAACCGACAGTCACCTTCGACGCCTCCACCACCAGTCGCACCCTGACCGGGCTGACCGTCGGCGCGTCGTACACCTTCCGGGTGGCAGCGGTGAACGCCTACGGCACCGGTGCGGCCAGCCCACCCTCGGCGGCGGTGGTCCCGTACACGGTGCCCGCGGCCCCGACGAACACCTCGGCCACCGCGGGCACCAACGCCGCCACGGTGAGCTGGACGGCCCCGGCCAACGGGGGGTCGCCGATCACCGGTTACACGGTGACGCCCTACCTCGGTGCCGTGGCGCAGACCCCCCGGGTCTTCACCGGCACCGCCACGACCCAGATCGTCACCGGGCTGACCGCCGGTGCCTCGTACACCTTCCAGGTGGCCGCGACGAATGCCGCCGGGACCGGTCCACAGTCGCCCGCCTCCGCGTCGGTGACCGTCAACGCGCCACCGACGCTGACCTTCCCACCGCCCCCACCCGGCAAGGCGTACGACCCGTACCAGTACCAGCTGACTGTCACCGGCGGCACGGGCCCGTTCACCTGGGCGGTCAGCGCGGGGAGCCTGCCGGCCGGGCTGACCCTCGACCCGCTCACCGGGCTGCTCTCCGGCACGCCCACCGAGGCCGGGACGTTCCCGTTCACCGTCCGGGTGACCGACTCGTTCGACCAGTCCGCGACCCGACCGGTCGACCTGGTCATCACCCCGCTCGGCGGGCTCTCCATCAGCGTCCCGGCGGTCTCCGCACTCGGCACCGTCACCTCGGGCACGACCGGCGTCTCAGGCCAACTCGGTCCGGTGACCGTCACCGACGACCGGGGGCCGTTCTCCGGAAACTGGGTCAGCGTCGTCTCCAGCACGAGCTTCACCACGGGTTCCGGCTCGGGCGGCGAGACCATCCCCACCAGCAACATCACGTACGCCTCCGGGCCCGCCCTGGCCAGCACCGGGATCGGCACCTTCGTGCCGCAGCCCGGGGCGTCGCTGTCCACCCCGCGTACCGCCGCCGGGTGGTCCGGCCAGGCGGGGGGCCCGAACGCCGCGACATGGAACCCCACCCTGTGGGTGGCCATCCCGTCCGGAGTGGTGGTCGGCGACTACGTGGCGGTCGTGACCCACTCCGTCATCTAGGGTCGCTTCGCTGGCGGGACGCCGCTGCCCGGCCGTTGGAAGGCAACGGCCGGGCAGTCTCTGCGGTGGTGCGGGCGTCAGGCCAACCGGGTCCGGTGCCTGCGGACGAGATGCCAGCCACCAAGGGTGCCCAGCACCAGCAGGGCGATCCCGCCGACCAGGTAGACCAGCCAACTCGGCCCGCTGGAGGCCGAGACCGTCATCGGCGCCGCGACGGGAAGGACGATCTTCCCGGTCGCGGTGCGCTGCACAGTGCCGCTGGCGAGCGTCGCGTGCACGTCCCAGGTCCCCGCGGGCAGCGTCTGGTTGACCTCGATCCGAACCTGACCGCTCTGGCCGGGCAGGATCGTCACCCCGTTGGTCACCTTGAACGGTCCGGCCTGGACCGCGGTCTTGGTCAGCGACAGGGTGCCGGTCATGTCCAGCGCGCGTTCACCGGTGTTGGTGACCTTCGCGGTGACGACGGGGAACTCGCCGGTGCCGGGCTCCGCGGCCAACCCCTCGATCCGGAAGTCCGTTGGCGGCTCACCACCCGGACCGACGTCGAGGTAGACCCGGATGCCCACCCGGTGGATCTGGGTGACGTTGCCGGCGCCTTCCGTCGCGCTGGTGACCTGTGCCCAGATCGCGGCGTACCGCTCGCCCTTCGAGGCCTTCTCCGGCACGGCGACCTCGACCTCGACCGGTCGTCGCTCGCCCGGGTCCAGCCGCATCGCGGCGGTCCTCAGCCGGATCCACCCGCTGAGTTCGTTGCCGGTGCGCCCCTCGGGCACGGTGAAGGCGTTGTTCTCGACCGACGCGGCGCCGGCATAGAACTCGATCTTCTGCGTCTCGGCGGAGGTGTTCTGCACCTCGACCCGGCGGTTGATCGTCGCCCCGGGCTTCAGGTGGTCCACGATGTAGACCCGGGCGCGGGGATCCTGCACCCGACTCGCCGGGATGTCCAGCATCCGGATGCTGATCGCGGCCTCCTCGGCCGGATCGTGTCGCTGCTCCCGCACGGCAACGGCTGGTGCCGCCGAAACCCCGAGCGCCACGAGGGCGACCGAGGTCAGCAGCACCAGCCGGCCGAGCGGCTCAGAACACCGAATGTGTCACCGTCCCGGTGTAGACACCCTGGACGGTGCCGACGGGCACGTTCACCACCAGGGTGGGGTTCCAGGTGGCGAAGTTGTTGCCGGTGCCGCCGGTGTGGGTCATCGCCGTCCGGGGCACGTTGATGACCACCGCGTCGGCGGAGGTCGGCTGGCCCGGTGTGAAGGTGCCGCCGCCGGCGGTCGCCGTCGCGGGGCCGGACCAGTACAGGACGTTGATGTTCGGGATCGTCTCGCCGGAGCTGCCGCCGCCGGTGGTGAAGTCGGTGGAGATGACGTTGGCGGTCCAGTTGGGGGTGAGCGACCCGCGTTGGTCCAGCACGGTGACCGGGCCGAGTTGACCGGAGACGGTCGTGCCCTCCACGCCGTTGCCGATGTTCGCCGTCGACGGCACAGTGATCGACAGACCACCGGCGGCGTCGACGGTGAGGGTGACGACAGTGTTGCCCGTGGTGTCCGCGGCGGCGGGTCCGGCGAGCGCGGCGACGGCGGCAACGCCGGCCAGGCCCGCGAGAATCTTTCTGCGCATCGAGTCTCCTTCGTCCTAGAAAACCTGGGAAGCGCTTCCGAGACTAACTACGCAAAACGCCCATAACGGGCTGAACGACGCGAACGTCACCCGGTCGTCGGCCGGTGGTCGTGTTCGGTCTCGGCGAGGGGCCGGCGCCCTGCTGGCCGCCGAGCCCCGCGAGCAGCCTCAGGCCGGAACCACGTACGGGAACGTGGCGGAACGGGCCGCCTTGGTGACCTCCGAGGTGAGGCCGGAGGTGGTCGCGGTGTTGAGAACCAGGGAGAACATCACCTCGGGCGCGTTGTCGGCCAGGCCCCGTCCGTTGCGGCCCGCGAAGCCGAAGTTCGCTGCCGTGCCGACCGTGTACGACAGCAGGTCGGGGTAGAGCTGCCGGGCGACGCTCCAGCCGTACGCCTGTGGATCCGGCGCGGTGCCGTTCGCCTTGACGACCCCGGCGACCGCGTTCGCGATCTCCTCGCCGCCTTCGGCGAGGTCGCTGCCGGGGTGCCGGAAGTTGGCGGGGTCGGAGAAGTCGGTGTCGTGGGGCCAGAAGATCGGCCACATCATGGGGTGGCCGGCGCGGTTGATCTGGCGCCAGCCGCCGGCGTCGGTGGCCAGCAGGGTGCGACACCACACGCCGATCTCGGTGCCCTCGCGCAGCAGTGGCTCGTCATGGGAGACCTCGAGAACGATCGACTCGACGGTGGTGCCGGCGAAGCTGTTCCTGGCCTGGTCGGCCCGCCACGCGGAACGGTCCACCACTGAGCCGTTCTTGACCGCGCCGTTGATGGTGGCGAGTTCGTCGAGGTCGATGAAGAAGGGGTCGGTGATCCGGCCGGCCCAGACCCGCACGTTGCCGCCGGCCGTGACCTCGCCGGTCCGCCCCTCGACGATGGGGGTGCCCATCGCGGCGTCGTCGCGGGCGTCGGCCCCGGTGAGCTCGTACAACTGGAGGGCCTGCCGGGCGTCGCCGTCCGGTTCGCCGAAGGCGAACCGGTAGGTCAGGTCCTCCGCCTCGGCGCCATTGATGTGAATCTTGATCTCGTAGCGCGCCTCGGCGTGGAAGCCGCGCTTGATGTCCGCCTTGGTCACCGAACTGTTCACGTCCATCACGAAGACAGTGGCGCGGTCGCCGTTGAAGACGAAGAGGTCGTCGATGTACAGCTGGCCGCCCTGGGCGGCGAGGGGCGTATCGAGGTGGTGCGACATGAGCTCACTCCCGGAACTGCCAGATTGTGGATTAATCCGAACATAGAGGGCGCAAGCCTGGCCGCTGCCTTCATCGAGCCAATCGGTCTGCCGGGAACGCGGACACACACCGGTGGGCCGCCCGAGCTGCGCTCGGACGGCCCACCGGTGAGCGGGTGGTCAGATGCGAGACCACTTCTGGTTGGCCGCGCCGAGGCAGTCCCAGAGGTGCAGCTTGCCGCCGTTGTTGGGGTTGGCCTCCCGTACGTCCACGCACTTGTTGGCGTTCAGGTTGACCAGGTCGCCGGCGGCGTTGAGGGTGAAGCGCTGGGCGCTGTTGCCGTTGCAGCTGACCAGGTTGACCTCGGTGCCGTTGGCGGTGCCGGCCCAGGCCGGGTCCATGCACTTGCCCATCGCGCGGAGGGTCCCGTCGGAGGCGAAGGTCCAGCTCTGGGCCGCCGTGGTGTTGCAGTCCCAGATCTGGAGTTTGGCGCCCTCCACCGGGTTGGCGCCGGGGATGTCGATGCAACGACCGCTCTGCGCACCCCGGATCCGGCTGGTGCCGGCCCCCGGGTCGCCCCCGCCCGAGGTGTAGCTGGACACCCGGACGTAGTCGACGAGCATCTGCTGCGGGAACTGGGTCGAGCCGTCCGGGTAGCCGGGCCAGTTACCGCCGACCGCCACGTTGAGGATCATGAAGAAGGGGTGGTCGAACACCCAGCGGTTGCCGCCGAGCCGAGCGGGATCGACCCGGTGGTACTGCACGCCGTCGACGTACCACGTGATCACGTTCGGTTCCCAGTCCACCCGGTAGGTGTGGAAGGTGTCGGCGAGCGGCGCGCCGAGGGTGCGGCTGCCCGTGATGCCGCCGCCGCCGGAGTAGCCGGGCCCGTGCACGGTGCCGTAGACGGTGTTCGGCTCCCGGCCGATGTTCTCCATGACGTCGATCTCGCCAGCGTCGGGCCACCCGCCGCCGGTGCCGAGCATCCAGAAGGCCGGCCAGATGCCCTGGCCGCGCGGGATCTTGATCCGGGCCTCGAAGCGCCCGTACGTCTGGGTGAAGGTGGCCGCCGTCAGCAACCGCGCGGAGGTGTACTCGCAGCGCCCGTAGTGGCACTGGTAGTTGGCGGGGTTGTCCCGACGGGCGGTGATGACCAGGTTGCCCTGGCCGTCGTGGACGGCGTTGCTGGTGCTGTTCGTGTAGTACTGCCGCTCGTTGTTGCCCCAGCCGCCGCCGCCGATGTCGAACCGCCACTTGTTCTGGTCGACGGGGGTGCCGGCGGGGGAGTTGAACTCGTCCTGCCAGGTGATGGGGCCGATGGCGGCCTCGGCCCGGTCGGGGTGCGCCGGGAGGACGAGCGCCGTCGTGGTCGCGACGAGGGCGACCGCCAGGAGTACGAGAGGGCGGAAGCGGAGGCTGGGCCGGGCTGTGAACACGGGAGGCTCCTCAGCATGGGGGTGGTGGAGGCGCTTGACCAGGATAGAGAGCGCTCTCTGGAGCGAAGTATGTCGATATCGTGGCTTTCTGTCAAGAGTGTTTCCAATACCACGACCGTCCGTTACCGCCCGATGCTGACCAGTGAGCGGCAAGCGCCGGACCGCTGTCGTTGACCTGCTGTCGATCGATGCCTCCGAGATGGACGGCGCTGACCCGTCGACGGAGTTCGGCGGCGGCACGACTGTTACTCGATAGCGGTCGAATCGACCCTTCCTATTGCCGTGGGGCGTCCACCCGCGACAGGATGGCGAGGCGTGCCGGAAACGTTTCCGTAACCTGCGCGCTGCTGGTCTCTGTCACAAGGAAGTGGGAGTCAGTCATGAGCGAGGCGTCGACGGCGCTGGGTGTGCGCCTTTACCCGGACCTGGTCGAGCGGGGTGGCCTGGCCCCCGCGCTCATCGACACCGCTGCCCGGCACGGGCTCGATGTCGGCCGGGTGACCGCGCCGGAGCAGGGGCGGGCCCGGTTCACCTGCGCCGAGCTGCACTCCGACGAGGGCGTGGTCTGCGTGGGACTGGGATCGCAGGCTCGATACTTCATGATCGACCTTCGGGTCTCGGGCGAGGTTCTCGCGCGCGGTGACGTCATGGACCTCACGCAGGTCGCCCACGTGGCCGCGGCCTGGCGGGCCGGCCTGACGATCGCCGAGCTGACCGCCCGGTTCCCGTTCATGGAGGAGATCAAGCACCGCCCGGCACCGGTGGCCCAGGTCGGCTGACCGGCCGGCCCGGTCAACAGCGCAGCCGAGGTGGCAGTGGTGACTCCGCGCCGGCCTCACGGTTGAGGTAGGTCGACTGGACGAAGGCGACGAAGCGTTCCGCGTCGGTCGCCGTGGACGCCAGTCCGAACGAGACGCGGACCGCGCCGCCCGTCGGCAGCCGCAGCGCCGCGAGGTACTGGTCGATCGTGTCGACCCCCGCCAACAGCCGCTGCCGCGTCGCGGCCCGGCTGATCCCGAACGCGCCCTCGCCCGCGCCGGGATTGCAGAAACAACCGGTACGCAGGGAGATGCCGGCAGCTGCCGCCTCCCGCGCCACGAGCCGTTCGTCGACCACCGTGCCGTCCGGGTGGCGGAGGTTGAACGTCACAGTGCCGCCGCGCCCCGCACCCGTCGTCGGCCCGTACACCTCGACCAGCGGCCCGCCGGTGTCGTGCCGCAGGGTGGCCAGCCGCTCCAGCAGCCAGGCGGTGAGCAGGCCGACCCGGGAGTGGACGAGGTCCACGCCGATCGAGTCGAGCCAACGCAGGCCGAACTCCACGTCCGGGATGCTCAGGAAGTTGAGCGTGCCGTCCTCGAACGCCGACTCGTCGTCCATCGGCCGGTGCCAGTCACCCTGCACACTCACCGCCCGGATCGTGCCGCCGGCGAACCACGGCCGGCGCAACCGGGCCAGCGCCGAACGGCGAGCCAGCAACGCGCCGACGCCGGTCGGGTAGCCGAAGAGCTTGTACCAGCTCAGGCACACGAAGTCCGGCCGTACGACGCTGAGGTCCAGCCGGTTCGTCGGCGCGAAGGCGGCAGCGTCGAGCAGCACGTCGTAGCCCCGCTGGTGGGCCAGCTCCACCCAGCCCAGCGGGTGCTGCACGCCGGAGAAGTTGCTCTGTGCCGGATAGGCGAACAGCCCGCGCCGACGCGACCGACGGGCCAGGCGGCCCCGGCCGGCGTCGAGCGCCGCGACCAGGTCCGACTCGGCGACCCGCAGCTCCGGCCCGTCCAGCGGCACATAGCGCACGGACCCGCGGGCCGAGCGGGCGTACTCGCGGATGCCGTTGACCGAGTTGTGGTTGTCCCAGGTCAGCACCAGTGGCGCGGTCCTGCCGAAGTCGTACGCCTCGCCGACCAGCCGGCAGGCGCCGCTGGCGTTCGGGGTGAAGACGACCGCGTACTCGGCCGGGTCGGCGCGGAAGAAGTCGAGCACCGCGCGTCGCGCCGACTCCACCAGCGAACCGGCCGCCGCGCTGGTCGGGTTCTCCGAGTGCGGGTTGCTGTACAGGCCGGCGAGCAGCCGATCGTGGTGGGCGCGCACCTGGGCCTGGGCCGTCACCCCGGCCCCGGCGTAGTCGAGGTACACCCGCCCGTCGGCGTCCAGGTGTCGGTACTCGGTGGCGCGCAGCTCGTCGATCCGGCCGGTGGCGGCGTATCCCGGCAGCGCGGTGGGGGAGGTGTGCGGGGCCGGCTCACTACGCACGACGGAAGTCCCTCCGGACCAGCACCGCCCAGGCCGCGCCCAGGAAGAGCAGCACGAAGCCGCCGAGCACCAGCCAGTCGACCCACACCGGTCGGGAGAAGCTGTCGCCGTACGTGGCCAGTAGCGGCGGGCCGAGCGGGGAGCCGCCGTCGCGCCAGAGCCGCTCCACCCCGGCGGTGTGCCCCAGGCCCTCGAACGCCCACCGGTTCGACATCGCGTGACTGAGCCACTGACCGCCGACAGCCATGGCCGGCACCGGCAGGATCGCGCCGACGAACAGCACCTGCGGGAAGCAGAGCATCGGCAGCATGAGCGTCGCCTGCGCCGCGTCGGACACGGCCGCCGAGCAGAGCAGGCCGAGGGCGAGCGCCGCCGCCGAGGAGAGCAGCAGGGTCGCGTACAGGGCGGCGAAGTCGGCGCCGCCGACCGGCGGGAGCCGGTCCATGCCGCGCAGCACCCCGAGCAGCGCCAGGTCCACCAGGGCGAGCAGTGGCAGCAGCACCGCGACCTTCGCCAACAGGTACGGGGCCAGCCGGACACCGGCCAGCCGCTCCCGGCGCAGGATCGGCAGCTCGGTGCAGATCTGGAGGAGCCCGTAGGTCAGCCCGAAGAAGAAGCCGCCGAACGCGATCCAGAAGAGGATCATCACGGTCACCGTCGGGCTTGGTCGGCTCGGCTCGAACGCCCCCGGCCGGAACAGCAGCGCGAACATGCCGAGCACCATCAGCGGGGAGCCGAGCAGGATCGCCAGCGTCAGCCGGTTGCGGGCGACGATCTCCGCGTTGCGCGCGGTGAGGACCGCCCACTGGCGCAGCCGGCCGGCGCGCCGGGGTGGCGGCACGGCGCCGCCGTCATCGTCGGTGCTCCGGGCCGGCTGCTCGGCGGTGCTCCGGGCCGGCTGCACGGCGGTGCTTCCGGCCGGCTGGTCGGTGGTGCTTCCGGCCGGCTGGTCGGCGTCGCGCTGTTCGGCGAAGCGGTCGGGCCACTCGGCGGGCCGGGTGGTGTCGTCGAGTCGGAGGTGCAGCTCGACGAGGGACCGCAGGCCGAAGAACTCCCGGGCGGCGGCCGGGGTGCCGCTGAAGGCCAGCCGGCCCTGACGGGTCAGCACGACGACCCGGTCGCAGTGGTCCACGTCGGTGACCTGGTGAGTGGTCAGCACGACAGTGGCTCCCGTGTCGGCGAGCGCGCGGAGCACCCGGAGCAGCTCCACGGCGATCGCCGGGTCGAGTCCGGAGGTGGGTTCGTCCAGGAAGAACACGCCGGGTCGGGTGAGCAACTCGACGGCGATGCTGGCGCGCTTGCGTTCACCGCCGCTGAGCAGGCCGACCGGCGTGCCGGCCCGGTCGGTGAGTCGCAGCTCGGCGAGCACCTGTGCGACCCGGTCACTGATCTCCTCCGGCTCGGTGGCGGAGGGGAGGCGTAGTCGAGCGGCGTACCGCAGGGTGCGGGCCACTGGCAGCTCCCGGTGGATGATGTCGTCCTGCGGCACCACCCCGATGGCGCCGGTAGCGGCGGTGCCGTCGTACGTCACGGTGCCCGCTGTCGGGTGCTGCACCCCGGCGAGAATCTCCAGCAGGGTGGTCTTACCGGCGCCACTGGCGCCGACGATCGCGACCAGCTCGCCCGGCGCGATGCTCAGGGAGATGTCGGCCAGGATCTGGCGGCCGCCTCGCACGCTCTGGCCCAGCCCCTGAGCGGCGATGCCGACACCGGCTCGCGGGGGAGACGTGGTCTGCTCGGTGGTCATGGCGAGTGCTCGATCCGGTCGGGGAATGGTCCGCCTGAAAATCGTGACTCGTCGATGCTACTGAGTGACCGCGCAGTGTTGCCCGGAGTGGACGGTCAGTGACCGTTGTCCGGTCAGCCGATGGTGGTCCGTGGCGGCGGCCGGTGCACCACCGGCCGCCGCCGTGCGGGCGGGTGGGGTCAGAGCGGCGGGGCCTCGGCGAAGAACTCCCGCAGCGCGTCGGCGACCAGGGTGGGCGCCGTCATCGTCACGAAGTGCGACTGACCTGGCCAGACGAGGTAACGGGCCGCCGGGATCGTCGCCGCGAGGGTGGCCATCGTGGTGGGCATCGGCTCCCAGGTGTCCGCGCCGGCCATGAGGAGAGTCGGTACGCCGATCGAGGACCACCGGCTGATGTCCGTGCTGTCCTGCGCGAGAGCCTCCAGGTCGTGCAGCCAGCCGACCGCCGAGCGGCGCGCCTCGACCGGGTCGGGCACCCGGTCGCCCGCGCTGGCGGCGATCGCGGCGACGACCTCGGCCGGAACCCGGGTGACGTCGTTCAGGGCCGCGGCCATCGCGGCGGCGTCGTCGCGCTCGAAGGCGGCGCGGTACCGGTCGAGCGGCGGCGCGATCCCCGCCCCGGCCGCGAAGAGCGGCGGCTCGAAGACGGCCAGCGAGCGGACGGGGCGCGGATCGGCCAGGACGGTGTGCAGCGCCGCTGTCGCTCCATAGGACGCGCCGACGAGATGGACCGGTCGGCCTGAGGATCGGCGGGCCGACTCGATGACGGCGATCAGGTCGGCGGTCTCGTCCCGGAAGGACTTGGTGCCGGCCGGGACGTCACTGGGACCGTAGCCGCGCCGGGCCGGCAGCCACACCTCGTGCTCGTGGGCGAGGTGCTCCGCGACGGCGGCCCAGGAGTGCAGCCCGCCACCCGAGCCGTGCACCAGGACGACGGGGTCCCCGACGCCCAGGCGTCGTACCACCAGGCGGGTCCCGTCGGTCGACTCGATCGACTGGTCGTGGCTGTTCACTGCTGCTCCCGGGTCTCGGTCGGCCAGTTGCTCAACGTGGTGTGCACCGCGTCGAGGATCGACTGCCACGACGCGTCGACGCTGCGGGGATGCCCGAAACCGTCGACCGTTTCGAGGCTGGTGAAGCCGTGGAAGGTGCTGCGGACGAACCGCATCGCGTCGGTGAGTGCCGGTTCGTCGAGCCCGTACCCGCGCAGCATCGCGTAGCTCAGCTCGATCAGGCGCAGGTGCCCCGCCGACCGGGTGCCGACCTCGGGCGGCAGCTGAAGCTGGGTCGCCGCGTACTGCCCGGGGTGCGTCACGGCGAAGGCGCGCCAGGCGTCGGCGAACCCGATGAGGGCCTGGTGGCCGGCCCGCCCCGCCACCGCGAGCGCGAGCGCGTCGGCGAACGTGGCCGCCGCCCGCACCGCGACGTGTTCGATCAGCGCGTCGCGGCTGCGGACGTGGACGTACAGGGCGGCGTCGGAGACCCCGAAGTGTCGGGCGACGGCCGCGACGGTCAACCGGGACAGGCCGACCGCGTCCGCCAGCTCGGCTGCGGCGGCCGAGACGCGCGCGCTGGTCAGACCCTGCCGTGGCATACCGAACCTTTGTCTCGTTAAGCGGAAACTTAGGGGTCCTAAGATAGCACCGGCGGCGCGCCCCGTGGGGCCGGCCCGGCATGAACGGCGCAGCCGGGGGAAGACCGCCGGGCCCAGCGCCGAACAGGAGATCCGTGATGAGAGCCGTCGTGTACGCCGACGTCCGGACGGTCGAGGTGCGCGAGGTGCCCGACGCGACACTGGAGGCGCCGACCGACGCGCTGGTGCGGATCACCTCCACCGCCCTGTGCGGCACCGACCTGCACATGTACGACGGACGAACCAGCGCCGAGCCGGGTCTGGTGCTCGGGCACGAACCGTTGGGTGTCGTGCAGGAGGTGGGCGCGGCGGTGCAGACCGTGCGGCCGGGCACCCGGGTGGTGATCCCCACGCACCTGTTCTGCGGAACGTGTGTGATGTGCGCCCGAGGGCTGTCGGCGGCCTGCCTGCGGGCCCGGGCCGAGGGGCCGGGCGCGGCGTACGGGTACGCGGGGATGGGTCCGTACCGGGGTGCGCAGGCCGACCTGCTGCGCGTGCCGTGGGCCGACGCCAACTGTGTGCCGCTGCCCGGCGAGCCGGGAGACGCGTACGAGGACGACTTCGTGCTGCTCGCCGACGCGTTCGTCACCGGCTGGCACGCCGCCGCCGCCCTCGCCGAGGTCGAGCCCGGCGACACCGTGGCGGTCTTCGGCGCCGGCACCATCGGTCTGCTCGGCGCCTACTCGGCACTGCTGCGCGGCGCCCGGGTGGTGTACTCCGTCGACGGCGTCGACGCCCGCCTCGACAAGGCCGGCGAGGTCGGCGCGGTGCCTGTCGACTTCCGCCGGGGCGACCCGGTCGAGCAGATCCGCGCCGATCGGGCCCGGGCCGGGTTGCCGCTCGGCGAGGAGAAGTTGGGTGGGGTCGACAAGGTCATCGACGCGGTCGGGTTCCAGGCACGTGACCGGGAGCACCCGGACCGGGAGCGTCCGAACCAGGTCATCACCGACGCCGCCCGGCTGGTCAACGCCGCCGGCGCGATCGCGGTAGCCGGTGTCTACCCGGACCGGGACCCGCACCCCGCCCCCGGTGCTGACGGCCAGGAGGACCTGGTCGCGCCATGGGGAGCGCTGTTCGCCAAGGGGGTCGCGGTCCGGTTCGGTCGCACCCACGACCGCCGGTACACCACACTGCTGCGCGACCTGGTCGTCGCCGGTCGAGCGCGGCCCAGCATGATCGTCACCCATTACGGCACCCTCGCCGACGCCCCGGAGTTGTACCGGCGCTTCGACCGCCGGGAAGACGGGGTGATCAAGGCCGTGCTGCGCCCGTCCTGACCGGCAGGCACCGCGCGGGCGCGGCGCTGGCGAACCGCCCCGATTCGCCCGTAAGGGACGTTGGGGAGCAGTCCACTTCCTGGTCCGGGGCCTGACGAGACGATCATCGTCGATTCGACCCGTGCGCAGAGGCGTGGGTCACACCGGCGGCCGACGGCTGTCGTGCCGTCCTGGGGGCGTCGACCGCCCTGCGGCTCGATCAAGATCATTCAATGCTGGCGATCGCCTCGCCCGCTGCCCTCTTCGGGCGCCTGGCGGGATCGTGCCTGGTGGCGGGCCTGGGGAGGGTGGCAGGAGTCGATAGCGGCGTCGCGCTCCATTTGACAACGTTGCCACCGACAGGCGAAGGTGCCCGGAGGGGCTGCTGAGGTGGCTGTGACGGGCGAATACTCTGCTACGTCTATATTGCCGGATTGTTACTTTTTCAACAGTCTCTCGCCTTGCGGATAGCCCTCCGGCCGCAATACGTTGCCGTCAACAACAAAACCAAGTGAAGGTTCAACCTTCCGGAGGCAACCGATGACGTTGGCGAGGTGGTACGAGCTATGAGCGACGTGCCGATCCTCCTTGAGATGCGCTCCATCACCAAGGAGTTCCCCGGAGTCAAGGCCCTCTCCGACGTCAACCTGGTGGTTCGCGCCGGCGAGATCCATGCCATCTGCGGCGAGAACGGTGCGGGCAAGTCCACCCTGATGAAGGTGCTCAGCGGGGTCTACCCACACGGCAGCTACGACGGCAAGATCATCTATCAGGGGTCGGAGAGCAAGTTCTCCGACATCCGGGCCAGCGAGAACGCTGGCATCGTGATCATCCACCAGGAGCTCGCGCTCATTCCCGGGATGTCGATCGCCGAGAACATCTTCCTCGGCAACGAACCGCGCAAGCGGGGCGCGATCGACTGGAAGGCCGCGAACCGGATGGCGCTGGACCTGATGGCCCGGGTCGGTCTGGAAGAAGACCCGGACACCCTGATCAAGGACATCGGGGTCGGCAAGCAGCAGCTCGTCGAGATCGCCAAGGCGTTCGCCAAGGACGTGAAGCTGCTCATCCTGGACGAGCCCACGGCGGCCCTGAACGAGGCCGACTCCCGTCACCTGCTGGACCTGCTGCGCGGTTTCCGGTCCCGCGGCATCACCTCGATCATGATTTCGCACAAGCTGAACGAGATCGAGGCGATCGCGGACCAGATCACCATCCTGCGCGACGGCCGGACCGTGGAGACCCTCGACGTCAAGGCGGACGGGGTCGACGAGGACCGGATCGTGCGGGGCATGGTCGGCCGCGAGCTGAGCAGCCGTTTCCCGGACCACACCCCGAAGATCGGTGACGTCTTCTTCGAGGTCCGCAACTGGAACGTCCGGCACCCGATCTCCGCCGACCGGCAGGTCTGCAAGAACGAGAGCTTCGTGGTGCGCCGCGGCGAGATCGTCGGCTTCGCCGGTCTGATGGGCGCGGGCCGCACGGAACTCGCGATGAGTGTCTTTGGCCGCTCCTACGGCGTGTACGAGTCGGGCACCATCATCAAGGACGGCAAGGAGATCGTCCTCAAGTCGGTCGCGGACGCGATCGACAACGGGCTCGCGTACGTCAGCGAGGACCGCAAGGCGATCGGCCTCAACCTGCTCGACGACATCAAGTCGTCGACGGTGGCGGCCAAGCTGTCCAAGATCTCGCACCACGGCGTGCTGAGCGAGGTCGAGGAATACCAGGCGGCCGAGGCGTACCGCAAGGAGTTGCGGACCAAGGCCCCGACGGTCGACGAGAGCGTCTCCAAGCTCTCCGGCGGCAACCAGCAGAAAGTCGTCCTGGCGAAGTGGATGTTCACCGACCCGGACCTGCTGATTCTCGACGAGCCGACGCGCGGCATCGACGTGGGCGCCAAGTACGAGATCTACGGCATCATCCAGCGGCTCGCCGACCAGGGGAAGGGCGTCGTCGTCATCTCCTCGGAGCTGCCTGAGCTGATCGGGCTCTGCGACCGCATCTACACCGTGTTCGAGGGCGCCATCACGGGCGAGATCGCTCGGGCGGACGCGACCCCGGAGACCCTCATGAAGCAGATGACCTCGACGAAGAAGTTGGCCACCCGATGAGCCGTATCAAGGACCTTCAGAAGAACCTGTTTGGAGGCACGACCTCCAACGCTCGCCAGTTCGGGATGATCTTCACCCTGGTGGCGATCGTCGTCCTGTTCCAGATCCTGACCGATGGCCTCACCCTGCGGTCGGACAACCTGATCGCGCTGTTCCAGCAGAACTCGTACATTCTGATTCTGGCCATCGGCATGCTCATGGTGATCGTGGCCGGGCACATCGACCTCTCGGTCGGCTCCGTCGCCGCCTTCGCGGGCATCCTGGTCGCCAAGTCGATGGCCGACTGGTCGCTGCCCTGGCCGGTCGCCATCCTGTTCGGCCTCGCCATCGGCGCGATCATCGGCGCCTGGCAGGGCTTCTGGGTGGCGTACATCGGGGTGCCGGCGTTCATCGTCACCCTGGCCGGCATGCTGCTGTTCCGTGGTGGCAACCAGTACATCGGTAACGCCAACACCATTCCGGTGCCGGAGGGCTTCCGGGAGATCGGCTCCGGCTTCCTGCCCGAGTTCGGTCCGAACACCGGCTACAACAACGCCACGCTGCTGCTCGGGCTGGCCGCAGCGGTAGCAGTGGTGTGGCGCGAGATCCAGGCCCGCAAGACCCGGCGGGCGATGGACGCCGACCCGGCGCCCATGTGGATCTCCATCCTGCGGATGGCCATCATGGTCGGCGTGATCGCCTTCGCGGCACTGCGCTTCGCCAGTGGTCGCGTCGGCACCAGCTTCCCGATCTCGGGCATCATCCTGCTGGTCCTGGTGATCGCGTACTCCTTCTACACCCGCAACACGGCCGGTGGCCGGCACATCTACGCGGTGGGCGGCAACTCCCGGGCGGCCGAGCTGTCCGGCGTGAAGCTCAAGCGGGTCAACTTCTTCGTCATGATGAACATGTCCGTCCTGGCCGCGCTGGCCGGCATGATCTTCGTGGCCCGTTCGGCGGCCTCCGGACCGCAGGACGGCAACGGCTGGGAGCTGGACGCCATCGCCGCGGTCTTCATCGGTGGTGCTGCCGTCTCCGGCGGCATCGGCACCATCAGCGGCTCGATCGTCGGCGGTCTCGTGATGGCCGTGCTGAACAACGGCCTGCAGCTGATGGGCGTCGGCACCGACCGGGTGCAGATCATCAAGGGCCTGGTCCTGCTGCTGGCCGTCGCGATCGACGTCTACAACAAGAGCCAGGGGCGCTTCTCCATCATCGGGAGCCTGATGCGGCCCTTCCGCCGCGACGACTCCGCCCCACCCGCCTCACCGCCGGACGCGGAGCGCGAGCCCGCCAAGGCAGCGGTGTCCGGCTGACGGCCACCGACCTCACCACCCTGTTACACCTCAAGAAAGGCAAGTCCTCACCATGCGTAAATTCTTCGGCACGTCGGTGGTCGCGGTCAGCGCCGCCGCCATGCTGGCCCTCGCTGGCTGCGGCTCCGGCCGTGACGGCGACAGCGACTCCGGCGGCGAGGCCGCCAAGGGCTTCGCGGCCAACTCCCTGATCGGCGTGGCCCTCCCGGCCAAGACCTCGGAGAACTGGGTCCTCGCCGGCGACCTGTTCACCAACGGTCTCAAGGAGGCCGGTTTCCAGGCTGACGTGCAGTACGCGGGCGCGTCGACCACTGTCGCCGACCAGCAGGCCCAGATCACCGCCATGACCACCAAGGGCGCCAAGGTCATCGTCATCGGCGCCACCGACGCCGCGCAGCTGTCGACCCAGGTCGCCGCGGCGCACGCCGCCGGTGTCAAGGTGATCGCGTACGACCGGCTCATCACCAACACGCCGGACCTCGACTACTACGTCGCGTTCGACAACTTCAAGGTCGGCCAGCTCCAGGGCCAGGCCCTGCTGGACGGCATGAAGGCCAAGAAGCCGAACGGCCCGTACAACATCGAGCTGTTCTCCGGCTCGCCGGACGACAACAACGCCGGTGTCTTCTTCAACGGCGCGATGGACGTGCTCAAGCCGGAGATCGACAAGGGCAACGTCGTTGTCGCCTCGGGTCAGAAGGACGTCAAGCAGACCGCCATCCAGGGCTGGAAGGCCGAGGGTGCGCAGGCCCGCATGGACCAGCTGCTGACCTCGACCTACGGCAACAAGGAGCTGGACGGCGTCCTCTCCCCGAACGACACCCTGGCCCGCGCCATCCTGACCTCGGTCAAGGGTGCCGGCAAGCCGATCCCGGTGGTCACCGGTCAGGACTCCGAGGTCGAGTCGGTCAAGTCGATCGTCGCTGGCGAGCAGTACATGACGATCAACAAGGACACCCGCAACCTGGTGAAGGAGACCATCAACATGGTCAAGGCTCTCCAGGCCGGTGACAAGCCGCAGGTGAACGACACCGAGTCGTACAACAACGGCAGCAAGGTCGTCGACACGTTCCTGCTCCCGCCGGTCGCCGTCACCAAGGCGAACGCGGCTGAGGCGTACGCCAACGACCCGAAGCTCGCGCCGCTCACCAAGTAATCACCGCACGGTAGGTAGCAACGCCGATGGGTCCCGGGTCTCCTCTTCCGGGACCCATCGTCGTCAGTGCACCCCCGCACCAACCGGCATCGACCCGGAAGGAGGTCTGACCGTGGCGGCACCAGTACGGTCCAGGCCAGCCGGCGTCGGCCGCAACGCTGAATCCCCGCTGCCGTCGCTCCCCGGCGCCAGCCAGGAGGAGATCCGGCGGCAGAACCTCGGCGCTGTTCTGCGCTACGTCCACCTGCACGGACCGACGTCCCGCGCCGAGCTGACCAGCCGGCTCGGGCTCAACCGAAGCACCATCGGCGCCCTCGCGGCCGACCTGGTCACCAGCGGCCTGGTCACCGAGGAGGCGCCGGCCACCACCCGCCGCGCCGGCCGCCCCTCACTGGTGGTCAGTCCCCGCTCCGACCGGGTCTACGCCCACGCGTTGAGTATCGACGCCGACCGGCTGCGTGCCGCCCGGGTCGGCCTCGGCGGGCAGATCCTCGATCGGCGGGAGCTCCCGCGACCCAGCGGCATGTCGGCGATCGACGCCGTCGGACCCCTCGCCGACCTGGTCCGGGACATGGAACGCGCCGTGGTGGGCGACGCGCTGCTGGTCGGCGGCGCCGCCGGGGTCACCGACACCACCCGCGACCCGGACGGCAGGATCCGGATCGCCAGCATGGACGAGACGCTCGGCGCCGCGCTGGGGGCGGAGTTCAGCGCCGGCCCCGGTTTCGTGGCCGGCGACCTTGCCGACATCGCCGGCCTGGCCGAGCACGTGCGCGGCGTCGCGGTCGGTGTCGACGACGTCATATACCTGCACGGCGACCTCGGCATCAGCGCCGGCATCATCATCGGTGGCCGACTGGTGGTCGGCCACCGGGGTCACAGTGGCAAGGTCGGCCACATGGTCGTCAATCCCAACGGCCTGCCCTGCGGCTGCGGTTCACGCGGCTGCTGGGAAACCGAGATCTCCGAAGCCGCGCTGTTGCGCCACGCGGGCCGTGACCCGAGCGACCGCGCGGCGGTGGCCGAGGTGCTGCGCGCGGCGGCGGACGGCGACCCGACCGCCCGCGCGGCGGTCGAGCGGGTGGCGGACTGGCTCGGCTTCGGCGTGGCGAATCTGGTCAACGTGGTCAACCCGGACCTCGTGGTGTTCGGCGGCGCGCTGCGCGACATCTTCACCGCCGGGGCGGACGTGGTCCGGGACCGCCTGGACACCATGCCACTGCCGGCCTCCCGTGAGCACC
This sequence comes from Micromonospora sp. SD19, assembly GCF_054462275.1. Classification (NCBI taxonomy): domain Bacteria; kingdom Bacillati; phylum Actinomycetota; class Actinomycetes; order Micromonosporales; family Micromonosporaceae; genus Micromonospora; species Micromonospora sp. SD19. Next base: position 46,071 of record NZ_JBTLMN010000016.1, read on the forward strand.
TGCGGTTGCGCGCGGCGGCACTCGGGCGCGACGCGGTCCTGATCGGTGCCGCCGAGTTGGCGTTCGACAAGCTCCTGGCCGACCCGCTGAACGTCGGCGTCGCGGGCCAGGTCGGGACCAACGAGCCCGGCTAGCCGTGAAGTGCCCGCCGGCTCCGGCGGGCTCCCCCTTCTCACCTCCCTCGCTGTGCTGCGGGCTTCGACGCGCTCAGCATTCCCGTACGGCCTACCGTATGTTGTACGGTAGCGGCGTTGACAACGTGGTGAGGGAGCGCTGTGACGACAAGAGGCGACGCGATAGCGGCCGAGGGGCTGCGTAAGCGATACCGGGAGCGGTACGCGCTGGACGGCTTCGACCTGCGGGTGCCGCAGGGAACGGTGTGCGGCCTGCTCGGCCCGAACGGCGCCGGCAAGACCACCTCGGTACGGATCCTGTCCACACTGCTACGGCTGGACGAGGGTCGTGCCGAGGTCGCCGGGTTCGACGTGACGAACCAGCCCGACCAGGTGCGCTACCGCATCGGTCTGGTGGGGCAGCATCCCGCGCTCGACGAGGCGCTCAGCGGTCGGCAGAACCTGGTGCTCTTCGGCCGGCTGTTCCACCTCGGTCGCCGGCGGGCCCGGCAGCGGGCGGCCGAGCTGCTGGAACGCTTCGGTCTCGCCGACGCCGCCGAGCAGCCGGTCAGCACGTACTCGGGAGGGATGCGCCGCCGGCTCGACCTGGCGGCCGGCATGATCCTGGCCCCCGCGGTCCTCTTCCTCGACGAGCCCACCACCGGGCTGGACCCGCGCGGGCGCAACGAGGTGTGGGAGTCGGTCCGGGAGTTGGTGCGCACCGGCACCACAGTGCTGCTCACCACCCAGCACCTGGACGAGGCCGACCAACTCGCCGACCGGATCTCGGTGGTCGAGGCCGGCCGGGTGATCGCCGAGGGTACGCCGGACGACCTGAAGACCCGGCTCGGCGGCGACCGGATCGAGGTGGTCGTCGCGGCGCCGACCGACCTCGCCGTCGCCGTCGCCGAGGTCCGCCGGGCGGTCGACGACGAACCGACTGTCGACGTGGACCGGCGGATGGTGAGCGTCCGGGTCGGTCACCGGGCCGGCGCGCTCGTCGACGTGTTGCGGGCGCTCGACGCCGTGAACGTCCCGGTGGCGGACGTCGCGCTGCGCCGACCGACCCTGGACGACGTGTTCCTGCACCTCACCGGAGACCGGGCACCGACCGCCGAGGTGGTGGCATGAGCGCGGTGAGCATGCCGGCCCCGGCGGTGGATCTGACGCCCGGCCGTCCCGCCCTCCTGGCCGACAGCGGCACCCTGATCTGGCGCAACCTGGCCCGGTGGCGACGCGACCCCGGCCCGCTGATCGCCTCGCTCGGCTTCAACATCCTGATCGTGCTGATGTTCGCCTACCTGTTCGGTGGCGCGTTGCAGGTGCCCGGCGGCGGCAGCTACCGGGAGTTCCTGATGCCCGGCATGTTCGTGATGACCATGGTCTTCGGCATCAGCCTCACCACGGTGGCCGTCGCCGAGGACCTGGAGCGCGGCGTGACCGACCGGCTCCGATCGATGCCCGTTTCCCCGCTGGCGCCGCTGGCGGCCCGGGCGGTGGCCGACATGCTGTTCGCGCTGGTCACCCTCGGAGTCCTGCTGCTGACCGGTCTGGCAATCGGGTGGCGGGCGCACGGCGGGGCCGCGGCCACGCTGGCGGCGGTGGGGTTGATCCTGCTGCTGCGCTTCGCCCTGATCTGGGTCGGCATTTTCCTCGGGCTGGTCACCCGTGGACAGACGGCCGTGGTGGCCGTGCAGACCCTGGAGTTTCCGCTCGGCTTCCTCTCCAACGCGTTCGTGGCACCGTCCACCATGCCCGCCTGGCTCGGTGCGGTGGCCGCGTGGAACCCGCTGTCGGCGACCGTCGGCGCCACCCGCGAGCTGTTCGGCAACCCCGGTTCGGGTGGTGACTCCTGGGCTGCGCAGCACTACCCGTGGCTGGCGGTGCTCTGGCCGCTCGTCCTGGTGGCGGTCTTCCTGCCACTCTCGGTCCTCCGGTACCGGCGGCTGGCCGACTGAGCACGAGCCGTTGAGCAATCCGACTCGCTGGGCCCGGTCGATGTCGCTGAGCGCCGTTAGGCTCGCCGGCGTGGACGTGCACCGACTCGATCGGGCCCAGGCGCGGCGGATCGCCATCCGGGCCCAACTGCTGGCCGCCCCGCGCCCGAGCGACCTTCTCACAGTGGTCCGTCAGTTGACCCTGGTGCAGCTCGACCCGACGGCCGCCGTCGCGCCCAGCGCCGATCTCGTCTGCTGGAGCCGGCTCGGTTCGTCGTACCAGCCGACGCAGTTGCGCGACGCCCTCGAACGGGACCGGACGCTGTTCGAACACCAGGCGATGGTGCGTCCGATGGACGACCTGGGGCTCTTCCTCGCGGCGATGGCGGCGGCGCCCGGTCACGAGCGCCACCGCGAGTGGCTGCGCGCCAACGACTCGTTCCGGCGCGACGTGCTCGACCTGCTCGGCCGCTCCGGTCCGCTGCTGTCCCGCGACATCCCGGACACGAGCGTCGTGCCGTGGCCGTCGTCAGGCTGGACCAACAACCGCAACGTCACCCAGATGCTGGAGTTCCTGGTCCTGCGCGGCGAGGTCGCGATCGCCGGCCGCCGGGGCCGACAGCGGCTCTGGGACGTGGCGGAGCGGGTCTACCCGGCCGGCGTGCCCGTCGTCGAGCTGGAGCAGGCACGCCGGCTCCGCAACGAGCGACGGCTGCGGGCGCTGGGCATCGCCCGGGAGAAGGCGGTGGTGGTGCCCGGCGAGCCGGCCGAGGTCGGTGACGTCGGCGAGCCAGCGGTGATCGAAGGAGTCGCGGGCCAGTGGCGGGTCGACCCGGCCGCGCTCGGGCAGCCTTTCACCGGTCGTACGGCGTTGTTGTCGCCGTTCGACAGGCTGGTGCACGACCGGGTCCGCCTCGCGGACCTCTTCGCGTACGACTACGTGCTGGAGATGTACAAACCCAGGGCGGGTCGGCGGTGGGGCTACTTCGCGTTGCCGATCCTGCACGGCGACCGGCTCGTCGGAAAGCTGGACGCCACGGCCGAGCGTCGGCGCGGCACCCTCACCGTGCACGCCATCCACGAGGACGTGCCCTTCACCCCCGACGTGACCACCGCCGTGCGCGACCTCGCGTCCTGGCTGTCGCTGACCGTGGACCTTCCCCGCTGACGGGTGATCGCCGAGGCCCCCGCCGCCCCGACGAGCACCCGTCAACCGGCTAGGCGATCCGGCGGACCCGGCGGACGGCGAGATAGAGCAGGAGCAGGGCCAGGGCGACGAAGATGCCGGTCTCGATGCCCTGGAACAGCCAGAACCGGTCCGCCGGCTGGTACAGCTGCCAGTTGTACGCGCCCGGTTCGAGGCCCAACTCGGCCCCGCAGACCCGGCCGTCCGGGGCCTTCCCGCCCGGCGGGCACTGGATCCGGGTGTCCTCCGCGATCATCGTCCCGTCCGGGTTGCGCACACCCTGGGTGAGGATCCAGTCCCCCCGGCTGACCTCCGGTGGCCCTTCCCCCTCGATCGGGAAGGTCTGGGTGCGGGCCGGCTGGTAGTGCGGTCGGGCCAGGATCTCCACCGCCGCCCGTACGCCGATGAACCCGGCGAGGGTGATGCCCATGGCGGGCAGCATCCGCTTCCACATCGTGCCGGCGAAAATGCCGAGCGCGACGGCGAAGAGGGTGTAGCCGATCGGCGCGATGCCTTGCAGGTCGAAGACGATCATGCCGAGCCGGCCCTCGTACGCGGCCTGGGTCAGCGGGTCGACCCACCACGACATGCCCAGCCCGTAGACCGCCGCGAGAACCAGGACGGCCGCGCCCACCAGCCCGAACTTCACGAGGGCCCAGCGGGTCCGGCCGACGCCCTGGGTCCAGACGAACCGGTGCGTGCCGTGCTCCACCTCGCGGGCGACCAGTGGTGCACCCCAGAACAGACCGACCAGCACCGGCAGGGAGACCAGCAGTACGGCCACCAGGTTCAGGCTGCTGTACTGGTTGCCGAAGCGGCGGAAACCCGCGTCGCAGGCCTCCCTGGTCGCCGCCGTCACATTGGTGTCCGCGAGCTGACGTGCGCAGTCCGCCAGCCCAAGATCGGAGAAGGTGTGCCGCATCGACAGACCGATCGGCACCAGCATGGCGGCCAGCGCCGCGAGCGCCAGCACTGTGAAGAACGCCTGCTTGCGGTGTTGCCGCCAGGTCAACCAGATCATGCTGCCACTCCCCACTCGCTGTGACTGGTCTGCGTGGTGCCGTCGGCCAGGTAGGCCAACACGACGTCCTCCAGGCTGACCTCGCGGATCGTCCAGGCCGGATCGGTGACCGGCCCGTCGGTGCGGACCAGCAGGGTGGTCTGCCGGTCGGTGTGGCTGGCCCGGATCACGGCGGTGACGCCCCCGATGACGCCGCCGTCGTGACGGGGGCCGACCAGCTGCCGGTGCTCGGCGACCAGGTCGTCGACCGCGCCGGTGAGCTGCACCTGGGAGGCGTTGAGCACGATCAGGTAGTCGCAGACGCGTTCCAGGTCGGCCAGCAGGTGTGAGGAGAGCAGGACGGTGGTGCCTGATTCCGCGACGCTGCCCATCAGCGACTGGAGGAACTCCCGTCGGGCCAGCGGGTCGAGGCTGGCGACCGGTTCGTCGAGCAGCAGCAGCCGTGGCTGCTTGGCCAGTGCCAGGGCGAGCGCGACCTGGGCCCGTTGACCGCCGGAGAGCTTACCGACCGGCTTGTCCGGCGGTATGCCGAGCTGGGCCAGCCGCTTGCGGGCCAACCCCGCGTCCCACCGTTTGTTCAGCTTGCCGCCGGCGGTGACCAACTCGGACGCCGTGAAGTCCCGGTACAGCGGGGTGTCCTGGGCGACGAAGCCGATGTCGGCCAGCCCGTCCGTGTCGCCGTAGGGAGACCGGCCGAACACCCGGACCGTGCCCTCGGTGGGCTTGAGCAGCCCGACGGCCAGGTGCAACAGCGTGCTCTTGCCCGCGCCGTTGGGCCCGACCAGCGCGGCGATCCGCCCGGCCGGCAGATGCAGTGAGCAGTCCCGTAACGCCCAGGTGCTGCCGTACCGCTTGCCGAGCCGGTCTGCTTCCAAGACCATGTCCATCCCTTGTCCTCTCGTTGCGTTCACGCGGGCTCCTTCTGCGGGGCGTCGTCGGCGAGGGTGGCGCGCAGCGTCGTCTCCACCAGGGCGATGACGTCCTCGGCCGTGAGGCCGGCGGCCTGCGCCCGGTGCAGCCAGGCGACCAGGTCGTCGCGCAACTCGGCCTGATTGGGCAGGGACGCCCCGGCCAGGGTGCGTTGGACGAAGGTGCCCACCCCGGGCCGGCCGCCGACCAGACCCTCGATCTCCAACTCCCGGTACGCCTTCAGCACCGTGTTCGGGTTGATCGCCAGGGATTGCGCGACGTCCCGGACCTTCGGCAACTGGTCTCCCGGCGTCAGCAGGCCGACCCGCAGCGCCTGTTTCACCTGCTGCACGAGCTGCATGTAGGTGTTCACCTTCGACCGGCTGTCCAGTACGAACTCGATCACTCGCGATGATCCTTCCTGTTGTCCTACGACAGTAGGACTAATAGACAGCTTCATCGGTGCCCGGTGAGCTGTCAAGCCCGCCCCGGCCCGTTCACCCCCGCGCGCACTGTCGGCTCGCGGGTGCCGGGCCGGCCCAGGTGGCACCGGCAGGCCAGCGGTTGGCCCCGACGGGCCAGCCCGACGGGAAGGGACCGGCAGCGATCCGCGTGGAGGGGGAGGGGTTCGATGGTCACCAACGAACTGACGACGTCGAGGACGACTCCACTACAGGCCGCTCGCGCCCGGGGCCGGGTACGCGGCCGGCTGATCCTGCTCGGCCCGGCGTTCGTCGCCGCCGTCGCCTACGTGGATCCCGGCAACTTCGCCACCAACTCCGCCGCCGGTGCCCGCTACGGCTATCTGCTGGTCTGGGTCGTGGTGGTGGCCAACCTGATGGCGATGCTGGTGCAGACCCTCACCGCGAAGCTGGGTCTGGCCACCGGGCGCAGCCTGCCCGAGCTGTGCCGGGAACGCCTGCCCCGGCCGGTGAACCGGATGATGTGGGTGCAGGCCGAGCTGGTCGCCATGGCCACCGACCTGGCCGAGGTGATCGGTGGGGCGGTGGCCCTGTACCTGCTCTTCGGCATTCCCCTGCTGCCCGGCGGGATCATCATCGGCACCGCCGCGTTCGCCGTGCTCGCGCTGCGCTCACGCGGCTACCGCGCCTTCGAGGTCGCCATCGCCGTCCTGCTCGGGGTGATCGTGCTGGCCTTCGCCGCCAACCTGCTCGCCTCCGGCTCCGATCCCGGCTCGGCGATGGCCGGTCTGGTGCCGCGCCTGCAGGGCACGGACAGCGTGCTGCTGGCCGCCGGCATCCTCGGCGCGACAGTGATGCCGCACGTCATCTACGTGCACTCCGCGCTCACCCGGGACCGCATTCCCGCCGCCGACGACGCCGAGCGTCGGATCCTGTTCCGCGGTCAGCGCACCGACGTCCTGCTCGCCCTGAGCGTGGCCGGCGCGGTCAACCTCGCCATGCTGCTGATCGCCGCGGCCAGCTTCCGGGGCGGTGGCCCGGGCGGTGCGGACAGTCTGGAGGGGGTGCACGCCGGGCTCGGCCAGAGCATCGGGACCGCCGCCGCGTTCGGCTTCGCCGTCGCCCTGCTGGTCTCGGGGCTCGCCTCCACGAGCGTGGGCACCTACGCCGGAGAAGTGATCATGCAGGGCTTCCTGCGGCGCCGGATCCCGCTGCTGCTGCGTCGGCTGGTCACCCTGCTGCCCGCACTGGGGGTGCTCGCCATCGGCCTCGACCCGACCCGGGCGCTCGTGCTGTCCCAGGTCATCCTCAGCTTCGGCATCCCGTTCGCGCTGATCCCGGTGGTCGCCTTCACCCGCCGCCGCGACCTGATGGGCAACCTCGTCAACCACCCGCTCACCACCGCCGCCGCGTCCCTGGTGGCCGTGCTGGTGGTCGCGCTCAACGCGTTCCTCCTCTGGCAGGTGGCCGCCGGCTGAGCCGGCCGGTCAGCACCGCCGGCTGAGCCGGCGGGCCGCCTGGGTTCGACTCCCCACGAGCATGATGCCCGTGGGTCATCTTTATGACTCACAGGCATCACCCGTTGAAGACCAGGTCGGCTGGGCCCGTGTGGTGGCGGGGCGGGCGTGGCTCAGGTGCGACGTCCCTCGTCGCGGGCCGGGATCTCCTGACGCTGTTCGAGGGCGTCCGCCGGGTTGGCGTCGGCCGGCAGCGACGTCACCTCCTCGAGCGTGCCCGCCGGGAAGGCGCCCTGCTCGGCCAGGTCGGCCTCGGCCGCCTCCGGGTCCACGTCACCCGACACCCGGTCCGGCGGGCCGACGTCGAACGCGTCCTGTCGTTGCTCAAGGGCGTCCGCCTCCGGAGGAGGGATCGTGCCGCCCTGTTCATCCCGGTACGTGCTCATCGGAGCCTCCCACCCGGCGGGTATGGATATGCCGCCGGGCCGCTGCCTACCCACCACAGCCGCACTCAGACTGCCACGCCAGCCGAGATCTGGCGGTTTCCGGGAGGTGCTGCCTCCACGGCGACGGGCCCGGGACCGCTCGGCGCAGCCAGCTCGGCGTTTGGCTCGCGTCCGCGCCGCAGTCGGTCCAGCCGGACGAATTGATTGTCCATCATCAATCAATGCGTCTGGAGTGGTCGTCGTTTCGGCGGGACAGGCACCGCTGACGGCCCGGACGACCTTCGAGGAGAGGGATCAACAATGCGATGGAACGCACGACGGGCCGCCGCGGGGGCCTTCGGGCTCGTCCTCGGCGCCGTGCTGGCGCTGACCCAGGTCGCACCCGCCCAGGCCGAGTCGAACGGCGGCGTACGCGTGATGCCACTCGGTGACTCGATCACCGACGGCTACAACGTTCCGGGCGGCTACCGGATCAACCTGTGGCAGCGGCTGGTCGGTGGCGGCTACACCGTCGACTTCGTCGGCTCGGGGTTCAACGGGCCGGCCAGTCTCGGTGACCACGACCACGAGGGCCACTCCGGCTGGCGCATCGACCAGCTCGACGCCAACATCGTCACCTGGTTGCGGGCCACCGACCCGCGTACGGTGCTGCTGCACATCGGCACCAACGACGTGAACCAGAACTACGACCTCGCCAACGCTCCGGCACGCCTCTCCGGTCTCATCGACAAGATCAGGTTGACGGCTCCGCTGGCGGACGTCTTCGTCGCCACCATCACCCCCGAATCCGACCCGAACCGGGAGGCGCGGGTGCAGGCGTACAACGCGGCGATCCCCGGCATCGTGGCGCAGAAGGGCAGCCGGGTGCACCTGGTCGACATGCACGCCGCGCTCACCACCACCGACCTCGCCGACGGCGTCCACCCGAACGCCGGCGGGTACGACAAGATGGCGGCCCGCTGGTACGCCGCGCTGCAGTCGGTGCCCGGCAGCCTGGTCCCGGCGGGCGGACCGCCGGTGGGCACCGCCGTCGGCCTGGTCAACCCCGCCTCCGGGCGGTGCCTGGACGTCTCCGGAGCCAGCACCACGACCGGTACCCCCACGATCATCTGGGACTGCCATGGGGGCACCAACCAGCGTTGGACCCGTACCGCCGCCGGGGAGCTGCGGGTCTACGGCGATCGGTGCCTGGACGTGAACGGCGCAGCGAGCGCCGACGGCACGAGGGTGCAGATCTGGACCTGCAACGGCACCGCCGCGCAGCGCTTTACGTTCCGGACGGACGGCACGATCGTGCTCACCTCCGCCGGCAAGTGCGTCAGCGTGACCTCCGCCGGGACGGCCAACGGCACGACCACGCAGCTCTGGACGTGTGACGGCACCGGCGCCCAGCGCTGGTCCGTCCGCTAGCGGACGCCCAGGGTCCGGCCCACGTCGTACCCCGGCGGGGCCGGCCCTGGGCGGGCCCGGACCGGTGCGACGGCGGTCAGCCGGTCGCCGCCTCGGGTGTGGTGCCCCGACGGGGTCCGGCGGCCAGCCCCAACGCCAGCAGCGCGCACCCGGCGCCGACCAGGAAGAGCAGCGAGGCGGTCGGCTGGCCCAACCACTCCCAGTACGGATGCCAGGCCGGGTGTGGCTCGTCCCGATGGTGCCCCAACAGGACGGGGACGCTCAGCGGCACCGGCAGCCACCACAGCACCGTGGCCACCCCGACCAGGCCGTTCACCGCGCCCCGGCGTCGACGCCCCTCGGTGCGACGGCTGACCCAGCCGAAGACCATCCAGCCGGCCACCGCGCCGAGCACCGTGGCGAGCACTCCGGCGGGGACCACCAGGGGCGGCGGCGCCCGGTGCAGCTCGACCGAGAGGTACGTGGCGTCCACGGCTGTCTGGGAGGAGATCGAGGCATTCAGGATGGTGTCGCCACGTCGGGCGGTCAGCGCGGTGTCGCTGATCGCCTCCGGGGTGGCGCAGAGCTTGTCCGCGCAGCCGACCCGGTCGGACACCTGAGGGTCGTACACCCGCCAGCCGGCACCGGTCAGGCGCTCCCTGGCCACCGCGACGGTCTGTGCGGCGGGCACCGGTGGCGCGCCGAAGGCAGCGGCGCCGGTGGCGCTCTCCTGATATTCGCCGCCGTCACCGAACAGCAGTGTCTTGACGGTCTTCAGACGCAGCGCGTGCCCGTAGACGACGAAGAGGGCCGGCGGGGTGTCGATCTCACCGAGGTCGTGCCCGGGAAAGACCTCGGTGAGGATGGCGGCGGCCTCGGCCCGGTCGGGTTGCGGCCGAGACGTTTCCCAGGCGGCCCGGCTCGCCAGCGCGCCGGTGAAGAGGCCACAGATGACCGCGGCGAGCGGCACCCACGCGACGGCGGCGCCACCGGCCGGGCGGCCGAGGCGGCGCAGCAGCCGTCGCCCGAACCGGTCGGCCGGCCTGGTGTCGCGCACGGTCATGGACATCCTCCGGCTGCAGAATCGGGCGCAGCGACAGTACATCGACCAGGGGTCCGGGTGCGTCCCCCGGATGACCGCCGCCGCTGGCCGGGATCGGCCAGGATGGGCGGGTGGCCGCTCACGGCCGCGACGAGGAGGGTGGGCGATGCGGGTACGCGGACGGTTGACCTGGGGGCGGCGTGCTCGCGCGCTGGCGGTGCTGACCGTGTTGCTCGCTGGCGTGCTGCCGCCGGCGGTGGCGCTGGTGCCAGGCACCGCCTCGGCGGGCGCGGCGGCGGGCACGCCGGTCTGCGAGGTGCGGGACAACCGGCTCCGCGAGATCTCCGGGATGGTCGCCACCGACGACGGGTACGTGGTGATCAACGACGGGGCCGACGACGAGGCGCGCCGCCGGATCTTCTTCCTCGACCAGCGGTGCGCGGTGCGGCGAACTGTCTCCTTCCCGTCCCGGCCCCGGGACACGGAGGACCTGGCCATCGGCCGGGACGGCACCGTCTGGGTCGCCGACATCGGCGACAACGACCGGTCCCGGCCGACGGTCGGGGTGTGGCGACTCGCGCCGGGGGCGGAGCAACCGGTGCTGCACCGGATGACCTACCCGGACCGTCCGCACGACGCCGAGGCGCTGCTGCTCGACGCGTCCGGTCGGCCGCTGATCATCACCAAGGGCGGCAGTGGCACCGTCTTCCTGTACGCGCCGACCACCGCGCTGCGGGCGGACGCGACGACGCCGTTGACCGCGTTGGGCCAGGTGACACTGCCGACAACCACGACCAGCAACCCGTTCTCCTTCCTGGGGCGCGGGGTGATCACCGGCGCGGCGGCCGCCCCGGACGGACGGCGGGTGGCGCTGCGCAGCTACGCCGACGCCTTCGAGTACGACGTGCCCGACGGCGACGTGGTCCGCGCGTTGACCACCGGCACCGCGCGGATCACCCCGCTGCCGGACGAGCCCCAGGGCGAATCGATCACCTACAGTCGCGACGGCCGGTCGTTGCTCACCGTCTCCGAGGCCGCCGGCCAACCCACCAGCCGCCCGACGATCCTGCGCTACCCGGCCACCGCCACCACGGCCACCGCCACTCCCGCCACGGAGTCCGTCGACCCGGTGTCGCCCACGGCGGTCCGTCCGGCCGCCGGGGAGATCGGCGGCGCGGGTGGGCGCACGTGGCCGCTGGTGGCCGGAGCGGGGACGCTGGTGCTCCTGCTCGGGCTGGCCGGCGTGCTGCGCTGGAGGCACACCGCGCGCCAGTGAGCGGCCCGGGCCTGCGGCAGGATGGGAGGATGTCCGTCCTGTCCACGTTGCGCCACCCGATCATCGCCGCCCCGATGGCCGGCGGCCCGTCCACCCCCGCGCTCGTGGCCGCCGTGTCCTCGGCGGGCGGACTGGGCTTCCTCGCCGCCGGAATGATCGACACCGAACGGTTGGTCGCCGACGTCGCCGAGGTCCGCGCCCGCACCGACCGGCCGTTCGGTGTCAACGTCTTCCTGCCCGACCCCGGCGGCGTCGACGAGGCGGCCATCCAGGCGTACGCCGAACGGCTCGCCCCGCAGGCCGGGCAGCGCGGGGTGAGCCTGGGCGAGCCGGTGGGAGGCGACGACGCGTACCCGGAGAAGCTGGCCGCGCTGCTCGCGGACCCGGTCCCGGTCGTGTCCTTCGTGTTCGGTCTGCCCGACCGGGCGGCGGTGACCGCCCTGCGCGAGCGGGGCACCGAGGTGTGGGCCACCGTCACCCGCCCGGACGCCGCGACCGCCGCCGCCGACCTCGGTGTGGACGCCGTGGTGGTGCAGGGCACCGAGGCCGGTGGGCATCGTGGCGGCCTGCCGGACGACGACGACTACGGGGTGCTGCCGCTGCTCCGGCTGACCGCCGCCCGCTGTGACCGGCCGCTGGTGGCCGCGGGCGGCCTCGTCGACGGTCCCGCGGTGGCCGCCGTGCTGGCCGCCGGCGCCGCCGCCGCGCAACTCGGCACGGCCTTCCTGCGCTGCCCGGAGGCGGGCAGCTCGCCGATGCACCGGGCGGCGGTGGCCGGTGCCACGCCGACCGCGTTGACCCGGTCGTACACCGGTAAGCGGGCCCGTGGGGTGGCCAACGACTTCCTGCGCCAACACGACGCGGTGGCACCGCGCGGTTACCCCCAGGTGCTCCACCTGACGCGCCCACTGTTGGCCGCCGCCCGGCGCGACGGGGACGCGTCGGTGGCCAACCTGTGGGCCGGGCAGGCCCACCCGCTGGCCCGGGACCTGCCGGCGGCGCAGGTGGTCGCCGAGGTGAGTGCCGACGCCCGGGCCGCGCTGGCCACAGTGGTCGCACGGTCCGCTCGCTGGGGCTGATCAGGGCGCCGGCAACCGGCTCGGGCGGGCGGGACAGGTCCGGCGGGCAACCGGTTAGAGTCTCGCCGTGATCGAGATCGGTGCGCAGGTCGACCTGTCCCACCCGGCTGAGCGGGTCTGGCTCGCCCTGACCGACCGGCAGTTGCTCGGCCGGTGGTTCGCCGAGGCCGAGACGGTCGAGGGCGTGCCGGACCGGCTGCTGCTGCACACCGCCGGCCTGCCCGGCTTCGACGCCAACGTCGAGGTCGAGGTGACCGAGCGACAGGAGCCGGACCTCCTCGTGCTGTCCTGCGACGAGGCTGGCCGGCTCAGCGAGCTGACCTGCACGGTCACCGCCACCAAGCAGGGCTGCCGGTTGGAGCTCCGGGAGGTCAGCACGCACGGCGCGTGGTCCGGCGAGCAGCACGAGCCCCGTGAGCAACAGCTGCGGCAGGCGCTCACCGTGCGGCTGCCGGCCATTCTCGACTGGCTCGCCTTCCAGCAGGTCGACCTGCGCCGCGCCGACGGTGGGATGACAGCGGAACTGCCGGTGCTCGGCGTACGCGGCGGGGCCGGCCGCAACCCCCGCCGGCGTCGCACGCTGGTCGCCGTTGTGGCCGGGGCGGTGCTGCTGGCCGGGACAGCGGCCTGGGTGACGTTGCCGCCCGACCCGGAGCCGGTCGCCGCGCCCGCACCGGCCCCCAGCGCGTCGCCGACGGTGACCCCGGCCCGGAGCACCGTCGCGCCCACGGCGACCCCCTCGGCGCGCCCCACGCGGGTCACCGCGTCACCGACCACCCGGCCGAGCCGGACCCCGTCGGCGAAGCCCTCGCGCACCACCGAGTCGGCTGCGCCACCCCCGCCACCGACGCCCATGACGGCCCGCTACCAGACCGACTCCAGCCGGCTGTTCGGCTACACCGGCGAGATCGTGGTCGGCAATCCCGGCACCGCCGCGGTGGCGGACTGGGCGGTGGTGGTCACCCTCGCCGAGGGCACCACAGTCGACGACGTGGACGGCGCGAACTGGCGACAGGACAAACGGGTGATCACCTTCACCGGAACCGCCGTGCCGGCCGGGGGATCCCAGACGATCAGCTTCGACGTCCGCGACAGCCGGCCGAAGGCCCGGGAGCCGGAGAGCTGCACGATCGGCGGGCAACAGTGCGCCGGCCTCTGACTAGGCTGCCGTCATGGCACTGCTGCACAGGGCGACCCTGCACCCCACGAAGCTGAACCTGCTGACGGCCTGGCTGCCCGACCGACAATGGTTCGCCGGACCGACCGGCGTCGAGGTGGTGAGCCGGGGCGCCTACCGCTTCGACGACCCGGCCGGCGAGGTCGGCATCGAGACGATGCTGGTCGCCGCCGCCGACGGGCCGGTCCACCAGGTCCCCCTCACCTACCGCGCCACCCCTCTCGACGGTGCCGAGCAGTGGCTGGTCGGCACCACCGAGCACTCGGCGCTCGGCCGACGCTGGGTGTACGACGGCTGCGCCGACCCGGTGTACGCCGCCGCGCTCGCCCACGCGATCCTCACCGGTGGCGGCCAGGCGGAGCAGTACTTCGAGGTCGACGGCCGGCGCGAGGTACGCGAGCCGACGATGACGATCGAGGTCAGCGAGACCGGCAGCGACAACCCGCCCCCGGTCGGCGCCCTGCGCCGGGTCGTCGACGGGGACAGCACGCTCATCAGCACCGACACCGTCGAACTGGTGGTCGTCCGGCGGCCCGGGGCCGGGACCGACGGGGCCACCGGGGCCACCCTGAGCGGCAGGTGGGATGGTCAGCCGACGAGCGTGCCACTGGCGTACGCCCGGGTGCGCTGACCCGCCTGTCCCGAGTGTGCGGTGGGCGGCCCGGATGCCGGACCGCCCACCGCGTTCACCACCGCGCAGGAGGCGGGGGCGGCGACACGGGCGGCCGGTCGTCGCAGGTGATGGTGTTGGGCAGCAGCCACGGTGCGAGCCACCCGCCGTCGTTACCGCCGAGGTCGGTCACTGTGAACTCCGAGCCGGCCGCGGTGAAGTGGAACGATCCGCAGTTGTTGACGCCGACCGCGCCGACGTTGCGGGCGTCCACGTTGGCGAACGAGGCGGACCCGGCCGTGCGGGCGCTGACCACCGAGGTGCCGGTGCCGTCGACCCGGACGTCCCGGAACCGCACGTCGGAGATCGAGTAGAGGTCCTTCACCGGCCAGTCGCTGACCAGCATGATCGCGTTGTACGTGTTGTCCAGGTACGCGTCGCCGGTCACCTCGATGCCCGCCTCGATGCTGCGATCCAGGGCGAAGAGCCAGATCGCCCCCAGGCCGATGTTCCAGTTCAGCTCGTACGTGCCGGCGCGGGCGGTGGTGTTGTTGGTGAACCGCAGGTGCCCGGTGAACGGCTCCGCGCCGAAGCGGGACCCGGCGTGCAGGCCGCTGCCCTCACGTACCGGGTCGGCGACGAGGTTGTGCGAGACGGTGGTGTCGGTGCCGCCGTAGATGGCGATGCCGTTGGCCAGGGTCGGTGACTGCACGGTGTTGTGGTCGAACGTGTTCCGCGCGTTGGCCGTCTTCTCCGACCACATCGCCAGGCCGTCGTCGCCGGTGTTGCGGACGAAGTTGTGCGCGACCAGGGAGTCGGTCACCCCGGTGTGGAAGTTGAGGGCGTCGGCGATCTGGTCGACGATGATGTTGTTGGTGACCCGGACGTTGCGCATCGGGCCGTCGAACCACAGGCCCGCCTTGGTGTGGTGCAGGTAGAGCCCGTCGATGGTGGAGTCGCTCATCGCCCCGCCGATCGCGTTGACCTGGTCGGTGTCGATGCGCTCCCGCACGTCGCCCTCGATGGCGAAGCCGGAGAGGTGCACGTTGCGGCTGCCGCCGTCGGCGGCGTCCCGACCGTAGAACCCGACTCCGGTGTGCACCGAGCCGTCCGGCGCGGGGGCCGGCAGGGCGACCTCGCGGCCCTTGATGATGGTGTGCCAGTTGCCGGCGCCCTCGATGGTCACGTCGTCGACGATGACGTGCCGGTTGACCTGGTAGGTGCCCGGCGGGAGGTACACGGTGAGGTGGGCGCGCCGGGCGAAGGCGATGGCCCGGTCCAGCGCGTCGGCGGAGTCCCGCCGGCCGGTCGGGTCGGCGCCGAAGGCGAGCACGTTCGCCGCGAGCAGCCGGACACGCGGCGGGGCTACCAGTTCGGAGTCGAGCAGGTCGATGACCGTCCAGGCGGCGGCGCTGCCGGGCGGCGCGGTGAGCCGGACAGTGTCGCCGGCCCGGTACGTACGCCCGAGCAGGAGCCGCTGCTCGTCGTAGAAGTGGGTGGGCCGGAACGGTGTGCTGATGCTCGGGTACGGCGTGGTGGCCGACGGCACGCACTGGCACTCGGTGATCCACCAGTCCGGGTGCAGCAGCCCGGCCTGCGGGTCGTTGGTGAAGGGGTACTGGTTGTAGAGCCACGAGTACTGCGAGGTGAGCGTCATGGTGCGCAGATGCTTGCCGTTCACCGCGACCTTCAGCGGCGCGGTGATCCCACCTCCCTGCGGCGCGTCCGGGATGCTGTACCGCACGGTGATCCCGTTCGCCGCGCTGGGCAGGACGAACTCCACGTACTCCCCGGGGGTGAGCCGGACCGCCCGGCGGCCGGAGGCCTCCGCGGGCAGGGTGTAGGCAGACCGGTCCGGCCCGATGATCTCGCCGTTGGTGCGGGCGTTCTCCGCTTCCTGCTCCAGGAAGTCGACGTCCGCGCCGCGCCCGGCGACCAGCGCCGGGTCGAGGGCGGCGCGGGTGACCACCGGCCGCGCGCCGGCGGACCCCGGTGGACTGGCGGCGGCCGAGGTGGGCCCGGCGACCAGCACGGCGAGACCGGCCGCGAGCGCGACGGCGGTGCCGCCGGGCCGTCCCCGCGTCGGCGTGAGGCTGCGAAACATCGGTGACCCTCCTGAGTGGGTGGTGGTGGAGGTCCGCCCGGCGCCCCCGACGCCCGACATTGATCGTCATGATGCAGCACCGAACATGGCACTGCAAGACACCTATCGAACAACGAAAATAAACGACTATGAGGCCGCAAGAAATGGACGGTTGTCGAGTTGAGGTGTCGCGCGTCGCCCGCCCCGACCAGCTCGCGCCCGGCGTAGGCTGATCTGCGTGGATCAAGAAGACCGGATCGCCCTCTTTCTCGACTACGAGAACCTCGCGCTGGGCGCGCGTGACCATCGCGGCGGCGTCGCCTTCGACTTCCGGCCCATCGCCGACGCGTTGGCCGAACGGGGCCGGGTGGTGGTCCGCCGGGCGTACGCCGACTGGTCCTACTTCGACGAGGACCGCCGGATGCTCACCCGCTCCCACGTCGAGCTGATCGAGATCCCGCAACGGATGGGCGCCTCCCGCAAGAACGCCGCGGACATCAAGATGGCCGTCGACGCGATCGAGTTGGCGTTCGAACGCGAGTACATCTCCACCTTCGTGATCTGTAGCGGTGACAGCGACTTCACCCCGCTGGTGCACAAGCTGCGGGAGCTGAACAAGCGGGTCATCGGCGTCGGGGTCGAGGGGTCCACCTCGGGGCTGCTGCCCCCGGCGTGCGACGAGTTCCTCTACTACGACCGGCTGGAGGGCGTGGACATCCCGCCGGCTCGTGGTGGGCGCGCGCGTTCCGCCGCCCGGCAGGCCGGCGCGGAACAGCGCCCGCCCGAGCCGGAGCAGGAGGTGGACCGTCGACCGCAGGAGGCGGAGCCCGACCGGGACGCGGACGCGCTCGCCGTACAGGTCGCCCAGTCGGTCGCCGGCCTGCAGGGCAGCGCCAACGGTGAGGTCACCGCGTCCCGGCTCAAGCGCACCCTGCTGCGCAAGGACCCGACCTTCAGTGAGTCCGACTACGGCTTCCGCACCTTCGGTGAGCTGCTGCGCCACCTCGCCGAACGCAACGTGATCGAGCTGGCCGAGGGGCCGGCCAAGGGTGACCCCGAGGTGTCGCTGCCCGAGCACGGCGACCGCGAGGTGGCGTTCGGCCTACTCCGGGGCGTCGTGGCGGACCTGGGCAGCGGCGGCAACCCGGTGGCGCTGTCCGGGCTGAAGAACCAGGTACGCCGGGCCCGCCCGGACTTCAGCGAGAAGAAGCTCGGCTACCGCAGCTTCCTGCAGTTCTGCAAGGCCGCCGCCACCGCCGGCGTACTGGACCTCCGCTGGAGCCCCGAAGCCGACGACTACCTCCTGACAACCCACCCCTGACCCGCTGCCCCTGCCCTCCCTTGTTGATCAAGAAGTTTGCGTCATCGACGGCGCGATTGGTGACGCAAAGTTCTTGATCAACAGCGGTGGGCGGTGGGAGTTGCGGGGGCGGGGCAGGGTGGGGTTCTCCTGATGCGCAACTCAGGAGCGGGAGAACCGCCCGTTATGGTTTCGAACCGTCAACGGTTGGGCGGAAATGCGCCCGGATTGTCACCCTTGCCCCGGTCCGGTCATACCTGCGCCGTACCCTCGGCGCGGGAATTGCTATACGGTCGGCGAATGAAGGTGGAGGAGCACTGGTGGAACGGAGACACGACCCCGCGCGGGCGCCGGGACGTGTACATCCGTACTGACGGGCAGGGTTGGGAGGTCCGCGCCCAGATCGGTGGGGCGTCGGGTCGTGAGCGGGTGCAGCAGTGCCCCAGCCGGGCCTCGGCGGCCATCCTCGCCGACGCCTGGCGCGGCACCCACCCATCCTGGCGCGAGCTGAAGCAGCGCTGATCCGGCACCGGGCCGGGTCGGCAACGCTCCCGGGTTCCAGCCCGGCGCGCCCGCCGACCGGCCCGGCGCTCGGTACGTCGGTGCCGACAGCGCGCAGCGGTCACCCACCGGCCACGCCGCCTCAAGAGCGGGCGGGCCCTCGTGTCCCCGCCGTCAGTTCGGGTACTCGCAGGGCTGCCGGTCGCGCCCGATGGAGGTCGCCCATGTCGCAGGGCCCCGACGAGGAGAACAGCAGGCTCGACGAGGAGATCCGGGAGGCCGAGCGCCGGCTCGCCGACCTCACCACCTCGTCCGACGACGCGCTCACCGACGACGACGCCCGGGCACCGGACGACGCCCCCTCGGAGAGCAACGCCGACTAGGGCCTGTTTCATAAGGGCGGTCGAGCCGAGGCGGAGTCCGGGCGGCGATCCGGCAAGGCGCGGTTTCGTCCGGATACCGGTGTCGTATCCGGACGAAACCGCAACGCCGCCGGTCGTCGTCCGGGCCCGCCGCAGGCCGGCCAGTTCTTATGAAACAGGCCCTAGGGGCCTGCCCGGCGTCATGCCGGACAGACCCCGAGGACGGGTCAGCGTTTCAGCGTGAAGGTGAAGTCGCCGGAGAGCTTGCCGCTCAACCGGGCCGCCGAAACAACCTTCCCCTCCGTGATGAGTCGGCTGACCTCGCCCCTCGACAGACCGCAACCGTCGGCGATCAGCCGGGTCGGCCGGACCGGGATCCGTGCCGCGTTGCGGACCGCGACGTCGAGCACGTCACAGTCCAGGTGATCCGATCCGGCGGTGTCGAGACGCCAGGCGTCGGTCCAGTCCAGGGTGAACCGGTTGCGGTGCTGAACGTCCGGATCCTGGAGCAGTTCGGCGGCCAGGCCGGGGTCGTTGGCATGGAGCCGGTCCAGCATCTCGGGTGGGATGGTGCGCACGGTCATCCGCTCCAGGACGGTGAGCTTCGCCGTCTCCCCGCACTCGGTACAGAGCGCGAGCAGCCAGGTATCGATGAGCTTGTGGTTGGCGTTGACCCGGAACTTGCCGCTCGCCCGAAGGCGCTGGGACGCGCACCCGTGGCAACGGCGGCGAATGATGGGCAGGCAGGTGGGCACGACGGCCCAATTGATGAGCACAGAGGTACACCGGTTTCAGTGAGAAGTCCGCAGCAAAAAGGAGCGCGGCGCACAGGCGCGACGCGCGACAGATCAGCTCTCGGGAGGTCTCACAGGGTGTACAACGGCACGTCCTTGCCTAGACGACCTGTTGCGCAGCACGGTAACGGCGCACGGCGGCGCCGCTCCACCGGTTTTCCGCGTACGCCTCAGCAGCCCAGGTGACGGGACGTGCGAACCGGTCAGACGGTCGGGACCGGCAGCACCACGCCCTCGGCCGCCGACCGGTGCGCCAGCTCGATCAGCTCGACCGTGTGGACCGAGTCCCGTGGGTCCACCGGCATCGGTGTGCCGTCGCGCAACGCGGCCGCCACCTGTGCGTAGAAACTCTGGTACGCGCCCGGCGCGGTCGGCACCGGCCGCAGGTCACCGTCGACACCGAGCAGGCCGTAGCGCTCCGGCGGGACCTCGCCCCAGCCCGGCTGGTCCGGTCGGCCGCCGTCGTGCAGCGCCGCCTCCTGCACGTCCAGCCCGTAGCTGGTGTAGCCGGCCCGATCGCCCAGCACCCGCAGGCGCGGCCCGAGCTGAGCGGTCACCGCGCCCATCCACAGGTGCGAGTGGACCCCGTTGGCGTGGGTCAACGCCACGAAGGCGTCGTCGTCGACGGCTGCGCCCGCGCGGCGACGGTCCACCTCCGCGTAGACGCGGTCGACCCGGCCGAACAGCTGCACCGCCTGGTCGACGAGGTGGGCGCCGAGGTCGAAGAGGGCACCACCGGCCTCCTCCGGGCCGGCGAGCTCCCGCCAGCCCGGCTTGATGGTCGGGCGGAACCGCTCGAACCGGGACTCGAAGCGCAGCACCCGCCCCAACTCGCCCCGCTCGACCAGGTGGCGGACGGTCAGGAAGTCGCCGTCCCAGCGGCGGTTCTGAAAGACCGTCAGCGGCACCCCGCGCTCGGTCGCCTCGTCGACCAGCGTGCGGCCCTCCGCGGCGGTCGGGGAGAGGGGCTTGTCGACGACGACTGGCAGGCCGGCGGCGAGCGCCGCGCGCGCCATCGGCACGTGCTGCCGGTTCGGCGTCGCCACCACGACCAGGTCCAGGTCAGCAGGGGTACGCCACAGCTCGTCGGCGTCGTCGACCAGGCGGGCGTCCGGGAAGTGCTGTCGGGCCTGCTCGCGCCGCTGCGGATCACGGGTCACGATGGCGTCGAGCCGCAGGCCCGGGGTCGCGGCGATCAGCGGCGCGTGGAACACCCGGCCCGCCAGCCCGTACCCCAGCAGACCAACCCGCAGCGCCTTCGCCATGCCGTGCCCCCGTCTCCCCGGGCCGTGCCCTGGTGACGGCGGCCCCGCTGATCGAATCTACGCCCCGGGCGGTCGTGCCCGGTCGCGGCCCGGCGCTGGTCAGCTTGCGGCGTCGGCGCGCAGGTAGGTGAGGACCGCGAGCACCCGGCGGTTGGTGTCGTCGCTGGGCGGCAGGTCGAGCTTCACCAGGATGTTGCCGACGTGCTTGCCGACCGCCGCCTCGCTGACGTGCAGGCGGCCGGCGATCGACGCGTTGGAGCGCCCCTCGGCGAGCAGCGCCAACACCTCGCGCTCCCGGGCGGACAGCGCGGCGAGCGGATCGCGGGGGCGGTGCAGAAGCTGCCGGACCACGTCCGGGTCGATGGCCGTGCCGCCGTCGGCGACCCGGCGCAGCGTGTCGACGAACTCGGTGACCTCGGCGACGCGGTCCTTGAGCAGGTAGCCCACCCGTTGGCCGTCGCCGCTGTCCAGCAGCGCCGCCGCGTACCCGGTCTGCACGTACTGGCTGAGCACCACGACCGGCAGCTGGGGTCGGTCGGCGCGCAACGCGACGGCCGCGCGCAGCCCGTCGTCGCGGCGGCCCGGTGGCATCCGGATGTCGGTCAGCACCAGGTCCGGTTGGTGTTCGCGGGCCGCGGCCAGCAGGTCCGGTGCGGAGCCGACGGCGGCGCAGACAGTGAAGTCGAAGCGGTTCAGCAGCGCCACCAGACCCTCGCGCAGCAGCACCTCGTCCTCGGCGAGCACCACCCGGGTCACCGACGGCATGGCAGCTCCACCCGCACCACTGTAGGCCCGCCGGCCGGGCTGGACAGCAGCAGCCGGCCGCCCACGGCGGCGACCCGGTCGGCGAGCCCGGTCAGGCCGGTGCCCCGCGCCGGGTCGGCGCCGCCGTGGCCGTCGTCGGTCACCTCGACGACGAGGTCACCGCCGGCCCGGGTGAGGCGGAGGTCGGCGCGGGTAGCCCGGGCGTGCCGGGCGACGTTGCCCAGCGCCTCGGAGACCACGAAGTAGGCGGTGGTCTCCACGATCTCCGGCAGCTCGCCGTGCAGGTCGGCGCGCACGGCAACTGGGATGGTGGCGGCGTCGGCCAGTTCGCGTACCGCACCGGCCAGGCCGAGGTCGGTGAGGCTCTGCGGGCGGATGCCGTGCACCAACTGCCGCAGCATCACCATCAGGCCCCTTGCCTGGTCGTGCGCCACGGCGAGGGGTCGGGAGGCGGGGGAGTCCTCGGGCACGTCCAGCCGGGCCAGCCCCAGCTGCAGGGTGAGGCTGGTGAGTCGGGGCTGTGCGCCGTCGTGCAGGTCGCGTTCGATGCGGCGGCGTTCGGCCTCGTACGCCCCGACCAGTCGGGTGCGGGAGCGGGTGACCTCGCGCAGCGCCGCCGCGTCCACCGGATGAGCCAGCAGCCACCGGGCCACGGCCGCCTGCACGGCGGCGAGCAGGCCGACGGCGTACCAGAGCACCGGGATCAGCAGCACCCCCACGATCGCGTACGGGACGGCTTCGCCGGTGCTGTCGATCGGCTGCCAGATCACCACCGGCTGGTTGGCGTCGCCGGCCAGCCAGGGGCTGGAGATCATCCCGAGGTCCAGCAGGACCAGCAGCAGGAACACCCAGTACGCGACCGGCGCGAAGCCGCCCAGCCAGAACAGGTACGCCACCTCCCGCCAGGTCGCGGCGCTGCGGTAGCGGGCGACCAGGCCCGGCCACGGCGACGAGGGCAGCGCACGACCGTCGACGAGCCCGACCCGCCACCGCTCGACGGCGGCCACCGGAAAGCTGACCAGCGGGGCCAACGCCAGCAGGATGAGGCTGCCGGTGGCCAGGAACAGCGTCAGCGCGACGCTCGGCGGCCGGCCGTGCAGGCGGAACGCGTTGACGGCGGCCAGCAGGGGCGCGCCGATGACGAGCAGCCCGACGGTGAGCACGCCGGCGATCGGCACGGTGGTCACCAGGTAGGCCAGCGCCCGCCAGGGCCACGCGGTGAGCAGCCAGCGGCGGCGGCGCAGCGCCTCGGCCAGGTGCGAAGGGTGTTCCGTGGTCATGCCGCAGACGCTAATCGGCAGCGGCTGGCTGCCCCAGCCGTCCAGATCCACTCTTCGGGGTATGCCCAGCACTACCCGCGAACGGGTGTGCGGGGTCCGGAAAGGGGAAGAACGGGCCGTCACGCGGCCTGCGTGACCGGTGTCGGCGGCGGCTGGAGAGACATGGGTGCCAGAACCTTCGTGGTGGTCGGCGGGACCAGCGGTCTCGGTCTCGCGGTGGCCCGACTGCTCGTCGACGAGCACCGGGTTGTGGTGTTCGGCAACGTGCCGGCCGAGGTCGCCGCGGCGACCGACGAGTTGGGTTGCGACGGGGCGGTCTGCGACGTCTCCTCCTACGAGCAGGTCCGCGACTCCTTCGCCGGGGTGGTCGAGCGCTACGGCACCATCGACGGGGTGGCGGCCTGCGCCTCCATGTGGGCGGGCGGCGACCTGGGGGACCTGTCGGTGGAGCACATCCGGCGGGCCGTGGAAATCAACGTTCTGGGCATCACGTACCTGCTGCGGGAGGCGGTGCGGCACCTTGACCGGCAGGGCCACGGCAACGTCGTCTACATCGGCGCGCTGGCGTTGGCGGCCCCCCGGCCCGGCATCCCCGTCTACCGGGCCACCAAGAGCTACGGCAACAGCCTGGTCGACTCGCTGGCCGAGGCGCAGCACAGCAACCGGGTCAAGGTGATGCAGCTGCACCCCGGGCCGATGCCGACCCGACTGCAGGAACGGGTGGGTGCCGAGTTCCTGGACGAGGTGTACGCCATGCCCGAACAGGTCGCCACCGAGGTCGTCCGGTTGCTGCTGCTCGAACCCGACGACCTCTACGTCTCCGGTGAGCGCGTGCTGCGCGCGGACGGGCGGTGGTGACGGCCGCAGCCGGACCCGCCGACCGTCCGGCCTCGGCGTGGGCGCCGCTGCGGACGGCGGTCTACCGCAACCTGTGGCTGGCCCTGCTCGCCGCCAACATCGGCACCTGGATGCAGACCGTCGGCGCGCAGTGGCTGCTGATCAACCATTCCAACGCCCCCACCCTGGTCGCGTTGGTGCAGACGGCCAGTCTGCTGCCGGTGCTGCTGCTGGCGTTGCCCGCCGGGGTGCTGGCCGACAGCTTCGACCGCCGGCACCTGCTGATCGCCGTGCAGCTGTTCCTGGTGGCGGTGGCGGTGGCGTTGACGCTGCTCACAGTTACCGGCCGGATGCCGCCGGCGCTGCTGCTCACCCTCACCTTCGCGTTCGGGGTCGGGCAGGCGTTGACCCTGCCGGCCTGGGCGGCGGTGATCCCGGAGCTGGTGCCGCAGGACCAGCTGCGGTCGGCGTCCGCGCTCGGTTCGATCAGCGTGAACGTGGCGCGGGCGGTCGGTCCCGCGGTGGCCGGTGTGCTGATCGCCCGTACCGGCGTCGCCCCGGTCTTCGGCATCAACGCGGTCGCCTTCGGCGTCTTCGCGTACGCGCTGTGGCGCTGGCGGCCCGACAACGCCCGCGCGGTCGAGGTGCCCGAGCGGTTCA
This sequence comes from Micromonospora sp. SD19, assembly GCF_054462275.1. Lineage (NCBI taxonomy): Bacteria > Bacillati > Actinomycetota > Actinomycetes > Micromonosporales > Micromonosporaceae > Micromonospora > Micromonospora sp. SD19. The sequence goes on from NZ_JBTLMN010000016.1 coordinate 69,982, forward strand.
CCGCCGCGTTGCGGGCCGGCAGCCGCTACGTCCGTCACTCGCCGACGGTGCGCCGGCTGTTGCGCCGCGCGTTGGTCTTCGTGGTCCCGGCCAGCGCGTTGTGGGCGTTGCTGCCGTTGGTCGCGAGTCGCCGGCTGGGGCTGGGCTCCGGTGGGTACGGGGTGCTGCTGGCCGCCCTCGGCGTGGGCGCCATCGGTGGCGGTGTGCTGCTGGCCGTGATCCGCACCCGACTGTCGGCCAACCAGCTCCTGCTGATCGCCGGGGCTCTGTTCACGGTGGCGCTGACCGTGGTCGGCACCGTGCCGGTGGTGCCGCTGGTGCTGCTCGCCCTGCTGCCCGCCGGGATGGCCTGGGTGACCGTGCTGGCCAACGTCAATGCCGAGATGCAGCTCTTCCTGCCCAGCTGGGTACGCGCGCGGGGCCTGGCCGTCTACCAGGTGTGCTTCGCCGGTGGGCAGGCGGTCGGCGCGCTGCTCTGGGGGCTGGTGGCCGACATGGGCGGGTTGGTCCTCGCGTACCTGGCGGCGGCGGCGCTGATGCTGGTCGGCACCCTGACGAGCCGGATCTGGCCGCTGCCCGACCTCCGGTCGGTGAACCGTGAACCGGCGGCGTACTGGCCACAGTTGCACCTGGCGCACGAACCGGACCCGGGGGTGGGGCCGGTGCTGGTGACGGTGCAGTACACCGTCCGGCCGGAGCGGGCCCAACAGTTCCTGGCGGCGATGGACCTGGTGCGTGGCGCGCGGCAGCGGACCGGGGCGATGCGCTGGGGGCTGTTTCGCCCGGCCGAGACGGTGGATCGCTTCGTCGAGGTGTATGTGGTGCCGTCCTGGGACGAGCACCTGCGCCAGCACGGCGGCCGGTTGACCGGTGAGGACCGCGCGGCCGAGCAACGGGCCCGGGAGCTGACCGACGGGGAGCCCGAGGTCCGACACCTGGTGCCCGCCGCCGCCGGCCCCACGCTCTCCGACGACAGCGAGGCGCTCTGAACGGGCACCGCCAACGCGAGCAGCGGTCCACGCCGGACGTCAACCGGCCAGCGCGCCGCAGGCCGTGCTGATGGCCGGTGCCAGGCCGCCGTCGCCACAGTCGATGTTCGCCGCCGCCTGCCCGGCGAGCTGCCACTGCGCCCCGGACCGCTTCAAAAAGATCTGCGGTTCGGGAAGGGTGTCCGGCGAGCCGGCCGGTACGGCGGTCAGCCGGGCATAGGAGTTCCGACAGGCGAAGACCTCCACCCGGGCGATCCGCACGCCGCCCAGCAGCGCCTGGCTGGCCGCCTGCAACGTGCTGGGCGTACAGGTGGTGTCGGTGTCGATTGCCCGATCCGGCGCTCCGCCGCCTTCCGCTGGTGCGCCGGCACCGGCGGCGGCCCGACCCGAACCGTCACCGGCGACGGTCGCCGCGTCGCTCGCCGGGCCCCGCCCGGCGTTCGCGGTCGGCCCGGCGGTCGCGGTCGGCGCAGTGTCGACGGAGGGCGACGGACCACCGGTCGGCGGTGGTGTCGACGGGGTGGACCCGGGCGAGCTGGCGGCCGGCGCTCCGACCGAGCGCGGGGCGGGTTGCCCACATCCCGCCACCGCACACGTCAGGGCCATCGCCACCGCCATCGCCACGTCACTGCCTCGAACTCGCACAGCTGACTCCCTACCTCGTCGGTCGGGTCGGATTGACTTCCCGGACCCGCCGACGACGGTAGGAGCCGTGCCTCTGCCAGAGCTGGAACAAACCTTGAATCCGCAGGCGGAGCGGCCTTTCAGGCGGCCGACACGGCCAGCGGGCCGCCGGCGGGCGACCCGGCGACGGAGCCACAGTCGGGGCCGCAGGCCCGGTGCCAGCCCGGAGCCTCCGCGGCCTCCCTGGTGCCCAACCTGGTGAACACGGCCAGGGCGTCGGCCCAGGCGGTGTGAGCCCCCGGCAGGTCACCGGCCGCCGCCCGGACCATCCCGGTGTCGCGCAGGGTTCGCGCCCGGCCCAGGTCGTGCCCGAGGGCCTGCCATCCGTCGTACGCCAGCCCCAGTGCGCGGGCCGCGTCGTCGAGGTGGCCGGCGGCGAGGTGCAGCTCACCGATGGTGCGCTGCACGAGGGCGGTGCCCAGCCGGTCGTGGAGCCGCTTGCAGGTGATCAGAGAACGGTCGAGCGGCCCCCGGGCCTGGTCGACCTTCCCCTGGCGCAGCCAGATCTTCGCCAGCGCCTGCGACGTGTAGCAGGCGATGTGCTCGTCCTGATGCTCCACGATCAGGGCGTGTGCGCGAGTGCACCACTCCTCCGCCTCGCCCAACTCGCCTCGTGCCCGGTGCACCAGGCCGATGGCACGGGTGGCGATGGCCTCGCCCCGCCAGTGGCCGAGGGTGCGGTACGCGCCGATCGCCTCGCCGAGCCGCGCGGTGGCCGCCGCGTCGTCCCCCAACTCGCGGTGACAGTGCCCCAGCCCGTAGCGGGCGTGCGCGGCGCCGTTCTCGTCGCCGAGTCGGGCCAGCGTCTCGGCGGCGGCCGTCAACAACGGGATCGCCTCGTGGTGCCGTCCCACCTCGCGCAGCACGGTGCCGAGACCGTTGCGCGCGGCGGCGGCCCCCGCCTGGTGACCGGCCTCGTCGAAGAGCGCCACAGCGGCGGGAAAGTAGCGCTCCGCCTCGTCGAACCGGTCCTCCTTGTAGCGGAGCAGCCCGATGCCGCACTCGATGACGGCCTGCGCCACCCGGTTGCCCGTGCGGCGGGCGACGCCGATCGCCGCCGCGTGGGTACGGTCCCAGCTCACGAAGTCGTTGCGGACCGCGAACGAGGCGAAGACCAGCGCGTCGGCTAATGCGCAGGCGGCGGCGTCCATGTCGAGTTCGGCCGCGCGCTCCACCGCGGCGACCAGGCACGCGCCCTCGGCGTCGAGCCAGCCCGGCCGCAGGTGATCCGCGGCGAGCACACAGGACTGCAGACTGACCGGCATCGGCGGTTGCCGGTACAGCGGTGGCACCGCGTGCGGAAGCCGCTCGCCGAGGCGCTCGCTGAGCTCGGTTGCCGCGGTCAACACCCGGGCCACCGCGGTGTGCAGTTCGGCGGTGCTGTCCTCCTCGACGGCACGCTCGTACGCGTACAGCCGAACCAGGTCGTGCATCCGGTAGCGCACCGTGCGGTGCACCGGGTCCGACACCACCTCGATCAGCCGGGCGTCGACCAACAGGTCCAGCAGGTCCTCGGTGACGTCGACCGGTTCGCCCAGCAGCGCCGCGCCCAGCCACTCGGCGAAGGTGGGCGCCCCCATGAAGCCGAGCAACCGGAAGATCCGCCGCGCGGCCGGGTCGAGGCCCTGGTAGCTGACCGCCACGCTGAGCCGGACCGCCAGCCCGTCGGCGGTCATCTCGTCGAGCCGGTTGCGCTCGTTGCGCAGCCGGTCGGCGAGCCGGGCGATCCGCTGGTGTGGTCGAGCGGTCAGCCGCGCACCGACGATGCGCAGGGCGAGCGGCAGGCCGGCGCAGAGTTCGACGAGCGTCTGCGCCGCCGCCGGCTCACGAGCGACCCGGTCCGCGCCGATCATCTGCCCGAGCAGGGCCAGCGACTGCTGGGAGTTGAACATCGTCAGCTCGACGTGGTGCGCCCCGGGAACAGTGGTCAGCCGGGCCCGACTGGTGGCGATCAGGGCGCAGCCCGAGTCGCCCGGCACCAGCGGACGGACCTCCTCGGCGCTGACGGCCGCGTCGAGGACGATCAGGATGCGTCGTCCGCTGATGGCCGACCGGTACTGGCCCAGCTTCTCCTCGGTGCTGCGCAGCTGCTGGACGTTCGACACGCCCAGGGCACGCAGGACCTGATTGAGGACGCTGACCGGGTCGCTGCGCCGGCCGTCGAGCCCCACGAAGATCTGCCCGTCCGGGTAGCTGGTGCGCAGCAGGTGGGCGAGTCGGACGCTGAGCGAGGTCTTGCCGACGCCGCCGGGCCCGGACAGCATCAGCGGTGGCCGTGCGGTGAGCGTCTGCTGAGGCTGGGCCAGGGCGGTCAGCGCCTGCTCGATCTCCGCCTCACATCCGGTGTGGTCCGGCAGCGGGGGTGGTAGCTGGCAGCCAGGGCCGGCCCGCCCGGCACGCGGTGCGTCGTCCGGCTGGTCCTGCTCGTCCGGGTCGGTCGACGCGACCGGCTGTGGTGGGGCCACGGCGGGTGGCGGCGTCGGTTCGCGCTCGACCGCCGGACGCGGCACCGACTCGTCGCGCAGGATGCGTTGGTGCAGGAGCTGCAGCTCGCTGCCCGGGTCGACGCCCAACTCGTCGGAGAGCAGGGCGCGGGTCCGGGCGTACTGGTCCAGCGCCTCGGCGCGTCGCCCGCCGAGGTGCAGCGCGCGCATCAGGTGCAGGACGAGGGGTTCGGTGAGTGGGTCGCGTTCCAACGCCTGGCTGAGCCGGTCGGCCACCGGCCCGGGACGGCCCTGGCGCAACTCGCTCTCCGCCCACTCCACCAGCGTGCCGAGCGCCTGCTGACGCAGTCGTTCCCGGACCCGGGCCGCCCAGTCGCCGGGCAGCCCGTCCAGCGGGTCGCCGCGCCACAGCTCGACCGCCTGACGCAGCAGCTGCGCCCGTCGCGGGTCATCCGCGTCGAGGTGCTGGATCTGCTCGCTCAGGGTGCGCAGTTGCCGCAGGTCCACCCGGTCGTCGGCGGCCTCCAACTGGTACCCGCCCGCCCGCCGGGCCACCGTGATCGGGCTGACGCCCTCCCCGAGCGCGGCGGCGGCGAGCAGCCGGCGGATCCGGGTGATGTAGGTGTAGAGCACCCCGCGGGCGTCCGCCGGGGGCGAGCCGTCCCACACCCGGTCGATCAGCATCTCGACCGGTACGCCCCGACCGACGTCGACGGCCAGGGCCGCCAGCACCAGGCGCTGTTTCAGCGGGCCGAGTTCGATCGGCCGGCCGGCCACCCGGATCTGTAGTTCGCCGAGTATTCGAAGTTCCACGGCATCGCCCCCGCGCCCCGTTTGGTCGTCCACATCGGCCGTCACCAGGCCGCACGTGCTTGTCAAGAATTCGTTCAGCTTCCCTACCGAATGCGGCTGCGAAGGTTTTGCCACAGCCGATCCGATGCACCGCTACCGGAGAGGCGAGCACGACCAACCAGTGCACTTCCCCTTCCGAGAGGAGCCGCCAGCAACAACTTCATCGAACGATGCGCAGAGAGCCGCCGGGGTGCCGGCAGCCCTCGTGATCTTGCACGTTCGCAGCGACTCTAACCGGCGATCGGTGGCTGTCATTGCCCCCGAGGCGATGCCGGCTGCCCCAACGGGCCCTTCACCGGCCCGAAAAACCACCTTTTGCATTGGAGGACACCTGCTATGCGATTCTTCGCAGCACGCGGAAACCGGCAGTACACGACCCGGCTGATCGCCGGCGCGGCGCTGAGCCTCGCGGTCATCGGGGCGAACGCCCTGCTCACGATCTCGCCCGCCGAGGCGTCATCGATCAACGGGCCGATCACCCGGACCGAGATGCTCGACCGCGCACAGAACTGGGTCGATCGCGACATCACGTACACCCAGACCGGCACCTGGGCCAAGGACGTCGACGGTTCGCACACCTACCGGCGGGACTGCTCAGGTCTCGTCTCGATGGCCTGGCACCTCTCCCAGAGCTATGTCACCGACCAGTTCCAGGGCAGCAACGCCATGTGGACCACGCTCGGCAGCATCAACGACTTCCAGCCCGGTGACGCCATGGTGCGCAGCGGCCACATCGAGCTCTTCGCGTTCTGGAAGGACAAGAACGACCACTCCAAGGGCGCCTATGTCTACTCGTTCAACAGCGACGGGCAGACGGTGCAGAACCCGTACGCGAACAACAACACGGGCTCACGCGGCTTCAACGGTTGGGACGACCTGAGGACCTACAAACCCATCCGGCGAACCGGTATCGAGGCCACCGAGCCGACACCGGAGCCGGAGCCGGAGCCAACGCCGGTCGCGGACCCGAACGTGGTGCAACTGTCCGGGGACTTCAACGGTGACGGTCGCGACGACGCCGCCATGCTCTACCTCCACAAGGACTCGTCGATCGAGTTGTTCACCTCGCTGGCCAACGCCAGTGGCGGGTTCGGGGCGTACTTCGGCAGTTACAAGCTGCCGGC
>NZ_JBTLMN010000017.1:0-52862 GCF_054462275.1 Micromonospora sp. SD19
ACGCCAAACCCTCGACTGGCAGAATCCAGCCGAGGTACTCCACAAACACCTAGTCGCAACAGCCGCTTGAAACCGCCGAGCCCGGACACCCCGATTTCAAGGAAGTCGAGTGGATCACACCCGGCGGCCGACGAGTGGGCGACGGTGCGCGGGGATTTGTCGGACCCGTCTGGGAAACTACAGCTGAGTAGTTCTCTGCCGCCGTCGGTGCGTCGCTGTCGCATCCGGGCGGGCCGGCCTGGTGATCGAGAGGAGACGCCCGTGTCGCACCGCGAGCTCTACTGCGACGTCTGCGAGGGCGTGGCGCTGTTCGAGGCCCCGCCGTGCGTCGACGGCCACGGCACCGACTGTCCAGAGCTGATCTGCGTCGACTGCGGCGCCGCAGTGGTCGTCGGCGCGATCGCCTTCCCGGTCACCCGACTGACCGTCCGCCACCGCCAGCCCGCCCCTCGCCGAGTCGCCTGACCGCCCACCGGCGCGCCATCTGACGGCCAGCGTCACGCCGCCTGACCTGCCGCCCGGCCCGATCCGGCGCCCGCCGCCTGACCGCCAGCGCCGCTCGACCGGGGTCGAGCATGACCGAAGGCCCGCTCCCCCACCGGGGAACGGGCCTTCGTCGTGCGGGGTCGGTCGCGATGGCGACCGGGTGTGGGTCAGTGCTCGGCGGTACGCCGGGTGCCGCTGTAGTACTCGAACAGCAGCCCACAGGCGGCGAGGACAACGGCCACCAGGCCGGCGCCGATCAGCCAGTACTGCCAGAACACCAGGCCGAGCGCGGCGATCGCGGCGGCCAGCGCCAGACCGAACGGCCAGTAGCTGCCCGGGCTGAAGAAGCCGACCTCGCCAGCGCCGTCAGCGATCTCGGCGTCCGGACGGTCTTCCGGGCGCAGGTCGATCCGGCGGGAGACGAACCAGAAGAAGCCACCGCACATCGAGCAGAGCAGGAACGACAGCAGCAGGGCTACGGTGCCGACCCACTCGATGCCGCCCGACTGCCCGTTCGTCCAGGCGCCGTAGAGGATGGTGGCACCGAAGAGGAAACCGGCGATGATCAGGAAGATACGCCACTCGGTCTTCATGCCGCTGCCTCAGCTTCCGGTGCGGGCCGGAACTTTGTCCGGGTTGAAGTTGTCCTGCGTCCGCCGCGTGTCGAACGGCTCCGTGGTCACCGCGTACGGCTGCTCACCGATCGCGGACAACGCGTCCTGGGTGGACTTGCCGCTCTGCTTGGCCGCGAGGAACTGGTCGTACTTCTCCGGCGACACCACCCGCAGCTCGAAGTTCATGAACGCGTGGTAGCTGCCGCACAGCTCGGCGCAGCGCCCGACGTAGGCACCCTCGGCCTCCAGGCTGGAGACCTCGAACACGTTGCGGATCTTGCCCGGCATGACGTCCCGCTTGAAGAGCAGCTCCGGCACCCAGAACGAGTGGATGACGTCGCGGCTGGTCTCCTCGAACCGGATGGACCGGTCGGTCGGCAGCACCAGCACCGGAATGACCTCACTGGTGCCGAGCGTCGACGCGGTGGTCTTGGCGTCCGGGCCCTGCCCGTCGCGGTAGTTGAACTGCCAGTTCCACTTGAACGCGACGACCTCGACCGTGACGTCCGGGTTCTTCGACAGCTTGTCCACGTCGGTCTGCACGATCGCCGTGTAGTAGAAGAGCACGGAGACGATCAGAATCGGCGCGATGGTGTAGAGGAACTCCATCGGCATGTTGTAGCGGGTCTGCACCGGCAGCGCGTTGCCGCGCTTGCGGTAGCGCACGACACACCAGAAGATCAGACCCCACACGAAGACACCGACCGCGAGGGCGGCGATGCAGGAGGCGATCCACAGGTCGTACATCCGCCGAGACTCGGCCGAGATGCCCCCCTGCGGCCAGCCGAAGCCGTCGAACGCCGCTCCAACGTCACAGCCCGTGAGCAGGACCAGCAGCGCGACGCCACTGAGACCGAGCCCGGCCAGCCGACCAGCACCGCGCCGCCGGCGCCCACCGGCCCCTGGGGAAGCGCTGTGCCGTACGGCCGACGGCCGTACCTCCGAACTCCTTGCGACCACCTGGTCCTGCCTCCCTAGCGCGCCGCGGTGCGTCTTTCCTCGGCACCGACGGCAAAGGCGTCACCGACGGTCGCAGATTACTCGACCATGACGGACTCGGCCGTGGTGGGGTCACTGTCCGCCCCCCATCGGGGGGAACCTAGGCATACCGCCGCGATACCGTCGGGCCTGTGAGCGCGAGGAGTGAGCCGGGGTTGCGAGCCCCGCAGCCGCGAACGAAGACCGACCTGTGAGCGCGAGGAGTGAGCCGGGGTTGCGAGCCCCGCAGCCGCGAACGAAAGGTGGCACCGTGAGCGCATCCCCGGTCTACCTGGACGCGGCGACCGCCGCGCCGATGCATCCGGTCGCGCGGCAGGCGTTGCTGGCCGCGCTCGACGACGGCTGGGCCGACCCGGGCAAGCTGTACACGCAGGCCCGCCGGGCCCGACAACTGCTCGACGCCGCGCGCGAGGCCACCGCGTCGACGCTCGGCGTCCGCGCCGATGAGGTGTCCTTCACCCCCAGCGGTACGACAGCGGCCCACGGCGCGGTGCTCGGGGGCCTCGCGGGGCGGCACCGGGTCGGGTCGACGCTGGTGCACTCGGCGATCGAGCACTCGGCGGTGCTGCACGCGGCGGAGCGGCACGTCGGCGCGGGCGGGACCGCCAGCGCGGTGCCGGTCGACCGGTCGGGGCGGCTGGACCTGACCGCCTGGTCGTCCGCCGTGCGGGCCCCGGGGGTCGCGCTGGCCGCGTTGATCACCGCCAGTCACGAGGTGGGGACGGTGCAGCCGGTCGCGGAGGCGGCGGCCGCGTGCGCCGACGTGGGGGTGCCGCTGTACGTGGACGCGGCGCAGTCGGTGGGTCGGGTGCCGGTGCCGGCCGGCTGGTCGGTGCTCACGGCGAGCGCCCACAAGTGGGGCGGGCCACCCGGGGTGGGGGTGCTGGCGGTCCGCAAGGGCACCCGCTGGGAGTCACCCTGGCCGGCGGACGAGCGGGAGAGCGGACGTACCCCCGGGGTGGTGAACCTGCCCGCGGTCGTGGCGGCGGCGGCGAGCCTGCGGGCGGCGGCGGCCGACGCGGCGGCCGAGGCGACCCGGCTGGCGCCGCTGGTGGACCGGATCCGGGAGCGGGTCGCGGCGGAGGTGCCCGACGTGGAGGTGGTCGGCGACCCGGTGCTCCGGCTCCCCCACCTGGTGACCTTCTCCTGCCTGTACGTCGACGGCGAGGCGCTGCTGCACGCCCTGGACCGGCGGGGTTTCGCCGTGTCGTCGGGGTCGTCGTGCACCTCGTCCACCCTGCGGCCGTCGCACGTGCTGGAGGCGATGGGGGTGCTGTCGCACGGCAACGTGCGGGTCAGCCTGCACCGGGAGACGACCGAGGCGGACGTGGAGCGGTTCCTGACCGAGTTGCCGAACATCGTCGCGGGGCTGCGCGCGGAGGCCGGGGTGGTGGGGCTGTGACGATGCCGGACGAGGTGATCGACTGCCGGGGTCAACGCTGTCCGCTGCCGGTGATCGCGGCGGCGCGACGCATGCCCGAGGTGCCGGTGGGCGCGGTGGTGAGGGTGCTCGCCGACGACCCGGCCGCGGCGGTGGACATCCCCGCCTGGTGCCGGATGCGCGGCCAGGAGTTCCTCGGCGCCATCACCGGCCCCGACGGCCCCGCCTACGACGTCCGCCGCACCCACTGACCCACCCCACAGCCCACCCCCGTCCCCCATGACCCCCCTCCGCCCCGCGATCTTGCGGTTTCTGCGGGGACAAAAGGGCGCATGAGCCGCGAGACGGCAACAGAAAGTGCAAGATCGCGGGGGCGGGGTAGGGCGGGGCGGGGCAGGCCGGGGGGGGTTACGGGAGGAGGTGGGGGCGGATCTCGTCGGCTGCGGTGTCGCCGTAGGACTCGGCGAGGCGCTTGACGAACAGGTCGCGGCGGACGTCGTACTCCTGGGTGCCGACGGTTTCCAGGACCAGCGTGGCCAGCAGAGAGCCGACCTGGGCGGCGCGTTCCAGGCCAACGCCCCAGGAGAGCGCGGTGAAGAAGCCGGCCCGGAAGCCGTCGCCGACGCCGGTCGGGTCGACCGCCCGGATCTCCCGCGCGATCGGTACGTGGATCGGGTCGATGCCCCGCCCGGCGATCTCCACACCGTGCTTGCCGAGCGTGGTGACCCGTACCTTGACCAGGTCCAGCAGTTGGTCGTCGCTCAGCTGCGCCTTGCTCTGCAGCAGCGACTTCTCGTAGTCGTTGGTCATCAGGTACTCGGCGCCCTCGATCAGCGCCACCACGTCCTCGCCGCCCATCCGGGCGAGCTGCTGCGACGGGTCGGCGGCGAAGGCGTACCCGCGGGTGCGGCACTCGGCCGAGTGCCGCAGCATCGCCTCCGGGTCGTTGGCGCCGACCAGCACCAGATCCAGACCGTTGAGCCGTTCCGCGACCGGCGCCAGCTCGATGTTGCGGGCCTCGCTCATCGCACCGGCGTAGAACGACGCGATCTGGCACATGTCGGTGTCGGTGGTGCAGACGAAACGGGCGGTGTGCGCCACCTCGCTGACGTGCACCGAGTCGCAGTCCACGCCGTGGCGCTCCAGCCAGGAGCGGTAGTCGGCGAAGTCGGCGCCGACCGCGCCGAGCAGCACCGGGCGCAGGCCGAGCTGGCCCATCCCGAAGGAGATGTTCGCCGCCACGCCACCGCGGCGGAGCACCAGGTCGTCCACCAGGAAGGAGAGGGACACCTTGTGCAGCTGATCGGCGATGAGCTGGTCGGCGAAGCGACCGGGGAAGCTCATCAGGTGATCGGTGGCGATCGAGCCGGTGACGGCGATCTTCATGTCAACCCTCGGGGTCGGGAGCAGGGCGCGGTCAGCCTACCGGCACGGCAACCCGATGGTCACCGCTCGGTCGGACAACGGCAACCAGCCCGCCACGGTCCCCTTCGGGACCGCTCCCAGACGGTGCGACCCCCGACCGGTACGACGATGGGGCCGTTCCGGAGAACGGCCCCATCGTCGCTGGTGTGTGGGGTGTGACTCAGTTGAACGAGTCACCGCAGGCGCAGGAGCTGCCCGCGTTGGGGTTGTCGATGGTGAAGCCCTGGGCGTCGATCCGGTCGGCGAAGTCGATCGTCGCGCCGGAAAGGTACGGGGCGCTCATCCGGTCGACGACGACCTCGACACCACCGAAGTCGGTCACGACATCACCGTCGAGCGAACGCTCGTCGAAGAAAAGCTGGTACCGCAGGCCGGAGCAGCCGCCCGGCTGCACGGCGACGCGGAGCCGCAGGTCGTCGCGGCCCTCCTGCTCGATCAGGGCCTTGACCTTCTGCGCCGCGACGTCGGTGAGGACGACGGAAGTAGGGGCCTGGGCCTCGGTCGACTCGGTCTGCGCTGGCGTGGTCACGTGGAAGTCTCCCTGCGCGGTTTGGGTCCGGACGCACTGGCCAACGTCGCGCGCCGTCCAGTGATTCCCGGTTGTGGTCCTCCGCCGATCGTACGCCGCCTCGGCCGGGTGCACCCGCGTGGCGTGACGCCCACCGCAGGTGGACCCACTCGTCAGGCGGCCGGAGCGCTCAGCGGCTCCACTGCCGGGCCAGCCGGGCGCCCAGTTCGCGCAGCCCGTCCGCGGGTCGGCTGAGCGCGGCGTCGAGCCCGCCGCCCTCCTCGCCACCGAAGTGCTCGACCAGGCTGTACGCGTCGGTCACCCCGGCCGAGGCGGCCTCCCGCCGGCCGGTGCTCACCTGCCCGGCCACCACCACGCAGGGAACTCCCCGGTCGCGGGCGGCGCCGGCCACCCCGGCGACGACCTTGCCGCGCAGCGACTGGTGGTCGAACGACCCCTCACCGGTGACCACCAGGTCGACGGTGTCCAGTGCGGCGTCGAGCCGGGTGGCCCGGGTGACCAGGCCGATCCCCGACTCGCAGGTGCCGCCCAGGGCGAGCAGCGCCGCGCCGATCCCGCCGGCGGCCCCGCCTCCGGGCAGCGTGCCGAGCCCCGTCGGGCAACCGGCCAGGTCGCGTTCCAGCACCGCCGCGAAACGCTCCAGTGCCGCGTCGAGTAGCAGCACGTCACCGCGGTCGGCGCCCTTCTGCGGGCCGAACACGTTGCTGGCCCCGTGCAGGCCGAGCAGGGGGTTGTCCACGTCGGTGGCGGCGACCAGTCGGACGCCGCGCAGCCGGGGCGCGCCGTCCAGCGCGTCGACGGCGGCGAGCGCCGCCCCGCCGTACGGCAGCGCGGCACCGCCCGGGTCGAGCGGTGTCACGCCCAGCGCGGCGAGCATTCCGGCACCGGCGTCGTTGGTGCCGGAGCCGCCCAGCCCGATCACCACGGTGCGGGCACCACTCTCCACCGCTGCGGCCACCAACAGACCCAGCCCGTACGAGGTGGTGGTCTTCGGGTCGCGTTCGGCTGCCGAGAGCAGGTGCAGCCCGCACGCCTGCGCGCTCTCCAGATAGGCGGTCGCGCCGTCGGCGGTGAGCAGGATCTCACCGGCCGCCGGCCGGCCCAGCGGGTCGACCGTCGACACCGGCACCCGCCGACCGCCGAGGGCTTCGGCGAGCACCTCCACGAAGCCTGGCCCGCCGTCGGCGAGCGGCCGGATCAGCAGATCGTCTCCGTCGGTGACGGTGCGCCAACCGTCGGCGACGGCGGCGGCCACCTCCGGTGCGGACAGGGTGCCGGCGAACTTGTCCGGGCAGAGCAGCACGCGCATGCCGAGCAGTGTGGCAGCCCACACCGAGCGAAGCTGCGTCGCGCCCGCGCTGTGGGAGCATGGATTACGTGACTTCGACCTGGGTGGAACCCTCCAACACGGCGACGGCTCTGCTGCTGCTCGGCCGGGGCAGCGACCCCGACACCGAGCGCGGCGTCGAGTGTCCGGGCGACCTGCCGGCGCCCAGCGATCCGGATCTGGTGGCCCGAGCCACCGCCGCGAAGGCGAAGCTGGGCAGCAAGGTCTTCGTGCTGGGGCACCACTACCAGCGCGACGAGGTGATCCAGTTCGCCGACGTGACCGGCGACTCGTTCAAGCTGGCGCGGGAGGCCGCGGCCCGCCCGGACGCCGAGTACATCGTCTTCTGCGGCGTGCACTTCATGGCCGAGAGCGCCGACATCCTCACCACCGACAGCCAGCGGGTGATCCTGCCCGACCTGGCGGCGGGTTGCTCGATGGCGGACATGGCGGTCCTGGGTCAGGTGGAGGCCGCCTGGGACACGCTGACCGAGCTGGGCATCGCGGGTGACACCGTGCCGGTGACGTACATGAACTCGTCGGCCGACATCAAGGGTTTCGTGGGCCGCAACGGCGGGGTGGTCTGCACCTCGTCCAATGCCAAGCGCGCCCTGGACTGGGCCTTCGAGCAGGGGTCGAAGGTGCTCTTCCTGCCGGATCAGCACCTGGGCCGTAACACGGCGGTGCTGGAGATGGGCCTGTCGCTGGACGACTGCGTGCTCTACGACCCGCACAAGCCCGGTGGTGGGCTCACCCCGGAGCAGCTGCGCGACGCCAAGATGATCCTCTGGCGGGGGCACTGCTCGGTGCACGGCCGGTTCACGCTGGACAGCGTCAACGACGTGCGGGAGCGGGTGCCCGGGGTCAACGTCCTGGTCCACCCGGAGTGCCGGCACGAGGTGGTCACTGCCGCTGACTACGTCGGCTCCACCGAATACATCATCAAGACGATCGAGGCGGCTCCGGCGGGCTCGGCGTGGGCGCTCGGCACCGAGCTGAACCTGGTCCGCCGGCTCGCGTTGGCGCACCCGGACAAGCAGATCATGTTCCTGGACAAGGCCGTCTGCTACTGCTCGACGATGAACCGGATCGACCTGCCGCACCTGGTCTGGGCCCTGGAGGAGCTGGTCGCGGGCCGGGTCGTCAACCAGATCACGGTGGACGCCGACACCGCGCACCACGCCCGGGTCGCGCTGGATCAGATGCTCGCCCTGCCCGGCGCGGACACTCCTCCGCCGGCGGTGTCCTGATCACGATCCGTAGCGTCCTTGGTACGCAAAAGTGCCGGATCACCGATTAATGCCACACACGCCGATGTGACCGAGTCCTTTTTCGTCACCGAGGGCTATGCTGCCCAAGCGACGACACACGCGGGCCGTTTGGATATGGCCGCATCCGGGGTAGCGACAACGTTCAGGCGCCCCACCATCAACACGGCAGCACCGACGCGCTGGAGGTTGCGTTGACCGACGACGTCCTGGTTGTGCACGGAGGCACTCCGCTCGAGGGGCGGATCCGCGTGCGCGGCGCGAAGAACCTGGTATCGAAGGCGATGGTCGCCGCGTTGCTCGGCGACAGCCCGAGTCGGCTGTTCGACGTGCCCAAGATCCGCGATGTCGAGGTGGTGCGAGGTCTGCTCGGCCTGCACGGCGTCAAGGTCACCGACGGCACCGAGGACGGCGAGCTGGTCTTCGACCCGGCGAACGTGGAGAGCGCGAGCACCGACCAGATCAACGTGCACGCCGGTTCCAGCCGGATTCCGATCCTGTTCTGCGGCCCGCTGCTGCACCGTCTCGGACACGCGTTCATCCCGGATCTCGGCGGCTGCCACATCGGCCCGCGCCCGATCGACTTCCACCTCCAGGCGCTGCGGGAGTTCGGCGCCACCGTCGACAAGCGGCCGGAGGGCTTGCACCTGTCCGCGCCGAACGGGCTGCACGGCACCAAGTTCGCCCTGCCGTACCCGAGCGTCGGCGCCACCGAGCAGGTGCTGCTGACCGCCGTGATGGCCGAGGGCGTCACCGAGCTGCGTAACGCCGCGGTGGAGCCGGAGATCATCGACCTGATCTGCATCCTGCAGAAGATGGGCGCGATCATCAAGGTCCACACCGACCGGGTGATCGAGATTCAGGGCGTGCCCAAGCTGCACGGCTACACCCACCGGCCGATCCCGGACCGGATCGAGGCGGCGAGCTGGGCGGCCGCCGCCCTGGCGACCCGTGGTCACGTCGAGGTGCTGGGCGCACAGCAGGCCGACATGATGACCTTCCTGAACATCTTCCGTTCGGTCGGTGGCGAGTACGAGGTCACCGACGCCCGCGCGCCGAAGCTGGGCGACCCCGGCCAGGAGGGCGGCATCCGCTTCTGGCACCCCGGCGGTGAGCTGAACGCGGTGGCGTTGGAGACCGACGTGCACCCCGGCTTCATGACCGACTGGCAGCAGCCGCTGGTCGTGGCGCTGACCCAGGCCCGCGGCCTGTCGATCGTCCACGAGACGGTCTACGAGCAGCGGCTCGGCTACACCGAGGCCCTGAACTCGATGGGTGCCAACATCCAGGTCTACCGGGACTGCCTCGGCGGCACCCCGTGCCGCTTCGGCCGGCGCAACTTCAAGCACTCCGCGGTGATCGCCGGGCCGAGCAAGCTGCACGCCGCCGACCTGGTCATCCCGGACCTGCGGGCCGGGTTCAGCCACCTGATCGCGGCGCTCGCGGCCGAGGGCACCTCCCGGGTGTACGGCGTCGACCTGATCAACCGAGGCTACGAGGACTTCGAGGCGAAGCTCGCCGACCTCGGCGCGCACGCCGAGCGTCCGTAAGTACCGACACACTCTTCACGCCCGGTGCACCGCGATGTGCACCGGGCGTGGACCGTTGGCTACCCTTGCCGCGTGCCGTCGCTCTTTCGCCGCAAGTCCACCGACCTCGTCGACGAGGCCGTCACCTCGGTGACCCCCGAGGAGACCGCCGAGCGTCCCCGGGGTTACACCCCGGCCAAGGGTCGGGAGACGCCCAAGCGGCCAACCGTCGGCCGCCGCCCGGCCGGTCCGAGCCGCCCCCTCACCAAGGAGGAGGAGCGGGAGCGTCGCCGCCAACTGCGCGCTGAGGCCGCAGCGGAGTTCCGCCGTGAGGGTGGCCCCCGCGACCGTGGCCCGGAACGGCTGCTGGCCCGCAACGTGGTCGACTCCCGGCGTACCGTCGGCACCTGGTTCTTCGGCGGCGCGCTGATCGTGCTGATCGGGTCGAACGCGGCCATGCCGGCGCCGGTCCGGTTGATCTCCAACCTGCTCTGGGGCGCGCTGGCGCTGGGCGTGGTCATCGACTCGGTGCTGATCTGCCGCAAGATCAGCAAGCTGATCCGGGAGCGCTTCCCGAAGTCCGACCAGCGGATGGGCTCGCTCTACCTCTACGCGGTCATGCGGTCGATCACCTTCCGCCGGATGCGCGCTCCGGCGCCCCAGGTCAAGCTGGGCGACAAGGTCTGACCCCGCCGCCCCAGCTCCGCGCGATATCGGCGAAACTGCCGCCTCAGACATCTTCGAGGCGGCAGTTTCGCCGTATCTGCGCGGATCCTGCGGTGCGTTCATCATGCTGAACGGGTTGCCGTTGTTCGCCAGAGCGAACGTTCGAACCCATGGAGCGAAGGCATGCCTCCGGAACCGGCTGCCCCGCTGGCCACCATCGCCGCCGCCCTGCGCCGGGAACGGGAACGGGTCGGCATCTCGCTCACCGAACTGGCCCGCCGGGCGGGGGTGGCCAAGTCCACCCTCTCCCAACTGGAGTCGGGCAGCGGCAACCCGAGCGTGGAGACACTCTGGTCCCTGGGCGTCGCCCTCGGCGTGCCGTTCAGCCGGCTGGTGGAGCCGGTGGACGACGTCCTACGGGTCATCCGGGCGGGAGACGGGTCGCACGTCCGCTCCGAGCAGGCCGACTTCAGCGGAACGCTGCTCAGCGCCGGTACGGCGCACCTGCGCCGGGACGTCTACCTGATCCGGCTGGAACCAGGGGCGATCCGAACCGGCCAGGGACACACCCCGCGCAGCATCGAGCACGTGGTGGTCGCCGCCGGTCGACTGCGGGTGGGGCCCGAGGGCGCCTCGGTCGAACTCGACCCCGGCGACTACGCCACGTTCCCCGGCGACGCCCCGCACCACTACGAGGCGCTCGCCGCCGGCACGTTCGCCGTCCTCATCATGGAACATCCCTGACCCGCTGCGGTGACTCCCGCCGGAGCCGGGTGGTCGTCGAGTGCGGTAGGGTCGGAGACCAGATTCGGTTATAGGCCTAAATGTCCGAAACCAATGGGATAACGTTTGCGCCGGTGGGCGGCGCCACAGTGGCGGTGAGCGAGCCCACGCCGTTACCCTCCATCCGCAGCCACGGCCTGCCGGAGCGGCGACCTGACCGGCTCGTGCGGCCCCAGCGCGACAATTTGCAACGAGGTGACAACGCGTGAGCGAGCGGACGCGAGCCGGCCACCGGGGCGTGGCAGGCGGCGACCGGACGCCCAGCGGTCACCCGGCGGCGGCTGCGGACAGCTCACTCCCGGCGAGGATCGGCCCGGCGGCCGGGTGTGGCGACGGGCTCGCCGGATGAACGGCCGCTACACCGACCGGTGGCCAGACCCGAACGAACCGGCCTGGGTGATCGAACCGACCACCGAGTGGCACCCCCAGTTTCCCGGCCAGCGCTACCCCGGCGACATCGGCATGCCGCACCAGCCGCCACCCCGTGGGCGGGCGACGGTGTCCGGCCGCGCCGAGGTGCCGCCGCTCGCGCCCACCCGCCCGGACGGCACCTACCTCGGCCGGTCGTGGTCCGACGAACCACCGGCGGAACAGCCACCCCACGGCCGGTCCTGGGTGGACGACGAGCCGGACGGGGCACCGGCCTACGGGCGACTCCGCGACGACGAGCGCTCGGCGTACGGGCGGCCCGACAGCACCGACTCCCGGCACTACGACCACGAGCCGTACCGTCGACCGCTGCCCGAGCCACCCCGCCGCGAGGAACGCCGCTCCCCCGAGTCGGACCGGCGCACCGCCTGGTCCGATCGACGCCCCGCCGACGAACGGGGACCCGCGCGGGAGGCCGCCTGGCACCGCGACCAGCCCACCCCGGAGCGGTACGACAGCCGCCGCCCCCGGCAGGAGCCCACCGAGCGGGACCGTGGCTATCGGGGCACACCGCCGGTCTCCCCGGCGCCCCGGCCCGAACCCGGCTGGGTGCCCGAGCCGGACGACGCGCCACGTCGACGCGGCACACCGGAGCGACCGGCGGCCGGTTACGAACGACACCCCGGCGACGGGTACGGCGTCCGACCCACCCGTGACCACGACGGCCGCAGCGCTGACGCTGTCGACCCGTGGGCACCCGTTGACGGCCGTCCCCGCTACCGCGCCGACGGGTACCCGGACCGGGCCGCCGACGACCTGCGCCGCCCAGACTCGCGCTACCGCGCGGACGAGGGGACGGGCGCAGCTCCCGCAGCCAACGGTGGACGACGGCGTCGACCCGAGGCGGACCTGCCCGGCCAGTCCCGCCTCGACGACGACCGGCGTCGCCCCGACACCGACCCGCACTGGCAGCAGCCCCGTGAGGCGGCAGCACGCGCCGAGGCGTACCCGGACCGGCGACCCCGCGAACAGGCCCGCCCGGACGCGTACCCCGAGAACGGGTACCGCGAGAACGCGCCTCGTGAGGACGCGTACCGCGAGCCCCGGCCGCAGCCGGGCCAACGGTCGGGCGACAGTCTGCCCTGGCCACCGCCGGGTCCGGTGCGCCAGGACCGCAGCCCGGACCGGGCCCGCGAGCCGGGCCACCGCCCCGAGCCGCCCCGCACCGCAGACCCGCACCGCACGTCAGACCCGCACCGCACCGAGCCGCACCGTGGCCCGGAGCCGTACCGCACCACGGACCCGTACCGTGGCGCCGACCCGGGCGTCGCGTCGCGGCCGACCGCCCGGCCCGAACGGCCGCCGGCCACGCCGTCCCGGCCCGACGACCGACCGGTACGGCCCGACGAGCGACCGGCGGCCGCCCCGGCGCGGCCCGACGAGCGAGGGGTACGTCCGGCCGCGACTGCGCCACCCACGGCCGGCCGCGCCACGCCGGTCCCACCGGCCTCGCCGGAGCGACCGGTCTCGCCGGCACCCGTGTCCCCCGGTTGGGACCGGCCGGTCTCGCCGGCACCTGTCTCGCCCGGCTGGGACCGGCCGGCATCGCAGGCACCCGTGTCCCCCGGATCGGACCGGCCGGTCTCGCCGGCACCCGTCTCCCCCGCGCCCTCGGGTTGGAACCGGCCGGTGTCGGCCGCCCCGGTCTCCCCCGTCTTCCCGGACCGGCCGGTGTCGCCGGCACCCGTCGCCCCCGCGCCCCCCGGCCCGGAGCGACCGGTGTCCGCAGCCCCGGTGTCGCCGGGCCCGGTGTCCGCAGCTCCGGTGTCGCCCGCCGCCGACCTGCCCGTCTCGGGACCGCCCGCCGCCCGCCTGCGGCTGGAGTACCTGTCCGCGCCGGTGGAGCCGCCCGGCGCAGACGAGCGGTCCGATGGCCCGCCGGCACCCACACGCCGACCGCTGACCGAACCGCCGTCGACGGCCGGGGCGCGTCACACCCCGCCGCCGCGTTACCCCGGCCCGGACACCGGGGACCGCCCGGTGGACCAGCGGCGCGGCGAGGAGCCGGGACCGGATCACCGTCGGGTCGGCGACCCGCTGTTCGGCAACCCGCCAACCGACCGCCGCCCGGTCACGCCGGACCGTTCGCCGTCCACGGAGCGGCAGCACTCCGCCGATCGACCGGCCGCGCCGCAACACCCAGCCGCGCCGCAACACCCGTACCCGCCGCAGCGGCCGGACGCTCCGCAGCGCTCGTACCCGCCGGAGCGGGTGGCTCCGGTGGCGGACGCACGCCCGTCGGTCGCCCCGCCGCCCACCTGGCAGGCACCGGCGTCACCAGCGACCCGACCCACCCCGCGCCCGGACGACCCCACGCCGGTGGCGCCTGCTCCTGGTCCGGCAGCGTCCCCGGACGGCACTGTCCCGCAGCCGCCGGCGATGGACGTCGCGCCGGTGCTTCCGCCGGCCCCCGGTACGCCGCGCCGCTACGTACCCCCGCCACCCTCGGAAGAACCGGTCACGCCCGTTCGCGAACCGGACGACGTCGCGAGCGTCCGTGGGCCGGACGCGTGGTTCAGCCCGGCTCAGCCCGCCGATTCCTCGCCGGGTGCGTCGACGACCGACGAGCGGCAGTACGACCCGACCGACGATGAGTCGACGGCCGGCAGCCCCGACCTCTTCACGACAGCGGCCGCGTCGGACACGGAGGCGTCGACGCCGACGGCTGACACCCACCTGGACGTGACCGACGCCAGCGGGTCGACACCAGACGACGCCTTCGCCCCGGTCTCCGCGCCGCCCGCTGCCCCCGTCTCCGCGCCGCCCGCTGCCCCCGTCTCCGCGCCGCCCGCTGCCCCCGTCTCCGCGCCGCCCGCTGCCCCGGTCTCCGGTGCTCCCCGGCGCTGGCTGGACGACCTGGACGACGACCAGCAGCCCGCGTTCGACACGGCACCTGTGGACGACGACCAACCCGTCTCCGGCGCACCGCTGCTCGCGATCCCCCACCAGCAGGACGAACGCGACCTCGCAGCCGAACCCGACGTCGACAAGCAGGCCTACACCGCTTCACCCAATGAGGACGCCAACCCGGTCGAGTACCACCCGACGGACGAACTCGCGCCACCCGACGAGCCGACCGACGCTGTCGACGCTCCGAGCGCGAGCCCGGAGGGAGGCCCGTACGTCGACGAGTGGCCGGCGGAAGCCGCGCCGCCCGTGACGGCTGCGAACGACCCGAACCCGCCCGTCTCGGCACCGCCGTTCTCGGCACCACCCGTCTCGGCACCGCCCGTCTCGATCACGCCGGTGTCCGCTCCCCCGGCACCGCCGGTATCGGCAGCGCCGGCAGCACCCGTCTCCGCGCCCCCAGCGCCCGCCGCGCCACAGGAACCCGTTTCCGCGCCACCCCTCGGCACAACGCCCGTCTCCGCGCCGCCTCTCGGCACAGCGCCCGTCTCCGCACCACCCACGCCGCCAGAGCCCCACTCCGCAGCGCCGGTATCCGCACCACCAACACCCGTGTCCGCACCACCCGCCCCGGCGGCGTCCGTGTCCGCACCGCCGGTGCCCGTCTCGGCGGCACCCGTCTCTGCGCCACCAGCCACAACGCCCGTTTCCGCGCCACCGGCCTCGGCGACACCGTCCGCCACGGCACCGGTCTCCGAGCCACCAGCGTCGGTGGAGCCGACGTCCGGACCACCCGCGTCGGTGGAGCCGACGTCCGGACCACCCGCGTCGGTGGAGCCGACGTCCGGGCCACCGGCCCCGGCCGTACCCGGCCCGAGGAGCGGCGCGGACGGGGAGAACGTGCCGGTGTCCGCGCCGCCTGCCGAGGCACCGCCGGTGGTGACCCGCCCGTCGCTGGCCGACCCGGGCGACCCGGAGCAGGTGCTGGCCGCGTACCGCTGGCGGCTGGATCCGGTGACCCTGCGCGAGGAACTGACCGAGCCGGACGACCTGCGGGCCATTCGGCGACGGCTGACCGAGAAGTTGGGCTCGGCGGTCGACAACCGCGCCCGGGCCCGGCTGCTCAGCCTGCGGGCGGTGGCCTCGCGGATTCTCGGCGAGCTGGACGACGCGCTGGCCGACGGCCGGCTCGCCCTCACCTACGCCGAGGCCACCGGCGAGCTGCGCCGGACCGCGCTGGCCCAGGCCCGGCTGGCCCACGTGTTGCGCTGGCGCGGCGACTTCCCCGAGGCGGACCAGCTCTTCGCCCAGGCCAACTCGGTCGAGTTGCCTGACCGGTTGCGGGCCGCGCTGCACGAGCACGCCGGGCGGTCGTGTTACGACCAGGGGCGGCTCATGGAGGCGTGCGAGCACTTCGAGAAGGCGCTGGACCTGCGTGGGGCCGGCGACGCCGAACTGCTGGAGCGGGTCCGGGTGGCCCTCGACGCGGTCACCGTCCGGGCCGAGGCTGATGGCTTCGGGCCGTACCCCCGGGGTCGGGACGAGGTCCTCGACCGGGACCGGCCCCCGTTGCCGGACCGGGACGGGCAGCTGTGGGGTTACACCAGCCAGGACGGCGAGGTGGTCATTCCCGCCCGGTACGCCGAGGCGCAGCCCTTCCACGACGGGTTGGCCTGGGTCCGCCGACCGGACAGCGACCGCTGGTCGTTGATCAACCTGCTCGGTACGACGGTGATCCCGCCGTCCTTCCGGGCCGCGCATCCGTTCAGCGACGGCCTGGCCTGGGTGGTCGGCGAGGGCGGTTGGACGGCGATCGACGCGACCGGGGCGGTGCAGGTCGCACCCAACTTCGCCGAGGTAAGACCATTCCGGCGTGGGCTGGCCGCGGTGCGGCGCGAGGGGTGGGGGGCGGTCGACCGGACCGGCCGGATCGTCGTGCCCACCCGTTACCACGGCTTCGTCACCGAGTTGGCCGACGGCCGGCAGGTCGACGGTTTCACCGATGAGGGGCTGGCCGTGGTCGACGTGGCGGGCCGGCGGGGTGTGGTGGACCGCACCGGCACGGTGCTGGTCCCGCCGGCGCACCCGATGCTGGTCATCCACCCGGTGGCGTTCCTGATCGAGAGTGGCAACGGGCGGTGGGGTGCGCTGGACCGGCGCGGCGTGCCGCTCATCGACCCGGTGTACGGCGATCGCGCCGAGGTGCTGGAGGAGATCGACCGACTACTCACCGACGCCAATCCGGTGCTCTGAGTCATCGGTCGCCAATGATGATCCACTAGGGCTAGGGTCGGTACATGGAATTCCGACACCTGGGCCGTTCCGGCCTGATGGTCAGCGAGATCTCGTACGGCAACTGGATCACCCACGGTTCGCAGGTCGAGGAGGACGCGGCGTTCGCGTGCGTCCGGGCCGCCCTCGACTCGGGGATCACCACGTTCGACACCGCCGACGGGTACGCCGGGGGGCGGGCCGAGGACGTGCTCGGCCGGGCGTTGCAGAACGAGCGCCGGGAAAGCCTGGAGATCTTCACCAAGGTCTACTGGCCGACCGGGCCCAGCCGCAACAACCGTGGACTGTCCCGCAAGCACATCATCGAGTCGATCAACGGCTCGCTGCGCCGACTGCGCACCGACTACGTGGACCTCTACCAGGCCCACCGCTACGACTACAGCACCCCGTTGGAAGAGACGATGGAGGCGTTCGCGGACGTCGTCCACTCCGGCAAGGCGCACTACATCGGCGTCTCCGAGTGGAGCGCCGACCAGCTGCGCGCCGCCCACCCGCTCGCCCGGGAGCTGCACATCCCGCTGGTCTCCAACCAGCCCCAGTATTCGATGCTCTGGCGGGTCATCGAGGCCGAGGTCGTGCCGGCCAGCGAGGAACTGGGCATCGGGCAGATCGTCTGGTCGCCGATCGCGCAGGGCGTGCTCTCCGGCAAGTACCTGCCGGGCCAGCCGCCGCCGGCCGGTTCCCGCGCCACCGACGAGAAGTCGGGTGCGGGGTTCATCTCCCGGTTCATGAACGACGACGTGCTGACCCGGGTCCAGCAGCTCAAGCCGCTCGCCGAGCAGGCCGGGCTCAGCATGGCCCAGCTCGCCGTGGCGTGGGTGCTGCAGAACCCGAACGTCTCGTCGGCGATCATCGGCGCGTCTCGCCCCGACCAGGTGCACGACAACGTGAAGGCGGCCGGGGTGAAGCTCGACGCCGACCTGCTCACGGCGATCGACGACGCTATCGCTCCGATCGTCGAGCGGAACCCGGCGAAGACCGAGTCCCCCGCGAAGCGTCCCTGACGCCGTTCCGGCCCGGCCGGCGCGAACCTCCACGCCGACCGGGCCGGGCCCGCTGCGCTCCGCCCGTCACCGGGCCCGCTCAGCTCCGCCCGTCACCGGGCCCGCTCAGCTCTGCCAGAAGCGGATCAGCTCCAGGCCGGTGGCGTAGAGCCACGAGGGCAGACCGAGCAGGTCACCGACCGCGAAGACCGCGTCGAAGAACCACCCGCCGATGCGCGGGTTCCACAGCAGCGCGAAGAGCAGGATGAAGCCGTACGGCGCGAACAGGTCGTACATCTTGCGCCACTGCGGGTTGAGCCACGGCTGGAGCATGTTGCCGCCGTCCAGGCCGGGCACCGGCAGCAGGTTCAGCACACTGGCGGTGAGCTGGAGGAAGGCGAGCAGCGCCACCCCGGCCCAGAACTCCACCGGGCCACCCGACCGGGTGCCGAGTTGCACCGCCACCACCAACACCAGCGTGAACAGCACGTTCGTCGCCGGGCCGGCGAGGCTGACCAGGGTGTGCCGCAGTCGGCCCGGGATGGCGTGCCGGTCCACCCAGACCGCGCCACCCGGCAGGCCGATGCCGCCGAGCAGCACGACCACCACCGGCAACACGATCGACAGCAACGGGTGGGTGTACTTGAACGGGTTGAGCGTCAGGTAGCCGCGATGGGCGATGTCCCGGTCGCCGGCCCGGTAGGCCACCACCGCGTGGGCGTACTCGTGCAGGCAGAGCGACACCAGCCAGCCGGACACCACGAAGAGGAACACGTTGAACCGGACGTTGCCGTACCCGTTCCAGGTCAGCACCCCGCTGACCGCGAAGAGGGCGACCAGGCCGAGGAAGACCGGGCTGGGCCGGAACGCCGCCCGGGGCACGCCGAGGACCAGCCCGTCGCCGCCCGGGCGGTCGTAGGCCATCACTCGGCCGTGGGCAGCAGGCTCATCCGGTACTCCACCCGGTCGTCCTCCACGAGCGCGACCGAGGTGACGCCGGACGCCGCGAGCTCCCGCCAGGTCTGACCGATCCAGGATTCGGCGTCGGCCTGGCTGCCGAACGACTCCGCCGGCCCCTCGACCGTCTGACCGTCAGTGCCCTCGTACCGCCAGCTCCACGCCATGCCGCGTCTCCCCTCGCCGCTGAAGTCCCCGTGGGACGAACCCCCGCCAGCGTAGTCGGCCCGGCGCGCAACGGCCGCTCGCTCGCCCCGGCAGGGAACCCACGGGGTGGATCAATCCGATTGACGCCGGCCGGTACGGTGGCTCGGTGTTGACGCGGGGAGTGCTGCTCGGCGACCGGTACCGGCTGGGCGAGCGGGTGGCGACAGGTGGGATGGGCGCGGTCTGGCGCGGCACGGACGTGTTGCTGGAACGCGAGGTCGCGGTGAAGGTGCTGCTGCCGTCGCTGGTCGCCAATCCGGAGTTCACCACCCGGTTCCGGGCCGAGGCGCGGATGCTCGCCGCGCTGCGGCACCCGGGCGTGGTCCCGGTGCACGACGTGGGGCAGGCGGTGCTCGACGACGGCAGCCAGGTCGACTACCTGGTGATGGAGTACGTCGAGGGCGAGCCGTTGTCCGCCCGGGTGCGCGCGGTGGGGCGGCTGGATCCGGCCACCACCATGTCGGTGCTGGCCCAGGCCGCGGACGCGCTGCACACCGCCCACCTCGCCGGCATCGTGCACCGGGATGTGAAGCCGGGCAACCTGCTGGTCAAGGCCGACGGCACCGTGGTGCTCGTCGACTTCGGCATCGCCCGGTCCCGGCACATGGCCGGGCTCACCGCCGCGAACATGGTGCTCGGCACCGCCTCGTACATGTCCCCCGAGCAGGCCACCGGGCAGCCCGTCTCGGCCGCCACCGACGTCTACGCGCTCGGCGCTGTGGCGTACTTCTGCCTTGCCGGGCAGCCGCCCTTCCACGGTGACAATCCCCTCGCGGTGGCGCTGCGGCACGCCCAGGAGGACCCGGCGGCGCTACCGGCGGACACTCCGCCGGCGGTCGCCGCCGTGGTGGCCCGCGCGCTGGCCAAGCGTCCGGAGGACCGGTTCGGCAGCGCCGCTGAGTTGGCCGCTGCCGCCGCCGATGCCCGCGACGCCACCCTGGCGAGCATCCCGGTCTCTGCCCGCCCACCGTGGGCGCTGGCCGCTCCGACCCCGGGCGTCGCGGCCTCCGCCGTCCCGACTTCCGTTCCGCCGGCCGGCCCGACTCCCCTTCCGCCAGCCGGCCTGGCTTCCGCACCGTCGGTCGCGGCGACGCCGCCCGCCGGGTCGGTGTCGGCAGGGCCCGCCGCTCTACGCCCACCGGCGAGCGAAGCGACGACCGAGCCGAAGCCGACCCGGGAGGACGCGCTCGGGAGCGGGCCATCGGGCCGCCGTCGTCCGCTGCTGGTCGGGGCAGGTGCTGTCGCTCTCGTCGCGCTCGTCGTCGCGGTGGCCGTGGTGGCGCTTCGACCCGAAGCGAAGTCGGGTTCAATGGATCAGCCACCCGCGCTGGCCGGCGAATCGGCGACGGTCGCCGACGCTCCGCTGCCGCCCGGAGACGCGACGACCAGCGGGCCTCGGCCCAGCACGACGCCGAGCGCCAGCCGCACCGCGACGGCCGGCCCGTCCGGCTCCCCCGTCGACGCGTCGACCAGCGGCAACCCCGCCCGCACCCCGATGCCGGGCGACCCGCCGACCGCCACCGCCAGCAGCCGACCCACGCCCAGCCGCACTCCGTCCAGCCGACCCAACCCGTACACCGCCGCCCAGGCGTGCGGCAGCGGCTACCAGGTGATCGACTCGGCGACGCTGACCGGCGGCGACGGGCAGCGCAAGGGTCGGGTCTTCCTGCTGTACCACGCGGGCACCGGCACCAACTGCGTGGTCACCCTCAAGGACACCGCGGTCGGCGCGAAGTCGGCGGCCTCGGCGTACCTGGAGGTGCAGGGTCGGGCCCGCAGCACCGACAGCGGGTCCTTCGACTACTACGCCGGGCCGGTGCGGGCCAGCGCCGCCGGGACGTGCGTCAAGTGGGGCGGCTCCACCGGCGGGGTCAGCTACGGCAGCGGGTTCGAACACTGCGACTGAACGACGGCGAGCACCGGGCCGGCAGGCACCGCGAGCCCGGGCGGCCTTAAGGTACGGGCATGTCCGTAGACGGGTGGAACACGGTCCTGGTGCTCGGCGGTATCCGGTCCGGCAAGTCCG
This sequence comes from Micromonospora sp. SD19, assembly GCF_054462275.1. Taxonomy (NCBI): domain Bacteria; kingdom Bacillati; phylum Actinomycetota; class Actinomycetes; order Micromonosporales; family Micromonosporaceae; genus Micromonospora; species Micromonospora sp. SD19. Next base: position 20,749 of record NZ_JBTLMN010000017.1, read on the forward strand.
AGTTCGCCGAGTCCCTGGTCACCGACGCGCCGGTGGTCCGCTACGTCGCCACCGCGCCCGAGGGCGACCCGGAGGACACCGAGTGGGCGACCCGGCTGGCGGCGCACCGCGCCCGTCGGCCGGGCAGCTGGACCACCGAGGAGACCACCGAGGACCCGCGCCGGCTGGCCGACGTGCTGGCGTCCGCCGAGACCAACGAGACGGTGCTCGTCGACGACCTCGGCGGCTGGGTGACGGTGCTGCTCGACCCCGACCACCAACCCGCCGACGACGTGGCGACGATCGCCGAGCTGGCCGAGGCGATCCGTGGGTGCGCCGCCCGGGTGGTGCTGGTGAGCCCCGAGGTGGGGCTGTCGCTGGTGCCGACCACCCCGCTGGGCCGGGCGTTCACCGACGCGTTGGGCGCGGCCAACCGCGCGGTCGCCGATGCCTGCGACGCGGTCGTGCTCGTCGTCGCCGGCCAGCCGGTCTGGCTCAAGTCGGTGGCCGCCGCGACCGAACCGGCCGCCCCCGCCACCGAACCGGCCGCCACCGTGACCACGGCGACGGCCGCCGGCACCGCGCCGGTCGCGGCGAGCCTGGCCGACACCGAGCCGACCCCCGAGGTGCAGCTGCCCGACGTGCTGACCCACACGCCGCCGGCCACCCCGACGCCGGAACCGGGCGACGCGTGGGCCGCACCGACAATGGCGCTGCCGATGGTGGCCACCGGGCTGGTCATCCAGCCCGGCATGGAACTGCCGATGCCCGACGAGTACGCGGGCCCGCAGGCGGTGGACCGGCTGGCCACCCTGGACGTACCGGGCGCCGGGCTGGGCGTGCTGGACCGGGTGGTGGGCTTCGCCGCCGCCACCCAGGGCACCTCCACGCCGGCCGCCTGGGGCTCGGTGCGGGTGCTGCTGCTGCACGGCGACCACGCCGGTGGGGCGTCGGCCGGCACCGTCGCCGGTGAGTCGGCGCGCCGCGCCGCGCAGGCCCGCGCCGGCCAGGGCGCGTTGGCCCGGCTGGCCGCCGAGAGCGGCGCCAGTCTGCAGGTGGTGGACACCCCGGCTGCCGCGCCGATCGAGGACCAGCCGGCCCTCACGCCGGAGCAGGTGGAGTCCGCGCTGCGCTACGGCTGGCGGTTGGCCGAACAGGCCGCCGACGCCGGCGTACAGCTGCTGGTGCTCGGGGCGTGCGGCGCCGGCACCGAGGCGGCGGCCGCGGCGGTGCTCGCGGCGACCGCGGGCGCGGAGCCGCCCGCCGTGCTGGGCCGGGTGATCACCGACTCCGGCGAGATCGACGACGCGGCGTGGATGACCCGCTGCGCGGCGGTCCGCGACGCGCTGCACCGCACCCGCCGCTCGTCACGTGGCGCCAAGGACATCCTCGCCGAGCTGGGCGGCGGCGACGTGGCGGTGGCCACCGGCGTGCTGCTCGGCGCCACCGCCCGCCGGGTGCCGGTGCTGCTCGACGGGCCGGTCGGGTTGGCCGCCGGCATGGTGAGCCGGGACCTGGCCGGGCAGGCCCGGCACTGGTGCCTGCTGGCCGACCACGGCGGGCACCCGGCCGTGCGGCTCGCCGCCGACGTGCTGGGCCTCACCCCGCTGCTCGACCTGCGGCTGGATCTCGGCGAGGGCGCGAACGCGCTGGTCGCGCTGCCGCTGTTGCGCTCGGTGCTGGCGCTGGCCGCCGCGCTGCCGGTGCACCCGTCGCTGGCTGGCGGTGACGACACCGACCCGGCCGGGGACGAGCCGGAGTCCACCGACCCGAGCTACGCCGACCCGGACCTCACCGAGCCGGACGTCACCGAGCCCGACTTCGCCGAGCCGGTGCCGGCCGGGCCGGGCCCGGCCAGCACCGGGACGGACGATCAGCCAGCGTCGGGCCTGCGTGCCGGCTGAGCCACGACTGCTCGCGGGAGCCCGGCTGGCAGTCACCACGTTCACCACGCTGCCGGTGCGGGCCGGGCGCATCGATCGCCCGGTCGCCGGCACCGCGATGACCCTCGCCCCGGTGGTCGGCGCGCTGCTCGGCGTCCTGCTGGCCGGTGTGCTGCTGCTGGCCGGCGCGCTCGCTCCCCCGCTGGTGGCGGCCGGCGTCACCGTCGGCGTCGCCGCACTGCTCACCCGAGGGCTGCACCTGGACGGGCTGGCCGACACCGTGGACGCGCTCGGCTCGTACCGGCGCGGCGCGGCCGCCCTGGAGATCATGAAGAAGCCGGACGTCGGCCCGTTCGGGGTGGTCGCCCTGGTGGTCGTACTCCTGGTGCAGGCGGCGGCGCTCGCCGACCTGGCGGGCCGGTCCTGGCCGGCTGCGCTCGCGGCGGTGGTCGCGGCGACCGCGGCCGGGCGGTTCGGTGTCACGGTGGCCTGCCGGCGAGGGGTTCCGGCGGCCCGGCCCGACGGGCTGGGCGCGCTGGTCGCCGGCACTGTCGGCCCGGTGGCAGTGGCCGCCGGCGCGGTCGCCGTCGTGCTGCTGGCGGTGCCCGCGGTGCCGGGCCGTCCGTGGCAGGGGCCGCTGGCCGTCGTCGCCGCGATCGCCGTCGCGCTGGCGCTGCTCACCCACGTGGTACGCCGGCTCGGCGGCATCACCGGCGACGTCCTCGGCGCGACCGTCGAGGTGGTCACCGCGCTGGTCTACCTGGGTCTGGTGCTGTCCGGCTGAACCGGGCACGGCGAGCCGGGTAGCGTTCGCCTCGACAACACCGGCACGGCCACCGGGGGATCCCACCATGCTCATCACTGACGATTTCCTGCCCGTACCGGTGCCGGAGTCGCTCAGCGCGACCTACCTGGTGCCGATGACGGGGCTGCCGAAGGTCAGTGCGAAGACCGCGGTGGCGGCCCTGACCGGCCGGCTCGCCGAGCCGGTGCACGGGCTGGCCCGGCAGATGCTCGACAGCCCGCTGATGAGCGTCGACACCCGGCCGATCGCCGAGTTTCCCGAACTGCCGCCGGACCTGCTCACCGCGTTCGGCGCCACCGAGGAGCAGTTGGCCCGGCTGGCGGCGGCGACGCACCTGGTGGTCGTCCAGGCCGAGTACCGACCCGGCTGGCCGCCGGCACACGAGTGGGCCGCCCGGGCGGTCGCGGCGGCCGTGGCCGAATCCGTCGACAGCGACGTGGTGGACGTCTTCGGTCTGCAGTTCCTCGACCCGGCGACCGCGCTGCGGTCCCTCCCGGACGAGCAGGGCCGCATCCGGCTCGTCGACTGGGTGCTGGTGCCGTACTCCTCGGACACCGAGGGCCTGTGGTTCACCACGAAGGGGTTGCGCCGCTTCGGCCTGCTGGAGTTGCAGACCCAGGGGGTGCCCGACCACCTCACCCGCGCCTGGGGTGCGGTGATGACCGGGGCGGCCCGCCGGCTGCTGCGGGACTGGACCGACGGGCTCACCGGCGAGGAGGTGCCGGCGTTCGTGCAGCTGCCGGTGCTGGCGACGGTCACCGGGCACGACATCGCCGTGGCGTACGGCAATCCGGAGCAGCACGGTGCCACCGCCCCGGTGCTGCTCCGCCTCGAACTGGACCCGGCGACCGACCCGGAGGCCGACTCGTTCCTCAGCCTGCGCCCGCCGGCCGGGCATCCCGGCCCGGACGGGCGGTACTACGCCGCCGCCTGCGCCACGCTGTTCTCCGGCATCCAGCCGGACGTGCGCTACGCACGCTCCGGTGACGCGATGAGCCGTGCGGTCGCCACCGCCCGGGCCGCGCTCGGTGACGCGCGGGCCCGGTTCGTCGCCGGTCGGTTCCCCACCGAGTCGCAGCTGGTGGTGAAGTACGGCCTGCCCGGGGACGACGGCCCGGAGTACGTCTGGGCGGGCGTCACCTCGTGGGAGGTCCCGGAGCGGATCGTGGGCGTGAGCGCCAGCGACGCCAACACCGACCAGAGCGTCCGCATCGGAGCCCCGGTGGTGGTGGAGACCTCCGACGTAGTGGACTGGGCCGTCCTGGACGCGACAGGCGTCATCGAAGGCGGCTGGACCCAGGCAGTCCTGGACTCCGGCGAACCCCCCAAACCCCAAACCCCCTAACCCCCGCCCCGCCCCCTCCCACCCCCGCCGAATTGGCGTTGATCATGAGGTTGACGGGGCCGTTGATCTCCAAATGGCCCGTCAACCTCATGATCAACGCTGAAGGCGGGTGGGGTTACTTCACTGAGGGGGTTACGAAGGGGGGTTTGGTGAGGGTCAGGGGGGCTCGGCGGCCTCGGATGTCGATCTCGACTTCGGCACCGTCCGCGAGGTTGGCGTCGGTGTCGAGCAGGGCCAGGGCGATGCCCTGCTTCCTCGTCGGGCTGAAGGTGCCGCTGGTCACGGTGCCGACCTGGACGTCACCCACGTGCAGGGTCATGCCGGGGCGCGGGATGGCCCGGTCCACGGCCACCAGGCCGCGCAGCGTCCGCCGGGGGCCGGCGGCCCGCTCGGCGAGCAGCGCGTCGCGGCCCCAGAAGGCCGGCTTGTCCCAACCGACCGCCCAGCCGGAGCGGGCCTGCACCGGGCTGATGTCCAGGGAGAGGTCCTGCCCGTGCAGCGGGTAACCCATCTCGGTGCGCAGCGTGTCCCGGGCGGCCAGCCCGCAGGCGCGCAGCCCGAACGTCGCGCCGACGGCGAAGAGCGCGTCCCAGACCGCTACCGCGTGCTCCGCCGGCACCACCAGCTCGTAGCCCAACTCGCCCGTGTAGCCGGTACGGCAGACGGTCAGCTCCACCCCGGCCAGGCTCGCGGCGGAGAAGCTCATGTACCCGTGCTCGGTGGGCAGGTCCAGGGCGGCCAGCAACTCGGCCGAGCGGGGACCCTGCACGGCCAGCACCGCGTACGCCTCGTGCTCGTCGGTGACTGTCACCTGCGCGGGCGCGGCGGCGCGCAACCGGCGTACCACCTCGGCGGTGTTCGCCGCGTTCGGGATGAGGAAGACGTGGTCGTCGGCGTAGAGGTAGGCGATGATGTCGTCCACCACGCCGCCGGTGGCGTCGTCGCAGCAGAGCGTGTACTGCGCCCGGCCCGGGCCGATCCGGCCCAGGTCGTTGCTGAGGCAGGAGTTGACGAAGCCGGCCGCGCCGGGGCCGCTCACCCGGGCCTTGCCCAGGTGCGACACGTCGAAGACCCCGACCGCCGTACGCACCGCGGTGTGCTCCTTGAGCACTCCCCCGCCGGCGTACTCCAGCGGCATCTCCCAGCCCCCGAAGGGGGCGAACTTGGCTCCGGCGGCGGTGTGCCGCTCGTGCAGCGGGGAACGGCGCAGCCGGGTCGCGGCGGCGTCGGAGGTCACGTCGGTCATGGGTGGCAACTTACCGGGGGCAACGCCGCTGGTTAGCATCGGCGGGAGCCCGCTGGCGCCGTCGGCGGGACAGCCATGACGTCCGGCAGGTAGGTTCCGCCGGAGACCTTCACCGCTGGTACGCGACGCCGCGACCGGCCCGGCCCGCCCGGAGTAGCTTCAGTGACTTCACCCCGCACCACCAACCTGAGCCTGGTCGACACCGACCCGGCCGAGCTCGCCGTCGACGCGATCGTGATCGGCGTGCACAGCCAGACCGGAGAGCAGGGCGCCACCAGCGGCCTCGCCGGCACCCTGCTGCTCGCCAGCGGCGCGGAGAGCATCGCGGCCGCGTTCGACGGCAAGCTGACCGAGACGCTCGCGCTGCTCGGCGCGACCGGCGGGCCGGGTGAGGTCATCAAGCTGGCCACCCTGGGCACCGTGACCGCCCCGCTGGTCACCGCGGTCGGGCTCGGCCCGGAGCCGTCGGGCGCCGCACCGGCCCCGGAGACGCTGCGCCGGGCCGCCGGTGCCGCGATCCGGGCCCTGGCCGGCGCGCGCACTGTCGCGCTCGCGCTGCCGCTGCCGGATGACGCGGACGCGTCGGCCGAGCTGCGGGCGGTCGCCGAGGGGGCGTTGCTGGGTGGGTACCGGTTCGCCGGGTACAAGACCCGGCCCCAGCCGACCCGGCGGGAGCCGGTGGCCGAGGTGCTCATCGCGGTGCCGGACGCCGGCGACGCGGACGCCCAGGCGGAGGTCGCCCGGGCGCAGGCGGTGGCGGGCGCGGTCCGGCTCAGCCGGGACTGGGTGAACACCGCGCCGAACCAGCTGCGTCCGCCGTCGTTCGCCGACGCGGTGGCGAGCGCGGCGCGCGAGGCGGGTCTCGACGTCGAGGTGCTGGACGAGGCGGCGCTGGCCGCCGGCGGGTACGGCGGCATCGTCGCGGTCGGGCAGGGCTCGGAGGCCCCGCCGCGGCTGGTGAAGCTGACCTACACCCCGCAGGGCGGCGGCAACGGCAAGCGGGTCGCGCTGGTCGGCAAGGGCATCACCTTCGACACCGGCGGCATCTCGATCAAGCCGGCGCAGGGCATGTGGGAGATGAAGTCCGACATGGCGGGCGCCGCCGCGGTGGGCGCGACCATGCTGGCGATCGCCGCGCTGAAGCCGTCGGTGGCGGTCAGCGCGTACCTGCCGATGGCGGAGAACATGCCATCGGGCACCAGCTACCGGCCGGGTGACGTGATCACCATGTTCAACGGCAAGCGGGTCGAGGTGCTCAACACCGACGCCGAGGGCCGGATGATCCTGGGCGACGCCATCGCCCGCGCCTGCGCCGACGGCACCGACTACCTGTTCGAGACGTCCACCCTGACCGGCGGCCAGGTCATCGCGCTGGGCAAGCGGGTGGCCGGCGTGATGGGCACCCCGGAGCTGTGCGACCGGGTGAAGGTGGCCGGCGACGCCGTCGGCGAGCCGGCCTGGCCGATGCCGCTGCCCGACGACGTCCGTAAGGGCATGGAGTCGGACGTGGCGGACATCTCGCAGGTCAACGCCGGCATGGACCGGGCCGGTCACATGCTGCAGGGCGGCGTGTTCCTGCGTGAGTTCGTGGCCGACGACGTGGCCTGGGCGCACATCGACATCGCCGGGCCGGGCTACCACTCGGGCGAGCCGACCGGCTACTGGACCAAGGGCGGCACCGGCGTTCCGGTCCGCACCCTGGTGCAGCTCGTCGAGGACGTCGCCGCCAACGGCTGACGCGACGGACATCGAGGGGGCCTCCGGTCGGCGCCGGGGGCCCCTTCTCAGTACCGCTCGGGGCGGCGTTTGCGGCGCTCGTTGAAGTCGCGCATCCGCTGCGGGTAGCCCATCAGCCGGACGTCGTACACCGGGATGCCCATCCGGTACGCGAAGCGTCGCGCCCCGTCCGGCCCGTCGATCCGGCGGCGGGTCCACTCCCCGTCGTCGGCGATCAGGATGACGGTGGTCTCCGTCACCGTCGTCCGCGGCTCGATGAACGCCTCGACGCCGGGCCGACTCCGGATGAAGTTCTCCAGATGGTCCAGATCGCCACGATCGGCGGCACGGTCACGGCTCGGCACAGCCGCCTGTTTGCGGCGCCGGAACAACCCCACCGGATCTCTCCCCCACCGTGCGTCATCGACAACGGTGCCAAGGGTACGTGTCGATGACGTGTCGTTGGGCACCTCAGTACGCACCCTGTGCTCAGTGGTGACAAGATGACCGAGGTGGGGTGTGTCCGTGTTACACCCCTGTGACCCCCGATGCAGCGACGCGACCTGGGAGTTGGACGTGAGCGAGCCGAACGAAGCGACCTTCGACATCGTCATTCTCGGAGGTGGCAGCGGCGGCTACGCGACGGCCCTGCGCGCCGCCCAGCTTGACCTCTCCGTCGCCCTGATCGAGAAGGGCAAGCTCGGCGGGACCTGCCTGCACAACGGCTGCATCCCGACGAAGGCCCTGCTGCACGCGGCGGAGATCGCCGACCAGGCCCGCGAGTCGGAGCAGTTCGGCGTCAAGGCCGAGCTGATCGGCATCGACATGGCCGGCGTGAACTCGTACAAGGACGGCGTGATCTCCCGCCTCTACAAGGGCCTGCAGGGCCTGGTGGGCGGCTCGAAGAACATCACCTTCGTCGCCGGCGAGGGCAAGCTGGTCGGCAAGAACGTCGTCGAGGTGGACGGCAAGCGCTACACCGGCCGCAACATCGTCCTGGCCTCCGGCTCGTACGCCAAGAGCCTGCCCGGCCTGGAGGTCGACGGCGAGCGGATCATCACCAGCGACCACGCGCTCACGATGGACCGGGTGCCGTCGTCGGTGATCGTGCTCGGTGGCGGCGTGATCGGCGTCGAGTTCGCCAGCGTGTGGAAGTCCTTCGGTGTGGACGTGACGATCGTCGAGGCGCTGCCCCGGCTGGTCGCCGCCGAGGACGAGGAGTCGTCGAAGGCGCTGGAGCGGGCGTTCCGCAAGCGTAAGATCAACTTCAAGGTCGGCAAGCCGTTCGAGAAGGTCGAGAAGACCGACAACGGCGTCAAGCTGACCATCCAGGGCGGCGAGACCGTCGAGGCCGAGCTGCTGCTGGTCGCCGTCGGTCGCGGCCCGAACACCGCCAACCTCGGGTACGAGGAGCAGGGCGTCAAGATGGACCGCGGCTACGTGCTGACCGACGAGCGGCTGCGTACCAGCGTGCCGAACGTCTACGCGGTCGGCGACATCGTGCCCGGCCTCCAGCTCGCCCACCGCGGCTTCCAGCAGGGCATCTTCGTGGCCGAGGAGATCGCCGGGCAGACCCCGGCCGTGATCGACGAGGCCGGCATCCCGCGCGTCACCTACTGCGACCCGGAGCTGGCGTCGGTCGGCCTGACCGAGGCGAAGGCCAAGGAGCAGTACGGCGCCGACAAGGTCACCGCCCTCAACTTCAACCTGGGCGGCAACGGCAAGAGCCAGATCCTCAAGACCACCGGTTTCGTGAAGCTGGTCCGGGTCAACGACGGCCCGGTGGTCGGCGTCCACATGGTTGGCGCCCGGGTGGGTGAGCTGATCGGTGAGGCGCAGCTCATCTACAACTGGGAGGCGTACCCGGCGGAGGTCGCCCAGCTCGTGCACGCCCACCCGACCCAGAACGAGGCGTTGGGCGAGGCGCACCTGGCCCTCGCCGGCAAGCCGCTGCACTCGCACGCCTGATCATCCAAACCGCGGCGTCCGGCGACGGGCGAAGATCCCACCAGGGGAATGAAGGAGTCTCAGAAAATGCCGGTATCGGTCACCATGCCCCGGCTCGGCGAGAGCGTCACCGAGGGCACCGTCACTCGCTGGCTCAAGCAGGAGGGCGACACGGTCGAGGTTGACGAGCCCCTGCTCGAGGTCTCGACCGACAAGGTCGACACCGAGATCCCGTCGCCCGCTGCGGGCGTGCTGAGCCGGATCGTGGTCGGCGAGGACGAGACCGCCGAGGTCGGCAGCGAGCTGGCCGTCATCGCCGGTGAGGGCGAATCGACCGGCGGTGGCGAGACCGCCGGGCAGGAGCAGGCCCCGGCCGAGGCGGTCGAGCCGGCCGCCGAGCCGACGGCCGCCGCCGAGGGCACCGCCGACGAGGTCGCCCAGGACGAGGCCCCGGCCGAGGAGCCGGCTCCGGCCGCCGCCTCGTCGGGCGAGGGCACCCCGGTGAAGATGCCGGCCCTGGGTGAGAGCGTCACCGAGGGTACTGTCACCCGCTGGCTCAAGCAGGTCGGCGAGACCATCGAGGTCGACGAGCCGCTGCTGGAGGTCTCCACCGACAAGGTGGACACCGAGATCCCGTCGCCGGTCGCCGGCACGGTGCTGGAGATCAAGGTCGCCGAGGACGAGACCGCAGCGGTCGGCGCCGACCTGGCGATCATCGGTGCCGCCGGCGGAGCCCCCGCCCAGGCCAAGCCGGAGCCGAAGCCCGAGCCGAAGGCGGAGGCCAAGCCGGCGCCGAAGGCCGAGCCGAAGCCGGAGCCGAAGGTCGAGGAGCCGACCCCCGGCATGTCGTACAACGAGCCCGCCGCGGAGACCGAGAGCTCGGCGCAGCCGGCCAAGACCGAGCAGGCCGCGCAGCCGGCCGCTGCCACCTCGACGCCGCCGCGTCCGTCCGCCCCGGCGCCGGGTGGCGGCGAGGAGGCCGCCGGGTACGTGACTCCGCTGGTGCGCAAGCTCGCCAGCGAGCACGGCGTCGACCTGGCCGCACTGAACGGCACCGGCGTGGGTGGCCGGATCCGCAAGCAGGACGTCCTCGACGCGGCCGAGAAGGCCAAGGCCGCCAAGGCCGCGCCGGCTCCGGCGGCACAGCCGACCGCCGCGCCGTCGGCGCCCGCACCGAAGCCGGCCGCCAAGCCGCAGCCCAGCGCGAAGCGGGGCACCACGGAGAAGCTCCCGCGGATCCGGGCGACCATCGCCAAGCGCATGCAGCAGTCGCTGCACGAGACGGCGCAGCTCACCACTGTCGTCGAGGTCGACGTCACCAAGGTCGCCAAGCTGCGGGCCCAGGCCAAGGACTCGTTCCTGGCCAAGCACGGCGTGAAGCTGTCCTTCCTGCCGTTCTTCGCCCTCGCCGCCATCGAGGCGCTGCAGACCCACCCGATCATCCAGGCCAGCATGGACCTGGACGGTGGCACGATCACCTACCCGGCCGCGGAGCACCTCGGCATCGCCGTGGACACCGAGCGCGGGCTGCTCGTGCCGGTCATCCACAACGCCGGTGACCTCAACATGGGCGGCATCGCCAAGCGGATCGCCGACCTGGCCGAGCGCACCCGGAACAACAAGATCACCCCAGACGAGATGGCCGGGGCGACCTTCACGCTGACCAACACGGGCAGCCGGGGCGCGCTCTTCGACACGCCGATCGTGCCGTCGCCGCAGTCGGCGATGCTCGGCACGGGCGCCGTGGTGAAGCGTCCGGTCGTGGTCAACGACCCGGAGCTGGGCGAGGTCATCGCGGTCCGGTCGATGGTCTACCTGGCCATGTCGTACGACCACCGCCTGATCGACGGCGCCGACGCGGCCCGCTTCCTGACCGCGGTCAAGGAGCGGCTGGAGGGCGGCAACTTCGAGTCGGAGCTGGGCCTGGCCTGATCCGCCTGAACGCCGAAAGGGCGCCCCGGTCGTCGACCGGGGCGCCCTTTGCGTTGGGCTGCTCAGCCCTTGAGCAGGGCGGTCGAGACCTGCCAGAGTCGCTCGGCGGCCTCCGGGTCCAGCGCGTACTCGGCGACGCCCGTTCGCCCACCGGGCTGGGCGGGGGCAGCCTGCTGACAGTCCTCGAAGTAGCGCCCACCCACCTCGTCGAGCAGCGGTGACGCGGCGACCAGCACCGAGGTGGCGGCACCCTGTTCGACGGTTTTCCAGGCCGCCGCGTTGCCCGCCCGCATCCGGTCCAGTTCCTCCTTGCTGACGTAGCGCTGCAGGTTGGTCTGGATCGCGCCGGGCATCAGCGAGTTGGTGTAGATGCCGTCGTCGGACCAGCGCCGGGTCGCCTCCACGGCGAAGAGCACGTTGGCCGTCTTGGACTGCCCGTACGCCTGCCACGGCTCGTACTCCCGGTTGTCGTACTGGATGTCGTCGAAGACCACCGGTGAGCGCAGGTGGGCGGCGGAGCTGACCGAGACGATCCTGGCCCCGTCGGCGGCCGCGAGGGTCCGGTGCAGCCCGGTGGCGAGCGCGAAGTGCCCCAGGTGGTTGGTGGCGAACTGCATCTCCCAGCCCTGCGGGGTCCGGGACAGGGGTGCGGCCATGATGCCGGCGTTGTTGACCAGGATGTGCAGCGGGCCGTCCCAGTTGGCCACGAAATCGGCGATCGAATCCTGGTCGGCGAGGTCGAGGGGGGCGACCAGGACCCGGTCGTTGCCGGTGGTGCCGGTGATGTCGTCGGCGGCCTTCTGCCCGGCGTCGGGGTTGCGGACCGCGAGGGTGACCTCGGCGCCGGCGCTGGCCAGGGCGCGGGCGGTCTCCACGCCGATGCCGGAGGACCCGCCGGTGACGACCGCCCGCCGCCCGACGAGGTCCACGCCCTTGATCACGTCCATCGCCGTGGAGTGATGAGCGAACGGAGTGCTGATCGGATTGTTCGTCGTCATTGTCCATCCTTGTCCGGGTGGGGCGGACCGGCCGGCCCGCTGCGGGAGGCCGCGGTCCCGGTGTTTCCCCGACCCGGGCCGGAGGTAACGCGGGACCCGTCGCCATCGCCGTTCGACCCTCCGACCAGCCCGAACGCTGCCAGAGTTGGGACGTGGGCGGCTACCGGCGGGGTGGACAGCTGGGACCGGCCGTGCCGATCGCTCCCGGGGCCCGGGTGGACAAGTTCGAGGTCTTCTTCGATCTGGTCTTCGTCTTCTCGTTCTTCATCATCACCCGGGCGACCGCGGCGAACATCTCCGGACGGCAACTGCTGCACGCCGCCCTGGTGCTCGCCGTGCTCTGGTGGATCTGGGTGGTGCACAGCCTGGTCGCCACCCGGGTCCGGCTCGGCGAGGGCTACGTCCCGGTGCTCATGGTGATCGCGATGGTCGCCCTGTTCGCGTTCGCCCTGGCGCTTCCGCAGGCGTTCAGCGACCCGAAGGGAAGCGCCGCCGGCCCGATGCTGGTGGCCATCAGCTACGTCGTGGTCCGGGCCGTGCACATGATCCTCTATCAGCATGTGGTGCGGGACAGCCCACAGGAGCGGCGGCAACTGCGGCGGTTCGCACCGGAGCTGACGGTGAGCATCGTGCTGTTGCTGGCTGCCGCCCTCATCCCACCGCAGATCACCGACCCCGACCAGGCCGCCATGGTCCGCGACGGGCTGTGGATCACCGTGGTGGTGGTGCAGTACGCGACCGGCTTCATCGTCGGGACCTGGGGCTGGGGGGTGACCAGCGCCGAGCACTGGACGGAACGCTACGACCTCATCCTGATCATCGCGCTGGGCGAGTCGATCATCTCTACGGGGGTGGGCGGCAACCTGCTCGGCAAGCCGGTCACCTGGCCGGCGGTGGCCGCCGCCGCGCTCGGCATCGTGGTCACCGCCGGCCTCTGGTGGGCGCACTTCGACTTCATCGGGCCGGCCGCCCGGATCGCCCTGCACGCGGCGGAGGGTGCCCCCCGGGTGGCGATGGCCCGCGACGCGTACGCGTACCTCTACCTGCCGATGATCGCCGGGGTGATCCTCTTCTCGATCGGCAACGAGGAGATCCTCCACAAGATCACCGACCCGGCCGGCGGGATCGCGGAGAAGGTCGAGGGGCCGGCGGTGCCGATGCTGTTCGGCGGGCTGATCTGCTACTTCGCCGTCAACCTGCTCTTTCAGTTGCGCACCCTGCACACCGTCACGTGGACCCGCATCGGCGTCATCCTGGTGCTCACCGCGGCCCTCCCGGTCGGCCAGCACCTGCCAGCGCTGGGCGCGCTCACCCTCGCGACAGTGATCTGCGTGGCACTGGTGGCCGTGGAGGTGATGGTCATGTCCCAATCCCGGCACGCGTTGCGGGCCGCCGTCTTCCAGGAACGGACCAGTCACGAGGCCCACGAGGCCGGCTGGCGGGCGCGCTGGCACGACGTCCGGGAGACCGACGAGCCGACCACTCCGTGACCACTGCCGCTCCCCGGCGCGGGCCGCCGCCGGCCGGTCCGATCGGGATAGACTCCGGCGCAGCGTCGCGGTGCACCCGGCACGAAGGCCGCCGTGGGCATGGAGGCGCGGGGACAGCATGGGACTCACGTGCACCCAAACGGTTCACCGGCCGACCGGCTCGCCGCCGTCGGCAATCAAATGATCGAGATCCACCTCTGGCTCAGCGCGGAACTGGCCCGGCTCAGGGCCGACCTCGGCACCCCGTCACGGCACCTGCGGGCGCACTGCCTGACCTTCTGCGCCGCGCTCGGGCGACACCACACCGGCGAGGACGCGGGCGCGTTCCGGCTGCTGGCCGAGCAGGTCCCCGAACTGCGCCCGGTCATCGACAACCTGATCACCGACCACGAGGTGGTGGCCGGGATCCTGGAGCGGGTCGAGGCGTTACTGGCCGGCGGCGACGCGGTGCCTGTCGAGCAGGTGCGCGGTGAGCTGGACGGGTTGGCCGCCCTGCTCGAATCGCACTTCCGCTACGAGGAGAAGCGTCTGGTCACCGCCCTGAACGCGCTCACCGGTCGAGCCGGGACAGCCGAGGAACTCCTCGGCCTGACCGCGCCGCCCAGCTGAGCCGTGATCGACTCCGGAGCGCCGATGTGGCGGTGTCACCGACCCCGGGACGCCGCCACACCGGCGCGACTGCCGGGCCCTGCCACCGTCACGTCGACGGCGGGCCGGGCAGCCGCTCGTAGTAGCGGATCTTCTCCCGGAGATGCTCGTACTGGCGCTGGAGCAGGCCCATCTGCTCCTCGACCCGCACCGCGTGGGTTCGCAGCAGTGCACAGCGCTCGTCGACGGTGTGGTCACCGTCGCGGGCCAGTTGCGCGTATCGGCGCATCTGCGCGATCGGCATCCCGGTGTCGCGCAGGCACCGGAACAGCTCCAACCAGCCGAGATCGTCGTCGGTGAAGACCCGCTGCCCGCCCGCCGTCCGCTCCACGTCGGCGAGCAGGCCGATCTTCTCGTAGTACCGCAGGGTGTCCAGGCTGAAGCCGCTGCGGCGGGCGGCCTCCGAGGGGGCGTAACCGCTCATGTCGCGAGATGCTAGTGCTTGACCTGGAGCGCGCTCCAGGTTGGAGGCTGGTGCCATGACGACGACACGGACGCTGGGACGCAGCGGCGTCACGGTGAGCGCTATCGGAATGGGATGCTGGGCCATCGGCGGCCCGCTCTGGGGTGACGACGGGCAGCCGTTCGGCTGGGGTGAAGTGGACGACGCCGAGTCGATCCGCACCATCCACCGGGCGCTCGAACTCGGGGTGACCCTGTTCGACACCGCCAGCAACTACGGCGCCGGACACAGCGAACGGATCCTCGGTCAAGCGGTGGCCGGGCGACGGGACAGCGTGGTGATCGCCACCAAGTTCGGCAACGTCAGCGAGGAGAGCACCCGGCGGGCGCTCGGCACCGACGCCAGCCCGGCCTTCGCGGTGCGCAGCCTGGACGACTCGCTGCGCCGGCTCGGCACCGACTACGTGGACCTCTACCAACTGCACCTCAACGACCTGCCGGTGCCCGCCGCGCTCGATCTGATCGACACCCTGGAGGGCCTGGTCGACCAGGGCAAGATCCGGGCGTACGGCTGGAGCACCGACGACCCCGCCTCGGCGGAGGCGTTCGCGGCTGCCGGCCCGCACTGCGCCGCGATCCAGCACGACGAGTCGGTGCTGCGCGACAACGCGGCGGTGCTGGCGGTCTGCGACACACACGACCTGGCCAGCCTCAACCGTGGGCCGTTGGCGATGGGGCTGCTCACCGGATCGACCCGGGCGGTCGGGACGGACGATGTGCGCGGGCGGGCACCGGAATGGCTGGAGTGGTTCACCGACGGCCGGCCGACGCCGCGCTGGGCGGCCCGGGTCGACGAGGTCCGCGCGGCGCTCACCGCCGACGGGCGCACCCTCGCGCAGGGCGCGCTCGGTTGGCTGCTGGCGCGCAGCCCCCGTACCGTGCCGATCCCCGGCCTACGCACCGTGGCCCAGGCCGACGAGAACCTGGCCACCCTGGAACTGGGCCCGCTGAGCTCCGAGTCGTACGCCGAGGTGGAGCGACTGCTCGCCGACCTGCGCCCGGCCCCCGCGGCCTGACCACCGGGCCGGTCCACGCCCCGGGTGCCGTCACCGGAAGTCGTCCGCGTGCTCGGCGGCCCACTGCCGGAACGTGCGCCCGGGGCGGCCGGTCACCTGCTCGACGTCCGGGGCGACCCAGGCGTTGCCGTCAACGTACCGGCCCATCTCCAGGAACCACTCGATGACCTCCGCGGGATAGGTGTCCTTCCAGTAGTCCCGGGCCTGCTCCGGGGTCAGCTCGTCGAACCGCACCGGACGGCCGATCGCCTCGCCGATCATCTGGACCGCGTCCCGGCGGCGGACCGGCTCCGGCCCGGTCGGCTGGTACACCCGGCCGGCGTGGCCGTCCTCGATGAGCGCGGCCATGATGACCGCGGCGATGTCGGCCTCGTGGACCAGGGCGCTGTTCCAGTCACCGAAGGGCGCCCGAACCACCCCCTCGGCCCGGATGGTGTGCGCCCACTCCCTGGTGTTCGCCATGAACTCGCCGGGAAACACGTGCGTCCACTCCAGACCCGAGGTCTCGACCGCCCGGTGCAGCGGCCGGTGCGGTGCCTCCAGCGGGTCGTCGTCGGCCCGGCTCGGATCGTTGTGCCCGAGGTGGGTGACCCGACGGACGCCAGCCTTCCGGGCCAGCTCCAGGATCTCCGCGCCGGTGGTCAGCGGCCCGTACCCATCCATCGCGACCAGGTGCATACGCGTCACGCCGCGCAGCGCCGGTGCCAGCGTGTCGGGCCTGGCGAAGTCGCCGGCCACCACCTCCACCCCGCTGGGCAGCGCGGCGGCCGCCGGTGACGCCGGGTCGCGGGTCAGTGCGCGTACGTCGTGGCCGGCGGCCACCAGTTGCCGGACCAGGCTGCCTCCGACGGTCCCGGTCGCTCCGCTCACCAGGATCGGCATGGTTCCTCCTCAGGGATCGCCCGACGGTGGGCACGGTGAGCCGACCCCGCCTTTCGGGGGTGCTCCCGGATGGCTCATGGTCAGCCATATCGATGCGGGAAGCAATCGCGAACACCGCGTTCACGTTTGCTCTGACCTGCGGAAACGCGGCAATCACCGAATGCGCGCGGTAGCCTTTTTCGGCCGCTGGGAGGCCCGTTGACCTGCGTACTCCGCGCCGTATGGCGGGTCCCGCAAATTTCCTCGCCGGTCCGTCCCACAGCCGGTGACGTCGGCCGCCCCGCGCATCCGTCGGCGGCGTTCTCGACGAAGATGGGGGTATGCGGATCCTTCTGGCCGGCGCGTCCGGCTTCCTCGGCACCCGGCTGGCCGACCGGCTCGCCGCCGACGGGCACCAGATCACCCGGCTGGTCCGTCGGTCGCCGCGCGACTCGCAGCAGCGGCAGTGGGACCCCGCCGCCGGGCAGCTCGACCCGGCAGTCGTCGCCGAGGCCGACGCGGTCGTCAACCTGGCCGGGGCGGGCGTCGGCGACAAGCGCTGGAACGACGACTACCGCCGGTTGATCCGCACCAGCCGGGTGGACAGCACCACCACGCTGGCGACCACCATCGCCGGGCTGCCCACCGCGGACCGGCCCCGGGTGCTGCTCAACTCATCGGCCGTGGGCTGGTACGGCAACACCGGCGACCGGGCGGTCGAGGAGGACGCGCCGGCCGGCGAGGGCTTCCTGGCCGACGTCTGCCGGGTGTGGGAGGCCGCGACCCGGCCGGCCGAGGACGCCGGGGTACGCGTGGTGCGGCTGCGGACCGGCCTGCCACTGGACCGCGAGGGCGGGCTGCTCAAGCCGCAACTGCTGCCGTTCAAGCTGGGTATCGCCGGCCGGCTGGGCAGCGGCCGGCAGTGGCTGCCGTGGATCTCGATGGCCGACTGGCTGGACGCGACCCGCTTCCTGCTCGACCACGACGACATCGCCGGCCCGGTGAACGTGGTGGGGCCGAACCCGGTGACGAACGCCGAGTTCACCCGCGAACTGGCCCGGCAGCTGCACCGCCCGGCGATCATCCCGATCCCCGCGCTGGCGCTCAAGATGGTCCTCGGCGGTTTCGCCCACGAGGCCCTCACCAGCACCCGCGTCCTGCCCGGCGTCCTAGCCCGAGCCGCCTACCCCTACCAGCACCCCACGCTCCCCCAAGCCCTAGAAGCAGCCCTAACCCCCACCCCCTAACCCACCCCCACCCACCCACCCCGCCACCATTGGCGTTGATCAAGAGATTTGCGTCAGATTCCGGCTTCCGGATGACGCAAACCTCTTGATCAACAGGGGCGGCGGGGTGGGGCTTCGCCCCGCCCCACCCTGGGTGGTTCGGCCCTCGGCAGAAATCGGCGGTCAGGGGGCCGGCGTGGGCCGAAGCTGGACCGATGGCGACTTTCTCCCTCCAGGCCACCCCGACCGACGCGGCGAGCTGGGCCGAGCTGGCCCGCCGGGCCGAGACCGCCGGCTTCGACGCCCTGCTCGCCGCCGACCACCCTGGCGACGTGACGTCACCGTTCGTGGCGCTGGCCGCCGCCGCCCCGGTCACCTCGACGATCGGGCTCGGCTCGTACGTGTCAAACCTCGGCGTACGGGAACCGATGCTGCTCGCGGCCGACGTGGCCACCCTCGATCTGATCTCCGGTGGACGGGCCCGGCTCGGTGTCGGCGCCGGTCACACCCCAATGGAGTGGCGCGCCGTGGGCCGGGAACGCCCCGACGTGGCCGGTCGGGTCCGTCGTTGCGTGGCCGTCGCCGAGGCGGTCCGCGCCCTGCTCGACGGGGCCCGGGTCACCGTCGACACGGCCGAGCTGACGATGCGCGAGGCGGTGCTGCGCGAACCCCGGCCGGTGCAGGAACGGATCCCGCTCACGATGGGTACGGCGAACTCGGCCCTGCTGCGGTGGGCCGGCGCGCACGCCGACGTGGTCGGGCTGACCGGGTTCGGACGTACCCTCGCCGACGGCCACCAGCATGAGGCTCGCTGGCGGACCAACCAGATCGAGGCGCAGCTGGCCTGCGTGGCCGACGGCGCAGCCGGCCGGGCCGACCCGCCGGCACTGGAGGCGCTGGTGCAGACGGTGATGGTCACCGACGACGCGGAGGCTGCCGCCGCGGAACAGGCCCGGCGCAACGGCATGACCGTCGCCGAACTGGTGACCACTCCGTTCGTGCTGATCGGCACGGTGGACGAGATCATCACGGCGGTCGCCGAGCATGAACGGCGCTGGGGGGTGACCCGGTTCGTGGTTCGCGAGGCCGCGCTGGAGCCTCTCGCGCCGGTCCTGGCCCGGCTGACCTGATCCCACGCTGACGCCCCCGTTGATCAAGAGGTTTGCGTCAGATTCCGGCTTCCGGATGACGCAAACCTCTTGATCAACAGGGGTGGGGGGTCAGGTCAGCAGCCGATCACCCAGTGGTTGGGGGCGGTTTGCTTGAGGGCGGTGGTGTAGAAGGTGTTGTAGAGGCCCATCCGCTGGTTGGAGCCGTTGGCGTAGGCGTAGCCGCCGGACTGGTACGCCCGACCGGCCGTCACGTGCGCGTAGTTGCTGGCCGTCACGCAGACCGGCGCAGTGGTCGGCGTGGGGGTCGGGGTAACGGTCGGGGTCGGCGTGGGGGTGGGGGTGGCCGTCGGGGTCGGGGTCGGGGTCGGGTTGGTGCCGCCACCGTTCAGACCGAAGAAGAGCGCGTCACGGTACGTCGAGCAGATGGTGTCCAGGAAGTACGCGGTGGCGGTGCCGCACTGTTCGGCTGCGGAGCCCGGGTCGACCGGGGTGCCGTGGCCCATCCCGGAGATCCGGTAGAGCCGCACGTCGTCGTTGCCGTACACCTCGAGGCTGGTGTTGCCGGGCAGCGACGAGGTGCTGGTCGGGGTCTGCGACACGCCCCGGACGTTGGTCCACTGGTCGCGGGACTCGGTGCCGTTGAGCGGGGTGACGGTGGTGTCCGAGGTGCCGTGCCAGATCGCCACCCGGGGGCGCGGGCCGGTGTAGCCGGAGTACGCGCCACGGACCAGGTCGCCCCAGGCGGCCGGGGTCTTGTCCGCACCCGGGTTCATGCAGCTGAACGCGTTGACCATGCTGGTGGCGCAGCGGTACGGGATACCCGCGATGATCGACCCGGCGGCGAAGACGTCCGGGTAGGTGGCGAGCATGACCGCGCTCATCGCCCCGCCCGCGGAGAGCCCGCTGACGTACACCCGGGAGCCGTTCACCCCGAAGTTCGCCTTGGCGTGGTCGACCATCTGCTTGATCGACAGCGCCTCGCCCTGGCCTCGGGTGGTGTCGCCCGCCTCGAAGAAGTTGAAGCAGGAGTTGGCGTTGTTGCCGGACGGCTGCTGGGCGACGATCAGGGCGAACTTCCACTGGTCGGCGTACTTCTGCCAGCCGGAGTTGGCAAAGTAGCCGGAGGCGTTCTGGACGCACCCGTGCAGCAGGACGACGGCCGGGGAGTTGGCCGGCAGGTTGTCCGGCCGGTAGGCGTACATGGCGAGGTTGCCGGGGTTGGAGCCGAAACCGGTGACCTGGGTGAGGGTTGCGGCCTGGGCGGGTGCGGCGAGGGCGACCACGCCCGCGGCGGCGAGGGCGACCCCGGCGACCGCACCGAGCAGCCGGGTGAGGATGGACGAGGAGCGGCGCACGGCGGCCTCCTGAGGGGGCGGACTGTGAACTGGGTCACGGTCGAGTTGCCGAGACGTTACGACGGTGTGTCGCCGCCATGACATGGCGCACACTCACACATTCACGACGGACGCTGTGTACGCCGAACCATCGACGAGGCGGACCTAATCCGTCCCCAACGGTCCCGTCCTTGCAGGTCTGACCGGCCCGTCCAGGTCCGGTTGGTAACGTCCGCTGCGTGCCGTCCTCCCCGTCGCTGGCCACCGGGCCCGCACCCGCGTCACCGCCGCGCGCCGTCCGGAACCGCCGGGCCGACCTGATCGTCGTGCTGGTGGCGCTCGCGCTCGCCGTTTGGGTGACCAGTGGGCTGTGGCGGGACCCGAACGTGCGGACCATCACCGTCAACTCCAGTGACCAGGCGCTGTTCGAGTGGCTGCTCGCCTTCGGCGGGCACGCGGTCACCCACGGGGAGAACCCGCTCTTCACCTACCTGATCAACGTCCCGGACGGCGTGAACCTCGCGGTCAACACGACGGTCACCGTGTACGCGGTGGTCTTCGCCCCGCTCACGTACCTCATCGGGCCGCCGGCCACGTTCCTGGTGATCCTCACCCTGAACCTGCTCGCCACGGCGTTGGCCTGGTACTGGCTGCTGTCGCGGCACCTGGTCCGCAGCCACCTGGCCGCCGGGGTGGGCGCGCTGTTCATCGCCTACTCCCCCGGCATGGTGTCGCACGCCAACGCGCACCTGAACTGGACCGCCGGTTGGCTGGTGCCGCTGCTGATCTGGCGGCTGTTCGCGCTGCGCCGCCCGGGGCACTGGCTCCGCGACGGGGTGATCCTCGGCGTGCTGGTCGCGGTGGCCTTCTCGATCGCCGCCGAGGGGCTCTTCTTCACCGCGCTGGCGCTGGGCGTGTTCGTCGCCATCTGGGCGCTGCACCCGGCCAACCGGGCCGAGGCGCGCGCCGCGCTGCCCAATTTCCTGCGCGGGCTCGGGGTGACCGCGGTGGTCGCCGGGGTGCTGTTGTCGTACCCGCTGTGGTTGCACTTCGCCGGGCCACAACGGTTCCACGGCACCGGCTTCGACCCGGTGATCCACTCCGAGGACATCGCGGCGTTCGCCGCCTTCCCGCGCCGCTCGCTGGCCGGCGAGGTCGGGTTGGGCACCTCGCTGGCACCCAACCCGACCGAGGAGAACTCGTTCTTCGGCATCCCGCTGCTGGTGCTCACAGTGGTCTGCTTCATCGCGCTCTGGCGTCGGGCCGACGCGCACGGCCGGGCCACCCTCTGGGCGCTGGGCGTCGTCGCACTGATCTTCACGGTGCTCTCCTTCGGTCCGGTCGCCAAGGTCGACGGCCGACGCACCGACCTCCCCATGCCGTTCGACCTGCTCGGACAACTGCCGGTGGTGAATGCCGCGCTACCGGCCCGGCTGGCGCTGGTGGTCGCGCCGGTGGTGGGGCTGTTGCTGGCGTACACGATCGACCAGTTGCGCGCCGCACCACTGCGGCACCGCTCCACGGAGCTGGCCTGGCTGGTCGGTTTCGTGGTGGCCCTGGCGCCGCTGCTGCCCACCCCGCTGCTGACCGACGAGCGGGAGCCGATCCCGGAGTTCATCACCTCCGGCACCTGGCGGGAGTACGTGTCACCCGACGGGGTGCTGACCCCGCTGCCGCTGACCGTGGACATCTACCCGGACGGCCAGCGGTGGCAGGCGTACGCGTTGTCGCACCGGCAGGGCGAGTTCGCCATTCCGGGCGGCTTCTTCCTCGGCCCCGGCGGGCCGGACGGGCGGGGCCGGATCGGTCCGGTGCCGCGCACCCTGAGCGCCCTGATGGACCAGGCCGGCCGGACCGGGCTGGTTCCCATCATCACCGACGGGTCGATCCGGGAGGTCCAGTCGGACCTGCGGCACTGGCGCATCGAGACGGTGGTGCTCGCCGACCAGGTGCACGGCGCGAAGTTCGAGGTGGACGAGGAGGCTCTGCGGCGTACCGCCACCGCCCTGTTCGGCGAACCGCAGCGGGTCGACGACGTCTGGCTCTGGCGGATCCCACCGGCTGACCGGTAGCCCCCGACCCCCGTGGTGATCTTCGCCGGTGAGGCGGCTCACCAGGGAAGATCGCCCATGGCGGGACTAGGCTTGATGCCGTGACAACGACGACCCCCGGCCTGACGGCCGTTCGTGCCGGCCTGCTCGACTACCAGGCCGCCTGGGACGAGCAGCGACGCCTGCACGAGTCGGTGGTGGCTGGCGAGCGCGGCGACACCGTGCTGCTGCTGGAGCACCCCAGCGTCTACACCGCCGGCAAGCGCACCGAACCGTGGGACCGGCCGATGGACGGCACTCCGGTCGTCGACGTGGACCGCGGCGGCAAGATCACCTGGCATGGGCCGGGGCAGCTCGTCGGTTACCCGATCCTGCGCCTGCCCGACCCGGTGGACGTGGTGGCCTACGTGCGCCGGACCGAAGAGCTGCTCATCGACGTGTGCGCCGAGTTCGGGCTGAGCGCCGGCCGGGTCGAGGGGCGCAGCGGGGTCTGGGTGCCCGCCGACGACCGGGGGCCGGCCCGCAAGGTGGCCGCCATCGGCATCCGGGTGGCCCGGGGCGTCACCCTGCACGGCTTCTCGATCAACTGTGACTGCGACCTGACGTACTTCGACCGGATCGTGCCGTGCGGCATCCGGGACGCCGGCGTCACCTCGCTCACCGCCGAGCTGGGCCGCCCGATCGGCGTCGCCGACGTGCTCCCGGTGGTCGAGCGTCGGCTCTCCACCCTCGTCACGCTCTGAGCAGGCCCGGCCGCGCGCCGGGGTGACCGAGGGTCGGCCTATCCTCGGGCCAATGCAGATCGACCTCGTCACCGTTGTCGTCACCGAGTACGACCCGGCCATCGCCTTCTTCACCGGGGCACTCGGCTTCGAGTTGGCCGAGGACTCCCCGTCGCTGACCAACGACGGGCGACCGAAGCGCTGGGTGGTGGTCCGCCCGCCGGGCGGCGGCACCGGGTTGCTGCTGGCCCGCGCCGACGGCGAGCGGCAGGAGGCCGCGGTGGGCGACCAGACCCACGGCCGGGTCGGGTTCTTCCTCCAGGTCGACGACTTCGACGCCACGTACCGCCGGATGGTCGAGATGCACGTCGAGTTCGTCAAGCCGCCGCGCACCGAGCCGTACGGCAAGGTCGCTGTCTTCCGCGACATCGCCGGCAACCTCTGGGACCTGCTCGGCCCCGCCTGAGCCCCGCTGCCGGCCCACCCGATCGGATGGGCCGGCAGGGCAGCCCTACGGAGTCAGGCGGTGCAGGTCACGCGGGAACGCGGTGACCTCCCGGATGTTGGCCGCGCCGACCAGCCGGGCCACGAACCGTTCCAGGCCGATGGCGAAGCCGCCGTGCGGCGGCATGCCGTGCCGGAACGCGTCCAGATAGCCGGCGTACGGCTCGACCGGCTCACCCCGGGCCGCCAACGCCGTCAGGTAGTCGGCGTGCCGGTGCAGCCGCTGCCCGCCGGTGACCAGTTCCAGACCTCGAAAGAGCAGGTCAAAACCGTTCGAGTACGCGGGCCGCTCCGGGTCCGGGTGGGTGTAGAAGGGCCGCTTCGCCATCGGGTAGCCGGTGACGTAGAGGAAGTCCGACCCGTGTTCGCGGCGGGCCCACTCGCCCAGCGCCCGTTCGTGGGCGGGCGCGAGGTCCGGCTCGTCGGCGGGCGCGCCGGCGATCGCCAACGCCTCGGTGAAGTGCACCGCCGGGATCTCCGCCGGCACCTGCGGCGCGGTGACGCCGAGCGTCGCCAGGGCCGCGCCGGCCCGCTCGTCCACCGCGCCCAACATGCCGGCCAGTGTGTCGCGCAGCACCCGCATCACGTCGGAGTGGTCGGCAACGAAGCCCAGCTCCGCGTCGAGCGACGTGTACTGCGCGAGGTGCCGGACGGTGTCGTGCGGCTCGGCCCGGAAGACCGGCCCCACCTCGTAGACACGTTCGAAGACGCCGACCATGAGCTGCTTGTAGAACTGCGGCGACTGGGCCAGGTACGCGGGCCGGCCGAACCAGTCCAGCGCGAACACGTTCGCGCCGCTCTCGGTGCTGGAGCTGACCACCTTCGGCGTGTGGATCTCCACGAAGTCGCGGGCGTCGAGCGCGGTCCGGAACCCGGCCACCGCGGCCGCCGAGATCCGCAGCGCGGCCGAGCGGGTGGGGTGCCGCAGCGCGGTGGGGGCGTGGTCCAGCTGGGTGGGCAGGCTCGCGGTGAGCGCCGGCCGGTACAGGTCGAACGGTGGCGGCGCGGCGGGCGGCCCGAGTGGACGTACCGTCGGGTCGGTCAGCTCGACCCCGGCGGGCGCGGTGCCGTTCGCGGTGGCCGTGGCGGTGACCTCGACGACCGTCTCCTCGGTGAGTTTCTCCAGTTCGGCGCGGACGGCCGGGTCGGTGACGACCACCTGGGCCAGGCCGGCGGTGTCCCGCACGATCAGGAAGGCCACCGACTTGAGCAGTCGGCGGCGGTGCACCCAGCCGGCGATCCGCACTGTCGTGCCGATGCTGGCGGGCAGGTGATGGGACAGGGTTCGTTGCATGGCGCGCTGCTCCTCGGTCGATCGCGACGCCGTCGCCGCCCGGGGGAAGCGATGTGTCGCATCAGCCCCAGGCAGGTGTGGGCGAGCGGGAACCTCGCGGTGCCACCACACCTTCACCCCCGCCGAAGCGGAGGCCTCGTTCGTCGCCTGATGACCGGGGCCAGCCGGGCGGGCTCTACTAGGCGTTTCGCCGTTCTGCCCGCAGCTCGGGAGGGTCTTCGCGCCCCGGCGCCAGACCGCCTCTCAGCACCGGCGGCTCTCTGCACTGGCGGGTCGGGACGCTACTTGGCTCCGTCATCGCTGTTGGCGGTGACCGTAGCACCCGGATCCCGCTCGTGTGACGCACATTTTCGACACCCCGGTGTCCGGCGTCACAAGGTTTGGGGCGTGACGCCGGTCGCCTGACGCACATAGACACCTGCCGTCGGGCGTAGGCTCGTTTTCGTGACGATCGAGCACTCCGCGCCGACGACCGGCCAGGCAGCGCGCACCGCAACGGCGGCCCCCGAGGGGCGGCGTCTGCTGCGGATCGAGGCGCGCAACGCCGAGACGCCGATCGAGCGCAAACCGCCATGGATCAAGGTCAAGGCCAAGATGGGCCCGGAGTACACCCAGCTGCGCGGGCTCGTCTCGCGCGAGGGGCTGCACACCGTCTGCCAGGAGGCCGGCTGCCCCAACATCTACGAGTGTTGGGAAGACCGGGAGGCCACCTTCCTCATCGGTGGTGACCAGTGCACCCGGCGCTGCGACTTCTGCCAGATCGACACCGGAAAGCCGGCCGAGTTCGACGCCGACGAGCCGCGCCGGGTCGCCGAGTCGGTGGTCTCGATGGGGCTGCGCTACGCCACCATCACCGGTGTCGCCCGCGACGACCTGCCCGACGGCGGCGCGTGGCTGTACGCCGAGACCGTCCGGCAGATCCACGCCCTGCAGCCGGGTTGCGGCGTCGAGCTGCTGATCCCCGACTTCAACGCCGTCCCCGAGCAGTTGGCCGAGGTTTTCGGCTCCCGCCCGGAGGTGTTGGCGCACAACGTGGAGACCGTGCCGCGCATCTTCAAGCGCATCCGCCCGGCGTTCCGCTACGACCGTTCGCTGGACGTGATCCGGCAGGCCCGCGCCGACGGCCTGGTCACCAAGAGCAACCTCATCCTGGGCATGGGCGAGGAGCGGGCCGAGGTCTCGCAGGCGCTGCGCGACCTGCACGAGGCCGGCTGCGAGCTGATCACCATCACCCAGTACCTGCGCCCCTCCCCCCGCCACCACCCGGTGACCCGCTGGGTCAAGCCGGAGGAGTTCGTGGAGCTGCGGGAGGAGGCCGAGGAGATCGGCTTCGCCGGGGTGATGAGCGGGCCGCTGGTGCGTTCGTCGTACCGGGCCGGCCGGCTGTACCAGCAGGCCATCGACGCCCGCGCCGCCGCCTCGGTCGTCACCGTCAGCTGACTCCGCCGGCAACGCCGCGCGGCCGTTCGACGTCCGGGTGCCATGATCCTGTGATGACCGTCGGCGTACGCGAGCAGCCGCGCGGCGCGGGCGCGCCCCGCCCGCGTCCCGGCGCACGTGCCAGCCTGGTCGGTTGGCTCACCGGGTTGGCAGTGCTCGCCGGCGTGGGTTACCGGCTCTGGCTGCTGCGGCAGGCCGCGCCGCCGACGAACAGCGACGAGGCCACCATGGGGCTGGCCGCGCTGCACATCGCCCGGGGCGAGGGTTTCCCGATCTGGTTCTACGGCCAGCAGTACATGGGCACGCTGGAGGCGTACCTGGCCGCGCCGGTGTTCGCCGTGGCCGGTGGGCCGTCGCTGCTCGGGCTGCGGTTGCCCACGCTGGCCCTGTACGCGCTGTTCCTGCTGCTGGCCTGGCGGTTGACGCTGCGGCTGACCGGGGACCGGTGGTTCGGGCTGCTGATGGTCGTGCTGCTGGCCCTCGGCTCCGACCGGATCGTCAAGAACCAGCTGATCGCCGGCGGCGGCTACCCCGAGATGAACGTGGCCGCGGCGGCGCTGGCCCTGCTCGCCGTGGACCTGGCCACCGACCGCCGCGGGCCGTCGGCCGACACCGGGCGGCAGTGCTGGCGGCTGGCGCGCTGGGCCACCTGGGGGTTCCTGGCCGGTCTGATGCTCTGGGTCGACCCGCTCGTGCTGCCGTACGTCGCGGCGACCGGGGCGGTCCTCGTCGCGTTCCGCCGCCGGGAACTGTGGGGTGCCGCCGGGGCGCTGCTCGGGGTGGCGGCCGTGCTGGGGGCGGCCCCGCTGCTGCTGCACAGCCTGCTGACCGGGCGCAACCCGCTGCACGCCGTGCTCGTGGCCAGCGGCGCGAACGCCAGCGCGGGCTGGGTGGACCGGCTGCACGGCGGTCTGGTGCTCGGCCCGCCGCTGGGCATGGGCTTCTGCGCTCCCGGCCAGTGCGCCACCTGGCAGCTGTGGTGGGCACTCGTCCTGCCGCTGCTGCTGGCCGTCGCCGCCGGCACCGCCTGGCGGGTCCTGCGCACCGCCGACAGTGGCCCCGCCGAGGTCGGCCCCGGCGCGGTGTCGCCCCGGGTGGCGGCGGCGGTCCGGCTGGCGCTCGTGCTGGCCGCGCTGGCCACCCTCGGGGCGTACACCGTCAGCAGTGCCGCCGGGCTCACGCCGGTGGAGAGTTCCCGCTACCTGTCCTGCCTGCTCATCTCCCTGCCGGCGCTGCTCTGGCCGGTGTGGACGGTGGCCCGGCGTGGGCTGCGACCGGCGGCGACCGGCCGGCACGGCGTCCGGTCGACGGTGGCCCGCTCGGTCGCGGTGCTGCTGCTCGCCACCACCGTGGGTACCGCCACTCACGCCACCTGGCGGGCGGCGCAGACCGTCGGGGCGACCCGGGCCGCCGAAGCCCGGCACGCCGAGTTGGTGAGCACCCTGCGTCAGCTCGGCGTACGGCACGTGCGCGCCGGTTACTGGACCTGCAACCGGCTCACCTTCGCCACCGCGGAGCGGGTGGTCTGCGCGGTCGTCGACGACAACCTCCACCCCGGGTTCGACCGCTACCCCGCGTACCGGCGGGAGGTGGACAGCGCGACGGCGCCGGCCTGGGTCGCGCCGGCCGGCTCGCCGCTGGCCGGGGTGCTCGACGAGCGGCAGCGGGTCGCGCCGGGCAGCCTCGACCTGGTCACGATCGAGGGCTGGCGCATCTACCTGCCGCGCTGATCCCGCAGCCGCTGTCAGCGCGGCGCGGCGGCCTCGGTGAGCAGGCCCAGGCGGTGGGCCAGGGCGGCGGCCTCCACCCGGTTGGACACGCCCAGCTTCGCGATGATCCGGGAGACGTGCACGCTTGCCGTCTTCGGCGAGATGAACAACCGCTCGGCGATCCGGCTGTTGCTGTGCCCCTCGGCGACCAACCGCAGCACCTCCCGCTCCCGGGCGGTCAGCAGGTCCGCGCCGGCCCCGCCGGCCGCACCGCGCAGGCCGACCCGCCGCGCCAGGGTGGTTGCCGCCTCGACCAGCGGCGCCGCGCCCAACCGCCGGCCGATCTCGGTGGCCTCGGTGACCGCAGCCGCCGTCTCGTCGCGTTCCCCGGCGGCGGCGGTCACCTCGGCCAGCGCGAGCAGTGCCCGGCCCAGCGGGTACGGCTGCCCGTCGGCCCGCCACGCGTCGACCGCCGCGCGCCACGCCGGCAGCGCCTGGTCGCCGACCGCGAGCAGCGCGCCGACCTGGGCGGCGTGCGCCCGGGCCGCCGGGTGCCGCGCCGGCAGGTCGGCGGCGAGCGTCGCCACGGCGGCGGCCAGCTCCCGGTCACCCACCCGGGCCGCGGTACGCGCGGCGGCGCTGAGCACCGGCCAACCCTCGCGGGGCAGCTGCGGCAGGCTCTCGTCGGTCACCGCGACGCGGGCCGCCCGGACCGCCTCGACCTTGTCGTCAGCGGCCAGCGCCGCCTCGATCGCCAGCTCGTGCAGGGGCAGCCGGTGGTTCGGCCACAGGTACGGCCGGTTGAGGAAGGTGAGCGCCCGGTCGACCAGTTCGTCGGCGCCCGGATGGGCGCGGGCCAGCCGCAGCCCGGCGCCCAGCTGGAGCCAGTGCAGCCCGGTCACACCCGACAGGTCGATCCGGGCGGCCTCCGCGCAGACCGCCTCGGCCTCGTCCCACCGGCCCAGCGCGATGAGCGCCTCGGCCCGGTTGGAGAGCAGGTACGCCCCGGTGGAGCGGCTGATCCCCACCCGACGCGCCTCGGTCGCCCCGGCCTCGGCGGCCTGCGCGGACTCGGCGTAGCGGCCCAACTCGCAGAGCATGTCCGACTCGAAGACCATGGCGAGCACCAGGGTGGGCGCGTCGCCGGCGGCACGGGCTGCGGCGGCCGCCTGGCCCAGCTCGGCCAGCCCTCCGGTGAGGTCCCGCTCGCCGTGGCAGAGCAGCGCGATCCGCGTCGACAGCAGGGCCACCTGCTCTCCGAGCGCCTCGGCATCGGCGGCGGCCTCGGCTGCCACCCGGGCCGCCTTCTTCGGGTCGATCTTGACCAGGTGGGTGGCGATGTCGGCCAGCAGCCGGACCCGCTCCACGCCGGGCGGGCCACCGGCCGCCAGCCGGTACGCCTCGTCCAGCTCCCGGCTGCCGTCGCTCTTGCCGAGCAGGGCCATCAGTCGACCGCGCTGGTCCAGCAGGCGGGCGGCACGCAGCGGCGCGGCGTCGGCGTCCACCTCGGCCAGTCCCGCCCGGGTCAGTGTGATGGCCCGACTGAAGTCGCCGGCGGTGACCGCCGCGTCCAGGGTCTGCTCCAGCAGCGCGAGGTGGTCCATGCCGAGCAGGTCGGCGGCGTCCGGCACCAGCTCCCACAACTCCAGCGCCCGCTCCAGCAGTCGGCGCTGCTCGGCGTACGCGTACCGGTCGGCGGCGGCGCACGCGGCGGCTCGGGCGGCGACGAGGGCACGCGGGTGGTCGTGCGCGGCGTACCAGTGGTGGGCGATCTCGGCCGGGGCCCGGCCGGCGGCGACCAGGTGCGGCTGGGCCTCGATGGCGGCGGCGAAGCGGGCGTGCAGCCGGGCGTGCTCACCGGGCAGCAACTCGTCGTGCACGGCCTCGCGGACCAGCGCGTGGCGGAACTCGTAGTCACCGTCCGGGTCGGCCACCACCAGTTGGGCGGCGACGGCGGCGCGCAGCGCGTCCTCCAACTCGGCCTCGGGCAGCCCGGCGACCTCGGCGAGCAGGTCGTGGGCGAACCGGGTGCCGCCGGCGGCGGCGATCCGCAACACCCGCTGGGCCGGCTCGGGAAGCCGGTCCACCCGGGCCAGCAGCAGGTCACGCAGCGTCTCGGGGAGCGCCGCGCAGCCGATCGGGTCACCGGCGACGGCCAGTTCCTCGATGAAGAAGGGATTGCCCTGGGTGCGGTCGTGGACGTCGTCGACGGCGCGGGCCAGCGGTTCGGCGCCGAGCAGGTCGGCGAGGATCGCGGCGGTGCCGTCGCGGTCCAGGCGGCCCAGCTCGACCCGCTCCACACCCCGGGCCCGGTCCAGCTCGGCGAGGAACGGCCGCAGCGGGTGCCCGCGCTGCAACTCGTCGGTGCGGTAGGTGCAGACCAGCAACAGCCGGCCCGGCCTCGCCGCCCGGACGAGGAACCCGATGAGGTCGCGGGTGGAGCGGTCGGCCCAGTGCAGGTCCTCGATGATCAGGACCAGCGGGCGAGCGTCGGCCAGCCGCTGGAACAACTCGGCGACCAGGTCGAACAGGTAGCCGCGCGGGGCGTCGCTGAGTGCGGCGGCACGCGGTGCGGCCAGCGCCACTGAGGTGCGGCCCAGCTCCGGCAGGAGCGGGGCGAACTCCGCCTCGTAGCCGGCGAAGACCTCGGGGCCGTCGGCGCGCAGCACCGCGCGCAACGCGGCGGCGAACGGGGCGAACGGCAGACCCGCCTCGCCCAGCTCCAGGCACTGGCCGACGAGGACCCGGGCCGCGCCGTCGGTGGCCCAGCCGGCGAACTCCTCCAGCAGCCGGGTCTTGCCCACGCCAGCCTCGCCGCCGACCAGCACCGTGGTCGGCTCCCCGGCCCGCGCCCGGCCCAGCGCGTGGCGCAGGGCCGCGGTCTCGCGGTGACGCCCGACGAGGACGGAACTGGCGGCGCGCACTGTCACGTGTTCGAGCATGCCATGGCGGGCGACCGGGCCGACCCCGCCGATCGGCCGGTGGCCGGGCGGCGGGGTCGGATCGGGTCGAGCGGGCACCCCATCAGGTGCCGTGAACGTGGCGACCGCGGTGGAGGTGGCCGCCGCGCTGGGCGCGGTCACCGGCGGGCGTCGTCGGTGCGACCGGCCTGCCTGCGCCGGCCCAACCACCCTCGGCTTACCGGACGTGACAGCGACCGGGCGAGCCGGTCGGCGGCCGCGTCGGCGCGCAGCTCGGCGGCGTGGGTACGGTGCAGGGTGAGCAGGAAATCGCTGTCGTTGCCGAACATCTCGGGCTCCTTCGGGGCGTCGTCGTCTTCTGCTGACGACTCTCCGCGCGAAGGCCCCACCCGGGCATGGGCACGGCGCCTCATCTTCCCCGCCCACAGCCTCCTTACCCGGCCCGTCCGGGCGCGTACGGCGACGTAAGGTACTCAGCTGCCCGGGCACCCGGACGCGGATCAACCGGGCCGGCGGCGACCACTAGACTCTGCGGCATGGCAAAGCCCCAGGAGAAGGTCTCGTTCGGCCAGCGGCTGAAGCAGATCGGGATGGTGTTCCAGTTCACCGCCAAGCAGGACCGGTGGTTCGCGCCGTTGGTCGCCGC
This sequence comes from Micromonospora sp. SD19, assembly GCF_054462275.1. NCBI lineage: Bacteria > Bacillati > Actinomycetota > Actinomycetes > Micromonosporales > Micromonosporaceae > Micromonospora > Micromonospora sp. SD19. The sequence continues at coordinate 52,036 of NZ_JBTLMN010000017.1, forward strand.
GGCGGTGCTGATCCCGCTCGCGCTCACCGTGGTCGCGGTCATCCTCTGGGGCTGGATCTGGCTGCCGCTGGGCATCCTGTTCATCCTGCTCGCGGTGCTGATCGTGCTCAACCTGCGATCCAACAAGGCGATGATGAACGCCGCCGAGGGGCAACCCGGCGCGGCGGCGCAGATCATGGAGAACATGCGCGGCGACTGGCGGGTGACCCCGGCGGTCAGCTCGACCACCCAGATGGACATGGTCCACCTGGTGATCGGCCGTCCGGGCGTGATCCTGCTGGCCGAGGGCAACCCGCAGCGGGTGCGCGGCCTGCTCGGCCAGGAGAAGCGGCGGCTGTCCAAGGTGATCGGCTCCGCTCCCCTGCACGACTACGTGATCGGGCAGGAGGAGGGCGAGCTGCCGATCCGCAAGCTCCGCACGACGCTGCTGCGCCTGCCCCGCGCCCTCTCCGGCAAGGACGTCAACTCGCTGGACAAGCGGCTCAAGGCGCTCACCGCCCGGCCGCAGATGCCCAAGGGCGCGATCCCGAAGAACATGCGGCCGCCAGGCGCCTTCCGCCAGTCGCGGGGCCGCTGACCCCTCAGTCGTACGCGCAAAGAGCCGGACCCGTACGGGTCCGGCTCTTTCGTCGTACACCCGCATCGCGCCCGCCCCGACGCGCCACCCACCCTTGCCGTCCCCATGCTCGATCTTGATCGTCAACCCACACCGCCTCGTCGATCATGGAGTTGTGGTGGGTGACAAAGTGCCCGTACAGCACCAAGCCAGGCACCACAACTACATGATCGACCGAGTTCGGCGGCGCGGGGGGGGGGGGGGGGTTGGG
>NZ_JBTLMN010000018.1:0-43747 GCF_054462275.1 Micromonospora sp. SD19
CCCCGCGCCCGCGCCCCGCGCCCGCGCCCCGCGCCCGCGCCCCGCGCCCGCGCCCCGCGCCCGCGCCCCGCGCCCGCGCCCCGCGCCCGCGCCCCGCGCCCGCGCCCCGCGCCCGCGCCCCGCGCCCGCGCCCCGCGCCCGCATCTCGGATTCCGACGACGAATGCGGCCGCGGGAGACCGGGAGCCGGGGTTCGGGACGCCCACGACAGCCAAGATCGTGCTCGAACCAGGATGTAGTGGTGTGCGGTGGCGGGGAGGCCCCTACATCATGGATCGAGCGCGATCTTGGCAGTCGACGGGGCGGTCGGCGGGACCCTGGTGCCCGTACGGCGGACACCGCACTTGCGGCAATGTCGTGTGCGGACCTTGTGGTTGGCCCGCGGGAGCGGTCCGTCTACTTCAGCGGGTCGTGGCCCCAGTTCATGAGAGACCAGCGCCACCTGGTGTCGCGGACGTCGCCGGAGGGGCGCTGCGCCATGTGTCGGCGTACGTAACCGACCACCTTGCGCATGTGCTTGTAGTCGCCGTCGGACAGGTCGCCACGTTTGCGACGGAGCAGGTTGATGATCTTTCGGCCGGACTCGTGCCCGACGGACTCGCCTCCACCGGCGTGACCGCCCTTGTGCCAGCCAACCTGCTTCGACTCGTCCGTCTCCAGCCACGTGGACAGCTCGCCGGGCTTCATGTTCACCGCCTCGGTGAACTCCCGGTAGGTGTCCCGGCCGTCGTCACTTCTGCTCATGGCGCAGCGCCTCCGGTCGGTGGGCCACGTCGCGGCCCGTGCCGTCACTGCGGACCCGGTACTGCGGGTCGTCGGGGGCCGCGTTCACCGCCCGCCCGCGAATCCGCGTCCGCTCGGTGATCGTGCCCTGCACCACGCCGTACGCGCGGCTGCCATGGGCCGACCAGGAGACACGGTCGCCCTGGTGGAATCTCTGTTCGGCCATGGCCCTCGGCTACCCGACCCGGCCGGGGCGAAACGACTACGGGGCGATCTCGGCGACCGGCAGTTTGATGTCGAACGGCTCGGCCAGCTCGATCACATCGGCGCCGTCGGCGACCAGTTCGTACTGCCGCTCACCGCCCGGCCCCACCCGGTCGCCGATCCGGTACGCGTAGACGTGCACCGGGTCCTGCTCGATCCGCCAGTAGAACGGGATGCCGGCGGCGGCATACTCCCCGGGCTTCGCGAACCTGTCGATCCGTCGCGTGCCGGGCGACACGATCTCCACGGCGAGCACGACGTCCGCCGGCCGCAGTGTGGACCGGTTGGACGGGATCTCGGCACGGCAGAGCAGCACGTCCGGCTGCCGGCTCGTGTTGCGGCTGAGCGCGACACCGACTGCTTGGGCAGCACGAAGGTTCGCCGGGGCGTGCGAGCGTAGCCACAGCCACAGCAGGCTGCAGATGTCCTGATGGCCCAGGGTGGGGGAGGGTGTCACCTGGATAACTCCGTCGACGAGTTCGACGCGGGGGGCGTCGTCCGGCAGGGCGAGCAGGTCCTCCAGCGTGTAGTCGGCACGCTGCTGCCGCATCGGATCCGGACACCAGGGGCCAGGTGGTGTCGGGATGGGCTCGGCGCTCATGGAGTCGAGCCTACCGGCGATCGATGGATCGCAGGTCGGACCGCGGGTGCGACCCGCTCACCCGGCCGGCTTCTCGGTGACGAAGATGGCGGTGCCGGGGAAGAGCCGTCCGCGCAGCGGGCTCCACTGCCCCCAGATCTCCTCGTGTCCCTCGGGCCACTCCGGCTCCACCAGGTCGAGCAGCCGGAACCCGGCGCCCACCAGTTCCCGGATCCGGTCGCCGAGGGTGCGGTGCTGCTCGACGTAGGTGGCCACCCCGTTCTCGTCCTGCTCCACGTAGGGGGAGCGGTCGAAGTACGAGTGCACCGCCGTCAGCCCGCCCTCGCCGGGGTCGTCGAGGAAGATCCACCGCATCGGGTGGGTCACCGAGAACACCCACCGGCCGCCCGGGCGCAGCACCCGGTGCACCTCGGCGAGCAGTGCCGCCGAGTCGTCCACGAACGGGATCGCGCCGAACGCGGTGCAGGCGACGTCGAACGACTGGTCGGCGAACGGCAGGGCGAGCGCGTCGGCCTGCACCAGCGGTACGCGTACCCCGGTGCGGTCGGCGGCCGTGGCGGCGTGCCGCAACATGCCGGCGGACAGGTCGAAGGCGACCGGCCGGGCGCCCTGGGTGGCGAGCCAGCGGGCGGCGGCCGCGGCGCCGGCGCCCACCTCCAGCACCCGTCGCCCCGACACGTCGCCGAGCAGCCGCGCGTCGGCCTCGCGCAGGCCCTCGGGACACCAGACGAAGTCCACGTCGCCGAGGAACGCGCCGTGTTCGGCCTGGTAGTCGTCGGCGTCGGTGTCCCACCAGCCGCGGTTGGCGCGCCGCGCCTCGGCGTCACCCACCCGGCGCCGGGTAACCCGGCTGTCGTCATCCACGCGCCCACGCTAGGCCCACCCGCTCGTATTGGGTACGACGGCGCGTCGGAGATCTCGGTGACCGGCTCGTCGTCGGCGGCGGTGGGGCGCGCCGACCCGGCGACCCGAGTCGATCAGGCGGGCGGCGACGAGGCGTACGGGGCTGCTGTGACGCAGGAGACAGCAGGGGTGTTTTCCGGGCGATTGTTCGGCTTTCGCAGGTCATCGTGTGGAGAGAACCCGGGAGGGCTTGCACGCTGTGGTAATGCGCACGGTAGGCTAGACGATGCGCTCGCGGATCGCGTTGCCTCGGCAGGGAGCAGGTGCGCGGTCGACGGAGCCACATCATGATCTCACTAGGCGATCGTTCGGTGTGCCCGGCGACGGATCCGCTGGCGCGAACAGGTCACTGCGACACACCAGCCTGCTGTGACAACCCACCGACCGGAGCAACCGCCCACATGACGAGCAGCATCGAGGCCCCCTCGAGCGCCACCCGGGTCACCCACGACGATCTCGGTTCCGAGGAGGCTTTCCTCGCCGCGATCGACGAGACCATCAAGTACTTCAACGACGGCGACATTGTCGAAGGCACCGTCGTCAAGGTCGATCGGGACGAGGTCCTGCTCGACATCGGCTACAAGACCGAGGGTGTCATCCCCTCTCGGGAGTTGTCGATCAAGCACGACGTGGACCCGGCCGAGGTTGTGACGGTTGGCGACCACATCGAGGCCCTGGTCCTCCAGAAGGAGGACAAGGAGGGTCGTCTGATCCTCTCCAAGAAGCGGGCGCAGTACGAGCGGGCCTGGGGCACGATCGAGAAGATCAAGGACGAGGACGGCGTCGTCCGCGGTTCGGTCATCGAGGTGGTCAAGGGCGGCCTCATCCTCGACATCGGGCTGCGCGGCTTCCTGCCCGCGTCCCTGGTCGAGATGCGTCGCGTGCGCGACCTGCAGCCGTACGTCGGGCGGGAGCTCGAGGCCAAGATCATCGAGCTGGACAAGAACCGCAACAACGTGGTCCTGTCCCGCCGGGCCTGGCTGGAGCAGACGCAGTCCGAGGTGCGCACCGAGTTCCTCAACAAGCTGCAGAAGGGCCAGGTCCGCAAGGGCGTCGTGTCCTCGATCGTCAACTTCGGCGCCTTCGTGGACCTGGGCGGCGTCGACGGTCTGGTGCACGTCTCCGAGCTGTCCTGGAAGCACATCGACCACCCGTCCGAGGTCGTCGAGGTGGGCCAGGAGGTCGAGGTCGAGGTCCTGGACGTCGACCTGGACCGCGAGCGGGTCTCGCTGTCGCTGAAGGCGACCCAGGAGGACCCGTGGCGGCAGTTCGCCCGCACCCACGCGATCCAGCAGATCGTGCCGGGTAAGGTCACCAAGCTGGTTCCGTTCGGTGCGTTCGTCCGCGTGGATGACGGCATCGAGGGCCTGGTCCACATCTCCGAGCTGGCCGAGCGTCACGTGGAGATCCCGGAGCAGGTCGTCCAGGTCGGCTCCGAGGTCATGGTCAAGGTCATCGACATCGACCTGGAGCGTCGCCGGATCTCGCTGTCGCTCAAGCAGGCCAACGAGGGCTTCGTCGAGGGCGAGGAGCACTTCGACCCGACCCTCTACGGCATGGCCGCGACGTACGACACCGAGGGCAACTACATCTACCCGGAGGGCTTCGACCCGGAGACGGGCGAGTGGCTCGAGGGGTACGACAAGCAGCGCGAGACCTGGGAGAACCAGTACGCCGAGGCTCGTCTGCGCTGGGAGGCCCACACCAAGCAGGTGCAGACCTCTCGGGCCGCCGACGCCGAGGCCGCTGCCAACCCGACTCCGGTCGTCCCGGCCGCTGCCGGTGGCGGCGGTGGCACCACCTCCTCGTCCAGCCCGGCCCCGAGCCGGCAGGCCGAGGAGCCGGCCGGCACGCTGGCCACCGACGAGGCGCTCGCCGCACTGCGGGAGAAGCTCGCCGGCGGTAAGTGACCCGCTGAACGACGACGGGCCCCGTCCCCGCGATCTCCGGATCGCTGGGGGCGGGGCCCTCGCCGTACCTGCCGCACACGAGCCGCGCCGGTCGGCGGGTCGCCGGGTGACGGGCGGGTTTGGCGGCGGGCTTGTGGATCCGGTTGACTGTTCGGGTGCTGAGGGTGGGGTTGACCGGCGGGATCGGGTCCGGCAAGAGCGCGGTGGCCGCGCGGCTCGTCGAGCGGGGCGCGGTGCTCATTGACGCCGACCGGGTGGCCCGGGAGGTGGTGGCGCCGGGTACGGACGGGCTGGCCGAGATCGTCGCCGCCTTCTCCGACGCGGTGCTGGACACCGACGGCGCGCTGGACCGGGCCGCCCTGGGAGCGGTGGTGTTCGCCGACGAGGCCGCCCGGCGCCGGCTGGAGGCGATCACCCACCCCCGGGTCCGGGCCCGCACCGCGGAGCTGACCGCCGCGGCGGCACCCGACGCGATCGTCGTCAACGACGTGCCGCTGCTGGTCGAGGTGGGTCTCGCGCCGACGTACCACCTGGTGGTCGTGGTGCAGACGGCCGTGCCGACCCGACTGGAGCGGCTGGCGCGCGACCGGGGGATGAGTCGTGCGGAGGCCGAGCGGCGGATCGCCGCCCAGGCCGACGACGCCCGCCGCCGGGCGGTGGCCGACGTGGTGCTGACCAATGACGGCAGTCTGGCGGCGCTGCACGACGCCGTCGACGTGCTCTGGCGGCAACGGCTGGTGCCCTACGAGGACAACCTGCGCCAGCGGCGGGTGGTCCCGCCGGACCCGGCGGCGTCGGTCGGAGCCGACGCGAGCTGGTCGGAGCAGTACGAGCGGCTGGCCGCCCGGATCCAGCACGCGCTCGGCTCGGCCGCCCTGCGCATCGACCACATCGGCGCGACGGCGGTGCCCGGCCTCGCCGCGCAGAACGTCATCGACGTGCAGGTGGCGGTCGGGAGTCTCGCCGACGCCGACGGGCCGTTGGCCGACCGGCTGGCGAGCGCCGGGTTCCCGCGGGTGCCGGGGCAGTGGTGGGACGACCCGCGCCCGGCCGGCAGGGGGCGTTGGGAGAAGCGGCTGCACGGCAGTGCGGACCCGGCCCGCCCTGTTCGTCTGCACGTGCGGGTGGCGGATTCACCGGGCTGGCGGTACGCGTTGCTGATGCGCGACCACCTGCGTGCCGACCCGGATCAGCGGGCCGCGTACCTGCTGCTCAAGCGGGACCTGGTCGCGTCGGCGCCGGAGGCCGGCGATTCCGGCACGGCCCGGAACCCGTGGTTCGACGAGGAGTACCTGCGGGCCGAGCAGTGGGCCACGCAAACCGGCTGGCGGGCCTGAGGGCGCCGGTCAGCGGGTGCCGGGCCGAGGGGCCGAGGGCCGGGGAGCTGCCGGTCGGGGGTTGGCGGGCCGGGGGTTGGCGGCCAGCCGGGGCACGACGGCGGGTTGGAGGTCGAGGTGTGCCCACGCGCCGACGTCGGTCCGCAACTCGAGTCGGCGCAGCGACCCGTCCCCGCGGTCGATCCAGTAGCGCAGCCGTGCGCCGGCCGGGCCCGCCTCGATGACGTCCACGGTCCGTCCGGCGGTGACATCGTCGCGTATGCGTACGGCCGCGCCCCGGTGCCCGACCGACCCGGCGGTCACCGCGGCGTCGACAAGCACGCTCAGGTCGTCCCCGCCGGGTCGGGTGACCCGCCAGGCCCCGGCCGGGGGCGGCAGCGGCGGCCGGGCCGGCGCCTCCGCGGTGCCGCCGCCGGCGGCGACCGCCGGCAGGTCGGCCCGGGCCAGACCGGCGGCGTCGCGTCGCAGCAGGGTCCGGCGATCCGGTACGCCAAGGTCGGCGACGGCGAGGTACGCGGTCCGCGCGGTCCAGCTCACCCAACCGGCGCCCCGCAGGTTCGTGTCAGTGCCGACCGGCGCGGTCAGCGTGAGCGTGGCACCGCCCTGGGCGCGGAGCCGGGCGGGCAGCCGGTCGAGCCGACGCTGTTCGGCGTCGGTCAGCACGCGGGGCAGACCGGGTCGGCCGCCGAGGGCGTCCGCCGGTCGTAGTGTCGGCCGGTCCTCCCGGTTGAACACCACAGTGACCGGGCCGGTGCCGGGCAGGCGGGTCACCAGCTTGTGCAGCCGGGCGTCCTGGTCGAGCCAGTACCGGGTCTGTCCGTCCGGGGTCGGTGTCGCGGCGCGGGGGGTGCCGGGCGCCGTGCTGGCGGCCGGCGCGCCGGTGGCCAGTGGCGCCTGTATGACGTCCAGGGGGCCGGCCGGCGCGGTGTCCCGGGCGATCCAGCGCGCCTCGCTGGACGGTGCCGTCCGGGTCGGGTCGGGGCGATCGGCGGCGAGATCGAGGAGCAGGTCGAGCACCGGTGCCAGGTGCGCCCCGGGGGTCAGTCGGTGCAGCCGCCACCGATCCGCCGGTGGCATCAGTGGTGGTGCGGCGGGAGTGGGCACCGCCGCCGGGTCGGGCCTGATCACCAGCACCGGCCCGCTCTTCTGCAGCAGCCCGCGTTCGGCGCCGGCACCCGGGCCGCCCACGTCGAGGTAGAGCAGCGACCGGGACCAGTCCACCCAGCCCACCAGTTCGACGCGGGCGGCGTCGGTGCCGGCCGTCACGCGTACGCCGGCGCGCAGGTCCCGCAGGTTGGTGACCCGTACGGCGGCCAGTCGATCGCTCTCCGACACGGTCAGCGGCCGGGCTGGCTCGGGCGGGTCGGGTGCCCAGCTCAACAACCCGAGCACCAGGGCGGTCGCAGACGTCACCGCCGTCAGGCCGAGCAACAGCAGCACGGTACGCCGACGACGTCCGGCCGTGGCCGGGCCGGTGGTGTCGGTGGTGTCCGTGAGGTCGTCGGGGCCGGTGGTCTCGTGGTCCTCCGCGCGGGTCCGTGCGGCGGCGGCCCGGCCGCTGGCGCTCGGGCGGCGGGCGGTGGCCCGGCGGGCGCCGCCGGTGGTGCGGGCTGTCGTGGACGCGCCGCTGGCTGAGCCGCCGTCGCCGCTGCCCGGGGCGTTGCCGGTGCTCGGGTCGCCCGGCCGCGACGGGGTCGCGTGGGCGGTGTCGGGCGCCGGGGTCGGGGAGGTGTCCACGGAGATGAAACGGCCGGGGTGGCACCGAGGTGACGAGCAGGGGCGCTCGCGGCGGCCGGTCTGCGCCTCGAGCGCGACCACACGGGTGCGCACGCCGGACGAGCCGGGTGCTGCGACCGCAGTGCCGGGGGCGACCGGCCGTGATGTTGGCCTGGCCACCGGCCCGGTCGGCCGCCGCGAGCGGCCTACAGGAAGAGGGTAGTCCCGGTGACATGGGCCACACAATGGGAATATTGAAGCCGATCACGTACCTGGCGTGACGGCCGAACATGTCGGACCTGCGGCGTACCGTTGACGGCATGGCGCTCGACATTCCCCGGCTCGACAGCCGCTTCCAGGTCGTCAGTGAGTTCCAGCCGGCCGGCGACCAACCGACCGCGATCGACGATCTTGAGCGTCGGGTTCGGCGCGGCGACCGCAACACCGTGCTGCTCGGCGCGACGGGCACCGGCAAGAGTGCCACCACGGCGTGGCTGATCGAACGGCTGCAACGCCCCACCCTGGTGCTCGCCCCGAACAAGACGCTCTGTGCGCAGTTGGCCAAGGAGTTCAGCGAGCTGCTGCCGCACAACGCCGTCGAATACTTCGTGTCGTACTACGACTACTACCAGCCCGAGGCCTACATCCCGCAGACCGACACCTACATCGAGAAGGACTCCTCGATCAACGAGGAGGTGGAGCGGCTGCGGCACTCGGCGACGATGTCGCTGCTCACCCGCCGCGACGTGATCGTGGTGGCGACCGTCTCGGCGATCTACGGGCTGGGCACCCCGGAGGAATACCTCGACCGGGCGGTGAAGGTGCAGGTCGGCCAGGATCTCGACCGCGACCAGTTGCTGCGCCGGCTGGTCGACATCCAGTACACCCGCAACGACATGGCCTTCCAGCGCGGCACCTTCCGGGTCCGCGGTGACACCCTGGAGATCATCCCGGCGTACGAGGAGCTGGCCGTGCGCATCGAGCTCTTCGGTGACGAGGTGGAGAAGCTCTACTACCTCAACCCGTTGACCGGTGACGTGGTCCGCGAGGTCGACCAGTTGGTGATCTTCCCGGCCACGCACTACGCGGCGGGCCCGGAACGGATGGAGCGGGCGATCCGCGACATCGAGGTCGAGCTGGCCGAGCGGCTGGCCGAGCTGGAGCGGCAGGGCAAGCTGCTGGAGGCGCAGCGGCTGCGGATGCGCACCACCTACGACATCGAGATGATGCGGCAGGTGGGTTTCTGCTCCGGCATCGAGAACTACTCGATGCACATGGACGGGCGGCTGCCCGGCAGCCCGCCGCACTGCCTGCTCGACTACTTCCCCGACGACTTCCTCACCGTGGTCGACGAGTCGCACGTGACCATCCCGCAGATCGGCGGCATGTACGAGGGCGACGCCTCGCGCAAGCGGATGCTCATCGACCACGGCTTCCGGCTGCCCAGCGCGGCCGACAACCGGCCGTTGCGCTTCGACGAGTTCCTGGAGCGGGTCGGGCAGATGGTCTTCCTCTCCGCGACCCCCGGCACCTGGGAGATGGAGCAGGCCCAGGGCGAGTTCGTCGAGCAGGTGATCCGACCGACCGGCCTGGTCGACCCGGAGGTCGTGATCAAGCCGACCAAGGGCCAGATCGACGACCTGATGCACGAGATCAAGCTGCGGACCGACCGGGACGAGCGGGTGCTTGTCACCACGCTGACCAAGAAGATGGCCGAGGACCTGTCCGACTACCTGCTGGAGAACGGCATCCGGGTGCGCTACCTGCACTCGGAGGTGGACACGCTGCGCCGGGTGGAGCTGCTGCGTGAGCTGCGCAAGGGCGACTACGACGTGCTGGTCGGCATCAACCTGCTCCGCGAGGGTCTGGACCTGCCCGAGGTGTCGCTGGTGGCGATTCTCGACGCTGACAAGGAGGGCTTCCTGCGCAGCGGCCGCTCGCTGATCCAGACCATCGGTCGAGCCGCCCGTAACGTCTCCGGTCAGGTGCACATGTACGCCGACAAGATCACCCCGTCGATGGCGGCGGCGATCGACGAGACCGATCGGCGGCGGGCCAAGCAGATCGCGCACAACGAGGCGCACGGCATCAGCCCGGAGCCGCTGCGCAAGAAGATCCACGACATCCTGGACGACATCTACCGCGAGGCGGAGGACACCGAGAACTCCCGGGTCGGGGGTGCGGTGCGGCAGCTCTCCCGAGGCAAGGCGCCGGTCAAGGAGACCCGCAGCCGGAGCCGCTCCGCTGCCGCCACCACCTCCCGGGAGGGGATGGCCCGCGCCGACCTCGCCCAGCTCATCCAGGAGCTCAACGACCAGATGTTGGCCGCCGCCCGCGAGCTGCAGTTCGAGTTGGCGGCCCGGATCCGCGACGAGGTCTCCGACCTGAAGAAGGAGCTGCGCGGCATGGACGCCGCCGGCGTGAGGTGACGGTCTCCCCGGTCGGCCACGCCCAGCGTTACGCCCGGGCCCGGCCGACCGGGGCAACGCGAAGGGCGGGCTCTGTTGACGGCGGTGACGCCGGTTGGCGAGATGGTCCTCGGGCTGCCCGAGGCGAGGCTGCGTCCGTTCGTCGACCGGTACGTGGGCTACCGGGAACGCGCTGACGTGCCACTGGTCCGCCGGGAGTCGGCGGGCGTCTTCGTGGTGCTGATCCTGGGTTGGGGTGCTCCGCTGGACGTGACCGACCCGCGCAGCGCCGACCGCGGCGTCACCACCGTCGACTCGTTCGTGGCCGGCACCTTCGACGGTTGGTGCACCACGCGCACGGTGGGCGTGGGGGAGGGTGTCGAGTTGCTGCTCGCCCCGTTGACCGCCCGGCGGCTCCTCGGCCTGCCGCTGGGCGAGCTGACCAACCGGGCCGTCGGCGTGGAGCAGCTCCCGGGCCACTGGCTGGATCGGCTGCGCGACCGGCTCGCCGAGGCCCCGGGCTGGCCGGAGCGGTTCGCCCTGCTCGACCGGGTGCTCACCGCCCGGCTGGTGGCGTCCCCGCCGGTGGACCCGCGGCTCGCCTGGGCGTGGCGGTGGCTCGTCGCCAGCGGTGGGCGGGGGAGCGTCGGTGAGCTCGCCGACGAGCTGGGCTGGAGTCGGCGGCACCTCGCGTTCCGGTTCCGGCAGGACGTCGGGCTGCCACCCAAGATGGCCGCCCGGCTGCTGCGTTTCCAACAGGCGCACACCGTGTCGACCGAGATCGCGTCGAGCGGTCGGGCCGTCGACTGGGCCGCGGTGGCGGCGGCCTGCGGTTACTACGACCAGTCCCACCTGATCCGGGACTTCCACCAGTTCGCGGGGGCGACGCCGGCCGCGCTGCTCGCCGCCCGGTGACGACGCTCGACTGACCCCCTGCTCGCGGCGGCGACCCGCCGAGGTCGCATTCGTCCAATCCGGATTCGCGCCGCCGGACGCAGAATCGGGTCATGCGAACCATCTATCCGATCCTCCGTTACCCCGATCCCCGCGCCGCGATCGACTGGCTCAGCGCCGCCTTCGGTTTCCAGGTGCACGCCGTGCACGAGGCACCCGATGGCACCGTCGCGCACGCCGAGCTGATCCTCGACACCGGCATGATCATGCTGGGTGGGCGGACCGACGCCGCGCCCCGCCCGGCGGACGACGACTGGTCGGTCTACGTGGCGGTGCCGGACGTCGACGCGCACTGCGCGCGGGCCCGGGCGGCCGGCGCCGAGATCATCCGTGAGCCGTTCGACACCGACTACGGCTCCCGTGACTACGCGGCGCGCGACCTGGCCGGCACCGTCTGGTCGTTTGGCACGTACCGGCCCTGAACCCCCGCCGAGCCGGCCCGCAGCCCGCAGGGCACCCACCCCCCTCGACCGTGAACCGCCGCTGACCTGTGGAAACGATGCGGGTGAGCGGGCCCGGCCGGGGGCGGCACCGAATGCGCCGATTGCGGTGTGCGAGCGAACTATTGCACTGGGTGATCGTCCTGCGTAGTCTCCCTCGGTGGGGAGGCCGGGATGCCGCTGCCAACAAGTCCTGTTATTCGACGTGCACGTCTCGGCGCAGAACTGCGCCAGCTTCGTCGGCGCGAGTCGCTGACCCTGGAGCAGGTCTGCGACCGGTTGGGTTGGGCCTCGACGTCAAAGCTGTCCCGCATCGAGCTGGGCCAGAGTCGCCCGGACCTTGCCGACGTGCTCGATCTGCTGGACGTCTACAAGGTGCCGACGCCCGCCCGGGAGGCGCTGATCGTCATCGCCCGGGACGCGGCGACCAGTCGGGGCTGGTGGAAGACGCTGGGCGAGATGAGCGAACGGCAGCGCACCTACGCCGAGTTGGAGGCGGGTGCCGCCGACATCGTCGAGTACCAGCCGTCGGTGGTGCCGGGGCTGCTGCAGACGCCCGCGTACGCCCGGGTGCTGGTCACGGCCAGCGCCCAGCTCACGCCGGAGGTCGATGTGGACGCCGAGGTGCGGGCTCGGGCGCTACGGCAGGAGGTGCTGCGGCGGGCCTATCCGCCGCGCTACACGGCGGTGCTCGCCGAGGCCGTCTGCGACCAGGGTGACCTGCCGGTGGCGGTCTGGCGGGAGCAGCTGCGGCATCTGGTCGCGGTGACCGGGCTGTCCCACGTCACGGTGCGACTGCTGCCGCGCGGGGTCGCCGGTGGCGGCCTGCATCCGCTGACACCGTATTCCTGCTACGCCTTTCCCGACCCGGCGGACCCGCGGACGGTGATGCTCGAGGCGCTGACCACCGACGTCCGGTTGGCCACCGCGCTCGACGTCGACCGCTACCAGCGGATGACCGAGGCGTTGCTGGCCGCGGCGCTGTCGCCGGAGGAGACCGTCACTGTGCTGGCCCGCCGCGTCGGCGAGTAACCGCCGACGGCGCGGCGCCGCGCGGCCACCGGGCCCGGCGCCCCCGAGCCCGTCGGGACCGGCGGCCGGCGCGTGCGTCCGGCACGATAACCACGGGGTACGACAGGCAGGCTCAGGCCGGCACGTCGAGGAAGTGCTCGACCACCGGCGGTCCCGCGAAGTGGGGGCCGATCAGCGCCCGCCACCGCTCGAACCGTTCGGTGGCCCGGAAGTTCTCCTCGTGCGCCTCGACCGAGTCCCATTCGACGAGCAGCACGAAGCGGGTCGGCGACTCGATTCCCCGGGTCATCCGCACGGACCGGCAGCCGGGCGCCCCGGCGAGCACCGGGTGCCCCTCGGCGTACGCGGCGGCGAACGCGTCCTCGTGTCCGGGCAGTACGTCGATCAACGCGACCTCAAGCACCATGTCGGACAGCCTCCCACGATGGTCGTTGCCGGTGCTGTCGCGGGGTCTGTTCCGGCGTCGGCGACGCCCCTAGGGTGGCCTGGTGATCATTGACTGGCTCACCGGCACCGCCTTTCGGGTGGCCGGTACGGGCACCACCTGGGCGGAGCTGCTGGGGTTCGCGACCGGTGTGCTCAACGTGTGGCTGGTGGCCCGGCAGAAGATCGCCAACTGGCCGATCGGCATCGCCAACGTGCTCCTGCTCATGCTGTTGTTCTGGACCGCAGGCCTGTACGCCGACGCGGGGCTCCAGGTCGTCTACGTCGCGCTCGGCTGTTACGGCTGGTGGCACTGGCTGGTCGGTGGCGAGCGGCGCACCCGGCTCACGGTGAGCCGGACGGGACGACGGGAGTGGTTGGCGCTGGCCGCCGCCGGGGTGCTGCTCACCGGCGTGCTCTGGGTGCTGGTGGACCGGGCCACCGACTCGACGGTGCCGCTGCCGGACGCGTTGACCACGGCGCTGTCCCTGCTGGCCACGTACGGGCAGACCCGCAAGCGGGTGGAGAGCTGGTGGCTCTGGATCGCCGCCGACCTGATCTACATCCCGTTGTACGCGTACAAGGGGCTGCACCTGACCGCCGTCCTCTACCTGGTCTTCCTCGCCCTGTGCGTGCTCGGGTTGCGGGCCTGGCGCGCCGACCTGCGTCGGGTCGACCGGCCGAGCGCGGTCCCGCCCGGTCCGGCCCCCGTCGCCGCGTGAGCGCCGAGACGTCCGGCCGGGCACCAGCGCCACGCTCGCCGGGGCACCCGGCCGCCCCGGAGTTCGGGCACGGGATGGTGGTGGGCAAGTTCTATCCACCGCACGCCGGGCACCACGCGCTGATCGCCGCGGCCGCCGCCCGTTGCGCCGAGGTCACCGTCGTGGTGGCACCCTCGCGTCGGGAGTCCATCCCGTTGCCGCTGCGCCTGGACTGGCTGCGGGAGGCGCATGCCGACACGCCGTGGGTCCGGTTCGTCGGCCGGTATGACGACCACCCGGTGGACTACGCCGATCCGGCCGTCTGGGACGCGCACTGCGCGGTGTTCCGCGAGGCCGTCGGGCCGGGGCCGGTGGACGCGGTCTTCTCCTCCGAGGCGTACGGCGCCGAGTTGGCGCGCCGGTTCGACGCCGTACCCGTGTCGGTGGATCCGGACCGGCGGACCGTGCCGGTGTCCGGGACGGTCGTGCGCGCGGATCCGGCGCGTCACTGGCGGTGGTTGAGCGCGCCGGTGCGGGCGTGGTTCGTCCGGCGGGTGGTGGTGGTCGGGGCCGAGTCGACCGGCACCACGACGATGGCGGCGGCGCTGGCGGGGCACTACGGCACGTCCTGGGTGCCGGAGTACGGCAGGGAGTTGACCGCCCACAAGCTGGCCCGGTTGCGGGAGCGGACGCCGACGGCGACGGTCTTCGACGTCACGTGGGACCGGGACGACTTCCGCGCCGTGGTCCGCGCGCAGCAGGCGGCCGAGGACGCGGCGGCCCGGACGAGCGGGCCGCTGCTGGTCTGCGACACCGACGCGCGGGCGACGGCGGTGTGGGAGGAGCGTTACCTGGGCAGCGCGTCGGAGCAGGTGCGGGCGGCGGCCCGTCGGCCGGCGCTGTATCTGCTGACTGATCACCGGGGGGTGCCGTTCACCGATGACGGGCTGCGCGACGGCGAGCACCTGCGGGAGTGGATGACCGAGCGGTTCCGGGCCGAGCTGGCGGGGTGCGGGGTGCCGGTGGTGGAGCTGAACGGGTCGCCCGCCGAGCGGTTGGCCCGGGCGGTGCGGGCCTGCGACGACCTGCTCGCCGCGGGCTGGTCCCTCGCCGACCCGATCGCCGCACCCGACCTGCACTAGCCTCCTAGGAAGCCATAGACGGTGTGGCGTCGAACAGGGTGTTCGGAGCCACCGGCTGCCCGGGGTGTGATCACGGGCAGTGGTGGGCAACAATGGTCACCGAGGAGGGGAGTATTCCCCCGCAACGGAGTCGTCAGCACGGTCGATCGCCGGGTTCCACGGCGACCGACCCGGCCCCGTAGGTCGCCGCCCTTCCCGGGCGGCGGCGGAAGAGACCTCCGACAGTCACCAGAGTGAGCGACAGCGGCACACCGGCCCCCGTGGGGGCGTACGGTGTGCCCGACGCCGCGTGTCTGCCGGAGGAATGAACGTTGGACGTGTCCGGATTGGTGTGGGCGGGGACGCTTGTCGCACTGACTGCGGTCCTGCTCGTCGACCTGTTGATCATCGGTCGGCGCCCGCACGAGCCGAGTGTGCGGGAGTCGAGCCTCTGGGTCGCCTTCTATGTGGGGCTCGCCCTGATCTTCGGAGTGGGTCTCTGGCTGACCTCCGGTGCCAGCGCGGCCGGCCAGTTCTACACCGGTTGGCTCACCGAGTACAGCCTCTCGGTGGACAACCTCTTCGTCTTCGTGATCATCATGGCCCGCTTCGGGGTGCCCCGGCAGTACCAGCAGAAGGTGCTGCTCGTCGGCATCGTGCTGGCGCTGGTGATGCGGGGCGGGTTCATCGCCGCGGGTGCCGCGCTGATCTCGCAGTTCTCCTGGGTCTTCTACATCTTCGGCGCGTTCCTGATCTACACGGCGGTGAACCTGGCCCGGCAGGGTGAGCCGGACGAGGACGAGTTCTCCGAGAACGTGCTGATCCGGTGGAGCCGTAAGGCGCTGCCGATCTCGAAGGACTACGACAGCGCGAAGCTCACCACCCGCGTGGACGGCCGGCGGCTGTTCACCCCGATGCTGATCGTGATGATCGCGATCGGCACCACCGACCTGATCTTCGCACTGGATTCGATCCCGGCGATCTTCGGCATCACCCAGGAGCCGTACCTGGTCTTCACCGCCAACGTCTTCGCGCTGATGGGCCTTCGTCAGCTCTACTTCCTGCTCGGTGGCCTGCTCGACCGGCTGATCTACCTGAGCTACGGCCTGGCCGTCGTGCTCGGCTTCATCGGGGTCAAGCTGGTGCTGGAGGCGTTGGCCGACAACAACCTGCCGTTCATCAACGGTGGTGAGCACGTCGGCTGGGCGCCGCACATCCCGATCTGGTTGTCACTGCTGGTCATCATCGGCACCCTGGGTGTCGCCACCGCCGCCAGCCTGATCAAGTCCTCGCGGGACCGGCGTCGCGAGTTGGCCGACGCCCGACGCTGACCGGTCACCGGCCGGGCGCGGGTCCGCGCCCGGCCGGTCGAAAGACGCTCTAGACCCGGTGCGCGCCCACCAGCGTCGCGGTCCGGTCTTCCGGTAGGGGTTCCTCGATGACCCGCCGCCGCCGGTAGCAGGCGTGCAGCATCCGGCGTTGGCCGCCGTCGCCGGGCGTCGCGGTGACGATGCCGATGTGGTGGATCTTGCGGCCGGGTCGGGCGAAGAAGTAGAGGTCGCCGGGGCGTTCCGCGCCCAACGGCACCGGGGTGGTGGCGGCGGCCTGGTCGTCGGCGTCGCGGGGCAGCAGCACCCCGAACCGCCGCCAGGCCAGATGCACCAGCCCTGAGCAGTCGATGCCGTGCGCGGACAGGCCGCCCCAGATGTAGACCACGTCCAGCAGTCGCTGTGCCACCGCGAGCGCCTGCTCGGAGTTCGGCGCCGCGGCCGACGCCGCGACCAGGTGCTCGTCGGGCAGCCAGAACGGCGTGGACCGGCCGGGGACGTGCACCGGCCGCCAGTCGTCGCGCACGGGGCCGGCCGGGACGAGGCGGGTGCCGACGACGACGCCGGGCAGCGCCACCGGCCCGTTCGGGGCGGTGTGCAGCCCGGTGACGGTGGCGTCCACCACCAGTGGGTCACCGGTGCCGGTGTGGGCCGGGTCGACTGTGGTCAGTTGGTCGGTGGGGAGCCAGCCCGGGTAGCCGCGGGGGTCCAGCTTGGCCGCTGGTTGTTCGACGGCGACGACCCGCGCCCAGCCGTCCGGGCGCAGCTCGCTGACGAGGACCCGCTCGCCGAGCAGGAGTTGGCTCAGCACGCAGTCGCCCACCTGCTGGTCGGTGTCGAGTCCGGAGACCCAGGTCAGGATGTCGGCGCCAGCGGTCAGCGCGGGGCGGTCGACCGGGCGGACCGCCTCGGGGGAGGTCCACAGCGTCGCCACGGCGACCCGGACGAGGGCCTCGCGGCCCGGTTGCAGCTGCACGTCAACTCCCAGATCGCGTCGGCTGTCCCGGGGAAACCCTATGAAAGAAACCGACCACCATCAACCGCGATGCTGCACTTTTGCTTCAGTCAGGCCGGAGATGCCCAGGCCAGGGGCGTCCGGCAGCACCACGCTCGCGCCGTCGTAGCGAATGCCACCCTGCACCGGTGACCAGGCCAGCCACCAGGCGGCGTCCAGATCGGCGACCGCTGTGGTGCCGTACGCGGCCACCAGGCTCGCCGCCGCCCCGATGCCGACCTGGCTCTCCATCATCGAGCCCACCACCGTGCCGAGACCGTGCGCGGTGGCCAGCTCGAGCAGGGTGCGCGCCGGGTGCAACCCACCGCACTTGGCCAGCTTGACGTTGACCAGGTCGGCGGCGCGGCGGCGGATCACCTCCACCAGGTCACGGACCCCGAACACCGCCTCGTCGGCCAGGATCGGCACGGACACCCGGTCACTGACCCAGGCCAGCCCATCCAGGTCCCAGCGGACCACCGGCTGCTCGACCAGCTCCACGTCGAGCCCCGCGTCCTCGATGCCGCGGATCACCCGGACCGCCTCCCGGGGCGTCCAGCCCTGGTTGGCGTCCAACCGGATCCGGATGCTGGGGCCGACGGCCGCCCGTACCGCCCGCACCCGGTCCAGGTCACCGGCCGCGTCGGTGCCGACCTTCAGCTTGAGCACACCGAAGCCGTCACCCTGCCGCTGCCGCGCCGCGGCCGCCAGGTCCACCGCGTCGCCCGCCGCCAGCGTCACGTCCGTCGGGACCCGCAGCGAGGTGCCCCCGAGCAACCGCACCAGGGGTACGCCCAGCCGCCGCGCGGCGAGGTCGTGCAGGGCGACGTCGACAGCGGCCTTCGCCGCCTCGTTGCCGACCACCGCGCGCTGCACCTCGGCGCACCGGGTCACCAGGTCGTCCGGGTCACTGCCGATCAGCTGTGGGCCGAGCAACTCGCGGACGCACGCCTGTGCGCCGGCAACCGACGCGCCGGTGACCTGCCAGACCTGGGGAGCCTCGCCGAAGCCGGACCGGCCGTCGCTGTCGACGAGTTCGACGACCAGCGTGTCCACTGTGGTGGTACGGCGCAGGGCGGTGACGAACGGGGTGTGTAAGGGGGCGGAAACCCGGTGGGTGCGTACCGCCGAGATCGTCATGTGGGGCACTCTATATGCAGGTTCACGGCGGGAGGGGAGACCGGATGACCGGGCAGGGCTGGGAGTTGGTGGGTGCGCCGAACGCGCGTGACCTGGGCGGCCTCGTCGGCGCGGACGGGCGGCGGGTTCGGGTCGGCCAGTTGATCCGCACTCCGGCGCTGGGTCGGCTCACCGACGAGGACCTGCCGGTGCTGGCGAAGCTGGGGCCGGCGTGCGTGCTGGATCTGCGCGACACCACGGAGATCTCGGTCGCCCCGGCGGACCGGCTCGCCGGTGAGCCACGGGTGGTGCGGCTGCCGGTGCACGATGCGGAGCACCCGGTCTTCACGTACGTCTCGGCGGTGCTGCTCGGCCACGACCTGAACGCGTACGCGGAGCTGGCCCGGCAGGGCACGGCCGGGGCGATGGCGGCGATCTACCGCTGGTTCGTCACGGGTGAGTCGGCGCGGGTCGGTTTCGCCGAGGCGGTACGCCTGGCGGCGCGACCGGAGAACCTGCCGCTGGTCTACCACTGCTCGGCCGGCAAGGACCGCACCGGTTGGCTCACCGTCGTCCTGTTGACGGCGCTCGGGGTGGACGAGGCGGCGATCCGTGCCGACTACCTGCGCAACAACGAGCTGACCGACAGCCTGCGGGCGGTGATCGTCGAGGCGATGCGGCGGCGGAACCCCGAGCTGGACGTGGACGCGGTGCTGCCCGTGCTGGAGGTCCGCGCCGAGTACCTCGACGCCGGTTACGCCGAGGTGCGTCGGGTGCACGGCTCGTTCGACGCGTACCTGCGTGACGGGCTGGGGCTCACCGACTCCGACCTCACCGCGCTGCGGGCGCAGCTGCTGGAGTGACAGCTGAGCCGGGCGGTGTGCTGGCGCGGGCGACCCAACCGGTGACGATCAGTGCCTGGCCGGCGGCGTAGCTCGCCATGATCAGCACCGGCGCGCCGGGTGGCTGGGCCACCTCGGCCACCCCGGCGGCGATCAGCAGGTCGGAGCCGAGGAAGAGCGCGGCGCCGAGACCGACCCGCCAACCCTGGGTGGTGGCGGTGGTGGCCATGGCGGCCAGCGCGATCGCGTACCCGGCCACCGGTACGGCCAGCCCGACGTCGGTGAGCCCGGTCCACATCCAGGCCAGGGCGATGACGGTCAGCAGCGCGTACACCAGGGGGACGGCGACCAGCGGCGGCCGGCGCAGCGCGGTCGCGGCGCCGTGGCTGGTGAAGGCCGCGAGGTAGCAGAGGTGCGTGCCGAGGAAGCAGGCCATGCCGGCGACGAACCAGCCGGTGCCGTCGATCATGAGGGCGATGTCGCCGCCGGTGGCGAAGGCCAACGCGGCGAGCAGCAGCCGGTCCGGTCGGGCTCCGCGTTCGGCGCTGGCCCGCCACAGGTACGCGGCCAGCAATGGCATCAGCAGCGGCTTGGTGAGCAGGAGGGCCGTGCCGCCGCCGGTGGCGTTGGCGAGCAGGTTCGCTGCCGTCACGACGAGGAAGGCGATCAGCACGGTGCGACTGCGGGGCATCGGCGGCTCCGGGGTGGGGGGTGCGAGCAGCCTAGCCGCAGTCGGCGGGTGTCGGTGCCGGCGCGGTGGGTGCCGGGTCAGAGGTGGTGGCGGGCGGCCCAGACCTGCGCCGAGATGTGGGCGAGCAGCAGGCAGGCGTCATCCTCCACCTGGTCGTCGCCGTCGGCCAGGTCCGTGGTGGTGCAGACGGTGATCACGTACGGCGGTGCGTCGTCGGGCAGGACCACGCCGGCGCCGTGGCGGACGCCGCGTACCCAACCGTTCTTGTGCGCGATGCGGGTGCCCTCGGGCAGGCCGGCGGCGAGGTCCTCGCGGTGTTCCTGGGCGAGCAGGACGTCCAGCATGGTGGCGCACGCGGCCGGGGAGGCGAGTGGGCCGGGGGTGGTGGCGCCGGTGGCCAGCGCGCCGAGCAGGGCGGCCAGGTCGGCGGCGGTGACCGTGTTGGTGATGCCGGCGTCGCGGGCGGCGAAGTCCTCGATGCCCCGTCCGGTGACGCTGGTGCGGGCGCCGGCGAGCGCCCAGACCTCGGCGACCGCAGGCAGCCCGACGTGCCCGAGCACGAGGTTGGTGGCGAGGTTGCTGGAGCGCACGATCATCCGGTCGGCCAGCCAGCGTAGCGACGCGGTGGCGCCGATGCGGTCCCAGACCGCGTCGTCATTGTCGTAGGGCTGGGCGCAGGCGAACCGGGGTGCGCCGGGCTGGGCGGAGTCGAAGTCGTTGACGACCGGGACCGGGGCGTCCAGGTCCAGGGTGCCGGCTTCGGCGGCCCGGTGCAGTGCGGCGAGCACCGCCACCTTCATGGTGCTCGCGGCGTAGTGGGCGGCGTTCGCGTGGCGGGTCCAGGTCGGCGGGGCGTCGAGGCGCCCCACGTACGCGGAGACGGTGCCGGGCACCCGGTCCAGGTGGGCGTCGAGATCATCCCAGGTCATGCCGGTGACCGTAGCGGATCACGGGTGGGCGGACTCGCGTACCCGTCGGGGGAAAAAGCACCGGGCGCGCCGGCCGCAAGCGGCCGACACGCCCGGTGTCGGGTGCGGGTGGGTCAGCTGGCGTGCTTGCGGCGGGCGGCGGCGCGGCCCCGCTGCTGCTGGTCGAGCACCACCTTGCGGATGCGCACGGCGGTCGGGGTGACCTCGACGCACTCGTCCTCGCGGCAGAACTCCAGGGCCTGCTCCAGGGAGAGCTTGCGCGGCGGGATCAGCTTCTCCGTCTCGTCGGAGGTGGACGCCCGCATGTTGGTGAGCTTCTTCTCCTTGGTGATGTTGACGTCCATGTCGTCGGAGCGGGAGTTCTCCCCGACGATCATGCCCTCGTACACCTCGGTGGTGGGCTCGACGAACAGCTGGCCGCGCTCCTGCAGGTTGATCATCGCGAAGGCGGTGACGGCGCCGGCCCGGTCGGCGACGAGCGAACCGTTGTTGCGGGTACGCAGCTCGCCGAACCACGGCTCGTAGGACTCGAAGACGTGGTGCAGGATGCCGGTGCCCCGGGTGTCGGTGAGGAACTCGGTGCGGAAGCCGATCAGGCCGCGCGCCGGAACCAGCCACTCCATCCGGATCCAGCCGGTGCCGTGGTTGACCAGCTGCTCCATCCGGCCCTTGCGGGTGGCGAGGAGCTGGGTGATCGCGCCGAGGTATTCCTCCGGGGCGTCGATGGTCAGGCGCTCGACCGGCTCGCAGGTCTTGCCGTCGATCTCCTTGGTGACCACCTGCGGCTTGCCGACGGTCAGCTCGTAGCTCTCCCGGCGCATCTGCTCGACCAGGATGGCCAGCGCCAGCTCGCCGCGGCCCTGCACCTCCCAGGCGTCCGGTCGCTCGGTGGGCAGGACCCGCAGCGACACGTTGCCGATCAGTTCCTTGTCCAGGCGGTCCTTGACCATCCGGGCGGTGACCTTGGAGCCCTTGACCCGGCCGACCAGCGGCGAGGTGTTGGTGCCGATGGTCATCGAGATGGCCGGCTCGTCGACGGTGATCAGCGGCAGCGCGACCGGGTTCTCGACGTCGGCCAGCGTCTCACCGATCATGATCTCCGGGATGCCGGCGACGGCGATGATGTCACCCGGCCCGGCGGTCTCGGCCGGCTTGCGCTCCAGGCCCTCGGTCATCAGCATCTCGGAGATGCGGACCCGCTGGGTGCTGCCGTCGGTGCGGCACCAGGCCACCGTCTGGCCCTTGCTGATGGTGCCCTGGCGGACCCGGCACAGCGCCAGTCGGCCGAGGAAGGGCGACGCGTCGAGGTTGGTGACGTGCGCCTGCAGCGGGGCGCCGTCCTCGTACGCGGGAGCCGGGATGGTGTCCAGCAGGGTGCGGAACAGCGGCTCCAGGGAGTCGCTGTCGTCGGGCACCGAGCCGTCGGCCGGCTGGGTCAGCGAGGCGATGCCGTCGCGGGCGCACGCGTAGACGATCGGGAAGTCGATCTGCTCCTCGTCGGCGTCCAGATCGAGGAAGAGCTCGTAGGTGTCGTCCACGACCTCCTTGATCCGGGCGTCCGGACGGTCCACCTTGTTGATCACGAGGATGATCGGCATCCGGGCCCGCAGGGCCTTGCGCAGCACGAAACGGGTCTGCGGCAGCGGGCCCTCGCTGGCGTCGACGAGCAGCACCACACCGTCGACCATGGTCAGGCCGCGCTCCACCTCGCCACCGAAGTCGGCGTGGCCGGGGGTGTCGATGATGTTGATGGTGACCGGATCGGAGCCGTCCGCCGGCAGGTACCGCACGCCGGTGTTCTTGGCCAGGATCGTGATGCCCTTTTCCCGCTCCAGGTCCCCGGAGTCCATCACCCGCTCGGTGTTCTCGCCGCGTGCGCCGTACGCGCCGGCCTGCCGCAACATGGCATCGACCAGGGTGGTCTTGCCGTGGTCGACGTGAGCGATGATGGCGACGTTGCGGAGGTCGGTGCGAAGCTGCATACCCTCTATCCTTCCGCCTGCGCTCGCGCAGGCTGCGTCGGGGTCACCCCCAGGTGCCCCTGATCTATGGTGAAACCGCTGTGCCGGTGGTTCCCCCGGCTGGCATGCTGACTCCCGTGTCCCGGGGGCCTGAGTGCACGACCTGCTGACCTGGGTGCAGGGTCTGCCCACCCTGTGGATCTACCTGGTCGCCGCGCTGATCGTGGCGGGCGAGACCGCGGTGATCTTCGGCCTGCTCGTGCCGGGTGAGGCTACCCTGCTGCTGGTCGGCTTCCTCACCTACAACGGTACCTTGCGGCTCGGGCCGGCGTTGCTCGCGATGATCGTCGCGGCGGTCCTCGGCGATGGGCTGGCCTTTCGCGCCGGACGGCGGTACGGCCCCCGACTGCGCGCCGGACTGGGGCACCGGGTCGGACCCGGCCGGTGGGCCCGCGCCGACGCCATGCTCGCCCGCCTCGGTGGGCGGGGGGTGTTCGCCGCCCGGTGGGTGGCTTTCGCCCGCACCCTGGTGCCTCGGCTGGCAGGTGCGGCCGGCATGCCGTACCGGCGGTTCGTCCTGTGGAACCTGGCCGGGGTGGTGACCTGGGTGGGTGGCTCGGTGCTGCTCGGCCATCTCGCCGGTGAGTCGTACGACACGGTCTCCCGGCTGCTCGGCCGGGCCACCGGGGTGGCGTTCCTGCTGCTGGCCGGTCTGCTGGGGGTGGTGCTCGTCGGCCGGTGGCTGGGTCGTAACCCCGATCCGGTGCGTGCGCTGCTGTCCCGGGCGGGCGGGTTGCCCCCGGTGCGGTGGCTCACCGCCCGCTACGGGGTGCTGTTCTTCCTGGTGGCGATGCGGATCGGCCCGGCCTGGACACTGCTGCTCAATCTGGCTGCCGGCCTGCTGCTGCTCTTCGCCGCCGGGCTCGCCATCGCCGGTCTGCTCGCGGTGGCGGTCCGCAACTCCGGGCTTGCCGCACTGGATGGCGCCATCGCCGGGTGGTTCGCCGCCCGACGTACCCCGGACGCCGCCGAGGCCACGCTGATCGTGGTGTCGGTGGTGCGCGGGTCGGTGCTGATCCTCTTGGTGGCGCTGGTGGCGGCGGGACTGGCGTGGCGCAACCGGCCCTGGCGGGCGGATCTGCTCAGCGTGGTCGGCACTGTCGGCGCGTTCGTGCCGCTGGTGGTGCTGGCCGTGGTGGCCGAGCTGACCGGCCCGGACGGGGGCGCCCCGGGCGGCGGGGAGGTGGCTCCGCTGTCGACCCAGAGCGCCGTGGTCGCGGCGAGCTTCTGCACCCTGGCCTGGCTGGTGTCGCGCAGCGCCCGGTGGCCGGTGGCCGTGGCCGCCTGGACGGCCGCCGCGGCCGGGGTGCTGGGGATCGGCGGCGCGCGGCTCTACCTCGGCCTGGACACGGCGAGCGGGGCCGCGGCGGCGGTGCTGCTCGGGGTGCTCTGGACCGTGGTGTTCGTGGTCGCCTGGGCGACCCGGGACCGGGCGGTGGGGGAGCGACCGCCGCCGGTTGACCAGCCCCGGTCGCCGTCGCAGGGGCACCGCCGCCCGGTCGAGCCTTGTTAGGGTGCGGCGACGGTCACACCGGGGGAGGCAACGGGATGGTTCGACAGACACATCGGCTGGTCGGCGCGGCGCTCGCCGGGCTGTTGCTGAGCGCGTTGGTGGGCTGTGCCGGCAACGAGCAGAGCCCCGAGTCCCTTGCCGCGCCGGTCGCCGTCAGCGACGAGCCGACCGACGCCCCGTCCGACGAGGTCAGCGCGGAGCCGAGCCCGTCGGTGAGCGCGGTGGAGTTGATGGGCGCCGCGCCGAGTCGCAGCCCTACCCCGACCCCGAAGCCGTCGAAGAAGCCGACCCGTACGGCGCCGAAGCCGCGTCCGGTGGCGAAGCCGCCCACCGAGACCGAGGTGCCGCCGGCGCCACCGAAGCCGGCACCGACGTCCTGCAAGCCGACCTACAAGGGCACCCAGGCATCACGGTCCGAGGTGAAGGCGGCGCTGACCGACGCGGCCAACCGCACCTACTGGCCGGTCTCGGCGCCGGACATCAAGATCCCGCTCACCCTGCTCAAGGCCACCGCGTGGCAGGAGAGCGGCTGGCAGTCCAACATCTACGCCTGCGACGGTGGGGTCGGGCTGATGCAGGTGATGCCGGACACCGCGAGCTGGATGAACCAGCGGTTCGAGAAGAGCTACAAGATCGACGCCTACCGGGACAACGCCTACCTCGGCGCCACCTATCTGGCCTGGGCGACGAAGTACATCGGCGACATGTACTTCGAGTCCGACTTCCGCCTCGACCCGGCGCTGTGCACCAGCGAGCTGAACTCCTGCCTGCTCAACGCGGTCATCGCCGCCTACAACTTCGGGCACGGTGCGGTGGCGCAGGAGGGCAAGCCACTGGCCATCCCCAACCCGTCGTACGTGCGCAACGTGCGGGCGTTGATGAACGAGTGTGTCTGCCTGGCGTACTGACGGCGTCGGGGCCGTGCCGGATCCGGCACGGCCCCGACGCTTCGGTCAGTCGTGTGCGGCGACCGGCTCGGGCGACGGCACGGTGCCCTGCGCCGGGTCCTTCGTGATCCGACCCGGCCACCAGAAGCGGTCGCCGAGCAGGAACGCCAGCGCCGGCACCAGGACCGTGCGGACCAGCAGGGTGTCGAGCAGGACGCCGATGCAGACGATGATGCCGATCTGGGTCAGGGTGATCAGCGGCAGCACGCCGAGCACGGCGAAGACCGCGGCGAGCAGCACTCCGGCGCTGGTGATCACACCGCCGGTGACCCGCAGGGCGGAGAGCATCCCGGCGCGGGTGCCGGCGCTGCGGGCGTCCTCCCCGGCCCGGGTGACCAGGAAGATGTTGTAGTCCACCCCGAGCGCCACCAGGAACACGAAGGCGAGCAGCAGCACCCCGCTGTCCAGGGCGGGGAAGCCCAGCACGTGGTCGAAGAGCAGCCAGGCCGCGCCCAGGCTGGCGAAGAACGACGCGATCACGGTGAGCACCAGCAGCAGCGGCGCGAGCAGGCCGCGCAGCAGGAGCACGAGCACACCGCCGACCAGCAGCAGGATGATCGGCAGGATGAGCCGCAGGTCCCGATCGTTGGCCTCGTCGGAGTCGTAGGTGGCGGCCACGGAGCCACCGACGATCGCCCCGGACGGGGTGTCGCCGCCGACGGTGGCCGGCGGCGCGGAGCCGGGAACGGCGGCGACGGCCTCGCGCAGCGCCTCGATCGCCCGGTCCGAGGCGGTGGTGCCGGGTTCGGCGTCGAGGACCACGTCGACCTGGGCGACAGCGTCGCCCGCGTCGCCGGGGCGTGCCGAGGCGACACCGGGTACCGCGCTGGCGGCGTCGGTGACCACCCGCACCGCCGCCGGGGTGGTGATCACGGCGACGGGTTGGGTGCTGCCGGCGGGGAACGCCCTCGCCAGGGTCTGCGCCCCGGTCACCGCCTCCGGTTCGGCCCGGAACTGTTCGGTCTCGGACAGGCCGGTACGGATGCCGAGCCCACCCAGCGCCAGCGCGCCGAGCAGCACGGTGGCCAGGGTGGCGACCACCACCGGGCGGCGCTCCACGGCCGCGCCGAGCCGACCCCAGAGCCGACCCTCGCGCGCCGGGCCGCCGACGCGGGGGACGAACGGCCAGAACAGCCCGCGACCGAAGAGCACCAGCACGGCGGGGAGCACGAAGAGGGCCGAGAGCATGGCGAAGACCACACCGGTGGCGCAGGCCACCGCCAAGGCCCGGTTGGTCTCCTGTTCGCTGAGCAGCAGGGTGAGGACGCCGAGCACGACGGTGCCGCCGCTGGCGAGGATGGGCTCCGCGGTGCGGCGCAGCGCGGCGCGCATCGCCCTGAACCGGTCCTCCTCGCGGCGCAACTCCTCCCGGTAGCGGGCGATGAGCAGCAGCGCGTAGTCGGTGGCGGCGCCGAAGACCAGCACGCTGGCGATGCCGGTGACCTGACCCTGCTGGAGGTTGATGCCGACACCCGGCACGATGACGTCCA
Organism: Micromonospora sp. SD19; assembly: GCF_054462275.1. Classification (NCBI taxonomy): domain Bacteria; kingdom Bacillati; phylum Actinomycetota; class Actinomycetes; order Micromonosporales; family Micromonosporaceae; genus Micromonospora; species Micromonospora sp. SD19. Next base: position 26,407 of record NZ_JBTLMN010000018.1, read on the forward strand.
CCGCGCGCAGGGTGAGCTGCTCGGTCGCGGCGACCACGACCAGCGGCACGATCCACAGGAACGGGCTGCGGTAGGTGATCAGCAGCAGCACCGCGACCACGGCGGCGGTCACCGCGAGCAGGGTGATGTCGGCGCCGTCGAACACCGAGGACAGGTCGGCGGTGAACGCCGGTGAACCGGTCACCTCGACGGTCAGCCCGTCGGGCAGGTTCGCCAGCGCGGCGCGTACCTGGTCGACCTGTTCGACGACCTCGTCCTGGCCGCCGGCGATGCTGAGCGGCACGGCGACCAGCGCCACGGTGCCGTCCGGGGAGACCTGCGGTGGGCTGATCTGCCCGCCCACCGCGAGGCGGCCCAGGTCGCCGGCGCGGGCGGTGACGGCGCCCCGGTCGGCCTCGGTCAGCGCGCCCCCGTCGTCGCGGCTGACCACCACGATGGCCGGCTGGACCTCGCTGGACGGGAGCTGGTCCTGCAGTCGCTCCACCTGGGTCGACTGCCACTGGGCGGAGAGGCCGCTGGCGGATACCGGCGCCGGGTTGTCCGGCTGGGGTAGCCCGAAGACGGCCGCGCCGACGACGATCGCGGCGGCCACGGTGAGCCAGGCGGCCAACCGGCCGCGGGCGACTCTGGTGAAGACGGACATCAGCTGACCCCAAATTATTTCGAGTGCCAAGTATCTTGATTATCGAGATTATCGGCGGCTGTTCTATGCTGCAACTCGAGAGACGACGACGGGGAGAAGCGGCACGCGGTGGCGACTCAGGGCATGTACCGGCGGCGCGAGACGCGCCGCGAACAGCTGGTCGCGGAGATCACCAACAACCTGCGGCGGTACGCGGTGGACGCCCAGCAGGTGAGCCACGCCTTCGCCAATCTGCACGGCCTCAACCCGACAGACCTGAACGCCCTGCTCGCGGTGATGGACGCGGAGCTGCTGGGTGACCCGATCACGCCCGGACGCCTCGGTGAGCAGCTCAACCTCTCCTCCGGCTCGGTGACCGCCCTGATCGACCGGCTGGAGCGGGCCGGCCACATCCGCCGGGACCGCGACACCGTCGACCGGCGCAAGGTCCTGCTGCACTACGCCCACCAGGGCATGACCCTGGCCAGGGAGTTCTTCCGGCCGCTGGGCGAGCGCACCGACACGGTGATGGACCGCTTCAGCGAGGACGAGCTGGCGGTGGTGCACCGCTTCATGGCGGAGATGAGCGAGTCCCTGCGGACGCACCGCGACGCGGTGCGCGCCGCCCGGCCCGAGTCGCCCCGCCGCCCGACGGGCTGACCGTGCCGGACCGGCTCGTCACCCGCCTCGCCAGCGCCGCGCTGCGGCTGCCACCGACCCGCCCCGGCCCGGTGCGGGTCACCCGTGACCTGCCGGTGCGCACCCGCGACGGCGTGGTGCTGCGCACCGACCACTACGCCCCGGGCCACCACGGCGCGCCGACCGTGCTGATCCGCACCCCCTACGGGCGGGGCGGACCGCTGCGGCTGCTCGGTCGGCTGCTCGCCGCACGGGGCCGACACGCGGTGATCCAGTCGTGCCGGGGCACCGGCGGGTCCGGTGGCACGTTCGTCCCACTGGTGCACGAGCGCGACGACGGCGCGGACACCCTGGAGTGGCTGCGTCGCCAACCCTGGTGGTCCGGTCACCTCGGCATGTTCGGGGTCAGCTACCAGGGCTTCGCGCAGTGGGCGCTGGCCGCCGACGCCGGCGAGGAACTGCGCGCGATGGTCGCGGTGGTGACCGCCTCGGCCACCCGGGACTCGACGTACGCGGGGGAGTCCTTCGCCCTGGACACCGTGCTGACCTGGGCGGAGCTGCTGCACGCGCAGACCGTGCCGTGGCTGGCCCGGCAGTGGGAGCTCAAACGCGGGCAGCCCCGGCTGGCCGCCGCGCTGGCGCACCTCCCCCTGGCCGACGCCGACCGGGTGGCCACCGGGGTGAGAATTCCGTTCTTCCAGGAGTGGCTGCGCCACCACACCCCGCAGGCCGCGTACTGGCGGACCCGGGTCTTCGCCGACCAGGTCGCGAAGGTGCGGGCGCCGGTGGTGATGGTCACCGGCTGGCACGACATCTTCCTGCCCGCCCAGCTCGACGACCACGCCGTACTGCGCGCCGCCGGCACACCGTCGCGCCTGGTGATCGGCCCGTGGACGCACGGCAGCCCCGGACTGTTCGTGGCCGCGCTGCGCGAGGGGTTGGCGTGGCTCGACGAACACCTGCCGCAAACGCCTCGACCGGGCGGACGGGCGCGGCCCGAGGTGGCGCCCGTCCGGCTGTACGTCAGCGGCGCCGGCGGCGGGTGGCGGGACCTGCCGGACTGGCCACCACCGGCGGTCGAGACCGCCTGGCACCTGCAACCCGACGGCAAGCTGGCGGCGCGCCCACCGGTCGCGTCGACGCCGGACCGGTTCCGCTACGACCCGGCCGACCCCACCCCGTCGCTGGGCGGGCCACTGCTCGTCGCCCAGCGGGCCGGCCCGGTGGACAACCGGCCCGTCGAGGCCCGCCCCGACGTGCTCACCTACACCAGCGCCCCGCTGACCGACCCGGTCGAGGTGATCGGCCCGGTCCGCGCCGAGATCCACGTCCGCAGCGACCTGCCCTACCTGGACGTCTTCGTTCGGCTGTGCGACGTGGACCGCAAGGGTCGTTCGTGGAACGTGTGCGACGGTCTGGTGCGGGTCACCCCCGAGCGCTTCCCGGCCGATTCCGCCGGGGCGCTGCGGGTTCCGGTGCCGCTGTGGCCGACCGCGTACCGGTTCGCCGCCGGGCACCGACTGCGGGTGCAGGTCTCCGGTGGCGCCCATCCACGGTGGGCCCGCAACCCCGGGACCGGGGAATCCCTCGGCACGGCGGTGACGCTGCGTGCCGGCTGGCGGCAGATTCTGCACGACCCGGATCACCCCTCGGCGGTGTTGCTGCCGATCGTCCACTCTGCTCCACCGCAACCTCCAATCTGAACAGACCCTCTCTGAGCTGGTCGTTTGCCGAAAACGCGGGCTATGGTGGAGTCAACGCCCGGCGCCGTGCGCCAGTAGGCCGGGCTCGTTCGAAGCCCAGCACCGCGTACGCGGTGTGACGTCGTGCCCGGTCCTCGCCTCTCGAAAGGGGGACCTCATGACTCGGGCCCCGGCTAACCTTCTGGCCGTCCGAAGCCTGCTTCTCACTCACCTCGACAACGCCCCCGGGCCAGACGATCTGGAACCGGGTGAGGTCGGCATCGTCGGCGACTCGGCCCACCGGGGCGGCTACCACTGCGGATCGGACCGGGTGGTCGTCAACGACTACTCGGTGGTCGAGTCACCCCGTGACCGGGCCGGGCTGACCCTCGACGCGGCGGCGCTGGACGTCGGCCAGTTCGACGTCCGCTCCGGCGGTCGGACGAACACCCTGGCCAGCTTCTCGGTCTGGTGCGTCGCGCAGTGCGCCGCGAACGCCGCCGACACCCGGGACATCCGGGAGATCATCTACAGCCCCGACGGCAGCACGGTGAAGCGGTGGGACCGCCTCGGCAAGCGCACCAGCGGCGACAGCTCGCACCGCTGGCACACCCACTTCAGCTTCTTCCGCGACGCCATCAAGGCGGGCCGCGACCAGCGGCCCCTGTTCCGCCGCTACCTCAGCTCCATCGGACTCCTGGAGGACGACATGACCCCCGAAGAACACAACTGGCTGGCCACCGTCCACAAGAACCTCACAGTGCTGGACGGCCGCAACCCGGTCGGGCAGATCTACACCCGGATGGCGCTGGGTGAGGATGCCACCGTCCCGAACTTCACCTCGGCGCACCCCACGCTGCGGTCGATCGGCGCCCAGCTCAGCGCGTTGCAGACGGCGCTGACCGCGCTGTCCAACCGGGACTTCACCGACGAGCCGGCGATCGTGGCGGGTGTGCTGGCCTCGCTGACGCCGGAGAAGATCGCCGCGGCCATCCCACCGAACATGGCCAAGCAGGTCGCCGACGAGCTGGCCCGCCGGCTGGTCGCCTGAGCGGGGGGGTGGCCCGGGACGCCGGGCCGCCCCTCCCGGCAACATTCCGCAACGAATATTGAGCAATAGTCATTGCGCAACAGGTGTTGCGGATGTGACGATGGCGTCATGGAACGCTCCGACGTACGCCAGATCACCGACTCCCGGGTGCTGGCCGCCATGTCCCACCCGCTGCGCCGCCGGTTGATGGACGTGCTCAAGGTCCACGGACCCTCCACCGTCGGCCTGCTCGCCGAGCGCACCGACCAGGCCCCCGCGAATGTCAGCCACCACCTCAAGGTCCTCGCCGCCGCCGACCTGGTCACCGAGGCGCCCGAGTTGGCCCGGGACCGGCGCGAACGGTGGTGGCGCCTGGTCACCCGAGGGCTGCGCTGGTCCAACACCGACTTCGACACCGACCCGGCCTCCCGCGCGGTCGCCGACGCCGCCACCTCGCTCAACCTCGACCGGCACGTCGCCCTGGCCCGCGCATGGCACGCCGCCGACGAGGCCGAGCAGGCCACCTGGAACGACGCTGCGTTCTCCACCGACCACTGGCTGCGCCTCACGCCCGAGGAACTGGCCGAGCTGAGCCGCGAGATGATCGCCGTCCTCACGCGCTGGGCCAACCGGGACCTGCCCGACGACGACGCCGACCGCAGACCGGTCTTCGTGTTCGTCCACGGCGTGCCGGCGCGACCGTGACCGCCGCCACCCGCAGCGACCCCACTGACGTCCGGAAGACCGGCGGGCTGCTGCGGCACCGCGACTTCCGGCTGCTCTGGACCGGCCAGACGGTCAGCAGCATCGGCAGCAACGTCACCACTGTCGCGCTTCCGCTGGTCGCGGTCGCCGTCCTGGACGCCGACACCTTCCAGGTGGCGGTACTCACCGCCGCGGCCTGGCTGCCCTGGCTGCTGATCGGCCTGCCGGCCGGCGCGTGGGTCGACCGGCTGCCCCGCCGACCCGTGATGGTGGCGTGCGACCTGCTCCGCGCGCTGCTCTTCCTCAGCGTGCCGCTCGCCGCCGCACTCGACCGGCTCACCGTCTGGCACCTGCTGCTGGTGGCACTCAGCGCCGGCGTGGCCCGGGTCTTCTTCGAGACAGCCGACCAGGTGTACCTGCCGGTGCTGCTGCGACCCGAGCAACTGCCGGAGGGCAACGCGAAGCTGCACGCCGCCCAGACCGCGAGCTATGTCGTTGGCCCCGGCGTCGCAGGTCTGATCGCCCAGCTCATCGGTGCGGTCGCCGCTCTGCTGCTGGATGCGATCAGCTTCCTGGTCTCCGCGGTGTGCCTGCTGCGGATCCGCACCGTCGAACCGCGCATTCGCCGAGTGGACCAGTCCCGGTCACTGCGCCGTGACATCGCTGAGGGGCTGCGTTTCGTCGCCCGAGACCCGTACCTGCGGGTGCTGACGGTCTTCGGCGCGGCCAGCAACATCGGGCTGACCGGTTACCAGGCCGTGCTGGTGGTCTTCCTGGTCCGTGAGTTGCGTCTCGAACCGGGCCTGGTGGGCGTCCTGATCGCCGTGATGAGCGCCGGTGGGATCATCGGCGCGCTGTTCGCCACCACGGTGGCCCGCCGCTGCGGCACCGCGCGGGCGCTGCTGGTCGCGGCGGCGCTCACCGGCCCACCCGCGCTGCTCATCCCACTCGCCGCACCCGGCATCGGGCTGGCCTGGCCGGCGCTCGGTGGCCTGCTGATCGGCCTCGGGGTGGCCATCGGCAACGTGGTCAAGGGCGCCTTCCGGCAGACCTACACGCCGCACCACCTGCTGGGCCGGGTGACGGTGAGCATGCACCTGCTCAACTACGGCACGATTCCGCTGGCGGCCGTGCTGGCCGGTGCCATCGGCGCACGTTACGGCGTCCAGACGGCAATTGTCGGAATGACCGCCTGGTTGGCGCTCACCCCGTTGATTCTGTTGGTGGGGCCGATCCGGAGGCGGCGGGACCTGCCCGCCGCCCCGGCGTCGTCTTGAGTGCGCTGCGACGGCGGCCGGAGACCGGCCGCCGTCACCGGCACGGAGCTACATCGGGCGGACGTTGTCCGCCTGCGGACCCTTCTGCCCCTGGGTCACCTCGAACTCGACCTTCTGGCCCTCGTTGAGCTCCCGGTAGCCGCTCGTCGCGATGGCGGAGTAGTGGACGAACACGTCCGGCCCTCCACCGTCCTGCTCGATGAAGCCGAAGCCCTTTTCCGAGTTGAACCACTTAACCGTGCCGGTTGCCATGCATCTCTCCCTGTTCAAAGCGGCTGACCCCCGGCCTCTGGCCGATGATCGCCCGTACCTGTTCGACAGTAACGGGCAAAACCCCGATCCGCTGGCCGAAGTGCCGTAGGTCTTCGAGCGAACTCGGGTGAACTCTGCGCGGCGGCACGTGAAAGTCGCCCCGACCAACCGCCGCTGGGGCATGCTTGCGCCGATGAGAAGTGCCGAAGCCGACGCGCTGACCGAGCTGGAACGCGAGGTCGGCACGCCCGGTTCCGGTCTGGACAGACTCCGGTTGATGCCCACCCCCTTCGTCCCCGAGGTGCGGCTGCACCTGGCCGAGGACGCGATCGTCTGGTGGGCCCGGATGGAGGCGACCGCCGGGCACGCGCTGCCGGCGCCGTACTGGGCGTCCGCCTGGGCCGGCGGACAGGCCCTGGCCCGCCACCTGCTGGACCACCCCGAGCTGGTCGCCGGTCGCCGGGTGCTCGACCTCGCCGCCGGGTCCGGGCTGGTGGCCATCGCCGCCGCGCTGGCCGGCGCCGCGGAGGTCATCGCCAACGACATCGACCCGTACGCCGTCGCCGCCGTCACCCTCAACGCGCGGGCCAACCACGTCGCCGTCGACGCCACCGGCGACGATCTGCTCGACAGCACCGAGCCGAAGGCCGACCTGGTGGTCGCCGGGGACGTCTTCTACGACCGCGCGATGGCCGACCGGATGCTGCCCTTCCTGCAACGGACCGCCGCCGCCGGCGCCGACGTGCTGGTCGGCGACCCCGGCCGCGGACACCTACCGGCGGACCGCCTGGCCGTGCTGGCCGACTACCCGGTGCCCACCACCGAACCCTCCGTCGACTCGTCGCTGCGTCACGTGCAGGTGCTGCGCCCCGCCTGAGGCGGAAACCCCCGACTCAGGGACGACCCCGAGTGGGATACCAGGGGTCACTGGGGGCTACGACCCGATGTCCGAAGTGGCGCGGCGGCCATAGCGTCGACGCATGACGCAATGGGTGGCCCAGATCGGAGAACTACCGGTTCTGCTGCTGATGGGCGCGCTCGGGCTCGTCATGCTCTTCGACGCCGTACCCCTGCTGGGTGTCCTCATCCCCGGCGACGTCGCGATCCTCGCCGCCGTCGGGGTCGGCCGCCCGAGCACCGGGCTGGCCACCTTCGCCGCGGTGCTGGTCGGCTGCCTGGCGGGCTGGTCGCTGAGCTTCCTGATCGGCCGTCGCTACTCCGACCGGCTGCGCCACAGCCGCCTTGGCGGTTGGATCGGCGAGCCCCGCTGGACCGCGGCGGAAGGCATCCTGCGCCGCGGCGGCGGTCGGATGATGGTCGTCGCGCCGTTCCTGCCCGTCTTCAACGCGCTGCTGCCACTGGCCGCCGGCGGGCTGCGGATGTCGTACCGTCGATTTCTCGGCTGCGCGACGCTCGGCGCGGCCGCCTGGGCCGGTCTCTACCTGGCCCTGGGCACCGCGGCGCGGTCGGTGGTCGGCCTGCTGCCGGGCAGCCCCAGCCCGCTGCTGGTCACCATGGGGGTCGGGCTGGTGCTGGCCTCCGTCGCGTTGCTGGGGGCGCGGCGGCGGTTGTTCTCCGTCGTTGGCTGAGCTTTGTTCGCGGTCCGGGGGGCTCGGGGCCGGGTTGCGGTGGGTGGGGGCGGGGGTGCCGCCTACCGTCGGTGGTGGGCTTGATCTTGGTGGTTCTCGGTCGACGTTGGGTCTTGGGTTGGGGGTGGGGTTACCAGCCTCGGGCTTTCCACTGGGGGAGGGCGGGGCGTTCGGCGCCCAACGTGCTGTCCTTGCCGTGGCCCGGGTAGAACCAGGTGTCGTCCGGCAGCTTGTCGAACAGCTTCTGCTCGACGTCGCCGATCAGCGCCGCGAACCGCTCCGGGTCCTTGTCGGTGTTGCCGACGCCACCAGGGAAGAGACTGTCGCCGGTGAACAGGTGCGGGGTGCCGGCCGGGTCGCGGTAGAGAAGCGCGATCGAACCCGGGGTGTGCCCCTGGATGTGGATGACCTCCAGCGCGCAGTCGCCGACCGCCACGGTGTCGCCGTCGGCCAGCCGCTCCGCCTCGATCGGCAGGCCCGCCGCGTCGTCGGCGTGCACCAGCGCCCGGGCGCCGGTCTTGGCGACGACCTCCTCCAGCGCCACCCAGTGATCCATGTGCTGGTGGGTCGTCACCACGGCGGTGAGCCCACCCTCGCCGATCAGGTCGAGCAGCCGGGGTGCCTCGTTGGCGGCGTCGATCAGCACCTGGTCACCGGTGGCCGTGCAGCGCAGCAGGTAGGCGTTGTTGTCCATCGGGCCCACCGACAGCTTGCTGATGGTCAGCCCGGCCAACTCCCGAACCGCGGGTGCGCCGCCGTTCGTGACGTCTCCGTTGTATGTCATGACGTTTCTATATCCATTCCGGTGGAGTAGGCAGGGGACCGTCAGGGATGACGGAGAGCGGGGCGCCGTCGGCGCGGCCGATCAGCCAGGCGGCGAGGTCGGGGGCGGGACCGGCGACGACCGGGGCGCCGACCCGCTCCCCGATCACCACCTCGTGCTCGCTGCCGTCGAGACGGAGCACCATCGACGGGGGCGTCGGACCGGTGCCGTGATGGCTGGCCGCCTCGCGCAGCAGTCGGTGGGCGAACGCCTCCGACCAGTCCGTGGCCCGGTAGTCGGCGGCCAGATCGAGGTGGTGCACCTCGATCTCCCGCAGCCGACCCCAGACCAGCAGCGCGGCCGGCCACGGGCCCTTACGCGCCTGCACCGTCGCCGCCCACGCCTCGGCCGGCATCGCCGCGACCGCCTCGGCGAACAGGTCCGCGGTGCGGCGCAGGTCGTCCAGGTGCGCGGCCGGTGGTCGGCCCGAACCGGCTTCGATGTCCGCCGTGCGGGCCTCCAACGAGGCGTACATCGGCACTGCCTCCCCGGTGCGGGCCGAGGTGAGCAGGTTGACGAAGCCGTCGGCGTTGCGCGCCACGTGCGCCAGCACGTGGCCGCGCGTCCAGCCCGGCAGCAGCGACGCGGCAGCCAGGTCCGCGGCGTCGAAAGACGCGGCGGTACGGAGTAGTCGGCTGGTGGCCGCGTCCACCTCGCCCATCAGCAGCAGCGGATCCGTGGTCACCCGTCGACAGTAGCGGTCCGCCGCCCGCGGCGTCGCCGGGGAAATCGCTTTCGGCGCGTCGGCGCACGACCTACCGTCAGCGGCAGACGCGGCACCGGGACATCGGACGGAGGTGGTTGATCATGCCGGACGTGGCACGCGTGTTCCGCCATCACCAGCTTCGACACCGATGAGGATGCTATGACGATCGATCTGACCGCCCTCGGCTGGGACGCCGAGCGAGCGGCGTACGCCGCGCGTCGCGGCGAGCACCAGCCGGGTCGGGTGGCCCGGGTGGACCGGGGGGTCTGCACGGTGCTGACCACCGTCGGCCCGGTCCGGGCCAGCCTGGGCGGGGCGGTGCTGACCGTCGCCGCGCGGGACCCGTCCGCGCTGCCCTGCGCCGGGGACTGGGTGCTGCTCACCCACTGGCCGGACCGCCGGGTCACCGTGGAGGCGGTACTGCCGCGGCGCGGCGCGCTGATCCGGCGTACCGCCGGCAAGGACGCCAGCGGCCAGGTGCTGGCCGCCAACCTCGACGCCGCCGCCGTGGTCGAGCCGGTGCACCCCGAGCCGGACGTGGGCCGGATCGAGCGGCTGCTCTCCCTGGCCCACGAGTCCGGCGCCCGACCCCTGGTCGTACTGACCAAGGCGGACCTGGCGGCCGACCCGGGCGCGCTGGCCCGCCAGCTGGCCGCTGTCGCCCCCGGGGTGCCGGTGCTGCCGGTCAGCGCCGAACGTGGCCTCGGGCTGGACCCGCTGCGCGCCGAGGTGACCCCCGGTCGCACGCTCGGCCTGCTCGGCCCGTCCGGTGCCGGCAAGTCGAGCCTGGTCAACGCCCTCGTCGGGGCGGTGATGATGCCCACCCAGGCGATCCGGCGGGTGGACGGCAAGGGTCGGCACACCACCACCTGGCGGGCTCTCGTACCCGTCCCCGGCGGCGGCGCGGTGATCGACACGCCCGGCGTGCGGGCGGTCGGTCTGCTGGACGGCGCGGCCGGGCTCGACCGGGCGTTCGCCGACATCGCCGGGCTGGCCGAGGGCTGCCGGTACGCCGACTGCGGCCACGACGGTGAGCCGGCCTGCGCGGTCCGGGAGGCGCTGCACACCGGCGAGCTCTCCACCCGTCGGTGGGAGAGCTGGCGGCGACTGCAGGGTGAGGTGGCCCACGAGAGTCGACGGCGCGAAGCCCGGGTGGCGGCGGAGCGGCGCGGCGGGTGGCGTTCGGCCCGACGTCGCGCGGCGCGTCCGCCGACGCCCGGGGGCTACTGACCGTGGTTCGCGGCCGACCGGCCGGGGCTCCCGGCCGGCTGCGGGCCGGGCGGCCGACCGGGCTGAGCTGGGGGAATGTGCGGGCGAGGGAAACTGTCGTACCTCGGGGCTAGAGTTGCCGAGGCGTGTTTTCCGCGCCCGCACGACCGCTCAAGAGCACCCAGAGCGGGACACATCCTTCGCTTCATCTTCTCCCGGGAGTACACGCACTGTGGCCGACCGACTGATCATCCGTGGCGCGCGCGAGCACAACCTGCGTGACGTCAGTCTCGACCTGCCCCGGGACGCACTCATCGTGTTCACCGGGCTGTCCGGGTCGGGCAAGTCGAGCCTGGCCTTCGATACGATCTTCGCCGAGGGGCAGCGCCGCTACGTCGAGTCGCTCTCCTCGTACGCCCGGCAGTTCCTCGGCCAGATGGACAAGCCGGACGTCGACTTCATCGAGGGCCTGAGCCCGGCCGTCTCGATCGACCAGAAGTCCACCTCGCGTAACCCGCGTTCGACGGTCGGCACCATCACCGAGGTCTACGACTACCTCCGCCTGCTCTACGCCCGCATCGGTGAGCCGCACTGCCCGGTCTGCGGCGAGCGCATCTCCCGGCAGAGCCCGCAGCAGATCGTCGACCGGGTCCTCGCCATGGCCGAGGGCACCAAGTTCATGGTGCTCGCCCCGGTGATCCGGGGCCGCAAGGGCGAATACGTCGACCTCTTCGCCGAGCTGCAGGCCAAGGGCTACGCCCGGGCACGGGTCGACGGCGTGGTGCACCCGCTGACCGAGCCGCCGAAGCTCAAGAAGCAGGAGAAGCACACCATCGAGGTGGTGATCGACCGGCTCACCGTCAAGCCGAGCGCCAAGCAGCGGCTCACCGACTCGGTCGAGGCCGCGCTGGGGCTGTCCAGCGGTCTGGTCCTGCTCGACTTCGTCGACCTGCCGGAAGACGACCCGGACCGCGAGCGCCGCTACTCCGAGCACCTGGCCTGCCCCAACGACCACCCGCTGGCCATCGAGGATCTCGAGCCCCGGGTCTTCTCCTTCAACGCGCCGTACGGCGCCTGCCCGGAGTGCACCGGCCTGGGCACCAAGAAGGAGGTCGACCCGGAGCTGCTGGTTCCCGACCCGGAGCGCAGCCTGCGCGAGGGCGCCATCCAGCCCTGGTCCACCGGGCACAACCTGGAATACTTCCTGCGCCTGCTGGAGGCGCTCGGCGAGGCTCAGCACTTCGACATCGACACCCCGTGGCGGGCGTTGCCGGCGCGGGCGCAGAAGACGATCCTGCACGGCTCCGACGACCAGGTGCACGTGCGGTACCGCAACAAGTACGGCCGTGAGCGCTCCTACTACACCGGCTTCGAGGGCGTGGTGCAGTGGATCGAGCGCCGGCACTCCGACACCGAGTCCGAGTGGTCCCGCGACAAGTACGAGGGCTACATGCGCGACGTGCCGTGCGCGGCGTGCGGCGGTGCCCGACTCAAGCCCGAGGTGCTCGCGGTCACGTTGGCCGGCAAGAGCATCGCCGAGGTCTGCAACCTGTCCGTGGGGGAGTGCGCCGACCTGCTCGCCGGCATCGAGCTGACCGACCGGCAGAAGATGATCGCGGAGCGGGTCCTCAAGGAGATCAACGCCCGGTTGCGGTTCCTGCTCGACGTCGGCCTGGACTACCTCTCCCTGGACCGCCCGGCCGGCACGCTCTCCGGCGGTGAGGCACAGCGCATCCGGCTGGCCACCCAGATCGGCTCCGGTCTGGTGGGCGTGCTCTACGTGCTCGACGAGCCGTCGATCGGGCTGCACCAGCGCGACAACCACCGGCTGATCGAGACCCTGATCCGGTTGCGCGGGCTGGGCAACACGCTGATCGTGGTGGAGCACGACGAGGACACCATCCGCACCGCCGACTGGATCGTCGACATCGGGCCGGGCGCGGGTGAGCACGGCGGCAAGATCGTGCACAGCGGCTCGGTGCCGGCGCTGTTGAAGAACAAGGAGTCGATCACCGGGGCGTACCTGTCCGGTCGGCGGTCGATCCCGACGCCGACGGGCCGCCGCCCGCAGGATCCGGCCCGTGAGCTGGTGGTGCACGGCGCACGGGAGCACAACCTGCGCAACCTGCGCAACCTGACCGTCTCGTTCCCACTGGGTCAGCTGATCGCCGTCACCGGGGTCAGCGGCTCGGGCAAGTCGACGCTGGTCAACGACATCCTCTACGCGGTGCTGGCGAACCAGATCAACGGTGCCCGGCTGGTGCCCGGCCGGCACACCCGGGTCTCCGGTCTGGAGCACGTGGACAAGGTCGTCGGCGTGGACCAGTCACCGATCGGTCGGACGCCGCGTTCCAACCCGGCCACCTACACCGGGGTCTGGGACCACGTCCGCAAGCTCTTCGCCGAGACGACCGAGGCGAAGGTGCGCGGGTACGGCCCTGGGCGGTTCTCCTTCAACGTCAAGGGCGGTCGCTGCGAGGCGTGCTCGGGTGACGGCACCATCAAGATCGAGATGAACTTCCTCCCCGACGTGTACGTCCCCTGCGAGGTCTGCAAGGGCGCCCGGTACAACCGGGAGACCCTGGAGGTGCACTACAAGGGCAAGACCGTCTCGGACGTGCTGGAGATGCCGATCGAGGAGGCCGCCGAGTTCTTCTCCGCCATCCCGGCCATCCACCGGCACCTGAAGACGCTCGTCGACGTCGGCCTGGGCTACGTCCGCCTCGGTCAGCCCGCGCCGACCCTCTCCGGTGGTGAGGCGCAGCGGGTCAAGCTCGCCTCCGAGCTGCAGAAGCGCTCCACCGGGCGGACGGTCTACGTGCTCGACGAGCCGACCACCGGTCTGCACTTCGAGGACATCCGCAAGCTGCTGATGGTGCTGGAAGGGCTGGTCGACAAGGGCAACACGGTGATCACCATCGAGCACAACCTCGACGTGATCAAGACCGCCGACTGGCTGATCGACATGGGCCCCGAGGGCGGCCACCGGGGCGGCACCGTGCTCGCCACCGGCACCCCAGAGGAGGTCGCCGAGGTGGCGGAGAGCCACACCGGCCAGTTCCTGCGCCAGGTGCTCAAGCTCGACGGCGAGGCCAAGGGTGCGGCCGCCGCCACCACCCGGGCCGCCAAGGCCAACGGCGCCACCAAGGCACGGGCCAGCCGCAAGGTGCCGGCCGGCGCGCGCTGACCTCGCTGTGCGTGTTCGTCGGGCGGGGCGGGTCGGATGACGACCCGCCCCGCCCCATTTGCCGGGTCGGCCGGATGCCGCCATGAACCATCCGGCACAGTTGCGCGTGTGGAGAAGTGTGGCCGGCTTCCGACCGGCGCAGCGGGCCAGAGAGAGGCGAGGCATGAGTGACGATCAGGCGCTGACCGGTTCGGGTACCCAGACACGCCGTACCCTGCTCACCGGCGTCGGGGCGGTCGGCGCGGCCGTCGTCCTGGCTGCCTGCGGCAGCGACGACGGCGGCAGCGGCAGTGACGCACCCACCAGTGGGGGCCCCGCAGTGCCCAGCACCGGCGACGCCGGCGGCGGCGACCGGCAGAACGCCCAGTCGTTGGCCACCACCACCGACATCCCGGTCGGGGGTGGCAAGGTCCTCGCCGCCGAGGGCGTGGTCATCACCCAGCCCACGGCGGGTCAGTTCAAGGGATTCAGCCCGATCTGTACGCACCAGAACTGCCCGGTGACGAACGTCGACGGCGGCACCATCAACTGCACCTGCCACAACAGCAAGTTCTCGATCGAGGACGGCTCGGTGAAGGCCGGCCCGGCCACGAAGCCGCTGCCGCCGAAGAACATCAAGGTCACCGGCGACCAGATCTCGCTGGCCTGATCGCCGCCGGGCTGGTCTGGCGGCTGGGCTGGTCTGGCGGCTGGGCTGGTCTGATCGCGGGGCCGCCGGGCTGGTCTGACGGCCGGGCTGGCGTGACCGCCGGGCCGGCGGGCTGATCTGGTGGTTGGGCCGGCGCCCCTTGATCGACTCGCGGTCCCGGAGATCGGGGTGTCCGTGGCGTGCCGACACCCCGACCTCCGGGACGCCGAGTGGATCACGCGCCTGCCGGGGGCTGTCGGTGCCGCGGACTAGGCTTGCTGGCGTGGCTGACCCCTCTACCTACCGCCCCGCACCCGGCACCATCCCGGAGCTACCGGGGGTCTACCGCTTCCGCGACGGCACCGGCCGGGTGATCTACGTCGGCAAGGCGCGCAATCTGCGCAGCCGGCTCAACTCCTACTTCGGCGACGTCTGGAACCTGCACGAGCGCACCCGTCAGATGGTCACCACCGCCGAGTCGGTGGACTGGATCACCGTCGGCACCGAGGTCGAGGCACTCCAGCAGGAGTTCACCTGGATCAAGCAGTACGACCCGCGGTTCAACGTCCGCTACCGCGACGACAAGTCGTACCCCTATCTCGCCGTCACCCTCGACGAGGAGTACCCGCGGCTGCAGGTGATGCGCGGCGCCAAGCGCAAGGGCGTGCGTTACTTTGGCCCGTATTCGCACGCCTGGGCGATCCGGGAGACCCTCGACCTGCTGCTGCGGGTGTTCCCCGCCCGGACGTGCTCCGCCGGGGTCTTCAAGCGGGCCGGTCAGGTCGGTCGTCCCTGCCTGCTCGGCTACATCGGCAAGTGCTCGGCCCCGTGCGTCGGCACCGTCTCCGCCGACGAGCACCGGGCCATCGTCGACGGGTTCTGCGATTTCATGGCCGGGCGCACCGACACCATGGTCCGCAAGATCGAACGCGAGATGACCGAGGCGAGTGAGCAGCTCGAGTTCGAGCGGGCCGCCCGGCTGCGCGACGACGTGGCAGCGCTGCGTCGGGCCATGGAGAAGCAGACAGTGGTGCTGGGCGACGGCACCGACGCGGACGTGGTCGCGTTCGCCGACGACCCGCTCGAGGCGGCCGTGCAGGTCTTCCACGTCCGCGACGGCCGGGTCCGCGGCCAGCGCGGCTGGGTGGTGGAGAAGACCGAGGACCTGACCACCGGAGACCTGGTGCACCACTTCTGCACCCAGGTGTACGGCGGCGAGCACGGCGAGGCCGACGTGCCCCGCGAGCTGCTCGTGCCCGAGCTGCCAGCGGACGCCGACGCGCTTGCCGACTGGCTCTCCAGCCACCGGGGCAGTCGGGTGTCGCTACGGGTGCCGCAGCGTGGCGACAAGCGTTCCCTGATGGAGACGGTGGAGCGCAACGCCAAGGACGCGCTGGCCCGGCACAAGCTGAAGCGCTCCGGTGACCTGACCACCCGGGGCAAGGCACTGGACGAGATCAGCGAGGCGCTGGGCATGAGCACGTCGCCGCTGCGCATCGAGTGTTTCGACATCTCCCAGATCCAGGGCACCGACGTGGTCGCCAGCATGGTGGTCTTCGAGGACGGGCTGCCCCGCAAGAGCGAATACCGGCGGTTCATCGTCCGGGGCGCCACCGACGACCTCTCCGCGATGTCCGAGGTGCTGCGCCGCCGCTTCGCCCGCTACCTGGACGCCAGGGCCGAGACGGGCGAGGTGGGCGTGGAGTCGGCCGACGACCAGGCCGCCCCGCAGGATGCGGTCGAGCCGCAGGTCGGCGTCCTGATCGATCCGACGACCGGCCGGCCGCGCAAATTCGCGTACCCGCCGCAGCTGGTGGTCGTCGACGGCGGTGCCCCACAGGTCGCAGCCGCCGCGCAGGCCCTGGCCGACCTGGGCATCGACGACGTGGCGCTGTGCGGGCTGGCCAAGCGGCTGGAGGAGGTGTGGCTGCCGGACGACGAGTTCCCGGTCATCCTTCCGCGTACCTCGGAAGGGCTCTACCTGCTGCAACGGGTGCGTGACGAGGCCCACCGGTTCGCCATCACCTTCCACCGGCAACGCCGCTCGAAGCGGATGACCGAGTCGGCACTCGACCACGTGCCCGGCCTGGGGGAGGTCCGGCGCAAAGCGCTGTTGCGGCACTTCGGTTCGCTCAAGCGACTCTCGGCCGCAACTGTCGAAGAGATCACGGAGGTGCCGGGGGTCGGTCGGCGCACCGCCGAGGCGATCCTGGCCGCCCTCGACAAGGACACGAAGGCCGTCGACGGCGCGGAGGCGAAACCCAACGCCTGATCCTGTGATGCCGGGGTGTCCCGGGTGCGAAGCAGGCGTGATCGACTCGGGTTTCATGAAGTCGCGGTGTCCCAGGCGCGCGGATGCCGCGTCTTCCTGAAACCCGAGTCGATCATGCCGCTGTGTCCGCTGTGTCCGGGTCGCCAGCCGTCGAGGCAGGCGTCGGGTCGGCGGTTTGTCGGGTTTGGGTGGGGGTGTCGGGTGGTCGGGGCCACCCCGACGGCGGAATCGGGGGCCGGGCGGGGTCGTTATACCTGGCAGACCACCGCGCCCCCGGCCCGGTGGAGAGCAGCCGCCGGGAACACCCGCCCGGCCACCCCGGTTACACCCCGCACGGCCGAGCACCACCGGCCGGCCCCAGGTAGGCGAAACCAGCCAGGCCCGAGCACCACCGGCCAGCCCTGGTAGGCGGAACCAGCCAGGCCCGGCATCACAACAGGGCCGATGGGCAGGCGGAATGACCCGCCACCGCGAACCGTTACACCCTGTCCCGACGCCGACCCCAGCGGGTCGCCGGGCCCCCACGAACCTCCCCGCACGGCCACACCCCCCGGTTCAGTGCCCGTGCGGTTCCCCCGATGCAGAGGAGCACGCCATCATGCGTACCGATCTGATTCGTAAGACCGCCCTGACCGCCGCCGGTCTCGCCTTCACCGGCGGTGCCATCGCCGGCCCCGTCACCACCGCTTTCGCCGCCCCGAACACCAGCAAGCCGGCGTC
>NZ_JBTLMN010000019.1:0-40407 GCF_054462275.1 Micromonospora sp. SD19
GGCGCGGGGCGCGGGGCGCGGGGCGCGGGGCGCGGGGCGCGGGGCGCGGGGCGCGGGGCGCGGGGCGCGGGGCGCGGGGCGCGCCGCGCGGCGGTTACCGGCCCGTCGGGCGGTTGCGTGCCGGGGCGCGCGGGGGTTGTCAGGCGGGGGTCGGAACCGGGGTGGCCGCGTCGGCCGGGGTGGCCCGGGGCGCCGGGGTGACCGGCCGGCGTTCCCGGGTGGACCACTGCACCGCCAGGGTGGCCAGCAGCACCAGGCACGAGCCGAGCATGTGTGCCCCGACCAGGAGCGCCGGCACGTGGGTGAAGTACTGCACGAAACCGATCAGGCCCTGACTCAGCTCCACAACCAGCAGGATGACCGCGGCGCGGGTGGCCCGCTGCGCACCGACGGCGCGGAACGCGAAGATGAGCGCCACCGTGAGGCCGATGAGCAGGAAGACCGCGTCGGCGTGCACCTGGGAGATCGACTCCGGGTCCAGGCCGTTGCGGGCGGCACCGTGGTCGCCGGCGTGCGGGCCGCTGCCGGTCACCCAGGTGCCGATGACCAGCACCGCGACGCTGACGCCGGTGGTGATCCGAGCGAGGGTGCGCAGCGGGGCGGGCACGACCGCCACGACCGGGCCGTCGGGGTCGACGATGCGCCGCCAGAGCGCGTACGCGGCGGCGATCACCGCCATCGAGGCGAGGAAGTGCAGCCCGACCACCCACGGGTTGAGATTGGTCAGCACGGTGATGCCACCGATCACCGCCTGCGCGGGAATGCCGAGGAAGACGGCGACGGCCAGCGCGAGGAGCCCGGGCCGGCGCGGCCGGTGGACCAGCACCGCCAGCACGGTGGCCAGCGCGATGAGGCCCACCGCGAAGGTCAGCAGCCGGTTGCCGAACTCGATCACCCCGTAGATGCCCATCTCGGGGGTGGTGACGTACGAATCGTCGGTGCACCGCGGCCAGGTGGGGCAGCCGAGGCCCGAGGCGGTCAACCGGACGGCCCCGCCGGTGACGACGATGCCCACGTTCGCGATGATCGAGGCGAGCGCGAGGCGGCGCAGCAGGATGCCGGAGACCGGACGGACGATTCGGTTCACGGCGCAAATCCTACGCACCGTAGTGATCGAGGTCCGTCCGACTCCGGCAGCTCGGTGGTTGGGATCACCGGGGCCCGGGTTTGCGGCCCTCCGGGTAATTACGTAACGTTGGCGTTGTGAAAAACGCGGCGGCGCTCTCCGGGCACCAACCGACGGCCGTAGCGGCCGTCGGTGCGCCGGTGTCCGCGCCCGCCGTGGGCACGTCGGCCGGCCTCGCCGGTCCGGTGGTGGCCGAGATCTCCACCCGGGATCGGGTCACCCGACTGCTGCTGGAACAGGGTGCCGCCACCGCCGCGCAGCTTGGCGCGGCGCTCGGGCTCAGTCCGGCGGCGATCCGCCGGCACCTGGACGCGATGCTCCTGGACGGTGACGTCTACGCCCGCGAGCAGACCGTGCAGGGCAGCCGTGGTCGGGGGCGCCCGGCCAAGGTGTTCCTGCTGACCGAGGCCGCCCGGGTCCGCTGTGGCACACACCACTACGACAACATGGCCACCGCCGCGCTGCGGTGGATCGCCCGCAGCGGCGGCTCGGACGCGGTCGAGGCGTTCGCCACCGAGCAGGTCTCCGCCCTCGAGTCCCGTTGTCGGACGGCCATGGAGGACGCCGGCGATGACCCTCTCGCCCGAGCCGAGGCACTCGCCGCAGCGCTCACCGCCGAGGGTTACGCTGCCAACGCGACCACGATCGCCTCCGGCGGCCAGCTCTGTCAGAACCACTGCCCGGTGGCGCACGTGGCCGCCGAGTTTCCTCAGCTGTGCGAGGCCGAGACCGCGGTCATCTCCCGTCTGGTCGGCACCCACGTGCAGCGTCTGGCCACCATCGCGCACGGCGACGGGGTGTGCACCACGCACATCCCGGCTCAGCCGGGCCGCGCTCAATCCGGTAATCCCGTCACCACTGTGAGGACAGATAGATGACCGAGCAGATCGTCCAGCCCCTGACCCAGGAAGAGCAGCTCGCCGCCCTGGGCCGGTACGAGTACGGCTGGTCCGACCCGGACGCCGCCGGCGCGGTCGCCCAGCGCGGCATCAACGAGGCGGTGGTGCGGGACATCTCGGCGAAGAAGAACGAGCCGGAGTGGATGCTCGACCTGCGGCTGAAGGGCCTGCGGCTGTTCGGCCGCAAGCCGATGCCGGCGTGGGGCGCGGACCTCACCGGGATCGACTTCGACAACATCAAGTACTTCGTGCGGTCCACCGAGAAGCAGGCCACCAGCTGGGAGGACCTGCCCGAGGACATCAAGAACACCTACGACCGGCTGGGCATCCCGGAGGCGGAGAAGCAGCGCCTGGTCGCCGGTGTCGCGGCGCAGTACGAGTCGGAGGTCGTCTACCACAAGATCCGTGAGGACCTTGAGGAGCAGGGCGTCCTCTTCCTGGACACCGACACGGCGCTGCGCGAGCACGAGGACGTCTTCAAGGAGTATTTCGGCACGGTGATCCCGGTCGGCGACAACAAGTTCGCCGCGCTGAACACCTCCGTGTGGTCCGGTGGCTCGTTCATCTACGTGCCGAAGGGCGTGCACGTGGAGATCCCGCTGCAGGCCTACTTCCGGATCAACACGGAGAACATGGGCCAGTTCGAGCGGACGCTGATCATCGTCGACGAGGGTGCGTACGTGCACTACGTCGAGGGCTGCACCGCGCCGCTGTACTCCTCCGACTCGCTGCACAGCGCGGTCGTGGAGATCATCGTCAAGAAGAACGCGCGCTGCCGCTACACGACCATCCAGAACTGGTCGAACAACGTCTACAACCTGGTCACCAAGCGCGCCGTCTGCCACGAGGGCGCGACCATGGAGTGGGTCGACGGCAACATCGGCTCCAAGGTGACCATGAAGTACCCGGCGGTCTACATGACCGGTGAGCACGCCAAGGGCGAGGTGCTCTCGGTGGCGATGGCCGGCGAGGGTCAGCACCAGGACGCCGGCGCCAAGATGGTGCACGCGGCCCCCCACACGAGCAGCACCATCGTGTCGAAGTCGATCGCCCGTGGCGGCGGCCGCACCTCGTACCGCGGTCTGGTGCAGGTGCTGGAGGGTTCGCACCACAGCCGGAGCACCGTCAAGTGCGACGCGTTGCTGGTCGACACCATCTCCCGTTCGGACACCTACCCGTACGTCGACATCCGCGAGGACGACGTGTCGATGGGGCACGAGGCGACCGTCTCCAAGATCAGCGACGACCAGCTCTTCTACCTGATGAGCCGGGGCCTGAGCGAGGACGAGGCGATGGCCATGATCGTGCGCGGCTTCATCGAGCCGATCGCCAAGGAGCTTCCGATGGAGTACGCCCTGGAGCTCAACCGTCTGATCGAGCTTCAGATGGAGGGCGCGGTCGGCTGACGCCGCCCGCCCTACCGAGCACCTGACACCGTCGTCGTTGAACAGACCAAGGAAGAAATGACTACCCAGGCTTCCGCGCCGCCGCCCAGCACCAAGTCGCAGGCGCTGCGCTCGTACGACGTCGCCGACTTCCCGGCCCTCACCGGCCTGGAGGAGGAGTGGCGCTTCACCCCACTCAAGCGCCTCCGCGGCCTGACCACTGAGGCGCCGGCCGTGGCCGGCGCGGTCCGACACGAGTACGGCGACCTGCCCGAGGGCGTCGCCATCACCCGGGTCGGCCGGGACGACGAGCGGGTCGGCAGTGTGCTGACCCCGGTCGACCGGGTCAGCGCGTTGGCCTACGGTGCCGCCGCCGACGCCCTGCTGCTGCGGGTGGCCCCCGACGTGGTGCTCGGCGAGGCGGTGCGGCTGCGGGTGGTCGGCGAGGGTGTCGAGCAGCCGGTCTTCGGTCACACGTTCGTCGAGGTGGGCCGGTTCGCCGAGGCGACAGTGGTGGTGGAGCACGTCGGATCGGCCACCCTGGCCGACAACGTCGAGGTCGCCGTGGCCGACGGGGCGAAGCTGACCCTGGTCACTGTCGCCGACTGGGCCGACGACGCGGTCCAGGCTCAGCACCTGAAGATCAAGCTGGGTCGGGACGCCAAGGTCATCCACATCCAGGTCACCCTCGGCGGCGACCTGGTCCGGCAGTTCACCAGCGTGGAGTACACCGGGCGGGGCGGCGAGGCCGAGCTGTACGGGGTCTACTTCGCCGATGCCGGCCAGCACCTGGAGCATCGGCAGCTGGTCGACCACAACGTGCCGGACTGCCGCAGCTACGTCGGCTACCGGGGCGCCCTGCAGGGCGAGAGCGCGCACACCGTCTGGGTGGGCGACGTGCTCATCCAGGCCGAGGCGACCGGCACCGACACGTACGAGATCAACCGGAACCTGCTGCTCACCGACGGCGCGCGGGCGGACTCCGTACCCAATCTGGAGATCGAGACCGGCGAGATCGCCGGCGCCGGTCACGCCAGCGCGACCGGCCGC
The DNA here is from genome assembly GCF_054462275.1 of Micromonospora sp. SD19. NCBI lineage: Bacteria > Bacillati > Actinomycetota > Actinomycetes > Micromonosporales > Micromonosporaceae > Micromonospora > Micromonospora sp. SD19. The sequence continues at coordinate 4,461 of NZ_JBTLMN010000019.1, forward strand.
TTCGACGACGAGCAGCTGTTCTACCTGATGGCCCGGGGGATTCCGGAGAGTGAGGCCCGCCGGCTGGTGGTCCGTGGCTTCTTCGCCGAGCTGATCAACAAGATTCCGGTGGAGTCGCTGCGCGAGCAGCTCGGCGACGCGATCGAGGCCCGGCTCACCAAGGCCGGCGCCTGATGATCCGGATCTGCTCGACCGAGGACGTGCCGAAGGGCACCGCGATCAGCGCGGACGTCGACGGCACGCCCATCGCGCTGGTGCACGGCGAGGACGGCGAGTTCTACGCCGCGTACGACGAGTGCTCCCACGCCGCGGTCGCCCTCTCCGAGGGCGAGGTCGACGGCTGCACGCTGGAGTGCTGGCTGCACGGCTCCCGTTTCGACCTGCGCACCGGCGAGCCGACCGGCCTGCCCGCCACCGAACCCGTCCCCGTCTATCCCGTCGACGTTCGCGACGGAGACATCTACCTCAGCCTGACGCCGAGTAATGGAGTGACCCGATAATGAGCACCCTGGAGATCCGCGACCTGAAGGTGTCGGTCAAGCTGCCCGAGGGTGAGCTCAAGCCGATCCTGGCCGGCGTCGACCTGACCGTGAAGTCGGGCGAGACCCACGCCATCATGGGCCCGAACGGCTCCGGTAAGTCCACCCTGGCGTACTCGATCGCCGGTCACCCCAAGTACGAGATCACCGGCGGCACGGTGACCCTCGACGGCGAGGACGTGCTCGCCATGACCGTCGACGAGCGGGCCCGCGCCGGCCTCTTCCTGGCCATGCAGTACCCGGTCGAGGTGCCCGGCGTCTCGGTGGCCAACTTCCTGCGCACCGCGAAGACCGCCATCGACGGCGAGGCACCGAAGCTGCGCACCTGGGGTGGCGAGCTGCGCGGCGCGATGGAGCGCCTCCAGATGGACCCGGCGTTCGCCCAGCGCAACGTCAACGAGGGCTTCTCCGGTGGTGAGAAGAAGCGCCACGAGATCGTCCAGCTGGAGCTGCTCAAGCCGAAGATCGCCATCCTCGACGAGACCGACTCGGGCCTCGACGTGGACGCGCTGCGCGTGGTCAGCGGGGGCGTCAACCGGGTCCGCGACACCGGTGACACCGGCGTGCTGCTGATCACCCACTACACGCGGATCCTGCGCTACATCAAGCCGGACTTCGTGCACGTGTTCATCGCCGGCCGGATCGTCGAGCAGGGCGGCCCGGAGCTGGCCGACAAGCTCGAGGCCGAGGGCTACGAGCGGTACGCCGCCGGGGCCGGCACGGCCAAGGCCTGAGTGGGAGAGGCGCTGCCGAGATGACCAGCATCGCGATCCCTTCGGGGATGCCGCAGTACGACGACGCGCCGCGTTTCGACGTGGCCCGGGTGCGCGCCGACTTCCCGATCCTGGACCGGGAGATCAACGGGCATCCGCTGGTCTATCTCGACAGCGCCAACACCTCGCACAAACCCCGGCAGGTGCTCGACGTGCTCGGGGAGCACTACGCGCTGCACAACGCCAACGTGTCGCGCTCGGTACACACCCTGGGCACCGAGGCCACCGAGGCGTACGAGGGGGCACGGGCGAAGATCGCCGCGTTCATCAACGCGCCGAGCGCCGACGAGGTGGTGTTCACGAAGAACTCCACCGAGGCGATCAACATCGTGGCGTACGCCTTCTCGAACGCCTCGCTGCGTCCGGACGGCGACCCCCGGTTCCGGCTCGGTCCGGGCGACGAGGTGGTGATCTCCGAAATGGAGCACCACTCGAACATCGTCCCGTGGCAGCTGCTCTGCGAGCGGACCGGCGCGACCCTGCGCTGGTTCCCGGTCACCGACCAGGGGCGGCTGGACGAGTCGGGCCTGGAGGACCTGGTCACCGAGCGGACGAAGATCGTCTCGCTGGTGCACATGTCCAACATCCTCGGCACCGTCAACGCCACCTCCCGGATCACCGCGCGGGTCCGTGAGGTGGGCGCGCTGCTGCTGCTGGACTGCTCGCAGTCGGTGCCGCACCTGCCCATCGACGTGGTCGACCTGGACGCCGACTACATCGTCTTCACCGGGCACAAGATGTGCGGTCCGACCGGCATCGGCGTGCTCTGGGGTCGCGGTGAGCTGCTGGCGGCCATGCCGCCGGTCTTCGGCGGCGGTTCGATGATCGAGACGGTCACCATGGCCCGCTCGACGTTCGCGGCGCCACCGGCCCGGTTCGAGGCGGGCACCCCGCCGATCGCCGAGGCGGTCGCCCTCGGTGCGGCGGTCGACTACCTGACCGGGATCGGGATGCGGGCCATCCAGTGGCACGAGAAGGAGCTGACGGCGTACGCGCTGGACGCGCTCGGCTCGGTGCCGGACCTGCGGATCTTCGGCCCGACCGTGCCGGTGGGCCGGGGCGGCACCATCTCGTTCGCGCTCGGTGACGTGCACCCGCACGACGTGGGTCAGGTGCTCGACTCGCTCGGCGTGCAGGTGCGGGTGGGCCACCACTGTGCCAAGCCGGTGTGCAGCCGGTTCGGCGTCCCGGCGATGACCCGGGCCTCGTTCTACCTCTACACCACCACCGAGGAGATCGACGCTCTGGTGGCCGGTCTGGAGCAGGTGCGGAAGGTGTTCGACTGATGCAGCTCGACCAGCTCTACCAGGAGATCATCCTGGACCACTACAAGCACCCGCACGGGCGTGGCCTGCGCGACGCCGACGACCCGGGCGACCGGGTCGCGGAAGCGCACCACGTCAACCCCACCTGCGGCGACGAGGTCACCATCCGGGTGGCCACCGACGGCACCGTGCTGCACGACATCTCGTACGACGGGATGGGCTGCTCGATCAGCCAGGCGTCGGCGAGCGTGCTGCACGAGTTGCTGCGTGGTCGGGGCACCGGGGAAGCTTTCGAGGTGCACGAGGCGTTCGTGGAGTTGATGTCCGGACGTGGCCAGGTCACGCCGGACGAGGACGTGCTCGGTGACGGGGTGGCCTTCGCGGGCGTGGCCCGCTACCCGGCCCGGGTCAAATGCGCGCTACTGCCGTGGATGGCCTTCAAGGACGCTGCGGCCCGCGCCGGTGTGGGCGTGAGCCCGGAGGTGAAGGCGTGACCGTGCGTCAGCGAGCGAATGACACAGTGGTGCCTGGTGGCATCACGAAGCGATGCGGAGGGACGGCATGAGCGAGAACACCGCTACCGAGGCGACGCCGGAGGCCGGTGACACCAGCGTGGTGCCGCAGACCGACGCCGCGACGACCGATGGCGGCGCTGACGCCGCTGCCGCTGCGGGCGGCGTCAGCAAGGCCATGCTCGCCGACATCGAGGAGGCGATGAAGGACGTCGTCGACCCGGAGCTCGGCATCAACGTGGTCGACCTGGGCCTGGTGTACGGCGTACACGTCGACGACGAGAACGTCGCCACCCTGGACATGACGCTCACCTCGGCGGCCTGCCCGCTGACCGACGTCATCGAGGACCAGACCCGGCAGGCGTTGACCACCGGACCCGGCGGCGGCCTGGTCAACGACATCCGGATCAACTGGGTGTGGCTCCCGCCGTGGGGCCCGGACAAGATCACTGACGAGGGTCGGGACCAGCTCCGCTCCCTCGGCTTCAACGTCTGATCCGAACCACTTCGTCGAGCGCGGCACCCGTCCGGGTGCCGCGCTCGACGTGTTGAACGCCGACGTGAACAAGCACGGGTCGTTCCGGTCTGATCCTGACGGTCAACCGTCAACAGCTCAAGATCGCGCTCGATCATTGACTCAAGATCGCGCTCGATCATTGATGTAGTGGCCTCGGTGCGTCGCCGAGGCCACTACATCCTGGTTCGAGCACGATTTTGGCGGGGCGAGCCGGGCCGAGCCGGGGCGAGCCGGGGCCGGGGCGGGCGAGCCGGGGCGGGCGAGCCGGGGCGGGGCGCGGGGGAATTCGGTGGCGGGGGCGCGGGTTCGGCGCGCAGGATGCGCTTGTGATTGAGGCGTACCCGATGCAGGTCCCTGTCCGTGCGGCCACTGCCGTGCGTCGACAGCGGCCGGTTCCCGGACGAGCCTCGACCTGCCACCGACGTCCGTGACCGGGGCGTTCCTCGCCGGCCTGGTCGCCGGTTACGGCGTCGCCATTCCGGTCGGCGCGATCGCGATCCTCATCCTGGGGCTCAGTGCCCGTACCTCGTTTCGGGTCGGTGCGGCCGCGGCGCTCGCCGTGGCGACGGCCGACGGGCTCTACGCGGCCGTCGCCGTGCTCGGCGGTGCCGGGCTGGCCGATGTCATCGCGCCGGTCGCCGGGCCGCTGCGGGTGGTCGCCGCCGTGGTCCTGTTGGGGCTTGCCGGGCACGGCCTCTGGCGGACCTGGTCCGCGCACCATTCGCAGCGGCCACCGGCGGAACGCGCCGGTCGGGGCATGAGCACTCCGGGGCGGGCCTACGCGGCGCTGCTCGGCCTGACCCTGCTGAACCCGATGACGGTGCTCTACTTCGCCGCGCTGGTGCTCGGTCGCAGGGACACGGCCGAATCGGGCGTGGTCCCCATGGCACTCTTCGTGGCCGGGGTGTTCCTGGCGTCGGCGAGCTGGCAACTGGTCATCGCCGGCGGCGGCACGGTGGTCGGCCGGGCGTTGACCGGGCCGCGTGGCCGGCTGGTCACCGGCCTGGTCTCCAGCGCGCTCATCGCCGCCCTGGCGGTGGCAGCGCTACTGCCCGGCTGAACGGTCGCCGCGCCGTGCCGCGCCACGCTGGTCCGTGCCGGGCCGTGCTGCGTCTTGCCGGGCTGGGCCGTGGCGGGCCGTGCCGTGCCGCGCTGCGCCGCGCCGTGCCGTGCCGTGCCGGGCTGGTCCGTGCCGTGCCGTGCCGTGCCGCGCTGTGCCGGGCTGTGCCGTGCCGTGCCGCGCTGTGCCGGGCTGGGCCGTGCTGTGGCGGGCCGTGCTGCGTCGTGCCGTGCTGCGTCGTGCCGGGCTGGGCCGTGGCGGGCCGCGTCGGGTCGGGTCGGGCTGTCGGGCCGCGGAGCCCGCCCGGGGGTCCGGGCGGGCTCGCGGTGCCGTACGGTCGGGCGGTGACCAGTCGACCCGCAGCCGGCGGAGGTCGGTGGGTCGAGGTCGATCCGGCCCGCGTCGGCCGCTGGGTCGAGGGCTTCGCCGACCGGCACGGCCCGCCCATCACCAGCACACAGGAGTACGGCCTGCTGCTCGCCGCTCCGGACGGGGCGACCGCCGAGCTGTACGCCCCACCGGGCGCGCCGGTCGGCACGGATGTGGCCGGGTTCGTGGCCTCCGCCGTGACGCCGCGCCGGATCGGTCTGCTGCTGGCCCGCAAGGGCGCGGTGGCGATCGGGGTGGCCGAGGGTGCCGACCTCGTCAGCTCCAAGGTGGACACCCGGTACGTGCAGGGGCGCACCGCCGCGGGGGGATGGTCACAGCACCGGTTCGCCCGCCGGCGCGACAACCAGGCGAAGGCCGCGCTGGGCGACGCGGCGGACCTGGCCGTACGACTGCTGTTGCCGGCGGCGGCGACGCTCACCGCGCTGGTCTGCGGTGGTGACCGCAGGGCCGTGGACGGGGTGCTCGCCGACCGGCGGTTGGCCCCGCTCGTGCCGTTGCGGGCAGAGCGGTTGCTCGACGTGCCGGAGCCCCGGCACGCGGTGCTGCTCGCGGCGGTGGGCGCGGCCCGCGCGGTCCGGATCCGGTTGCGCGACCCCGATTGACCTCGCCCTCCGCCGACCAGGTCCCAGGGGAGACGGCCGCCACGCAAAACGGGGTTCCCGCCGTGCTGCCCGGCTGGCGGCCGGAGGATGGGCGCGTGGAGTTTCTGGTTGACATGGTGACGACGGTGCCGCCCGGAACGTCGGACGACGGGGTTGCTGAGATGCGCGCGCGTGAGGCGGCCCGCTCGGCCGAGCTGACGGCGCAGGGCAGTCTCCTGCGGCTGTGGCGGCCACCGCTGGCGCCGGGGGAGTGGCGTACGTGGGGGCTGTTCCGGGCCGACGACGCCGACGAGTTGGAGGCGGTGCTCGCGTCGATGCCGCTGCGTGCCTGGCGGCGCGAGACCGTGACGCCGTTGACGCCGCACCCGAACGACCCGGGACAACCGCCGCGCTGAGCCTGACGGGGCTCGCCCCATGGGTCGGTGAGCACGACAGGCACGTTACGCGGCACGCCGCCAACAGGGAGATCATCATGTCCGAGGCCCAGATTCTGCGTACCGTCCTCGACCGGTGGAAGTCGGCTGTCGACGCCCACGAGCCCGATCGGGTCGCGGCGTGCTTCACCGACGACGCGATCTTCCAGGGGTTGCAGCCGTACTCGGTCGGTCGTGCCGGCGTCGCCGCGTACTACGCCGGCCAGCCGCTCGGCCTCACCGCCGCGTACGACGTCCGGGAGATCCGCCGTCTCGCCGACGACGTGGTCCTCGGCTACCTGGAGGTGGAGTTCGGCTTCACCGACCGGCCGGCCCTGACCGTCAACCTCGGTGTGCTGCTGCGGCGGGTAGGCGACGACTGGCTCATCGCCCACTACCAGGTGTCGCGGCTCACCTGACCAGGGAGGCGCCGTCGGCGACAGCGTCTGGTGCCCGAAACAGATCGTGGCAGGCCCGCCGGAGGGGCCTGCCACGATCTCGGAACTGGTCAGAGCTGGTCGGTGCCGAAGGTGTCACAGCTCTTCGGGTCGCCGCGGTCGTAGCCCTGGGTAAACCAGCGCTTGCGCTGCTCGGACGTGCCGTGGGTGAACTGGTCGGGGTTGACCCGCCCGCCGGAGCGTTCCTGGATGCTGTCGTCGCCGATCGCCTCGGCGGCCTGCACCGCCTCGCTGATGTCGGACTGGGTGATGGACGTGAACAGCGGCTCCTGGCCGGTCTTGTCCTTGCTCTCGGTGGCGTGCTTGGCCCAGGCGCCGGCGTAGCAGTCGGCCTGCAGCTCGAGCCGTACGGAGGCGGAGCGGGGGCCGCTCTGGTCGCCCTGGCCGGCCTTCGCGTTGGTGCCGAGCAGGTTCTGGATGTGGTGGCCGTACTCGTGGGCGAGCACGTAGGGCTGGGCGAACTCGCCCTTGGCGCCGAACCGGGAGGCCAGCTCGTCGTAGAAGCTCAGGTCGATGTACACCTGCTTGTCGGCGGGGCAGTAGAACGGGCCGACACCCGAGTCGGCCTGCCCGCAGCCGGTGTTCACGGCCGCCTGGAAGAAGTTGGTGTCGGTCGGCTCGTACTTCCCGTTGCCCACCTCCGGGTACGCCTTCTGCCAGTAGGCCTGGATGCTGTTGACGTAGAGCGCGTTGCGGCAGCGCGCGTCGTCGAGGCGCTGCGGGTTGTCGCGCGAGCAGAGCTGCTCCAGGTCGGTGCCGCCGGCCTGACCGCCCTCGTCGCCGTTGGTCATGGCGTTGAGGCCGAAGCCGCCGCCGAGCAGCGCGACGAGCACTGCCACCACGATGCCGATGATGCCGCCTCGACCGCCGCCGCCGGGGATCGGGATGCCGAAGCCGCCGCCGGATCCACCACCCCGGCCGACGTCGTTGACCTGGGAGGTGTCGATTTCGGCCCGCTCGTTGAGTTCCATGGTGACCCCGATCGCCGTATGCCGGTGAGTGTCTTTTATGTGTTTTTTCGTCCCTCAAGTGCCGGACGGGGTCCGGACAGGCGTTCCCGTACCCGATGATCTTGATCGGTAATCCGGGCGGGCCGCCCGGCGGCGCCCGGTACACTTGCCAGGTGCTGCGCTGCGAAGGCTGAACCGCCCCGCGCCGTCGGGCCCCTTGAGCCCGCCGGCCGTTTCGCGTGCCCCGAGTCAGCCTTCCGAACCCCGAGAGCGAGCCCGCAAACATGATCACTGCCACCGGCCTGGAACTGCGCGCCGGTTCCCGGATCCTGCTGTCCGACACCACCCTGCGCGTGCAGCCCGGTGACCGGATCGGCCTGGTCGGTCGTAACGGTGCCGGCAAGACCACCACGCTGAAGGTGCTCGCCGGTGAGGGGCAGCCGTACGGCGGCCAGATCGACCAGCGCAGCGCCATCGGCTACCTGCCGCAGGACCCGCGCACCGGCGACCTGGAGGTCACCGGCCGCGACCGGGTGCTCTCCGCCCGTGGCCTGGACGTGCTGATGGCGCAGATGCAGGAGATCGAGGCCCGGCTCGCCGAGGACGCCGACGAGAAGCTGGTCCGCCGGTACGGCGCGCTGGAGGACCAGTTCGCCGCCCTGGGCGGGTACGCGGCCGAGGCTGAGGCCGCGCGGATCTGCGCCAACCTCGGCCTACCGGACCGTGCGCTCGCGCAGACCATCGGCACCCTCTCCGGTGGTCAGCGTCGGCGCATCGAGCTGGCCCGGATCCTGTTCCGCGACGCGGGCGAGAACGGCGGCGGCATCCTGCTGCTCGACGAGCCCACCAACCACCTCGACGCCGACTCGATCACCTGGTTGCGAGGCTTCCTCGCCAACCACAAGGGCGGCCTCATCGTGATCTCCCACGACGGCGCGCTGCTGGAGTCGGTGGTCAACAAGGTCTGGTTCCTCGACGCCACCCGGTCGGTCATCGACGTGTACAACCTGGGCTGGAAGGCGTACCTGGAGGCCCGCGAGACCGACGAGCGGCGGCGGCGTCGGGAGCGGGCCAACGCGGAGAAGAAGGCCGGCGCTCTGATGGCGCAGGCCGACAAGATGCGGGCCAAGGCCACCAAGACCGTGGCCGCGCAGAACATGGCCCGCCGTGCCGAGAAGCTGATCTCCGGCCTGGAGGAGGTGCGGGTCGCCGACCGGGTGGCCAAGGTGCGTTTCCCCAGCCCCGCGCCGTGCGGCAAGACCCCGCTCACCGCGACCGGCCTGTCCAAGTCGTACGGCTCACTGGAGATCTTCACCGACGTCAACGTGGCGGTGGACCGCGGCTCCCGGGTGGCCATCCTCGGGCTCAACGGCGCCGGCAAGACGACCCTGCTGCGGATGCTCGGCGGGCTGCTCACCCCGGACACCGGCGAGGTGCACGCGGGGCACGGCCTGCGGTTGGGCTACTACGCCCAGGAGCACGAGACGCTGGACGTGGAGCGGACGGTGCTGGAGAACATGCGCGCCGCCGCCGTCGAGCAGTCCGACACCGACCTGCGCAAGATCCTCGGCGCGTTCCTCTTCTCCGGTGACGACGTGAACAAGCCGGCCGGAGTGCTCTCCGGTGGCGAGAAGACCCGGCTGGCGCTGTCCACCCTGGTCTGTTCCGGCGCCAACGTGCTGCTGCTCGACGAGCCGACGAACAACCTCGACCCGGTCAGCCGGGAGCAGGTGCTCGACGCCATCGCCAACTACCCGGGCGCGATCGTCCTGGTCACCCACGACCCGGGTGCGGTGCTCGCGCTCAAGCCCGACCGGGCCATCCTGCTGCCCGACGGCGACGAGGACGCCTGGAGCGACGACCTGCTCGAACTGGTCGAGCTGGCCTGATCGAGGCAGCTCGACGTGCGCTCGACCTCAACGTGCGCTCAAGCTCGACCTGCGCTCGACCTCGGCGCTGCGGTCAGCCGAGCAGGTCGACCAGCCGGCCGAGCACGCCGGAGCTGACCAGGATCACCAGCCCGATGGCGATGAAGATCGCCGGCACCAGCCAGGCGCCGGCGCGTTCGACGAGCCGGACCACCCTCCGATGCCCGCCCAGCCAGGCCCCGGCCACACACCACAGGGCGATCAGCAGCACGAAGACCAGCAGGAACACCGCGCTGTCGGCCACCCCGAGGGCCCGGAAGACGGGTACGTAGACCGCGACGTTGTCGGCACCGTTCGCGATCGTCACCCCGGCCACGCCGAGCGCTCCGGTGACGACAGCGGGTGGCTCGTCGTCGCCCGAACCCCGCAGTGCGCGGACACCGAGCGCGATCGGCAGCAGGCCCAGCAGACCCGTCCACGGGTCGGGCACCACCAGGAGCCCACCCGCGATCACCGCGCTGGCCAGCGCGAGCGCGCCGATGCCGAGGTATTGCCCGGCGACGATCTGCCAGGTGCGGGGTTGGCCGGTGGTGCGGGCCGCGACGAAGAACAGCGTCAGGATGACGATGTCGTCTATGTCGGTGGCGGCGAAGACGACGGCCGCTGCGCCCGCGGTGCTCAACAGGTCGATCACGACCGAAGGCTACGGGTCGTCGGCAGCCGCCAGCGTCCAGCGGTGGTACGCCCGGACGACGCGGCGGGCCGGATCGCCAGGATCACTCTATCGGGAAGCTGACATTGCATAGCGTGTCGGTTGGCGAAGAGTTGATATCTGGCGCATGATCGTCCGAGGCGGTCTAATAGGTGGGACCGTATCCGAACCGCACAGTCTGGGACGTGAGGACACAGCATGGCAGCCACTGGCACAGCCACCAGCACTGAGAAGGGTCGCCGGATCGTCGGAGCCGAGCGTCAGACGCTCGCCAAGGACCTGGTAAAGCGGTACACCTCGGGGGAGAGCATCCGCGCGTTGGCGGCCTCGACCGGCCGTTCCTACGGGTTCATCCACCGAGTGCTCACCGAGTCCGGCGTGCAGCTGCGTCAGCGCGGTGGTGCCCGGCGCCGCAAGAAGGCGTGACCCGCCCCCCAGCGTCGTCCATCAGCGCCGCGCCCCGGGACGTCCGGTGACCGCCGAGGCGACCGGGGTTCGGCTGACCTGCGACGGGCCGGTCGCCACGGTGACGTTGTGCCGGCCCGACGTGCTCAACGCCCAGACGCCCGCGATGTGGCGAGCGATGAGCGACTTCTCCCGTGACCTGCCCGGCGATGTCCGGGTGGTGGTGGTCCGCGGTGAGGGTCGGGCGTTCTCGGCCGGCCTCGATCTCGCGGTGGCGGGTGCCTCCGGTCCGGGGTCGTTCGCCGAGTTGGCCACGCTGTCCGAGCAGGAGTGCGCCGAGCGCATCGCGGAGTTCCAGGCCGGTTTCACCTGGCTGCACCGGCCGGACGTGATCTCCGTCGCGGCCGTGCAGGGCCACGCCATCGGTGCCGGCTTCCAGCTGGCGCTCGCCTGTGACCTGCGGGTGCTCTCCGCTGACGCGAAGCTGTCGATGGCCGAGGTGACCCTCGGCCTGGTGCCCGACCTGGCCGGCACGAAGCGCCTCGTCGAGCTGGTCGGCTACGCGCGGGCGTTGGAGATCTGTGCGACCGGCCGCCGGTTGGACGCCGCCGAGGCGGACCGGATCGGCCTGGCCACCCTGGTCGTGCCGCCAGCCGAGCTGGACGGTGCGGTGCGGGACCTGACCGCCGGCCTGCTCTCCGGAGCCCGCGACGCGGTGGTGGAGATCAAGGCGTTGCTCGCCGGCGCGGCCGGGCGGTCGCACGCCGACCAGCAGCGCGCCGAGCGGGAGGCGCAGACCCGTCGGCTGCGTGACCTTGCCGGCACTGGAGAATAGGTAAGGACCGCACGGGAAGATCCGGGTTACGGCTGGGGTTGTCACACTCGTCGGGAGAATTGACCTGACGGTGCGGTCTGCCCGGCAACCCGGAGGTGAGCGATGTCCAACCCGATGTCCGGCGGTGGCATGGCCGGGTGGAGCATGCTCCGGTCGATGCGCAACAGCGACGAGGTCTCCACCCACCGCCTCAAGCGGGGGGTGGCCCGCCGCATCGTGGCCTTCGCGCGCCCCTACCGGCGCGACATCGTCATCTTCCTGATCACCGTGGTGCTGGCGGCCGTCATCGGCGTGGCCACACCGGTGCTCGCCGGCGACGTCATCAACGCGATCAACCGAGGCGGCGACGAGGCCGGCCGACTCGTGGTGCGGCTGGCCCTGTTCATCGCCGCGCTGGCGGTCGCCGACGCACTGCTCTCACTGGCCCAACGGTGGTATTCGGCCCGGATCGGCGAGGGCATCATCTTCAACCTGCGCACCCGGGTCTACGACCACGTGCAGCGGATGCCGTTGCAGTTCTTCACCCGTACCCAGACCGGGGCGCTGGTCAGCAGGCTCAACAACGACGTCCTCGGCGCCCAGCGGGCGTTCACCTCGACGTTGTCCGGCGTGGTCAGCAACGTCATCCAGTTGGTGCTCACCGCGGCGGTGATGTTCACCCTCTCCTGGCAGATCACCGCGCTCTCGCTGGTGCTGCTCCCGATTTTCATCATTCCGGCCCGCCGGGTCGGTCGGCGGCTGGCCGAGATCACCCGGGAGTCGTACAACCTCGACGCCAAGATGAACGCGACCATGACCGAACGGTTCGGGGTGGCCGGCGCACTGCTGGTGAAGCTCTTCGGTCAGCCCGAGATCGAGGCCCGCCGGTTCGCCGGGCGGGCCGAGCGGGTCCGCGACATCGGCATCCAGTCCGCCATGTACTCCCGCACCTTCTTCGTGGCGATGCTGTTGGTCGCCTCGCTGGCGCAGGCGCTGACCTACGGCCTCGGCGGCTGGCTCGCGGTGACCGGCGGTGTCAGTGCGGGCACCGTGGTGACCCTCGCGTTGCTGCTCACCCGCCTGTACGGTCCGCTCACCGCGCTCTCCAACGTCCGGGTGGACGTGATGAGCGCGCTGGTCTCCTTCGACCGGGTCTTCGAGGTGCTCGACCTCAAGCCGGGCATCGTGGAGAAGCCCGACGCCGTGGCGGTGCCGCGTGGCAGCGGCCGGGTCGACTTCCGCGACGTGCGGTTCCGCTACCCGAGCGCCGCCGAGATCTCCCTCGCCTCGCTGGAGGAGGTCGCCACCCTCGACCGGACGATCAACGAACCGGTGCTCAAGGGCGTCTCGTTCAGCGTCGAGCCGGGGCAGATGGTCGCGCTGGTCGGCCCGTCCGGGGCGGGCAAGTCGACGCTGTCGATGCTCATCTCCCGGATCTACGACGTCAGCGACGGCCAGGTGCTGGTCGGCGGGGTGGACGTGCGCGACGCGACGCTCGCCTCCCTGCGCGACGAGATCGGTGTGGTCACCCAGGATTCGCACCTGTTCCACGAGACGATCGCCGAGAACCTGCGCTACGCCAAGCCGGACGCCACCGACGACGAGATCTGGGCCGCGCTGGCCGGAGCGCAGGTCGCCGACCTGGTCCGGTCGCTGCCCGACGGGCTGGACACCACCGTGGGGGAGCGCGGCTACCGGTTCTCCGGCGGCGAGAAGCAGCGCATCGCCATCGCCCGCCTGCTGCTCAAGGCCCCGTCGATCGTGATCCTCGACGAGGCGACCGCACACCTGGATTCGGAGAGCGAGGCGGCGGTGCAGCGTGCGCTGTCGGTGGCGCTGACCGGGCGGACCGCCCTGGTGATCGCGCACCGGCTCTCCACGGTGCGCGATGCCGACCAGATCCTCGTTCTCGACGGCGGGCGGATCGTCGAGCGGGGGCGACACGACGAACTGGTGGCGGTCGGCGGGCTCTACGCCGAGCTGTACCGGACCCAGTTCGCTGTCGCCGACTCGCCCACCCCGTTCGTCGACGCGACCGGCCCCGAGCCGGTGGTCATGCCACTGGGCACGTACGTCGCGGACGAGGCCATGCCGCCCGCCGCCGCCAACTGACGGCTGCCGGCCTTGATCGACTCGGGTTCCCTGAAGTCGGGGTGTCCTGGTCGCGTTGACCGCCCGACTTCCTGAAAACCGAGTCGATCAAGGGGCGGTTACCTCGGTGGCCTCCCGCAACTCGGCGAACGCCAGGCCCAGGGTGACCGGGGTGAAGTGGGCGTTCAGGCCGCTCGGGTTGGGCAGCACCCACAGCCGCGCCCCGGCCAACGACTCCGGTTGCGGCCCGAAGGTTGCCTTGGGCCGTTGGAAACCGATCCGGTACGCGGTTACCCCCACCACCGCCACCCAACGCGGCCGGTACCGGGCCACCTTGTCGGTCAGGATCGCCGCTCCGTCGAGGAGTTCCTCGGTGCTGAGTTCGTCCGCGCGGGCGCTGGCCCGGGCGGCCATGTTGGTGATGCCGAGCCCGAGCGCGGGCAGCTCGTCCTGTTCGCTGGGGTGCAGCAGTCGGGGAGTGAACCCGCCCCGGTGCAGGGCAAGCCAGAACCGGTTGCCGGGCCGGGCGAAGTGCCAGCCGGTGGCAGCCGACCAGAGGCCGGGGTTGATGCCGACGAAGAGCACCGCCAGCCCCGGCGCGAGCACGTCGGGGATGGTCCGGTCAGCGGCCGCCGCCAACTCCGCCCGGGTCGGCCCGGCCGCTCTGTCGGTGCGGGCCGGCTTCGACGGTGTCACGGCCCGGGTGGGCCGGGCCCTGTCGGGGGTCACAGCCCGCGTAGCGCGCCGCCGTCGACCGGCACTGTGATCCCGGTGAGGTAGCTCGCGGCGGGGGAGAGCGCGAACGCGGCCACCCGACCGAACTCGGCCGGGTCGCCGATGCGGCGCAGCGGGATGCCGGCCTCCGCCTCGGCGCGGGCCCGCTCCGGGTCGCCGGTAGCTCCGAACAGCTCCCGGTTGCGATCGGTCATGATCCGGCCGGGCAACAGGCCGACCACGCGGACGCCCCGAGGGCCGTAGTCGTCGGCGATGTCCTTGGCGGCCCCGACCAGGCCGGGCCGCAGACCGTTGGAGATGCCGAGACCGGGCACCGGGCCACGCGCCGAGGTGGAGAGCACCAGCCCGATCGCGCCGCCCTCGGGCAGGGCGTTGGCGACAGTGCGTACGGCGCGGATGGTGCCCAGGAAGACCGTCTCGAAGGAGAGCCGCCACTGCTCGTCGGTGACCGCTGCGGCGTTGCCGGGCGGTGGCCCACCGACCGAGATCAGCGCGCCGTCGAGCCGGCCGAAGTGCTGCTGGGCGGCGGCGACGAGCTGCCCCGGGGTCTCCGGGTCGGCCAGGTCGCCGGTCAGCCCGACGGCGTGCTCCGGCCCACCCAGCTGCTGCGCGGCGGCGGCCACGGCGTCCGCGTCCCGGGCCGAGAGGACCACCCGTGCACCGTCGGCGACCAGGCACTGCGCTGTCGCGAAACCCAGGCCGCGGGAGGCGCCGGTGAGGACGTACACGCGGTCGGTCAGTCCGAGATCCATAATGCCGATCCTGCCGCATCCGAAACGCCGTCGCCAGCACGGGTGGATACCCGCGGGGCGGGGCGCAGCAGGCGTACCCGGCCGGCGATCTGCACCGCGACGGCCCCGCCGGCGCGGCCCACCGCCGGCAACCGGCGCGGACGTGGCGGCCGCAGCCCGTCGTAGCGCAGGAGTGCCTCCCGGGCGGCCAGCTCCTCGGCTGCCGGCGGCGGCAGCGCACGTTCGGCGTGCAGCGCGCGGGCCAGGTCCCAACCGTCGCGCAGCGACCCGGCGGTGGGTCGCCGCTCGGCCCAGCCGGCGAAGGTCGTCGTCCACCTGGCACCGAGGCTGGCGGCGAGCAACGGCCAGTGCCGGGCGACGGCACCGGCCCGTTTGCGCAGCAGGGCCGCGCGGGTGGCGGCCAGCGGGCCGGGCGCGAACCCCGGCGGGGGTGGCCCTCCGGCGACGAGCGCGGCGACCAGTTCGGCCTGCCGTTCGGCGAGCCCGGCGCGGGGCGCGGCTGTCGGGTCGCCGTGGGGCGCGCCGGTCATGTGACGGCCGGGAAGCCCGCGGCGGCGGCCAGGGCGTCCAGTTCGGCGCGGAGTTCAGGGGCCGGCGGGTAGTGGCCGTCGCGTTCCAGCAGCAGCGCCGGTGGCCGCTGCCGGGCGCAGAGCGCGCCGACCAGCTCCAGCACCGCTGACGGAACCGGGTCGGTGTGGGTGTCGTGGTAGAAACCGCCGTACTCCGCGCCGCCGGCCACATGGGCGTACGCGATCCGCTCCAGCGGCAGACGGTCCAGCAACGCCAGCGGGTCGGCGCCCCGGTTGCGGGCGTTGGCGTGCACGTTCGCCACGTCCAGCAGCAGCAGGGCCCCGGTCCGGTCGAGGATCTCGGTGAGGAAGTCCGCCTCGTCCAGCTCGTCGTCGGGCCAGTCGACCAACGCGGCGATCGGTTCCAGCGCGATGGGCACCGGCAGGTCGGCCTGGGCCCGCGCCACGTTGGCGCAGACCGCGTCGACGGCTTCCCGGCTGCGCGGCAGCGGCAGCAGGTGCCCGGCCTCCAGACCGCCGGCCCTGACGAACGCGATGTGTTCGCTGATCAGCGGGGCGTCCAGGCGTTGCGCCACCGCGGCCAGGTGGCCGACCCGGGCCGGGTCGACCGGCTCGGCGCCGCCGAGGGAGAGCCGCACCCCGTGCGGTACGACTGTCACCGCGCGTTCCCGCAGCTGTGTCAGCCCGGGTGGGAGCGGCCCGGACGCGGGCACCCCCTCGGCCACCACTTCGACGAAGCGCAGGCCGGGCAGGTCGGCCACGAAGCCGGCGATCTCCGGACGCCAGCCGATGCCGACCCCGGACGGGCCGGTCATCCGCCGCACCCCCCGCCGCCGCACCCGCCACCACCGCCGCAGGAGCTGCCACCGTCTCCACCGGAGCTGTCCCCGCCGCCGGAGGACCCGTCGGACCCGCCCGTCCATCCGCTGCCGGAGGCGGCCTGGCGCTGAATCTCGGCCTGTTCGGCGAAGCCCGGGTCGAGTGCCCAGAGCGAGGCGGTGCCGTACAGGGCGACGCCCATCGCCGCGCCGGCCGCCCCGTAGGTGGCGTAGGCGGGTGCGGAGGCGGGCGCGAGGTGGGTGTGCTCGCGGCGGACGGAACGCACTGCCGATCGACCGGCCCGGGTGAGCATGGGCGCCCGGCGCAGCACGAGCGTGATGATCAGCAGCGGAACCAGTGTCAGCAGCAGGTAACCGACCGGGTGACCGTTGAACAGGCCGGAGACCAACCGGAGCACACCGAGGCCCAGCAGGGCGATCAGGATCGTGGCCCAGAAGCGGGCGCGGGCGCGCTGCGCGTCGTCGGTGAGCAGTCCGCGTTGCTCCAGGCCGTTGCGGATCTGGTGCAGCGCGGTGCGTACCCGCTCGTCCTGCGGGAGGTCCCCGACCCGGGCGTGCTGGTGGGCCGCCCAGTGGATGGCCTGATCCAGCGGGGTGAGCCCGGTCGGCGCGGCCCCGACGGTGGTCAGCCGGCGGTCCGGTCGCACGCCGATCGCTCCGCTGGCGCGCAGCCCGCCGAGCGCGGCGTGTACGGCCAGCCGAGGCCCCCCGTTGAGGTACGCGACCTGCTGGGGCCCGAGGGGGTCGGTGGTCATGGCGCCGGTCGATCCGGCGGCGAGCCGGACCCGGTGGTACGCCGCGATCACCACCACCAGGATGGCCGCTGCGAGGTAGTACCGGAGGAAGGTCGGGCCGGAGATGCCCCAGGTGTCACCGGACGCGGCGTGGACGCTCATCGACTGCTCCTGTCACCGGAGGGGATCGGCGGCCCCATTGTGGAGCAGCCTCGCCACGGTCGACCGACCGGTGCCCGCGCGGTCAGTGCCGGCGGACCGCCTCCTCGACCAGGTCGAGCACCGGGCCCAGGTCACCGGCCGGTCGACCCATGGCCAGGTGCAGCACCAGACCGTCGTAGGCCAGCTCCAGGAACTGGGCCAGCACGTCGATCGGTACGTCCTCACGCAGCACCCCGGCGTCGCGCTGGCGGGCCAGCCGGTCCCGGGTCGCCTCCGCGATCGCGGCGGACCGCTCGGCCCAGCGTTTGGCGAACGCGGGGTCGGTGCGCAGCCGCCGGGAGACCTCCAGTTGGCTGCCCAACCAGCCGGTGGTGTCGGGGGAGACGGCGCGGGCCAGCAGATCGCGCATCACCTGCACCAGACCGTTGCGGGCCACCGTCTCGACCATGGCCGCGGCGTCGTCCTCGGCGACGGCCAGGAAGAGCGAGTCCTTGTCGCGGAAGTGGTGGAAGATCGCGCCGCGGGACAGACCGGTGGCCTCCTCAAGGCGGCGTACGGTCGCGCCCTCGTAGCCGAGCCGGGCGAAACACGCCCGGGCGGCGGCGAGGATCTCCTGCCGGCGCGCGTCGAGCTGGTCCTGACTTACTCTGGGCACACGTCGATCGTCGCAGGTCAACCCGGGGCACGCAAACCGTACGTACGGCTTGGGATGGTGCCGTTTACCATCGCCCGGTGACCCAGCCCCACACCGTGCCCAGCTCCCCGCTGACGGTGGCCACCGTCCAGGCCACCCCCACGCCGGGCGACGTCGCCGGCAACGCGCTCGTCGCCGCCGACCTGGTCCGCCAGGCGGGCGAACGGGGCGCCCGGGTGGCAGTCCTGCCGGAGTTGTTCCTCTGCGCGTACCACCCGCCGGCCCTCGCCGCCGACCCGGCCGGCACGGACGTCGCCGCCGATCAGGGCGGGATGGTCGCGGATCCCCGGCTCGACCCGCTGCGCGTCGCGGCGCGCGAGGCCGGCGTCACCGCGCTGGTGGGCGCGGCCGTGCGGCACCCGGACGGCCGGCGGACCATCGCGGCGCTGGTGGTCGACCGGGCCGGCGAGGTGCGGGTCGGTTACGACAAGCAGCAGTTGTGGGGTGACGAACGGGAGCTGTTCGTCCCCGGCGATCGGGGTGCCACGCTGCTCGTCGACGACTGGCGGCTCGGGCTGGGCATCTGTTATGACGGTTGTTTCCCGGAGCACGGCCGGGCCGCCGCCCTCGACGGCGCACACGCCTACCTGTGCCCGAGCGGGTACCTGACCGGCTCCGAACACCGCCGGGATCTCTACTACGCCGCGCGGGCCCTGGACAACACGATGTTCGTGGTCTTCGCCAACGCGGTCGGCGGCGTCGACCCGTGGCGGTTCAACGGTGGCGCGGCCATCTACGACCCGGAGGGGCGGGTGCTGGCTCGCGGGGCCGACGACGGCACGGCGGTGCTCGTGGCGTCGCTGGATCCGGCCGTGCTCGCGGCCACCCGGGCGGCCCACTCGATGCTCGTCGATCGGCTGCCGGAGCAGGGCGGCGCGCGGGTGTCGATGCCTGGCTGAGCCCTTCGTCAGGTCGATACCCGCCGCATCTGTTGGCGGACACGTCGGTCCCGTAGGGTGCCCGAGTGCCACTGCTCCTGCTGGACCTGGACAACACCCTGCTGGATCGGGCCGGGCCGTTCCGCCGCTGGGGTGAGCGCTTCCTGGACAGCATCGGCGCGCCCCACACCGACATCGACTGGCTGGTCTCCATCGACGCCGACGGCCTGACCGACCGCTGGGACCTCGCCGACGCCATCCGGGACCGCTACGAGCTGCGCATTCCCTCGATCGACCTGGTGGAGGAGCTGCACGACGGGGTGGTGGCGCAGACCCGGCTCGACCCGCTGACCGCCTGCGCGCTGCGGATCGCCGACGACGCCGGCTGGGTGCCGGTGGTGGTCTGCAACGGCACCGTACGCGTCGAGGACGCCAAGATTCGCCGGACCGGGCTGGACCAGTACGTCGCCGACTGGGTGATCTCCGAAGAGGCCGGCGTCAGCAAGCCCAACCCGAGAATCTTCGCGCTCGCCGCCCAACGGGTGCGGATGCCGCTGCGCGGGTCGTGGGTGATCGGCGACAGCCCGGAGGCGGACATCGGCGGCGCTGCGGCCGTCGGGCTGCCCAGCGTCTGGCTGCACCGTGGGCGCACCTGGTCGGACGTCCGGTTCGCGCCGAGCCGCACCGTGGACGGGTTGATCGCCGCGGTCGCCACCGTCCTCGCCCGCTGAGGGTTCGCGCACTGGGCTCGGTTATTCGGTTGACCGGTCGCCGTGCTGCGACGAGCATTGTCCGCGCATCGTGCGTCCCGGGTGTGTGCCCGGTCGAGGAGAGGGGGTCGGTCATGGCCGTCTTCGCAGGTCGCTTCCAGCTGCCTATCTCAGCCTCGACCAAGGGAACCTCACCACAGTGCGCGATCATGATCTTCCGGCGCTTGAGCGCCGAACCCGCGGCAAGAGCCGCTTCGACGACGACGAACCGCAGTTTCTGAAGCGCGGGCGGCCCACCGAGCCGCTCGCGGACCCGGACAGCGAGCCCGACCCGGACACCGGCGAGCGCTGGTCGTCCTGGGACGACGCCGTGCACGGGCCGCAGCCGCACCCGGCCTGGCTGGTCACCGAACTGGCCGCCAAGGACACCGAGCTGGGTGTGCTGAAGACCGGCAAGGAGGCGGACGTCCACCTGGTCCGTCGGGCGGTGCCCGACACCGACCGGTCCTGTCTGCTGGCGGTGAAGCGCTACCGCGATCCCGAGCACCGGCTGTTCCACCGCGATGCCGGTTACCTGGAGGGCCGTCGGGTGCGCCGGTCCCGGGAGAACCGGGCGATGGCCGGCCGGACGGCGTTCGGCCGGCAGATGATCGCCGGGCAGTGGGCGGCGGCCGAGTTCGCCGCGCTGAGCCGGCTCTGGGAGATCGGCGCCGGCCACGACCGGATCGCCGTGCCGTACCCGGTGCAGTTGCGGGGCACCGAGTTGATGCTGGAGTTCGTCGGTGACGCCGAGTCGGGGGAGGCGGCGCCGCGACTGGCCCAACTGCGTCCCGGCCCGGCCGAGCTGAGTGACCTGTGGGCCCAGTTGGTGGAGGCGCTGCGGGTGCTGGCTCGGGCCGGCTACGCGCACGGCGACCTGTCGCCGTACAACCTGCTCGTGCACCAGGGGCGGCTGGTCGTGATCGACCTGCCGCAGGTGGTCGACGTGGTGGCGAACCCGCAGGGGCCGGAGTTCCTGGCCCGCGACGTGCGGGTGGTCGCCGCCTGGTTCGCGGCCCGGGGCCTCCCAGGCGAGCAGGCCGACCCCGGCCGGTTGACCGGAGAGCTGCTGCGCGAGGCGGGCCTGCGCTGACCGGAGCGGGTCGGGCGGCCATGTCGCCCGACCCGCCGCGCCGGCTATTGCAGGTAGCGCTCGACCTCGGGCTTGGGGCGTTCGCCCTGGGCGTCCGGGTCGCCGTGGGTGTCCCGGGCGGCCCGCCGACGGCGCAGCAGGTCCCAGCACTGGTCGAGGGACTCCTCCAGGGCGCGCAGGCGCTCGCTGGCCTCGCCCTCGGTGCCCGACTCGTGGGCCTGGGCCTCGGCCCGCAGCTTGTGCTCCTCGTCGACCAACTCGGAGATCCGGTTCAGGATGGTCTTGTCGTCCATGCCCCAGAGCCTGGCACAGGGTGCCGGGCGTCGCCCGGATTCGGGGGTACCGGTGCGTTCCGGGTCACTGACCGGCCCCGACCGGGCCGGCCTCGCCGGGCTGGTGCCGGTGCCGCAGGGACCGGTCGGCGGGGCCCGGGCCGTGGCGCCCCGCGTACCGGCCTTATCGTCCTGCTGAGTGTCCACTCAGGATTCGCCAAAAACGAAAATATCGACGCCGGTAGGTTTGTGTAGACGGAAATTGCGCTGTCCGCAAGTCTGGAGGTACCCCTCGTTTGGTGAGATGCTTCCCGTCGGCCCAGAAGGTGAAAGTTTCATCAGCCTGTCCGACCGAAGTGGATCGCTGCGGTCGACGGGACGACGAGGAGACGTGGTTCGATGTCGCAGGTGTCCGAGGCGCGCTCCGCCACCGTCAGCACCGAGCCCCGGACGATCCCGGCACGACGCGCGCTGCCCGCGCTGGTCCGTGATCCGCTGGGCGCGCTCGTCGACTTCGCGGATGCCGCCGGCGGCGAGGTCGTCCGGCTCAACCTCGGCTCGTTCCGCCCCTACCTGGTCAGCCATCCTGAGCACCTGCAACGCGTCCTGCGCGACAACGTTGCCAACTACATCCGGGACGGCGACGGGCTGCTCTGGCGACCCGTTCGCCGGATCGTCGGTGACGCCATCCTGGTCGCCGAGGGTGCGGTCTGGGAGTCCAGCCGAGGCGCGCTGCAGCCGTTGTTCACCGCCAAGCGGGCCGAGACGCTCGTCGACAAGATGGCCGAGGCGATCAACGAGGCGGTCGACGAGTGGCTCGAACCGGCCCGCACCGGTCGCCCGATCGACGGCGGCGCCGAACTGACCCGGATCGTCCTGCGTACCACCATGCGGGTGCTCTTCGCCGACCGGATCTCGGTCCCCGACGCGCTGCGGATCAGCGCCGCGCTGGACACCCTCACCACCGCGATGCTCCCGCGACTGGTGATGCCCGCCGTGCCGTACGCGGTGCCGATGCCCCGCGACCGGCAGTTCCGCGAGGCGGTGCGCACCATCGACGAGGTGGTGCTGCCGATCATCCGGCAGGCCCGGGCCCACCCCACCGACGGCGACGACATCATCTCCACCCTCTGCCGGCCGCGCGCCGACGGCAGCGAACCCGACGAGTACGCGATCCGCGGCGACGTGGTCGCGATGTTCTCCACCGCCACGGAGACCACCATCGCCCTGCTCTCCTGGCTGTGGCCGGTGCTGGCGTCCCGCCCCGACGTGGCCGAGCGGATGACCGACGAGATCGAGCAGGTGGTCGGCGCCGAACGGGTCGGCCGCGAGCACCTGCCCCAACTGCGCTACGGCCGGATGGTGCTCGACGAGATGCTGCGGCTCTACCCGGCGGGTTGGATGATCCCGCGCACCGCGGTCGGCGACGACATGCTCGGCGGGGTGCGGATCAAGGCCGGCGGCACCGTGCTGGTCAGCCCGTACGTGACCCAGCGGATGTCGACGTTCTGGGACAACCCGTCGCTCTTCGACCCGGAGCGGTTCGCGCCGGAGCTGCCCCGGCGGCGTTACCGGTACTCCTACTTCCCGTTCGGCGGGGGCCCGCACCAGTGCCTCGGGCAGTACCTGTTCCTGCTGGAGGCCCAACTCATCGTCAGCACCGTGCTGAGCCGCTACCGCTTCCGGCTGCGCGAACCGGTGGGCCTCACCCCTCGGATGGGTGCCTCCCTGCAACCCAAGCAGCGTGCCGAGGTCATCCTCACCGCGGTCGAGCGCCCGGCCGCATCGTGACCGAGACCCCGCGACCGGCACCGGCAGCTCATGACGCGATCGCCGAGCAGGGGCGGGTGTGCGCGCTCGCCGTGCGGGGCGTACGCGACCTGCAGGAAGTTACCGCCGACCATCCCGAGCTGTTCGACGCCGCGCCGTTCGACCCGGCGCTGCTCAGCTCGGTGGCCACCACCGTCGCCTTCATCGCACCCTGGCACAGTGCCGCCGAACTGCGGATCACCACCCGTACCGTGCTCTGGGTCTTCGCCACCGACTGGCAGGTCGACTACCTCGCCCGGTCCGTCGACGACATCCGGAAGGTGGTGACCGACTGCCTCGCGGTGGCCGACGGCGCCACGCCGGCACCCGGGCGGCACCTGGCCCGGCTGCTGGCCGACCTGCGCGACGAGCTGGCCACCGTGCCGGCGTTCGCCCGGCTGCGCCCGATCTGGCGCGACGAGCTGGCCCGGATGCTCGCCGCCATGGCCCGGGAGTGGGACTGGAAGAACCTGCCGACCGACCCGACCACCGGGCGACGCCTGCCGGACCTGGACCGCTACCTGGACAACGCCGACAACTCCGGCAGCTCCTTCGTCAACATCACCCACTGGATCGCCACCGGCGACGAGAAGACCCTCGCCCAGTTGACCGACCTGCTGGACGCCGGACGTGGCGTGCAGCGGGTGCTGCGGCTGGTCAACGACCTCGCCACCCAGGGGCGCGACGCCGAGTGGGGTGACCTGAACGCCCTCTCGCTGGTCGACGACCCGGCGCAGGTGCACGACCGACTGGCCGAGCTGACCGCCCGGTCCCGGGGGGACCTGGCCGCCCTCGCCGAGCGGTGCCCCCGCCAGGCGGACTACCTCAACCGGCAGATCTCCTTCACCGGCGGCTTCTACCAGCTGTCGGACTTCTGGGGGGTGCGTGATGAGTGACGGTGCCACCCGGGTGTTCGTCGACGCGGCGGCCGCGGCCGACCCGGTCGCCGACGCCGCCCGCGAGCTGATCGCCGGGCTCGGCCTGCGGCCGTGGGGGCAGGTCGCCGCCTCGGTGTACGAGACCGGCCGGCTGGTCGCCGTCGCTCCCTGGCTGACCGGGCACCACCAGCGGATCGCGTTCCTGGTGCGCAGCCAACGCCCGGACGGGGCGTGGGGCCCACCCGAGGGGTACGCGCTGGCGCCGACGCTGAGCGCCACCGACGCGTTGCTCTCCGCGCTGGCCGACGGCCGGACCGGAACGGAGCTGCTCGCCCCGGTGGCCGGTGGGCTCGGCGCGCTCGCCGACATGCTGCTCCGCGCCGACGCCCGGACGCTGCCGGACACCCCCGCGTTGGACCTCATCGTTCCGGCGCTGGTCGACACGATCAACGACCGGCTCGCCGGGCTGGAGCGGGCGGTCGCCGACCGGCTGCCCCGCCCGCCGTTGCCGCTGCCCGCCGGGTTGCACCGGGACCGGCTGCGCGCGGTGCGGTCCGCGGTGGCCGCCGGAGCGACGCTGCCACCGAAGGTGGCCCACTTCTACGAGCTGCTGGACGCGGTACCGGCCGACGCCGGCCCCACCCTCACCGCGGTTGGCGCCTCACCCGCGGCGACCGCGGCCTGGCTGACCGCCGTCGGTCCGGCCGCCGGCCCCGCCGCGCACGCCTTCCTGCGGACGTTGATCCGTGACGGGGGTGGCCCGGTGCCCTGCCCGGCACCGATCACCGTCTTCGAGCGAGCGTGGGTGCTGAGCGGCCTGCGCCGCGCCGGCATCGCCGTCAACCCGCCGGCCTCCGTGCTGGAGAGCCTGACCGCCGCCACCGCCGGCCAGGGCATCGCCACCGGTGACGGCCTGCCGACCGACGCCGACACCACGTCGGTGTCCCTCGACGCGTTGGCCCGGCTCGGCCATCCGGCGGACCCGGCCAGCCTGTGGGCGTACGAGACGGCCGACGGTTTCTGCACCTGGCCGGGGGAGGACGGCTTCTCGGTCACCACCAACGCCCACGTGCTGGACGCTTTCGGCCAGCACCTGACCCGGCACCCGGGCGCGGACGCGCGCTACCGCCGGGCCGTCGACCGGCTGAGCGGGGTGCTGGCCGGGCATCAGCGCGCGGACGGCGCCTGGCAGGACCGGTGGCACGCCTCGCCGTACTACGCCACTGCCTGTTGCGTCCTGGCGCTCGCCGAGTTCGGGCGCGGTGCGGCCGCCGCCGAGGCGGTGGACCGGGCTGCTGGCTGGGTGCTGAACAGCCAGCGCCCGGACGGCTCGTGGGGGCGGTGGGACGGCACCGCCGAGGAGACCGCGTACGCCCTGCAGGTGCTGTTGGCGGTGCCGACGACGGTGCCCCGGGTCGACGACGCGGTCGCCCGTGGGCACGCCTACCTGCACGAATCCGCCACCCGGGACCACCGTCCACTGTGGTATGGCAAGGAGCTGTACTGTCCGACAGTGATCGTTCGCGCGGCGGTGCTCGCCGCCTGCCGGTTGGCCACCGATCGGGTCTCCGGCGTGGACCGATCGGTGGTGGATTGCGGTTACCAGGCTACAAAAACAACAACTTGAGGGGTTGTGTGGACACTGCTAGCGTACGCAGAGCCTCAGCCCCGGATGCCCCACCGTGGTGGGACGTCGCCCCCTCTGATCATTCGTTGATGAGCTGAGTCAACGCCCGGCCTGGGACGGTTCAATGCGTTCTCGCGGTACGAGTATCCGCACCAAGGTTGTCGCCCTGCTGCTCTCCCTGGTCGCGCTGTGGATGTTCGCGGCCTGGGTGACCCTGCGCGACGGCTTCAACCTGCTCGGTGTCCAGGTGATCAACAGCAAGGTCTACGCGCCGACCGAGCCGTTGTTGCAGGAGCTCCAGTTGGAGCGGCGGCTGACCCAGGCGTACCTGAGCAACCCCGAGGCCGCGCAGCGGACGGCGCTCGAAGCCGAGCAGCGCAAGAGCGCGGGGCTGGCCGCCGACTTCGCCGACTCGGTGCGTGACTGGCAGGTCGACATCGCCGGCAGTTCCGCACTGGACACGCAGCTCGGTCTGACGATCGCTCAGGTCAACGCGTTGGAGCAGACCCGCGCCGAGGTGCTGGACCGCAAGATCGACCGGGTCGCCGCCGCCGAGGCGTACACCTCCGCGATCGAGTCGATCTTCCAGATCTACGACGTGACCGGCAGCCTGGACGACAAGCAGATCGCCGGCGAGGCGGCAGCCCTGATCCAGCTCAACCGGATGAAGGAGCTGATCTCCCAAGAGGACGCGCTGCTCAGCGGGCTCTTCGGCAACGGCCGGATGAGCGGGCCGGAGTACGCCCGCTACGTCAGCCTGGTCGCCGCCGAGCGGTTCCTCGGCGACGAGGTCCGGACCCGCCTCGCCGACGCCGACGAGCGCCGCTTCCGGCAGCTCGTCAGCGGGGAGGCGTTCACCAGACTGCGCGCCGTACAGGACAGCATCATCCGCGAGGGCCGGCCGTCGACCCAGCTACCGATCGGCGCCGAGCAGTGGCGGGGCACCGTCGAGCCGGCGTTGACCGAGGTGAACGACGCCGTCACCGCCGGCGGTGAGGGCATCGTTGATCGAGCCACCGGCGTGGCCGTGATGGTCGTCGTCCGACTGGTGCTCGCCACCGGTCTGGGTCTGCTCGCCGTCATCGCCTCCGTCGTCATCTCGATCACCACCGCGCGGAACCTGCTGCGCCAGCTGGACCGGCTGCGGGAGGCCGCCTGGCAGCTCGCCGACGAACGGCTGCCCCGGGTGGTGGAGCGGCTCGGGCGCGGCGAGGAGGTCGACGTGGCCACCGAGGCGCCCCCGCTGGAATTCGGCACCGACGAGATCGGGCAGGTCGGTAAGGCGTTCAACGCCGTTCAGGAGACCGCGCTGCGGACCGCCGTCGAGCAGGCCGACCTGCGTCGCAACGTCCGCGAGGTCTTCCTCAGCCTGGCCCGACGCACGCAGGCACTCGTACACCGTCAGCTCACCCTGCTCGACGCGATGGAGCGCCGCGAACACGACGCGGAGGAGCTGGAGGATCTGTTCCGGGTCGACCACCTGGCCACCCGGATGCGGCGCAACGCGGAAAACCTGATCGTGCTCTCCGGCTCCACCCCCGGTCGGGCCTGGCGGCGCAACGTCCCGATGGTCGACGTGGTGCGCGGCGCCGTGGCCGAGGTGGAGGACTACACCCGGGTCAACGTGCTGCCGCTCGGGCCGGTCTCGCTCGCCGGCCGCGCGGTCGGCGACGTCATCCACCTGCTGGCCGAGCTGATCGAGAACGGCCTGTCGTTCTCCCCGCCACACACGACCGTCGAGGTCCGCGGCCAGCTGGTCTCCAACGGGTTCGCCCTCGAGATCGAGGACCGGGGCCTCGGCATGAGCGAGGAGGACCTGGCCGCGGCGAACCACCGGATCGTCGACCAGTCCGAGCTGAACCTCGCCAACGCCGCCCGCCTCGGGCTCTACGTGGTGAGCCGGCTGACCGAACGGCACGGCGTGCGGGTCCGGCTCAAGGAGTCCGCGTACGGGGGCACCACGGCGGTCGTGCTGATCCCGCTGGAGCTGGTCACCGAGGCCGACGCCTCCCCGGAGGACTCGGGCTCGTTCCGGGCCGGTTCGGCCATCCCGATGCCGTCGACGCCGGCCACGGAGAGCGGCAGCCCAACCTCCCTCGCACCGGTCGCCCTCGCCGCACCGACGACCACCGCGCCGGACGTGGCCGCGACGTCGTCGGCGCCGACGCCAACCGACACCACCACCCCGACGTCGGACGAGGAGGCCGAGGCGGACACCGTTCTCCCCACCCGACAGCGGACCACCCCGACGACCGGCACACCCGACCTGCCCACCCGCGCCCGGCGCGGCCCGGGTCAGCCAGCCCTGGAAGCCCCGACCGTGCCCACCGGCCTGCCCGCCGTCGAGCGCACCCGCCCGGAGACCCGCGACGCGGAGTCGGTCGCGGCTGGTGACGGTGGCCCGGTGCCCGCCCGCGCCGACGCGGAGCGGACCGACTCCGGCCTGCCCGTCCGGGTCCGACAGGCGAACATCGTTCCCGAGTTGCGAGACGACCCGGCGATGTCGGAGACCGACGACGAGGATGTGGTGCGCCCACCGGAGCAGGTCCGCCGGATGATGAGTTCCTACCAGACCGGCACCCGGCGTGGGCGAACCGACGCGGCTCGGCTGCTCGGCGGCGCCTCCGGCACCCCGGCGGCGACGCCGTCCGAGCCGACCGACGAGGATCCACAAGCGACCTGACCGAGCACCGATGACGCGGGTTCCCGCGCGGTGTGACGGTCAAGCCCCAAACGAACACGGCGCACAGCCGGGCGAGAAGAGGACGACGAAGTGACCCAGAAGACGGCTTCGAGCGCCGACCTGACGTGGTTGCTGGATGACCTGGTGGGCCGGGTGAAGCAGGCCGAACACGCGGTCGCGCTCTCCACCGACGGCCTCTTGATGGCCTCCTCCCAGGGGTTGAGCCGAGACGACGGCGAGCACCTCGCGGCGATGGCGGCCGGCATCCAGAGCCTCGCCCGAGGCGCCGGCAAGCGTTTCGGTGGCGGGCAGGTGCAGCAGACCATCATCGAGATGCAGTCGTCGTTCCTGTTCGTCACCGCGGCCGGCCGCAACGCCTGCCTGGCGGTGCTGGCCACCGAGGACGCCGACGTCGGTCTGATCGCCTACGAGATGGCGATGCTGGTCACCCGCGTCGGCAAGTACGTCGCATCACCATCGCGTGGCACTGATCAGCAGGTCGGCGAGAGGTAACGGCGATGACGGTCCAGGGGGAGTCCGCAGACCATCAGTGGGTGGATGACCATGCGGGTCCGGTGGTGCGCCCGTACGCGGTGACGCGCGGTCGGGCCCGCCCGGTCACCGGCACATTCGACCTGATCTCCCTGGTCACGGCGACCCGAGCCGAGGTCACGCCCGAGGTGGGTCTCGGCCCCGAGCATTTGGCGATCGTCGGGCTGTGCCAACGCATACAGTCCGTCGCCGAGATCGCCGCCCATCTCGACCTGCCGGTGGGCACCATCCGGGTGCTCCTCGGTGATCTGGCAGCCCGCAGCCTGGTGCAGGTCCGCGAGCCGCAGACCACGGCCGGTCTTCCCGACAACAGCATCTTCGAGGCGGTAATCAATGGACTACGGGCACTCTGACCGGCCGGCGGGAGCGACGCCACTGCCCACCGCGATCAAGATTCTGGTCGCGGGCGGCTTCGGCGTGGGCAAGACGACCATGGTTGGCGCGGTCAGCGAAACCCGGCCGTTGCGGACCGAGGAGGTGCTGACGGAGTCGGGGGTCGGCATCGACGACCTCTCCGGTGTGGAAGGCAAGACCACCACCACCGTGGCCATGGACTTCGGCCGGATCACCATCAGCGACGACCTGGTGCTGTACCTGTTCGGCACTCCGGGACAGGACCGGTTCTGGTTCGTCTGGGACGAGTTGGCGTTGGGGGCGATCGGCGCCGTGGTGCTGGCCGACACCCGCCGGCTCGCCGACTGCTTCCCCTCGATCGACTACTTCGAGGGTCGCGGCACGCCCTTCGTGGTGGCGGTGAACTGCTTCCAGGGCGCGCGGACGTACCGGCTCGACGAGGTGCAGGCCGCGCTGAACCTGGACCCGGGCGTGCCGGTGCTGCTCTGCGACGCCCGGCAGCGTGAGTCCAGCAAGGAGGTGCTCGTCACGCTGATGGAGCACGCCATGAAGACCCGCGAGGCCCGCCGCCGCGCCGCCAGCGGAGACTGACCCGAGGTTTTTCGGGGGAGGGTGTCCGGAACGCTGTCGGCCGATCGTCATGCTGGTGATACCCCGAGAAACAAGGGAGCGACCAGATGAAGTTCATGATGTTCGTGTGCAGCGACGCCGAGCCGGACACCGACCCCACCGAGTTGCCCGACATCCACAAGTGGGTGGCGGAGAACGACTCACGGGGTCGCCGCCTGACCGGCGACGCGCTGGCGCCGACCAGCGCGGCCACCACCGTCCGGGTTCGCGGCGGTGAACTGCTCGTCTCCGAGGGCCCGTTCGCGGAGACCGCCGAGGTGATCGTGGGCTTCGACCTGCTCGACTGCGCCGACCTGGACGAGGCGATCGAGGTGGCCCGCACGCACCCGATGGCCCGCGAGGGGCGGCTGGAACTGCGCCCGTTCGCGGACCTGCCCGCCTGACGACGATGTTCACCTCGCAGCGCCGGCCGATGCCTACCCAGGCACCGGCCGGCGCGGCGGCGGCCGTCGCGGCCGCCAGCGTCGAGGCGTACCCCCGGATCGTCGCGACCCTGATCCGGGTGACCGGGGACTGGTCGTTGGCCGAGGACTGTGCCCAGGAGTCGTTGACCGCCGCGCTGGAGCGCTGGCCCGCCGACGGTGTGCCCGCCAACCCGGGCGGCTGGCTGATGACGGTGGCGCGTAACCGGGCGATCGACGTGCTGCGCCGCGCCACCGTGGAACGACGCAAGCTGCACGACCTGGCGTTGCTCACGCCGGATGAGGCGTCGCCGGAGCCGGAGGTGGGCCAGGACGTGGTGGACGACCGGCTGCGGCTCATCTTCACCTGCTGCCATCCGGCGCTCGCGATCGAGGCCCGGGTGGCGTTGACGTTGCGAACGGTCTGCGGCGTGCCGACCGCCGACATCGCCCGCCTCCTGCTGGTCAGCGAGTCGACGATGACCCGCCGGTTGACCCGGGCCCGCACCCGCATCACCCAGGCGGGCATCCCGTACCGGGTGCCGAGCGGGCCGGCGCTGACCGAGCGACTACCCGGCGTCCTCGCCGTGCTGTACCTGCTGTTCACCCGGGGCTACGTCGCCGACGGCGAACCGGCGTTCGCCGACGAGGCGGTCCGGCTGGCCCGGCTGCTCGACCGGCTGATGCCCGAGCAGTCCGAGGTCGCCGCGCTGCTGGCGCTGTTCCTGTTCCACCACTCCCGTCGGGATGCCCGCCGCGACGCCGCCGGCACCCTGCTCACCCTGCACCGGCAGGACCGCGACCGGTGGGACCGCGCCGCCATCGCCGAGGGCCTGGCCACCCTCGATCGGGTACGCCACGACGGGCCGTACGCGTGGCAGGCCCGGATCGCCGCCTGCCACGCCACCGCCGTCTCGGTCGACGACACCGACTGGCCGACGATCGCGCGGGCCTACGACGCGCTGGCTGCCCTCCGCCCCTCGCCGGTGATCGCGCTCAACCGCGCGGTAGCGCACGGGTACGCGTACGGGCCGGCCGTCGGGCTGGCCCTGCTCGACGCGGCACGAGCCGGGGGCGGACTGGGCGGCTATCCGCTCGCCGTGGCGGTGGAGGCCGACCTGGTGGCCCGGCAGGGTGACCGGTTGCGCGCGGCCAGCCTGTTCCGGGAGGCGGCGACGGCGGTCGCTTCGACCGCCGAGCGCCGTGCCCTGCTCGGCCGGGCTGACGAACTGGCCGGGTAGGCCGGCGGGGTCCAGCCGGGCCCGGCCAGCACCAGGAATCGGGTCCAGACCGCGAGGCCCTGGTCGACCGGGCCGACGACCTCATCCGCGAGGCTGACAGTCACGCCACAAGGATCGGTACGTCGTACTTGTGGATGCGGTCGTCCCGGGTGACCAGGGTCAGCCCCTCGTGCAGGGCCTGCGCGACAAGCATCCGGTCGAAGGGGTCCCGGTGGATCGCCGGCAGCCGACCAGCCGCGATGGCGTGATCGTGGAGGATCGGGAGTTCCCGCAGTTCGGCGTCACGAATCCGCTCGGCGAGGTCGGCAGGGCCGGCCAACTTGCCCAGCGACTGTTTGATCGCGACCTCCCACAGCGTGACCGGGCTCAGATACACATCGGGTTCGGCGTCGATGCGGTCCTTGACGTCCGTGGCGAGCCCCGGGTCGTCGGTCAACCACCAGAGCACCACGTGCGTGTCGAGCAAGAGCCTCATCCGGACAGCCCGAAGTCGCGAGCAACCTCGTCGTTGACCTCGTCGGAATCCCAGTCTCCGGTGAGATCCAGCGCACCGCGCAGAGAGCCGCGACCAGTGCGTGTCGTACGACGAAGAGGAATGACTTTGGCGACCGGGGTACCGGCCCGACTGATCACGATTTCCTCGCCGTGCTCGACCCGTTCGATGATGCGTGACAGGTTCGTCTTCGCATCGTGGATGTTGAACTGTGCCGCAGCTTCACCGGCCACCATGACACCTCCTTAGCTAAGAGGTTAGCCCGGGGCGGGGTGTCGGGACGGGAACGACGCAGGCTCCCTCCCGCCGAAGGGCGGGAGGGAGCCTGGTGACATCGGTACGTCAGCTGGCGATCATGCGGCGCAGCACGAACTGCAGGATGCCGCCGTGCCGGTAGTAGTCCGCCTCGCCCGGGGTGTCGATCCGCACCACAGCCTCGAACTCGACGCCGGTGTCGGTGGTGACAGTCACCGTGCGCGGGGTCTCGCCGTCGTTGAGCGCGGTCACCCCGGTGATGCTGAACGTCTCGGTGCCGGTCAGGCCGAGCGACTCGGCGGTGACGTCCACCGGGAACTGCAGCGGCAGCACGCCCATGCCGATCAGGTTGGAGCGGTGGATCCGCTCGTACGACTCGGCGATGACCGCCCGGACGCCCAGCAGCATCGTGCCCTTGGCCGCCCAGTCCCGCGACGAACCCGAGCCGTACTCCTTGCCGGCCAGGATGACCAGCGGGATGCCGGCCTCCTGGTAGGCCATCGAGGCGTCGTAGATCGAGGTCTGCTCGCCGGTGAGGTGGTTGACGGTGAAGCCGCCCTCCACCCCCGGAACCAGCTGGTTGCGCAGCCGGATGTTGGCGAAGGTGCCCCGGATCATCACCTCGTGGTTACCCCGGCGGGAACCGTACGAGTTGAACTCGTGGCGCGGCACGCCGTGCTCGGCCAGGTACGTGCCGGCCGGGGAGTCCGCCTTGATCGCACCGGCCGGCGAGATGTGGTCGGTGGTCACCGAGTCACCCAGCTTGGCCAGCACCCGGGCGGCGGAGATGTCGACGACCGGGCTCGGCTCCTGCTGCATGCCCTCGAAGTACGGGGGCTTGCGCACGTAGGTGGAGTCGTCCGCCCAGGCGAACGTGTCGCCGGTCGGGGTGGGCAGCGACTGCCAGCGCTCGTCACCGGCGAAGACGTCCGAGTACGCGGCGCTGAACCCGGTGGCGCCGATCGCCTGGGCGATGACGTCCTGAATCTCGGCGCTGTTCGGCCAGATCTCCCGCAGGTACACCGGGTTGCCCTCGGAGTCCTCACCGATCGGCTCGTTGGCCAGGTCGATGTCCATCGTGCCGGCCAGGGCGTACGCGACAACCAGCGGCGGCGACGCCAGGTAGTTCATCTTGACGTCCGGGTTGATCCGGCCCTCGAAGTTCCGGTTGCCGGAGAGCACCGAGACCACCGACAGGTCGTGCTCGTTGACCGCGGCGGACACCTCCTCGGGCAGCGGGCCCGAGTTGCCGATGCAGGTGGTGCAGCCGTAGCCGACCAGGTTGAAGCCGAGCTTGTCCAGGTACGGCGTGAGGCCGGCCCGCTCGTAGTAGTCCATGACGACCTTCGAGCCCGGGGCCAGGGTGGTCTTCACCCACGGCTTGCGGCTCAGGCCCTTCTCCACGGCGTTGCGGGCCAGCAGCGCGGCACCGATCATCACCTGCGGGTTGGACGTGTTGGTGCAGGACGTGATCGCGGCGATCACCACGGCGCCGTGGTCCAGCTCGTACTCGACGCCGTCGGCGCCGGTGACCCGGACCGGGTTGGTGGCCCGGCCACCCGCGCCGACCGCCGCCGTCTCCAGGTCACGCGGCTCGTCGGCCGGGTCGCTGAACTCGTTGGCCGGCGGGTCGCTGGCCGGGAAGGACTCGGCGCTGGCCTCGTCGGCCGGGCCATTGGCGCCGCGCGGCAGCTCCTCGCGGGGGACACCCGGCTTGATGTCACGCTCGTTGGTGGAGTCGTCGGCCACGTAGTCGGTCAACGCCGAGCGGAACAGCGTCTTCGCCGCGCCCAACGGCACCCGGTCCTGCGGGCGCTTCGGGCCGGCGAGCGACGGCTCGATGGTGCTGAGATCCAGCTCCAGGCGCTCGGAGTACTCCGGCTCGGCGTCCGGGTCGTGCCAGAGGCCCTGCTCCTTGGCGTACGCCTCGACGAGCGCGACCTGCGCGGCGTCGCGGCCGGTCAGCTCCAGGTAGCGGATGGTCTCACCGTCGATCGGGAAGATCGCCACGGTGGAGCCGTACTCCGGGGACATGTTGCCGATGGTGGCCCGGTTGGCCAGCGGCACGGCGCTCACGCCCGGGCCGTAGAACTCGACGAACTTGCCGACCACACCGTGCTTGCGCAGCATCTCGGTGATGGTCAGCACCAGGTCGGTGGCGGTGGTGCCGGCCGGCATCTCGCCGTGCAGCTTGAAGCCCACCACACGGGGGATCAGCATGCTGACCGGCTGGCCGAGCATCGCGGCCTCGGCCTCGATGCCGCCGACGCCCCAGCCCAGCACGCCCAGGCCGTTGACCATGGTGGTGTGCGAGTCGGTGCCGACGACGGTGTCCGGGTACGCCTGGCCGCCCCGCTCCATGATCGTGCGGGCCAGGTACTCGATGTTGACCTGGTGCACGATGCCGGTGCCCGGCGGGACGACCTTGAACTCGTTGAACGCGGTCTGGCCCCAGCGCAGGAACTGGTAGCGCTCCTTGTTGCGCTCGTACTCCAGCTCGACGTTGCGGGCGAACGCGTCCTCGCGGCCGAACAGGTCGGCGATGACCGAGTGGTCGATGACCAGCTCGGCGGGGGCGAGGGGGTTGACCTTGCTGGCGTCGCCGCCCAGCTCGCGGACGGCCTCGCGCATGGTGGCCAGGTCGACCACGCAGGGCACACCGGTGAAGTCCTGCATCAGCACCCGTGCCGGGGTGAACTGGATCTCCACGCTCGGGGCGGCGGTGGAGTCCCACCCGCCGAGCTGGCGGATGTGGTCGGCGGTGATGTTCGCGCCGTCCTCGGTCCGCAGCAGGTTCTCCAGCAGGATCTTCAGGCTGTACGGCAACCGGGCGTGGCCGTCCACCTTGTCGATCTTGAAAATCTCGTAGCTCGCGTCTCCGACGCGTAGCTGGGTCTTCGCACCGAAGGTGTCGAGGCTCGCCACGTCGTACTCCTTCACACCAGCGACCGTGAGTAGTCCTGAGCAGTCTGTCGCACCGGTCGGGGTGCCGCCGAGGTTAGGTGACACTTACCGCCGATTCCGCTTCCAACAAAACCGTACGTCCGTCTTGCTATATGTGCAACCCGGCGTCACGAGCCGGCGGGCCCGCGACCGCACCGCGCCGACAGACCGGCGGGGTAGGGTCGGGAACCGATCGGAAGGGGTGCCGAGTGATCGACGTTCAGCACTGGCTCTCGGCGCTGCCTCCGGGCGTGGTCTACCTGCTCGTCGCCGCAGTGATCGGCGTGGAGAGCATGGGCGTCCCCCTGCCCGGCGAAATCGTCCTGGTCAGCTCCGCACTGCTCGCCGCCACCGGCGTGGTGGAACCGGAGTGGGTGGCCACCGCGGCGGCGTTCGGCGCCATCGTCGGCGACTCCATCGGGTACGCCATCGGCAGACGCGGCGGCCGTCCACTGCTCGTCCGGCTGGGCAGGCGCTTCCCCAAACACCTGGGCCCGGCGCAACTCGCCCGCGCCGAACAGAGCTTCGCGCGGCACGGCGTCTGGGCGGTCTTCTTCGGTCGGTTCGTGGCACTGCTGAGGATCCTGGCCGGGCCGCTCGCCGGGGCGCTGCACGTGCCGTACCGCCGCTTCCTGGTGGCCAACGCCGCCGGCGGGTTGGTCTGGGCCTTCGGCACGACGTACCTGCTCTACTCGGTGGGTCGCGCGGCCGAACACTGGCTGAAGGACATCTCCTGGGCCGGGCTGGTCCTCGCGGTGCTCGCCGGGCTCGGCAGCACCTGGTGGCTACGCCGACGCGCTCAGCGCATCGAGGCGGCCGACGCCGGCAGTGGCCCGGCCAACGCCGGCAGTGGCCCGGAAGTGGCCGAGGTGGCCGCCGGCGGTCCGACGGCTACGGTGGCCCCGGGCGGTCGGTCGGCTGGGGTGGCCCCCGACCTCGGTCCGGTCCGTGTCGACCCGGTTCGTGTCGACCCCGTCCGCGCGGGCGACGAGCACTGACCTTTGGCGCTGACCTCTGGACATGCTGAAGGGCCGGGCCCCGGGGTGGGGTCCGGCCCTTCGGCGGTGTGCTGGGGTGCTGGTGTGCTGGTGTGCTGTGCAGCTGGTGTGCTGTGGGTCAGCTGGTGGCGTAGCCGCGGGTGGCGATCCAGTCGGCGAGGTGTTCGACGGTGACCTCGTAGGAGGCGGTGTTCGGGTTGGCGGAGTCGGCGATCTTCACCACGTTCCCGCCATCGCGGTAGCCGACGACGCTGATGTAGTGCCCGCCCTCGAAGG
>NZ_JBTLMN010000020.1:0-23157 GCF_054462275.1 Micromonospora sp. SD19
CCAGTCCGGGGTATAAATCATAATTGGCACTGGCTTTACAAGCACCCTGTTGAGTTCTCAAAGAACAACCACACACCGACCAGAAGCCCCACCTCAGTGGAACCCCGACCGGGGCTTTTCGTTCCGTGTCCCCGCCGCTCTCGCGCCGGGCACTTTTACTACGTTACCTCACCGTCTCTGCCGTGTCAAACCGTGTGTCCCGGTCTGTCATGCTTCGTACGGGTCAGCGCCGGCGCACTCACGCAGCAGCGAACCGCTGCGTCAGGTCGTCGGATTCGGCAGACCGGCCGCTGCGGTGTCCCGCAGTCTCGCCCGGTTCCCTGCCGGTCGTGAACCTTACCCGGTCGGCTTCGCCGCACCAAATCCGCCTCACGGCCGATCCGGCGAGCCCCGCCCGGACCGTGTCCCGCAGGAGTGAACCCCTGCCTGACCCGGTTGCCATCTCGTTCCGGTGCTTCAGGACCTTCGTCCCGTTTGCCCCGTTCCGCGCTGGCAGAGAGAAAGTTACGCGTCTGCGGGTTTGATCGTCAAATCCACGGGTAGCGGCGCGCGTCACATTCGCACGTCCGAGCCGTTTCCCCAGGTCAAGACCGCCGACGCCGGCCGTGGCGTGAGTGCCTCCCGGTCTACGGCGGTCACCCGGCCACCGCTGGCGCCTGATCTGCGCGAGCGGCGAGGGGAATCAGGACGTCTGCCGCCGCCGGGTGGCCAGCCAGGCCCGGACGCCGAGAACGCCGGCGGTGGTGCCGATCGCCAGCGACGCGGCGATCAGCAACGCGTGCACCCACAGGAAGCTGGTGGCCGGGCCGTCGGCCACCGTTCCGGACGCCCAGGACCGCGGGTCCTGCCAGATGGCCACCGCGAACCTCGGCCAGATCACCCAGGTCCAGACGCCGACTCCGACCAGGAAGAGGCTCCACCCTCGCGACAGCACCATGGCAGCCGAGTATGCCAGCGCACCTGCTCAGCGGCCCGCCGCCGGCAACGCGAACGCGCTGACCCACCCCGGCGGGCGCGGCCGGCGCAGGGCGCTGACTGTTTCCGGCCGCGGCGGGATGGGCACTGCGAAGGGGGACAGCTGAGGACCGTCCCCTGGAGGTGCCCCATGCAACCCTCGACCTTCAACCCCTGGGCCTGGCGTGACCCGTCCGCCCTGGCCGGCGGCTACACGCAGACCACACCCTCGGTCACCCCTGGGCAGGATCAGGGAGGGCACGACGGCCCGGACGCGCCCGGCCCGGGCACCCCGGTCGACCTGGTGGGCTATCAGGTGCAGGCGAGCGATGGGCAAATCGGCACCATCGACGAGGCGAGCGACGCGGCGGACGCCGCGCACCTGGTGGTGGACACCGGGCCGTGGATCTTCGGGCAGAAGGTGCTGCTGCCAGCCGGGACGGTGACGCGGGTGGATCACCAGGAACGTGTCGTGCACGTCGACCGGACCCGACAGCAGATCAAGGACGCACCACCGTTCGATCCGGATTCGGCAGACCCGGAGTACCGGGACCGCGTCGGCACCTACTACGCCGACAGCTACCTTCCCCCTCCCGGCGCCATCCCACGGGTAATCTGAGGCCGTGGTCCGGACGGGCAACTGCGCATCCGAGGCTGTCGACCCGGTCGACGGCCTCGACCTCGGTGCCGTGCCCCAGACCCCGACCAGCTCCGGCGACGGCCGTGAGCAACTTCTGAACGTCCTCCGTGCCGGTGGTCTGCGGTTCCGCGCCGGCGCGCGATGGCGGACGACTCGCTGAGTCGATTCCGCTGACCGACCTGGGCTGAGACAGCCCTGGTCGGCGCGCGCCCGTGCGTGACCCACCTTCGGATAACGAGAGGCACCACCATGTCCGTCGCACGAATGCTCACCGGTGACCGGCCCACCGGCCGTCTGCACCTCGGCCACTACGTCGGCAGCATCGCCAACCGGGTACGGCTGCACCAGCGTTACGAGAGCTTCTTCATCATCGCCGACCTGCACATGCTCACCACTCGCAACCGCCGCGAGGACATCGACCAGGTCTCCGGCAACGCCCGCGAGATGGTGACCGACATCCTCGCCGCCGGGGTCGACCCGGACCGGGCAACCTTCTACCTCCAGTCGGCGATCCCCGAGGTCGGCGATCTCAACACCCTCCTGCAGAACCTGGTGACAGTTCCCCGGTTGGAACGGGTGCCCTCACTCAAGGACATGGCCCGCGACGCCGGCAAGGAGGAGATGCCGTACGGGCTGCTGGGTTACCCGGTGCTCCAGGCCGCGGACATCCTCTGCGTCAAGGGGGAGGTGGTCCCGGTCGGCCGGGACAACGCCGCTCACGTCGAGGTGACCAGGGAGATCGCCCGGCGGTTCAACCACCTGTACGGACCGGTCTTCCCGGTGCCCGAGCTGATCCCGGCGGACACGCCGAGCCTGGTGGGCACCGACGGCGCGGCCAAGATGAGCAAGAGCCGGGGCAACACCATCGCGCTCTCCGACGACGCGGCGACGGTGCGTCGCAAGGTGCTCGGCATGTACACCGACCCGAACCGGGTACGGGCCGACGTGCCGGGCACTGTGGAGGGCAACCCGGTGTTCGCGTACCACGAGGTTTTCAATCCGGACCGCGACGAGGTCGCCGACCTGGCCCGGCGTTACCGGGCCGGGCGGGTGGGTGACGTGGAGGTCAAGGAACGGCTGGTCGTCGCGCTGGAGGGGTTCCTGGCGCCGATCCGACAGCGTCGGGCCGAGATCGAAGCTGACCGGGGTCTGGTCGACCGGCTGATCGTCGAGGGCACGGAACGGACCCGCCAGGAGGTACGCCAGACAGTGCTCGAGGTGCGCCGGGCGATGGGGCTGACCGGCGCGTACCAGCAGGTGCGGCGGCGGGCTGAGCGCAGCCGACGCCGGACAGAAGCGGCAACCTGACGCCGGGCGGCGCTGAGCGAGGAGACCGGACGAAGCGCCGAGCGAAATGGCGCAGAATGCCAGGATGAGGAGGATCTCGGATATTCGTCCGGTGCCTACGGGGGTGACGCACCGGACCACGATGTTCGAGATCTTCTTCGACCTGGTCTTCGTCTTCGCACTCACCCGGGTCATCACGTTCATGGCGGGGTCGCCGGGCGCGCTCACCCTGGCCCAGGGGCTGCTCCTGCTGCTCCTGCTGCTCTACTCCTGGTCGCCGTACATCTGGGTGGGAAACCTGGTCCGGGCGGACGTCGGCCCGGTCCGCGCCGCCACCCTGGTCGCGATGGCGGCGATCTTCGTGGCCGCGCTGGTGATGCCGGACGCGTGGCAGCAGAGCCCGGAACTGTTCGACGCGCCGCTGACTCTCGCGCTGGCCTACGTGGTGGGCCGGGCCGTGCAGTTGGTGATTCTGTTCTGGGCGAGCGCGACGAACCCCGCGCTGCGCTCGACGCTGAGGTTCTTCACGGTGCCGGTCGTGCTGGGCTGGGTTCCCTTGATCATCGGCGCCCTGCTCGGCGGTGCGGCCCAGACGGCGCTCTGGACAGTGGCGTTTCTGCTGAACATCGGCGGTGCCCGGATCGCGTCCGCCTTCCGGCCGTGGCAACTGCGCAGCGTGGACCACTTCACCGAGCGGTACGGCCTGGTGCTGATCATCGCGCTGGGTGAGTCCCTGATCTCCGCCGGCGCGGGCCCCAGGGCGATGGCCCCGGTCGGCCCCGCGCTACTGGCCGCACTGCTCGGCCTCACCAGCACGGTCTGCCTGTGGTGGCTCTACTTCGATCGGCTGGCGTCCACCGCCAGCGAGGCCGTCAGCAGCGTGCCGGGTGAGCGACGGGCCAGCGTGGCCGGCGACGCGTACGGCCTCGCGCACTCCACGCTGATCATCGGCGCGATCTACGTGGCGCTCGGCATCGAGGAGGTGATCGCCCACCTCACCGGGGAGTCGGCGCATCCGGGTCGCCTCGGGTGGGAGGCAGCGACAGCGCTCTACGGCGGCACCGCCCTCTACCTGCTCAGCAGACTTGTCTTCCGACGGCTGACCGTCGGCACGGTGGTCCCGACGCAGGTCGTCGCCGCGCTGCTGCCGCTGCCCCTGCTGCCGATCGGCCGGTCCCTGCCGCCACTGGCGGCGCTCACAGTGCTGACCGCCTTCCTGATCGGCGTGACCTGGTTCGAGCGACGGATGGACCGACGCGACGAACGATCCGACCCGGCGCGGCCACGCCTGCGGTGAGCGGAGCCGGGCAGAAAAGGTTGCCGGGCCGTGTCGATATCCGCGGTCACCGTTCGTCGTCATGCTGTACGGCGACACCGCCGCACCGAGAGGAGCCAAAACGTGAAGTACATGCTGCTGTTCATGAGTCCCATGGTCGACGGAGAGGTCGTCGACAACGGGTGCAGCTTCGAGGACTGGATCCGCTACGACCGCGAGATGAAGGACGCCGGAGTCTGGGTCTCCGGGCACCCGCTACAGGACCTGACCACCTGTACGACAGTGCAGGTGAGCGCCGGTGGCGAGCGCACGATCACCGACGGGCCGTTCGCCGAGACCCGTGAGCTGCTCGGTGGGTACGACGTCATCGACGTGCCGGACCTCGACGCCGCGCTGGAGTGGGCCGCCCGCAGCCCCGGGGCCGCCGGTCCCGGATCGGTCCAGGTCCGTCCGATCGCCGAGATCGACGTGCAGGTCTGAGCGTGCCGGATGAGAGGGCAGCCGTCGGGTCGTCGGTGGAGGCCGTGTTCCGGGAGGAGCGCGGCCGACTGCTCGCTTCGCTCGTGCGCCGCTTCGGCGACCTCGACCTGGCCGAGGAGGTCGCCTCCGAGGCCATCGAGGCGGCGCTGACGCACTGGCCGACCGACGGCGTCCCGAGCCGGCCGGGCGCCTGGCTGCTCACCACTGCCCGGCGTCGGGCCGTGGACCGGTTGCGTCGTGACCGGGTGCTGGCCACCCGGCTCGCCGTGCTCCGGGCGGAGGCCGAGCGGGCCGATCACGCCCCGCCCGCCGACGCGGACCGTGACCTGCCCGACGACCGGCTGGCGCTCTTCTTCACCTGCGCGCACCCGGCCCTGGCCGCGCCGGACCGTGCCGCGCTCACAGTGCGGTTCCTGGCCGGCCTCACCACCGCCGAGGTCGCGCGGGCCTTCCTGGTGCCGCCCGCCACCATGGCCCAGCGACTCGTCCGCGCCAAACGGAAGATCCGTGACGCACGCATCCCGTTCCGGGTGCCGGGCGACGACGAGCTGCCCGGCCGTCTGCCCACCGTGCTCCAGGCCGTCTACTCGATCTTCACCGAGGGGTACGCGGCCAGTTCCGGCCCGGATCTGCAACGGATCGACCTGGCCGAGGAGGCCATCCGGCTGGGCCGGATTCTGCGCCGGCTGCTGCCCGCCGAGCGGGAGGCCGCCGGGCTGCTCGGCCTGATGCTGCTCGTCCATGCCCGGCGCGACGCGCGTACCGGGCCGGACGGGGCCATGATCCTGCTCGACGACCAGGATCGGGGGCGCTGGGACCGTCAGATGATCGAGGAGGGGCGCGGCCTGGTGGTGGTCGCGCTGACCGGCCGAGCGCCCGGGCCGTACGCGGTGCAGGCCGCCATCGCCGCGCTGCACGACGAGGCTCCCGACGTGGCCAGCACCGACTGGCCGCAGGTGGTGGCGCTCTACGACGTGCTGCTCGGCCTGGTGCCCTCGCCGGTCGTCGCGCTGAACCGGGCCGCCGCGGTGGCCATGCGGGACGGACCGGAGGCGGGGCTGGCGCTGCTCGACGAGTTGGCCGACGATCCGCGCCTGCGCGGCCACCATCCCTATCCGGCGGCTCGGGCCGATCTGCTGCGCCGGCTCGGCCGGTACGACGAGGCCGCGGCCGCGTACCGCAGCGCGTTGACGTTGGTCGGCACCGAACCGGAGCGCGCGTACCTGCTCAGCCAGCTGAAGGCTGTCACGAGCGGGTGAGCTGTACCCTTCCCCGGGTGAGTCTGCCGCTGCCTCCCGGGCCGTTCGCCGCGTACCTGTTCGACTGCGACGGCACCATCGTCGACTCGATGCCGCTGCACTACGTGGCCTGGCAGCGGGCCCTCGCGGAGTGGGGCTGCGAGTTCCCGGAGGACCTCTTCTACGCGTGGGGTGGGCGGCCCACCGCCGACATCATCGTCGAGCTGAACGAGCAGCAGGGTCTGGCCATGCCGGTGGCTGCCGTGGTCGAGCGCCGGGAGGGCTACTACCAGGAGTTGTTGCCGCAGCTCGCCGCGGTGCCGGAGGTGCTGGCGCACATCCACGACGCGCACCGGCGGGTTCCGTTCGCCGTGGTCTCCGGCAGCACCCGCGCGTCGGTCACCGCCTCCCTGGACGCGCTGGGCCTGCTGGACCGGTTCGACGTGCTGGTCTGCGCCGACGACTACACCCGGGCCAAGCCCGACCCGGAGGCGTTCCTGCTCGCGGCGCGGCAGCTCGGCGTACCCCCGGAGGCTTGCCTGGTCTTCGAGGACACCGACCTGGGCATCCAGGCCGCGACGGCGGCCGGCATGGCATCGGTACGCGTGCCGCAACAGCG
Organism: Micromonospora sp. SD19; assembly: GCF_054462275.1. Taxonomy (NCBI): domain Bacteria; kingdom Bacillati; phylum Actinomycetota; class Actinomycetes; order Micromonosporales; family Micromonosporaceae; genus Micromonospora; species Micromonospora sp. SD19. Next base: position 6,495 of record NZ_JBTLMN010000020.1, read on the forward strand.
CACGCCCTGACCTCTCAGGCCACCGTCAGCAGGAGCTTGCCGGCGTAGGAGGTCTGGAGGCGCTGGTGCGCGTCCCGCACCTTGCCCAGGGGGAACGTCTCGGCGACGTGCACCACGAACGGCCCCGCTTCGATGAGTTCGTTGAGGCGTTGCAACTGTCGGGGGTTCGATTCGCCGTCGTACGCGCGGACCGTGACGCCCGGACGTTCCTGTGGCTCCGGCCGCACCCCGTGGGCGTACGCGACCACCCCGCCGTCGGCCAGCGCCTCGGTGAGCCGGTCCAGCGTCGGCCCGCCGGCCATCGCCAGGATGGCGTTGACCCCGCCCGGTGCCGCCTCCCGGATCCGGGCCAGCACCTCGGTCATGTCGCCGTGACCGTCCACCGACACGTCGGCGCCGAGCCGGGTCACCAGCGCGACGCCGTCCGCCCCGGACGCCACGGCGATCACGTTGAGGCCCTGCCGCTTCGCCAACTGCACGGCCAGGTGGCCCTGACCGCCGCTCGCTCCGAAGATCAGCAACCAGTCGCCGGCCGACAGGCTGACGGTGTCGAGGCCGGCCAGTGCGGTCAGCGCGTCGGTGGGCATGGCACCGGCGTGCTCGGCCGGCACACCGTCGGGCACCTTCGCCGCGTACTCCGCCTTGACCGACGCGTACTCGGCGTAGAGGCCGCCCTTGGGCCGGGTGGTGGCGGAGACGTAGACCAGGTCGCCCACGGCCAGGCTGGTCACCGTGCCGCCGGCCGCGATGACGGTTCCGGCACCGTCGGAGCCGGGCACGATCGGCAGTGCCGAGCCCTCCGGCACCAGCACCCCCTCCCGCTCGTACGCGTCCCACACCCCGACGCCGGCGCTCCACACCTTGATCAGCACTTCGTCGTCGGCGACCTGCGGGATCGGCAGCTTGCGCAGGGTGATCACCTCCGGCCCGCCGAACTCGTCGAAGGCCGCGGCCTGCATCCGCTCTGGCACATCCCCGTCAACCATGTGGATTCCCCCTCCGTGCCGGCGTCACCGTCGCAGCATGCCGGCTCGGGAACGGGCGCGCTCCGGAGCTGAGGGCCGTTCACCCACAAGGACTAACGTGCAGGCTCGCCGAACCTTTTGGGGCGACTGCGGCGATCAGGAGGCCTGCGGCTCCGGGCCACGAAGCGCCTGCTCGACGGCGTCGCGGACGCGGGCGTCCTCGCGCGCCTTGCTCAGCGCCCGGTTGCGGCGCCGGTACAGGTACGCCCCGACGAGCACGGCGATCAGCACGACGAGGGCCAGCACCAACGTCCAGGGCAGGGCCCAGCCGTGCGCGGTGGCCTGCACCGGCTTGAGCGGGGTGGTGGAGCCCGAGGCATCGGTGAGCAGCGGCGTCAGGGTCGCGGTAGCGGCCAGCGAGATGACCGGAGCCACCCCGTGTACGGGCACCGTCACGTTCCAGCTCTCACCCGGGAGCAGCTCCGGCGGCGCGGCGACGTCATCGGCCCGGACCCGCAGCAGGCCGAACGGGCCGGAGACGGTCACCGCCTGGTTTCCCGACAGGGCCGCGTTGCCGACGTTGTGGACCTTGTAGGTGATGGTGGCGTCACCCTTGCTGAACGGGTTGGTCGGTCCGGCGTACGTCACGTGCAGGTCCTCGATCGCGAGGTTCGGCTTCAGCTCGCCGCCGACCCGCAGCTTGATCCGGATACCGAGGCGCCGGTCGACGTTGATCCCCTCAGCCTGGTCGGCCTGGGTCAGGGTGGTGAGGATGCCGCCGACGTAGTCCCCGGGCTTGGCGTTCTCCGGAACGCTGACCGTGAACGGGACCTGGGCGGTCTTTCCGGGCTGGATCACGACGCTGCCGGCGTTCGGCTTCACCCAGGCGCCGATCGCTGTGGACTTCTGGTCCTTGGTGAGCAGGTCGAGTTGGCCGGCGTCGGTGGTGAAGCCGTCGGCCGCGTACACGGAGAGGGTCAGCGGGGCCGCGCCACGGTTGGCCACGACCATGGCGTCCTCGACGGCCCCACCCGGGTTGACGTTGTAGCTGTAGCTGGACCGGGCCTCGCCGTAACCGTTGGACGCCGTCCGGACCGTCCAGGCGACGTTGCCGTCCGCCGCCCGGGCGGGGCCGGCACCGACGCCGACTGCCGCGACGACGGCGAGCAGGGACAGTGCTGTCCTACGGAGGAGTGCGGTGGGCCTGGTCTTCCAGCGCGTGACGGACGGGTACATGTCGGTTCCTTGAGGTGATCTTGGACGGATGGCAAATGGGTGGCGGGGTAGACACCCGAAGGTGCCTACCCCGCCCATGGAACTGTTCGGTCAGCTGCTCAGCGCGGTGATCGTGAGGGTGGTGCGGTAGCTACCCTTCGCGATGCTGTCCGGGATCTTCAGATCCAGGTCGGCGCCGAGCTTCGCGCCACCACGCGGGTGACCCTGCGCGGCGGCGGCGAGGGCGCTGGAGACCGAGAGGCCCTTGCCCTGGTCGTCGTAGGACGACAGGACCGGGGCACCGGCCTCGGCGCCCGCTCCGGCGTCGAGCACGTACGGGCTCCAACCGAGGTAGGAGCCGGAGAACTTCTTGTCGGCGTCGGAGAAGTCGCCGACGTTGGCCGAGATCGACCACGGGGCGAGCGAACGGCGGCTGTCCGACACGAGGATCGGGTTGATCTTGCCGTTGGCCTGGAAGTAGGTGCCGTCGCGCTCCTGCGCGGTGCCCAGGTCGACCAGACCGTTGTAGCCGTCGATCGTCCAGCCGAACTCACCCGGAGCCGGGTTCGGCACGTTGACCTGGATGGCCTGGCCGTCACCGTGGTACGGGTGCACTGTCACGTTGTCGACGATCGAGCCGACCGGCTGCCCCTCCGGGGTGTTGACGCAGGAGAGGCCCTTCTCGACCGCCGCGTTCGGGGCCGCGCAGGTGCCGCTGCGGACGTTCGCGAGAACCAGCTTGTCGTTGCGCACCTGCACCTTGACGTAGCTGCGGACGTGCTCCTGGTTCTGCACGGAGTTGTACCAGTACTTGTTCGGGTCCAGCGGGTCCGGCCCGTTGCCGCGGATGCCCGTGCCGGAGCTGTCCGGCTTCTTGATGTCGTAGTACTTCGAGCCGGAGGCCGAGTTGGCCGTCACGTAGATGACGCCACCCGGGCCGGGGTAGACGTCGGCAGCGCCCGGCTTCTCGTCCGGGTTCTCCTTCTGGCCGTTCTTGATGGAGTAGCTGCGGGTGTAGCTGTGGTCGTGACCCTGCAGCACCATGTCGACGCCGAGGTTGGAGAACGCGGTGGTGAAGTCCTCCCGCCGCTGCTTGTTGTCACTGTCGGTCGCGTGACTGGCCGGCGAGTAGATGGAGTGGTGGTAGACCAGCACCTTCCACTTGGCCTCGGAGCCGTGCTTGTTGATGACGTCGGTGACGTACGCGACGTGCGCCGCGTCGCCGCCGGCGGAGCCGTCCGCCGGGTTGACGTAGCTGTTGCTGTTCAGGTCGATGAACAGCACGTCCTTGTGGATGAACCAGTAGTCGCCGCCGGACCGGGTCGCCTGGTCGCCGTTGTAGTACTGCGACGAGCGGTCGGTGTTCGGGGTGAAGTGGTGCTGCTCGTAGGACTTGCCGCCGACGTCGTGGTTACCGATGGTGGCGACGAGGGGGACCTGGCGCAGCTGGTCGGGGGCGAGGAACGAGGTCCACTGGCCCTCGTCGTTGGCGCTCTCGACGTGGTCGCCGGCGGACACCAGCAGCTCGGCGTTCGGGTTGGCCGCCGTCGCGACCTTCAGGGTGTCCTCCCAGCCGGCCTGGTCCTTCAGCCGGTCACCGGAGGAGCCGATCTGCGGGTCGCCGAAGAACAGGAAGTCGTAGTCGCCCTCGAAGTCCCGCGTCTTGAAGGAGTACGCCGGGGACCAACTGCCCTCGGCGCCGACCCGGTACGAGTACGCCGTGTTCTCGCGCAGGTTGCTGATCGTGGCGTGCCGGTTGAACCCGGTGGTGGAGGTGTTCGCCGCACCAACGGCGTCGAAGCTGACGGCGCCGGCCGGGAACTCGCCGTTGACGATCTCGGCGGTCGGGGCGAGCTGGATCTTCTGCGCGGTGTCGGCGGAGGAGTACCAGCTCACGATGCGCTGGGTCTCGTTGGCGCCGACGCCGAGGACCACACCGGTGATCGTGGTGGACTCGGCCGCGCTCGCGGTGGCCATCAGGCCACTACCGAGAGCCGCGCCCATGCCCAGGAAGCCGGCTGCGACCCCGGCGACCAGGCGACGCCGTACGAGCGTGGAAGCCCGTGACGAGGTGCTCAATGTCATCGACATTGTTCCCTTTTCAAATAGAGAAATGGATGTGCCTTCACCCGACGCTGGGGAAGCAAATCCACGCTTTCGCTGCCCGATGAACCGACCGTGAACGTGATCTTGCGAAAGACTGCACTTCACGAACTACTTAGCCTTACTCATGATCCAGAAATGCGCTGCACAAACCAGATCAACCCCATAAGGGACACGCCCGCAGAAACGACCCCGGTCGCCCAGAGGCCGGCTTTGGGCGCACGACGCCGCAGCACGAACAGCAACGGGAAGACGACCGCGATAATCGTCAACTGAACGACTTCGATGCCGATGTTGAACACCAGCAGGGACCACAGCAGGGTCCACGACCACGCCTCGTCGATGCCCAACGCGCCAGCGAAGCCCAGGCCGTGCACGAGACCGAAGCAGAACACCACGCCAAGGCGGATCCAACCGGCCCGGTCCAGGCTGAAGTGACCGCGCCCGGCCGTCTCCAGGTCGGTCGCGTGCTCACCGCGCCGCCAGATTCCCCACAGGTGCCAGCCGGCGACGACGGCGATCGACAACGCGATGATCGGCTCCACGATCGCCCCCGGCACCTCGACCAGGCCGAGCGCGGCGAGCATGAACGTCACCGAGTGCGCCACCGTGAAGCTGGTGGCCGCGAGCACGATCTCCCGGAGCCGCCGCGACCCGGCGATGAGCGCCAGCAGGAACAGAATGTGGTCGATACCGCTCAGCAGGTGCTCGGCGCCCAGGACGAAGAACTCCCCGAACCGCTCGTACCAGGCCTGCGCGGTCGAGAAGGACGGGTGGGCGGCGTCGAGCGCCGCACTGCCCGACCGGCCGTCGATCTCGTAGGTGACGATCGTCTTCGTGCCCTTGACGTAGCCCTCGCCGTCCGGGAAGAGGCCACTGCGCACCACGTGCTCGTCGACCCGCTCGGGGCAGGTCCAGTCGAGCAGCAGGTCCGCGTACGGCACACCCTCGCGGGCACCGATCGTCGCGTCACCCACCTGCGTCGGCCGGCAGGCCGCACCCCGGGAGCTCACCGAGAACCGGTCGGAGACGTAGCCGAGGACCGTCGACGCGTGGCCCTTCAGGGCGGCGGCCTGCGCAGCGGTGTCACCCGCCTCGAACGCCGCGGTTCCGGCCCGGAAGAGCGGGTCGTCGTGGCCGGCGTCCGCGGCGGAGACGACGAGGAGGTCGTATTCGAGCTCCACCGCCGTTCGAATGTGACCCTCATCTCCCGCCGTTATTTCCGCGTACACAGTCGACGAAAAACCGTGCGCGGACGCCGGTTCGGCGGCCAGAAACGGAACCACCGCTGCGGCGAAACCGACAGCGGCGACGATAACGGTACGGCGGATCCGGCCTGACATTCGACTCCCTCGGTTGGCCAGTGCACGTTGCATGTCGTTGGTGAACACCAACCCGCGTACCGACGAACCGCCGGAGAACAACATCCCCGAACCGCCGCCCACCGATTGCCGGTGACCGGAATTGAGATAGGAATACGAAGAAGTACGCGCACATTCCGCCACCACCCGGAGGACGATCACCTTGCGCCCCCCGCTTCGGGCCGTCGCCATGCTGGCCGCGACCGCCGCGCTGGTCACCGCCTGCAACTCCAGCGACGACTGGTCCGAACCACGTCCGGCGCCCAGCGCCATCGGCACCCTCGGCCCCGGGTTCGTCGACCCCTCCACGAAGCCCGCGCCGGAGGCGACCATCACCCCGCAGCCCGGCTCGTGGGCCGGTGTCCACCCGCCGAAGGACTACCGGGTCGTCCTGCTGACCAGCGGTACCGACAACCCGACCAAGGCCCTGGTGACAGCGGTCAAGGAGTGGGCCGACGACGAGCACGTCGACCTCAGGACGATCGTCGTCGGCAACGCGCACGAGGCCGTTCCCAGCATCGCCAAGGCGATGGAGATGGGTCCGGACCTCATCGTCAGCGCGGGAAACGATCTCATCGACGGGCTCGCACTGGTCACCCCGAACCACCTGGACGAGAAGTTCCTGGTGGTCGGCGCGGAGCTGGCCGAGCCCACCCACAACGTCACCGCCGTCGACTGGGAGGGCGCGTCGTTCCGTGGTGAAGGGCTCGGCATGTCCTCGACGTACGACCCGAACTCGTTCACCGCGGAACGTTGCGCGGCGGCCATCCGGGCGGGCGTGGCCGCCGTCCTCAACGACCTGACCGGGATCGTGGTCTGGCTCTGACGACGAGGGCTCGCCCTCGGGGCCGCCCGGCCCGGTGCGGAGGCCGGTGAACCTCCGCACCGGGCCGGCGGGTCACCCGGTCGAGCAGGTGGCCGTCATTCCCGTACCGGTGCCGGTGCCCTGGTAACCGAACTCGGTCGACTGCCCTGCGGCGACCGAGCCGTTGTAGGCGACATTCGTGAACTGGACGGTGCCGGTGGTGCCGCTGCGGTTGGCGCTCCAGACGCTGGTGATGCTGGCCCCCGAGGGCAGGGTCATGGCTACCGCCCAGCCGTTGATCGGCGCGGCGCCGGCGGTCACCCGCACCGTGGCGACGAAGCCGCCCGTCCACTGGTTGACCGACACCGACGCCACACAACCCGCACCGGTCGGCGGCGGGGTGGTCGGGGGAGGCGTGGTTGGCGGCGGGGTGGTCGGCGGCGGGGTGGTCGGGCCGTCAGCCAGGACCGGGGTCGACCAGTCCCGCCAGTCGGCCAACCGACCGAGCGCCCTGCTGGAAATCCGGATCACGCCCGGCTCGTTGCCCGTCTTCAGCAGGAACCTGCGGATGCTGTTCTGCAACGGGGTACGCCACTCGGGGCGGTTGGCGCAGTGGGTGCCGTCCTGCACGTCGGACCAGTAGGTGATGTTGTCGCCGGCGCCGAGCGCCCGGTAGACCTCCGCGCCGCCCAGGGCCGCCACGCTCGCCGACCGCGGGCCGAGGTTGGCGATGTGCGGGTTGTCCATGATGAACAGTCCGCGCGGTGCCACCATGGCGACCATCTCGTGCGTGTCCACCGGGAGCCGGTTCGGGCTGCCGGTGAAGGAGCCGAACGCGTCGCCCAGCCAGGGTTGCTCCCCGTACGCGCTGCTGAGGCTCTGCGCGCCCTCACCGGGGATGCCCCGGAAGATGGGCACGCCCGCGCTGCCCGATTCGATCGGCATGGTCAGGGCGATGCGTTGGTCGAACACCCCGATCGCGAAGGCGCCCTTGCCGTACCGGGAACAGCCGGTCACACCCATCGCGTCCGCCTTGAGGATCCGGCCGTCGGACTGCTCGATGACGTCGATGATCCGGCTGACGCCCCAGCCCCAGGCGGCGAGCAGTCCGGTGCTGCTCGATGAGCCGTAGATGCTGTAGAACGCGCCCTGCTTGTTGTTCCGGGGGGTGCCCTCGCGGCCAACCGCCAACGGGTCGTAGCTGATCACGGCAGCGCCGGCGGCCTTGATGGTGGCCGTGTCCGCGCCGAACCCGCCGACGACCACGACGGCCGGGAAGGGACCGGTGCCGCTGGGCAGCTCGACCCGTGCCGAGAAGCTGGTGCTCCTGCCGTTGTGTGACACGTTGACGGTGATGGTGCTGTTGGACACCGTCCCGGTGACCGTCGCGGGTTTGGCGGGCTTCTCGCCGAAGACGAACTTCTCCGCCAGTTCCTTGATCTCCGCCCGACGGCAGCGCCAGTCGGACTTCGAGGTGATGGTCTGGCCGTTCAGCTTCTTGAAGGGGTCGGGAAGCTTGGCGTTGGTGGGCAGCGAACCCAGGTCCGGCAGGCCGGACACCGCGCAGTCGGCGCCCTCGTCCTCGACTGCGGCGGCCAGTGGGGCCACGGCGGCGTACGCGCCCATGGTTCGTGTTGCTACCGATGCCGATCCGGCGACCGTGAGCGCTGCTACCGCCAGCGCGACGACCACCGATCGGGTGGTAGAGCGGCCCGAGCTGATGACCACGGGGCTCTCCTTCCGAGTGGTGATGGAAAAGGAAGGAACGAAACGTGATCGATGATCACGAATGCCAGCCAGGTAAAGCTTGAGCGCTTCGATCGGGAAGTGTCAATATTTTGCCGAAACTTTCGAGCCTTCCCACCGCCTCAGACGACGCTGGGACCGGCCGCCGGGGCAGCCACGCGGGTGAGATCACGGATCCTGCGCGCGGCAGATATCGAAAGTTTCGACGGTCAGCGCGGGGTAGGCCCACGATCCTCGAACTCGTACGTGGTGGTCAGGCCCTCGGGCAGGTCGGGGACCAGGGCGTTGGTGCCGTCGACCACCTGGACGTAGCGCCTGCCCTGGAAGATCGAGTAGCTGCCGTCCGGAACCTGATCGATCCGGAAGAGCTGCGTCGACGCGGCGGCATCACAGGCCCGGCCGCGTACGCTGCCCGGCGCGGCGTCGTGCACGACGGTCATGCAGACCTCGGTGGCACCGGCCGCCAGCAGGATCCGATACCTGTCGCCCTCGGGGCGCAGCACCCACAGCGCCCGATCGTCGATGCCCTGGTCGGTGGTGGCCCGCACCTGGTCGCCGTCGCTGTCGATCGCCAACGTCGCGCCGCGCATGCCGGGCAGGGTGATCTGGACCTGCCGCCGGCCGCCGAGGATCTCCTGCGGTCCCGCCGAGGCGGTCGCGGACGGCACCACGGGCGGGGTCACGGGCGGCGCGACCTGGGTCGCCGGGCCGGCGTCCGGCGTCTCGACGTCGTTCCGGATCTGTGACAGGGCGGTGCCAGCGGCGACGGCCACCACGGCCAGCCCCGCCGCGCCAACTGCAGCCCGACGCCGCCGACGCCGGTCGCTGCGCTGCCGCAACGCCTGCGCCCCCGGCAGCGTGGCGACTCGCCGGACCTCGTCCACGATCGCGGTGAGATCGTCGCGCGGATCAGCCATGGGAGGTCTCCTCCTGGTGCGCATCGGTCAGCAACCCGGCCATCGCTCGCCGGCCACGGGCGAGGTACGTCTTCACGGTCCCGACGGGGGCCCGCATCTCGGCTGCCACCTCCGCGACGCTGAGATCGTTGAGGTGGTGCAGCACGACGGCGCGCCGCTCGTTGGGGCTCAGCCGTTGCAGCGCCTGCAACAGCGCGACGTGGTCCTCGTTCAGGCCGGGCACACTCTGGTCGACCGCGGCCCGGCGGTGTGCGCGTACCCGGTTGAACGCCTTGCGCCAGCTGCTCACCGCGATCCGGGAGGCCACCCGCCGGACCCACGCCTCCGGGCTGTCCGTCTCCCGCACCGTCCGCCACCGCTGCCAGGCCCGCATGAACGCCTCGGCGACGGCGTCCTCCGCCTCGGCGCGGTTGCCGGTGAGCGCGTACACGTGACCCACGACCCGACCGGCGCAGGCCGCGTAGAGGGCGTCGAACTCCTCGGCGTCACGCATCCGACCGGTGCCCTCCCACGCTTCGTCCCCTGGTCACCGCCGCATGGAACTCGGCTGGCTGGACCGGTCGCGTCGGCGCGGGGCGAGATTGTGGCCCGCGTCACACCACGGTGATCAACCCGACGACCCGGCCAGGCGTCATCGTGCCGACCCGGGAGACGCCCGTGGCGGAGAGGACGATGTGCGACGACGGCAACGACGCGCCCTGACAGCCGGCGTACTCGCGACCGCGCTGGTTACCGCGGGGCTGACCGCCCAACCGGCGAGCGCGCAGCCGACGCCCCCGACTCCCGGCACCGCCGGGACCTTCACCCTGATCACCGGGGACCGGGTGTCGCTGGACGCGGCGGGTCGCCCGCAGATCCAGCGCGGCCCGGGTCGGGCCGCCATGCGGTTCGTCAGCAACCGGGAGGACGGTCACCAGTACGTCATCCCGGTGGACGCGATGCCGCTGGTGCGGGACGGGCGACTCGACCGCCGCCTGTTCGACCTCACCACGCTCGCCGAGTTCGGCTACGACGACCGGGCCGCCGAGTTGCCGCTGCTGGTCGCGTACCCCGAGAACACGGCGGCGCGGGCGCGGACCGCGACCACCGGGGGTGCCGGGCGCGTGCGGGCCGACCTCCCCGCCGCCCACGCGCTCGCGGTCCGGGCGGACCGGGACGACCGGGTGACGCTCTGGGCGTCGCTGACCCGGGGTACGCCATCCGCGCGCACCCTCACCGCCGGCGTCACCCACATCTGGCTGGACGGCAAGCGCACGGTCTCCCTCGATCGCAGCGTGCCGCAGATCGGTGCCCCGGCGGCGTGGCAGGCCGGGTTCGACGGCACCGGCGTCACCGTCGGCGTGCTGGACACCGGGATCGACGCCAACCACCCCGACTTCGCCGGCCACCTCACCGAGGTCCGGGACTTCACCGGCGGTGGCGACCCCAGCGACTCGGTCGGCCACGGCACTCACGTGGCGTCGACGATCGTCGGCAGTGGCGCCGCCTCCGGCGGCAGGTACCGCGGCGTGGCGCCGGGGGCGAAACTGCTGGTCGGCAAGGTCTGCGCCACCACCGAATGCCAGGACTCGGACATCATCACCGGCATGCAGTGGCTCGCCCCGCGGACCCGGGTGGTCAACCTGAGCGTGGGCGGCGACGACACGCCCGGCCTCGACCCGCTGGAAACCGCGGTCCAGGAGTTGAGCCACCAGTACGGCACCCTCTTCGTGGTCGCGGCCGGCAACGAGGGCAAGCCGAAGTCGGTCTCCTCGCCGGCCTCCGCCGACGACGCTCTCGCCGTCGCCGCTGTGGACGCCGACGACCAGCGGGCCTACTTCTCCAGCCGGGGTCCCCGGATCGGCGACAACCACATCAAACCCGAGATCAGCGCACCGGGCGTCGACATCGTGGCCGCGGCCCCCGGCGGCGACTACGCCGCCATGTCGGGTACGTCGATGGCGACCCCACACGTGGCCGGCACCGCAGCGATTCTCGCCGGGCAGCACCCGGACTGGACCGGCCCGCAGCTCAAGGCCGCCCTGATGGACTCGGCCAAGCCGACCGGCGAGGACACCCTCTACGAGCAGGGCGCCGGTCGGGTGGACATCGCCCGCGCCGTCGCCCAGCCGGTCGCCGCCGACATCGCCGCCATCGACTTCCCGGTGCAGCGCTGGCCACACGCCGACGACAGCCCGATCACCCAGGTCGTCGGCTACCGCAACACCGGCACCACAGCGGTCACCCTGACGCTGGCCATCGCTCCGGCCCCGGCCGGCATGCTCACCGTCAGCCCGGCCACGCTGGTGGTGCCGGCCGGTGGCCACGCCGAGGCGACCATCACCGTGGACACCCGGGTGGACGCCCCGGACGGCGTCTACCAGGGAGCGCTGACCGCCACCGGCGTCGATGACCTGCGGGTACGCACGCCGTTCGCGCTGAACCGCGAGATCGAGAGCTACGACGTACGGCTCGACCACACCGGACGCGACGGCAGGCCGGCCACCGAGTACACGACAGTGGCGGCGAACCTGACCACCGGCGAGTTCAGCACCCTCGCCGTGGCACCGGGCGGCGGCGTCCTGCGGCTGCCCAAGGGTCGTTACGCGTTGTACAGCACCATCCACGAGGGTTCCGTGTCGACCCTGCTCGCACAGCCGGTCCTGGACGTACGCGGCCCGGTCACCGAGGCGGTCGACGCCCGTGCCGCCAAGCCTGTCGCGTTGACGGTGCCGCAGCACGACGCCGCGCCGACCTCGATCAACGTGAGCGCCAACTGGGACGACGGCCTGCGCTACCCGGGCGTCCAACTCAGCGGGCTGTCCTTCGCGGACCTCTTCTTCGGCCGGATCGGACCCGCCGTCACCGCACCCGAGTTCACCGCGACGCTTGGCGTCGGGCTCGCGCGACCGGGCAGGGACGGCACCTTCCGGAACAGCCCCTACACCTACGACCTGGCGTACGTCCGGCAGGGCGACATGTTCACCGGCCTGACCAGGAAACTGTCGCCGAAGAACCTGGCCACCGTCCGGGCGACCTACCGCAGCCAGTCCAGCACGACGACGGCCACCCGGTTCCACCGCGCGTCGGGTCCCGGAGGCTCCGGTCCGGTCGGGTCGAACACGCCCGTCGACCTGCCGTTCAAGGGTGTCGAGTACTACAACACCGACGGGGGCGTCGTCTGGACGTCCACCTTCCTCGAAGGGGACAACCTCACCGCCCAGGACTCGACCTTCGTAGCCGGCCGGACGTACACCCAGACCTGGAACGCGGCACCGTTCGGGCCGACAGTGGCCCAGGCGCCGGCCCTGTCGCCACTGGGGTACGCGGGCCGCGACGGCGACACCATCTCGATCGCGTCGCTGCCCCTGTTCGGCGACGCGTCAGGTCGCCCCGCCAGCCGCGACGACCAGCCGGTGCGGATCCGGCTGCTCCGCGACGGTAAGGAGATCGGCAGCTCGGACAGCCCGTGGGCCGAGTTCGCGGTGCCCTCCGGCAGGGCCACCTACCGACTGGAGGCGGCCGTCACACGCGGCGCCCCGGACACCCTGTCGACGTCGGTGTCGGTGGCCTGGACCTTCACCTCGGCGCACACCACGTCACCGGAGCGGTTGCCCCTCAGTACGGCTCGACCGACCCCCGTGCTCGACGACACCAACACGGCACGGATCGGCCGGGTCATGGCGATCCCGGTGACGCTGGACCGGCAGGCCGGTTCGACTGCCACGCCCAACCGCACGCTCAGCGTGTCCGCGTCCTTCGACGACGGCCGCACCTGGGTCGGGTTGCCGGTGCTCCGGAACGTCGCTGTGATCAGTCATCCGCGACGGGCCGGGTTCGTCTCGCTGCGACTGGCCGCTACCGACACCGCCGGCAACACCGTCACCCAGACGATCCAGCGGGCCTACCGGATCTCCTGACGCGTTGCAGCGTCCGGGGTGGCGGCTGCTGGAGCCGCCACCCCGGGCAGGACGGTCACTGAGGTGCCGCGATGCGCCGGACGCGGAAGGCACCGTCGAAGCCTCGGGCGCGGCGGACGCCGTCGAGGCCTCGGGCGTGGCGGGTGCCGTTTGCCTCAGGCGGTGAAGGCGCCGTCGATGGCGATGGACGCGCCGCTGATGAAGGTGGCCTCGTCACTGAGCAGGAACGTGGTGAGTGCGGCGACCTCGTCGGAGGTGCCGGCGCGGCCGGTCGGCTGCGTGGACAGGTAGCGCTGCGCGGCCTCCGGGGCCTGGCTGACCACGTTCTGCCAGAGCGGGGTGTCGATCAGGCCGGTGACCAGGGCATTGACCCGCACATTGGAGCGCGCCACGTCGAGGGCGGCCGAGCGCGTCAGACCGATGACCCCGTGCTTCGCCGCGTTGTAGGCGGCCTGCGTCGGGTCACCCTTCACGCCGGAGACGGAGGCGTTGTTGACGATCGCGCCCCCACCGGAGGCGATGATCGCCGGAAGCTCGTACTTGAGTCCGTAGAAGACGCTCGTCAGGTTGAGGGCGAGCGACCGCTGCCAGTTGTCACTGTCGGTCTCGCGCACGCTGGCCATCGGGCCACCGCCGGCGTTGTTGAACGCACCGTCCAGCCGCCCGTACTCCGTCACCGCGGCGTCGACGAGCCTCGCCATCTCTTCCTCCACCGTGACGTCGGTGGGCACGAAGAGGGCGGCACCGCCCGCCGTCCGGATCTGCGCCGCGACCTCCTCGCCGCGGTCCTTGTCCCGGGCGCCGATGACGACCCGAGCACCTTCCGTGGCCGCCCGCCTGGCGAAAGCCAGGCCCATGCCCTGCGTGCCACCGGTCACGACCAGCACCTTCGATTCCAACCGTCCAGACATCTCGCCGCACATCCATTCGAGTGATGAGCCGCCGCAGAGCGCGGGGCTTCGCGAGACGGAACGCTAGCCTTATCTGGAACGTTCGACAAAGTAACAGGCCTCACAATTTGAACGCTGCGTAGTGAGGCTGCTCGTCATAACCCGGCTTTTGGCGTCGAAGCGGTCGCCCGAACGGTGTTACCTGGCGATGCGGATCCTGTAACCGCACGCACATTCTGTGGCGATCGTTCCATAACCTCACTAGCGTGGGGCGGGTCGCTAAATCCCAGCAAATCACCCTTAAGGAACAGTCATGCCCACAGCTCACGCCGCCCCGGAGTCCCACCGGTGGAAGGCCCTGCTGTTCATCTCCATCGCGCAACTGATGGTGGTGCTCGACGGGGCAGTCATGAACATCGCTCTCCCCTCGGCGCAGCAGGCGCTGCACTTCACCGACGGCAGCAGGCAGTGGGTGGTGACCGCGTACGGTCTGGCCTTCGGCGGCCTGCTGCTCGTCGGTGGCCGCATCGGTGACATGGTCGGGCGCAAGCGCACCTTCCTGGTCGCGCTGGCCGGCTTCGCTGTCGCCTCGGCGATCGGCGGCCTGGCCGTCAACGCCGCGATGCTGCTGCTCGCACGGGCGCTACAGGGTGTGTTCGCGGCCCTGCTCGCGCCGGCCGCGCTGTCGTTGCTCTCCCTGTCCTTCACCCAGCCCAGGGAACGCGCCAAGGCGTTCGGCGTGTTCAGCGCGGTGTCAATCGCCGGCGGTGCTGTCGGCCTGATCGTGGGAGGGCTGCTCACCCAGTACCTGAACTGGCGCTTCGCGATGTTCGTCCTGGTGCCGATCGCGGTCGTCGGGATCCTCGGCGCCAGCCGCACCGTGCACGACGACGGCGAGCGGCACCGCGCCCGACTCGACCTCCCCGGCGTCCTGCTGGCCAGCTCCGGGCTCGTCGGCCTGGTCTACGGGTTCGGCGTCGCCGAGAGCCACGGATGGTCGGCAGGCGTCACCATCGGATCCTTCACCGCCGGGGTGCTGCTGTTGGCGACCTTCGTCGTGGTGCAGGCGCGGGTCCCGTCCCCGTTGCTGCCCCTGCGCGTCCTGACCGAGCGCAACCGGGCCGCCGCGTACCTCTCGGTCGGCCTCGCGATCGTCAGCATGTTCGGGATGTTCCTACTGCTCAGTTACTACTTCCAGCAGGTCAAGGGATGGTCGCCGGTGATGGCCGGGCTGGCGTTCATGCCGATGGCCGTGCCGCAGGCCATCGGGGCCACGCAGATCGGCGCCCGACTCGCGCACCGGATCGCCCCTCGACCGATCATGGTCGGTGGATACCTCGTCACCGCTGTCGGTCTGGTACTGCTCGCGCTGCTCGACGCGGACAGCGGCTTCCCGGAGATCGCGCTCGCCGAAGCCGTGATCGGGCTCGGCATCGGCACCGCCTTCATGCCCGCGATGAGCATCTCCACCCACGGCGTCGAGCCCACTGACGCCGGTGTCGCCTCCGCGATGATCAGCTCGTCGCAACAGGTCGGCGGATCGATCGGCACCGCGCTGCTCAACACCATCGCGACCAGCTCCGCCGCCACCTATCTGCTCTCGCACGGCGGCCCGGCGGCCCAGACCCAGGTACGGAATGAGGCGCTGATGCACGGCTACTCGGTCGCGTACTGGGTCGCCGTCGGATTTGTGGTCACGGCGGCCCTCGTCTCCGCGACCATGGTGAACGCCGGCGCTCCGAAGCACGTCCCGGCCCCGCCGGACGCCCTCGGGGACGTCGCGCCCGTGCACTGATCGCTGTCGTACCTGTCAGATGGGGCGCGGTGACCGAGGACACGGTGCACTGACTCCGTCGAGAGAGTGGAATCAGAGCTGTGAGCAGAGAAGGCACCGGCGAGTGACGTGGTGAGGCCCGCTCTTTCGGCCCACGATCGGGGTCCGTCCCGTCCTGACCCGACGCCAGTGGCGAGCGAATCGGTCCGGGTAACTGTCGGGCACCGCCAGCGCTGGGCGGTGGAGACCATGGCCGTGGCGCCCGACGACCAGGTGCTGGAGATCGGGTGCGGCCGGGGAGCGGCAGTGTCCCTGGTCGCCGGTCAACTCACCACCGGCCGGATCGTCGCCATCGACCGCGCCGCGACGATGGTACGGCTCGCTACCCGGCGGAACCTCGGCCACATCGACGCCGGCCGAGCCGAGATCCGGTGTGCCGGGTTCGAGTCCGCGGACCTCCCGACCGAACACTTCACCAAGATCTTCGCGGTGAACGTCAGCCTCTTCTGGTTGGGCGACGCGGCGCAGCTGATCGCTCGGATGCGAGGCCTGCTGGCGCCGGGGGGACGCCTGTACGTCTTCGGCGAACGACCCAGCGCCGCGCACGCCACCGCGAACCTCGCCGCCACCGAACTACTGCTCGCAGCCCAGGGGTTCGCGACGACCACATCGAGCGTCACCCGTGGTCAGGGCCGGGTGCTGACCTGCGTCATCGGCACGCCTGTCGAATGAGCTGGGGCGTGACCGCGCACCCAACGTGAGCCGGGCGGGCTCGGCGTCCTGCCGAGCCCGCCCGTTCCCTGTCAATCGAGCGTGATCAACCGGGTCAGCGCTGCAGCGTCAGCAGACCCGGCCGGTACGGCAGCAGACCGTAGTCGACGCCGTTGGAGCTGGGGGAACGACCCTGGTAGAGCAGTTGCAGGTTGCAGGCGTTGACAGTCATCGTCTGGTCAGCGCTGGTCCGCAGCAACTCACCGTGGCTGATGTC
>NZ_JBTLMN010000021.1:0-21134 GCF_054462275.1 Micromonospora sp. SD19
CCTTCGAGGGCGGGCACTACATCAGCGTCGTCGGCTACCGCGATGGCGGGAACGTGGTGAAGATCGCCGACTCCGCCAACCCGGACACCGCCTCCTACGAGGTCACCGTCGAGCACCTCGCGGACTGGATCGCCACCCGCGGCTACGCCACCAGCTGACACCAGCACGCCAGCACACAGCACGCCAGCACACAGCACCCCAGCACCCCAGCACACCGCCGAAGGGCCGGACCCCACCACGGGGCCCGGCCCTTCGGCGTGCCTCAGTCGGTGGCGAGGACGGCCAGGATCTGCTCGCCGTACTTGGCGAGTTTGTTCTCGCCGACCCCACTGACCCGGGACAGGTCGGCCAGTGTGCGGGGCGCGTCGCTGGCGATCTGTCGCAGGGTGGCGTCGTGGAAGATCACGTACGCCGGAACGCCCTGCTCTTTGGCGGTGGTCGCTCGCCAGCCGCGCAGCCGCTCGAACAGCGGCGCGGCGGCCGGGGTCAGCTCGGCCACGACGGTGGCCGAGCCGCGCGGCTTCGACGAGCGGCTCGATGGCGCCTTCTCCGGCTCGCGGCGCATGGTGACGGTGCGGCGACGACCCAGGACGTCGGCGCTGGCCTCGGTCAACGCCAGCGTGCCGTAGTCACCCTCCACGGCGAGCAGCCCTTCGGCGAGCAACTGCCGGACCACGCCCCGCCACTCGGCCTCACTGAGCTCGGCGCCGATGCCGAAGACGGTCAGCGAGTCGTGACCGTACTGGCTGATCTTGTCGGTCTGCTTGCCGAGCAGGATGTCGATGCAGTGCCCGGCACCGAAGCGCTGGTTGCGTTCGCGGTCGAGGCGGAAGACGGTGGACAGCAACTTCTGGGCGGCGACAGTGCCGTCCCAGGACTCCGGTGGGGTGAGGCAGGTGTCGCAGTTGCCGCAGGCGGTCGTCGTCGTCTCGCCGAAGTATTCGAGCAACTGGACCCGCCGGCAGCGGACCGTCTCGCAGAGGGCGAGCATCGCGTCCAGGTGGGCGGCGAGGTTGCGGCGGTGGGCGAGGTCGCCGTCGGACGTCTCGATCATCTTGCGTTGCTGGACGACGTCCTGCAGCCCGTACGCCAGCCAGGCGGTGGACGGCAGGCCGTCCCGGCCGGCGCGGCCGGTCTCCTGGTAGTAGCCCTCGACGGACTTGGGCAGGTCGAGGTGGGCGACGAACCTGACGTCGGGCTTGTCGATGCCCATGCCGAAGGCGATGGTGGCCACCATGACCAGGCCGTCCTCGCGCAGGAAGCGTTGCTGGTTGGCGGCGCGGGTGCCCGCGTCCAGCCCTGCGTGGTAGGGCAGGGCGGCGATGCCGTTGGCGGTGAGGAACTCCGCCGTCTTGTCGACCGAGGCCCGGGACAGGCAGTAGACGATGCCGGCGTCGCCGGGGTGCTCGTCGCGCAGCAGGGTCAGCAGCTGCTTGCGGGGCTCGCGCTTGGGCACGATCCGGTACTGGATGTTGGGCCGATCGAAGCTGGCCACGAAGTGCCGGGCGTCGTCGAGCTTGAGTCGGGTCGCGATCTCGGTGCGGGTGGCGCTGGTCGCGGTGGCGGTCAGCGCGATCCGGGGGACCTGCGGCCAGCGTTCGTGCAGCATCGACAGCGCGAGGTAGTCGGGGCGGAAGTCGTGCCCCCACTGGGACACGCAGTGCGCCTCGTCGATCGCGAACAGCGAGATGCGCCCGCGGTCCAGCAGGGCGAGGGTGGACCGGACGCCGAGCGCCTCCGGCGCCAGGTAGAGCAGGTCCAGCTCACCGGCGACGAAGGCGGCCTCCACCCGCCGCCGGGCGTCCAGGGTCTGGGTCGAGTTGAGGAACCCGGCGCGCACGCCGACCGCGGTGAGCGCGTCCACCTGGTCCTGCATGAGCGCGATCAGCGGGGACACCACGACCGCCACCCCTTCGCGGACCAGGGCCGGGATCTGGTAGCACAGGGACTTGCCGCCACCGGTGGGCATCAACACCAGCGCGTCGCCGCCGGCGACCACGTGGTCGATCACGTCCTGCTGGAAGCCACGGAACGCGTCGTAGCCGAAGACCCGGCCCAGCACATCCAGGGCGTCGGAGGCGGTACGCAGGTCGGTGGGAGAAGCCATCCGGGGAGTCTACGAGCCGACCCCGACAGCGCCCGCCCGGCGCACCCGGACCGGTGCGCCGGCCGGGGGAGCGGTCCGGGCGCGATCGGCATGAACCCAGCCGTACGCGGTGTCGGGAGGGCGACCGTCGCACGGTCCGCGGGGCATCGCCCGGCCACGGGTGCCCGGTCCTGACCCGACGGCGGGATAGAGTCGCTGATTGACCAATCGCGGCCGAAGGCGGCCGCGGCGCCACGGCTTGGGGGTACGGGTGAGCGAGGCGCGCACAGCCGGTGACCGGATCGACGGCCCGGAGGCCGACGACGAGCAGTTGGCGGCCGAGTCGGAAACCACTCTCGTGGTGGTCACCGGCCTCTCCGGGGGTGGCCGCAGCACTGTCGCCCGGGCGTTGGAGAACGTCGGCTACTACGTCGTGGACAACCTGCCGCAGGCCCTGATGTTGGACATGGCCGAGCTGGCGTTCAAGGCGGGCGGTGCGGCCCGGCGTACCGCCATGGTGCTGGACGTGCGGTCGCGGGCCTTCTCCACTGACCTGGCCGGGGCCATCCGGGAGCTCAAGGAGCGCGGGTTCTCGCCCCGGGTGGTCTTCGTCGACGCCGACGACGAGGTGCTGATCCGGCGGTTCGAGAGCGTTCGGCGTTCGCACCCGTTGCAGGGTGACGGGCGGTTGGCCGACGGCATCGCCGTGGAGCGCGGTCTGCTGGAGGAGGCCCGCGACCAGGCCGACGTGATCATCGACACCAGCCACCTGAACGTCAACCAGCTCCGGCGGCGCATCGAGGAGCTGTTCGGCGGCGAGGACGCCCGCCGGCTGCGGGTCACCGTGTTGTCGTTCGGCTTCAAGTACGGCCTGCCACCGGACGCCGACTTCGTGCTGGACGCCCGCTTCCTGCCCAACCCCTACTGGGTGCCGGAGCTGCGTGAGCACACTGGGCGGGAGGAGGCGGTCAGCGCGTACGTGCTGGGTCAGGAGGGCGCGGACGCCTTCGTCGCCTCGTACGCCGACCTGGTCAACGCCACCACCACCGGCTTCGAGCGGGAGGGCAAGCGGTACCTCACCGTCGCCGTGGGCTGCACCGGCGGCAAGCACCGCAGCGTGGCCATCGCCGAGGAGCTGGCCAGCCGACTGCGGCACTCCGGGCTGGCGGCGAACGCCCAGCACCGTGACCTGGGGCGGGAATGACGACCCGGCGGGTGGTGGCGTTCGGCGGCGGGCACGGGCTGTCCGCCTCGTTGCGCGCGCTGCGCCACTGCGCTCCCGAACTCGACCTCGACATCACCGCAGTGGTCACGGTGGGTGACGACGGCGGCTCGAGTGGCCGGCTGCGGGCCGAGCGGGGTGGTCTGCCCCCGGGTGATCTGCGTCAGGCGCTCGTGGCGTTGGCCGGGGACCACCCGGCCACCCGGCGCAGCGCCGGGCTGTTCCAGCACCGCTTCGCCGCCGTGCCGGTGGGCGTACCCCGATCCGACGGGACCGACCCGGGCCCGGCGGCGGGCGACGACCCGGGCCCGGACGGCCCGGCCCGACACGGTGCGGCCCTGCGCGGCACCGACGGGGCGTCGGCCGGCGGGGACGGTCTGGCCGGGCACGCGGTGGGCAACCTGGTGCTCTGCGGCCTGATGGAGCTGCTCGGCGACCCGGTGGCGGCGCTGGAGCACGCCGGCGCGATGCTCGGCGCGGTGGGCCGGGTGTTGCCGATGTCCCGACAACCGGTCGGGATCGAGGCCCGGGTACGCGGCGCCGACCCGGCCGCCCCCGACGAGGTGCGCACGGTCACCGGCCAGCACCAGGTGGCCGTCACCACCGGACGCGTCGAGTCGCTGCGCCTCACCCCGAGCGCCCCACCGGCCTGCGCCGAGGCCATCGAGGCGATCCGGGCGGCCGACTGGCTGATCTTCGGGCCGGGCAGCTGGTACACCAGCGTGCTACCGCACCTGCTGGTGCCGCAGTTGGCCGACGCCATCGTGTCCACCTCGGCCCGGCGGCTGGTCACGCTGAACCTCGCCGCGGAGAAGGAGACCCTCGGGCTCTCCGTCGCCGACCACCTCGCGGCGCTGCACTGGTACCTGCCCGAGCTGAAGGTGGATCTCGTGCTCGCCGACGCCAAGGCGGTGGGTGACCCCGAACCGGTCGAACGTGCGGCAGAATCGCTGGGTGCCCGCCTGGTCCTCGCCCCCGTCGCCGTTGTCGACGGGACTCCCCGCCATGATCCGGCTGCCCTGGGCGCCGCGCTGGTGCCTGTCCTGGGCGCCGATCGTTAGACACGTACGTAATCTCCGGCGACACGCCGGAACAGGTCCGTGAGGGGACGCACAATGGCGATGACGGCCGCGGTCAAGGACGAGCTGAGTCGGGTCGACGTGCCCAAGCCCTGCTGCCGGCGGGCGGAGATGGCCGCGCTGCTGCGCTTCGCCGGCGGGTTGCACATCGTCTCCGGCCGGGTGGTGGTGGAGGCAGAACTGGACACCGGGGCGGTTGCCCGGCGGCTGCGCCGGGAGATCGCCGAGGTCTACGGCTATCCCAGCGAGATCCACGTGCTGGCCTCCGGTGGGCTGCGCAAGGGCAGCCACTTCATCGTGCGGGTGGTCAAGGACGGTGAGGCCCTCGCCCGGCAGACCGGGCTGCTCGACGTGCGGGGCCGTCCGGTGCGCGGTCTGCCCCCGCACGTGGTGGCGGCGAACGTCTGCTGCGCGGTGTCCGCGTGGCGGGGCGCGTTCATGGCCCACGGCTCGCTCACCGAGCCCGGCCGCTCCAGCGCGCTGGAGATCACCTGCCCGGGGCCGGAGTCGGCGCTGGCGCTGGTCGGCGCGGCCCGGCGCATCGGCATCACCGCGAAGAACCGTGAGGTACGCGGGGTGGACCGGGTGGTCGTCAAGGACGGCGACGCGATCGCCGCGCTGCTCACCCGGATCGGCGCGCACTCCAGCGTGCTGGCCTGGGAGGAGCGCCGGGTACGCCGGGAGGTGCGGGCCACCGCCAACCGGCTCGCCAACTTCGACGACGCCAACCTGCGCCGTTCGGCGCGGGCGGCGGTCGCCGCGGCCGCCCGGGTCACCCGCGCGCTGGAGATCCTGGCCGACGAGGCGCCCAACCACCTGACCGACGCCGGGCGGCTGCGCCTGGAGCACCGGCAGGCGTCGCTGGAGGAGTTGGGGGCGCTGGCCGACCCCCCGCTGACCAAGGACGCCATCGCCGGGCGGATCCGCCGGCTCCTGGCGCTGGCCGACAAGCGGGCCCGGGACCTCGGCATCCCGGATACGGAAGCAGCCGTCACGCCCGACATGCTCGTGGTCTGATAGGACGGTGGGGCCGCACGGTGCGTCCGGGAGCACGACCCGGCGCAGCGTGGTCTCGCACGCTCGGATAGGGTCGCTGCGTACGGCAAGGGGGCCGACACCGGCACTCCTCGTCGTGCCCCACCGCCTCGGGCGGTCAGGTCCTCAGACCGCGCGGCGGGGTGGCCGAGATGAACCGTCGACGGCCGGCTCCAACGGTCGGCGCACACCATTCCCGCCGGCCCGTTGTGTGAAGCCGGCGGACCAGAACGCGAGGAGATGGGACCTGTGACCATCCGGGTTGGCATCAACGGCTTTGGCCGAATCGGCCGTAACTTCTTCCGGGCAGTGCTGGCGTCTGACGCCGACATCGAGGTCGTGGCGGTCAACGACCTGACCGACAACGGCACGCTCGCCCACCTGCTCAAGTACGACAGCATCCTCGGTCGTCTGCCCTACGAGGTCAAGGCCACCGCCGACGAGATCACCGTCGGTGGCAGGACCATCAAGGCGTACGCCGAGAAGGACCCGTCGAAGCTGCCGTGGGGCGAGGTCGGCGCCGACGTCGTCATCGAGTCGACCGGCTTCTTCACCGACGCCACCAAGGCCAAGGCGCACGTCGACGGCGGGGCCAAGAAGGTCATCATCTCCGCACCGGCGAAGAACGAGGACGTCACCGTCGTCATGGGTGTCAACCACGACACCTACGACCCGGCGAAGCACACCATCATCTCCAACGCCTCGTGCACCACCAACTGCCTCGCCCCGATGGCGAAGGTCCTGCACGACACGTTCGGCATCCAGCACGGTCTGATGACGACGATCCACGCGTACACCCAGGACCAGAACCTCCAGGACGCGCCGCACTCGGACCTGCGTCGGGCCCGGGCCGCCGCGCTGAACATCGTGCCGACCTCCACCGGCGCCGCCAAGGCGATCGGCCTGGTCCTGCCGGACCTCAAGGGCAAGCTCGACGGGTACGCCCTGCGGGTGCCGATCCCGACCGGCTCCGTCACCGACCTCACCGTCAACGTGGGTCGCGAGACCACCGTCGACGAGGTCAACGCCGCGCTGAAGGCCGCCGCGGACGGCCCGCTCAAGGGCATCCTGGTCTACAACGAGGACCCGATCGTCTCCACCGACATCGTGACCGACCCGGCGTCGTGCATCTTCGACGCGCCGCTGACCAAGGTGGTCGGCAACCAGGTCAAGGTCGTCGGCTGGTACGACAACGAGTGGGGCTACTCCAACCGCCTGGTCGACCTCGTCAAGCTGGTCGGTAGCTCGCTGTGAGCATCCGGACCCTCGACGATCTGCTCGCCGAGGGGGTGTCGGGTCGGCGCGTGCTGGTGCGCGCCGACCTGAACGTCCCGCTCGACAAGCAGACCGGTGCCATCACCGATGACGGCCGGATCCGTGCGGTGCTGCCGACCCTCGGCGCGCTGGTCGAGGCCGGCGCGAAGGTGGTCGTCTGCTCGCACCTGGGCCGTCCGAAGGGCGCTCCGGACCCGCAGTTCAGCCTGGGCCCGGTCGCCGGGCGCCTCGGTGAGCTGCTCGGCGCGCCGGTGCACTTCGCCACCGACACCGTCGGCGACTCCGCCCGTTCCACAGTGGCCGGCCTGGCCGACGGTCAGGTCGCCCTCCTGGAGAACCTGCGCTTCAACGCCGGTGAGACCAGCAAGGACGAGGCCGAGCGGGGTGCCTTCGCCGACCAGCTCGCCGCGTTCGGCGACGCCTACGTGGACGACGCGTTCGGTGCCGTGCACCGCAAGCACGCCAGCGTCTTCGACGTGCCGGCCCGGTTGCCGCACGTCGCGGGCCGGCTGGTGCTGCGTGAGGTCGAGGTCCTCTCCAAGCTCACCGGTGAGCCCGAGCGACCGTACGTGGTGGTGCTCGGTGGGTCGAAGGTGTCCGACAAGCTCGCCGTGATCGAGGCGCTGCTGCCCACCGTCGACCGGCTGCTCATCGGTGGCGGGATGTGCTTCACCTTCCTCAAGGCCCAGGGCCTGGAGGTGGGCACCTCGCTGCTGGAGAAGGACATGGTCGAGACCTGCCGTAACCTGCTGGAGCGGTCCGGCGGCAAGATCATGCTTCCGGTCGACGTGGTGGTCGCGGACGCGTTCGCCCCGGACGCGGCGCACGACACGGTGCGGGTCGACGGCATCCCGAGCCACCGGCTCGGCCTGGATGTCGGCCCGGAGACGGTGGCTGGCTTCAGCGCCGCGCTGTCCCAGGCGAAGACGATCTTCTGGAACGGCCCGATGGGCGTGTTCGAGATGCCGGCCTTCGCGGCGGGCACCCGGGGGGTCGCGGAGGCGATCACCAAGGCCGACGCGTTCAGCGTCGTCGGCGGCGGTGACTCGGCAGCCGCGGTCCGTGCGTTGCGGCTGGACGAGACTGATTTCAATCACATCTCCACCGGTGGTGGCGCCTCCCTGGAATACCTCGAGGGCAAGACCCTCCCCGGCATCGCGGCCCTGGAGAACTGAATGTCGAGCACCACCCGCCGGCCGTTGATGGCCGGCAACTGGAAGATGAACCTCAACCACCTCGAGGCCAACCTGCTGGTGCAGAAGTTGGCGGCGAGCCTCACCGAGAAGCAGCTCACCGACGTCGAGACGGTCGTGCTGCCGCCCTTCACCGACCTGCGAACCGTGCAGACCGCGGTGGACGGCGACAAGCTGCTGATCGGCTACGGCGCGCAGGACCTCTCCCCGCACGCGTCCGGCGCGTACACCGGGGAGATCTCCGGGCCGATGCTGGCCAAGCTCGGCTGCACGTACGTCGTGGTGGGGCACTCCGAGCGGCGGGCCTACCACCACGAGGACGACGCGTTGGTCAACGCCAAGGTCAAGGCGGCGCTGACGCACGGCCTGACGCCGATCCTCTGCGTGGGGGAGGGGCTGGACGTCCGCGAGCAGGGCACCCATGTGGCGCACTGCTCCGACCAGCTCGACGGGGGCCTCGCCGGGCTCACCCCCGAGCAGGTGCGGCAGGTAGTGGTCGCGTACGAGCCGGTCTGGGCGATCGGCACCGGCAAGACCGCGACCCCTGACGACGCTCAGGAGGTCTGCGGGGCGGTGCGTCAGCGGCTGGCGGCCCGCTTCGACCAGGAGACCGCCGACCAGGTCCGGGTCCTCTACGGCGGCTCGGTCAAGGCGTCCAACATCGCCTCGATCATGGGTCAGGCGGACGTGGACGGGGGCCTGGTGGGGGGCGCCAGCCTGGACGCCGAGGAATTCGCTCAGATCTGCCGGTTCCCGGAGCACCTCGCTCGCTGATCGCTCGGTATCCTTGACACCGCCCGTCCGCCGGTCGGTGCCGCCGTGCCCGATCAGACCGGGCGAGGATCGCTACGAGAGGAACTGACCCCAGCCATGCCGATCTGGTTCGCATACACGTTGATCGTGTTGCTGGTCATCACGAGCATTCTGCTCACCCTGCTGATCCTGCTGCACCGCGGCAAGGGCGGCGGTCTGTCGAGCATGTTCGGCGGTGGCGTCAGCTCCAGCCTCGCGGGCTCCTCGGTCGCGGAGAAGAACCTGGACCGCTACACCGTGCTGGTGAGCGTCGTCTGGTTCGCCGCGATCGTCGGGCTCGGGCTCTGGCTGCGCCTCCAGATGAACAGCGGCGCCTGAGCAGGCCCAGTAAGTCGTACAATCTGCGCGCGGTTCGTCACTCGACGGACCGCGCGCAGGCTTTTCCCCGCTGCACCGCGTCGCCCGCCGCTCCACCCCCGAAGACGGCGGGTCCCCTCCGACGACAGGAGCGAGCAGCCGTGCCGAGTGGCAACGTTATCCGGGGAGCCCGGGTCGGGTCCGCACCCATGCGCCCGGACGAGCGGCACCAACCCGCCCCCCGACAGGACGTCACCTACTGGTGCCGTAACGACCACCGGGTCGACATCCGGATCGCCGCGGACGTCGAGCCGCCGGCCCAGTGGGACTGCCCCCGCTGCGGCCTGCCCGCCGGCCCGGACGCCCAGAACCCGCCGGGCCGGGCCCGCGCCGAACCGTACAAGAGCCACCTGGCGTACGTGAAGGAGCGGCGCACCGCCGAGGAGGGCGAGGCCCTGCTGAACGAGGCGCTCGCCGCTCTGCGGCGCCGACGCGGCGAGTAGCGGGCCGCGCTCAGCGCAGGCTGCGCAGCCGGGCGGGCACGTCGGCGGCCGCCGCCCGGTCCAACAGCCAGCGGGTGCGGTCCACGCCGCGCACGCCGGCCGCCGGCAACTGCACCGGGCCCGCGCCGGCCAACGCCATACCCACCGCGCGAGCCTTGTCGGCGCCGGCGGCCACCAGCCAGACCTCCTCGGCGGTGTTGATCGCCGGCAGGGTGAGGGTGGTCCGCGTCGGCGGCGGCTTCGGGCTGCCCCGCACCGCGCTGACCGGCCGCGTCTCGTAGCCGACCGGGTGCTCGGGGAAGACTGACGCCACGTGGCCGTCCTCGCCGACGCCCAGCATCAGCACGTCGAAGTGCGGCAGGGTGGCGTGCCCGGGCCGGGCGGCGCGGGCCAGCTCCTCCGCGTACCCGGCAGCCGCCGCCTCGGGGTCGTTGCCGGCCGGGCCGTCCGAGGCCGGCATCGCGTGCACCCGGGCCGGGTCCAGCGGCACCACGTCCAGCAGGGCGGCGCAAGCCTGGGTCTCGTTGCGGTCCGGATCACCGGCGGGCAGGAACCGTTCGTCGCCCCACCACACGTCGACCCGGGACCAGTCCACCGCGTCGCGGGCCGGCAGCGCCGCCACCGCCCGGTACACGGCGGCGGCGACCCGACCGCCGGTGAGCACCACCGAGGCTTCGCCCCGGTCGGCCTGGGCGTCGAGCAGCTTCACCAGCAACCGGGCCGCCACGGCCTGCGCCAGCAGGTCGGCGTCGGCGTGGACGGCGACACTCGCCTCACTCATGGTTGCGCCTTCGTTTCCCGACCGCCCGGCGGTCGCTGTCGTGCCCGGGACGGTCCGCCCGAGGTGGTTGGGGCGAAAACCCCAGAGGTTGCGGGGCAGGGCCGGTGGGTACCGGCCCTGCCCGACGTCGTACCCCGGCTGGGCTCAGCCCTCGCCGCTGGTGCCGGCGTGCGCGGTGACCCCGGCCTCGGCGCGCTGCGCGGTGGCCGGATCCTTCCAGACGTGGACCCGCTGCGGCGGGCGCTGCTCCAGCCCGCGCAGGCCGGCCGTCGCGCCCAGCGCCTCCGCGTACACCTGGTCGGCGTCCAGTCGGCGCAGCTCCTCGGCCAGTTCGTCGCCGAGCGGGCGGCGAACCAGCGGCAGAGCCCGGTCCTCCTGCCCCGTGCGCCGGAAGACGGCCATGCTGTCCTCGCGGGTCAGCGTCAGCTGGTCGCCGTTGGCGCAGCTGAGCTGCACCTCCCGCATGCGGGGGAACTCGTTGCTGTCCACCCGGTGCGGGGTGATGCCGAGCCGGCTGGACAGCCAACCGGCCATCAGCGCCGCCGTCGGGTCGCTGGGCGGCGCGACGATTCTCGCCTCGGTGACCTGGGCGCTGGTGGTGTCGAACGCCCCGGCGACCAGGGTGCGCCACGGGGTGATGCGGGTCCACGCCAGGTCGGTGTCGCCCGGTGCGTAGTCCCGGGCACGCTGCCGCAGCGCCTCCACCGGGTCGGCGGCCTGCGCGCAGTCGGTGATCCTCCGGTCGGCCACCACCCCGAGGAAGTCGGTGGCGATCTCCGCCGGCGGCTCGCCGTGCCACCAGGTGACCACCGGCACGTCGGGCACGAGCAGCGGCATCACGACCGACTCGGCGTGCAGCGACAAGCGGCCGTACATCCGGGTGACCACCGCCTCGCACGGGCCGAGCCGGCCACCGACCACGATCTCCGCGTCCAGTCGGTTGCGGTCCCGCTCGATCTCCGAGCGCACCACCACCAGGAGCCGGCACGGGTGGGCGGCGGCGGCGATCGTCGCCGCCGCCTCCGCCTCCCGGACCCGCTTCTCGTCCACGACCACGATGAGGGTGAGCGCCATGCCGCTGGCCACCCCGCCGGCGCTGCGCCGCTCGGCGGCGAGCGCCTTGACCACCTCGTTGCCGGTGGTGTCCCACAGCCCGATCATGCTCGTCTCCAGGCGCGGCCCTCGCGGGCCAGCATCTCGTCGGAGGCCCGTGGGCCCCACTCACCGGCCCGGTACGGCTCCGGGGTGGTGCCCGCCCAGGCGTGCTCCAGGGGGTCGATCACCTGCCAGCTCTGTTCGACCTCGGCCGCGTCCGGGAACAGGGTGCGGTCACCGATCAGCACGTCCAGCACCAGCCGCTCGTACGCCTCGGGGCTGGACTCGGTGAACGCCTCGCCGTACTGGAAGTCCATCGCGATGTCGCGGACCTCCATGGTGGTGCCCGGCACCTTCGAACCGAACTTGAGCACCACGCCCTCGTCCGGCTGCACCCGGATGACCAGCTGGTTGTTGCCCAACGACTCCATGTCGGCGTCGTTGAACGGCAGGTGCGGCGCCTTCTTGAACATGATGGCGACCTCGGTGACCCGCCGGGGCAGCCGCTTGCCGGCCCGGATGTAGAACGGCACCTCCGCCCACCGGCGGTTCTGGATGCCCAGCCGCACCGCCACGTACGTCTCCGTGGTGGAGTCGGCGGGGACGTCCTGCTCGTCTCGGTAACCGACAGCGCGTTCGCCGCCCACCCAGCCGGGCAGGTACTGGCCGCGGACGGTGTCGCGGGTGACGTCCTTGGGCAGGGTGATGGCCTTGAGCACCTTCAGCTTCTCGGCCCGGATCTCGTCGGCGTCGAAGCTGGTCGGCTCCTCCATCGCCACCAGGGCGAGGAGTTGCAGGAGGTGGTTCTGCAGCACGTCACGGGCGGTGCCGACGGTGTCGTAGAAGCCGGCGCGGGTGCCGATGCCGACGTCCTCCGCCATGGTGATCTGCACCGAGTCGACGTACTTGGAGTTCCACAGAGGCTCGAACAGGTTGTTGGCGAACCGCAGGGCAAGGATGTTCTGAACCGTCTCCTTGCCCAGGTAGTGGTCGATCCGGAAGACGTCCTGGCGGGTGAACACGTCGTCGACGAGGTCGTTGAGCGCCTTCGCCGACGGCAGGTCGTTGCCGAAGGGCTTCTCCACCACGACCCGCCGCCAACCGCCGGACTTCTCGTTGTCGGCCATTCCGGTCCGTGCCAGCTGCTTGAGCACCACGGGGAACGCGGCCGGCGGGATGGAAAAGTAGAACGCCGCGTTGCCGGTGATGCCGTGGGTCTGACGCAGGTCGTCCAGCGTCGACGCGAGGTGGTCGAACGCGGCGTCGTCGTCGAACGACCCGCCGACGAACTTGATGTTGCCGGCCAGCCGCGCCCACACCTCGTCCCGCCACGGGGTGCGGGCGTGCTTCTTGGCCGCCTCGCACGCCAGGGTCTCGAAGTCGCCGTCACCCCAGTCGCGGCGCGCGAAACCGAGCACCACGAAGCCCGGCGGCAGCAACCCCCGGTTGGCCAGGTCGTAGACCGCGGGGAGCAGCTTCTTGCGGGCCAGGTCGCCGGTCACCCCGAAGATCACCAGAGCGCACGGCTCGGGGATCCGGGGCAACCGGCGGTCCTGCGGATCGCGCAGCGGGTTCACCGAGCCACCTTCGGTTCGCGACTCCGGGGCTCGCAACCCCGGCTCACTCCTCGCGCTCACGGAACCGCCTCCTCGCTCCGCTTCAGTCACGTCGTCCATCCTCACGCCCGCAGATCACCGGCCGCGTCCAGTAGTTGGGCGACACCGGCGGCCCGGTCGGTCAGGTGCAACCGCAGGACCGGCCGGTCCCGACCGGCGAGCGCCTGCCGGTCCCCGGCGGCCTGCGCCGCCTGCAGCTCGCCGAAGGTGTACGGCTTGCCCGGCACCGCCAGGTCCTCGGCCACCGCGCCGGTCACCTGAAGGTAGCTACCCACCTGCGGGCCGCCCTTGTGGTACTGGCCGGTCGAGTGCAGGAACCGTGGTCCCCAGCCGAAGGTGACCGGCCGCCCGCTCGCCTGCGCCAGCAGCGGCCGCAGCTTGGCCGTGTCGGCGTCGGCGAACCGGTCGAGGTACGCCATCACCGCGAGGTAACCGTCGTCGCCCAACCCGTCGAGCAGCCAGCGCAGCACGCCGGCCAGGTCACCCGGGGCGCCCTGCGGGGCGTACACCTCGATCGCGCCCTCGGTGAACGACGGCGTCTCCGCCGGCAGGCCCGAGGCCAGGATCTTGTTGGTGTTCTCCTTGGACTCCGTGACGTTCGGCTGGTTGAACGGGTCGATCCCGAGCACCACACCGGCCACCGCGGTGGCGTACTCCCAGGCCAGGAACTGCGCGCCCAGCGGGCCGTTGACGGCCACGTCCGGGGTGGCGCCGCCGCCCGGCACGTCACCGGGGGCCAGCGCGCCCCCGTAGCTGACGGTCAGCACGTCCGGGCCGGTGGCACCGGGGCTCTGCGGGGACTCCACCACCACCGGGAGGATGCCCACCCCGGCCTTGCCGGTCGACTCGGCGATCAACTGCTCGGCCCAGTCGCCGAGCCCGTCGATGCCGGTGCCGTCGGAGACGAGGGCGACCTTGTCCCGGGCCACAGTGGCCGCGGCGCCCAGGGCGGCGCCCAGGGCCAACGCCGGGTTGTTCTGGTCCGCGCCGAGCGACGTGGCCAGCGCGTCGGCCTGGTCGAGCAGTTCCGCGACCTCCACGCCGGCCAGCGCCGACGGCACCAGACCGAACGCGGTGAGCGCCGAGTACCGGCCGCCGACGTTCGGGTCGGCGAGCACTGTGAACGCGCCCATCTCGGTCGCGGTGGCCTCCAGCGGCGAACCCGGATCGGTGACGATGACGAAGTGCCGGCCGGCCTCCGCCTCGGTCATCCCGGCGTCCAGGAACGCCTGCCAGTAGGCGCGCCGGTGGCTGTCGGTCTCCACCGTCGACCCGGACTTGCTGGCCACCACCACGACGGTGCGCTCCAGCCGGTCACCGAGCGCCGCCCGGACCTGGCCCGGGTCGGTGGTGTCCAGCACCGTCAGCGGACGACCCAGCGTCTGGGTGATCACCTCGGGCGCGAGCGACGAACCGCCCATGCCGGCGAGCACCACGTGATCCAGGTCGGCCAGCTCGGCGGTCAGCTCGGCCAACTGCGCGAGCAGCTCGCGGCTGCGCCGGTGGGTGTCCACCCAGCCCAGGCGGATCTTCGCCTCGGCCTCGGCGTCCGGACCCCACAGGCTCGCGTCCTTGCCCGCCAGCTTGCCCGGGACGCCGGCCTTGACCAGCGCCTCCCGGGTTGAGGCGGGCGCGGCCTTGTCGACCGCGTCCGCGCCGTACACGGAGAGCCCGGCGGCTCCCTCCACCGCCCCAGCAGGCAGGTCGCTCATGCCGTCACTCCGCTTCGCTGCGTGCCGTCATGAGGCCTCATCGCACTGAGCTTGCTGATTCGCTCGCTGCGCTCGCTCATGCCGTCACTCCGCTTCGCTGCGTGCCGCCATGAGGCCTCATCGCACTGAGCTTGCTGATTCGCTCGCTCATGCGCCACCGGCCTTCTCGGCGGCCTTGGCGTTGCCCTTGGCCGCCTTGTTCGGCGAGCCCTTGCCGGTGCCCGCCGCCGCCAGCGACTTGCTGACACCGTCGAGCAGCTCTTGCCAGCTCGCCTCGAACTTCTCCACACCCTCGCGCTCCAGGGTGGCGATCACGTCGGACATGTCCACCCCGACCGACTCCAGGTCCGCGAAGACCTTCCGGGCCGCGTCGTAGGCGCCGGTCACGGTGTCGCCGCGCGTCTCGCCGTGATCGGCGTACGCGTGGATGACCGCCTCCGGCATCGTGTTGACCGTGCCGGGGGCGATCAGCTCCTCGACGTAGATCACGTCCCGGTAGTCCGGGTTCTTCGTCGAGGTGGACGCCCACAGCGGCCGCTGCGGGTGCGCGCCGGCCGCCTCGAGCGCCTTCCAGCGGTCCGAGGAGAACACCTCGGTGTAGCGCTCGTACGCCAGTTGGGCGTTGGCGACGGCGGCCTTGCCCTTGAGGCCCTTGGCCTGGTCGGAGCCGACCTTCTCCAGTCGCTTGTCGACCTCGGAGTCGACCCGGGAGACGAAGAACGACGCGACCGAGCCGATCTTCGACAGGTCGTGACCGTTGGCCTTGGCCTGCTCCAGACCGGCCAGGAACGCCTCCATGACCGCCGAGTAGCGGTCCAGACCGAAGATCAGCGTCACGTTGACGCTGATCCCCTCGGCGAGGGTGTCGGTGATCGCCGACAGGCCCTCCTCGGTGGCCGGGATCTTGATGAAGAGGTTGGGTCGGTCCACCAGCCACCACAGCGCCTTGGCCTCGGCGACGGTCTTGTCCGCGTCGTGCGCGCTGCGCGGGTCCACCTCGATCGAGACCCGGCCGTCGACACCGGCGCTGCCGTCGTACGACGGGCGCATGACGTCGCAGGCCCACCGTACGTCGTACGTGGTGAGCATCCGTACGGCCTCTTCCACGTCCACGCCACGGGTGGCGAGGTCGCGCAGCTGCCAGTTGTACTCGTCGGCGTCGCTCAACGCCTTGGCGAAGATCGTCGGGTTGGTGGTGACGCCGGCCACGTGCTTCTCGCGGCGCAGCTGGTCCAGCCCGCCGGAGCTCAACCGCACCCGGGAAAGATCGTCGAGCCAGACCGCCACACCCGCGGCGGTGAGCTCATTCAGCTTGTCCGTCATGCCATCCACGCTCCCTCAGTTGCCGGTCGTGAAACCGGTGATGTCGCCCACCCGGGCCAGCGAGGCGTGTGCTGCCGCCACGATCCGGTCGGGGGTGAACCCGAACTGCTCGAAGAGCACGGTGTGCGGGGCGCTCGCTCCGTAGTGCTCCAGGCTCACGCTCTCGCCGAGGTCACCGACGACGCCGCGCCAGGACATCGCGATGCCCGCCTCCACGCTCACCCGTGCCTTTACCCCGCGCGGGAGCACCGACTCCCGGTACGCCTCGTCCTGCTCGTAGAACCACTCCTGGCAGGGCATCGAGACGACCCGGGTCGGGGTGCCGTCGGCCTCCAGCCGCTCCCGGGCGGTCAGGCAGAGCTGCACCTCGGAACCGGTGCCGATGATGATCACCTGAGGCTTGCCGTTGGACGCCTCGGCCAGCACGTAGCCACCGTTGGCCACGCCTTCCACGCTGCCCAGGACGTCGCGGTCCAAGGTCGGCAGCGGCTGACGGCTCAGCGCCAGCGCGGTCGGCCGGTCGGTGTGCTCCAGCGCCTTCCGCCAGGCCCAGGCGGTCTCGTTGGCGTCCGCCGGACGGACCACGTCCAGGCCCGGGATGGCGCGCAGCGCGGTCAGGTGCTCCACCGGCTGGTGGGTCGGGCCGTCCTCGCCGAGGCCGATCGAGTCGTGCGTCCAGACGTAGGTCACCGGCAGCTTCATCAGCGCGGCCAGCCGCACCGACGGGCGCATGTAGTCGCTGAAGACCAGGAACGTGCCGCCGTACGGGCGGGTGCCGCCGTGCAGGGCGATGCCGTTGAGGATCGCGCCCATGGCGTGCTCACGGATGCCGAAGTGCAGCGTGCGGCCGTACTCGTGGCCCGGGAAGTCCTTGGTGGCGTGGGCGGCCGGGATGAACGACGGCTCGCCCTTCATCGTGGTGTTGTTGCTCTCGGCCAGGTCGGCCGAGCCACCCCACAGCTCCGGGAGCACCGGCGCGAGCGCCTCCAGCACCTTGCCGGACGCGGCCCGGGTGGCCACCCCCTTGGCGTCCGCGGGGAAGACCGGCAACGCGTCGGTCCAGCCGTCGGGGAGTACGCGGCCCGCCAACCGCTCGTAGAGCGCGGTGCGCTCCGGGTTGGCCTTCTTCCACGCGTCGAACGCGGTGGTCCACTCCTGCTGGGCGTCGGAGCCGCGGCCCATCACCGTGCGGGCGTGGCTGAGCACCTCCTCGTCGACCTGGAACGTCTGCTCCGGGTCGAAGTCGAGGATCCGCTTGGTGGCCTTCACCTCGTCGGCGCCCAGCGCCGAGCCGTGGATCTTGCCGGTGTTCTGCTTGTTGGGGGCGGGCCAGCCGATGATGGTGCGCAGCGCGATGAAGGAGGGGCGGGCGGTCTCCGCCTTGGCGGCCAGCAGCGCCGCGTAGAGCGCCTCGGCGTCCTCGTGGTAGTCGCCCTGGTCGGCGTCGCCGCTGCGCCAGTCGACGGTCTGCACGTGCCAGCCGTACGCCTCGTAGCGGGCGGCCACGTCCTCGCTCTTGGCGATCCGGGTGTCGTCCTCGATGGAGATCTCGTTGTCGTCGTAGATCACCGTGAGGTTGCCCAGCTGCTGGTGCCCGGCGAGCGCGCTGGCCTCGTGGCTGATGCCCTCTTCGATGTCACCGTCGGAGACGATGCACCAGATGTCGTGGTCGAAGACGGACGCGCCCAGCTCGGCCTCGGGGTCGAACAGGCCGCGCTCGCGGCGGGCCGCCATGGCCATGCCGACCGCGTTGCCCAGACCCTGCCCGAGCGGGCCGGTGGTGGTCTCGACGCCCGGCGTGTGCCCGTGCTCGGGGTGCCCCGGCGTCTGCGAGCCCCACTGCCGCAGCGACTTCAGGTCGTCCAGGCTCAGTGGGTAACCGGAGAGGAACAGCTGGATGTAGAGCGTCAGGCTGGAGTGCCCGGCGGAGAGGACGAACCGGTCGCGGCCGGGCCAGTTCGGGTCGGCCGGGTTGTGCCGCATGACCCGGTTGAAGAGGAGGTACGCCGCGGGCGCGAGGCTCATCGCGGTGCCCGGGTGACCGTTGCCGGATTTCTCTACGGCGTCCATGGCCAGCACGCGGACGGTATCGACGGCCCGGCGATCGAGGTCGGACCAGTTCAGTGCGGAGTGCTCGGGTCGTTTAACAGCCACGATGGTTGTGCTCCTCGGCAGATGGGCGGAACCCTCACCGATGACCTTATCGAGCGTCCCTAAACGTGCGCCCGGGGATCTGCGCATGGTGTGCGCTACGTGACCATCCGGATGCTCGGTTCAACCCGGTGGTGTGACGGCCCGCACCGTTGTCGGGTCGGCCGGGCAGCCAAAACGACGACGCGTAGTGTGTGGGTCGGTATGCGGACCCTCCCGGTCCCGACCGATCCGATCTCCCCGTGCCCGATGCCGGAAGGTGGCAATCCGTGAGCATGATCACCGAGCGCCCCGCGAGCAACCCGGCCGGGCAGCATCCGGCGCGGGCGGCCGAGGGCACGGTGGCCCGGCGGGACGTACGCGCGGTCATCTCGGCGTACGTGACGCTCACCAAGCCTCGGATCGTCGAGTTGCTGCTGGTCACCACCATCCCGGCGATGATGCTCGCCGAGGGCGGGCTGCCGTCGCTGTGGCTGATGGCCGTCGTCCTGATCGGCGGCTCGCTCGCCGCCGGCGCGGCCAGCGTGCTCAACTGCTACATCGACCGGGACATCGACCAGTTGATGCGGCGTACCAAGCGTCGGCCGCTGCCGGCGCACACCGTCTCGCCGCGCAGCGCGTTGATCTTCGGTCTGGTGTTGGCGGCGGTGTCGGTCGCCCTGATGGCGGCGTTCACCAATCTGCTGGCCGCCGCGCTGACCCTCGCCGCGATCGCCTACTACGACCTCGTCTACACCCTGTGGCTCAAGCGCTCCACCCCGGCGAACACCTTCTGGGGCGGCGCCTGCGGGGCGGCCCCGGTGCTGATCGGGTGGGCGGCGGTGACGGGCTCGTTGGCGCCGGCCGCGTGGGGGCTGTTCGCTGTGGTCTTCTTCTGGCAGATGCCGCACTTCTACCCGCTCGCCATGAAGTACAAGGACGACTACGCCCGGGCCGGCATCCCGATGCTGCCGGTGGTGGCCTCGGTCCGCCGGGTGAACGCCGAGATCCTGATCTTCGCGTGGCTCACCGTGCTCACCTCCCTGGCCGTCTGGCCGCTGGGGCTCAGCGCGATCTACGGGGTGCCGACCCTGGTGGTGGGTGCCATCTTCGTGGTCGAGGCGCACAAGCTCTGCCGGCGTGCGACGCGCGGCGAGGCGGTCAAGCCGATGCGGCTGTTCCACTGGTCGACGACGTACCTGACGATCGTCTTCGTGGCCGTCGCGCTCGACGCGCTGATCTGACCCGTCCCCACCCCGCCCGGTCGGCGCTTGACGGCGATGATCCACTGACTAGTCATGAACGTGGATGAGTTGTCCGCTTTTAACGTCACATCAGAGTAACTTTCAGCATGAGCCAGGTCGGCTCAACTCAGGACGGTTCGGGGGCGTTTTGCCCACGTGGTTTGAGCGCAAAAGTCCTGATATAAACGGACAGCAAACCTGTGCTCGTCCTTAAACCTGTAGGTAATTGGCATCACAAAAGGTTCATGGTTCTCGCGCGACCGGGTGCAACTCTGCTTAGGCTTCGCGTCATGGCAGATGGTTCCGATACGACGCTGACGGCCGAGCAGACCGCCGGCGAGCAGGCGCCCCACGGCCTGGTCGCGGGCCTCAAGGCGTTCGCCGCCGGGCACGGCGGCGCGAAGGCGGTCATCGAGTACGTCGGCAAGCGTGGCGCGCGGATCGTCCTGGTGGGTTCCGACGGTGAGTGGGGCGACCAGTTCGCCGACGACACCGTCACCGCCCGGGAGGCGTGCGCCAAGGCGGGAGTCACCGTCGAGAACGCCTGGGAGCGTGAGCTGATGGACCAGATGCGTCCGAGCAACGACCTCTGGCGGTCGATGGCCCGCCGCACGATGTCCCGCTGAATAGACAGTTGAATTGACCACATATCACCAGTCGGCCCGGGGGGAACCCCGGGTCGCTCTCGTCACCTGCTCCGAGCTGGCCGACCTCGACCCGGACGACCGGTTGGTCCTCGCACCGCTCGCCGCCCGCGGCATCGCCGCCCAATCCGTGGTCTGGGACGACCCCGACGTCGACTGGTCGTCCTACGACCTGGTCGTGCTCCGCTCACCCTGGGACTACGCGTTGCGCCGCGACGAGTTCGTGTCCTGGGCGGCGGGCGTCCCGGCGCTGGTCAACCCGGCCGACGTGGTCCGCTGGAACACCGACAAGCGCTACCTCGGTGAGCTGAGCGCCGCCGGGGTGCCGACAGTGCCGACGACCTGGATCGAGCCGGGGGAGAGCTGGCAACCACCCGCCGAGACCGGCGAGTACGTGCTCAAGCCCGCCGTCAGCGCCGGCAGCCAGGACACCGGCCGCTACGACCTGGCCGACCCGGAACACCGGGAGTTGGCCGCCGCGCATGTTCGCCGGCTCTCCGACGCCGGCCGGGTGACCATGGTCCAGCCGTACCTGCGTGCCGTCGACACCGAGGGCGAGACGGCGCTGCTCTTCCTGGCCGGTCCGGAGGGGCTCGCGTTCAGCCACGCGATCCGCAAGGGTCCGATGCTGACCGGGCCGGACCTCGGCCCGGACGGGCTCTACAAGGCCGAAGAGATCACCGCGCGTATCGCCCGAGCCGACCAGCTGACGGTGGCCGAGCAGACCCTCGCGGCGGTGCCTGGTGGCACCCGACAGCTGCTCTACGCGCGGGTCGACCTGATCCCCGGCCCGGACGGCAAGCCGGTCCTGGTCGAACTGGAGCTGACCGAACCGTCGCTCTTCATCGGGTACGCCGACGGCGCCCCCGACCGGCTCGCCGACGCGATCACCACCCACCTGACCCGCCCCGGCTGACGGGGCGCCGGCCGGAAGATCGTGCTCGTTCATTGTTGTAGTGGTGTCCGCGCGTCGTTGAGGCCACTACTTCCTGGTTCGAGCACGATCTTCGGCGCGGGGCGCGGGGCGCGGGGCGCGGGGCGCGGGGCGCGGGGCGCGGGGCGCGGGGCGCGGGGCGCGGGGCGCGG
>NZ_JBTLMN010000022.1:0-5101 GCF_054462275.1 Micromonospora sp. SD19
AAGATTGTCCGGCGGCGTCCTACTCTCCCACACCCTCACGAGTGCAGTACCATCGGCGCTGGAGGGCTTAGCTTCCGGGTTCGGAATGTAACCGGGCGTTTCCCCTCCGCCATGACCGCCGTAACTCTATGAACATATCAAACAACCCCGGCACGATTTCACGGGTGTTCGCTTGTTCAGAGTTGCACAGTGGACGCGTAGCAGCTTAGTAGTCAAGTCCTCGGCCTATTAGTACCGGTCAACTGAACCCGTTACCGGGCTTACATTTCCGGCCTATCAACCCAGTCGTCTAGCTGGGGGCCTTACCCCACAAAGTGGGTGGGATACCTCATCTTGAAGCAGGCTTCCCGCTTAGATGCTTTCAGCGGTTATCCCTTCCGAACGTAGCTAACCAGCCGTGCCCTTGGCAGGACAACTGGCACACCAGAGGTTCGTCCGTCCCGGTCCTCTCGTACTAGGGACAGCCCTTCTCAAGTATCCTACGCGCACGGCGGATAGGGACCGAACTGTCTCACGACGTTCTAAACCCAGCTCGCGTACCGCTTTAATGGGCGAACAGCCCAACCCTTGGGACCTGCTACAGCCCCAGGATGCGACGAGCCGACATCGAGGTGCCAAACCATCCCGTCGATATGGACTCTTGGGGAAGATCAGCCTGTTATCCCCGGGGTACCTTTTATCCGTTGAGCGACACCGCTTCCACTCGCAAGTGCCGGATCACTAGTCCCGACTTTCGTCCCTGCTCGACCTGTCAGTCTCACAGTCAAGCTCCCTTGTGTACTTGCACTCAACACCTGATTGCCAACCAGGCTGAGGGAACCTTTGGGCGCCTCCGTTACCTTTTAGGAGGCAACCGCCCCAGTTAAACTACCCACCAGACACTGTCCCTGAACCGGATAACGGTCCGAAGTTAGATACCCAAATCAACCAGAGTGGTATTTCAAGATTGCCTCCACCCATACTGGCGTATGGACTTCACCGGCTCCCACCTATCCTACACAAGCTAATTCGAGTACCAATGTCAAGCTATAGTAAAGGTCCCGGGGTCTTTCCGTCCTGCCGCGCGTAACGAGCATCTTTACTCGTACTGCAATTTCGCCGGGCCTGTGGTTGAGACAGTGGGGAAGTCGTTACGCCATTCGTGCAGGTCGGAACTTACCCGACAAGGAATTTCGCTACCTTAGGATGGTTATAGTTACCACCGCCGTTTACTGGCGCTTAAGTTCTCCGCTTCGCCCCAAAGGAGCTAACAGGTCCCCTTAACGTTCCAGCACCGGGCAGGCGTCAGTCCATATACATCGAATTACTTCTTCGCATGGACCTGTGTTTTTAGTAAACAGTCGCTTCCCCCTGCTCTCTGCGGCCATACAACGCTCCACCCGCGCGGGGCTTCACGTCTCCGGCCCCCCTTCTCCCTAAGTTACGGGGGCAATTTGCCGAGTTCCTTAACCACAGTTCGCCCGATCGCCTCGGTATTCTCTACCTGACCACCTGTGTCGGTTTGGGGTACGGGCCGCTAAGAACTCGCTAGAGGCTTTTCTCGGCAGCATAGGATCACTGACTTCACCTGAATCGGCTCGGCATCACGTCTCAGCCTTCATGTGGTGCGGATTTGCCTACACCACGGCCTACACGCTTACCCCGGCACAACCACCGGCCGGGCTCAGCTACCTTCCTGCGTCACCCCATCGCTTGACTACTACCCATCAGGTTCCCACGCTCCCCACCCTCAACCCGAAGGTCTTGGATGGTTTGGGTGGTTAGCACAACGAGGTTCATCAGGGACGCTCTTTCGCGGGTACGGGAATATCAACCCGTTGTCCATCGACTACGCCTCTCGGCCTCGCCTTAGGTCCCGACTCACCCAGGGCGGATTAGCCTGGCCCTGGAACCCTTGGTCATCCGGCGGAAGGGTTTCTCACCCTTCTTTCGCTACTCATGCCTGCATTCTCACTCGTGCCGCGTCCACAACTGGGTCACCCCGCTGCTTCACTCGCGGCACGACGCTCCCCTACCCATCCACACACCTGCACAAGGAATCAAGTCCAAGCGAGGTTAAAATGTGAATGCCACAGCTTCGGCGGTGTGCTTGAGCCCCGCTACATTGTCGGCGCGGAACCACTTGACCAGTGAGCTATTACGCACTCTTTAAAGGGTGGCTGCTTCTAAGCCAACCTCCTGGTTGTCTATGCGACCCCACATCCTTTTCCACTTAGCACACGCTTAGGGGCCTTAGCTGGTGATCTGGGCTGTTTCCCTCTCGACTACGAAGCTTATCCCCCGCAGTCTCACTGCCGCGCTCTCACTTACCGGCATTCGGAGTTTGGCTGATTTCGGTAAGCTTGTGGGCCCCCTAGACCATCCAGTGCTCTACCTCCGGCAAGAAACACGCGACGCTGCACCTAAATGCATTTCGGGGAGAACCA
This sequence comes from Micromonospora sp. SD19, assembly GCF_054462275.1. Classification (NCBI taxonomy): domain Bacteria; kingdom Bacillati; phylum Actinomycetota; class Actinomycetes; order Micromonosporales; family Micromonosporaceae; genus Micromonospora; species Micromonospora sp. SD19. The sequence goes on from NZ_JBTLMN010000022.1 coordinate 2,427, forward strand.
GCTATCACGGAGTTTGATTGGCCTTTCACCCCTAACCACAGGTCATCCCCCAATTTTTCAACATTGGTGGGTTCGGCCCTCCACGCGGTCTTACCCGCGCTTCAGCCTGCCCATGGCTAGATCACTCCGCTTCGGGTCTAGGACACGCGACTGAATCGCCCTATTCAGACTCGCTTTCGCTACGGCTCCCCCACACGGGTTAACCTCGCCACATGCCACTAACTCGCAGGCTCATTCTTCAAAAGGCACGCCGTCACCCCGCAAGGCTCCGACGGATTGTAGGCGAACGGTTTCAGGTACTATTTCACTCCCCTCCCGGGGTACTTTTCACCATTCCCTCACGGTACTTGTCCGCTATCGGTCACCAGGAAGTATTTAGGCTTACCAGGTGGTCCTGGCAGATTCACGGCAGATTTCAGGGGTCCGCCGCTACTCGGGAACACCCACAGAAGGTCAGCAACTTTCACCTACCGGACTCTCACCGTCTACGGTCAGCCATTCCAGACTGTTCGACTAGCCACTAACTTTGTAACTTCTCGAACAAGTGTCAGCTTGTTCAGCAGGGTCCCACAACCCCGACCACGCAACCCCTGACAGGTATCACACGCAGCCGGTTTAGCCTCGATCCGCTTTCGCTCGCCACTACTCACGGAATCACTAAATTGTTTTCTCTTCCTACGGGTACTGAGATGTTTCACTTCCCCGCGTTCCCTCCACACACCCTATGTGTTCAGGTGTGGGTGACACCACATGACTGGTGCCAGGTTTCCCCATTCGGACACCCTGGGATCACAGCTTGGTTGACAGCTCCCCCAGGCCTATCGCGGCCTCCCACGTCCTTCATCGGCTCCTGGTGCCAAGGCATTCACCGTTCGCCCTTGACAACTTGACCACAAAGATGCTCGCGTCCACTGTGCAATTCTCAACAAACGACCAACCCACAACCCGATCCGCCCCACACCAAACCCGCGGGCTCCTTACCGACTTTCGTCGGAAGGTGCTCCTTAGAAAGGAGGTGATCCAGCCGCACCTTCCGGTACGGCTACCTTGTTACGACTTCGTCCCAATCGCCAGCCCCACCTTCGACGGCTCCCTCCACAAGGGTTGGGCCACCGGCTTCGGGTGTTGCCGACTTTCGTGACGTGACGGGCGGTGTGTACAAGGCCCGGGAACGTATTCACCGCAGCGTTGCTGATCTGCGATTACTAGCGACTCCGACTTCACGGGGTCGAGTTGCAGACCCCGATCCGAACTGAGACCGGCTTTTTGGGATTCGCTCCACCTCACGGTATCGCAGCCCATTGTACCGGCCATTGTAGCATGCGTGAAGCCCTGGACATAAGGGGCATGATGACTTGACGTCATCCCCACCTTCCTCCGAGTTGACCCCGGCAGTCTTCGATGAGTCCCCGCCATAACGCGCTGGCAACATCGAACGAGGGTTGCGCTCGTTGCGGGACTTAACCCAACATCTCACGACACGAGCTGACGACAGCCATGCACCACCTGTGACCGCCCCCGAAGGACCCCCCATCTCTGGAGGTTTTGCGGCCATGTCAAACCCAGGTAAGGTTCTTCGCGTTGCATCGAATTAATCCGCATGCTCCGCCGCTTGTGCGGGCCCCCGTCAATTCCTTTGAGTTTTAGCCTTGCGGCCGTACTCCCCAGGCGGGGCGCTTAATGCGTTAGCTGCGGCACAGGGAACCGGAGAGGCCCCCCACACCTAGCGCCCAACGTTTACAGCGTGGACTACCAGGGTATCTAATCCTGTTCGCTCCCCACGCTTTCGCTCCTCAGCGTCAGTATCGGCCCAGAGACCCGCCTTCGCCACCGGTGTTCCTCCTGATATCTGCGCATTTCACCGCTACACCAGGAATTCCAGTCTCCCCTACCGAACTCTAGCCTGCCCGTATCGACCGCAGGCTTGGGGTTGAGCCCCAAGTTTTCACGGTCGACGCGACAAGCCGCCTACGAGCTCTTTACGCCCAATAAATCCGGACAACGCTCGCACCCTACGTCTTACCGCGGCTGCTGGCACGTAGTTGGCCGGTGCTTCTTCTGCAGGTACCGTCACTCTCGCTTCGTCCCTGCTGAAAGAGGTTTACAACCCGAAGGCCGTCATCCCTCACGCGGCGTCGCTGCATCAGGCTTCCGCCCATTGTGCAATATTCCCCACTGCTGCCTCCCGTAGGAGTCTGGGCCGTGTCTCAGTCCCAGTGTGGCCGGTCGCCCTCTCAGGCCGGCTACCCGTCGTCGCCTTGGTAGGCCATCACCCCACCAACAAGCTGATAGGCCGCGAGCCCATCCCAAGCCGAAAAACTTTCCACCACCAGCCATGCGGCCAGCAGTCCTATTCGGTATTAGCCCCCGTTTCCGAGGGTTATCCCAAAGCTTGGGGCAGGTTGCTCACGTGTTACTCACCCGTTCGCCGCTCGAGTACCCCGAAGGGCCTTTCCGCTCGACTTGCATGTGTTAAGCACGCCGCCAGCGTTCGTCCTGAGCCAGGATCAAACTCTCCAACAAAAAATTGGAAAACAATCCTGACAACAAACAAATTGTTGCCAAAGGAATCCCAACCAGCCAAACCAAAAGGCCTGACCAGTCCGGGGTATAAATCATAATTGGCACTGGCTTTACAAGCACCCTGTTGAGTTCTCAAAGAACAACCACACACC
>NZ_JBTLMN010000023.1:0-2158 GCF_054462275.1 Micromonospora sp. SD19
TGTCAACGCCGGCCGAACTTTGACCCCTCTGTTCCGGCCGAATGTTGACCCCCTCGCTGGTTGTTGATGTTCAGTCGTTGGTCTTGGTGGCTGCGGGAACGCGGCCGAGGTCGCGGTCTTTGAGCCGGTAGCTGTCGCCCTTCATCGAGATCACTTCGGCGTGGTGGACGAGGCGGTCGATCATGGCTGCGGCGACGACATCGTCGCCGAACACTTCGCCCCACCTTCCGAAGGGCTTGTTGCTGGTGACGATCAGTGAGGCTCGTTCGTAGCGGTTGGAGACCAGTTGGAAGAACAGGTTCGCGGCTTCTGCTTCGAAGGGGATGTAGCCGACCTCGTCGACGATCAGCAGCGGGATCCGGCCGAGTTTGACCAGCTCGTCCTGCAGCCGACCGGCGTGGTGGGCATCAGCGAGGCGGGACACCCACTGGGCTGCGGTGGCGAACGCGACCCGATGCCCGGCCTGGCAGGCCCGGATCCCGAGGCCGATGGACAGGTGCGTCTTGCCGGTGCCGGGCGGGCCCAAGAAGACGACGTTCTCCTTCGACGCCACGAAGTCGAGGGTTCCCAGGTGAGCGATCGTCTCCCGCTTCAGAGAGCGTTGGTGCTCGAAGTCGAACTCCTCCAGGCTCTTGCGGGCCGGAAATCTCGCTGTCCGGATGCGTCCTTCCCCGCCGTGGGCTTCGCGGGCGGCGACCTCGCGTTGCAGGCAGGCGGCGAGGAACTCCTCATGCGTCCAGGACTCGGTCCTGGCCCGTTCCGCCAACCTCTCGACTGAGGCAGCCAGAGACGGCGCCTTGAGGGCGCGGGTGAGGAACGCGATCTCCGAGGCGACGTTGCGGCTGGTCTTGGCGGCCATCACGCAGCCACCTCGACGTCCAGGCCGAACAGGCGGTCGTAGTCGCTCAACGGCCGGCGTTCGACCTGGGCGTCGACGGCGGTCGTCGGGGTGTGTTGGGCAGCGACGCGCAGGTCTGCGGCGGCTTGCCGGTGGGCGGGATCGGTGATGCTCTGATGGCTTGCCCAGCAGCGGTCGTGCCGGGCCGCGGGTCGGCCGTCGCAGAGCACCGTCACGTGGTCGCAGTCGGCGGTGACCTCGACCCGCCGGCCGACCACCGCTGGGTGCACCGAGTAGTCGTTGCCGTCCAAGCGCACGTAATGATCGCGGGGCAGGCGGGTGGTCTGCCGCCAGCCGACCACCGGCGCAACCGGTGGCAATGGCAGCATCGCGGCCCGGTCGGCGTCCCACCGGTCCAGCGGGCGGCAGCCCAGCATCCGGTGCTGGCGGTTGTTCGCCCGCACCAGCCAGTCGGTGAGCTGCGCGTTGAAGTCCTGAGGTGAGGCGAAGCGGCGACCGGGCAGGAACGACGTCTCCAGATAGCCGTTGGCCCGCTCCACCAGGCCCTTCGCCTCAGGGTCCGCCGGCCGGCACTGGATCACCTTGATGCCGAGGGTGCCGCGGAAGGCGTTCATCGCCTCGGTCAACTGCGGCCGCCCGGCCCGCCACTGCCCGACCGCAGACTCGTTGTCCCACACCAACGCCTTGGGCACCCGACCCCAGCCGGAGATCAGCATCCAGTGCCCGACCAGCAGGTCCGGCGACTGCCTGGTCGGAATCATCACCGCTGACAGCCACCGCGAATACCCCGACACCATCACCAGCACCGGCGGCCGGCCGACCTGCCCGAAGCCCAACGGCACGTCCGCCGGCGGGAACCACAGGTCGCACTGCGCCAGCTCTCCCGGCAGATACTCCGTCCGCTGAACCGGGTCAGGGCGGCGGAACAACGGCCGCAGCTGCTGCACCCGATCGGCGAACACCGTCTTGCCACGGGTCCACCCGACCCGCTCCATGATCACCGTCGTCGGCATGTCCGGGAACTCCGCCAACAACGCCCTGATCTGCGGCTCGACCGCGTCCACGGCCGAACCCTTCGCCGCCCGCTGATAACGAGGCGGCTCATGACTGGCCAAGGCCTTGCGCACCGTGTTCCGCGACACCCCCAGCCGACGGCAGATGGCCTTGATCGCCATCCGCTCCGCCCGGTGCAACCGACGGATCTCCGCCCAGTCCTCCACGCTCAGCACCTCCCGATGCTTCCGGAAGGGGTCAAAATTCAGCCGGAACCACGGGGTCAGTTTTCAGGCGGAGCCGACA
>NZ_JBTLMN010000024.1:0-1739 GCF_054462275.1 Micromonospora sp. SD19
TCGAGTTGTTCACCTCGCTGGGCACCACCAGTGGTGGGTTCGGCACGTTCACCGGCAGCTACAAGATCCCGGCGAACGCCTGGACCTGGGACTCGTTCCGGACCATCGCTGGTGACTACAACGGTGACGGTCGTGCGGATCTGGCGGCGATGTACTACCAGGCCGACGGGTCGATCACCATGCACACCGCGCTGGCGAACACCAGCGGTGGGTTCGGGGCGTTCACCGGCAGCCTGACCGTGCCGGCCAGCGCCTACTGGAAGTGGGACTCCGTGCGGTTGACCACCGGTGACTTCAACGGTGACGGCCGCGACGACGCCGGAATGCTCTACCGCTACAAGGACGAGTCGATCGAGTTGTTCACCTCGCTCGGCAACGCCAGTGGCGGGTTCGGCACGTTCACCGGCAGCTACAAGCTCCCCGCGAACTCCTGGAAGTGGGGTTCGTTCAAGACGATCACCGGAGACCACAACGGCGACGGTCGGTCGGACGTGGCCGCCATGTACTACCAGGCCGACGGATCGATCACGATGCACACCGCGTTGGCGAACACCAGCGGTGGGTTCGGTGCCTTCACCGGCAGCCTGACCGTGCCGGCCAGCGCCTCCTGGTACTGGGACGCCATCCGCCTTCTCTGATTCTCCCCTCGCCGCGGGAGGGCTCGACCGTCGAGCCCTCCCGCACGCGTCGCCACGTCGGACCAGACCAGCATCAGCCGGCGCCCACCCGCGCCCGTACGCCGAGGAGTAACCAGCAATGATCAGTACAACGAGGTCGGGCGCCATCGCCGCGTTGGCAGCGGTCGCCCTGCTCGCGGTCGCCACACCGGCCGTCGCCAAGGACCCGGGCGCCGACGCCCCGAACGGACACCCGGCCATCTCCGACCTCTCCCGAATGACAGCTACCGCGGCGGTGCCCCCGGGCTATCCGGTGACGGGCATCGACGTCTCACACCATCAGGGCACCATCAACTGGTCGACGGTGGCCGCCGCGGGCGCGAAGTTCTCCTACGCCAAGGCCACCGAGGGGCTCTCCTTCATCGACAGCTCCTTCACCGCCAACTTCCGAGGCGCGAAGCAGAACGGCATCCTGGCCGGCGCCTACCACTACGCCCGCCCCGACAAGTCCGACGGCACCAGCCAGGCGAACTACTTCCTCGACCACGCCCAGTACACCCAGGACGGCAAGACGCTCATCCCGATGTTGGACATCGAATGGCCCTGGGAGGGGTCGGGTGCGCCCTCCCCGTGTTACGGGCTGAGCACGAGCCAGATGTCGACGTGGGTCAAGCAGTTCGTCGACCGGGTCTACGCGCGCACCGGCCAGCGAACGATGATCTACACGAACACCAACTGGTGGAATCCGTGCACCGGCAACAACGCGACGTTCGGCGCCAACCCGCTCTTCATCGCCAACTACAGCTCCACGTACAAGCCGTTGCCCGCGGGCTGGAACCAGTTCACCCTGTGGCAGTACTCGGACAGCGGCTCCCTGCCGGGCGACCAGGACGTGTTCAACGGAAGCCTCAGCCAGCTCCAGGCGCTCGCCGGCGGCAGCCCGGCACCGACTCCGGTCGCGGACCCGGACGTGGTGCAACTGTCCGGGGACTTCAACGGTGACGGTCGCGACGACGCCGCCATGCTGTACCACTACAACGACGACTCGATCGAGTTGTTCACCTCGCTGGCCAACGCCAGTGGCGGGTTCGGGGCGTACTTCGGCAGTTACAAGCTGCCGGC
>NZ_JBTLMN010000025.1:0-1189 GCF_054462275.1 Micromonospora sp. SD19
GGCGGTTTCAAGCGGCTGTTGCGACTAGGTGTTTGTGGAGTACCTCGGCTGGATTCTGCCAGTCGAGGGTTTGGCGTGGTCGTCCGTTGAGTTCACGGGCGACGGCGTCGAGGTCGTCCTGGGTCCAGGTGCGGAAGTCGGTGCTGGAGCGGGGGAAGTACTGGCGCAGGAGGCCGTTGGTGTTTTCGTTGCTGCCGCGTTGCCAAGGGCTGTGGGGGTCGCAGAAGTAGACCTTGCAGTCGGTGGCCAGGGTGAAGACGGGGTGCTGGATCATTTCGATGCCCTGGTCCCAGGTCAGGGTCTTGCGCAGCTCGGCCGGCAGGCGGCGCATGAGGCCGGTCAGGGTGTCGATGACCTGTTCGCTGACCCGCGATTCGGGGAGAGCGCCGAGCATCACGTATCGGGTGGCGCGTTCGACGAGGGTGATGATCGCGCTGGAGCCTCGGGCGCCGATGACCAGGTCACCTTCCCAGTGCCCGGGCACGGCCCGGTCTTCGACCTCGGCCGGGCGAGTCGAGATGTGAAAGTCACGCACCCACGGGCGGCTTCCCCGCCCCGCGCTGGCCTGACGCGACTGCGGCCGCCGTAACGCCCGACCAGAGCGCAACGCGACCTGCCGGGCTAACTCCTGACGCATCCCACCCCGGGCCTGGAAGTAGATCGCCTGGTAGATCGTCTCGTGTGACACCCACATCTCCGGTCGCTCAGGAAACTCCCGCCGCAGCGACCGGGCAATCTGCCACGGCGAGTGCCGCTGACTCAGACGATCCTTAACCGTCTGCCACAACGGCGGCCACGCCCGCCCCCAACCCGGACGCAACTTGCCCTCACGAGGACGCCGCGCCCGCGCGTCCGCCTTGCCCTGAGCGTTGCGGTGAGAGTACTTCCACCGATACGCCCCACCCCACCCCTTCGGATAGCCCACCCCCGCCACATAACCAGGATCCGCACCACGCGGATGCCGCTGACCCGCCGGCACCCGACCCCCAGTGCCGCAGTGATTACGCGACAACTCCCGCCACACCGTCGAGCGATGCCGCCCAATCACCTGCGCGATCTGCGGGAACGTCAACCCCTGACCGAACAACACCTCAATCTGCGCCCGCTCCGCGGACGACAACCTCTGCCCCGGCATGACCCCTCATCCTGACGAGAATCCACCCCGTTGCAACAACCACTTGAGCCCAAG
>NZ_JBTLMN010000026.1:0-599 GCF_054462275.1 Micromonospora sp. SD19
ACGGTGGCGCCGTCGTTGTTCTACTTCGCGCCGCGCAACATCTGGGTGTTGGCGTATCAGTGGGGTGGGCCGGCGTTCTCGTACCGGACGTCGTCGGATCCGACGAACCCGAATGGGTGGTCGTCGCCGCAGACGTTGTTCAGTGGGAGCATCACTGGTTCGGGTACGGGTCCGATTGATCAGGCGGTGATCGGTGACAGCCAGAACATGTACCTGTTCTTCGCCGGTGACAACGGGAAGATCTACCGGGCGAGTATGCCGATCGGGAACTTCCCGGGCAGTTTCGGGTCGAACTACACGACGATCATGAGTGACACGACGAACAACCTGTTCGAGGCGGTGCAGGTGTACAAGCTGCAGGGCCTGAACAAGTACTTGATGATCGTGGAGGCGATCGGGTCGCAGGGTCGCTACTTCCGGTCGTTCACCGCCAGCAGCCTGGGTGGTTCGTGGACGCCGCAGGCCACCAGTGAGAGCAACCCGTTCGCGGGTAAGGCGAACAGTGGCGCGACCTGGACCAACGACATCAGCCACGGTGAGTTGCTGCGGACCAGCGCTGACCAGACGATGACTGTCAACGCCTGCAACCTGCAACTGCT
>NZ_JBTLMN010000027.1:0-537 GCF_054462275.1 Micromonospora sp. SD19
CTCGCCTTCACCGGCGGTGCCATCGCCGGCCCCGTCACCACCGCTTTCGCCGCCCCGAACACCAGCAAGCCGGCGTCGCAGACCCAGACCGACCGCAAGCCCGCCGGTGAGCGTCAGCTCGGCGTGCGCTACGAAGCCCAGCCGAACTTCTACTACTGCGGCCCCGCCGCCGCCCGTAACGCCCTGTCCGTGCAGGGCAAGGACATCAGCGTCGACGCCATGGCCAAGGAGATGGGCACCACCGAAGCCGGCACCAACTCCATCAACGACATCACCCCCGTCCTGAACAAGGAGACCGGTAAGAACGACGCCTACCGGTCGGTGGAGATCAGCACGCCCGCCGCGGATGACAAGCAGACCGACAAGCTGCGCGCCGACGTTGTGAAGACCGTCGACGACGGCCGGGCCGTGGTCGCGAACATCGCCGGCACCACCACCGACACCGACGGTGGTATCCACTCCTTCGAGGGCGGGCACTACATCAGCGTCGTCGGCTACCGCGATGGCGGGAACGTGGTGAAGATCGCCGACTCCGCC